>NZ_FZOD01000033.1 GCF_900188345.1 Streptosporangium subroseum | reverse complement strand
CCACAAAGCGGTGGCGTTCAGTTCGCGGCCAGTTCCTCGAGCACGGTGGGCCGGCTCGGGCTCCACCCGAACCGCTGCTTGGCCCGCGTACCCTGCGCCTGCTGATCGAGCAAGAGCGCGTCGGCGAACAGTTCGCCCAATCGTGCGCGGGTCTCGTCGGCGGACTCCGGCGCCAGGGTGCCCTCGGGGCCGACCGCCGCCTGTGCCATCTCCCGCACGGTGGGGTTGACGCCGGAGGCCGCGATGTAGAGCTCCCCGCCGGGAGCGCGTTCGTACACGTCGACGTAGAGTTCCGCGAGATCCTCGACGTGGACCGTGGACCAGCGCTGTTCTCCAGAGCCGATGAGCCGCAACGCTCCATCCTCGCTCCGAGGCCCGTAAGTGAACATCCCGGCCGGAATGCCCTTGCCGTGGCCGTACACCACCGACGGCGAGATCACCGAGGCCTTGAGGCCCGACTCGAGAACCCGCCGCTGCCGCTCAACGCGCCATGCGGTGAGAGCGGCGGACATCTGATCGCTCTCCTCCGTGATATCTGGATTGTCGCCCCAGGTCCAGATACCGCCGGTGTAGACGAACGGCTTGTCGGTGCCCCCGAATGCCGCCAGCACGGCAGCGATCAACGCGTCGTCACCGTCCTGGCCGAGCGCGGCGAGGTGGATCGCGCCGTCCGCGCCGCGCACCTGCCCGGTCAGCCACGCCACGTCGGTCACGTCACCGACGACCGCCTCGGCGCCGGCGTCGGTCACCGCCTTCGCCGACTCGTCGCTGCGGACGACCGCACGAACCAGGTGTCCACGCGAGCGAAGGACCTGAAGGACGAAAGCACCGATGTATCCGGTGCCACCAGTGATCAAAACGTTCACGCTAGTCCCCTTTTCGAAGCTTCAACTGATGTACGGCCGGCCCGCCTGCTTGAAACGTCACGCCAGCTGTGATCTGCGCCGTTTCGGATGGCGCTCATCGGCCGGCTCAACTCAACGCTTCCAGCCGGCGCAGTCGGCATCCAGGCCCAACAAGTGCCTGGCTCGTCCGACGGCCCACGCAGCGCGGTGACCGAGAACTGCCCGGCCATGGTGCTTGGGCCCGATAGCGTCCGCGTTGTCCGTCCACACGCCGATGTCATGGCGGCAGGTACTGGCGAGAATGCCCTGGCCTTCGGCGATCGCGGTCTTGTCCCACGGATGGCGTTGCTGGTCGGCGAGAGGTATGAGTCGCGTCGGTGTCGGTGCGGGCTTCCTGGTGTGCGTCGGTGGGCAGCATGAGTGCGAGTAGCCCGGCGACCTCGGCTTCGCTGGGTAACAAGCGATGCAGCAACCGGGTGAGCCGGATTACCGTCACCCTCCGGCTCTCTCGGAACCGGACTTGACCCTCTCGACTCATCCGGCTCCCATTGCCCTGCCGCATGACCGAGAAGCCGCTGCGCTGTGCTCGTCCGACCGACCACCGTCCCCTCGCCGTCGATCATCGCAATCGCAGAGTCGGGGACCTCTCCAGTGCTCAGCAGTTCTGTGAGGCTGTATCGGAGAACATCGGTCAACGCCGATCACCCTCGTGTGTTCTCGAGCAATGGGTTGAAGCCCAGTCGATTCCCCAGATCAGGCGCCAGATGGTTCCGTCGGTAACCAGAGGCTAGGCGTGGACCGCACGACAGCCACTGGGCGCGCAATACGACCTTCGGGTTGGGATCCGTACCGATGGACTATTCCGTCGGTGGTAATGGCACAGGCTTGCCGGAGTCCGATATATCGCGTCACGAGGAAGCGGATAGATCACGAAGCACCCTGTAGGGTGGAAGTATGGCTGCGGAGCATCCTGAGGCCGCAAAGCAACTGTCCGTGGTCGCGGAGAACGTAGAGTCACACCTCTCGGAGGTCAGCCGCGACATCGGAGAGAATGTTATTGCCGAGATCCCGGAGCTCAGGGGTGACCCCTCCGTCATTAAGATCCTGCAGGCAAGCGTCGCGGAAAATGTCGCCACGTTGCTGCACATTTTCGAGAACGACATGCCTCTGGACAACATCGAGGGGCCTGCAGCCGCTTCTGAGTATGCCAGGAGGCTGGCCCAGAGGGGTTTGCCCCTCAGCGCGTTGATCAGGGCCTACAGGATCGGCCACTGGCGTTTTCTGCAGTGGTGTCTGGACGAGCTCAACCGACGGTGCACCGGCGACGAGCTCCGCACCGCGACCAACCGGCGCATGCTTCAGGTGAGCTTCGGTTATATCGACCGGGTAACCGAACATGTCGTCGTGGTCTACCAACATGAACGCGATCACTGGCTGCTCAGCCAGACCGCCGCGTGCGCCGCGCGCGTGCGAGACATCCTCGCCGAGAAGAACGTCGACCTCAACTGGGCTGAACCAGCCCTTGGTTACCGGCTCCGGCAGAACCACCTCGGGCTGGTGGCCTGGCTGCCCACGCTGAAGGGCGAGGGTGAGGGACTTGCTCGACTCGACCGGATCACCAACGAGATCGCCCGGAAACTCGACTGCCCCGCCAGGCCGCTGTTCGTCCCCCGAGATACAGTTTTGTCCTGGGCTTGGCTGCCGTTGGGCTCGCACCGCGACGTCTCGTGGAAAGAGCTGTCGGATGTGGTTGAGCGGAGCGATCCTTCCGTGCACGTGTGCGCTGGGTGCGTGGGGTACGGCATCAAGGGATTCCGCTCCACGCATCGGCAGGCACTGCGCGCACAGGACCTTGCGGCAGCGGCCAGTTCAGCCCCCCAGTTCACTGGCTTCTCCGCCGTCGCTCCAATCGCTTTGATGGCTACGAACGTCGACGACATGCGCGCTTGGGTGTGGGGCGTCCTGGGTCCATTGGCCGTCGATGACGAGAGCGGCGCACGGCTTCGGGAGACCGCGCAGATCTTCCTGGACACCGGCTGCAGTTACACCGCTACTGCCAGCGCTCAAATTCTGCACAAGAACACTGTGCAGTACCGCATCCGGAAAGCCGAGGAAATCATGGGACACCCAGTCCAGCAAGGGCGCGCCGATCTGGAAGTCGCGCTGCGCGCCGTTCAGTACCTCGGCTCAACGCTCCTTCGCAGCCCCGCATGAAATGCTCGATGATGCCGTCACCGGCGGATCCAGCTAGAAGCCGCTGCGTGCACCCGCGTCGGTCGACAGTGGCCCCCCTCAGGTATAACGCGGCTTGCCAGAGCAGGAACGCAGCGCTCCGGCCGAACTCCTCGGGGATTCAGTAGCGGCGCAAGGGGCGCGCGCTGGCATGGGCGCGGGCGGTGTCGGCGTCGCCGGTCAGGGCGTCGGATTCGCGTACCCGGTCGGTCGCGATGTAGGCGCGCGGTAGGCCGACCACGCGAATGCGCTGGGGCCCAGCTCTTTCGAGAGGCTCTTGGCGTAGCCGACCAGGCCCGGTCGGAAGCATCGCCCAGCATGCCGGCGACGATGCGGGACAGTCGCACCCTGGTCAGGAAGACCAGGCTGTGCCCGTGGGACGGGTCTGGGCGCGGGCCGCAAGCGGCCTGTAGGACGGGGCGGGTGTCAGCGGCCCTGCCAGTGCGGTGGGCGCCTTTCCGCGAAGGCGTGGGCGCCCTCCTGCGCGTCGTGGGACGCCAGAACCGGTGCGACGATCCGGTCCTGCCCGACGAAGGCGTCCTGGTCACAGAACGCTCGCCGCTCGTTGACGACGCGTTTGACGGCTGCCACGGCCAAGGGCGCGTTGGCCGCGATGCTGGAGGCCAGCTTCAGGGCCCGCTTCAGGGTCTGGCCCGGTTCCGTAAGGTGGTTGACCAGGCCGAATCGCTCGGCGCGCTCGGCGGGCAGGGGGTCGCCGGTGAGCAGAAGCTCCAGTGCGATGTTGCGTGGGATGCGTTCGGGCAGTCGCACCATGCCCCCTTCGGGTGGCACGATCCCGTAGTGGACCTCGGTCTGGCCGAAGGTGGCGTTCCGCGCGGCCACGATCATGTCGCAGGCGAGCGCCATCTCGGTTCCGCCGCCCAGCGCATAGCCCTCGACGGCGGCGATGAGCGGAGTCTTGATCTGGGCGCGGGTGATGCCCGCGAAGCCCCGTCCTTCGACGATGGGCGTGTCTCCGGCCGCGAAGGCCTTGAGATCCATGCCCGCGCTGAAGACGCCGCCGGCCCCGCTGATGATGCCGACCCTGAGGTCGTCGCGGGCCTCGAGGCGGTCGACGGCGGCGGCCAGGGCCCGGGCGGTGGCCCCATCGACGGCGTTGCGGGCCTCCGGCCGGTCGATCGTGATCACCAAGATGCCGTTGATTTCCTCGGTCCGTACGGTCGGCGTGTCCGTGGCCGTGGTCATGACGGTGTTTCCCTTCTTCCCTCGCGTTGCTGAGCTGCGGCTTCAGACGACGGTTTCGGCCTTGCGCAGCTCCTCGATTCCGGCGGTGTCGAACCCGAGGTCGCGGAGCACGGATTCGGTGTGTTCTCCCAGGCCGGGGGCCGGGCCCGGACGGACCTTCTGTTCCTGGTCCAGCCGGACGGGGCTGTCGATGGTCAGGTGCGGCTCAGTGCTGCCGTCGTCGATCGGGATGAGGACCTGATTGGCGAGGAGTTGTGGGTCGTGGGCGAATTCTTCGATCGTCTGGACGACTCCGTAGGTGAGGCCCGCGGCGTCGAGCAGCTCACGCCACTTGGCCAGGGGACGGGTCGCGAATGTCTTGTCCAGCAGGGCGGCGATCTCGGTGGCGTGGGCGCGCCGGCTCGGGGTGTCGGCGTATCGCGGGTTCTCCGCCGCCTCGGGATGCCCGATGGCCTTGAGGAAGCCGGGGACCTGCTTGTCCTCGTTGACGAAGACGAGGATGATCCAGCGGTCGTCGGCCGTGCGGTACATGTTCCCCAGCGCGTTCGGCGGGTCGGACCGGTCGACCGGGCGGGGATTCTTCGCGCCGGCCAGTACGGCTTGCAGCCACATGCCGGCCGCCCAGGCGCCTTCGGCGAGCAGCGAGGCCGTGACGCGTGCGCCCTGGCCGGTCTTCTCCCGCCGGTACAGCGCGGTCATGATTCCGGCGAACAGGGTGATCGCCGTGGAGTGGTCGCCCGATCCGAACACGTTCATGGCCGGCGGCACGTCCTTTTGGCGTGTGATGTCCATCAGGCCGCTGCGCGCCCAGAACGCCGTCACGTCGAAGCCGGGCAGGTGCGCATCCGGACCTGCCTCGCCGAAGCCGGTGACATCGGCGTAGATCAGCCGCGGGTTGAGGGAGGCCAGGGAGTCGTACTCCAGGCCCAGCTTGGCCCGTGCCCGCGGCGGGAAGTTGGTCACCAGCACGTCGGCCCACCGCACCAGACGCTCGAGCACGGGCCGGGCGCCGGGCGACTTGAGGTTGAGCGCGATGCTGCGCTTGTTGCGGTTGTCCAGCTGCCAGGGGTAGTTGATCCCTTCGACATGGGGGTTGGGAGGGACGCGGCTGAGCGAACGGTAGGTGTCGCCCACGTGCGGTGGCTCCACCTTGACGACGTCGGCACCGAAGTCACCGAGGACGGTGGCCGCGGCAGGCCCGGCGATGAAGCTCGCGAGATCGACGACGTGCAGTCCCTCCAGGAGGGGCGTGTTCTTCATGACTACTCCTTGTCTTCAGTGCGGTCGCGCGC
Organism: Streptosporangium subroseum; assembly: GCF_900188345.1. GTDB lineage: Bacteria > Actinomycetota > Actinomycetes > Streptosporangiales > Streptosporangiaceae > Streptosporangium > Streptosporangium subroseum. The sequence goes on along the minus strand of NZ_FZOD01000033.1, from coordinate 93,716 downwards.
GGCGCCGAGGTTGACCCGCTGTCACGAGGCGCCGCGATACATGCCCGGTCAGCGGCTGGGCACCGAAGGCACGAAGGCGTTGTAGCCAGTGATGTCGCGGCCGACGATCAGCGCCTGCACAGTGTCGGTGCCCTCGTAGGTGCCGATGGCCTCGATGTCGCACAAGTGCCGGGCCACGTGGTAGTCGAGCAGGATCCCGTTGCCGCCGAGCATGTCGCGAGCGTCGGCGAGGATGGCCCGGGCTCGTTCGGTGTAGTGCATCTTGGCCAGCGCGACCCGAGGCATCGAGTACTCGCCCTCGTCCATGAGCTGGCTGAGCCGGTACTGCATGCACAGCATGTCGGTGATGTCCGCAAGCATCCGGGAGAGCCGGTACTGGATGAGCTGGAAGGCGGCCAGCGGCATCCCGAACTGCTTGCGTTGCTTGGCGTAGGCCAGAGCTGTCTCGTAGCCCGCGATGGCGGCGCCGATCGACTCCCAGGCGACGCAGAAGCGCGAGGCCAGCAGGACTTTCTCGGTGTCGCGGAAGGTGTTGACGCCGGCCAGCCGGTTCTCGGCGGGCACCCGGACGTCGGTTAGGGAGATCTGTGCGTTCTGGACACAGCGCAGAGCCGTCTTGCCCTTGATGACCTGGGCGTCGAACCCGGGTGTGCCCTTTTCGACTACGTAGCCGCCCACGTGCCCGTCGTCGCCGCGGGCCCAGATGATCACGTAGTCGGCGAAGGTCGCGTTGCCGATCCACCTCTTGTAGCCGTTGAGGATGTAGGAATCACCGTCCCGGCGCGCGGTCGTCTCCAGCTTGACCACATCAGTGCCGTGAGCGGGCTCGGTCAGGCCGAAGGCGCCGACCTTCTCCATGCGCGCCATCGGCGGCAGGAAGCGCTGCTTCTGCTCCTCCGAGCCCAGCAGTGCGATCGACATCATGGCCAGGGCCGAGTGGACACCGGTGAACGTCGAGATGCTCAGATCGCCCCGGGCCAGTTCGAGGATGACCAGGCCGGCCGTCAGGTTGCTCATGCCGGGGCAGCCATAGCCGGGAATCTGGAAGCCGGCGATGCCCAGCTGGGCCAGCTTGGGGACCAGTTCGTGGGGGAACTCCGCCCGCTCCCAGTAGGGGTTGATGATCGGGGTGACCTCTCGGTTCATGAAGTCGCGGACCTTCTGCCGAAGGGCGCGCTGCTCGTCGGTGAGCAGGTTGTCCAGCAGGTAGTAGTCGGAGTGCTCCGGTCCGCCCAATACCGGCGGCTCCACCCCGGACGGCTTCTCGTTGCTGCTCGGGAGAGCGCCGTTCGAGACTCCCTGGCCCGGGTCGACTGCTGTGCCGTGTGTCGCCTTCATGTACCGCTCCTTCCCATCGGAGATCCGATGGCGTCAATGAGAACGACGCTAGGAGCGAGCAGAAGCACCACCATTGTGCGCAGAACACCATGTTTTGGTTCAAATTGGTGTTCCTAGGCCAATTCACCCGACAGTTCCTGCTGCAGCATGGCTCGGGAGCGCTGCGGCTGGGACCTCCACCTCGGCGTCACCGGCGAGGCCATCTCGTCCGAGGTGCGGATGATCGGCACCAGCTTCACCGCCGTCCTCGGCCACTGGTATCCCACCGAGGACATAGCGCTGAGAACATCATGCGGGTGCGCGAACCGCGCCCGCGGCTCAAGGAGTGGATCGATCGCCGAGTGCAGGCAGCGATCGGCGGCGACGTCCAAGACTCGGAGGGCACCTTCGTCCACTACTGGCTCAAGAATGGCCAAGCGATCGCTCCGTGATGGAGCTCTTCCGCACGGTTTGACCGAGCGGAGGCAGCCTGTCGACCGTGGGCACCGAACGTGGTGCCGAGCCTGGCTTGGGCAATGTGCTCACCCCGCACCCCCCGGCGAGCCGAGACCCCCGGCACTGGCGCATGGCCGGCTGGGAGATCGAGCCCTCGTCGGCCATTACGGGCCGCTTGGCATACGCGTGCTCGTCTCCCGGATGTGGTCGAAAGACCACTGACCGAGCGCAATCAGAACCTCATGCTCCCCATGAATTGGCCTAAATCGATGGTGAATTGGAATCGATCATCCCTTCGTACTCGTAGGACCCTGGGGTTCTGCGCTGTCGCGGCACTGGTGTTCATCGGGGTCAGTGTGCTCTTCCTCCTTTTCACGGGCGACAAGGGTGCCGATGCGGCCCAGGCTCGCGTCACCGGGGCGTGGGACCGTATGGTGCCCCTCATCAGACAGGGGTACCTTCCGTCTGTGCTGCCGGCCGGTAAGGACATGGCGATCCAGATCCTGGACACCCATGGCCGGATGGTTGCGGCGACCCCGCAACTCGTCGGCAAGCCGCCGATGGCCACCTTCCGCTCGACCAACAGTGACGTGCACGCCGTACGGGTGCTGTGCCCTCCAACCGGGCTGAAGGGCTGCATGACCGTCGCCTCGTACAAGGTCTATCAGCCGGATGGGCCCTGGCTGCTCTACGTGGCGGTACCCATGGTCCCCTGGTACGGGGGCGCCACAGCGCTGTTTTTTGCGATCGGCATGTCCCTGTTGATGACCGCGATGGTGGCAGCCGGGACGTTCCTTCTGGTCAACAAGGACATGACCGCGGTGGACGCCATCCGCACAGAGCTAGCGGAGATCACCGCCACGGCCCTCGACCGCCGGGTCCCCGTGGCCGGCGACAACCAGGAAGAGATCAAGCTCCTGGCCGAAACGGTGAACGACACTCTCGACCGCCTCGAATGCGCATACAGGCAGTTGCGGCAGTTCACCTCGGACGCCTCTCACGACCTGCGCAGCCCTCTTACGGCCATGCGGGCCCAGCTGGAGGAGGCGCTCATGCACCCGCAGGACACCGACTGGCCGAAGATGACCGCGGCGGTGCTCGCCGGGGCGGACCGGCTGCAGGCGATCGTGACCGACCTGCTGACCCTGGCCAGGCTGGACTCCCGCGCCCCCCTCAACCTCAGCATTATCGATCTGGACGAGTTGGTCGGAACCGAGCTGGACCGCCGAACCTACCGGATGACGATCGTCAAGGATCTGCAGCAGAACGTCTTCATCTGCTGTGACCGGCTGCGAATCACGCGGCTGCTGGTCAACCTGCTCGACAACGCCGAACGCCACGCCACCTCACAGATCACCGTCAGCGTGCGAGCCGACGGACCGACGGCGACTTTGGAGGTGCTCGACGACGGCGCCGGAATCGCCGTCGAACACCGGGAGATGGTCTTCGACCGCTTCACCCGGCTGGACGCCTCACGCAATCGGGACGCAGGAGGGACCGGGCTGGGATTGGCGATCGCACGGGAGATCGCAGAAGCACACCTGGGCACTTTGACCATCCAGGACAGCGAACGAGGAGCGCGCTTCGTTCTGCGCCTCCCCCTATGCGAACCGTCTCCGGTCGGTGACCGAAGCAGCCATCATGCCAGTTAATGGCAACTGCCAGTCCCGCGAGATCCGGTCTCCCGACACGCGACGCTCGCAAACGACGCACAACAGACTGACCGACAACGGCGCCTGTGGAGTTGCCCCGGTTTGGACTCTGCTGGCGAATTTACGTGGGTGTGGTGGTCGGTTTGAGTCGGGCGAGATGGGAAGGCCAGGCGCCGCCGAGCGGAGTGCCGTTCAGCCAGCCGAGTGCGGCCCCGGCCGTCAGGGCCGCTGGCACCCACCCATGACGACGATCACCAGGTCGAGGGCATGAGACCCGGGTCCCCTCGCCGAGCACGACAGATACCGAGCCAGAAACGACGACATCAAGCAATCCGGTTACATCTGGGGGAGCCACTCCTGAAGTCCGGGGAGATGCCCGAGTTCTGACTCGATGCGCTGCCTGTCGTCGACGGTGAGCTCCAGACCGCGCAGATCGGTGAGCCAGGGATCGGCGGGCTCGCCGAGGATCATGGACAAGTCGATGAGGTGGCACAGGGCGATGGCCCGATCGACCACCGAGGCATCCGCGCCGTGCCTGCGCACCGCGGACTTGAGCGCGCGGAAGGTCTGCAGGTCGTCGTTCTTGAACTCGCGCAGGATCCGGGCGTTGTCGAGCGCCTTGGCCAGGCCCGTCAGTTTCTTCGAGCCGCCGTACTCCAGCTCGGTGGGCTCGTCACGCTGGATGAATATGATCGAGTTCCCGGAGGGATCGATCAGCGTGAACCGGGACGCGCCGGGCCGGTAACGGGTGATCCGCGGAAGGCCGGAACTCAGCACCTTCCCGTAGACCCGGCGCATCGCCGCGACGAACGCCGCGTGGTACGGCGCCACGGCGCCGACCATGACCAGGCAGCCTCCGGACTCCTCCCGGGCCGGATCCAGGCCCTTGGGCGCGGGGCCGAAGTGCAGCTGGAATCCGCTCCACCGCAGCGCCAGATATACATAGGGCTTGCTCTGTTTGTAGGTCACCTCGAATCCCAGCGCCTCATAGAACGTCAGGGTCTCCTCCACTGACGAGCACGGCATCAACGGCACCGTCGTCTCGTTCGGCCGAACCTCGGGCTCACTCAAGTCATTCACCTTCCAGCTCGTCCGGCGATGCTTGCACCCTTCGGCGAGGCTCGCATATGGATCGTTCCAAGAGTTTGACTCGCGCCGCCAGGCTTCATCCATGGCGGCGTCGTAGCGAATGTGGGCCGCTCCGGAGGGCAGGGAGCCGCTTCCGCGGTGACGGTCATGCTCGGGGTCCTGAGCTGCGGAAAGCGGCTGTGTCAGCCCGCAGGGCCGGTCGGATATCGGGCGGACCGAAAACCTTTTGGTGGTTTTATCCGCTTTGCCCCATGACAACGGCTTGTTGCTGATCTTACAATCAGGGCCAACTGTGATCTTTGGTCGCGCGGTTGTCCAACCACGCCGCGGGACCCCAAGGGAGCATCTGTGAAAGTGAAATCCCTCCTGGCGGGTGCGGTCGCACTGGCCACCGCGGCGGCAATCCAGCTGTCCGGAGCCGGCCCGGCGCTCGCCGACGACCCGCTTGACCTCACCCCCTCCTCCACCTCCGCCCATGGTCGCCCGGTCCATGGTGGCCCGGTCCTCGACGACGTCCACAACGTCCCGACGACCGCTGTCGCGGGGAACGTCACGTTCCTCGACAACGTCAAGGGCGTCAGCGGCTACTCGGGTCTGAACTTCATCCACTACGAGAAGTACGGCTACGACTTCATGTTCGCCAACGGCACGGGTGGCCTTGCCGTCTGGTCGCTGAAGGACCCGAAGCATCCCGCCTTCGTCTCAAAGATCACCGCCGCCCAGCTGCGCCAGCCCGGGGACACCCAGGACAGGTTCTGGGAAGGCGAGAACATGACCGTCGACCCGAAGCGCAAGCTGGTCTTCCTCGCCCGGGACCCGCGCGGCTTCGGCGGCACCGTCTCGACCGGGCAGTCCGGCGTCTACATCATCGACGTCAAGGACCCGTGGAAGCCGGAGACGGTCATCTTCCAGCCGGTCGCGGCCGGACACACGTCCACCTGCATCAACGACTGCTCGTACCTGTGGACGGTCGGCCCGGCCAACACGGGCACGCCGGGCCAGGACCCGTCCTGGAAGGGCGTTCCGCTGCGGGTGACCGACATCCGCGACATCAGGCACCCGCGCAACATGGACGGGGCGCTCGACCTCAACCGGTTCGACGGCGTCACCGACTACGTGCACAGCGTCGACGTCGACAAGAACGGCGTCGCCTGGGTCTCCGGTGAGGGCGGCGTACGCGGCTACTGGACCGAGGGCAGGCACTACGACCCGGTGAAGAAGCGCAAGCGCACCGCGACGGCGTACGACCCGGTGCCGTACGCGGGCGGCACGGTCGTCCCCACCAACCCGGCGGGCACCGAGTTCTTCGACTACTTCGACCACAACGCCTACCACAACACCGAGAAGCTCGGCCGCTTCGACAAGGGTGAGCTGCTCTACATCACCAATGAGAACATCACGACCTGCTCCCAGGCGGGCGAGTTCAAGATCGCCTCGCTCGAGGGCAGCTACGACGGTGAGGCCTGGAAGTCCACGCCGGAGAAGCCGTTCCGGCTGAACATGATCAGCCACTGGTCGCCGTGGGGCAAGGAGGGGTCTTCCACCACCGGTAGCTGCTCCGCGCACTGGTTCACGGTGAACGGCAACATCGTGGCTCAGGCGTGGTACGGGCAGGGCACCCGCTTCATCGACGTGTCGGACCCCAGGAACCCGACCCAGGTCGGCTACTTCCGCGTGCCGGCGGGCGAAGGTGTGACCGGCGGCTCGGCATCGGCCACCTACTGGCACAACGGGCTCATCTACGTCGCCGACTACAACCGGGGCGTCGACGTGCTCAAGTTCGACGGCAAGCTGGCCGGCAAGCCTGACAAGAAGATCTGCTGGAACTCCTGCGACAAGTAAGACAAGTAACTGGATTGAACCGAAGCCGGCCCGAGCGTGGAACAACGCCGCGCTCGGGCCGGCTTCGGCCGGGCCCGGAGGCGGACGGTGCGCTGGATGGGCTGTCGAACCGTGGCCGGCAAGCCGCGTGCGGATCAGATCGGATGATGAGCGGTATGCACCTCGCGGGTCGTCGAGCCCGATTGTTCACGCGGCTGGCGGTCATCGCGCTCCTCGTGACCGGTGGCCTGACCTTGGACCTCGCCTCCGTCGCGGTTACCCGTCCGGCGTACGCGCACGCCTACCTGCTGGAGAGCTCTCCGGTCGACGGCCAGGTGCTGGACCGGACCCCGGCCGAGGTCAGGCTCCGCTTCAACGAGGCGGTGAACCTCGGCCAGCGGTCGATTCAGCTGCTCGACGTGACCGGGAAGAAGCTGTCCATCGGCGCTTCGGATTACTCGGACGGGAAGGCCAACACGGCGCGGACGAGCCTGCCCCCGAATCTGGCCGAGGGAACCTACGTCGTGGCCTGGCGGGTCACGTCCGCGGACTCGCACGTGGTGTCGGGCGCGTTCAGTTTCAGCGTCGGCCATCCGAGCTCGATGGCCGTCCCCGTGGAGCAGGACGTCGACCCTGCCGTTCCCGTCGTCGACGCGATCGGCCGCGGCCTGGCCTTTCTCGGTGTGGCCCTCGTGCTCGGCGGCGCGCTGTTCGTCGCCGTACTCTGGCCCGCCGGCCGGGCCGACCGCCGCGGCCGGCGCATCGTGTGGTCCGGCTTCGCCGCGCTGACCGCCGGCACGGTGGTGGTCCTGCTCGTACAGGGGCCGTACGCCGAGGGCACCTCGCTCAGCGGGGTGTTCGACCCTGACCTGCTCGGCGCGACGTTGTCCACGCGGCTGGGCCAGGCGCTGCTGGCGCGGCTGGTGATCGTGCTGGCCCTCGGCGTGGCCTTCGGAATCGCCGTACGCCCCATCCTGCTTTCCGCGGACACCGTCGCCGTACGCCACGCCCCGCTTTCCGCGGACACCGTCGCCGTACGCTCCGCCCCGCTTCCCGTGGGCATCGGAGCGGCCGAGGCTGAAGCGACCGGCGAGTCTGAAACGACCGGCGAGGGTGAAGCGGCCGGTAGCACCCGCAGGGTCGCCCTGCCCGCGTTCGCCGCGGTCGGCGCCGTCGCCCTGATGCTGACCTGGACGTTGGCGGATCACGCGCAGACCGGCATCCAGACCTGGCTGGCGGTGCCGGCGACCAGCCTGCACCTCCTCGCCATGGCCCTGTGGCTGGGCGGCCTGATCCTGCTCGCGGCCTGCGTGGTCATCCCGGCGGGGAGGCGGGAACCCACCCGCGCCATCTCCCTGGAGCCCGCGCTCCGGAGGTTCTCCCTGCTCGCGCAGATCTGCTTCGCGGTGATCGCGGTGACCGGCCTGTACCTGGCCTGGCGGCAGGTGGGGACGTGGGGCGCGCTCGGCGGGACCGACTTCGGGCGGCTGCTTCTCGTCAAGCTCGTCCTTGTCCTCGCCGTGCTGGCCCTCGCCGCCGGAGCGCGGCGGTTCGTACGGCGGCGCGGCCGCGAACCCCTCGGTCTCGACGCCGCGCCTTCCGCCGCGTTGCGCCGGCTGCGCCGCTCGGTCGCGGGTGAGGTCGTGCTCGGGATCGCCGTCCTGTCGATCACGGCCGTCCTGGTCAACACCGCCCCGGCCCGCGCCAGCTACGCGCCGCCGGTGGACAGCACGGTTCCCTTTCCCGCCGCCGCGGCGGACGCGGCCCCCGGGCTGCGAGGTGGCTCGGTCGAGGTGAAGATCGAGCCGGCGAGGTTGGGAAGCAACGTGGCCGACATCTACATCAATGGGCGGGACGGCTCGCTGGTCGCCGTGCCCGAGGTCTCCGGTGCGCTCGAGTCGCGGGACCGTACGATACCGGCGCTGCCCGTCAAGGTGGCCGCGGCCGAACCCGGCCACTACGTGGCGAACTCGATGTCCATCCCGTACCCGGGGGACTGGGTGCTGCGACTGGACATCCGCATCTCCGATTTCGACGAGACACCCGTCCGTGTCCCGTTCACGGCACGCTGAAAGGCTGGTGGCACATACATGCGAGGCGCTGACCGCAAGGCGTCCGGGTGGAGAGTGACGATGGTCGCCGGCGGCGCGTTCGTCCTCTTCGCCGGCGGCGCCCTGTCGGGCTGCTCCAGCGGGGATCCGCAGCCGCTGACGAAGCCACCCTACACCGTGCAATCCATCCGGTCCGGCCTCGTCACCCCCGGTGACCTGGGCAAGGGCGCGACCGAGGTCGAGGACAGCGATCACGGTTCGCACGTCATCTACACGCCCCCGAACAGCATCCCGACCTGCCCGTACGTCCAGCGCTCCGAGGACGTCCAGGTCGTCGTGCAGCCGGCGATCGAGCCGGTGGGCGGGAATCCGACCGGGCGGTTCATCGTCGGCCCGCAGCGCGTGGGGCCGACGTCGCTTCCGGTCGTCACGCAGGGCGCGGTGGTTTTCCAGAGCCCCGCGCTCGCCGACGACACGATGAACACGGTCCTGGCCGAGTCGGCCAAGTGCCCGGAGGCGTTCGGCATCCTCGGCGGACCGCCGTCCGTCGTGGGCGACTACAAGGTCGGCAGCCAGCCGATCGAGATGAACGGATGGAAGGGGTTCTCCCAGCATCTCGTGCACACCTCGCCTCCGGACGTGAACCCGGATACCTACGACGATCTGGTCACCGTTGTGGTGCACAAGGCGAACGCCATCCTCTACGTCGGATACACGCAGATCAAGACGGTGGGCCAGCGTGCCGACACCGACAAGAAGGTCGAGGCATTGATGACGAAGACGTTGGCCCGCCTCGGCTAGCGCCCTTATGAAAATCATCACCGAAGGTCTGAGGACGTTGAGAGCCCTATCCGCTGGAGGAACCTTGAGAGGCACAGCCCTCTTCACCGGCACGCCCGCGCTCGTCACGGCGGGAAGGGCGCAAACGCTGCGTCGCGCCGCGCGTGGCCTCGTCATCGTGGCGGCGACGGTCTACCTGGTCGGCGTCATGTCGGCGGTGGCGTTCGCGCACGTGATAGTGACCCCGGACACGGCCGTGCAGGGTGGTTACGCCGCCTTGACGTTCCGCGTTCCCAACGAGCGCGACGATGCGAGCACGACCGAGATCGAGGTGCAGCTTCCCGTCGACTCCCCGCTGGCCTCGATCTCGGTGAAGCCACATCCCGGCTGGTCGTACAAGATCACGAAGACCAAGCTGGCCACGCCCATCGAGGCGCACGGCACGAAGATCAGCGAGGTCGTCGGCACCATCACCTGGACCGCGACGGATTCGAAGTCGGCGATCAAGCCGGGTGAGTACGACGAGTTCTCGGTGAGCGCCGGACCGCTGCCCGAGACCGACCGGCTGGTGTTCAAGACGCTCCAGCACTACAGCAACGACGAGGTGGTGCGCTGGATCCAGGAGCCGTCCTCCGGCGCCGACGAGCCGGAGCGGCCCGCGCCGGTGGTCCGGCTCGTGCCCAGAGGGGACGCCCAGGGGAACCTTGGGAATGCAGCATCGGCCCCGTCCACGAGTATCGACCTGGCGGCCCCGGCCGCGGTCACCGCGCCCGCGGTCGAGTCGGGTACGGGGACTCCGTGGGCGGTGGGGCTGTCCGTGGCCTCGCTGGTGATCTCCCTCGCGTGCGCCGCGATGCTGGCCGTACGGTGGCGCCGGGCGCGATAACCGCAACGAGTCGTTGAGCCGGGCCCACTGGGCCGGGTGAATGTCCATTTCACGGCTCCACGTTCGCTACCTGGGGGAATTCGTACACCACCTGCGCGCGTGGAGCCGCCCCCTGAGGGGCCTGGCCAGGCTGAAGCCTCCACGCGGTCCGGGAATGGAGGTCAGGAGTCCCGCTCTGAAGGACATCCTGGTTATCGGTGGCGGTTTCGCCGGTGTGTGGAGCGCGGCAGGAGCTGTCCGCGCCGCGCGGGCGGCCGGAGGCGCCGGCGAGGAGTTGCGAGTGACCCTGATCAGCGGTGGCGACGACATGGTCATGCGCCCGCGCCTGTACGAGGACGCCCCGGAGACCATGAGAGTGCCTCTGGACCGCGTCCTCGGCCCGATCGGTGTACGCCGCCTCACGGCGACCGTGACCAGCATCGACACCGAGGCCCGTACCGTCCGCGCCGTCGGGCGGGACGGCACCGAGCTGACCCTGCCCTACGACAGGCTTGTGCTGGCAACCGGCAGTCAGCTGGTACGCCCTGCCTTCCCCGGTGCGGAGGAACCGCGGTGGCCGCCGCGGAAGACGGGCACCACACCATACAGAGCTGCCAGCACGCCCAGCCGATGGGGAAGTGCGCCGGATACAACGTGGCAGCCGGACTCCTCGGAACCGCCCCCCTGCCTTTCACCGCCGACCCCTACAGCAACGCCCTGGACCTGGGGTCCGCCGGCGCCGTTCTCACGGCGGGGTGGGAGCGCACGGTCACGGCGACCGGACCCGAGGCCAAGACTATGAAGCAGGACATCAACACGATGTGGATCTACCCCGCGGTCGACGATCCGGAGCAGATCCTCGCTCAGGCGAGCCGTCTCCTCAACAGCTGACAAGCGGATCGCCGCCGCAGGTCACACCGGGAAGCTGACGCCGGTCAGTTCCTCCGAGATCGTCCACAGCCGGCGCTGAGCGGCCGTGTCGTAGGACCGCGCGCTCGACTTCACCACCTTCGGATGACCTTTGCTCTCGCTGAACCCGTCCGGTCCGTAGTACTGACCGCCCTGGACGGCCGGGTCCGTCGCGGCGCGCAGCGTGGGCAGCGCCCCCATCTCGGAGGACTGGATCAGCAGTGGCCGGACCAGGGCGAACGCCGCCCGGAAGAGCGCGGACTGCCGCGACACCGACGCTCTGGATCCTCCGGTGTCGGATCCTCCGGGATGCGCCGCGGTGGCGATGGGCTCGCCCTTACCGGACAACCTGCGCTGGAGTTCGTAGGTGAACATCAGGTTGGCCAGTTTGGAGTGCCCGTACGCGGCGACCCGGCTGTACTCGTTGGTGTTCCAGTCGAGGTCGTCGAAGTCGATCGGTCCCCCCTGGCGGTGACCCGCGCTGCTGACGGTGACCACGCGAGAGCGGGGGACGCGCAGCATCTTGTCGAGCAACAGCCCGGTGAGGGCGAAGTGGCCCAGATGATTGGTGCCGAGCTGCAGCTCGAAGCCGTCCTCGGTGACCGATCGGGGGGTGTACATCACGCCGGCGTTGTTGATCAGCAGGTCGATGCGGGCGTGGGTGTCGCGCAGTTCGTCGGCGGCCGCCCGAACCGAGGCCAGCGAGGCCAGGTCGAGGCGTTGCACCCTGATGTCGGCGTCCGCGACGGAGGCGGTGATCTGGGCCGCGGCCCGCTTGCCCTTGTCGACGTCCCGTACGGCCAGCACCACGGAGGCCCCGCGTGCGGCGAGCACCTTTGCGGTCTCGAAGCCGACGCCGGTGTTGGCGCCGGTGATCACAGCGACTCGGCCGTGCTGGCCGGGCACGTCGGCGGCGGTCCACCGCTGTCGGGGCATGGTTCCTCCAGGTAGAATCGGGGCGATCGTTCCGTTTAAGACAATACCGGAACGAGCGCCCCGCTTAATCCAGGAGGTCCTTTGACCGAGAAACCCCGGCCGTTGCGCGCCGACGCCGCCCGTAACCGGGCGCGCGTGCTGCAGGTCGCCTACGAGACGTTCGCCGAGGAGGGCGCCGCCGTCCCGATCGACGAGATCGCCCGCCGGGCGGGCGTGGGCGCGGGCACCGTGTACCGGCACTTCCCGACCAAGGAATCGCTGTTCCAGGCGATCGTGGCCGACCGTCTGAGCCAGGTCATCGAGCGGGCCCGCGCCCAGACGGCGGCCGACCCGGGAGAAGGGCTGTACGCGTTCCTGTTCCATATGGCCGAGCAGGGCGCGACCGACCTGGGGCTGACGGAGGCCTTCGCGGGAATCGGCTTCGATCTGACGGAGGCACTGCCGGAGGCCGAACGCGAATTCACCGGGATCATGGCCGACCTCCTCGCCCAGGCCCAGCGTGCCGGAACCGTGCGATCCGACGTGGACACGGACGACATCAAAACCCTGATCGTCGGCCTGCAGGCGATGCGACGCTTCCGCGGTGACAGCGAGCGGATGCGACGCGTCTATCCGGTGATCCGGGCCGGTCTGTCCGTACCGGGCTCAGCCGAGGCGTCGCGGTAAGAGCCGACGGGCGCGGGAGCCGACTGCCCGGCTTGACCGCATCTCCTGGGCCGATCCCACCCGTTGCCGCGGGCACCACCGCGGCCATCCGCGGGAACGGCCATTCGTGCGGTGCGTCCCCGATGATGATCACATCGTCATCGGTGGCGGCCAGGTCCGACCAGCCCGCCTGGACCACCGCTCCCCCCCGCGGGCGGCCCCAGAGCCCGCTCAGCTCGGCATGCGGATCGCCGCCAGCTGGGTGGCCTGTGCGACCAGGCGGTCCTTGCTGTCCCAGACGTACACGGTCTCGTCCATCCGCCCGTTCGTGATATCCGCGCCGTGCATGCGGACGCGGAGCGGTCCGGGCGCGGGGATGCGGCGGAGGTAGGCGCTCAGTTGGATGGTGGGAGTCCAGCCCGGCAGGTCCAGATCGAAGTTGACCGACGGGACGGGGTCGAGGGCGACGAGCAGCGAGAGCGGGTCCCAGTCGGAGCCGTCGGCGAGGCGCTGCCAGCCTGCGATGACACCTCGGCGGGACGGCGAACCGGACCAGAAACCGAGGTGGCCGGGGTCCAGCCGCTGCTCGATCACCTCCATGAGCGGCACAGGGAAGGCTCCGCCCGGCGCCTCGGGCGGGGTGCGCGGGCATTCCTGCTCCGCGGGAAGGTCGACCGGCTCCAGTCCCGACCACCAGGGGCCGACCTCCTCCAGCCGCTCCAGCGTGATCAGCGCCTCAACGCGGACGGCGTCACCTTGGGTCAGGCGGGCCCGTACCTGGGTGGTGCTCCGCCCGGTCCGCAGGAGCTCGACGTGGATCTCGGCCGGACCCGGCGCGGGCGCGGCGACGAAGGCCCCGCTCACCACGCTCGGATGCGGATGATCCTTGGCCGCACCGTCACAGGCCGCGCGGCCCATCACCGCGAGCAGGTAGCCGCCGTGCAACTTCCCGCCCACGCTCCACTGCGGGTCCAAGTCGGTCTCGTAGACGTCTCCACGCCGGACGACCGCCGTAGCTTCCTGAAAAGTGCCCATCTGGGTTCCCCTCCGTCTCTGTATATAGAGGTTGACGCCATCGACTGACCATATGAGCACGGGACGCGTTCGCCCCCGCCGTGGCGAAGGGAGACGGCCGCCGCGTGCGGGGCTCAGGTGACCCTTACAGGAGACGGAGAAAGATGCCCGATATGGTGGAATTTATGCCCACCGAACCTCAAGCTGCGACGAATGATCTCGATCACGCCGCTTCGGTTTTCGCCAGTGTGCGCCCTCGGCTCTTCGGCATCGCGTACCGCATGCTCGGAAGTTCGGCGGAGGCCGAGGACATCGTGCAAGACGTCTGGCTGCGGTGGCAGGCCTACGATCGCAGCACGGTGCTGGACCCTCCGGCTTTCCTCGCCACGACGACGACGCGACTCGCGATCAATGTGGCCCAGTCCGCCCGGGCGCGCCATGAAACGTACGTCGGCCCGTGGCTCCCCGAACCCGTGGACACCTCCGCCGACCCCGCGTTGGGGGCCGAACGGGGCGAGGCGCTGGAGTTCGCGATCTTGTTGCTGCTGGAGAAGCTCTCCCCGACGGAACGGGCCGCGTATGTGCTGCGGGAAGCGTTCGACTACCCGTACTCGCAGATCGCGGACATTCTCCAGCTGAAGGAGGCGAACACTCGTCAACTCGTCAGTCGCGCCCGCAGACGTATCGTCGCCGAGCGGCGCGAGTCGGTCGGCTCGGTCGAGCAGCGGCGCCTCCTGAAAGCGTTCCTCGCGGCGGCCCAGACGGGTGACCTCGCCGCTCTGGAGGAGCTGTTCGCCGCGGATGTCGTCAGTTACTCGGACGGCGGCGGAGCCGTTCGCGCCACGCGGATCCCGGTGATCGGCAGGACGACCGTCGCGAAGTTCATCAGGGCGTTCGCGCCGAGGTTCTGGGTCGGTGCGGAACTCACGTGGATCGAGGCGAACGGGCAGGCATCCGTCCTGGTCTCGCAGGACGACGTCGTTTTTGCACTCGTCACCGTCAGCGCCTCGGCCCAGGGTATCGATCAGGTCATGTGGGTGATGAATCCCGCCAAGCTCGCCGGGATCTCACTGTCACTGCCGGGATCGCGAGCTCCGCACCCGTCGGACCCCGAGCCCTCCTAACCGGCCGGCATCTCCACCTCGAATCCACGTGCGTGGGTGTCCCGCCTCACAGGCGACAGGATCGTCACCATGATGATCAGGGCGCACACGGCCGCGATCATCGCAATGACAGAGGCCGGTCCGGTGCGTTCCGCCGCGAGGGGCAGGAGCAGGATGACGGCGGCGCCACCCAGAATCACCGCGGGGCGGATGGTCGCCCGGGGCACGATCGGCACATGCACCGCCCAGAGCAGCACGAGGAACGCACCGACCGGGATCGCGACGGCGTAGCAGACCGCGACCGGAGCCACCTGGATGTGATGCCCGGTCTGCTCGACGGCGACCTCGAGCCCGGCGCCGAGGGCCGCGAGGGCCGCGAAGATCCCGTAATGGCCATACCCCCAGAGATAGGACCGTTCGCGACGGCGGGTGAGCCCTTCCCCGGCCGGCTCGAGGAAGTAGAGCCACCAGAGCGCGAAGAGGAGTACGAGCCCCGCGACCGCGATCGTGACGAAGGAGCCGCTCAGGCCCCCGGCATTGATCGCCCCCTCGACCCCGGTCGACGCGGCGAGCACGCTCTCTCCGAGGAGAATGATCGTGAACAGCCCGTAACGCTCGGCGATGTGGTGGGGGTGCCAGCTGGTGGGTCGTCTCCGCTCCGCCCACAGCGGCACCGCGAGCTCAAGCATGACAAGACCGACGAAGATCGGGAGCAGCGAGGACTCCGGCAGCGTGCCCGTCTGCGCGAGGAGGAGGCGGAGCACCCAGCCCACCTGCACGATCGAGATCCCGGCCGCGTAGCGCAGGGCGGTGCCTCGACTCTCCCGATCTTCGATCCCCGCCCTCAGCCACTGCGCGATGAGACCGATTCGCATGATGAAGTAGCCGAGCGTGACCGCCCGATAGTCGCCGTCGTTGACCGCGGCCTGCACTCCGGCCGCGAGCACGAGCACGCCGGCCATCTGCACCATCGTCAAGAGCCGGTAGGGAACGTCGTCGGTGTCGTACGACGAGGCGAACCAGGTGAAGTTCATCCAGGCCCACCAGATCGCGAAGAACACCTGGAAAAACGGGATGAGTCCATCGAGGGCGTGGCCCTCGGCAATGCTGTGGGCGAGTTGCGCCGTGATGCTCGCGATCGCGACCACAAATGTGAGGTCGAACAACAACTCGAGCTGGCTTGAAGCGCGGTGCGGTTCGTCAGTCGGACGCGCGGTCATCCGGATCCGGATGCCGACGGGAGCCATCTCGGGGGTCATGCGCTCAGCATCGCAAGGTCGGCGGGGGGAAGCGAGCCCGAGGCGGGAGCCGGCGTCGTCGATGCCGTCGGAGGTGCCATCGTGGCGAAGGGGCTCTCGCTGTCATGATCGGCGAACGCGGTCATGGGGCGGAACCGATCACTCTTGCCGGATGCCACCCGGCGGCAGAAACAGTCATGCAATGAGGACAGGGCAGGGGCCTCAGATGTGACACACCTGACGGGATCGCGACCTCCTGCGGCGGTGGTCGTCAACCGTTTCAGGGCATCGAGGGGTGGAGAGCAGCCCGGCACCCGTACGGAGCCGGAAGGGCCCGCGGGCGAACGCCGCGTCATCGTGATCGATAACGGTGACGGCGGCGAACCCGACTGCGTTCTCCCATGTTTCGGGGAGTCTGTCACAGGGCGAGGTACTGCCTGGTCATAGCTGCCTGACGGTTGCTTTTGATACCTCGGCGAAAAAGTGAGGATCAATCATGAAAATTGTAGTTATAGGCGGTAGCGGGCTCATCGGAGCAAAACTCGTGGCCAAGCTCGGTGAACACGGCCACGAGGCGATTGCGGCGTCACCCCGCTCGGGCGTCAACACGATCACGGGGGAGGGGCTGGCCGAAGCTCTCGACGGCGCCTCGGTGGTCGTCGACGTGTCGAACTCACCCTCCTTCGAGGATGCGGCGGTGCTGGAGTTCTTCGAGACGTCGACCCGCAACCTCCTCGCCGCGGAAGCGGTCGCGGGCGTGGGACACCACGTCGCGTTGTCGGTCGTGGGAACCGAGCGCCTGTCGGAAAGCGGCTTCTTCCGCGCGAAGATCGCTCAGGAAAAGCTGATCAAGGAATCCTCCATTCCCTACTCGATCGTCCATGCGACGCAGTTCTTCGAGTTCGTCGGGAGCATCGCCGAGGCCGCCGCCGACGGCGACACGGTTCGCCTGGCACCCGTGCTCATCCAGCCCATGGCGGCCGAGGACGTCGCCGGAGCGGTGGGCGGGGTCTCCGTGGGCTCGCCGGTGAACGGCACCGTTGAGGTGGCGGGGCCCGAACGGTTCCGTCTCGACGAACTCGTCCGGCAAGGCCTGAGCGCGCGTGACGACCCGCGCGAAGTGATCGCCGACCCGCACGCGCGCTACTTCGGCGCCGAACTGAGCGAACGCACCCTCGTGCCCGGCGATGACGCGATCCTCACCGAGACCCGTTTCGACGACTGGCTGAGCCGGTCCGCGATCGGGAAGTAGCCGGCGGCGTAGCGGCCCCGCCGTATGGCGCAGTGGCCCCGCCGAAGGGAAAGGAGAAGATCATGACAGCTCGGAACCAGCCCTCGACCTCGTTCGTCGCCGAATCCGTCCGACCCGGGGCGCATCCTCCCTGTGGCTGCGATCATGACCAGGACGCGCTGAACCGTCGGCTCGAAGCCATGACAGAGCGACTGGAGCGCACCTTTCGCCGGGAGCGTCAGTTTGCCTGCGACGCCTCTCACGAACTGTGCACTCCCCTCGCCGCGCTCCGCCTGGAGCTGGAGGAGGCCCGGCTGCACCCCGACGACACCGACCTGGCAAGCCTCCTGGATCGTACGCTGAGCAATGTCGGCCGGCTTCAGACGATCGTCGGTGATCTTCTCCTGCTGGCCCGTCCGGACGCCGGCACACCGGCCGAACCGGAGTTGATGGATCTGGCGGAGCTGGTCCGAGGTGAGCTCTCCCGCCGGGAAGACCGGCACGAGGTGGAGCTGAGGCTCGACCCCGAGGTGATGGCCCGCGGTGTCCGGACCCAGCTCGGCAGGGTGCTCGGAAATCTGCTGGACAACGCCCAGCGGTACGCCAAGAGCTCGGTTCGGGTCCGGGTGCGTCGCCGGCGGGATATCGCCGAGCTGACCGTCTGTGACGACGGCGAGGGTGTGGCTCGGGCGGAACGTGACCGGATCTTCCAACCGTTCACCCGCCTGGCCACCTGTCGCAGCCGCAGCCACGGGGGCACAGGCCTCGGCCTGGCGATCGCTCGCGACCTCGCCGAGGCCAACCACGGCACCCTCCGGGCCGGACCTTCACCGACTCAGGGCGCCTGCTTCGTACTCCAGCTGCCGCTGTCACCGACTGATCCGGCCGGCGCCTCGATTCCGATCAGATGAGCCGGCGACACAGGCGGCGGCGGGCTTCGTCCGCGCCGGCGAGCTCGGCCGGGTCGCTCATGACATCGAGGGTATGAAGCCACTCTCCGAGCACGGTGGCGAGGCGGTGGTCGAGGTCCTGATAAATCTTGTGGGCCGCCCTCCAGTGAGTTCGGGCGGCAGCCAGGTCATCCTGGGCGAGCGCGGAGGCTGCGGGCGCCATGTACCTCGGGGTGCTGACGCTGCTCGCCATCCTCGGTGGAATCCTGTCACTCGGTCTGATCAGCGGCTGGGGACTGGTCTATCCCCGGTGGATCCCCGTGCTGGGCGGACGCCGGGTCCCAAGCGGGGCGGTCCGCTCGGGGGTGATCGCGGGGAGGGCGGGGGCGGTCATGCGTGATGCTCCTTGCGGGCGTTCGGTGCTGTGGTGGTGTTCGTGGGGGTGGCGGCCACCGGGACCGTGTTACGGCGCATGAGTTGGCGGTCGAGGACGGTCAGCAGGAGAACGGCGATGCCTGCCGCGACCAGGACGAGGCCGAGCGAGTGCAGTCCGTGGTCGCCGGCGCCGTCGCGGAAGACGATGCCGCCGATCACGGAGGAAGTGATGGTTCCGAGATAACCGAAGGTCCGGAACAATCCGGAGGCGGTGCCGATCTGGTCGGCCGGGGCCGCGAGGTACAGGGCGATCTGGTTGCCGACCGTGGTGGTGGCGGTCGTGATGCCGAAGATCAGGGAGACCAGGACGATCGCGATCGCCGGGCTGTGCGAGGTGAGCAACGTGATGCCGGCCGAGCCGAGCAGCATGGTCACCGCCGATGCGATCAGCGGTCCACGTACCAGGTTGCGGCTGGCGAGCGGGCGCGAGAGCAGCGCGGAGACGGCGCCCATCGGCAGCAGCAGGAGCCCCGCCTCCACGGTGGACAGCCCGTACGCGGCCTCCATCCACTGGGTCATGCCGTACATCACGGTGTAGACGCCGAGCAGGGTGAGGGCCTGGCGCAGGTAGGTGCGGGTGAGGGCGCCGTTGGCGGCGAGGCCACGGAAGTCGAAGAACGGCGCGGTCTTGCGCAGTTCCCAGACGACCGTGGGTACGGCGGCCAGAACGAAGACGGCGAGCGCGACCCATTCGACGTGCGGGAGGCCCATGAGGAAGATGACCAGCGCGGTCATCGACACGGCGAAGCCGAGGACGCCGGTCAGGTCGATCCGGGCGGCGATCTGACGGAAGCCGTTGTCCGCGCGGTCGAGCGGGGGATCCTCGGGCAGCCAGCGAATGGACATGACCAGGGCGATCAGGGTGACCGGGACGTTGATCAGGAAGGCCCAGTGCCAGCCTGCGGCGCCCACGAGGAGACCGCCGATCGGCGGTCCGACGGCGGCGGTGGCCATGCCCGCGATGGCGACGCCGCCGAGCACCCCGCCCGGCGGCTTGTCCATGCCGGCCTGCTCGGCGCGGCGACGGATCAGCACCATCGCACAGGGGAAAGCGGCCGAGGTGCCGAGGCCGATCAGGACTCGGGCGACGGTCAGCATCGCCAGGTTCTGGCCGAGGCCGCCGACCAGGCCGCCGAGCAGCACCAGGACAATACCGGACAGGAAGATCCGGCGTGCTCCGACCACCTCCGCCAGTTTGCCGGCGGTGGGTTGCGCGACGGCGCTGGCCAGGTAGAGCGAGGAGACCAGCACGGCGGTGGCGCCCACCGAGACGCCCAGGTCGGCGGCGATGGGCACCAGGGCGGTCGCGATGATGGAGCTGTTGATCGGGTTGAGGCTGGAGCCCACGTAGAGCGGGGTGGTGAATGTCCAGGCGAAGGGCTTGCGCGCCGATCCGCGCCCTGGAGTGACGGTCTGCACGATGCCGGTGCTCATATGCGGCCCTCGCCCAGGTCGACGTCGGCGAGCCGTTCCAGCAGTTCGATGGCCTTGTCCACGTCCTCGCGTTCGTCCGGGGCGACCACCTGGTCGATGGCCCGCGCCAGGAAGGAGGCGCGGCCGGTCAGGAGCTTGGCGACCAGTTCGGTCGCGGAGGGATCGGCGCTCATCAGCTTCTTGCGGCCGTCCTGCGGGTCGGGCTCGCTGTTGATCAGCCCGGAGGCCTTGAGTACCGCCAGGCTCTGCGCGATGGACTGCGCGCTGACGTGTTCCAGCGCGGCGAGCCGGGCCGCAGTGATCGGCCCCTCCCGCACCACGTCCGCCAGGACACCGAGCTGGGTGGCGGTCAGGCCGGTCGCATGCTGCCCCGACTCCGCGCGCAGGCGTGCGCGCAGTCTTTTCATCGCGTCGTTGAGGCGCTGCGCGGTCGCCGTGGATGGCTGCGGCCCGGGGTTCGTGTTCATGACCCCAGCGTAAAACTGCACAAGCAACTTTGCCAAGTTTCTTGTGCAGTTTTACGGCCCGCAGCGGGCACGGTCGCGTCGACAGGTGGACGGCATGGAAGCGGACGGCGCCGCCGTCCGGCAGGGGAACCCAAGCCGCGGCCAGGTCGCAGGCCGGATCGCCCGCGAAGAGGTCACCGAAGTCGATCAGGGGGTTGAGGAACATCGGAACGAAAAGTGGCACCAAGAGCACGTGATCATGGTTTTTAACGTGGCCGACCGTTCCGATGCGCTGGGCTCCCAGCCGGGACGGGGTGGCGCAAAGGCACGTAGCGAGCATCGTGACCTGCGGGAACAGGCCTCCGGTCGTTACCGTGGCGCGAGATGCCGGACTAGACCGCCTGTTCGTCGGGAACGGGACGAGCAGCTTCGGCGCGCAGTCCGTCGAGATAGAAGGACAGGTGGCGACGCCAAGCGCCCGGATCGGTTTTCATGGACTTCCGGATGACCTGGGACATCGCCCAGACCAGGGTGACGAGGTCTTGTGATTCAAAATCGGCGCGCAGCCGGCCGGAGGCCTTGGCCCGCCCGATGATGCGTTGCGCGTCATGGAAGCCCCTGTGGCAGACCTGGCTCACGTCGGTGGTCGGCGAGAAGCTCTCGGCCAGGGCGTCGTTGAGGCTGTGGTCCTCGGCATGCAGGGCGAAAAGCCCTTCGAGGAAACCGACGAATCCTGCCCAGGGATCGGGGTCGGCCAGGGCGGCCATGGTGATCTCGTCCAGGGCGGCCAGCCGCTGGGGAAGGACCGCGCCGAGGAGCGCCTCACGGGTCGGGAAATGGTTGTAGAGGGTGCCGATGCTGACGCCGGCGCGGCGGGCGATGTGTTCAAGCGGGGCGTCAAGGCCGCGCTCGGCGAGGACCTGTGTGGCCGCGACCACGAGTTTGTCGCGGTTGCGCGCGGCATCCGACCGCAGTGGTTTCAATTCGGCTGCCATGCCTCCCATCATACGAAATTGAGGGACCCCTCAAGTTCATGGTAGCGTCGCAGAAGTTGAGGGAGCCCTCGATTTAGCGGACATGGAAGGCAATGTCATGCCCACAGCAGTACGCAAGTCCGTGGTGGTCATCGGTGCCGGGCCTGGGCTCGGCATGTCCATCGCGCAGCGATTCGGGCGGGAGGGGTATGCCGTTGCGCTGATCTCTCGGACGGACGTCCGGCACGCCGGTTATGTGGCATCTCTGGCCGAGGCGGGGATCGAGGCCGCGTCCTTCGCCGCCGACGTACGTGACCGCGACCGGTTGCTTTCCACGCTGGATGCGATCAACGAGCGGTTCGGCACGATCGACGTGCTCTATTACGGGACGGCAGCCGCCGACCTGGACATACCGCGCCGGCCGATCATCGAGACCACCGCGGAGGACGCCCGGGAGGCGATGGACGCGCTGTATCCGGCGA
Source organism: Streptosporangium subroseum (assembly GCF_900188345.1). GTDB lineage: Bacteria > Actinomycetota > Actinomycetes > Streptosporangiales > Streptosporangiaceae > Streptosporangium > Streptosporangium subroseum. The sequence continues at coordinate 71,948 of NZ_FZOD01000033.1, read as the reverse complement.
TCGACGCGGTCGGCAGAGTGCTGCCCGGCATGGTCGAGAGAGGGACGGGCGGGCTGCTGTTCGCCGGCGGGCTGAGCTCTGTCATGCCGATGCCCGCACTCGGCGGCCTGGCCTTGTCGGCAGCGGCGATGCGCAACTACGCTCTGACGCTCAACACGGCGCTGGCCGAGAAGGGTGTCTACGTCGGGAACCTGACGATCGGGGGGCTCATCGAACGGGGTGACATCTACCGGCTGGTGACCTCCCAGCCCGAACGCTTCGGCGACGTGGGAAGCAGCACCCTCGACCCAGACGCGATCGCCGACACCGCCTGGGACCTGTACGTCAAGCGCGACCGCCCCGAGGCGACGTTCAGCGCCTTCGTGTAAGGGCCGATGCCGGTCGCGACCCGGTCTGAGTCCATGCGCCGCATCTGATTCCGTCACCCGCACGTGCCTGAAAGACAGGAGCCGGGCACCCTCTCGACTAGCCCGTTCTCCTGTAGATCACGCACAGCCGGCGGTGAAGCGGCAGGTCGGGCGGTGGCCGCGCGGCCACCGTCCCTCTTCGGCCGCGATACCCCTCTGCCCTGGGCCCGCCGATCGGGTCACCAGATCCCGAGGTCACGTGCGAGGCGTTCCGCCTCGCGGGCCCATTGGGCACAGAGCGAGAGCCCGGCGGCTCGGGCGGCGTAGCGGGCGTCCGCGTCGACGGTGGTGTCGCCGCCGTAGTCGGTGTGCTGGTCGGCCGAAGCCGTTTCGAGGCTTCTGACGGTGAGCCAGTCATATTTCACCGCGGAGGCGCAGATCCCAAGCCTCACCAGGCGTTCGTCGCCGGTCCAGCCGGCATCGTCCAGGCCTTCGAGGTAAGCCCGGGTGACCTGGCCGTCGAGGTCGCCGAGCAGTTGGTGGGGGATGAGCAGGTCGAAGACGGAGTCGGGGATGAGGTTGCCGACATCCTCGCCCAGAGCACCGTCACCGACGAAGGCCCAGTCGAGCAGCACCACTTCGCCGGTCGGGCGCCTGATGATGTTGTTGGGCCAGACGTCCAGGTGACAGACGGTGCGAGGCAAGGTCTGCATGAGCGACAGCAGACGCTCCTGGTCGAGGTGAAGGCGGCGAAGCCCCCCGCGGAGCTCCTGCGGGAAGTGGTCCCTGATCAGTTTCTGAGACCATGCCCGGTCATCCTGGAGGAGGCGCCAGTTCGCGGGCCGGGAAGTGCTGTAGTCCCGGAGAAAGCCCCGGCTGAGCCATGAATATTCGGGAAGGTCTCGGCGTCCCTGGCTGCGACCGAGCGCCCGGGCGGTCTCGACGAGGTCCTGGACGGACAGCTGCGACGAGTGGTGGCCCTTCACGTCCTCCAGCAGGATCTCGATCTCCTCGTCGCCGGTTTCCCGGACGTCGAGGACCGCCGGCGCGCCGAGGCCGAGCTGCCGGGGGAGGTCGGTGCCGTAGACGAGTGCCTCTCGACGCCAGTAGTTCCAGTGCGCCGGGTCGGCCGAGGAGGCCCAGTGGCCGGGGGCGTCGTCGCGGCGATGGGTGAGGACCTTGTGGACACCGTCGCTGTCACGCCAGATACCGCCGGTCACCCCGTTGAGCCGGTTGTGGGTCAGATGCTGGAGGGGCATCCGATCACTCTAGAGGCCCCGCGATTCCCAGCTGGTGACGTTCTCGATCGGCGGCAACGACGCCACCGTCTACTCCCGAGCCATCGGCAGCTACGTCGCCCCGCGCGCGAGCGATCCTACGGGCGCGCCCTGCACACGCCATTTCGTTGCGGGCGGCGTGGACTCGCTGCCGGAGGAGACCGGACGGACATAGGACAAAATCGTCACGGTGATCCGTGGCATTCGCAAACGGCCACCACGGGCGAATGTGCTCGCGGTGGGCTATCCCACACTCGTCCCACCGCTGTCGCAGTAGCCGCTGGGCGAAGGCCCGGTCCGCGGGGGAGGTGAGCGCACGCGATTGGCCGGATCCTTTCGCATATTGATCTCCTGGCCACTTTCCGATGCCGCCGGGTCGCTGAAATGCTTGTCGTCATGACTACGACGACAATGCGTGCGATCAGCCAGGACATCCTGGGTGGCCCCGAGGTGCTGAAGGAGATAGAGGTGGAGCGGCCCACGCCGGGCCCGACCGAGGTGCTGGTGCGGGTGCGTGCGGCCGGGGTCAACCCGACGGACTGGAAGCATCGCGCCACGGGCGGCATGCTGGGACGGCCGCCGTTCGTTCTCGGGTGGGACGTCTCCGGCGTCGTCGAGTCCGTCGGCATCGGGACAGCGCTCTACAAGCCGGGTGACGAGGTGTTCGGCATGCTGCGCTACCCGTACGGCCACGGCGCGTTCGCCGAATATGTGACCGCACCCGCCCGCACGTTCGCCCGCAAGCCCGGGAAGATCGACCATGTGCAGGCGGCCGCGCTCCCCCTGGCCGCGCTGACCGCGTGGCAGGCGCTGGTGGACATCGCGGGGGTGAAGGCCGGGCAGCGGGTGCTCGTCCACGCCGCCGCGGGCGGAGTGGGCCATCTCGCGGTGCAGATGGCCAAGGCCCGGGGCGCTCACGTCATCGGTACGGCAAGCTCCGCCAAGCACGAGTTCCTGCGCGGCCTCGGGGCGGACGAGCTCATCGACTACCGGAGCGTGGACTTCGCCGAGGTGGTCGGAGACGTCGACGTGGTGATCGACACCATGGGCGGCGACTACGGACCGCGTTCACTGCGCACCCTGCGCGAAGGCGGCGTCATCGTGTCGCTTGTGCTGTCCAATATGACTGAAGGGCTCGACGCCCAGGCCGAGGAACTGGGCATCCGCGCGGAGTCCATGCTCGTGGAGCCGGACTACGCCGGCATGAAGGCGATCGCCGCGCTGGTCGAGACGGGCGGGCTGCGCGCCGAGATCGACACGGTACTGCCACTGGAAGAGGCGGCCAAGGCCCACGAGCGAGGTGAGACGGGGCGCACCACCGGCAAGATCGTGCTCACTGTGTAGATCGGGCTTCTTCGATCCTGCTCCGCGGATTTGAGGGGCGGGAGCCGCTCTGGCGAGGCGGCCCGCACGAAGAGGGCAGCAGCGAACCCGGCGTCCACGCGAGCGTCCCGTCCGGGGGCGTGGACGCCGCACCGACCGGTAGGACATGGCGGTTGTTACGGCATCGACGACGTTCCGATGATCATGGGACGGTCTTCCTGTATTACGCGGCCGGCCCCAGATCCCAGGTCCACAGCGCTTCGCGACCGCCGCCGACAAGCACGGCGCGGCCGTCGAGGTAGCTCATCGAGAGAGAGCCGAGGTAGCGGGAAGGACGCTGAAGCGTCCCGACCTGCCGGCTGGTCGTGAGGTCCCAGACCCGAATGCTCTTGTCCTGCGGCGAGTGGGTGACCGCGATCGGGACGCCGCCGACCCGTCCGAAGGCGACACCGCTGACCTGCTTGGAGTGGCCGAGCAACGGACGCTCGACCTGCTCGCCCGTGGCGAGATCGTAGAGCTCCACGGTCCTGCCGGTGGCCACGATCGCGATCGTCGTGCAGTCGAACCGGGCGATCTCCACCGGGGCCGAGAGCTCGGTCCTCGCGATGCGGAACGACGCCATCCGTTTTCCCGCGCCGACGTCCCAGAGCCGAGCTCGGGTCGCGCCGAAGGTCACCGCGACCGGCCGGCCCGCGAGGCGGATGAGGGCCAGCTGCCCGGCTCGGCCGTTCGCGACGCTGAGGTCGTGCAGTAGCGCTCCCGAAGGAATGTCCCAGATGCGTACCGCGCCCGGAGGAGTGGAGGGGTCACCGGCCGCGCCGTCCCTGTCGCCCGCTCCGACCACGAGCACCCGGCGATCGGCTTCGGTGAGCGCGACCCCGCCGACGAAGTCGCCATAGCCGATGAGGGGTTCGCCGATCGGCGCATGACTGGCGAGATCGAACATCCGGATCGAGGGATCTCCCAAGCCGATCCCCGCGACCAGCACCGCTCGTCCGCCGTAGTCGCCGGTCGCGAACGAGGTGACGCGCCCGGGCAACCTGACCGGGGCGTCCAGCGGTCTGCCACTGCCGAGATCCCACACGCCCAGGACTTCGCCGTCGTTCCCGTGGGCCAGCACGACCGGCCTGCGGTGCAGCTCGCCGTTCACCCCGTGGACGTCACCGTTGGGTCCTCCAGTGGCGGGAGGAGCTGATTCCCGACCCGTGGCGAGATCGTAGGCGCGGACGGTGTTGTCGCGCCCGCCGGTCACGATCATGGGACGACCGCCGAGATCGCCGACCGCCAGCGACGTGACGTGTCCCGGGATCTCGAAGGACGAAAGCCTCTCGCCGGTGGCCGGATCGATGACCGAGATCGGGCTTCGGAGCCTCGATCCGTTTTGGTCGGTGGCGATGCTCCCGACGGTTTCGACCGAGACGAACACGGTCCGGCCGTTCAGCACGGCGAGCGACGAGGGGCCGAACGTCCCCTTCAGCGAGTGGGTGGTCACCTCACGTGTGATCAGATCCCAGCGGATCACCCCGAGGTCGGCCGTGGGGATCAGGGCCACCGGACGGCCGCCGATCGTGGTCGTCCTGATCGTGTTCATTTTCTGGACGAACTCGGGCTGGACGACGAGCGGTTCCCCGACGGGTTTTCCGGAGACCGGATCCCAGGCGATCACGGTGTCGACCGCCCCGGTCAGCACGAGCAGGACACCGTGGACGCGGACCAACGCGACGGCGTTGAAGGGCCCGGTGCCGATGCGCGGGCCGATCCGGCGGCCGGTCGCCAGGTCGAACACATAGGCGCCGTCGGTGCCCGCTGTCGCGGCGATCGGCCTGCCGTCGAACTCGCCGAACGCGATGGAACGGAACGGCCCGGTGGGGAGTGGCCCGCCGACGGGTGACCGGGTGGTCGCATCCCACCTCTGGAGTGCCCCGTTGCTCCGGCCGAGGATGACGGGTCTGCCGTCGACGGTGCCGTACGCCACCGGGCCGTCGCCGGGGATCGGATCGCCGATCGGTTCCAGGGTGGCCCTGTCCCAGATCCGGATGGTGTGCTCGGCACCCGCGCTGATCGCGACGGGCCGGTCGTCCAGCTCGCCCACGGCCACCGAGGTCACGTCGGCGTGGCCGCCCATGTCCATCGCGACGGGCGACGCGAACGAGGCGGGAACGCCCCCGTGTGACGTCTCCTGGCAGGTGGTTCCCGGCCGGGGCCAGCTCACGACGGTCGACCCGGCCGAGGCCAGCGGCACCGACCCGGCCAGAAGCAGCGCGGCAAGGATGGGTGGCAGCCGTCGAAAGGACATCCGGACCCCTGTCGCCGAAATTGCTCCCCGAGCATAAACCGACCTCCCGCGCGATCCGCCACGTCACATCAGCCGGGGCGTGCGCCGACGAGGAGGGTCGCCGCCGCTACCCGCGGTGCGTCACCGGAATGCGAGACCCTCGAACGTACCGGACGAACGCCATTTGTCGAGATAGGTGAAGTAAGCCATCGCCCCCTGCGGATAGCCGACGTTGAGCCGCCCCCGCAACCCCGAGTCCTGGCCCTCGTTGTTGTAGTAGCCCGGCGTGCAGTCCGGCGAACCCAGCAACCTGCCCGTACCCGACAGCAGGAGCTCGATCCACGCGTCCTCGGCCTCCTTGGTGACCTCGATCTCGTCGAATCCGTTGTCGAGGGCGTGCTTGATGGTCAGGGCGATCGTCCTGCCCGCCTCGGTGAGGTTGTGCGGGATGTTGGAGATGAGGTTCGCACCCTGCGTCGGCTGCACGACAAAGGCGTTCGGGAAGCCGTGCACGTGGATGCCGTGCAGGGTGCGCATACCCTCGGCCCAGTACTCGGAGAGCTTGACGCCGTCGCGGCCGGTCAGGTCGTAGCCGGCCCGCCGCGTGTATTCCGTGCCGACCTCGAAGCCGGAGGCGTAGATGACGCAGTCGACCTCGTACTCCTTGCCCGCGGCGACGACCCCGTTCTCGGTGATCCGCTCCACGCCCTGGCCGTCGGTGTCGACGAGGTGGGTGCCGGGGACGTTGTAGGCCTGCAGATACTCGTCGTGGAAGCATGGTCGCTTGCACAGCTGGCGGTACCAGGCCTTCAGTTTCCGGGCGGTCTCGGAATCTTCGACGACGGAGTCGACGCGCGCGCGGATCTCCTCCATTTTCTCGAAGTCGGAGTTCTCGAAGGCCTCCGCCATCTTCTCCGGAGTGAAGTCCTCGGGCGGGAGCGCCATGATCTTGGAGCGCACCCGCCGGGCGATGTCGGTCCACCCGTCCATCACCAGGTCCTCGTCGGCCACGGCGCTCGTCTGGTTGGCCGTGAAGTTCTCGAGCCAGCGCTGCTGCCAGCCCGGCGTCGCGATCTGGGCGAACCACTCGGAATCGGTCGGCTGGTTGTTGCGGACGTCGACCGACGACGGGGTGCGCTGGAACACGTACAGCTCCTCACACGCCCGCGCCAGATGAGGCACGCACTGCACGGCCGTCGCTCCCGTCCCGATGAGGGCGACACGTTTGCCGGCGAGCCGCTCCATCGGCGCGCCCGAGGGATCGCCACCGGTGTAGTCGTAGTCCCACCGGCTCGTGTGGAACGAGTGCCCCCTGAACGACCCGATCCCAGCAATTCCCGGCAGCTTCGGCACGTGCAGTGGACCGGTGCCCATGGCGACGAACTGGGCGGTGAACTCGTCACCCCGGTTGGTACGGATGATCCAGCGTGACCGCGCCTCGTCCCATTCGAGGTCCTCGACCTCGGTGTGGAAGAGCGCGTCGTCGTACAGACCGTAATGCTCGGCGATGCGCCGGCAGTGTTCAAGGATCTCGGGCGCGTGCGCGTACTTCTCCGTCGGCATGTGGCCGGTCTCCTCCAGGAGTGGCATGTACACAAACGACGCCGTGTCGCACTGTGCTCCCGGGTAGCGGTTCCAGTACCAGGTGCCGCCGAAGCCGCCGCCCTTCTCGATGATGCGGACGTCGTCGACGCCGGCTTCCCTCAGCCGCGCGCCGGTGAGGAGACCGGCGAAGCCGCCGCCGATGAACGCGACCGTCACGTGGTCGGTCTTCGGCGCGCGCTCGGTTTTCGGGGTGTAGGGATCGTCGAGGTAGTGCGCGAACCGGCCGGTGAGCCGGAGGTACTGGTCGTTGCCGTCGGGACGGAGCCGCTTGTCGCGCTCCTCCAGATATTTCTGGCGGAGGGATTCCTTGTCGAGGACGGTGCCATCGGGACTGGTGAAGCGGCCAGTGACGGTCATGCGTGCTCCGAGGGTGTGTTCGACCGGGGCGGGGCGTCGAGATGCTGAGCGACCCCGATGCCTCCGGCAGCGTTCGCCCCTCAGCGGTGTCAGGATGTCACTCATGAGTGACATGCGGCAAGTACCACCGTACGATCGCCGTATGACCCCTGACGCCGTGATCGCAACGTCGCTCGCCGACGAGCAACGCGACGTCGCCCGATCGCGGATCCTTCGCGCCGCACGGGGCGTGCTGGCGGACCGCGGCCTCGCCGCGACCGTCGACGACGTGGCCGAGGCGGCCGGGGTCAACCGGCGTACGGTGTTCCGCCACTTCGCCACGCGTGACGGTCTCTTCGCCGCCGCCATCAAGGAGGGCGTACGCAGCTATGCGCTGCGGATCCCCGCACCACCCGAGGATGACGACCTGCGAGCCTGGCTGCTCGACCTGCTGTTCGTCGTCCACCGGCTCAACGCCGGCAACGGCCGTATCTACTGGGAGCTCGCCGCCCTTGAACCGGACGATCTTCCCGCCGAGCTCGCCCAGGCGGCCGCCGAGCGCCGGGAGAGCCGCAAGCTCTTCGCGGTCGGCGTCACCTCCCGTATGTGGCAGGCCCGCGGCGGGCGGGGAGACCCTCCCGTCTGGCTGGTCGACGCCGTCGCCGTACACCTGTCGGGATTCACCACCCAGTCCCTCACCGGCGACTTCGGCCGTACTCCCGACGAGGTGGCCCAGGTGTCGGCGCAGGTTCTCGAGGCCGCGCTGGGCGCCGCCCTCCCATAGTCATTCCAACCCGAGCACCGCTGGAGGACGTCCGATGCCGTCTCGCCCTGATCACGCAGTCTCCGCCCCGCCCCTCTGATCAGGAAGAACCGCACCGCCGACGCCGCTCTCACCGTCACCGCGAACGGGGTGCCGCCGGCCGGTCAGGAAGGGGTCGTTTCGAGACCGTCCGCGGTCGCCCTCCCGGCGCTGTCCTCCCCACGCGGCACCCCGGAAACGATCCCGCGCCGAACCGTACGACCCTCACGAGCGGGGCGGCGCCCCGTACCCCGGTCAGCCACCGACACATCCCGCACCGACACGGCCATCCTGACAGTCCTGATGGAAGGAGAGATCGCACGAACCGCTCAACGGAACCATCAGGAACTGTGAGGGATTTCTAGGACCTGCTTGAGCCGATCAGGGAACGATCCCCGCGGGAGGCACCTTCCTGGGGTGGCCCGTTCCGCTCCCGCTCGCCGGCGGCGCCGACGAGGCTGCGGCCGAGCCTCTGAGCGGGTTTCTCGATGAAGCGGTAACTCAGCGCGGCACAGCCGATCACCGTCGTGAAGAGCATCGCCTCCCACGCCAGCCGCACCGGCAGCGAGATCCCCGAAGGATCCACGGTCAGTCTCCTGACGACCTGCAGGATCAGGGGATGCAGCAGGTAGATGGAGTAACTCATCAGGCCGAGCCACACGAAAAAGGGCAAGATCGCACGACGGCGCAGGACAAGGCCGGCGGCGAACGTCAGCCACGCCGCGGCGACGGCGGTGGACCAGCTCCACTTGAACGCCTGCTGCCCGGCTTCCGACATGCCCCACCCCGGCCCGAATGCCACCGCCGCGATGACCGAGAGGACGGGCACCAGACCGATCATCCAGCGCGATCTCACCCATTCGGCGGGCGACCGTTCCAGGCGGTAGATGGCGGTTCCGCCGAACATGGTGGCCAGGATGATCAGGCTCTGCCACGCGCCCACCCTGCTGTTGAGGGTGAGGAGCAGGAGGGCGAGGACGGCGAGGACGGCGGCACCGTACCTCCGTACGCCACGGTTCGCGCTGAGAACGGCGGCGATCCCGCCGAGGAGCACGATGGCCGTGTCCCCCACCACACCCTGTCCCAGGTTGTCGGACAGCCAGCCCGCCGGTACGAGGGCGCCGGCGAGGAGCGCGCACACCGCGAACGTCAGCGAGGTGCGCGCGCTGGCTCGATGGACGCCGAACACGAACATCGCGGTCACGAGCAGGTAGAACACCATCTCGTACGAGAGGGTCCAGAAGACGTTGACGACGCTGGGCACCCGGAGCAGGTCCTGCAGCATCGTCAGGTGTGCCAGTGCAAAGGTCACCGGCTGCCCGGTGGCCTGGGAGGGCAGGACGGTGTAGACGCCGACGATGCCGAACACGGTGCCGGCCACCGCCGCCAGCCCCCATAGGGGGTAGAGACGGAAGAAGCGAGTGATCCAGAATCCCCGGACACTGCCTCGGCGTTCCAGCGAGACCGGCACGACATAGCCGCTGACCAGGAAGAACACCAGCACGCCGTACTGTCCGAAGTCGAACCACGGGCTGACCGATTCCCGGATCTCGGGCAGCAGGGCGTCCAGCGAGTGCTCGAAGACGACGATCAGCGCGGCGAACCCGCGTAGGGCGTCGAGCCAGGACTGCCGGGCACCTTGGGACGAGGGGATCGAGCTGGTTCCGATGTGCATTTGCCCTGTTTTATCCGGAATCTCCTCGTCCTTGGCCATCCGGTAACCCTAGTGGTGCAATCGGGATGAAAGGCAATTTATACCCCATAACCCCCACAAGACGACGGCTGACCAGCGTGAACCCGGGGCTCTCAGGCGCCTCAGGCCCATGGCTCGAACGCCTGGCGGGAGAACGCCGGGCCATGGAAGGGCACGGCGGCTGTCGCACTCGTGCGGGCGGCGCGTCAAGGGACTCGGGGACGTGGAGCCGACCACGTGAACCGGTGACTGTCGCACTCATGCGGGCGGCGCGTCGAGGAGCTCGGGGGCACGGAGCCGACCACATGAATCGGTGGTGTGGGCGGGCTTTCAGCCCCAAGCGCGGCGAATCGACGAGGAAACGGCGCTCTTACCCCGAGACTGTTTTCGAGGCATCCCGAAGCTTCGGTGCCGGTGGTAGCGGTTCACTTCATGCGATCACGCCGGCAGGCAGAGTGAGCGGGGCCAACTGCCGGCTGAGCCTGAGGACGGCCTCGGCCGTTCGTGGGTCGGCGCCGGGGGCGAAGGAAGTGCCCAGCCGCTCATTCGCTCTTTCCCGCGTGCCTCCTCGTGGATGGCGGCCGACCAGCGGACAGGGCGTTGGACATGCTTTCCGCCGATGTCCATGCGGCCACCATCCCGTACGGCGATGGATGTCTCATAGACGCGCGGCCTCGTATGCGAGGACGTGAGCCGCGTCTACGAGACATCGACCGGCCTCCTAACGGTGAGTTTTCCCGTCACGATTCCCGGTGCTGGTGCAGTTGGCGCTTGCGGGGCTTGACGTATGTGCTGTTATTGCTCGTGCCACGGTTGTTCGTGCTGTGGGCGTTCGTGTCGCGGTCGGTCTTGGGGGCGGGCAGGAAGACCGGCTCGATCTCCTCCAGGTATCCGTTCTGCAGCAGCCAGCTCACCGGAACTTCTTCGCTTGTCTGCGGAGCCTCGGGAATGTACTTGCTGAGTACGTGATATTGAGTGCCGCCGCCCGGCTGCTGGAACGCGGGTGCTACCGGGCCCACTTCGCCCGTTCATCCCATGGATGGCGTTTCGGAGTCCAAGCAGTGTGAGCGCGCGACTTGACAATGGGTTGCCGGACGAGGTCGTTGAACGACGATTGCCGCGATATTGCTGGGCGTCGGGTGTTATTGGTGCCGGGCTGTTCGGCGCGAACGCCCCCCACGACCGGGGGCCTCGGGCGGTGCTTCGCCGGGACGTGTGGGGCGCGGGGCTTGAGCGTCGGTGCGGTGCCGGGCTGCGTGGCGGTGATCGGACGAGCCGGGGTGGCCAGCTGACCGGTGGGCGCGAAACAGGTCGCCGAGTAGTTCACCGCCGTACGCCTGGACGACGTTCCAGCCCTCGGAGCCGTCACGGCACGAGACCCCGGCCGCCGAGCCATCAGCCTGATGGCTCGGCGGCCGGGGTGTCCCACACCCGGCTGAGACCCGGGCACGCCGTCCCTCACCGCCGGCGGTGTCATCGAGGGTCTCGACCGGTGGCCGCGGGGGGCAGGACGGCCGGAAACGGCGGCGCGATCGCGTCATCGAGGACGGCGGGCGAGATACACCAGGGCCGGCGGCAGGTTGCGCCATACCGTTCTGCTCAGCACGACCTCCTCGAACGTCGTGTGAAGGTCGCGGCGATACTGCCGCGCCGGGGGCGCCCACCGCGTCCAGGTGTAGGCGAACTGGGTGAACACCCCGTCGGGGGACAGCGAGCCGGCCACCAGGGGCAGCAACGGCACACCCGTCGCCGGACGGAACGCGACCCAGGGCAGCCCGCTGACCACGACGTCGGCGGACAGGCCACGCTCCGCCATCAGCTCGGGCAGGTCGGCCGCGCCGGCGTGCACGACCTCGACCCCGGGGAAGCGCCGGCCGAGGAGTCCGGCGAGGCGCGGGTTGAGCTCGATGGCGATATGGCGGCCCCGGCCGCCCAGGCGCTCCTGGATGAGCCGGGTGAACGCCCCGGTCCCGGGCCCCAGCTCCACGACCGTCGGTTCTCCGCGTTCGGGAATCGGCACGACCATCTGGGCGGCGAGCCATCGCGAACTCGGAGCGACCGTGGCGGTCAGCAGCGGGGATCGCAGAAACTCGCGGAGCAGGGAAGTGCCGGAAGCGCCCCCGGAAACCTCAAGGTCAGGGCTGGTCTGTCTCACCGTGCATGCTCCAGAGTCGTGGTCTCCCGATCCGTACGCTCATATTTCCAACAGCGCGATCACCGCCGTCACACTGCCGGGATGAACAACGAGAGACATCTCGCGGTGCTCTCCCGCAGGCGGTGGCGCCCGCGGGGGAGCGCACGGTGACACGCCGACCTCGGTGAGCGACGACGGCACCTGGTTGGTCGAACCCATGGAAGGACGAAGGCATCTGGCCGGTCGAACCCGTGGAAGACGGCCCACCCCGACCGATTTCAAGATCATTCGGCTCGGCGGCGGGTGGATCGGCGAGGCGCGATCCAGGGCCGCGGCAGGTCCGTCATGGGGGGAAGTCCTGGTCGGCGGGGTGGCAGGATGTCCCCGATGGCCCATCGGTGAAAGGGCGATCATAGGAGTAATACAGCTACCTTGCCGGTCGATTCACAGCATATTGTGACAAAATGGACAGCGGCAAGCTTCTTGGTGAGTTCTTGCGCGCTCGACGCGAACTCACCACCCCGGCACAGGTGGGGCTGCTGGACGTCGGTTTCCGCCGGACGCCCGGACTGCGCCGGGAAGAGGTGGCGATGCTGGCCGGGGTCAGCACCGACTACTACGTCCGCCTGGAACAGGGACGCGAACGCCACCCGTCCGGGCAGGTGCTCGACGCCCTGACGCAGGCATTGGACCTTGGCATCGAGGCCGAGGCGCACCTGTACGAACTCGCCCAGCCGCGGCCGCGGAGACGCGGAACGGCCGACGGGATGGAGCAGGTCAGCCCGGATCTGCTGCGGATGATGCACGGCTGGTCGTACACCCCCGCGCTGGTGTGCAACCGCTGGCTGGACGTGCTGGCCAGGAACCCGCCGGTCGCGATTCTTCACGACGGGCTGGAGCACACCGACAACCTGCTGCGGTTGATCTTCCTGGACCCCCGCGCGCGTGAGTACTACCGGGACTGGGAACAGATCGCCCGCGCCCAGGTGGCCTATCTGCGGTCCGTCGCGGGAGCGGATCTCAACGATCCCGACCTGATCGAACTGGTCGGCGAGCTCTCATCCCAGAGCGCGGACTTCCGCCGGATATGGGCCCGCCATGACGTCGGCATACCCTCTAAGAACAGGCTTCTCCGCCACCACGTGATCGGTGAGCTGGATCTGACCTGCGAGGCGTTCAGCGTCGCCAGCGCCCCGGGCCAGCAACTGCTGGCCTTCCAGGCCGAGCCCGGCAGCCCCTCCGCGCACGCCCTGACCCGGCTGGACAGACTCGCCGGCATGACGACGCCGTGACGGACGGAGAAGCCGAAGCTCCGAGCTGAGGGGGGTCTCCATGAAAGCCATCGTCTACGACGCGTTCCGGCGGCCGCCGACCCTGCGCGAGGTGCCCGACCCGGTCTGCCCGCCGCACGCGGCGGTCATCCGGGTGGAGGCCACGGGCGTGTGCCGCAGCGACTGGCACGGCTGGATGGGGCACGACCCCGCGATCGGCGAGCTTCCCCACGTGCCCGGTCACGAGTTCGCGGGCACGGTGGAGCGGGTCGGCGCGGACGTGCGCGGCTGGCGGCCCGGAGACCGGGTCACCGTGCCGTTCGTGTGTGCCTGCGGGAGCTGCGAGCGGTGCCTGGTCGGCGACCATCAGGTCTGCGACGACGAGTTCCAGCCCGGTTTCACCCACTGGGGATCGTTCGCCGAGCAGGTCGCGGTGGCGCACGCCGAGGTCAATCTGGTCCCCCTGCCGCAGGAGGTGAGCATGGTGGCCGCGGCGAGCCTCGGCTGCCGCTTCGCCACGGCCTTCCGCGCCGTGACGGCCCAGGGCCGGCTCGCGTCCGGCGAATGGGTCGCCGTCCACGGCTGCGGCGGCGTGGGCCTGTCCGCGATCATGGTCGCCGCCGCGTACGGGGCCCGGGTCGTGGCCGTGGACGTCTCTCCCGCCGCGCTGGAGGCGGCGAAGCGGTTCGGAGCCGAGGCGACGGTCGACGCGACGTCCGAGGAGGTCGCGCCCGCCGTGCGCGAGGCCGCCTCCGGCGGGGCGCACCTGTCCATCGACGCCATCGGCAGCGCCGCCACCTGCCTGAACTCCATAGGCAGCCTGCGCAAGCGCGGTCGGCACGTCCAGGTCGGCCTGATGATCGGCGACCAGGCACACCCTCCGATCCCGATGGACCGCGTGATCGCCCAGGAACTGCTCATCGTGGGCAGTCGCGGAATGGCCGCCCACGCCTATCCCGCGATGGTGGATCGGGTGGCCGACGGCACCCTGCGGCCCGATCTCCTGGTGGGCCGTACGGTCCCGCTCGACGAGGCCGCCCCGGAACTGGCCGCGATGGACCGGCCCGTCACCGCGGGAATGACGGTGATCACCCTGTAGCCCCTCCGGACCGGGCCGGAGGGGAGCGACGAGACTTGGCGAGGGGCCGGGAGAACTGGGATCCTTCCGGGATGCGTATCGCCGACATCGCTCCCGACGGTGGAATCTTCGGGCGGAACCTGCTCGCCGTGCAGCACGCGGCCTACGCCGTCGAGGCGAAGATCATCGAAGACGACCGCATCCCTCCGCTGCACGAGACCCTTGAGGAGCTGTGCGCGGAGCGGCTGACGTGGCTGGGCGCCTTCGACGATGACCGGCTGGTCGGGGCCGTGGCGTGGTCGGAGACGGCGCTGATGGTGGACATCGACCGGCTCGTCGTGGATCCGGGCGCGCACCGGCGGGGGATCGGGGGCGCGCTGGTGCGCGAGGTCATGGCGCGGGCGGGGGAGCGCCGGATCGTCGTGTCCACCGGCAGGGCCAACATGCCCGCCCGCACGCTCTACGAGCGGTTCGGTTTCGGCGGGGCCGAGGACGTCGAGGTGATCCCCGGTCTGTGGATCACCAGGTACGCCTATCCCGATTGAGGCCCGCGTATCATTTCTCGGCATGTTGCGAGATATCGCCGGCGAACTCCGTGAAAGCGCACGGAAGCGGAACGGCCTACGCCCGAAGGGGCCCGAGCTGGTGCACGTCGAGGACCTGACCGGCCCGGCAGGACTGCCGCTGCGTCACTACCGGCCCTCCTCCGAGCCGCGTCCCCTGATGGTGTTCCTGCACGGCGGCGGCTGGGTCTTCTGTGATCTGGAGACTCACGACAGAACCTGCCGCCGCCTCGCCAAGGAGTGCGACGTCGAAGTGCTGGCGGTGGAGTACCGGCTGGCACCGGAGAATCCGTACCCGGCTGCGATCGACGACGCCGTCGAGGTGCTCCGCTGGGCCAAGCCGGTGGCCGTCGCGGGGGACAGCGCGGGTGGATATCTCGCCACCATGGCCTGCCTGCGGTTGCGGGACGAGGGCGGTCCGCTACCTGCCCTGCAGATTCTGATTTGTCCAAATACCGATCTCACGCTGTCCCAGCCCAGCATCACCGAGAAGGGGACGGGCTACGGGCTGGACGCCGACATGCTGAGCTGGTTCACCGCCCAGTGGGTGCCTGACCCGGCGGGGCGCCACGCGGCGAGCCCGTTGCACCAGAGCGACCTGTCCGGCCTGCCGGCCGCCCTGCTGGTGACCGCCGAGCACGACGCGTTGCGCGACGAGGGCGCCGCCTACGCCCGCCGCCTGACCGACGCCGGAGTGAGCGTCACCTATCGCTGCGAACCCGGCCTTGAGCACGGATTCATCCAGGGAATGGACCTGACCAGCCCCGAGGCGGCGGCCGCACACGAGCGGATCTTCGCTGATGTCCGAGGACTGATTCCGCGCAAGAACGACGGACGGGGCGCCGACGGGTTGAGCGGGGCTGGGGACGCCCGGTAGCGGGGCGCCGGAGGGGTCAGGCGGGGACGAAGTTGGGGCCGTTGGTGTCGAAGTCGGGCTTGTTCTCGTTGACGAACTGCTCGACGGACAGCGGGGCCCGATGACCGATCTTCTCGACGTTGTCGTTCGTGCCGGCGAAAACGCCGTTCCGGTAGTCGACGGCGACGTTGCTCAGGTGCTGGACGAGGTGCGCGGGCAGACCGCGTTCCGCCATGGCCGAGGCGAACTCCTCGACGCTGATCGGCTCGTAGCGCACCGGGATGCCGAGCGCGCCGGACATGGCCCGGGCGATGTCGTAGTGGTTCAGTTCGACGGGGCCGTGCAGGGTGTAGACCGCGCGGTTGTGCGGCTCGGGGTCGAGCAGCAGCGCGGCGATCACGTGGGCCTGGTCGACCGCGGCGATCGGCGCGTGCCGGCCCTCGCCGAACGGAAGCCGCAGATATCCCTCTCCGTTCCGCAGTTCCCACCACGACTTCAGCCACTCGGCGAAGAACGTCGGCCGCAGGTGCGCGGTGAGCAGGTCGGTCCGGTCGAGCAGGCGCTCGCACAGCCAGTGCTGCCGGGCGGCGTCGCTGCCCGCCTCACGGCGGGCGGAGATCTGCGACATGTTGACCACGGACCGGACGCCGGCCTCGATCGCCGCCTGGGCGAAGTAGGTGGTCGCCTCGATGAGGCCGGGGGAGATCGGATGGCACAGGTAGGCGCCGGTGACGCCCCGCAGAGCCGTGCTCACGCCGTCCAGGTCGCGAAAGTCCGAGACGACGACCTCGGCGCCGGCCTCGGCCAGCGAGCGGGAGCGCTCGTCCTCGCGATGCACCATGGCGCGGACGCGGTGACCGCGCCGCAGCAGCAGGTCGATCGTGCCGCTCCCGGTCTTACCGGTCGCGCCGGTGATCAGGAACAGCCTGTCGTCGTCGGTCATCTGAACACCTTTCGTAGAACTACGCGTTGCCGTCCAGGGGCCGGAACCCCCTGCGGTCGCCCGCGATGCCGTTCACGCGGCGAAACGGCCTGTAGGTCCGGTCACGCATCCGCTCGGGTGCCACGGATGCCGCGCACGAAGTCCGCCACCGCGGCGCCGATCAGATCCGGGCTGTCCTCTTGGACGAAGTGCGCGCCCGGCACCGTCACTTCGGTCTGGTTGGGCCAGGTCCGGCAGAATTCGCGCTGGCTGCGGATCAGGATGGCACCGGGTTCGGCGTTGACGAACAGTTTGGGCACCGTGGACGTGGCCAGCCATCGGCCGTACTCCTCGACGATCCGCACCACTTCGGCGGGTTCGCCGTCGATCGGGAGTTGGCGCGGCCAGCTCAGCGTGGGGCGACGGCTCTCGCCCGGGGTGAGATAGGGCGTTCGGTAGACCGCCATCTCCTCCTCGCTCAGATCCCGGAGGATCCCCGTCGGCATCACCCCCTCGACAAACGCGTTGTCGGTGAGCACCATGGATTCGCCGGCGGGGGAGCGGAGAGCCTGGAAGGTCCGCCGCGGGCCGTCCCGCCAGTCGTTCTCCCAGGTCATGGGGGCCACGATGGCCTCCATGTAGGCGATGCCGGCGACCCGGTGTTGGTTGTGGAACGCCCAGTCGAAGCCGAGTGCGGAACCCCAGTCGTGCAGGACGAACACGGCGTCGTCGCCGATGCCGAGATGCTCCCAGAGCGCGAACAGGTGGTCTCGCTGCTCCCGGTAGGAGTAGCGATCCGGGCCGGAGTGGGGCAGTTTGCCGGAGTCACCCATCCCGACGAGGTCGCAGGCGATCAGCCGGCCCAGTCCTTCGAGGTGTGGCATGACGTTGCGCCACAGATAGGCCGAGGTCGGATTGCCGTGCTGGAACACGATCGGATCGCCCTCTCCTTCGTCGAGGTACGCCATCCGGACCCCGTTGATCTCGGCGAACTTCTTCTCGGCGTAGGGGCGGGTGTTCATCCTCGGCCTCCTTCGGGGCGGATGCGGTCAGTCGGCGAAATCGACGGTGATGTCGGAGAAGTCGACGATGATGATCGGTGTGGGCCCGGGGCGGCCGTCCTGGACGGGTAGCACGTAGCGGTGCGTCGGGAACAGCAGGCCGGACACGGTGCGGTGCGCTTCGGTGTGGTGTTCGGCGGGCCGGTCGCCCATCACATAGGGCGCGTAGTCGAGCTTGCGCTGCACTCCGGATTTGTCGTAGTAGAAGGTCTGTTCGGTGCTGTGGGTGGCGATGCGCGGGGGGAAGGTCACCCGGAGTCGCCGCCACTGCTCGCCGCCTGCCTGCCACGGCTCCAGCTCCTCGGTGCGGACGCCGGGCAGCGTCAGCAGGTACGGGGTGGTGAGGTAGTTCCACATGCCGTACCCGCCGAAGTACAGGGCGTGCAGCGGATCCCAGCGGGCGTCGCCGTCCCGGACCGGGGAGGACTCCCGCGGCGCGTGGCGTTCCTGCAGGACGGTGTCGCGCCGGTCCTCGATGGCGACCCGGTCGGGCGTGTACACCCCGCGGAGCCCGGGGCCGGTGAAGCCGGTGAACACGGTGCGCTGCTCATGCACGTCGACCGCGACGTCCAGGTTGGCGAAGATCTTCTCCTGGCCGAGCGCCGTCCAGGCCGGACCGCTCATGTCAAGCCGGGCACGGATCGTCCTGGCCCTGCTCCAGCGTTCGATGCCACCGTGCGCCTCCAGGACCAGATCCAGCAGTCCAGACTCTTGGATCTTGTACATGAAACCTGGCCTCCCTCCTGCCCCGGCCATGCCTGTGTCTTCTCGGCCGCGCGAACCACGTCGTCGCGGTGCTCCGGCCGGATGAACGGAACGGCCTACCAGGGCTCGACCTGCTCGGTTCACTGACCGAACTACTCCTGGTGGACACCGTAGCACGTGTCAGTTCGGTGAGTGAACTGCCATGGTGGGGCCGGGGCTCATCCGGCGGCGTTCACCGCGCCCAGCATGATGCGGTCGGCCGCGTGGACCGCTTCCGCCCGGCTCAGGCGACCGGTGGTGACCTCGCGGGCCAGCGCCTCGGCGGCGCCGACGACGCCGAGCATCAGCGCCATCCCCTCGCTTGCCGGCAGGGGCACGAAACGCTCCACGGCGCGCAGGTAGAGCCCGGCGTAGCGCTCCCGCCCCTCCCTCGGCAGTTCCTCGGTACCGGCGATCGAGGAGAGCGCCGCGGTCACCACGACGAACTCCTTGCCGATGTGCAGTACGCAGTCGATGTACGCTGAACACCCTCCTGGGCGAGCCGCGCTGAGTCAGCCTTCGTCGACCGGGAGCGTGCGCCCCGCCTCGATTGGTTCGAGGAGGCGCCGTGGGGTGTTGATCGCGTTGGACACGGGATCGTGAGCGGAGCTTGTCGGATCGAATCCGGGCCCGGGTTCGATCCGGATCTCCGGGACCGGGACGACCAAACCGCAATCTTCGCAGCGTCCCCCGTGGTCGAGAAGACCTCCGTCCCGATCATGGCGCTCGGCGCGCTGCACTCCGGCCGGAGAGTAAAACGTGTCCCCCCAGCTCATCAGGGCACGCACGATCGGCCACAGTCCGACGCCCTTGGCGGTCAGCCGGTACTCGACGCCTCTGGTCGCATCGTCTTCACGTACGAGCACGCCTTCCTGCACGAGGAACTTCAGCCGGTTGGTCAAGACGGCGCGGGGGATCTTCAGCTGAGTGGCGAAGTCTCCGAATCGACGCACCCCGAAAAACGCGTCGCGGATGATGAGGAGCGTCCACCGCTCTCCAACGATCTCCAGCGCTCGTGCCAGCGAGCAGTTGCGGTCCGCGTAGGTACTGGGGAGTGTCATGTCACGATTCTACCCGCCCCGGTTCACTGAGTGAACTAGAGCGTGCTACGGTCTTCACCAGCACTAGTTCGGTCAGTGAACTGAACATGTCGAGCTTGAGAGGCCGGTCCGTGTACCAATTCCTTGTCTCCTTCACCGTCCCGCCGGAGCACCGCGACGACTTCGTCCGGGTGGCCGGGAAGACCGCGCGTGACTCCCTCGCGAACGAGCCCGGCTCCCGCCGGTTCGAGGTCATCATGGACGAGAAGAACCCGGATCTCTTCTACCTGAACGAGGTCTATGCGGACCTCGACGCGTTCAACGCGCACGCCGGCGGCCCCTACTTCAAGGCGTTCTTCGCCGAAGCCGGCGCCTACGCCGAAGGCCCTACGTGGCTCATGAGAGGAAACCTCATCGGCGACAGCGCCGCCTGAGGCATGTCCGGCGGCAACACAAGATCACTGCGGTTCGCCGGCGACACCGTCGAGAGGCAGGTAGACCCGTGGTTCGTGTGCGGTGCGATCTCCCGGTACGACGGCGGACGTGGTCCCGCTCCTCTGCACAACTGGTTTCACCTGTTGATCAACCAGGCCCGGATGGAAGGTTTCATCTACATGAACCACGAGGCTCGCTTCGACGAGATCGAAGCCGATCTCCTGCCCCGCCTGCGCAACGGCGAGCTGCGCGGCCGAGAGCACGTGGTCGAGGGACTGACCGCGGCCCCAGCGGCGCTTCGCATGCTCTTCGACGGAACGAACACGGGCAAGCTCCTCGTGCGGGTCGGTCAATCCTGACCCGCGTCCATTGCGCCACGCGGACCACCGGGCCGAGCCGGCACGAGGACCGGATCGCCGCGTCCGGGCTGCCCGACAGCCCGGCCGGAGCGCCGGCGGCGCGCTCATCATCGGCGCCAAAGCCCCCAGGCGGCGGCGCGACCTGACCGTCGGGCGTTCGCCGATTCCGGTGTTCGCTGCGGGACCTGCTCGCAAGTCACCAACTCAGAGGAGATCCATCATGTCGTCTGTGCTCATCACCGGCGCCTCCAAAGGCATCGGCCGAGCTATCGCCGTCGAACTGTCAAACCGGGGCCACCGGGTCATCGCCACCGCGCGCCGCCCGGAAACGCTGGCCGACCTGCCGGTCGACCAGCGCCTGCGCCTCGATGTCACCGATCAGGAAAGCGTCGACCAGGCCATTCAGGATGCCGGCGACATCGATGTGCTGGTCAGCAATGCCGGCGAGACGGTGCGCGCGCCTCTGGAGAGCGTCCCGCTCTCGGAGGTCGAACGGCTCTTTCAGCTCAACACCCTGGGCGCGCTGCGAGTGGCGCAGGGTGTGCTTCCGGCGATGCGTGAAAGAGGATCGGGCCGCCTCATTTTTGTCTCCAGTATCCAGGGGCGGCTGGTGCTGCCGATGATCGGCCCGTACGGCGCCAGCAAATGGGCGCTGGAGGCGCTCGCGGAGACGCTCGCCATCGAGACGGGTCACTTCGGTATCAAGGTGAGCGTGGTGCAGCCCGGTGTGGTCTCCTCGGGTGGCGCCGCGCGCGCCAAGGTGTACCTGAAGGAGAACGACCCGTACCTCCCGCTGTATGGGGCGCTGGACGTCCTCCGTGGCGAGTCCGTCACCCCGGAGGAGGTGGCCGCCACGGTGGCCGACACGATCGAGCAGCCCGAACCTCCGCTGCGCGTGCCGGCCGGGGCACCCGCCGAGCGGGTCCTGCGGGCCCGCAAAGCAGCTCCGGAGAGCGAGCCCTTCCTGATAGCCGAGATCAACTGGTAGTCGAGTAGCCGGACGGGAATCCGGCCATGACCGGTGGATTCATCCCGCACCCTCGCTCGTCGGCCGCATCACGTCGCTCGCCATGACGATCCCCGCAGCCGCCTTCGTGAGCCACCGCGACGACCCGGCCGTCCGAAGAACCCGTATGAGAAGTGGTGTCAAGCATGCTAGGAAACAAGCCAGAATCGGTTGGTTCTCCGATGGGGCAGTCACATCCGCTGGACAATTCCGTCTACTCGGCGCTGACCGGGCCGCAGACCCACTTCGCTCAGCGACGGGGCAACGCACTGCGCTACCCGTTGGACGTGTCACCGTTCATGGCGCTGCCGGACTCCCCTGACGACGCCGACTGGGCGGACATCGCAGCACTCGCCGGTCCCGGTGGGGGAGTCACGCTGACCGCTCTCACGGTCGAGCCGCCGGATGGCTGGGAGGTCGTCACGCGAATCACCGTGCTACAGCTCATCGACGACGGCGTCGCGGCCGCGCGGGACCAGGAGGCCGTCCGCCTCACCCAGGCGGACGTTCCGGAGATGCTCGCTCTGGCCGGACGCACCAGGCCGGGACCGTTCCTGCCACGCACGATCGAGATGGGTACCTACCTGGGCATTCGCAGTGGGGGGCGTCTGGTGGCGATGGCCGGTGAACGCCTGCGCCTGCCGGGGTGGACGGAGATCAGCGGAGTCTGCACCGACGCGGACTGGCGTGGACATGGACTGGGGACCCGGTTGATGCTCGCTGTCGCGGCCGGCATCCGGGAGCGCGGCAAGACGCCGTTCCTCCATGTGGTCGCGTCCAACACGAACGCCCTCCGGCTGTACGAATCCCTGGGATTCCGGCTTCACCGCGCCATGACCCTTGTGCTCACCCGGCCGCCGGGGGAAGCACCGATCAGGTAGCGCCTCAGCCGTAGATCGTTGAACAGAGTCGAGGAGCGAGACATGAGCCATGGCCGACGCGAGGGCGAGCCGATACCCCAGAGCAGGCTGGAAGGCCCGGCCGCGGACACACCGCAGGCCCCCGTCCTGGTCACGGGTGCCACCGGGCGGCACGGAGCGACGGGCCCGTACGTCGTGCGCCGCCTTCTGGAGGAGGGTAGGAACGTGCGGGCGCTGGTGCGGCGCCTCAGCGGGCGCACGGACGAACTGGCCGCGCAGGGCGTCGAGGTTGTCGTCGGGGACCTGCACGACCGACGCAGCGTCGTCCGGGCGCTGCGCGATGTCGAGACGACCTACTTCACCTATCCGATCGACGCCGGGGTCGTGGCGGCGGCGGCGAACTACGCCGCGGCGGTCCGCGAGTACGGTGCCCCGGTGCGGACGGTGGTCATGTCCATGGGCCCCGCGCATCCTGGGCACCCCAGCGACCGTGGGCGCGCCCAGTGGTTGGCGGAGGAGGTGCTGCGCTGGGCCGGACTCGACATTCTGGTGCTCAGGATCGCCGCGGCCTTCCACGAGAACATCAGCGTCCTGCACGGCAGGTCAGCCCGCGAGCGGGGCGTGATCCGCAACTGTTTCGGGGATACCCCGGTGGCGTGGATCAATGCCGAAGACGCGGGTGAACTGGCGGTCGCGGCGCTCATGCACCCCGAGCGCTTCGACGGCCCCGTCTGCTACCCGCCGGGCGCGGAGGAGGCCGACCACGCGACCATCGCCGCCCTGCTCGGCGAGGCGCTCAACCGACCGGTCAGATTCGAGCCGATCGACCCCGAGACCTGGCGCCAGGAGCTGGTCGAGCTTGCCGCCACCGACACCACCGGCGTGGTCAACCCCGACATGGCGGGCCACATCACCGCCGTCGCGGCCCACATCGCCGGACGCGGCTCCACCCGGCCGGCCAACCGGGACGAACTGCGCCACCTGATCGGCCGCGAGCCGATGACCCTGCGAAGCTTCCTCCTCGCCGGCCCGGCAACGGCTCCGGGACGTCTGGGCTCGTCATGAACCGTCACCGCTCTGACGCCACCGGTGCGGGAAACCCGCCTGCCCGCGACGGGTCACCGGCGCCCGCGAACCCTCGAGTGGAGCTTCGCGCGCCAATGGTGTAGATCATTGAGCCGTGGACGACCGACTGAAACGCGATGATCTGACCGACGACGAGTGGGCGCTGGTGGAGCCGTTACTGCCTGCCCGGGCTCGGAGGGGAAACCGGTGGGCCGATCACCGTACGATCGTCGACGGGGTGTTTTTCCGATTCAGGACCGCCTGCCCCTGGCGGAAGCTGCCGGAGGACTACGGCAACTGGAAGACCGTCTACAGCCGGCATCGCCGCTGGTCGGCGGATGGCACCTGGGAGACGATCCTGGACGCGCTGCGGCCCGGCCGCGACGAGACCGAGGACCCCGGCGCGGGACTCCCGGCATCCGGCGCCCGGCCGAGACCGCGCGAGGACATCCGGCCCTGGAAGATATTCGAGGTCGCCAACTGGTGACCGCGGGTCACGACCCCGCCCGCCGGGGCCGGGGGGGCGCCGTGGTGGATCCCGCGATTCCCACGAGCTTCCGCGTCAAGCGTCGGCGACCCTGCCGGGTGGCCTATCGCGGGGTCGTGACGCCTCCGTTGCGGGCGAGCCACGCCGTGTAATGCGGTCGTTCGCCGATGGCCTCGTGGTGCGCCTCCGCGGCGAACTCGGTCAGCTCCCGCGCACGATCGGCGAGCGGGCCGCTGCGGCGCCAAGCCACCAGGTGCCGCAGCCACAGTGGGGTCCCGGCCAGCGGGCGCACCACGACTCCGGGGCCGTCCTGCACCGTGGCCTGGCAGGGGGCGACGGCGTGCCCACCGGCGACCAGCTGCCGGATCATCGCCTGCTCGGTCATGCTGTGCGGGACCCGGGGAGAGAAGCCCGCGTCCCGGCAGGCGGAGTAGACGCACTCCGGCCAGCCGACGCCGTCCGGCGGCGAGATCACCCAGTCGTCGTCGGCGAGGTCGGCCAGCCGTACCTCCTCCTCTTCCGCGAGCGGGTGCGAGCTGCTCAGAAGAACGAAGACCGGCTCGGTGGCCACCAGGTGCATGCCGACCGAGGGGACGACGGGCAGTTCGTTCCCCGGGTAGTCGACGAGGGTCGCCGCGTCCAGCCGGCGGGAGGCCAGCAGGTCGAGGAGGAGCCGCGGGGAGTACTCGGTGTGCACGGTGATCGGCATGTCGAGGACCTTGAAGAGCCGGCTGAGCAGGCCGGACAGCATGGGCGTCACGTATCCGCCGATACGTGCGACGTCCGGCCGGCTCTCGTGGGCGCCGGTGCCCGTGATCAACTCGTCCACCGCGAGCAGGATCGACCTCGCCCGGGTCAGCATGAACTGGCCGAAGGGGGTCGGGGTGACGCCGAGGCGGCCACGCCGGAAGAGCTGCCCGCCGAGCGTCCCCTCGACCCGCTGCAACTGGGCGGTGAGAGCGGGCTGCGACACGCCGATGGTGGTGGCCGCCCTGCTGAGGCTCCCGGCGTCGGCGATGGCACAGATCACCCGCAGATGGCGGAGCTCAAGCTGCACTGCAGCCCCTCCTTTCACCCCTATAACGCGGGAACTATACCCCCTTGGGATTGGCGGGATATTTCGCAGTTCACACATGCTGGAGGTCGCGTCAGGGCGACCGGAGGGACCTTCCGCGTCCGCGACCCGTCACTCCTCCGGATCCGCCTTCGCCGATCGTACGATCATCGCTTCGCTCGGCCACGTCAACACCGTGGGCAGGACGGTCGCGGCACGTCCCTCGAGCGATCCATAAATCCGGAGTTATGGCTATATGGGATGTGCGCTGAGAGAGCGGAGCCTCGATAGTGCAGGCACTCCCTCGACATTTTTTCCGGAGGTTCCCTTCATGCGCATGACCAGGCCCCTCGTGGCCTTGGCAGCCGCCTCCCTGGCAGCCGTCTTCCTGACAGTGCCCGCGGCCCATGCCAGTGCCGCCGCCGAACCCGGCAGCGCCACCGTGGTGCCGCTCCAGGTCACCGGCGACCCGGCCGGCCGGTTCAACCTGATCATCATGGGCGACGGCTACACCGAGAACGAGCAGTCCGCGTTCGCCGCCGACACCACCCTGCAGCTCAACGTGCTCTGGTCGATCGAGCCGTACAAGTCCTACCGGAACTACTTCAACGTCTACCGGGTGGACATCGTCTCCGGCGAGTCCGGGGTCGGCTGCGACGCGGACCTGGCCGACGGGAAGAAGAACACCCCGCTGAGCATGGGCTTCTGGGGCAACTGCAACCCCACCAGCGTGCAGCGGCTGATCACCATGAGCAACTCGGCCGCCAACAAGTACGCCAACATGGTGCCGGGCACCTCCAGCGGGAACCGGCAGATCGTGGCGCTGGCCAACAGCGGCACGTACGGCGGGGCGGGCGGCGCCTACGCCACCGCCTCCGGCCACAACTCGATGTCGGCCCTGATCGCCCCGCACGAGATCGGCCACTCCCTCGGCAGCCTGCAGGACGAATATCCCTACTACAGCCGCGGCGTGGACGGCGGCGCCTACACCGGCGGCGAGCCCAGCTCCGCGCACCACACGCTGCTGACCGAACAGCAGATGAAGGACCAGAAGAAGAAGTGGTGGCGCTGGCTCGGCGAGCCGAGTGAGGCCGGCGGCACCATCGGCCGCTACGAGGGCGGCATGTACACGAGCAGCGGCATCTGGCGGCCCAGCCAGCACTCGATCATGAAGACGCTGGGCTACTACTACGACCAGGTCAGCCGCGAGATCATGACCCAGAAGATCTCCGCCAAGGTCAGCCTCGTCCAGGGCAGCACTCCCACCACGTCGCCGGTCGGCGCCGACCGGGTGCTCTGGGTCGAACCGCTGCACCCCAACAGTCATTCCCTGACGACCACCTGGCAGGTGGACGGCACCGCGCTGTCCGGCCAGGGCACCGAGATCGACCTGCGCACGCTGAACCTGTCGCCGGGCAAGCACACGGTGACCGCGACCGTGACCGACCCGACCGAGTTCGTACGGGCCCCGGACATCCGCGCCGCCAACCTCGTCGCGACCCGCACGTGGACGGTGGACACGAGCGTGACCACCGTTCCGGGAACGGTCGGCTCCGGTTTCCTCTCCTCCACGCCGAACAACCGCGGGGTGGGACGCGAGGAGGTCGTCTACGTCGAGACCCCCCACTCCGACGACGCCATCCCCACCGTCACCTGGGCGCTGGACGGCAAGCGGCTCGACGAGAGCGACGAG
This sequence comes from Streptosporangium subroseum, assembly GCF_900188345.1. Taxonomy (GTDB): domain Bacteria; phylum Actinomycetota; class Actinomycetes; order Streptosporangiales; family Streptosporangiaceae; genus Streptosporangium; species Streptosporangium subroseum. The sequence goes on along the minus strand of NZ_FZOD01000033.1, from coordinate 45,662 downwards.
GACCTGGACCTGGGCGCCGTCGGCCTCACGCCGGGCAGCCACACCGTCACCGCCACCTCCGGCGGCCAGACACTCACCTGGACCGTGGACGGCCCGCCCACCACCGGCTACGAGCTCTCCGAGCCGCTGGTCAGCTCGGGTGAGGCCTACGTCTACAACAGCCCCTTCACCATGAAGCTCACCGGTCACGCCGAGGAGCCCGGATACGTCGTCAGCGAGTCGCGGGTGGACGGTGACGGCTGGTTCAACTACTTCGGCTGGCCGACCTCCGCCGACCTGCCGTGGCAGTTCAGCGAGACCGGCACCACCATCGACAGCCTCACGTACGGCGTGCTGCCTCGCGGCAGGCACACCGTCGAGTACCGCTCCATCGACGCCAGCGGCAACTACGGCGCCGCGAAGAGCTTCACGGTGACGACCCTCGCGGCGCCGCCGGCCTGCACCACCACGATCACCGGCCCCAAGAAGGGCGCGATCTCCGTCCGCTCCGGTGTCACCTGCCTGAACAACGCGGAGGTCAGCGGCACGGTGACGGTAAGCCGCGGCGCGTCCCTGGTGGTCGACGGCGGCAGGATCTCCGGAGCGCTCACCGCGTCCGGCGCCGCCGAGGTGCACCTGCTCAAGGCGCGCGTCGAAGGGGCGGTCGCCATCTCCGGCACCACCGGCCGGCTGGTCATCGCCGGCGCGGACATCGGTGGCGCGATCATGCTGAGCGGTACCACCGGCACGGAGGCCCTCGTCGTGACGGGTACCCGCATCCGCGGCTCCCTGTTCTGCGCCGGCAACACGGCCCAGCCCTCCGACGCCGGCGTGTCCAACACCGTCACCGGCGCCGGCCAGTGCGCCGGCCTGGTCGACGACCCGCAGCCCAAGGCCCGGGCCAAGTCCTACGAGGCGGTGCTGCCCGCCGGCCGCTGAGAAGGACGTCGCACGACCGGCAGGAACGGGCGGGGTGCCCTCACAATGAGGTGAGGGCACCCCGCCCCGCCCGGTTGTCCGCATCAAGGGTGAGGGTTCGTACCGTTGGCCCCGAACGCCATGTGAACCTCTGCGGAATGTCTGAAATCCTCAGACGACCACAGGACATCGAAGACGCCGAACGTCGCGCCGGTCCGGCCGGGCGGAGACTAACGCGACAGCTCGATCTGGTACCTGATGAAGCCGCGGTTCTCGGCCACCTTGTCGTACAGGCGCCGTGCCGTGCTGTTCGATTCGTGGGTGTTCCAGTACACACGGCCACAGCCCCGCGCCCGGGCCCGGTCGGTCACGGCCTCGATCAACGCGCGGGCCACACCCCTGCCCCGCACGTCCGGAGCGGTGAACAGGTCCTGCAGGTAACAGACGTCGGTGTCGGGCGCCGAGGTGCTGGCGTGGACGAGGAAATGCGTGATGCCGACGAGCCTGCCGTCCAGGCTCGCCCCGAGGGCGTGCAGTCGCGTGTCCGCCCGGAATTCCTCCCACGCCCTGTCGTACATCTCCGCCGGCTCGACGCGCCGGTAGAAGTCGATGTACGCGCGGAACAGGTCTTCCCAGACCGCCCTGTCGGACGGGAGGAGCTCGCGGACAACGATCATGTGATCTCCTTCTGGGTCACGCGGGCCGAAGGTCCGCGCGAGGTCGATCCCGGCTGCCTCCCGAGGTGTCCCGCGGGTCGGGGACGGCAGGATCGGGCGCCCTCACCCTAGGGACAAGTGGCCTTCCGCAGTACGGCCACTGTCCCGCGAAAACGGGGGACCACTCGGAGGGCCGTGTTCCACGGCGCCGGGAACGCGGGCCCTCCACCGGCCGGCGATGCGATCCGGGCCGATGCGTCGAACAGCAGCGGCCTCCTCCACCGATCCGCAGGCGGCCCCGGGAACGCCGTGACAGGTCTGGTGATGGAACCGTTTCCGGGGAATCGCGGGATGCGGTTCAGGCGTCGCGGGTGTCGTACGTCGCACGGTTGGCGAGCACATCGTCCATGTGCGTCTCGGCCCAGGTCTTGAGGCCGCGCATCATCTGGTGCAGCGAGAGACCGAGGTCGGTCAGCTCGTAGGAGACCGTGACGGGCACGGTCGGCGTCGCGGTGCGGGTGATCAGACCGTCGCGCTCCAAGGAGCGCAGCGTCTGAGTGAGCATCTTCTGACTGACGCCGGCCAGCAGGCGGGACAACTCCGAGTAGCGCATCGACCGGGGCTTACCGGCGCAGTCGGCGCCGAACCGATGCGAGCCGTCGCTGCCCAGCGCGGCCAGGACCAACGTGACCCACTTGTCGGAGAGCCGGTCGAGCAGCTTGCGGCTGGGACATCCCGCTAGGAAGGCGTCGTATTCCGCCTTGGCCTGTGACCTCTTCTGGGCCGCCGTCATCGTTGCCATCGACCGCTCCTTCACCCGTGGGTGCCTTACGAACTCGGAAGTGCCTACTTCCCGTCAGGAAGTTACCCCTCCATAGTGAAGCAGGCATCCGTTAGGCACCAGCACCGCCTGGCTCAAAACGAAAACCAGAGGTATGAGCATGCCCTCCACTTCCCTTCCCGGCGGCACCTGGACGCTGGGCGACCTGAACGTCACCCGGTTCGGCTACGGCGCCATGCAGCTCGCCGGCCCCTGGGTCATGGGGCCGCCCGCCGACCACGACGGCGCACTCGCCGTCCTCGCCGAGGTCGTCGACCTCGGCATCACCCACATCGACACCAGTGACGCCTACGGGCCACATGTCACCAACCAGCTGATCCGTGAAGCGCTGCACCCGTACCCCGAATCGCTGCACATCGTGACCAAGGCCGGCGCGACCCGCGATCAGCAGGGCGGCTGGCCCCCGGCCCGAGAGCCGGAAAACCTGCGCCGGGCCGTCTACGACAACCTTGAGAACCTCGGCCTCGAGGTGCTCGACCTGGTCAACCTCCGGCTCGGCAACGCCGATGGACCCCAACCCGGCTCGCTCGCCGAACCGTTCGAGACGCTCGTCGAACTCCAGCGACAGGGCCTGATCCGGCACCTCGGAGTGAGCAACGCGACGGCGGAACAGGTCGCCGAGGCACAGGCGATCGCGCCGATCGTGTGCGTGCAGAACATGTACAACCTCGCGTACCGCCAGGACGACGAACTGATCGACAGGCTCGCCGAACAGGGCATCGCCTACGTGCCCTACTTCCCGCTCGGCGGCTTCAGCCCACTGCAGTCCTCGGCGCTCTCGGCCGTGGCCGCCCGGTTGGACGCGACTCCGGTGTCCGTCGCCCTGGCCTGGCTACTGCGGCGGTCGCCGAACATCCTGCTGATCCCCGGCACCTCGTCCGCGGCGCACCTGCGCGAGAACATCGCCGGCGCGGCACTCTCGCTCTCCGACGAGGACCGTGCCGAGCTGGACAAGATCGGCCACTGACGAGGCCTCCGCACTCACCTAAACGGGTCCGGACGGTTCGATCTGGCTGGGCGAGACTACAGGGTTGCCGGGTCGGTGAGTGAGGAAGGCAATGGTGGGTGACTCAGTCGTGTTGCAGTGGTCGCCAGAGAGTTCGGGTGTGGGTGATCGTGAATCCGAGGCGTTGCAGGTTGGCTTGGCTCGGCGACCCGAACGCGGTCGTGACGACCACGTACGGGGAAGTATCGGCGGCGTCGTGGAGGCGCTGTTGGATCAGGGCGCTCTGGCAGCCACGGTTGCGCATGCCCGGGACGGTTGCCGCGCCGGCGAGGTAACCGCGTTGCCGGGCGGTGTAGAGCGCTGCGGCCGCGACCGCCCGGCGGTTGTCCTCCCCCTCAGGGTCAGTTTTCAGGCGGCATCGACACGTGGTTCTCCGGTGCGGGCCGGGGCGACCGGCACGTACGCCGTACGTGCTCGACCCGCTGAAGGTGACCAACACTTACTGAGCCTTATAGCGACATGGGATGATCCTTTCATGGATCGGACCTAGCGTAGTGAGGGCTGTGCATGTCTGCGAAGGCGATCGCGTTTGTTGCTTTCCTGCTGATCGGTTCGGGGGTTCTCGCTGGCATACTTCCTGTCACCGAGCAAGGGGAGCGATGCGGCTCGGCGTTCAAAGGAATCTCGCTGTCCGAGGACGAAACGGACTCCCTCTCGTACGCTAGACAGTTGGAGCAGATGGACTCCTGCGAGGACGTACGAAACCTGGTGAGGATTCCGGCGATCGTGCTGATCGCGGCGGGTGGCGTGACCCTGCTGGCTGCTGTTGGTAAGCGTTGGACTCTTACCGTGTCGCGCTTTTGATCTTGATGTCGATGCAGTCGCGCGGAAGCTCGAAACGGCTCCAGAAACAATGAAAGCCTGATTTAGGACCATGTGCTGACATGGGCCTTCGCGCTTGGAGCAGGTGACCGGAATCGAACCCGCGCTTTCAGCTTGGGAAGTCTCTAACGAGCTTGACCTCTGAACTGGGGAAGGGCTGACCTGCGAGGGAGGGCTCCGATTACCCGTGATTCCCCCCTGTTCCCCGGCCTTACTGGCACGCGAGTGGCACGGCCTAATCTCCCCTCCAGCTGATGACGAGGAACAGACTGCGGATTAGAAGTCCGATGGGAAAAATGCCAGGACACGGCGGAGGTTATGGCCGGTGAGAGGGGAGCCGCCATCGGTGGTCAGCCTGTGCGGGGCTCCGCGCGGTCATGGTTCTGGGTGACCTTGTTGCGGCGGCGGGTGTCCGTCAGGAATTCGTCGAGGGCGTCTCGGGTGGCCCGTAAGGCCGCGTCGGAGGTGGCGAAGGTGCGCTGGGCGATGCCGACGAAGATGCAGTCGACGATCAGGAGCTGGCTGATGCGGCTGGCCAGCGCGCCCGGCCGGAAGGCCGTTTCCCGGCCGGCGGAGACGAGGACGTGGTCGGCGAGTTCGGCCAGGGAGGAGCGGGGGTTGTTGGTGATGGCCACGGTGGTGGCTCCGGCCTTGCCCGCGAGGCGCATCGGTCCGAGCACGTCGGGGGTCTCGCCGGTGCAGCTCACCCCCACCGTGACGTCGCCTGGCCGTACCAGCGCGGCGCTGGTGAGCGCGAGGTGGGCGTCGGTGAAGGCGTGGCTGGACAGGCCGATCCGCATCAGTTTCTGTGCCATGTCGACCGCGACGAGGCCGGAGGCGCCGACGCCGTAGACGTCTACCTTGCGGGCGGCGGCCATGGCCTCCACCACGGCGCCCAGCCGGTCGGGGTTGAGCTGCGCCGCGGTGTCGGCCAGCGCCTCGGACTCGGCTCGGGTCACCTTCGCGATCACGTCGGTGAGCGGGTCGTCGGGCCCCAGATCGCCGGGGACCAGCCGTTCGGGCTCATCCCTGGCCACCACGGCGGCCAGGGCGAAGCGCAGCTGGGAGTAACCGGCGAAGCCCAGTGCCCTGGCGGTGCGCACGATCGTGGCCTCGCTCGTCCCGGAGACCGCGCTGAACTCGGTGATGGTGCTGCGAGCCACCATGCCGGGGTCGTTCAGGATCAGACGGGCGATGCCCTGGGCGGCGGGGGTGAGCGAGGGTAGGACAGCCCTTACCGTCGCGACCAGGTTTCCGGGGGTGGGGCCGTCGTGGTCGTTCATGCGTGCCTTTCGTGTCGGGGGTTACCTTATTGGCCCTTGGTCAGCCATTGGGCAACGGCACGGGCTGATGCCCTGGAAATGCCATTTGTTGTGACGTATACGGCTCCAGTGGGCTCGCCGGGAAGCCCGGTCTCGACCACGATGGCGTCGGGGCGCAGCCGTACGGCCTGGGCCAGAAGATCCCGGACCCACGGCCGGCGCTGAGCGTCGTGCGCCACCAGCACGAGCGGGCGCTCGTGATCGCCGAGGTCGGGAAACTCCGCCGTCTCGGGGGTGACGGTGCACGCGGTGGTGCCCGGCAACAGCTCGGCCAGGGCTCCGGCCACGCCGGTCAGGGTGTCGGGATCGACCGCCCGGCTCAGCCGCGGGGCGATGTCCACGACCAGCGGCGGCCGTGAGAGGCAGGGTCCGTGACCGTCGGCGACGACCACGCGCATGGCCGCGAGGGCCACCTCCAGGCCGACGTCGTCGCCCTCCCCGCCGGAGTCTGCTTTTCGCGTGGCGGCGTTCGCGCCGTACCAGCCGGCCAGGGCGAGCACCCGAGCCGCCGCCTCGGCCAGCCGGTCCTCGGCCAGTCTTCCGTCGTGTACGGCCTCCACGATCGCGTCGCGCAGTTCCCGGACGGTCTCCCCGTCGGGGGAGGTGATGCCGGCGCAGATCGCGTCCGCGCCCGCGACCAGCGCGCGGACCGCGATCTCCCCGGGCGGGTGGAGGGCGGCGACGGCGCCCATCTCGATGGCGTCGGTGACCAGCATGCCCTCGAAGCCCAGCTCCTCGCGGAGCAGACCGGTCATGATCTTCCTGCTCAGCGTGGCGGGATTGTCGGGATCGAGTGCGGGCACCAGCAGGTGGCCGCACATCACGGCCTGGACCCCGGCGTTCACCGCGGCGCGGAAGGGCGGCAGGTCACGCTCCCGGAGAAGATCGAGGGAGGCGTGCACGGTCGGCAGCGCGTGGTGGGAGTCGGTGACGGTGTCGCCGTGGCCGGGGAAGTGCTTGGCGCAGGCGGCCACCCCCGCGCCCTGCAGCCCGGTGACCCAGGCGGCTGTCTGCCGGGAGACGAGCTCGGGGTCGGGGCCGAAGGAGCGGATGCCGATCACCGGATTGGCCGGGTTGGCGTTGACGTCGGCCACGGGGGCGTAGTCCAGGGTGATGTCGGCCGCGGCGAGGAGCCGGCCGATCTCCCGGGAGATCCGCTTGGTGCGTTCCACGTCGTCGACCACGCCGAGCGCCCGGTTGCCCGGCCAGAAACTGCCCGTCGAGGCCTGCAGCCGGGTGACCGACCCGCCCTCCTCGTCCGCCGCGACCACCACGGCCGGATTCTCCTCGCGCAGCCGGGCGACGAGTTCGGCCGTCTGCGCGGGGCCGGTGAGGTTGCGTGCGAACAGAACGGTCCCGCCGAGGCCTTCGGAGAGGGCCCGGAGCAGCCAGCCGGGGGGTACGGTGCCATCGAAGCCTGGCTGGAGCACGGTCATGGCCAGCCGGGCCAGGTCGGGGCTGCTATGGGGCATACGGCCACCTTCTCGCTGGAAGCGTCTCGGATCAGGTCACACATCAATGACAATTTATTTCATCATAATTGCTTTGAAAGTAGCTTTCTGTCATTGTCGCGATCGAGACCTCCGTGATCAGCTTCGTGTTCGTCCAACGGCGCCTGGCCCGCGGCCTCATGGCCGGAACCGCCAGGAGCTGAACACCTCCTTGGAGTCCGCATGAGCTCACCCGACCGGCGCACCGTCCTGCGCGGCCTCACCCTCGCCGCCGCGGCGACCACAGCGTCCCTGCCCGTCCTCGCCTCGACCCCCGCCTCCGCCTCGACCGCCGGCACCACCTTCCCCGCCTCCGCTCCGGCCGAGTACGTGCAGCCGCTGCGGCAGATGCGCGGAATGTGGATCGCCTCGGTCGTCAACATCAACTGGCCGTCCAGGACGGGGCTGACCGCGGACCAGCAGAAGGCCGAGTATCTCGCTTGGCTGGACCTGGCGCGGGCCCGCGGGCTGAACGCCGTGTTCGTCCAGGTCCGGCCGACCGCCGACGCCTTCTGGCCCTCGCCGTACGAACCCTGGTCGCAGTATCTGACCGGCGTCCAGGGCCAGGATCCCGGCTACGACCCGCTGGCGTTCATGGTCGGGGAGACGCACCGGCGGGGTCTGGCCTTCCATGCGTGGTTCAACCCCTACCGCGTGTCCATGCAGGCCGATCCCGCGAAGCTGCATCCCGACCATCCGGGCCGCAGGCACCCCGACTGGATCGTCGCCTACGGCGGCAAGCTGTACTACAACCCGGGCATGCCCGAGGTCCGCGCGTTCGTGCAGGACGCGATGATGGACGCGGTCACCAGATACGACATCGACGGCCTGCACTTCGACGACTACTTCTACCCGGTCAACACCCCGGACTTCGACGACAGCGCCGCATACGCCGAGCACGGCGGGGGATTCCCCGACCTCGCGGCCTGGCGGCGCGACAACGTGGACCTGCTCGTGCGGGAGATGCAGCGGCGCGTACGGCGGGCCAAGCCGGAGATCGCCTGGGGCATCAGCCCGTCCGGCATCTGGCGCAACAAGGCCACCGACCCCCTCGGCTCGGAGACGAGCGGCGGCCAGTCCTACGACAACCTGCACGCCGACACCCGGGGCTGGGTCAAGAAGGGCTGGCTGGACTACATCGCGCCGCAGCTCTACTGGTACATCGGCCAGTCCAACGCCGACTACGCCAAACTGGTCCCCTGGTGGTCCGAGGTGGCGGCGGGCACCGGCACGCAGCTCTGGATCGGTCAGGCGGCCTACAAGGCGGGGGTCGCGGGGCAGCCCGTCGAGTGGTTCCAGCCCGACCAGCTCACCAGGCACCTGAGCCTCAACCGGGATCACCCGCAGGTCGGCGGCGACATCTGGTACAACTCCGGCGACGTGCGCGATGACCGGCTCGGGTCGATCAGCGCCGTCGTGGCCGATCACTACACCCGCCCCGCGCTGAGCCCGTTGCTGCCCAGGCTCGCCAAGGGCCGGGCCCCGCTCCGCCCGGTGCTCCTGCGGGCGCGCCGGGTGGACGGAGGCATCGAGCTGCGCGTCCTGGCCACCGGCAAGGAGCTTCCGTTCCAGTACGCGATCTTCCGGCTCGACCGGCGCGCCAGACCGGCGGACTTCACCGACGCCCGGCACCTGGTCGCGGTCGTTCCCGCCGACCGTCACGTACGGTGGGTGGATCCCGCGGGCGCCAAGGGGGCCTACTACTACGTGATCGCCGTGGACCGGCCAGGGCGCCAGAGCCCGCCGAGCATCGGGCGCCACGCGCGGTGACGACCTCCGGTTGAACGTCTCGTACGGCTCCCGCCCGGTGGGAGCCGTACCCCCCTGCAGCGCTCGCGCGGTGATCTGTTAAGAATTCGGAGGCGTTGAGGAAATCGGGGAAGGACAGAGCGTGCGGGTGCTTGGGCTGATGTCGGGGACGTCCCATGACGGGATCGACAGCGCGACCGTGGACTGGTCGATGGCCGACGGTGCGCTCACGGGGGTCGTCGAGCACACCGGCACGCGGCCGTACGAGCGGGAACTGCGCGAGCGGATCCTCGCCGCGCTGCCACCGAACCCGACCGACATGGCCGAGGTCTGCCGGCTCGACACCCTGATAGGCCAGGCGTTCGCCGACGCCGCCGAGCAGTGCGGCCCGGTCGATCTTGTGTGCTCGCACGGGCAGACGCTGTTCCACTGGGTGGAGAACGGCCGGGTACGGGGCACCCTGCAGCTCGGCCAGCCCGCCTGGATCGCTGAGAGGACCGGCGCACCCGTGGTCTCGGACCTGCGCGTACGGGACGTGAGCGCGGGAGGTCAGGGCGCGCCGCTGGTCTCCTATTTCGACCTCCTGCTCCTGGCCGGGCTGCCCGGCGCGAGCGGCGCGCTCAACCTGGGCGGGATCGCGAACCTGACCGTGCGGGATCTCGGGATCGCCTACGACACCGGTCCGGCGTCGGCGTTGATGGACGCGGCGGTGTCCGCCGCCACGGGAGGATCCTTTGACGAGAACGGCCGTCTCGCCGCGGCGGGGGAGATCCACGAAGGGTTGCTGCGCGATCTGCTGGCCGAGCCGTACTATCGCGAGCTCCCGCCGAAGACCACCGGAAAGGAGCTGTTCCACCCGGGCTACCTGGCCAGGACGGCCTCGCCGTACGGACTGGCCCTGCCCGATCTGCTGGCGACGCTGACCGCGCTCACCGCCGAGACCGTGGCCATGGAGATCCGCAGGCACCGGCTCGAGACCGTGGTGGTCTCGGGAGGCGGGGTGCGGAATCCGGTCCTGATCGACATGCTGTGCAAGCGGGCCCCGGAGGCGCGGATCCTGCCGAGCGACGAGCTCGGTGTTCCCGCCGACGCCAAGGAGGCGATCGCCTTCTCGCTCTTCGGCTGGCTGACGGCCCACGGGCTGCCCGCCACGGTTGCCGGCTGTACGGGCGCGTCAGGACCGCGCATACTCGGCACGATCACCCCTGGCCGGGGCCCGCTGACGCTGCCCCCGGCCCTCCAGGACGCGCCGGCCCGCCTCATCTTCGTGGGGAGATGAGGCGGGGCCGGCGTTTGACCTACCGTTCGGCGTGCGCGTCGCCGGCCGCGGTCCGGTCGAGGACGTGCGGGTCTGGGAGGCGCTGGTCGGGCGGCGATATCGGCAGATCCGCGGATGGCGCGGGGATGGAGCGCGAGGCGGCCGGTTCGGCCTCGGGCAGCGCCGCCGTCTCGCCGGGCTGGTCGATCTCGGGGAGCGCCGCTGCCTCGTCAGACCGGTCGATCTCGGCGGGTGCCGCGGTTTCGGTGAGCTGGTCGGACTCGGGGAGTGCCGCGTCCTCGGAGGAGGTCGCGATCTCGGGGGGCGTCGCTCGTTCCAGGAAGCGGAGCAGCTCGACGGGGAAGGGCAGCACGAGGGTGGAGTTCTTCTCGGCGGCGACCTCGACGACGGTCTGGAGCAGGCGCAGTTGCAGCGCGGCGGGATGGGCGGTCATGGTCTCGGCGGCCTGGGCCAGCTTCTCGGAGGCCTGCAGCTCACCCTCGGCGGTGATGACGCGGGAACGCCGTTCACGTTCGGCTTCGGCCTGCCGTGACATGGACCGTTTCATCGACTCGGGAAGTGACACGTCCTTGATCTCGACGCGGTCGATGTGCACGCCCCAGCCCACGGCGGGGCTGTCGATCATCAGCTCCAGGCCCTGGTTGAGCCGTTCCCGGTTGGAGAGCAGGTCGTCCAGCTCGCTCTTGCCGATGATCGAACGCAGCGAGGCCAGCGCGACCTGGCGAATGGCGGACTCGTAGTCCTGGACGTTGACGATCACGCGTACCGGGTCGACGACCCGGAAGTAGATGACGGCATCGACGCGGACCGTCACGTTGTCACGGGTGATGGCGTCCTGGACGGGCACCGGCATGGTGACGATCTGCAGGTTGACCTTCTGCATGCGGTCGATGACCGGCACGATCAGGGCGAGCCCGGGGCCGCGGAGCTCGTTGCGCACCTGCCCGAAGCGGAAGACGACGCCCCGCTCGAACTGCTGGACGACCCGAACGCCCGCCCCGAGCAACATCGCGATCAGCGTCAGGATCACGACCAGCGCATAGGTGATCATTGCACCCTCCGATGTCCATCCTCGGTTCCGTGGGCTCGGCGCACTCGGCACCCCGAGGGTCTTCTCAATCGGGAACCGGATTCCGCCGGCACCACGCGTGGGGGACGGGCCGGATGGTCGCGGGGTGACGGAGCGGGTGTCGCGGTGCCCGGGCCTCCACGCGGGTCCTCGACCGGCGGGCGGCGTCGGATCTCGTGCAACGCCTCGCGTTCGTGGTCACTGGGCACGACACACCTCCCCGGGGGTGTCCGTCCGGTGGGCATGATCTTGCCGGTTTCGCCCATCCGGACACTTCCATCGTAGCTCGGATCGACATATCCGCAGGTGAGGGAAGGTGCCCGTTATCTGCATCCCTAATATTCTTAAAATCGCGAAGCGAGGCAACGGTTACGGTGGCGGTGGGCAAGGAGAACGTGGGCGGGCAGGGGGAGCGGTCACCCTCGGTGGAAACATCCAGCGCCGCCGGGAAGTCGGCGGTCGCGCGTTCGGCGCCTCCGGGCTGAAAAGGTTCTTCGACCGGAAAGGCCTTCGGAAGGCCTCGTCAGGCCGACTGCCGGATCACCAGGGTGGGTTCGAAGATGACCGAGGTCACCCGGCGCTCCGGCTCCTCGACGTGGGAGAGCAGCAGGCGGGTCATCTCCGCGGCCATGTCCTCCATGGGCTGGCGGACCGTGGTCAGCTGGGGGCGGCAGGCGAGGGCGGCGCTGCTGTCGTCGAAGCCGACCACGGCGACGTCGTCGGGTATCCGCCGGCCGTGGTCGCGCAGGACGAGGAGGGCGCCCTGCGCCATCAGGTCGTTGGCGATGAAGACGCCGTCCACGTCCGGGTGCTCGGCCATCAGCCGCTGCATCGCGGTCTCGCCGCTGTCGTGGCTGAAGTCGCCCTCGACGATGGGGATGTAGGGGTGGCCGTGCCTGGCCATCGTCTCCTGGAATCCCGCCAGCCGGTCCTGGCTGGCCGGAACGTCGAGCGGGCCCGTGATGGTCGCGACGCGCCGGCAACCGCGGGCGACGAGGTGGTCGGCGGCCAGCGTCCCTCCCGCCCGGTGCGCGACGTCGACGTAGCTGATGGGGATCGGCCTGGGCGGTCTGGCGAAGAGGACGGCGGGCAGCCCGGCGTCGACGAGCAGTTTCGGCAGGGGGTCCGCGGCGTGGCTGGAGACGAGGAGCGCGCCGTCGGCGTTGCCCTGCCGGAGGTAGGAGATCACCTGTTCCCGGGCCGCGGCGGTCTCGGCCAGCATCAGGACCGGATGCATGCCGAGGGGGCGCAGGAAGCCGAGGACGCCGCTGGCCACCCGGCCGAAGAACGGGTCGCCGAAGACCCGGTTCGGAAAGGGGTCCTCCTCGCCTTCGTCGCCCGCCCCGGAGACGACCAGGGCGATCGAGCCGGTGCGCCGGGTGACGAGGGAACGCGCCGCCCGGTTCGGGGCGTATCCGGTGACGGAGATGGCCTGGCGGACCTTCTCCTGGATATCGGGATCGACGTTGCGAATTCCATTGATCACGCGAGAGACGGTCGCACGGGACACTCCCGCCACCCGGGCCACGTCCTCCAAGGTGGACGAGCTCGGTATCGACGGGAGGTCTTCGCTCATGAGAGCTTTTATAGCATAGTGGGAGAGCGCTCTCCATCCAGGTTGACGGCCGTACTCAGGGGGAGCGTCACTCGCGGAGTCCCCGGCGAGAGCGGTGAGGGCTCCCGCGTCGCTCGCCGGTCGTGATGCCAGGCCACCCGGGGTGTCGCGCCTCTCTCCGGGAGGAGAGCCCGACCACGGGGAGGGGCCTCTTGACGCCGTTCCCGGCCGAGGGGCGGGAACGGCCTCTGACGTCATCTCCGCCCAGGGATCCGGGAGGGCTCGATACCGGATTGAGGTGGCCGCGAGCCCGCGTGTCCGCGCCGGATCCGGTGGAGGGTGGTCCTCACGCTTTTCTGGAGAGCGCTCTCCATTTTTTCTTCCGGAGCCGCTTCTTGTCCTGAGCGGTGCCGGTGGAGCCCCGTAAGGAAATACCTTTTGATGGGTTTTATCCGTTTTGTTTGGCTGCGTAGCAGGCCTCGGTGTGAGATGTGAGGCCTTGGCGCGGATCGGCCCGCAGGGAAATGGTTCGATGTTGGAGAGCGCTCTCCAACCCATTCCCGTCGAGGCGTAGGGAGGCGGCGCTCCGTTGGCGATCTCTGGCACGCCCGCCGGGGTAGGCGTTCCGCGTCATCCGGTACTTGACCTCAGGCGTATTTGAGGCCTCATTCCAAAAAGGTGATCTCCGCGAGAACCGAGGCGTCCTGGGACGACGCGATCCGGGCCTCGCACGACCTGGTGCCGGCGGGGGAGCGGAGACAGACGCTGATCGGTGTCCCGGCGATCTCGGTGAACGGGCACGCGGGCCAGTTCGGCCCGATCATCAGCGAGATCGCGACCGGGGGGCGGGCGGGCCTGCTGTGGGACGCGTTCAGGATGTTCGCCACGGAGGAGGCGTTCTTCGAGATCAAGCGGGTCACCGACCGGGCGGTTCCCCAGACCTTCTGAGACGGCTCCTTGGATCTTCTGAGGGTTGATCATGGGGGGAGGTAGGCGCCTGACCTGCGGTCTCCGTGGGCTTTGACCGATAAATCACTGGTTTATGGGTGATCGGTACTCGGGGTTCATGTTCGTGACCTTTTTCTGAGGGCAAGTCCTTAATGTGATGGATTGTGAGGCCCAACAACACCGGTGTAGCAGTGGTGACCGGCGAAGGAGTCCCCACTGTCTCGGACTTCGAGAGCAGGGCGACTCCAGCGGCTCCGGCGATACGGCGGGCGGGCCTCCCAGATGGATCACGACGGTGCCGTACAGCGGTTTCTGTCGGCGAGTTGGGGGACTCTCGTGCTGCCGACCGCGGTCGAGTGACCGAAGCATTGAGATCTCCCCCGCACGTAGCGTCGCGACGTCGCGACAGGGATGGGGTCGGGGATGAAGATCATCGGGATCGCGGGCAGCCTTCGTCGTGGGGCGTACGTCTGGAGACTGCTGGAGGCGTCGTCGTGGGAGCTGCCCGCGACGGTGGACTTCGAGATCTGGGACGGGCTGGATCAGATACCGCCCGTCTCGGACGGTGAGCTGCCGCAGCCGGTGGACGCGCTGTGCCGCGCGGTTTCGGAGGCGCACGGCATGCTGATCACGGCGCCGGCGCACAGCACGCTGCCGGTCCAGCTGAGCCATGCGCTCGACTGGCTCTCGTCCCCGCGTGCCGGCGCGGTCCTGCTGGGCAAGCCCGTGGGAGTCGTGACCGCCTGCCTGCGTATTCACGAGGCGATGTGGACGCAGACCCAGTTGCGCAGGTCGCTCGGCGCGGCGGGCGCGGTCGTGCACGGCGCGGACCTGGCGGTCTCCTCGGCCCGCAGCCGGTTCGACGCCACCGGCCAGCTCGCCGACAAGGAGTTCCGCGGACGGCTCCGCAAGGTGCTGGACGAGGTGTGTTCGCCGTCACTCGCCAGGGCCGGGGGCAGTGCCCTTTTTCACGATCACTAAACTGAATCGGGTAGTTCAGTCGAGTTGGATCGGAGGCGGCGATGGGCATCGGCCGTATCGGTGTGTGGCATCCCCTGTTCGGGCGGGCTCCCGTGCAAGCCGTACGACAGGCCGCGGTGGAGATCGAGGAGCTCGGGTACGGCGCGCTGTGGTTCGGTGAGGCGCCGGGAAGCCGGGAGGCGTTCAGCACCGCCGGAATCCTGCTCGCGGCCACCAGAACCATCGCCGTCGGCAGCGGCATCGCCAACATCTGGGTGCGGGACGCGACCGCCATGGCGACCGGGGCGGCGGCGTACGGCGAGGCCTACCCGGGGCGGTTCGCCCTGGGCGTCGGGGTCAGTCACGCCCCCATGGTCACCCAGCGCGGACACGACTACACGCGCCCTCTCGCCGCGATGAGCGCCTATCTCGACACGATGGACGTCGCCGCGCGCGATCTGCCTTTCTCTCCCGACCCGCCCACGCCCAGGCTGCTCGCCGCGTTGCGGCCGCGGATGCTGGAGCTCGCCCGGGACAAGTCCGATGGCGCCCATCCCTACTTCGTGCCGCCGGAGCACACCGTGCTCGCCCGCGAGATCCTCGGCCCCGGCCGGATCCTCGCGCCCGAGCAGGCCGTGGTCCTGGAGAGCGACCCGGCCACGGCCAGGAAGATCGCCCGCGCGCACATGGCGATCTACCTGACCCTGGGAAACTACGTCAACAACCTGCGCCACCTCGGCTACGCGGACGAGGACTTCGCCGACGGCGGCAGCGACCGGCTGGTGGACGCGATCGTCGCATGGGGAGACGCCGACACCGTCGCCACCCGGGTTCGCGCGCATCTCGACGCCGGGGCGGATCACGTCGCCCTTCAGCCGCTCCCGCCGGATCTGCGCGGAGGCGTCGCCCAGCTGACGGAGCTCGCGGCCGCCCTGGACGTACGCCCGGGGAAGTAGGGCGACTCCGAGGACGACCCGTCATGCCGTACGAAGGTGAGAGGGGAAGGGGGAGGTCATCGTGGGTAACGCAGACCAGGAGAAGGCGCTGCGAATCCTGGAGGCGGCGCTCGACCTCCGCGCCCCGGTCGTCCGGCACCGGCTCAAGAAGTTTCCCGAGGGGGCGCCGTTCCTCTGGCTGAGCTTTCCCGGAGCGGGCGGCGCGACGATTTTCCTTGACAGACGTCAGTGGATCTACCTGAGCGAGCCGAAGCGGGGCGAGGTGGCCGTCCAGCTCGCCGCCGGCCAGGTCGACGACGATCCCGCGCTTGTCATCGAGCGGCTCCTTCCGGTCATGACGCCGGTTCGCAGACGCAGGAGCACCGCCGTGCGCGTTCTGGCGTCCTCCGGGATCGGCCTCGCCGCGGGCGCGGGGGTGGGCCTGCTGAGCGCGGTGCTCATGGCCATCCTCGTCGCGGGCAACGGCTACCTCTCGGACACGAGCACCGTCGTGGTGTACGCCCTGGCCGCGCTGCTGGGCGTCGCGTCGGGTCTCTGGCTGGGCTGGCGCTGGTGGCGGCTGGGCTGAGCGCGCACGACCCTGGGCCGGGCGCGCACGGTTCCGAGCTGAGCGCACGCGGTTCCGGGCCGAGCCCGCGTGGTCCGGGCCGAACGTGCGTGAGCCCGGGTTGAGTTCGCGGGAGCCCGGGTCGAACGCGCGGGCCGGGTTGAGTTCGCGCGATCGTCGTCGAGTTCGCGTGATCGTCACTCCCGTGGGCAGGGAACGGGGAGACGACCACGTGGAGGAGCGACATGGCCGAGTTGCTGGCGATCTACAACGCGGAAGCGGGGAGCGCGGACGACGACGTCAGAGCCGCCGTCATCGAGACGTTGCGTGGCGGCGCCGACCTGGTCGAGGCGCCCGCCGGGGAGAAGGACCTGGACGAGATGCTCGACGCCCACCCCGGCCGGGATGTGGTCGTGCTGGGCGGCGACGGCTCGCTCCACGTGGTGGTCGCCACCCTGCATCGGCGCGGCGAGCTGGATGCCCGGACGGTGGGCCTCGTTCCGCTGGGCACCGGCAACGACTTCGCCCGGGGGCTCGGCATTCCGCTGGACCCCCAGGTGGCGGCCCGCATCGTGCTCGCCGGACGGCCCCACCCCCTGGACCTCCTCGTCGACGACGAGGGCGGAATCGTCGTCAACGTGGTGCACCTCGGCGTGGGCGCGGAGGCGTCCGAGCAGGCCAAGCCGCTCAAGCCCAGGCTCGGCCGGCTCGCCTACATGGTGGGCGGGCTGCTCGCGGGCGTGCGGAGCCCCGGCTGGAGGCTGCGCGTGACGGTGGACGGCCGGCAGGTGGCCGGGGAGAGCCCGGTGCTCATGCTCGGTGTCGGCAACGGCGTCACCATCGGCGGCGGCACCCCGCTGACCCCCGGGGCCAGGCCCGACGACGGCATGGTGGACGTCGTCGTCGCGCTGACCACCGGGCCGCTGGACCGGCTCGCCTACGCGCTGCGACTGCGCCGGGGGAGCCACCCCGAGCTGCGGAGGGTGATCACCGACCGCGGGCGCGAGGTGGCCGTGGAGGGCGAGCCCGTGCCGGTGAACGCCGACGGCGAGCTGATCGGCCGTACGGCCCGGCGCCGCTGGACGGTCAAGCCCGCCGCCTGGCGGATGTTCACCTAGGGTCCCGCGCCGGGAATCCGTCGGCTGAGAATTCCTGGCAAATGCGCATCCGCTACGAACACCGCCAAGCGATGAACGGGGTGTGATGGGAGGGGCGCAGCCGTACGTATGTCCGTGGCGACCAGTGCCACCCGACGAATCATTCTCGTCGAGAACGTGCTCATCCAGGCGAATGCCCGGACCGTTGATGTCGAGATCGGACGGTCGGCTCCGACGTTCAAGGTGGCAGGTAATCCCACCTGGAGGGAACGACGTGACCGACAGATTCCAATCCGAACCGGCTGCGACCGCCGAGCCCGGGCCAGAGCCCCAGGCGCCGGACCCGCAGCGTTGGAAGGCACTGGCGTTACTCTGCGTCACCGGATTCATGGTGATCCTCGACTCCCAGATCGTGATCCTGGCGCTGCCGTCGATCGAACGGGAACTGCAGGTCACGGCGGGGGAGGGGCAGTGGGTGCTGAGCGCCTACATGCTGACCTTCGGCAGCCTGCTGCTGTTCGGCGGCCGGCTGGCCGACCTGCGCGGGAGGCGCCCGATGTTCATCGTCGGAACGGTGCTGTTCCTGGTGTCCTCGTTGCTGTGCGGCCTCGCCTGGTCGGCGGGCGCACTGATCGGAGCCCGCGTTGTCCAGGGGATCTCTGCGGCCATCATGGCGCCGTCCGCGCTCGCGATCCTGACGAACATGTTCCCGGACGGCGCCGAACGCAACAAGGCGCTGGCTTACTGGTCGGGAGCCAGCGGGCTTGGGGCCACGGCGGCGCTGCTGATCGGCGGCCCGATCACCGCAAGCCTGGGCTGGGAGTGGATCTTCTACCTCAACGTTCCGGTGGCCGTCGGACTGCTGGTGTTCGCCCCCGTTCTGCTCCCGAAGGGCCGGGAAAGGGATCAGGTGGGATCCTACGATCCGGCCGGGGCACTCACGATCACTCTTGGGCTTCTGTTGCTGACCGGCGCGATCGTCTGGGCTCCCTCCGAAGGATGGACCAGCGGACCGGTGGTGGGCATGCTGCTTGGCTCGGTCGTTCTGATAGGCCTGTTCATCGTCGTCGAAAGCCGGTCGGCCGCGCCTCTGATGCCACTGCGGATGTTCCGCTCCCGGCTGTTCGTCGGAGGCAACCTGGCGATGGTCTTCTTCGCCATGACCGCGTTGGGGATGTCCATCACCCTTTCGGCGTACGCGCAGCGCGTACTCGGCTACACGCCGATGCAGTTCGGCCTCGGCTTGTTGGTGATGACCCTGATGACCCTCGTCGGCGCCTACGCCGGCCAGGCGGGCGTGACCAAGTTCGGTTTCCGCCCGGTGGCCGCCGTCGGCATCGTGCTGATGGGCATCGGAGCGTTCCTGCTTTCTCAGGTGCCGGCCGACGGTACCTACTTCGGTCATCTGTTCCCGGGCCTGCTCCTCTTCGGTCTCGGGCTGGGCGGCGGGCCGGTCGCGGCGATCTCCGCGGCGCTGTCCTCGGTGGACGCGAAGAACGTTGGCGTGGCCTCCGGCGCCGGCAACGCGGCCTTCCAGATCGGTGGCGCGCTGGGTGCCGCGGTCGTTTCCGGTGTGGTCGTCTCCCAAGGGGGCGACTCGACCGTACCGACGGTGATGACCGAGGGATTCCAGGCGGGCTTCACCGCCGACCTCGTCATCGCCCTGATCGGCCTGGGCGTCGCGCTGGTGCTGTTGAGGCCGCTCACCCGCCACACCCGGGACACGACTTCGGCCGCCTCCAGGAGCGAGGACCTGTCCGTGACGGAGAACCGCCGCCGGATCGCGCGATGAGCATCACAACACGCCGAGTCCGAATGAGACGGTCTCGAGGTTCGGGAGGCCGGTCGCGGAGCTTGGAAGAGTTCGATGCCGCGCGGAGCGGGCCACACCGAGTTCCACGGGCTCCGGCGCACGGGGAAGACCCGCAAAGTCTTCGGGGCTGGGATGTCGAAATCGAGCCTTCCGCTCCGACCTTTGCTCTGAGAAACCCACCAGCGATACGCGACGAGGCACCGGGCCATCGGCGAGGAGAGGATTGATCATGGGACGATCTGTGGTGCATTTTGAGATTATCGGGAGCGACCCCGCGAAGCTCCGCGGCTACTACGGCGAACTGTTCGACTGGGAGTTCCAGATGGGCGACGCGGTCACCGAGAAAGTCTCGCAGCCGGGTCTGTACGGCTTCGTGGATGGGAGCACGACCGGCGAGGGGGACGGCATCAACGGCGGTATCGGCGGTGGCCAGGGCCATGAGCGCCGGGTCCTGTTCTACGTGGGCGTACCCGACGTCGAGTCCGTGCTCCAGCAGGCCGAGAGCCTCGGCGGGAGGCGCCTGATGGGCCCAGAGCCGAAGTCGGGGGATTTCACGGTCGGGCACTTCATCGACCCCGAGGGCAACGTGATCGGCGTCGCCGGTCCATCGGCCTGATCGGGGCGCCGCGCGTCGCCGGTCGATCAGCCATAGCCGAGGGCCGGATCTCACCGCCCTGGGTATCGTGCTCGAAGAGGGAGTCGAGATGAAATATCTGCTCTTGATCTACAGCAACCCACAGAGCTGGGCGCATCCGCTGTTCCTGCGTAATCCGCAGTTCCTGGCGATGCCGGCGGAAGAGCGCGATGAGCTGACCAGGCAGGCCGAGGCCCTACAGCGGGAGATCACCGAATCCGGTGAGCTGATCGTGGCCGCGGCGCTGGCCGACCCGGTGAACACCAGGAGCGTTCGGGTGCGCGACGGTGTCCCGGCCACCACGGACGGGCCCTACATCGAGACCAAGGAGCAGCTGGCAGGATACGTCGTGGTCGACTGCGAGAGCCTGGAGCGGGCGAGCGAGATCGCCGCGCGCATCCCCGACGCACGGTTCGCCGCAGTGGAAGTACATCCGATCATGGACATGTCCGGTCAGGAGATGTGAACACCGGCGACGACATCGAGGACCTGTTGCGCCGGCCGGCGCCGCAGGTCCTCGCCGCGCTGGTGCGGCATTACGGCAACTTCGAGACCGCCGAGGACGCGGTCCAGGAGGCGTTACTGGCCGCCGCGACGCAATGGCCTGTGCACGGGGTGCCCGACAACCCTTCGGGATGGCTGATCACGGTCGCCTCCCGCCGGATGACCGACCAGCTCCGCAGCGAACTGGCCAGCAGAAAGCGAGAAGAGATGATCGCTTCGTGGCCCCCGCCGGACGAACTGTTCGCGCCCGCCGCCGACACCGGGGAACCGCGGGACGAGGACGACACGTTGATCCTGCTGCTGCTCTGCTGCCATCCCAGTCTCACCCCGCCTTCGCAGATCGCGCTCACACTGCGCGCGGTCGGCGGTCTGACCACGGCGGAGATCGCGCGGGCGTTCCTGGTCCCCGAGACGACCATGGCCCAGCGCATCAGCCGTGCCAGACAGCGCATCAGGGCCGCCGGCGCAACGTTCGAGATGCCGCCGGAGCCCGAGCGGACGGATCGGCTTCGCGTCGTTCTGCACGTGCTGTATCTCATCTTCAACGAGGGCTACACCGCGACCTCGGGCCCGGAGCTGCACCGCGGTGACCTGACCGGCGAGGCGATTCGGCTGGCCCGAATCGGCCACCGGGCACTACCCGACGATGGCGAGGTCGCCGGATTGCTGGCGCTCATGCTGCTCATCGACGCGCGCTGCTTGGCGCGCACCCGGCCTGACGGCAGTCTGGTCCCGCTGTCCGAACAGGATCGCGGCCTGTGGAACCGGGAGTCCATCGACGAGGGCATTTCCCTGATCACCCGCGCCCTGGCCCGCGCTCCGCTGGGGCCGTACCAGCTCCAGGCGGCCATCGCCGCCGTGCATGGCGAGGCGGCCCGCGCCGAGGACACCGACTGGCCTCAGATCGTTGAGCTGTACCGGCTGCTCGAAGACCTGGCCCCCAATCCCATGGTCACCCTCGGCCGCGCCGTCGCGGTCGCCATGGTGCGGGGCCCGCACGCCGGGCTCGCGCTACTCGACCCCCTGAACACCGATAGTCGGCTGGCCGGCCACCACCGGCTGCACGCGGTCCGGGCGCACCTGCTGGAGATGGCCGGTGATCACGAGGCGGCCCTGTCCTGTTACCGCAGGGCCGCACGCCTGACCACCAGCCTCCCCGAACAGCACTACCTGCACAGCCGCGCGGCGCGACTCACTTCCTGACGGCCGCCGGTCACGGCCGACAGCGGCGGTTGCCCAGTCTCGAATTCCGTCTCCGGGGAGGTGGGCCGGAGGTCAGGGGATCAGCACGACCCGGCCGCGCAGGCCGCCCTGGACCATCAGGGCGTGGGCCTTGGCCGCATCGGCCAGCGGGTATGTCTGGGCGACCCGGGGGGTCAGCAGGCCCGCGTCGGCGAGGTGGACCAGCTTGGTGAGACCGGCGCCGTCGGGGGCGACGCTCGTCAGGTGGATCTTGATGCCGCGGGTGGGCCTGGGGATCCGGTCACCCCGCAGGCCCGTGTAGCTCCCTCCGTCACGCACGGCGCCGGTCACGGCGTCACTGAGCACCGCCGCGTCCAGGACGCCGTCGGCGCCGTCGGGCCAGATGCCGCGGATCGCCGCGGCGGGGTCGTCACCGGAGGTCACGAACCACCGTGCGCCGAGCGTGCCGGTGACGTACTCCTCGTCGGACGGCCGGGCCAGTGCCAGCGTATGTATACCGCGAGTCCGGGCGATCTCCAGGGCGTAGCCGCCCACGGCGCCGGCGGCTCCGGTGACCGCGAGGGTGTCGCCGGAGCGCAGTCCGAGGTTGTCGAGGGCCTGGACGGCGGTGAGCGCGTTGAGCGGCAGCGTCGAGGCGGCGGCGGAGTCGAAGCGGGCGGGGGCGAGGGCGGCGGCGTACTGCTCGACCACGACGTATTCCGCCTGGCCGCCCAGTGGCTTCCCGCCCCCGTGGATGATCGCGATGACACGGTCGCCGACGGTGAGGTCGGTGATGGGGCCGACGGCGTCGACCGTTCCCGCGACGTCCCAGCCAAGCCCGAGATACTCCCCGTCGGGGACCGGGCCGAACCCGCCGCTCCACAGGCCGGCGTCGGCGGGATTGAGGGCCGCGGCCTCGACCTTGATCCTGATCTGTCCGGCTCCCGGCTCCGGGCGAGGGACCTCGGCGATTTCCACGACATCGGGACTGCCGACCGATCGGATGACTACTGCGCGCATGGTCATGCCATTTTCCTTCGTGTCCGGGGGGATTACGAGATCATCGGGCTCGGCCGCAGCCTCCACCAACTGCCGTACGCGGTCAAGGACCGGGCCGATGCCAACCTTCCCGAAGTCGACGCGGCCCGTGCCCACTGCGACGGCCACACTCACGCCCTGGCCTCGACCCGGACAGCGGCGCTAGCGCCGGTCCACCACGATGTCGCCGTTCTGGACCACCAGCGCCACCCTGGCCCGGTCGGCGAAGATCGACGGATCGTCCAGCGGGTTGCCGGCGAAGGCCACCAGGTCGGCCCGCTTGCCCTCGTGCACCGTGCCGACCTGGTCGGAGATCCCGAGAATCCCGGCATTGACGCTGGTTGCCGACACCAGCGCGGCCATCGGCGTCTCGATTTTCGACCTGAGCACCAGCTCGTACCCGCGGCCGGACTGATCGGGCCCGATCAGGTCCGACCCGAGCCCCACCCGCACACCCGCCTCGCGAGAGGCCAGCAACCCGTCGATCTGCCCCTGCATCACGATCCCCAGCCGGTCCGCGATCGCCGTCGGCAACCCACTGGCCGCGGCGTTCTCCGTCAGGGCGTGCACCACCGCCAGCGTCGGAACGTGCGCCACACCGTGGGCCGCCATCAGCGTGGCGGTCTCCTCGTCGATCTCGGAGCCGTGCTCCACGCACAGCGCCCCCGCCTTGACGGCGTTGCGGATGCCCTGGTTGTTGTGCGCGTGCACCGTGACGTACGTGCCGCGCGCGGCCGCCTCCTCCACGGCCACCGCGATCTCCTCCACGGTGAACTGCGTGTCGGTCAGCTTGTCGTGCTTGGACACGACCCCGCCGGTGACGCAGAGCTTGATGAACTCGGCCCCGCGTCTGAACGACTCCCGCACGTTCTTACGCATCTCGTCCGGCCCGTCCGACAGCAGCGCCATCGACCGCAACCCCGGGATGTGGTGGTCACTCCAGTCGGAGGTCGGCTCCCAGTCGGCCGCGAAATGCCCGTGCCCGCCCGTCTGGCACTGGATGGGCCCGCACTGCAGGATCCGCGGACCCCGGACCTTACCCCGCGCGACGACCGCGGCGAGTCCCCCGTCGATGCCTCCGACGTCCCGCACGGTGGTGAACCCGGCCTCCAGCGTCCGCGTGCAGTTCGCGAACATGTCCGCGGCCAGTTCGGCCACCGACAGCTCCCGACGCAGGCTGGCGTCGATGTCGCTGCTCAGCCCCAGATGCACGTGCGCGTCGATGAGCCCGGGAGTGAGGGTCAGCCCGTCGCACTCGACCACCTCGGCTCCCGCCGGAGGCGTCCCGCCCACCCGGACGATCCGCCCCCCGTCGACCTCCACCGCCTGTCCTCGAACCGGGTCGCGCCCGCTACCGTCGATGACCACCGCGCCGCTGAACCACGTCGACATGCCGCTTCCATCCCTGTCCGCCGCATACCGGCGTCCGCGTCCGGCGCCTCTCCCCGCCGTCTCCGGAGATTCCCGCCCACCCACGACGGACGGCGGGCTCGCGCCTCACCGCAGGTCCTGAGTTGCCGGGGATGGGGAACAACGAAGGGATGACGATCTATATGTGACGGATGACCTTAACACCCCTTTTTGTTGGGTTCTAGGTAGAGATAGACGGATGTTTGCCGGGTTCCAGGTGGAGATCGACGGACGGTCCGGCGCAACGTCCCGGATCGGCCGTCCGTCAGAATCGCCGGCTCCGAGAGGCCGCCCAGGACGTTGTTCAGCCGGTTGTTCTAGCCCAGGGACGCCGACACCAGGTTCCTGGCCTCCTCCTGCACCCGTGCCAGATGCTCCGGGCCCTTGAAGGACTCGGCGTAGATCTTGTACACGTCCTCCGTACCGGAGGGCCGGGCGGCGAACCAGGCGCTGTCGGTGGAGACCTTGACCCCGCCGAGGGCGGCGCCGTTGCCGGGGGCGGAGGTCAGCACCTGCGTGATCGGCTCGCCGGCGAGGGTGTCGGCGGTGACCTGCTCGGCCGAGAGTTTGGCGAGCACCGCCTTCTCCTCCCGGCTCGCCGGGGCGTCGACCCGGGCGTAGGCGGGATCGCCGAACCTGGACACCAGGTCGCGGTAGTGCTCGCTCGGTGAGCGGCCGGTGGTCGCGATGATCTCCGCGGCCAGCAGCGCCAGGATCAGGCCGTCCTTGTCGGTGGTCCACACCGAGCCGTCGCGGCGCAGGAACGAGGCCCCGGCGCTCTCCTCACCGCCGAAACCGAGGGAGCCGTCGAGCAGTCCCGGCACGAACCACTTGAACCCGACGGGCACCTCCATGAGCCGCCTGCCCAGATCCGCCGCCACCCGGTCGATCATGCCGCTGCTCACCAGCGTCTTGCCGACCCCGGCGTCCGCCGGCCAGCCGGGCCGGTGGGAGTAGAGGTAGGAGATCGCCACGGCGAGGTAGTGGTTGGGGTTCAGCAACCCCCCGTCGGGAGTGACGACGCCATGCCGGTCGGCGTCGGCGTCGTTGCCCGTGGAGACGTCGAACGCGTCGCGGTTGGCGATGAGCGAGGCCATCGCGTACGGCGACGAGCAGTCCATCCGGATCTTGCCGTCCCAGTCCAGCGTCATGAACCGCCACGTCGGGTCGGTCAGCGGGTTCACCACCGTCAGATCCAGCCGGTGCCGTTCGGCGATCTCCCCCCAGTAGGCCACGCTCGCCCCGCCCAGCGGGTCGGCGCCGATGCGCACCCCCGCCGCCCGGATCGCGTCGAGGTCCAGCACGGACGGCAGGTCGTCGACGTAGTGGCCGAGGAAGTCGTGACGGCCGGTGGTGTCGGCGGCCAGCGCCCTGACGTAGGGAATCCGCCTGACCTCCTTGAGGCCGTCGGCGATCAGCGCGTTGGCGCGGTCCTGGATCCACGAGGTGGCGTCGGTGTCGGCCGGGCCGCCGTGCGGCGGGTTGTACTTGAAGCCACCGTCACCGGGCGGGTTGTGCGAGGGGGTCACCACCACCCCGTCGGCCAGTCCGGCCGTACGCCCCCGGTTGTGGGTGAGGATCGCGTGCGAGACCGCCGGCGTCGGGGTGTAGCCGCCCCGGCTGTCGATGAGGACCGTCACCCCGTTGGCCGCGAAGACCTCCAGCGCCGAGACCTGCGCGGGCTCGGACAGCGCGTGGCTGTCGGCGCCCAGGAACAGCGGGCCGTCCACTCCCTGCGCCGCGCGGTACTCCACGATGGCCTGGCTGGTCGCGAGGATGTGGTCCTCGTTGAACGCGACGTTCAGTGAGGAACCACGGTGCCCCGACGTCCCGAACGCCACCCGCTGGCCGACCTCTCCCGGATCGGGGTGCAGCGCGTAGTAGGAGGTCACCAGACGGGCCACGTCGACAAGATCGGACGGCTGGGCGAGCTGCCCCGCGCGTTCATACGTCATAAAAATCTCCCAAGTCATCCCTGCCAACCGTATCTACCCTCAAATTCGAGAAGACCGCATACTTGATCTCGAATGTGCGGAAATCTAGCGGGTGATCCTCAGCGCCGGTCGGCCACGCCGCCGGCGCGTCTCCGCGCCACCTCGTCCTATCTCCCGGAGCGCCCGTCCCCGCTGTGCCGTCGGCGTCTCTCCGCCCCGGCTTCCGGTCTGCCCGGTCCCCGGAACCCGTCCGTCGAAGCACGTTGCCGCGCGCCGTTGACAACGTTGTCATCGACGTCGTACGTTCGGGGTGTTTGCTATCTTTGCCCGGTTTGCTTGCCCAGATCTGCGAACCTCTCAACCACCGAATACATCGGAGGAATCCGTGAACAGCCGCGTGGTGGCCGTATCGGCCACCGCCAACCTCTCCCTGCTCAGAAGCGTCGGCGAGGTCCGGCTGTGACCGCCCTGGCAATCGACATCGGCGGCACCAAGTTCGCCGTCGCGGTCGTTCACCCCGACGGGACCATGACCCGGCGGGCGGAGCTGCCGGTGGGACCGGATCCCGTGGCGACGCTGGCCTCGCTGGTCCGCGACGCCGGAGCCGCCGGCCTGACCGGGGTGGGGATCGGCTCCGCAGGTCCCATCGACGCCCTCGCCGGCACGGTCAGCCCGGTCAACATCCCGTCCTGGCGGGGCTTCCCGCTGGTCGACACCGTGCGAGAGCTCCTTGCCGACCTTCACGACCTTCCCGATCCTCACGGCTTTCCCGTCGCGCTGGCCGGAGACGGCCAGTGCATGGCGCTGGGGGAGTGGTGGCGAGGCGGGCACGGCGGGCATGGCTCGGCCCCCCGGGTCCTGCTCGGCATCGTGGTGTCCACGGGCGTGGGCGGCGGGCTGGTCCTGGACGGCGTGCCGTACCTGGGGCCGACGGGAAACGCCGGTCACATCGGGCACATCGCCATAGACCCGCACGGGCAGCGCTGCCCCTGCGGAGCGGTGGGATGCCTGGAGACCATCGCCAGCGGTCCCAGCATGGTCCGCTGGGCGCTGGCGAACGGCTGGACCTGCCCGGCCGCGCACCCGGACGCCAAGGCGCTCGCGGCGGACGCCGCCCGCGGGGTTCCCGTCGCGCAGCTGGCCTTCCAGCGGACCGCGGACGCGCTGGCCGCGGCGATTCTCACCACGGCCGCCCTGTTCGACGTCGACGACGTTGTCATCGGGGGCGGCGTGGCCGCGGCGGGTGAGACGCTGCTCGCCCCGCTGCGGCAGGCGGTCGCCAAACAGGCCGGGCTCGATTTCCTGCATCGCCTCACCGTCAGCCGGACCACGCTGGAACGTGACGCGGGTCTGTACGGCGCCGCCGCCCTGGTCCTTCCCTCCGAGGGGAGAACGCCTTACCGGGGCCCTTGAACACCGCCGGGGGAACTCCTCCGGCGCGGAGCAGATCCTCAAACGTCGAAGGGACCTGGGATGAGCCCACTCGCCGTCCAGTTGTACTCCGTTCGTGAGCAGACGGCCGTCGACCGCCGCGCCGTGCTACGCCGCATCGCCGAAATAGGGTACGGCGCGGTCGAGCCGTACGACCCGCACGTGGATCCGGTCGGGCTCGCCGCCGACCTCGAGGAGGCCGGGCTGACGGTGTGCAGCGTGCACGGCCCGCTGCTCGACGAGCGCCGGTCGAGCGTGCTCGCCGCGGCCGCCGTCATCGGGGCGGACACCGTCATCGTGCCGATGGCTCCCGCCGAGTGGTTCGCCGACCTGGGTGGGCTGGAGCTGGCCGCCCGGACCATCAACGAGGCGGCCGTCGAGGCGGCCGGCCACGGTCTGCGGCTCGGCTACCACAACCACTGGTGGGAGCTGGAACAGTCGGTGGACGGCCGTCCCGCCCTGGAGGTGCTGGCCGAGCTGCTGGCCCCCGAGGTGCTCCTGGAGGTCGACGTCTACTGGGCGGCGACCGGCGGGGTCGACCCGTCGGCGCTGCTGACCCGGTTGGGCGAGCGGGTGCGCTACCTGCACGTCAAGGACGGGCCGGCGACGAAGGAGGGGCCGATGACGGCGGTGGGCGCGGGCAGCGTGCCGATCGTGAACGCGCTGACCACCGCGCCGGACGCGGTGCGGATCGTGGAGCTGGACCACTGCGCCACCGACATGGTCGAGGCGCTGGCCGACAGCCACGCCTACTTGACCGGCCTGGTCGCCGCGGGGCGGGTGAGCCCGTGACAAGCCCTCTCGGGGTGGCGATCGTCGGCTGCGGCACCATCAGCCACCAGTATCTGAGCAACCTGATCACCTTCCCCGACGTGCGGGTGGTGGCCTGCGCCGACCTCGACCTGGCCCGTGCCCAGGAGGTCGCGAGCCAGTACGGCGTGCCGGTGGCGACCACTCCGGAACAGGCGATGGCCCACCCCGACGTCGAACTGGTCGTCAACCTCACGATCCCGTCCGCCCACGCCGCGGTGGCGATGGCGGCGGTCGAGGCCGGGCGTCACGTCTACAACGAGAAGCCGTTCACCCTGGACAGGGAGTCCGGCTCGAAGCTGGTGGAGGCCGCCGCGACGGCGGGGGTGCGCTTGGGCAGCGCTCCCGACACCTTCCTCGGCGCCGGTCTGCAGACCGCGGCCCGGCTCGTCGCCGAAGGGGCGATCGGCGCCCCCCTGACCGCTCTGACACTGCTGCAGAGCCCCGGTCCCGAATCGTGGCACCACAGCCCGGAGTTCCTGTTCCAGCGGGGCGCCGGACCGCTGTTCGACATGGGCCCCTACTACCTGACCGCCCTCGTCACGCTGTTCGGGCCGACCCGGCGGGTGGCCGCGATGGCCCGCCGGGCACGGGAGGAGCGGATCATCGGCTCGGGGCCCAGGGCCGGGACCCGTTTCCCGGTCGAGGTCCCCACCCACACGGCGGCTCTCGTGGAGTTCGCCGCCGGGCAGGCCGCCACGATGGTGTTCACCTTCGACTCGCCGCTTCCCCGCTGGGGGTTCATCGAGATCACCGGCACCGAGGCGACCATGGAGGTGCCCGACCCCAACACCTTCGGCGGCGAGGTGCGGTTGCGCCGGGCCGGCGACGACGAGTGGACCCCGGTCCCGACGCCGGGTACCACCGCCGGTCGTGGTCTGGGCGTGCTCGACATGGCCCAGGCCATCCGCGAGGGCCGGCCGCACCGCGCCACCGGAGAGCTGGGCCTGCACGTCCTGGACACGATGCTGGCCATCGCCGAGTCCGCCGAGCGGTCCGAGTTCCTCGAGGTCGGCAGCACCTGCCCGATGCCCGAGCCGCTGTCCGAGGGGTGGGATCCGGTGAAGGGCCACGGGTAGGGCCTGAGCCGGGCGACGGCGTAGACGGCACGAACCGACAGGACGGCGGGACGGCGGCGAGCCGTCCCGCCGTCCTTTTTTCTCTCCGCGCTTGCCTATTTTACTCATATGAGTTATTTGTTACTCATGCAAGTAAAGAAGGCGGAGCCGAAGGCGAGGGGCCGCCATCGCGGGGCGGCCATCCTGATGCTGGTGGACTTCGGGCTGCCCATCGGGCTCTACTACGGCCTGCGCGCGATGGACGTCGACTATCTCCCCTCCCTGCTCATCAGCTCCCTGGTGCCCAGCACCAGCATGGTCGTCACCCTTGTCAGGGAACGGAGGCTCGACTCCGCCGGGCTCTTCATGACGATCGTGATGCTGGCGGGCGCGGGCCTGTCGCTCATCAGCGGAAGCACCCGGCTGCTGCTCGCCAAGGACGCCCTGCTGATGGTCGCCGTGGGCGGGTGGTTCCTTGTCACCGCCAGGGGCTCGCAACCGCTGGCCCTGCGGTTCTCCCGTCCCCTGCTGGAGGGGCGGATCGGCGCCAGGGAGGAGTCGTGGGACGATCTCTGGGCCCGCTCGCCGGACTTCCGCCGGCTGTGGCGGGTCTGCACGGTCGCCTGGGGCATCGGGTCGCTGGTCGACGCGGTCGTCCGCGTCGTCATCGTCTACACCTTCCCGATCGACCTCGCGGTGGGACTGGGCGGCGTGCAGTACGGGATCTTCACGGTTCTGATGCTGGTGATCGTCAACGTCTACCAGATGCGGGCGGGGCTGCATGACCCCCGGTCGGCGCTCTACCGGCAGGCGGCGGCCGACCTCCCCGGGAGTCCCCTGGAGGTCGGCGGCCCGAAGTGAGCCCCGCGGGCACCCGCGAACGTGAAGGTCACGACCCGTGGCCGGAGCGCCGGCGGCGCCGGGATCGATTCCTAGGGGGTTCGGCCGATGGCCTTGGGGTCACCCGCCGCGGACTCCTCCAGGCGAGCACGGAGCCGGGTCCGGATCTCGTCCGGGGTGTAGGCCTGTCGTTTCCTTTCGGCCCGCACCATGACCACGCCCGTGGCCGCGACGCCGGCGACACCTGCCAGACCGAGTACCTTCCACCATCGCATGTGCCTACGCTAGCGGAATGCCAGGCAAGAGCATCAGCCTCGATGAGGCCGTGAATCTGACCCGTACCGGTGACATGTGGCTGTTCCGCGGCCGGACCGTGCCCGACCGGGCCATTCAGACCATGACGAACAGCCCGGTCAACCACGTCGGCATGTCCGTCGTCATCGACGACATGCCGCCGTTGATGTGGCACGCCGAGCTCGGCCGTTCCCTGCCCGACCTGTGGTCGGGGACCCACCAACGGGGCGTCCAGCTGCACGACCTGCGCGACGCGGTCTCCGTCTGGGCCACCAGGTACGGCCAGCGTGCGTGGCTGCGCCAGCTGGAGCCCCAGACTCCTCCGGAGATGGAGGACGCCGTCCTGCGCACCATCGCCCGCCTGGACGGCACGCCCTTCCCCTCCACGGCCAGGCTGGCCGGACGCTGGATGAAGGGGCGGGTGCCGAAGATCCTGACGCGGGGATCGGAGGAGAGCGCCCTGGAGAGCGCCTACTGCGCGGAGGTCGTCGCCGTGACCTACGAGGCCATGGGACTGCTCCCCGGCGGTCGCAGGCCGAACTGGTACGACCCCGGCCGATTCTGGAGCGGGGACGACCTCGAGCTGTCCGGCGGGTTCCAGCTCGGAGGAGAGATCACGGTGAAGCTGGGGTAGGTCTACGAAAAGACGCAACCCCCGGCGGCTCGCCATCCGAAGTCAGAGGTGGCGGATCCTGTTGCTCCGTGTCGCGGTGGACGTCGCCGCAGTGGATGTCGCAGCGAATGTCACCGTGATCCAAGGGGGATGCGTCATGCCGGACACAGTGGTCATCATCGGTGCGGGACTCGCGGGCCTTTCGTGCGCGGACCGGCTGCACTCCGCCGGGGTGCCGGTCCGTGTCATCGACGCCGCGGACGAGGTGGGCGGTCGCGTGCGCACCGACATCGTGGACGGCTTCCGGCTCGACCGTGGTTTCCAGGTGTTCAACACCGCCTATCCGGAGGCGGCCCGGGTTCTCGACATCGACGCGCTGGACCTTCGCGCCATCCCCTCGGGCGTGATCACCTTCGAGAAGGGGCGGAAAGAACGCTTCATGCTGCCCTGGCGGCATCCCCGGCACGCGTTCAGCGGTCTGCTGGCCGATGTGGGATCGCTCCGGGACAAGGCCGCCCTGAGCGCGCTGACCGCGCGTGACATCACCTTCCCTCCCGAGCTGTTGCGCCGTGACCCGGACCGCACCACGGAGGAGGAGCTGCGGCACCGGGGCATCTCCCCCAGGATGATCGAGAAGCTGATCCGTCCCTTCCTGGCCGGTGTCTTCCTCGAACGGGAGCTGGAAACCTCCAGCCGCTTCTTCAACCTGATCTGGCGGTCCTTCGCCCTCGGCACGGTCGGGGTGCCCGCCCTCGGCATGGGCGAGATCCCCCGCCAGCTCGCCGCCCGTCTCCCGAGGGGGGCGCTGAAACTCGGCACCCCGGTCATCGCCGTGACGGACGAGGGCGTGGAGACGGCGACGGGGGAGGCGATCGGTGCCCGCACGGTGGTCGTGGCGACCGACCCGGCCATGGCCGCCGCCCTCTATCCCGGGCTGGAGATCCCGCCGATGCGTGCGGTGACGACCTTCTACCACGCCGTCCCCTGGTCTCCCGCCGACGATCCCACCCAGATCGTGGACGCGGAGGGCCAGATCACCGACACCCTGGTCATCACCGACGCCGCACCCGAATACTCCTCGGACGGTCGTGCCCTGGTCTCCACCTCGGTCCTGGGGCTTCTCTCCGACGCCGACGAGCCTCGCGTCCGGGCACGGCTGGCTCAGATCTACAGGGCGAACACCTCCGCCTGGGAGCACCTCGCGACCTATCCGATCGAGGGAGCGCTGCCCGCGATGACCCCGCCGTTCCCGATGCGCCGCCCGGTCCGTTTCGCGGCCGGTCGCTACGTGTGCGGCGACCACCGCGACACCGGTTCCCACCAGGGCGCCCTGGTCTCGGGCCGCCGGGCCGCCGACGCCGTACTGGACGACCTGAGGTCGGCCGGCCGGAAATGAACTCGGACGAGCCGATCCGGGGAGGCCGAGCCTCAGGTCATCCGACCTTTGAGGGGTCGATCTCGGGCGTTCAGGCGAGCCGCGCGGGGAACCCGCCGGTGGCGATCGGACCCCAGCGCTGCGGGGTGAGGCGCAGCAGCGACTTGCCCTGGCGGGTCATGGCCTCGCGGTATTCGTCCCAGTCGGGGTGCTCGCCGGAGATCGCCCGGTAGTAGTCGACCAGCGGCTCCAGGGCCTCGGGCAGGTCCAGGACCTCGGCGGTGCCGTCCACCTGCACCCAGGGTCCGCCGAAGTCGTCCGACAGGACCACGACGCTCATCCGGGGATCGCGGCGGGCGTTGGCCGTCTTGGCGCGCTCGGGATAGGTGGACACCACGATGCGCCCCTCCGCGTCGACGCCGCAGGTCACGGGGGAGGCCTGCGGCGTGCCGTCACGGCGTGTCGTGATGACGAGCGCGTGGTGGCGCTCGCGCAGGAACTCCAGCAACTGCTCACGTGAGACGACCTCGTTGGTCGCGATCTTCGGGCTCATGTTCCCACTGTACGACGGCGTGTCACGACTGCTCACATTTGAGTATTTAGGGAGATATGTGGTCAAGAGTCGTCTAGTGGGGTATTTGTCACCAAAGTGGAGGGCATTGATCTACGAATAGACCGATGAGACCTCGGGACCTGTCTGACGGATCCAGGGCTCATCCGCCCAACCAAGGAGATCAACGTGAAGAAGTCTCTTCTCGCCTCGGCTCTGGCAGCTCTGACCCTGGCCGCGGTCCCGGCCGCTCAGGCCTCCACCACGAGTTCCTTCCTCCTCTCTCCTGCCCCCGCCCCCACGGACATGCCGTCCCCCACGGACATGACCTCGCCCACCGACATGCCGACGTCCACCGACATGGCCTCACCGGGGGCCTCGGCCTCGCCGGTCGGCCCGGGCTGTGCCTCCCTGCCCACCTCCGGACCCGGCAGCGCCGCCAGCATGGCCACGGAGCCGGTCGGCACCGCCCTCGCCGCCAACCCGGAACTGTCCACCCTGACCAAGGCCGTCGACGCGGCCGGGCTGACCGAGACCCTGAACTCCGCCAAGGACGTCACGGTGTTCGCGCCCACCAACGCGGCGTTCGACAAGCTCCCGAAGGAGACGCTCGACAAGCTCATGGGGGACAAGGAACAGCTGACCAAGGTCCTCCAGAACCACGTCGTCGAGGGGAGGAAGGCCCCCGCCGACCTCACCACCGCACCGCTCACGACGCTCGGTGGCGGCAGCCTGACCGTCACGGGTTCGGGTGAGGACCTCACCGTCGGCGAGGCCAAGGTGCTCTGCGGCAACCTGCAGACCTCCAACGCCACCGTCTACCTGATCGACTCGGTCCTCGTACCCGGTGCCGAGTCGTCGGCGACCCCGAGCGAGAGCGCGAGCTGAGGAGCCGGAGGGGTGCCTGCCACAGGCGCCCCTCGACAGGCCCTCTGACCGATGACACCCGCCGCAGACGAGTACCACGCCCGTTCACGGGTAACGGGCGTGGGACACGGAGGAAGGCGGGCGTTCATGGGCGCGGGGGACAGGTTCGGGTTGAGGGCGCGGCGGCTGAGGGCGGTGGCCCGCAAGGTCTTCGGGTGGCGTGAGCTGCGCCCGGGACAGCTCGACGCCATGCGCCATCT
This sequence comes from Streptosporangium subroseum, assembly GCF_900188345.1. GTDB lineage: Bacteria > Actinomycetota > Actinomycetes > Streptosporangiales > Streptosporangiaceae > Streptosporangium > Streptosporangium subroseum. The sequence goes on along the minus strand of NZ_FZOD01000033.1, from coordinate 11,855 downwards.
GATGACGGGCGGGGACGCGCTGGTCGTCATGCCCACCGGCGGCGGCAAGTCGGCCGTCTACCAGGTGCCCGCCCTGTTGCTCGACGGGCCGACCGTGGTCATCTCACCGCTGATCGCGCTCCAGCGCGATCAGGTCGCCGGGCTGATGAAGGCCGACGCCGGAGGGGCGGTGGCGGTCAACTCGGCCCAGTCCGGTGGCGAGGCCTCTCTCGAGGCGGTGCGTGCGGGCAGGACGGAGTTCGTGTTCCTCTCTCCCGAGCAGCTCGCCAAGCCCGAGACGGTCGAACACCTGCGCGCCGCGCGCCCCTCGCTGATCGTCGTCGACGAGGCGCACTGCGTGTCGGCGTGGGGCCACGACTTCCGGCCCGACTACCTGCGGCTGGGACAGGTCATCGAGCGGCTGGGCCACCCGCCGGTGGTGGCGCTGACCGCCACGGCCACCCCCTCGGTGCGCGAGGAGATCGTGAGGTCACTCGGGCTGTCGAACGTGCGCCAGATCGTACGGGGCTTCGACCGGCCCAACCTCGACCTGGAGGTGCGCCGCTTCGTCACCCAGGACGATCTGCGCCGGGCGCTGGTGGAGGACGCCGGGTCCCGGACCGGACTCGGGCTGATCTACGTCGCCACCCGACGGGCCACCGAGGAGTACGCCGCCGAGCTGCGGGAGGCCGGACGCCGGGCCGAGCCGTACCACGCGGGGATGAAGGCGGCCGACCGGCACCGCGTTCACGAGATGTTCCGCGACGACGAGCTCGACGTCGTCGTGGCGACCTCCGCGTTCGGCATGGGCATCGACAAGCCGAACGTGCGGTTCGTGCTGCACGCCTCCCCGCCGGAGTCCCCGGACTCCTACTACCAGGAGATCGGACGCGCCGGGCGGGACGGGTCCCCGGCCTCCGCGGTGCTGTTCTACCGGCAGGAGGATCTCGGGCTGCGCAGGTTCTTCGCCGGGGGACGGGCCGACGAGGAACTGCTGCTGCGGGGCGCGACACTGATCCACGAGCACGGCGGCACCGTCGCGGCCGACGAGCTGCGAGCCGTGCTGGACATCGGCTCCACCCGGCTCACCCGGCTGGTGAACCTGCTGGAGCGGACGGGCGCGGTCGAGGTCACCGCCCGGGGCGATCTGCGCCACGTCGCCGGCGGTCCCACCCCGGAGGAGGCCACGGAGCGTGCCGTCGAACTCGACGACACCCGCCGCCGCATCGACGACTCGCGCATCGACATGATGCGCGGCTACGCGGAGACCACGGGCTGCCGGCGCCGGTTCCTGCTGGAGTATTTCGGCGAGCCGCACGAGCGCGCCTGCGGGGCGTGCGACACCTGCCGGGCGGGCGTCCCCATGCCGGACGAGGAGGTCGAGGGTCCGTTCGCGATGCACGCCAAGGTGCGGCACGAGGCCTGGGGCCGGGGCATGGTGATGAGCAGGGAGAGCGACCGGATCACCGTCCTGTTCGACGAGGTCGGCTACAAGACGCTCTCCTTGGAGGCGGTCGAACGCGAGGACCTCCTGGGAGCCGGTTAGCCCTCGGTCTTCCTGGCGATCCCGACCATGGACCACGTCTTGTCGCGGCCCTGGACGGTGAGGGGGTTGTCGGGACGCCAGTCACGCGTGTAGACGAACCCGGGCTCCACGAGCTCCATCCCGTCGAAGAAGCGCAGCACCTGCTGGCTCGAACGGCCGGCGCCCTCGTCGCGGCCGAGGATCCTCCGGTAGATGCCGACGATCGGATCCTCGACCTCGGGACGTCTTTCGAAGACGACGTGACCGAGGGCGAAGCAGCTGCCGACCGGCAGCGCGTCGCGCAGGACGGCCACACACTTGAACGGGTCGTCCTCGTCCGGGATGAACTGGAGGGCGGACGCGATCAGGATGGCCACCGGCCGGTCCAGGTCGACGAGCCCCCGCAGCCCGGGGTCGGCGAGCAGCTCGCGGGGGTGGAGGATGTCACCCTCGACGACGGCGGTGGCGGGATTGGTGGCCAGCAGGGCGCGGGCGTGGGAGAGCACCACCGGGTCGGTGGAGACGTAGACCACGCGGGCGTCGGGCACGAGCTCCTGGGCGACGTAGTGGATGCTGCTGCGCGTGGGAAGCCCCACCCCGAGGGAGACGAACTGGGTGACGCCCTCATCGAGGAGATATCGCACCGCCCGGATCATGAAGGCCTGCCCCTCCCTGGCCATGGTCCTGACCTCGGGCGCGAGGGCGAGCACCTCCTCCGCGGCCTTGCGGTCGGCGGCGAAGTTGTCCTTGCCGCCGAGGTAGTAGTCGTTCATACGGGCGACGTTGGCCACGCTCGTGTCCAGACCTGCCGGTGGACGTCGGGTCGCGTCGCTCATACGTCATCTCCTCTGCCGCCCGTGACATCCAAGGGAACGGTGACGTTCGTGAACGGATGTCAGGGCACAGGTGAACGGGGAAAGCTCCGATCATTTCCGGCGCAGTCTATCCATTCTTTACGGCCGACTCCGCCGACGACCCATACGGAATCGGGTGAGCGGAGCACCGGTGCGTCGGGCCGCCACCGCGGGACGTACACCACTCCGGGTTCGACGAGTTTCATCTCGCCGAAGAGGCGCTCGACCTCGGCCCTGGTGCGCAAATTGGCGCGGCGTGGGCCCGTGATCGAACCACGGTCCTGGTAGAGGGCCGCGAGCCGTGCCGTCTTCTCCGGGCACAGGTCGGAGACCGCGTGGGAGACGGCCATGTAGCTGCCCGGGGCGATCGCCTCCTGGAGGCCGGACGTGATCCGCATGGCCACGTCGTCGTCCGGGAGATCCGTCAGGACCGAGAAGAGGAGGATCGCCACGGGCCGGTCCAGGTCGATGACGCCGCCGAATCGCAGCTGGGAGAGGATGTCCTCGGGATCGCGGGCGTCGGCTTCGACGACCGTGGCCAGACGGTCGTCGGAGAGCAGGGCCTGGGCGTGGACGACGACCATCGGGTCGTTGTCGACGTACGCCACCCGCGCGTCGGGGGCGACCATGTGGAGGATGTCGTGCACGCCGCCCCGGGTCGGCAGGCCGCAGCCGATGTCGACGAACTGCCGGATGCCCGCCTCGACGAGGAACCGGACCGCCCGGCGGAGGAACCCGCGTCCCTCCCGCGAGACGGCGGGGAGGTCGGGAGCGATCGCGAGCGCTTCCTCCGCGGTCTTGCGGTCGGCGGCGAAGTTGTCCTTGCCACCGACGAAGTAGTCGGCCATCCGTCCCGCGTTCGGGGTCTTGGGGTCGAACCGCAGGCGTTCAGGCCCTGACGACGCCATGACGGTCTCCATCCAGCGGATCGGGCTTCCGCGGACAATATCCATCTTCCGGTGACTATGGGGCGTATTTCCATAAGTCGCCGATTTAGCGTCGGATGGGCCGGATCGTCAGCGACAGGCCTCCAAATGACGCGCTCCCCGGGGAGGAAGGGCGAAGGCCGCCCACACGGCCTTGCCCCGTGTCTCCAAAGGAGCCCAGCCCCACATCTCGCTGACCCCCTGGACGACCTGCAGCCCGCGGCCGCCCTCCGCCTCGTAGTCGGGTTCGCGCAGGCAAGGCCCCTGGTCACTGGGGTCGGTGACCGCGCACAGCACCGAGAGCTCGGTCTGGCACAGGATCACCCTGATATCCGGAGAGGTCCGGGGGTGGACGGGGCTCCGCGTACCGTGGCGCACGGCGTTGGTCACCAACTCGGATATCACGACGCCGGTGTCGTCGATCAGGGGCTCCAGCCCCCACGTCCGCAGGGCGGCGGAGGTGAACTCGCGGGCGGTGCGTGCCGCGTAGGGGTCGTGACGGAGGCTCCACACGGTCATCTGGAGCCGGCCGATGTGGCTTTCCCCATCCGCCCACGGCGGCAGGCCGCCTGGTGGGAGCATGTGATCAAGCATCGACAACCACCGTTCCCATCCTCCGATCTCAGCTCGGACGGGTGCGGCTTCATGTCTTTGACAACCAGTCATCGGCGACCTTGGGGAGGAGTGGCGATCGCGTAACGAAGGCAATCCGTCCAGTCATCTTGCACGTGATGATGTGCATAAGCAAGTACGGATGCACGTGCATCTGCACAAAAAGCTATATGCTCGTACATATGTTCCCCTGCCTAACGGGTGAGAGGCGAGGATGAATCAGCTGTACAGCGGCATGCCGGCGGCTCGGCTGGACGGGGTCGTCTGGCGCAAGAGCCACTTCAGTAATCCCAGTGGCAACTGTGTGGAGGTCGCCGAACTGCCCGACGGCAGGGTCGCGATGCGCAACTCCCGCGACCCCGAGGGGCCCGCGTTGATCTACACTCGCGGTGAGGTCGACGCCTTCGTCAGAGGGGCGAAAAGTGGCGATTTCGATGACCTGATTATCTGAATTGGTTGAAGAATAAAGTTCTATCTAGCCGGAAATGTGCAATTAGAGGTACCGTAAGGGATCTCGATGGCACGAAGAGTAGGTAAAGGCTCGCATTCCGCGCTCGAAGGACTGTAGATGATCACACCTCACGCAGACGGTGAGCGAGTCAGCCCAGCGCCGGTGGTCTCACTCCGCGGCAGTTCAACCGTGTTGAGGATCGTGCTGGGCGCGCAGCTCCGCAGGCTCCGTGAGCAGCGCAACATCACGCTGGAGGCGGCGGGGCACGTCATCCGTGCCTCGCACTCGAAGATCAGCCGCATGGAGCTCGGCCGGGTGAGTTTCCGGATTAGGGACGTGGCCGATCTGCTCACGCTGTACGGCGTGACGGAGGAGAGCGAGCGAGAGCCGCTGCTGGCCCTCGTCGGCCGGGCCAACATCACCGGCTGGTGGCACAACTACAACGACGTCCTGCCCAGCTGGTTCGAGACGTACGTGGGCCTGGAGGAGTCGGCCACCGTCATCCGCAACTACGAGGTCCAGTTCGTGCCCGGCCTGCTCCAGAGCGAGGGCTACGCGCGAGCCGTGATCCGGCTGGGGTTCCCCTCCGCCCCCGAGGAGGAGCTGGAGCGGCGGGTACGGCTGCGCATGGCGCGCCAGAGACTGCTGCACGGCGCGGAGTCACCCCATGTATGGGCCGTGCTGGACGAGGCGGTGCTGCGCCGCTCGCTCGGCGGGGCCGAGGTGATGCGGGGCCAGATCGACCATCTCCTCGCGGCGCTCGACCTGCCCAACGTGACCGTCCAGATCGTGCCGTTCAGCGTCGGCGGCCACGCCGCGGCGGGCGGACCCTTCAGCATTCTGCGGTTCTCCCAGTCCGATCTGCCCGACGTGGTCTACATGGAACAGCTGACCAGCGCGGTCTATCTGGAGAAACGGGAAGAGGTGGACAGCTACCTCGAGGTGATGGAGCGCCTGTGCATTGAGGCCGAGTCGGCCTCTCGCACTCGGGAGATTCTTCTCCAGATCCGCGAACAGTTATAAGAAAAGCCGTGAAATAGCCAAGTCGGCAACCAGTCGGCCGGGTTGTACGAAAATGATTAAATGAAATGTCTCGTGACCGGAGCGACCGGATACATCGGAGGACGGCTCGTTCCCGGACTCCTCGACGCGGGTCACGAGGTCCGCTGCATGGTGCGGTCGGCGGGTCGCCTGCGCGATCAGCCGTGGGCCTCCCGCGTGGAGATCGCGGAAGCCGACGCGACCGACGCGGAGCGGACGAGGAAGGCGCTCGACGGGGTCGAGGTGGCCTACTACCTCATCCACACGATGGGCGGGGGAAGCGACTTCGCCGACGCCGACCGCCGCGCGGCCACCACGTTCGCCGCCGCGGCCAGGGAGGCGGGGGTGGGCCGCATCGTCTATCTCGGCGGCCTCGCGCCCAACGAGGAGCTCTCGCCCCACCTGCGCTCCCGCGTCGAGGTCGGGGAGATATTCCTGGACTCCGGGGTGCCCGCCGTCGTGCTGCGGGCGGCCGTCATCATCGGATCGGGTTCGGCCTCCTTCGAGATGCTGCGTTATCTCACCGAGCGGCTGCCCGTGATGACGACTCCGCGGTGGGTGAGGACCCGGACGCAGCCCATCGCGATCCGCGACGTCCTGCGCTACCTCGTGGCCTGGGCGTCCGTCGAGGAGAAGGTGAACCGCTCCTTCGACATCGGCGGCCCGGACGTGCTGACCTACGCGGACATGATGACCGTCTACGCCGAGGTCGCGGGCCTGCCCCGCCGCGTGATCATCCCGGTTCCGATGCTCAGCCCCGGCCTGTCGAGCCACTGGGTGGGGCTGGTCACCCCCGTCCCCGCGGGGCTGGCCCGCCCGCTGGTGGAGTCGCTGCGCAACGAGGCGGTCTGCCGCGAACACGACGTCGCCGACTACGTCAAGGATCCGCCGAGCGGGCTGATCGGGCTGAGGGAGGCCGTCGAGCTGGCTCTGCGACGGATCAAGGAGGCCAAGGTCCTCACGCGCTGGTCCTCGGCCTCGACCCCGGGAACGCCGAGCGACCCGCTACCGACCGACCCCGACTGGGCGGGCGGCAGCCTCTACGTCGACGCGCGGGCCCGTCGCGTCAAGGCGTCCCCGCAGGCGCTCTGGACGGTGATCGAGGCGATCGGCGGTGAGAGGGGCTGGTACTCCCTGCCCCTCGCCTGGCACCTCCGCGGGCTCCTCGACCGGTTCGTCGGCGGCGTGGGACTGCGCCGCGGACGCCGCGATCCCCGGCGGCTGCGGGTGGGCGACTCCGTCGACTTCTGGCGGGTGGAGGAGGTCGAGCCCGGACGCCTGCTGCGCCTGCGCGCGGAGATGCGCCTGCCGGGTCTCGCGTGGCTGGAACTGCGGGTGCTCCGGCACGGGGGCGAGACCGTCTACGGCCAGCGCGCGATCTTCCACCCGCGCGGTCTGGCGGGCCATCTCTACTGGTGGTCGGTCACGCCCTTCCACACCCTGATCTTCGGCCGGATGCTGCGCAACGTGGCGGTCACCGCCGAGCACGACGCCCCGCCCCCGGAAACCTCCTGAGAGGCTTACACTCCGGCCTTCGGACAGGGGGCGTTGACGCCGGCTCAGGCCTCGGGCTCGCCGGCGACCGCGCGGGCGACGGCCACGTCGCTCTCGCTCATGCCGGAGTAGCCGTCGAGCCGGTGCTGCTCGGCCTGGTCGTCGATCCAGCGGCCGTGTGCCTCCCACGCGGCCTGCTTGCTGGTCCCCAGGGCCGCACCGATCTGCGACCACGAGGCGCCGGCCCTGCGGGCGGATCGTACGGAGAGCTGCCGTCCGTAGCCCGCCTTCCGCGCGACCACCTCGCCCAGCGCGAGAAGCTCCAACGCCTCATCCCGGCGCAGGGGCTCCGCGTCGGGATCGGCCGGCACGAGCCGGGGGTCGCCCCTGTCGGCTGCGTCCTCCTCCGCCGAAGCCAGGGCGTCGCGGGTACGCAGCGCGTCGTAGCGTGTGGCGGCGGTCAGCAGGGTGAACTGATGCTCAAGCTCATCTGGAGTGGTCATGGACCAAATATCTCGTCAAGCCACCCTGACGTCAAGGTGTCTTGACGATAAATCGCGGCTTCCATGTTGCGATGCTCGGTTGATGAGGGATCCCAGGCCGATGTCGGAGGCCAACGAGTGGCGGAGCCGTAGATTCCTGGGGCCCGGATCCCGTCCGTGGCGCGGGAACGTCAGGGTGTCACGAGGACGTCGATGACGTCCGTGTGGTTGATCCCCTTGTGGGCGAGCTGCCCGGACGCGGCGAGCTGGGCAAGGCCGTGGGCGGTGGAGAGCAGGGCCATCATCCCGGCCTTGGAGGCGGCCTGATCGCAGGTGACCTCCATGCCGAGCGCCGCCATCACCTCGTCGATCGCCGCCTCGAGCTCCGGATGGTCCCCGATGAGGAAGTCGGAGGCGAACACCAGCCGGTATTCCTCGGGATGCTCCATGGCGTACTCGACGTAGCCCGTGTAGAAGGCCCGCATCCGCTCCGCGCGGCCGTCTCGCTCCAGGACCGCTCCGGCGACGTGCGCGCTGAGGTCGGTGACCACCTGGATGGCGAGGGCGGCGAGCAGCGCGGTCTTGTCGGCGAAGTGTCGGTAGGGGGCCGTCCGGGACAGACCGGTCAGGTCGCCGACGGCGCGCAGCGTCACGGCGTCGAGGCCCTCTTCGCGCAGTAGTCTCAGCGCACTGTCGACCAGTCGTGTTCTGGTGTCGTCCACCACGTCGTTCACCTTCTCACAGCTCTTGATGTTGACAACGTCAACGTTCGGGGCCGACACTGTCAGTGCTATGTTGACAACGTCAACTGGAGAGCTATGAAGATCATTCTGAACGGTGTCCCCACCGTGGTGGACGCCCACTCGGGCGACGTGGTCGTGGACGTCCTGCGCGAGGGCCAGGGCCTCACCGGCGCCAAGGCCGCCTGCCGTACCGGAGTCTGCGGCGCGTGCACGGTCATGGTGGACGGTGTACCCCAGGCGAGCTGCCTGCTGCCGGCCGCCGCGGCGCGGGAGCGTGAGATCACCACCGTCGAGGGGCTGGATCACCCCGTCCAGCGGGCCTTCGCGGTCCACGACGGTCTGCAGTGCGGCTACTGCACGCCGGGTTTCGTGGTGGAGGCCGCGGCCTTCGTCGACGCCTGGCGGGCGAGCCACGGCGACGTCGCGCCGCCGCGCGAGCGAATCGCCGCCGCCATGGCCGGGCACCTGTGCCGGTGCGGCGCCTACCAGGGGATCTACGCGGCGATCGCCGCCGCCTGCCGGGGAGAACACGACGGCGACGCCGGGGTCCCCGCCCGGGTGGAGGCGATGGACAAGGTCACCGGCCGTGCCCGCTACACCACCGACGTCCGTCTGGACGGCCAGCTGGAGGGGGTGATCGTCCGCTCCACGAGGGCGCACGCCCGCGTCACCGCGGTGAAGGTGGACGCCGCCCACGTGATCGACCTGCTGCCGCCCGACCGGATCGTCCGCTACGCGGGGCAGCCCGTGGCCGCCGTCGCCGCTCCCACGCGCCGGGAGGCGCTGGCGATCGCGGAGGGCGCGGAGATCGGCTACGACCCGATCCCGGCCGCGCTCGACGACGCGCCCGGCGCCCCGGTCGTCTACGACGAGCACACCAGGAAGCAGGCCCCCAGCGCCAGCGAGGGGCTGGAGCTGCCCGGCCCCTGGAACGGCAACGTGCACGGTCCCTTCACCAGGGCGAGCTGGCGCGGACGTACCGCCGTGAAGCGGATCGAGGCCGCGCGCGGGGCCGCCGACCCCCGCCTGGTGACCGGTACGTTCACCACCGCCGTGCAGGTTCACACCCCGCTGGAGCCGCACGCGTGCGTGGCCCGCTGGGACACCGGCGGCGACCTCCACCTATATCTGTCCACCCAGAGCGTCGGCCTGGTCGCCGAGCAGGCCGCCAAGCGGTGGAACCTGCCCGCGGAGCGGGTCCATGTCACCGCCGATCACGTCGGCGGCGCCTTCGGGGCCAAGAACGGGATCACCGCCGAGACGATCGCGGCCGTCGAGCTCGCACGGGCCTGCGGCGCGCCGGTCCGCGTGGTGTTCAGCCGCGCCGACGAGCTCACCGACGCCGGCAACCGGCCCGGTACCCGGACCACGCTCGAACTGCTCACCGACGACAAAGGAGACCTCGCGGCCCTCACCGTGGACGCCCACGGCCGCGGCGGGGTGTCCGTCGGATCGGCCGTCGCGGTGTTCGCCCGTCTCATGTACGGCACGGCGCCCCGGCGGCTCCGCGACTACGACGTGATCACCAATGAGCCGCCCGGCACGCCGTTCCGCGGGCCGGGAGCGCCGCCCATGCTGTGGGCGCTGGAGCAGGCGGTGGACGAGGTCGCCCATCGCCGCGGCGAGGATCCGATCGCGCTGCGCCGCCGCTGGGACGGCAACCGCAAGCGGCACGCCCTCTACGACTGGGCCGCGGCCCTGCCCGCGTGGGCGGGCAGGGCCGCGGCAGGCTCACAGGAGGGTCGTTTCCGCCGGGGCATCGGGGTGGCCGCCGCCAACTGGGCCTACATGCTCGACCCCGGTACGGAGATCGAGCTCCAGGTCGAGGGTGACGTGGTCGTGGCCCGCACCACGACCCAGGACATCGGCACCGGCATCCGCAGCGTCATCGCCGAGATCCTCCGCGATGAGCTCGGCCTGCCCGCCGAGCGCGTCCGCGTCGAGATCGGGAGGACGGGCACCGTACACGGGCCACCCTCCATCGGCAGCCGCACCACCACCTCGGTGGCTCCCGCCGTACGCGACGCCGCACGACGCCTGCGGGAGCGGGGCCTGGCCGACGGCGCCAAGGTCGTCGGCAGGCGCCGGCGCGACCGGCGCGGCTACGTCACCCCGATCGCGGTGGGCGGCATGGCGCTGGGCCGGGGCTTCAGCGGGGCCGTCCACGTCACCGAGGTCGAGGTCGACACCCGCTTCGGCACCGTCAGGCCGCTACGCGTGTGGGCCGGCATCGCGGTCGGTCACATCTATGCCGAGCGGCTGGCACGCAGCCAGTGCGAGGGCGGCATCGTCCAGGGCATCGGCTACGCGCTGTACGAGGAGCGCCACGTCGATCCGGTGACGGGGACCGTGCTGACCGCCAACCTCGACGACTACCGCATCCCCGGCATCGGCGACACCCCCGAGATGACCGTCCACTTCCACCAGGACGGGTGGGAGCACGTCAACGGCCGCGGCGTCGGGGTCGGCGAGGTCTCCACGATCGGCGTGGCCGCCTCGGTGGGCAACGCCGTTCACAACGCCACCGGCTGGCGCCCCCACGACCTGCCCATCAGGCCCGACCGGCTCCTTGAGGGGATGCGGAAATGACGGTCCCCACCGACCTCGGCCGGCTCCTCCGGCCTGACCGGCTTCACGGAGGGATGCGGAAATGACCGCGCCCACCGACCTCGGCCGGTGTCTCCGGCTTCTCGAAGGGATCGGACGATGAGCGTCCCGACAGACATCGGCGAGATCGCCCGGCGCGGCGGCGAGTTCCGCGCGGGCGGCACCGACCTGATGGCCCGCCACCCGGCAGGGCCGTACGTCGACCTGCACGACCTCCACGACCTGTCCGGTATCACCTGGCAGCCGGACGGCTCAGCCCGGATCGGCGCGCTGACCACGGTCGCGGAGCTCGCCGGCGACGAGCGGCTCCGCGCCGCCCACCCCTCCCTGGCACTGACGGCCGGGGCGCTGGCCACGCCCCAGATCCGGGCGGTGGCCACCGTCGGCGGAAACCTGCTCCAGCGCAACCGCTGTTCGTACTACCGCAACCCGTCCTTCTCCTGCCACCAGAGCGGAGGCGACTCCTGCCCGGCCCGCACGGGGCTCACCCTCTACTCCGCGGTGATCGACACCGGCCCGTGCGTGGCCCCGCACCCGTCGTCACTGGCAATGGCGCTGCTCGGCTGCGACGCGTCCGTCGAGGTGCACGGCAGGGCCCCGTTTGATGTCGGCGAGCTGTACGGAGACGGCTCCGACCCGACCCGCGACCACCTGCTCGGCCCGGGGGAGATCCTCGTGGCGATCGACCTGCCCCCGCCCGTGCCGGGGGAGCGGGCCGCCTACCACCGTGCGATCGCCAGGTCCGAGGCCGAATGGCCGCTGGTGGAGGCGGCGGCGCGGCTGGTCGTGAGCGACGAAAGGATCACCTTCGCCGCGGTGGCCGTGGGCGGCGTCGCCCGCGTTCCGCTGCGACTGCCCGAGGTGGAGGAGGCGCTCCTCGCCGGTGAGACCCTCGACCACGCGGCGGCGCGGGCCGCCACCCGGTGTGCGCCGGCGGCCCAGAACGGTTACAAGGTCGCGCTGCTCACCGGGACGGTCCTGGAGGTCCTGGAACGCGCCTTCGATGCGGCGCGGGGGTGAGATCTCCCGGCCGGGAGCGCGCACCTACACGTTGGCGGTGTGCGGTTCGTCGACGCGCACGATGGTGGCCAGCACCTCGTTGAACGCCTCGGTCGAGGTCGGATGGTTGTACACCGCATCA
>NZ_FZOD01000120.1 GCF_900188345.1 Streptosporangium subroseum | reverse complement strand
CCCGTCTTCGAAAAGCCGCTGCACGCCGCGGCTGATCGCGGCTCGCCTGAAGTGGTCGCCGAGCTGGCCATGCGCGTCGATGACGTCGACGCGGAGAATCAAGGCCGCACCGCCCTCTGGATGGCTGTCTTCGAAGGCCGCACGGACAACGCCCGAGCCCTCGTCTCCGCCGGTGCGGACCCGTGGCGCCCCATGATGGCGGGCTGGTCTCCCGGCCGCCTCAGCCTGGCCGGCCCCACTCCCGATCCCTTCTCCCTCCCCTCACCGGAGGTCGGTCTGTCCGAGGCCGAAGCCGCCGCCGTGGCCGAAGCCAGACGTCTGATCCCCGCGCTGGGAGACCTCTATTACGACGGCCTGAGCCTGGCCTGCGTGGCCGAACTCAGCGCAGCCGAAGCGACAGCGCGGTTGGAAGCCGCACCTGCCGACGACGTGGACATCGATGCGCTTTACGAGGCCTGGTGGAACAACCCAGACGCCAATCTGATCATCGGCATCACGGACGTGCCCGGCGGCTGCGTCATCACCCAGCCCTGGGGAAACACCGCGTCCACTCCCGGCGTCATCAAGCGCGTCTCGCCAGGCACGATCTGCTACAGCATGTACGCCAATCCCATGCGCGGCAGTAGGGGGCGCATCGCCCGGGACGGCGCCGTCATCACGGCCTGGGAGCCGCACAGCGCCTACACCGTCCCCCTGGACGCCCTTGCCGAGGAGATTCTCGCCGCCTATCTCTACCGCAACCACCCTGTAGCGTTCTGCTGCGCCGGCGCAGGTCTGCGCCTGGCCGACGCCAGGCCGATCATCGGCTCATCCGCCATGTTGCTCAAGCTGCCCGGACGAGACTGACGGACCTGACCTCTTGAGATGGCGAGAGGCCCGGCTCCATGATCTGGAACCGGGCCTCTCGTTTTGGTGGAGATGAGGGGATTTGAACCTTTGCCCCCTTCGATGTGAACGAAGGGGCCCCGAGATGAACGGGACCCCTTGAGCGTGCGTGTGATCATGCTGCGAGTGCGTCGTCTATTCGCCGATTGGCGATCTCCGCACCTCCGTCGATGCACTTGGCGTAGACCTTGAGCAGAACGTCCACGCCATGTCCCGCTCGCTCTGCCACATCGGGAGCGGCCACCCCGGCATTGAGCCAGAGGGACACCGCCGCGTGCCGCAGGTCGTATGGCCGGGCCGCCAGGGGCGAGACCTGCTGTTCGGGAGTCAGGGCGAAGATCCGTGCCGCCTTCGAGCAGTTTGGCTTGGTGGCGCTGAACATTCCTCCAGCAGCGGACCTTGCCGGAGCGAAGCAGCTCCTCCGAGAGGGGCAGGACGGTTGGTGGGATTACGAGGAGGGTTGCATCACCGAGGACTGGCGCGCGCTTGATCTCAGCTGAATGTCGCTGGTCCTGGATATCCAGTGCCGCATCAGGCAACCTTCGCCTCCTTGCCGACGAGCGCCTCCACAAGGTGATGGCTCGGGCGAACGTCGCGTAGCCGCTGGTCCCCGATCTCCGGATGGAAATGCGTCAGCTGGCCGATGGCGCGCCCTGCTCCTTGCTCAGCAAGATTCCGCGAGGTCCGAAGCCCGCCGAAGAATAGAAGCGGACGGCTTCCTTGTTCGGCGCGAAGATGCCGGCATAGAGGATCGAGACACCGCGCTCTGCGGCGGCTTGCTCCGCCGCCATCACCAAGGCCGCACCCACACCCTGGCCGCGCTGCCCGTCCAGGACGACAGTGTGGATCTCGGCCGCGCGGCGGGGAATCAGGATCTGATGGTCCGGGGGATCTGTCAGCAAGACCACCTCCACCATGCCCACCACCTCGCCCGCCGCTTCAGCGACCAAGATCACTACCTTGGACTCGGCTGAAAGCACCTTGGACTCGGCTGAAAGCGTCTCTTCGAAGTGCCCGCGTACGGTTTCGATGTCGGGCACGCGGTAGATGACCGGATCGAGTTGGACGTGCCTTTCGGCATTCGCGAGACGCAGGCGAACAAGCGCGGGCACGTCCTCGCGCTCGGCAGCCCTGACCAAGATCGACATAAGCCGGATCCTTCCACCGTGCCCGCCCGGCCACAAGGCATGTGGATCAACTCATCCCCGGGCCGTCAACCAGGGTGACGAGGGGTCAGCTGTGGTCGTTCACGACCGGTCCGAGGCCCTGCTCGGCCGTCTCTCCTGTCGTGCTCGATGCACTTTCCAAGCCGGCAACACTGCAACGAGCCTTTGCCTGGCTTGCGTCGAATGGTGAGCCGAAACGTGCCAGACAGTGCCAGACCTTTTTGAGTGCCTGCGGGTCATGGCGACCCGTGCGGGCCGCATCTCCGATGATCTGCGGATCGAGGTGACCGTCCACGGCGATCTCGGTACCCAGATCAACATATTCCTGTCCGCGGTAATCCGGGTAGCGTTGCAGTTGATCAATGGCGAGCCGAAATCCGGCGTGCCATTCAACTGGGCATGGAAGCCGGTGGGCCGCAGCTTGCACGGCTGTTCCGCGATAACTCGGATCCAGGACCAGCGCCTCGACGTCATGGTCGAGCCTGACCGATCCGTGCACCTGGGCCTCGATATAGTCGTCCAGGGCATCTGCATTATCGGCACTGGCCAACTCGATGAGTGCCATGCGGGACACGACACCGAAGGCCGACGGTTCAAAGAAGCTGTCCGGATAACAGAACGTGGCTCGTGAAATGGCCTCTGAGGTCAGCCTGAAGTGGGCGGATCCGAACCGCGGCGCCGCACCGACGGACTTACCGCGGAAGTTCAGTGCACCGTAGACAGGGCGATCGTGAGCGGGTGCGTGGTCATATGCTCCACCGAAGATCCGACTCTCCCAGCGCCACCGGTCCCCGCCTGGATGAGCGGTCAGACCGCCATTGCTTGTGCCCGTGACGAACTGCGAGTGGTAAAGGCCGTCGTCCGCGAGCCCGAGCAAAATCAGCCGGTCGCCCACCAGTCGGTCCGGATGGAAATTCAGGGTCACACGCATTTGGGGGTCGAGTGGCCCGCCTGACGATAGGGCCGCGACATGGCGGAGCGCTCGCTCTTGCGGTGACCCGGATGTATCAGCGCTCATCCGTAGCGTGCCTCCGCGCCGGTTTCTAACCGGTAGTCGCGCCCTGCGGGGCTCGTCCAAGCCCGTGGCGTGATCATACTTGTGGCTCACTCCGCCCGTGACTCCGAGGTACTGCACCGGCGCCGCAACGATGACGTTTGTCACCTCGGCTGTGCCCTCGCGCCGAGGGTCCGCTGACTTTTCGCCGGCTCTGTCCGGCCCTGGCCGGCCGGTATGACCATGATCGCCGGAAGGCTCCGTTCTTTCGTGGACCGGCTGCGCCCGCGGCCCGAATCTGTCGGCCTCGTACGCCATGATCGGCATTCATATATCCCGCCCATCCCCTCAAGGAGAGCCATGGTCGTCAACGATGGATCCGGGTGGTCCGGCATCGGTTGGAATCACTGGACGGACCTCAGCCTGATCCGTGCCCGGCTCGACGCGGGCGCTGACCCGAATTCAGGGGCGTTCTTCCACGAACGACCGCTTCACGCGGCGGCCGAGTGCGGCTCGCCCGAGGTGGTCGCGGAGCTGGCCCAGCGCGTCGACGACGTTGACGCGGAGCACGAAGGTCGTACCGCACTTTGGGAAGCCGTCTTCGCCAACCACCCCGGCAACGCCCGCGCCCTGGTCGCCGCCGGAGCCGACCCGTGGCGACCGATGATGAACGGCTGGTCCCCCGGACGGCTCAGCTTGGTCACTCCCACCCCTGACCTGTTCCCTCTTCCCGATGGCGAGGCCGGCCTGTCCACCGCTGAGAACGCCGCCGTGGCAGAGGCCAGACGTCTGCTCGCCGCGTTGGGGCATTTCGACAACGACGGCCACAGTCTCGCCTGCGTGGCCGACATCACCGCTGCCGAGGCGGTACGGCGACTGGAGGCCGTACCAGCCGATGACGTCGACGTTGAAGAGATCATGGAGGATCCCTGGACGGATTTCGACGCCAGCTTGGCCGTCATCGGTGTCACGGACGTGCCCGGCGGATGTGTCGTCATTCAGCCGTGGGGATACGCCGCATCCAACCCCGGCGTCATAGAGCGCTTGTCGGTGGGCACTGTCTGCTACGGACTGTTCGCCAATCCCAAGAGCGGCAACCAGGGGGCCGTCGCCCGCGACGGCGTCATCGAGGAATGGGACACCCACCCCGGCGGCGGCAGCGTCGACGACGAAGAATCCGCAGAGGAGATCCTCGCCGCCTACCTCTACCACGGCCAGGCCGAGGCCTACTGCTATGCCGGAGCGAGCCTGCGGCCGACAGACAACCGATCGATCACCGGTCAAGCCGACATGTGGCTGAGACTGCCCGAACACCTGCGTTGAGGAGAACCGATCTTCCACATGCAGAGGCCGTACGGCTTTCCTCCGGAGAGAGACCGGCTACATGGCCCCCGGACAACAAGAAGGCCCGGATCCATGACCTGGAACCGGGCCCCTCGTCCTCGGCCCGATGCTTCAGGCCCCGATCATCGTGAGCCTCACCGTTTCTTGTTCGTCTGAGGCTTGGACTTGGCCAGGACGAGCCGTCCCCAACCGATTGCGGGAAGGCGGCAATAGGGAGTGAAGTATGTGATCGCGACGGTGCTGCCCGATGCCTAGTCGGGACGTCCCGGGAGGTCCATCGCCGCGAGACGTTCCGAATCCGTCACTGACAGGATCTCGACGATCCGGCCATCGACCACGGTGCACGCCATCACGCTCAGCGGCTTGCCCTTCCCGCTCCAGGCCACAATCCCCGGCTCGTCGTTGACGAGGACGCGGCGCGCGGTTACCTTCGCGCGGATCCCGTGCTGGACCTTACCGGCCACTTCGGTCGCCCCCAGCCTGACGACCACGCCACGCGCCGTGTGGGCGCGCCATGTCACCTCCGGATCGAGCACCCGCAGCAGCCCTTCGAAGTCTCCGCTCCGCGCTGCCGTGAGAAAAGCGTCGACCACTGCGCGTTGCTGCCGCCGTTCGTCGATTGAACGATGCGTGCCCCGCACTTTCCGGCGGGCCCGGCTGGTAAGCATCTTGGTGGCGTCCGTGGACCTGCCGAGGATCTGACCGATCTCCTCGAACGGCACCGCGAACATGTCGTGCAGCACGAGTGCCAGCCGTTCGGCGGGGCGGAGGGTATCGAGCACCACGAGCAGTGCCAGCCCGACCGAATCGGCGAGCAGCACGTCCTCCTCGGGTGCTCCGTCATTGTCCTCGGTCACCACCAGCTCGGGCAGCTGGTCGTCGTACGACGCCTCGGGCCTGGACTTGCGCGAACGCAGCATGTCAATGCACACCCGGCCCACCACGGTGGTCAGCCAGCCGGCGAGGTTGTCGATCGAGGCCGCGTCCTGGCGCGCCAGCCGCAGCCATGCCTCTTGCACCGCGTCCTCTGCGTCCGCCCGCGACCCGAGCATCCGGTGGGCCACCGCCACAAGGCGCCCACGCTGCTCCACGAAGGCTTCCGCCACGGCTTCGTCGAGACCTGATGCGGTCATGTTGTTACCTTCCCCGAGCGAGTTCCGTCACGAGTGATGACGGGCCCGGAAGGGCCGAGGTAACCGACAAGGAGAAACTCATGAACCTCGCTCTGTGGATTATCGCCGGCCTGCTGGCCGCTGTCTTCCTCTTGGCGGGTGCCAACAAGCTGTTCATCCCTCAGGAGAAACTGGCCAGGGCTCCTGGAGGAGGATGGGTCAACGACTTCAGCGCCGGCTTCGTCAAGGCCCTCGGAGCGGTTGAGATCCTGGGCGCCGTCGGCCTGATCCTGCCCGCCGCACTCGACATCGCGCCGGTTCTGGTGCCGCTGGCGGCCGTCGGACTGGCGGCGATCATGGCCGGTGCGGCGATTGTGACCTTCCGCCGTCAAGAGCCCAAGCACGCGCTGTTGAACCTGACCTATCTCGCCCTGGCCGTCTTCGTGGCGTGGGGTCGCTTCGGCCTCCAGCCCTTCGGATGATTTCGCGTGATGCGGTGCGGTCGCCCTCCCCGGTCGACTGATCTGTTCGATTGGTGCCGGCCGCTTCGCTCTCCAAGGGCGCTACCTCTGTGGCCAACCACGCTCGGAACGTTCACGGTCATGCTTCAGAGCAAGGCGTACGGCGAAGTAGATGACCAGAAACTGAAAGAAAGCGCTGAGCAGCATGATGAGCACGCCCATGCCAGAGATACCGAAATTCATGATCTCTTCCTTATCACCGTGTGATCAGCCGACCTGGCCTACGTCGTCCACCGTTGATCCCACGAAAGGCGCTGTTTTTCAACGGTGCCGAAGCCGGTATCGTCCTCACGATCGCCTGATGCGGGCTGATCCCCGTACAGGGCCGGGGGCGATCGACGATCCGAAACTTCGTTCCTCAGCCCGGCTCGACGAGGGGCGTGCTCGCCGGCCTGCCCACGCTTACGCCCTACGCTGCCAGAGGCCCTCGGCAGGGGCGCGAGAGCCACCGGCAGCCACGTTACGGGTGATACACCCCAGGCGGCAGTTGTCGGCCTGGCTATTGCTGAGGGCCTTAAGCCTGTAGAGCTGTCGCAATCTTGTTCGCGAAACGCCAGACTTGCCTGTAGGCGTCAGGGGAGACAGATGGTCAGGGAAGTTTCACTTCGGTCCAGCTCTAAACGGGTATGGCGCCGCTGGTCAGTGCTCGTTCCAGGGGTCGCGCTGACGCTCGTGGCCGGGTTCTACCTGGCCAACCGTGGCGATCCCGGGCAGGTGAATCGATCGATCACCACCCCGGTTGAGCAAGAGGGCACATCAAATATGAAAATCATCGAAAAAAATCAAGTCATCGACGTCACCACTTTCGACCAGAAAGATAGTCCGCTGTGGCCGCTGATTGTTGAGTTGCGCAAGGCGGAGCTCAAGAGGGACCGTATGGTTACGGACTAAAAGGTCGAGGACTGCGCCACAAGAGCCGGTTGCGTCACCCGTCGATCCAGGAGCGTAGCCGACGGAGAAGCTCGCGTAAGTGAGCGCCGTCGGCGAGTCCGGGAGGCGCCCATGGTTCGGTCCTGAGCTCGCTCTCGGCATCGAGTTCGGCCCAGAGTTCCTCGAACGAGTCCCTGATGCTCAGCTCGCGGGGGTCGGCGGCCTCGAACAGGCCGCGGAGATCTTCGACCAGCTTGGGCAGGGGGATCTCGCCTGAGTCGTACCGGGCGAGGCGTCCGGTCATTTGGCCGATGAGGGCGCGTTGGTAGTCCTCCACAGCATCACCTTGTCGACCTCCCGGTCATTATGTCGATGGTCGGCCAGCGCGGGATATACGCGAGATGATCTTTATTGCGTCATTGGCTGCGACCGGCCGGGCCGGCGGCTCCCGATCGAGACGTGTACTGCTACGGGTCGGCGGCGGCTCGACCGCGACCCTGCGATTATTCGCAGCGTGCCGTGTGGGATTCAGCGCGGCCTGCGGCACGGCGATGGGTGCAGCCGCCGGGTGTGCCATCGGCCTGCTCCTGGTGTGGCCGATAACGGCCTCAAGCAGCTGGGACCCGGTGCCACGGGTGGCCTTCGGCACCCCGTGGCCGCTGATCGCCGCTCTGGTCGTTGGCCTGCCCGTTCTCGCCTCGGCTATCGCTGGTCTTGCCTCGCCTGACATGACCGCCCGGGTAGCGCCGGCGAGCGAGTCTCGAGGGTAGAGCCCACACTAACAATCACCTCCGCGTGGCCGACGTGCGTAGCGTGCGGGGGCGATGAACGATGTCGGCCGCATCCGCGCAGGTCGTGTTGGACTACTCGTGGCGAGGCGTTTTCGCGGAGCGACGGTGAAGACGGTGTAAGGCCGGGCAGCGGTCGCCTCATCCGTCGCATGCCAAGGCTGGGAGATCGTCAACGTCGTGTGGTGCGGCGATCGGGAGATCGCCGCACCACACGACGTGTCGTTCAGGGATTCGGCGCGGGTGTCAGGCCACGCGACAGGAGACGGATGGCCAGGTCAGGTTTCCGCCGTGCTGGATCGTGAGTCCGAAGGTGTTCCCATTGCCGTTGGGCCTCATCGTCATGACGTTGCCGCTGGAGTCCCAGCTCGGCGTGCCGTTCCAGGTGGCGATGGTCTTCTGCGGGCTGCGTACGGTCAGCGTGACGATCCACGAGTTGGTCCCCGAGACCGTGACCGACAGGTTGAACCGGTCACTCCACTGCTGACCCTGGGAGATCGTGGCCGTGCAGCTGCCGCCACCGGAGGTAGGAGTCGGCGTCGGGGTGGGAGTCGTCGGCGGATTTGTCGGGTCGGTGCCGCCGCCGGTCGGCGCGACGGCCCTGCCGGTCGAGGGCGAGATCATGCCCGGGCACAGGTTGCGGCTCCTCAGGTTCGCGGCGATCTGCGGAATCGCGGCGATAGTCGTCGCGTACTGGTCGTGCATGAGGATGATCTGGCCGTTCTGCAGGGTGCCGGCGGCCTGCACGATCTGGGCGGTGCTCGCGCCGTTCCAGTCCTGGGAGTCGACGTCCCAGATGATCTCGGTGAGACCGAGCTGCTGTTCGACCGACTTGAGCGTGGCGTTGGTCTCCCCGTACGGAGGCCGGAACAGTCTCGGTGCGGTTCCCGTGATCTGCTGGATGGCCTGCTGCGTCTGCTGGAGTTCTGACTGGATCTGCGCGCTGCTCATCTGGGTCAGGTGCGGGTGGGTCCAGCTGTGGTTACCGATCCACATGCCGGCACTCTGCTGGGCTCTGACCAGCGCCGCGTTGTTCTGAGCGTTCTGGCCGATGTTGAACATCGTGGCCCGTAGTCCGTTTGAGGTGAGCGCGTTCAGCAGATTGTTGGTGTTGCTGGCGTTGGGTCCGTCGTCGTAGGTCAGGCCGACGTACCCGGCGCTGCAGTTACCACCGGGGGAAGGTGTGGGGGTGGGGGTCGGGGTCACCGGCGGGGTGCCGCCGTTGAGGGCGGTCAGCACCGCGTCATAGGCCGCCTTCTTGGCATAACCGCTGTTGAACAGCAGCGGGGTGCCGCTGCTGCGCCAGGAATAGTGATCGGGGATGCCCCAGACGGTGATGCCGGTGCAGCGCGAGACGGCCAGGCAGGCGTTGACGACCGTGCGGTAGCTGTTGGCCTGGGCGGT
>NZ_FZOD01000060.1 GCF_900188345.1 Streptosporangium subroseum | reverse complement strand
ATGCCGAATGCCCGTGTTCACGATGTGATCGTGGCTTCCCTGTGAAAGGCCATGATCTCGGTGAACACGGGCACTCTTCCCTCCGCCGGGGATCCGGGATTTGCGCAATCCCGGATGTTTTCGCGGGTGGCCTACGTGGTTCGGCTACGCGCCGCGCCCCGGCTGGAGGCTAGTGGTGATTCGGCAGTTGATCAGTGATTTCAGACGTTGTTGTTGTTGTTGGCGTTGTTGACGTCGTCGCTGCTCCGGTCGCGGTCGCGGTCGCGGTCACGGTCACGGTCACGGTCACGATCGTCGTCGTCGCTGAAGTTGGTGTTGTTGTTGTTGATGTTGACATTGAGCCTGAAGTTCCTGTGGCTGCGGTGGTGGAAGCAGCGGTGGTGGCAGCAGCGGCGGTGGCAGCCGCAGCCGCGACGCCAACCCCAGCCGCCGCCACCGCAGTTGATGACGCTCGCGCCCGCGGTGACCGTGGTAGCGCTCGCGGTGGCCGCGGTGGTCGCCGCACCCACGCTCACGACTCCGCCGGCCAGCGCCGTGCTGAGTGCGAGCCCCGCGATGACATTTTTGACGATGAGCATTGCGTTCCCCTCTTGAAAGGATCGGTTACCCCGATTTCGACAGTCTCCAGATTTCCGTGTGCGAGACAGGGCTTCGGATATTTCATGCTGAGTGCCCGCGCCCTCCGGATCGCCGCAATTCTTCGGTGAAGAGCGATGATTTCAGTGAACACGGGCACTCTTTTTCTCCGTCGCGGATCCGGGTTTTCCGCAGTCCCGGATTCAGTCGGCTGTGGTCGATATTCTTCGACTACACGCTGTGCTCGCGGTGGAGGCTAGTTGTTATTCGGCGATTGATCAGTGTTTTCAGACGTTGTTGTTGTTGTTGGCGTTGTTGACGTCGTCGCTGCTCCGGCGGCGGTCACGGTCACGACCACGGTCGTCATCGTCGTCGTCGAGGTTGACGTTGTTGTTGTTGAGGTTGGCGTTGAGCTTGAACCTGTGGTGGCTGCGGTGGTAGAAGCTGCGGTGGTGGCAGCTCCGGCGGCAGCCACCGCCCCAGCCACCTCCGCCGCAGTTGAGGAAGCCTGCGCCCGCGGTGACCGTGGTGGCACCGGCGGTGGCGGCGGTGGTCGCGGCACCCAGGCTCACGACTCCGCCGGCCAGTGCCGTGCTGATCGCGAGCCCTACGATGATGCTTTTGGCGTTGGGCATTGCGTTTCCCCCTTGAAAGGATCGGTTGCCCCGATTTCGACATTTTTCAGATTGCTGGGGAAATTTTAGATTCCCCCAAAATGCCTGGCATGACCGCTAATGAGTCATCCCTGGTTGTCATAGTTTCCTCGGATGTCGTGTGACAAACAGAGCTTGGCGGCTTTTACTAGCTTCTTGTCTCTTTATTGATGGTATTAGATAATTATTGATCGCTTTGATATGAAATACCTTTTATGTCGGATTTGTCGTGCAAGCCGTAGGTGAAGACGTCGCCGAAGTGGCCGCCGAGTAAGGAGGTTTTCCCGAATAGGAGAAGAAGGGGGAAGTGAGGGTTTAGAGTTCTCCACTCATTGTTGCCGCACTGATCCATGCGACTAGCGTCTCTGGTGATCGACGGGAGTGATGAGGCGGCGGGATGTTGAACGCGATAAAGGAGGAGTTCGGGGTTCGATCCGGTGAGTGAAGCGGGGTTTTGGCGGCGCATGCTGAGTGCCCGTGTCCTCTGGGTGATCACGGTTCTTCGGTGAAGAGTGATGACCTCGGTGAGCACGGGCACTCTTTTCCTCCGTCGTGGATCCGGGTTTTCCGCAGTCCCGGATTCAGCCGCGTGATGTCGATGTTCTTCGACTACGTGCTGTGCCCACGGCGGAGGCTAGTTGTTATTCGGCGATTAAATCAGCGATTTCAGACGTTGTTGTTGTTGTTGGTGTTGTTGACGTCGTCTTCCGCACCGTTGACGTTGTTGTTGTTGATGTTGACGTTGAGCCTGAACCGGTGGCTGCGGTGGTGGAAGCTGCGGTGGTGGTGGCAGCAGCGACGGTGGCAGCCGCAGCCGCGACGCCAGCCCCAGCCGCCGCCACCGCAGTTGATGACGCTCGCGCCCGCGGTGACCGTGGTAGCGCTCGCGGTGGCCGCGGTGGTCGCCGCGCCCACGCTCACGACTCCGCCGGCCAGCGCCGTGCTGATCGCGAGTCCCGCAATGACACCCTTGACATTGGGCATTGCATTTCCTCCTCGAAAGGATCGATTGCCCCGAATTCGACTTTTTCCAGATTTCTGGAAAATTCCAGAGTCCATGAAGTGTCTGGCTCTCTGGAATGTCTGGGATGACCACTTATGGGTCGTCCCTAGTTGTCATGGTTTCCTCTAGTGTGGTGCGACAAACGGACATAGAGGGCTTTTGCTATCTCATTGTCTATTTATTGATTGTATTGAACTCTTATTATTTGTTTTACTGTGAAATGTCTTCAATGTCTGATTTGTCGCGCAAGCCAGAATCGAGAGCGCCGCAGGAGGGGCACGGGAAGGGCGTGTTGTTCGAGTGGGGAAGAGGCCCGAATTGAATTGACCGGTTTTGCCCTTTTTGTCCGAATGGATCGAACGGATAAACGGGGGCACGCCGGGGGTTCGCGTGCGCCGAACCCCGAGCCGGTCGCCAGGGGATGACGCGCACCCTGCCACGCGTACCGGACGGCGGTGATCACACGCATCGGGCGACGGATCGCGGGTATCGGACGACGGCGAATCATGCGGCCGAACTGGCGCATCACACGCATCGAACTATCGTGGAACGGAGCAAGAACAGAGGAGGACACGTGGTGGACAACCCGATTCCGAGCTGGCCCGGCGAGCTGGTCGACCTTGGAGAGCAGATCGTCCACATGCGGTCGACCCCGGAAGGCCCCGGCGAGAAAGCCGTCTACGTACACGGCCTGGGAGGCTCGGCGACCAACTGGACCGACCTGATGGGCGAGTTGTCCGACGTGGTCACCGGCTATGCCGTCGACCTGCCGGGAGCCGGATACTCCCCCGAGCCGCCCGGCCGCGACTACTCCATCGGCGCCCACGCCCGGACCGTCATCGCGCTGATCGAACGCGTCGCGGACCGGCCCGTTCACCTGTTCGGCAACTCCCTGGGCGGTGCGGTCTCGGTGCGGGTGGCCGCCGACCGGCCCGATCTGGTCCGCTCGCTCACGCTCGTCTCGCCGGCCCTGCCCGATCTGTTGCCCAGGTCCGGCCCGGCGCGGGTGGCCCTGTCCACGGTGCCCCGGCTGGGCGAGTGGGCCGCGGGCCGGCTGAGCGTCCTGCCCGCGGAGCGCAGGCTCAATGCCACGATCGCCATGTGTTACGCCGACTCCGGCCGGATCCACCCGGAACGACTCAGGGAGGCGGTCGAGGAACTGCGCCGCAGGGACGGCCTGCCGTACGCCGCGTTCGCGCTGGTCAGCTCGGCGCGGGGCCTCGTCGCGGAGTACTTCAGGCGCGGCGAGGAGAATCTGTGGCAGCAGGCGGCCCGGGTCAGCGCGCCCACGCTGATCGTCCACGGCCGCCACGACCGGCTGGTCAATCCGCGCATGGCCGCCCGTGCGGGCCGGACGTTCCCGCAGGTGAGGCTGGTGCTGCTGCCCGACGCGGGGCACGTGGCACAGATGGAGGTCCCCGGCCGGGTGGCCCGCGAGGCACGGCTTCTGATCGGCGAGACTGCCCCCATGTCAATTGGGGAATGACCTGGGTACCGCATTGGGTTGTGAATGGTGCGTGCTGTGCTAGCCGTACCGCCAAGACCCCCTGAAACGGGAGCTGAACTGTGTCGTTGCCACCGCTGGTAGAGCCGGCAGCCGAGTTGACCGTCGAAGAGGTGCGTCGTTATTCGCGCCATCTGATCATTCCCGACGTGGGCATGGCCGGTCAGAAGCGTCTCAAGAACGCGAAAGTACTCTGCGTGGGCGCCGGTGGCCTGGGCTCCCCCGCACTTCTGTATCTGGCGGCCGCGGGTGTGGGCACGCTCGGCATCATCGACTTCGATGTCGTGGACGAGTCCAACCTTCAGCGCCAGATCATTCACGGCCAGTCCGACATCGGCCGGCTCAAGGCCGAGAGCGCTGCCGACAGCGTCAAGGAGATCAACCCGCTGGTCAAGGTGATCGTCCACAACACGGCGCTCACCACCGACAACGTCATGGAGATCTTCTCCGGCTACGACCTGATCGTGGACGGCACCGACAACTTCGCCACCCGCTACATGGTGAACGACGCGGCCGTCCTCCTCGGCAAGCCGTACGTCTGGGGTTCGATCTACCGGTTCGACGGTCAGGCCAGCGTGTTCTGGGCCGAGCACGGCCCCTGCTACCGCTGCCTCTACCCCGAGCCCCCGCCCCCCGGCATGGTCCCCTCGTGCGCCGAGGGCGGCGTGCTGGGCGTGCTGTGCGCGTCCATCGGTTCCATCCAGGTCAACGAGGCCATCAAGCTCCTGGCCGGCATCGGGGAGCCGCTGGTCGGACGTTTGATGATCTATGACGCCCTGGAGATGAACTACCGCTCGGTCAAGGTCCGCAGGGACCCCGAGTGCGTGCTCTGCGGCAAGAACCCGACGGTCACCCAGCTTCTGGACGACTACGAGGCGTTCTGCGGCGCGGTCTCCGAGGAGGCCCAGGAGGCCGCCTCGGGCTCCACCATCACCGCGAAGGATCTCAAGTCCCTGCAGGACGCCGGCGAGAACATCTACGTGATCGACGTCCGCGAGCCGAACGAGTACGAGATCGTCTCCATCCCGGGCGCCGTGCTCATCCCCAAGGGTGAGTTCCTCAACGGCTCCGCGCTGGAGAAGCTCCCGCAGGACAAGCGCATCATCCTGCACTGCAAGTCAGGTGCCCGGTCCGCCGAGGTCCTGGCGATCGTCAAGAACGCCGGCTTCTCCGACGCGGTCCACGTGGGTGGCGGCGTGCTGAGCTGGATCAAGACGGTCGACCCGAGCCTGCCGGCCTACTAGGCCCCGTGCCGCGGACGCCCCATGGAGCCCGCTCCATGGGGCGTCCGCCGTTTCTGGTGAGTTCGCCTCGCCGTACAGCGGCCGGCGAGGCGGGGACACGGGCGGGGCAGGCGTGGCGGCCTCCCGGGAAGGACTCCGGTCAGATGGAGTCGCGAATCGAACGAACTCAGCCGGACACGGCGATCCCGACCGCTGAACGCGTGTGGATCTCGACGTATCCATCCGGAATGGCGGATGGCACCCTCCTTACCGCATTAGGGTCGATGACGTGAATGAAGCCCCAGGTCGGCGGCGGCGAGTGTGGCCGGCGCTGGTCACGGCGTCCGCGCTGACGTTGAGCTGCGCCGTCGTGGCCGGGGTGGCCTCCAGCGCTGCCGGAGCGGAGTTCACCCGAGGTCCGAGCCCGGCGGAGCTGGATCGGGCCGCCGTCAGCGAGGTGGCCCTGCGCTGGCAGGTCTGGCCCGCCGGGCGGATCTTCCCCGCGACCGTCGGTTACGCCGCCGAGCAGGGCGGCGAGGAGAAGGCCCGGCGCGTGGGCATCTCTCCGGAGACCCGCTGCGACAAGGCCGTGGACGCCAAACTGCTCAAGGCGCTGCGGCAGGCCGGTTGCCGGGGCATCCTGCGTGCCACCTACCTCGACGCGCTCCAGGGCGTCGTCCTCACCGTCGGCGTCGCGGCCTTCGCGGACGAGGTGGGCGCGGCACGGGCCAAGGCGTCGCTGCCCCGGGCGGGCCGCCCCTCGCCGGGCCTGCGGACACTGGCCTTCCCCGGTACGGTCACCGACCGGTTCACCTCGGCCGGGCGGCAGAGCAGCCTGGTACGGCAGGCCGGGCCGTACGTGGTGATGGCCACGATCGGGCAGATCGACGGCCGCCCCGCCAAGGCGGTCGGGGAGCAGCGGCCGACCATTTTCGCCTTCACCGGGGACATCGCCGAACGGATCCTCGCGGACATCTCCACGCCCGTACGTCCGGATTGCACCTCTGAGGAGTGGCGATGCTGAGGCGGGTGGGCGTCGCGGTACTGCTGGCCATGATCGCCCTGGGGCTCGCCCCGGCGGTGGCACGGGCCGACGACGTCCGGGACAGCCAGGGACAGGTGCTGCGGACCCTGGGGCTGTCCGACGCCTGGCGGACCTCCGAGGGCCTGGGCGTGACGGTGGCCGTGCTGGACTCGGGGGTCGATCCGGGCCACCGTGACCTGGCGGGCTCGGTGACCGTGGGCAAGGACTTCACCGAGGGCTCCAACCCGCCGGGTGTGGAGCCCCTGCGGCTGCACGGCACCTACATGGCGTCGCTCATCGCCGGGCACGGTCACGGTCTGGGCGGCGGCGACGGGGTGATCGGCGTCGCGCCCAAGGCGAAGGTGCTGTCGGTGCGGGTGATCCTGGAGGACGAGGAGCCCGGCTTCAGGAAGTTCAACACCGCGGCGCGCTACGAGAACGTGGTGGCCAGGGGCATCAGATACGCGGTGGACCGTGGCGCCGACGTGATCAACATGTCGATCTCCAAGGAGCTGGCGACGAAGGAGGAGCGGGCGGCGATCCGCTACGCGATCTCCAAGGGCGTTGTGCTCGTCGCGGCGGCGGGTAACGAGGGCGCAAAAAAGCCCGACTCCACGGGCTTCGCCCCCTACTCGTACCCCGCGGCCTTCCCCGGGGTGGTCTCGGTCGCCGCGGCGGACGGAGGGCTGCGCCGGGCCTCGTTCTCCAACCGGAACCCCTCGGTTCTGGTGGCCGCTCCGGGGGTGGACATCCTCGGCGCGGGCCCCGGTGACGAGTACTGGGTCGGCCGCGGCACCTCGCAGGCGACCGCGCTGGTCTCGGGGGTCGCCGCCCTCATCAAGGCCAAATACCCGAAGATGTCGCCGGCGTTGGTCGCGCAGGCACTCGCCGTGGGGGCGACCCGGCGGCCCAAGGGCGGCTACGACACCGGCACGGGCTTCGGCATCGTCAATGCTCCCAGGGCGCTCGCCGCCGCGACGAAGATCTTCCGGCACACCCTCACGGCCAAGGGGCGCGCCACCTACGACCCCGCCCGCCCGCTGGGCAGGGCGGTCAGACCGGTGCAGGTGATCCACCGGGACCAACACAAGATCAGCTTGTACGGAGGAGTCGCCGTGGCCGCCGGGATCGGCGCCGTCGTCTCCCTCGTGGCGCTGGCCGTGTTCGTCAGCCGGACGCGGTCGGCGAACAGGTTCGCGGAGCCCGTACGGGCACCGGTCTCCACACACTGACCGCCGCATCAACGGTTGAAAACCGGAGATTTGGGGAGCCGCATATGCCGCGCGCGGCGGGTGATCGGGTAAACACACTCCGACGATAGGGCGGCGGAGCTCGGCAACGTAGCATCGAAGTATGTCGCAGCCAGGGAGGTCTCAGGAGCCGGAGCGGCCCCTGGAAGCTTCGGCATCCCGTGCTCGCGGGGGCTGGCCGCCATCCGGTTCCCGGACGTCCGGCGCGAGGAGCGCCCGGGCGCCGCGGGTGCCGGCACCGGGCGCCGCGGGCAGGCGTGCCCGGGTGCGTTCCTGGCCGGGCGCGAGCCGTACCCGCGGGGCGATCGAACGCGCCGAGCAGATGGCGCTGGAGCAGGGGATCCGCTACCGAACGATCTTTCTGATCCTGATGGGCACGATCCTGGCGATCGCCGCGACCAACGTGCTGGCCGGCACGGTCGGGCTGGTGCGTGAGACCAGGTCCCGCCCGATGACCGCCGTCGAGCAGGCCCGCTACATTCAGGAGGACATCGCCGCCCGCTGGCACAACTGGCCGGCGGACCTGGTCTTCCCCGTCGAGCTGCAGTACATCGGCCTCGGCCGGGTGCAACAGTACGCCCGGAGGGTCGGCCTCGCGCCCGAGGTCGCCTGCGCGGCCGGTGTGGACGCCCCGGTGGGATCGGTGCTCACCGAGTACGGCTGCCGCACGCTGCTGCGGGCCACCTATGTCGACCAGACCTCCAGCTTCGCCTTCACGGTGGGCATCGCGGTGCTCGCCAGCGAGGAGAAGCGGATCGCCGCCGCCGGTCAGCTGGCGGTGGACGACCGCGTGGGGGTGCGGCCGGTGGCGTTCCCCGGCACGGCGACCCAACTGTTCGGCGCGGCCCAGCGGCAGCGCAACTCCTGGGTCGGCGTCGGTCCGTACATCATCTTCTCCACCGCCGGTTACACCGACGGCCGTACCCGCGAGTCGATCCCCCCGGAGGAGATCCTGCACAGCGAGCTCTGGCCGACGGCCCAGGCGGTCGCGGGCCGCATCGCCCGCGCCCTCGGCGACGAGCCCAGCGCCGTCCCCCAGTGCACGCAGGGGAACGTGTGCTGAGGCGGAGGCGGGTCTGGGCGGCGGGAGCGCTGATCGCGGTCTCCCTGACGGTTCCGACGACGCTCGCCGCACCGGTGGCCGCCGCGGACGTGCGTGAGGACCAGCGCTGGGTGCTGGAGAAGATGAACGTCGAGCAGGCCTGGAGGGTCACCAAGGGCGCGGGGGTCACCGTGGCCCTGGTGGACAGCGGGGTGGACGACCAGGTCGCCGAGCTACGCGGCCGGGTGACCTCCGGGCCCAACATGGGGTCGGTGGAGTACGACAGGAAGGACCCGGGCGCGGGTCTGCACGGCACCGCGATGGCCTCGCTCATCGCCGGGGCGGGCAACGGCGAGGGCGGCCTTCTCGGGATCGCGCCCGAGGCCCGGATCCTCTCACTGCCGATGATCATAGAACAGGACGCGGCGGACGGCTCCGCCATTCCCGAGGAGAACCTGCGCTCGCAGAGGGACAGCCCCCTGGCCCGTGCGATCCGCTACGCGGCCAACAACGGGGCCGAGGTCGTCAGCATGTCGCTGGGGGCCTACGGGGCGCAGAAGAGCGAGCGGGAGGCGATCTCCTACGCCCTGTCCAGGGGTGTGGTGCTGATCGCGGCCGTGGGCAACGAGGGCGAGTCCGAGGACGCCATGCAGAACGGCACCTCCTTCTGGAACTTCCCGGCCGGATACTCCGGGGTGGTCGGGGTCGCCGCCGTGGACGAGCAGGGCAAGCCGGCGCTGTTCAGCAGCGACAATCTGTCGGTCCTGGTCTCCGCGCCGGGCGTGGACGTGCCCGTGGTGATGCCGGGCGGCGACTACGGGGTGTCGGAGGGGACCAGTTCGGCGACCGCCCTGGTGTCGGGGGTAGCCGCCCTCATAAAAGCTAAATATCCAGATATTTCACCGCAAATGGTGTCGCAGGCGCTGACCTCCACCGCCACGTCCGTCCCGGCCGCCGGATACGACGACCACGTCGGGTTCGGCGTCGTCGACGCGGGCGCGGCGCTCACCAAGGCGGGAGAGCTGGTGGCGGGCGCGGCGGAGGTCCCCGCGGTCGAGGACCAGCACTTCGGCAAGGGCCCCCTGGTCCAGGAGCCGCCCAGGCCCGGTCCCGCGCCCGCCCGGCTCTGGCTGTACGGTGGGGGTCTCCTCGGAGGACTGCTGGCGTTCGCGGGAGCGGTGATCATGCTCGTCCGCCGCCCGGAGCCGGCGGGTCCGATGCCGGGACCGCCGATGGCGAACCGGCGGGGGAGCGGCCGAGCGCGGCCCTAGCCGCGGCCGGCGGCGAACCACGGCCGGGAGGCGCCGGATACGCCGGAGACCTCGACGGTGAGGCCGGGATCGCGCGGCAAACGGGCGAGCGACGCTTCGGGGATGAACCCGGTACTCCAGGGATGAAAACGATAGGGCTAAGCGGATTTTGAATTCGATTCGAACGCGTTTTGGACACTGTTCGGACGCGGTCCGCTAGATGTCGGCCTTCCTGCTCGGGAAACCGGCGAAGGTTCGCTAAGGTCGCGGATCATGGGGTACGAGTTGCGCGTGGAGCGCCCTGCGCCTCTCGGCTTCGCGGAACTCGCGACTGTGCTGGGGCAGGCGGGGTTCGAGTTCCGCGGTTCGCAGGAAGCGGGCGAGGTCCTGGCCCGGCACGGCGACGAGATCCATGCCGTCGCCGACTGGAACGGCCGTCTGTCGGGCACGCCCGACTCCGACTGGCAGGTGGCCCAGATGGCGAGGGTGTCCTCCCTGCTCGGCGCGCGCCTGGTCGGTGAGGACGGTGAGTCCTACGCGATCCGTGACGGCCTCGTCGAGCAGCTGAACGGCTCCGCGGCATACGAATTCGGCAAACTTGGCGAGATTCTCTCGGCCGGCCCGACTCTATGGAGTCGGTAGGCCACCCCACCCCGTACGCGGAACGTGTGCTCGACCTGGTCGAACGCATCCCGCCGGGCATGGTCATGTCCTACGGGGACATCGCCGAATATCTCGGCGAGGGGGGTCCGCGTCAGGTCGGGCGCGTCATGTCCGTCTGGGGCGGCGGCGTGCCCTGGTGGCGTGTCGTGCACGCCGACGGCAGCCCCCCTCCCGGCCATGAGCAGCGATGTCTTGCGGGATGGCGTCAGGAGGGGACTCCGATGAGGGGAACCCGCGCGGATATGCGCGTCGCAAGGTGGGACGGACGGCCGGAAAGCACGGCGTAACCGGGCCTGTCGTATCCCACTACCATGGCCATGGACAGCGCTCTGTCGAAAGGCGGTGCTTTCTCCATGGCCACCGGCGCCACACCCGCACGAGCCAGCGGCGACCCCGTCGCTGACCGTCTACGGGCTGTCCAAGATCTCTGCGACCGGGGAGAACCACTTGAGTTGATCATGGCGGCGGTGCTGGCCGAAGGGCTGGACCCGAGTGAGCGTCGCAGGTTCGACGCCGACGCACTGGCAGGTCCGCTCGGTTCGAGGTTGGATCTGGCGACCAAGCGCGGCGCCGTTCGCCGTCGCGAGTTCGTCACGCTCTTCAAGCCCTACATCGCCGGTGTGGACGCACGCGTCAAGCGTGATCTGCCGGTTGCGCGCAGGATCGCCTTCCACCTGCTCGAACACCGGGGGATAGACGACCTCGCCGACGGCGACGCGCTGCAGAAGGTCGCGACGGCCGCCGCGGAACCGTCCAAACGGATCCGCACCAGCCTGCGCTGGTATGCGGACCTGCCGCTGCGGGACGAGCTCCCCGAGTCCCTGTACCGGCTGCGCGCCGCCGACCTCATCCCGATGACCCAGGTCGAGGACATCTCCTGGTCCGACGGACGGCTGCGCGTCAGCGGTCACGCCTATCTGGCCGGGCTCTCCGTGCGAAGCCGTCGCTTCAACCGGGCGACGGTGGTGCTGCGGGGCCCGCGCTGGCTGCCGCCGGTGCGGTTGCGCACCCGCCGGGTCTTCCACCCCGAGGCGACCTACGGCGCGGAGGAGGCCGGCTGCAACTACGACTGGTCGGGCTTCACCGCCGAGTTGCACCCGTGGGCGCTGCGCTGGCGTGCCGGCGTGCGGGCCGTCGTGCGCGGCGCCAAGCGTCTGCTCCGCCGCCGGGCGACCGTACAGGACACCACCACCTGGCGGGCCGAGATCGTGATCTGGAGCCGGGGCGCCCGCGCCACCGGCCTGCTCCGCGGTCCCTCCAGCGGTCGCACCGAGCGTCCCTCGGGTCTGGAGGTCCGTCCGAGCAGATGGGTCCGCCCGGTCTGGACCTCCGACCGCGCCCTCCAGATCGTTCTGCAGCCCACCCGGGCGGAGCTGACCGGGGTGCGGCTGGAGGGCGAGAAGCTGGAACTGGCGGTGTTCCTGCCGGGCAAGGGGACGGGCAAGGGCCACGCGCGCCTGGACGGTCACCGGATCTCCGCGGACTTCACCCCCGTCGAGGGGGGCACGGCCGTCGTCGTGCCGCTCGCCGTGTCGTCCCTGCTGCAGGAGCGCGACGGAGGCAGGCTCTGGGTCGAGCCCAAGGGAGATCCGGCCGCCTCCGTCATGCTCGGCAAGGCGCGGGAGAGCCGTTCGATCGTCGGTGAGCGGGAGATCACGGTGCTGCGCGACCGGCGCGACCGAGTGATCGTCTCCGCGCACCGGATCCGTCCGATCATCTCCGCGGCCACCTGGGACGAGAACGGCACGCTCATCCTTGAGGGCTCCTACCCGGGCTCGGGCCCCGCGGAGCTGTCGCTCAAGCACCGGACCGGACTGATCTACACCGTTCCGCTGGAGCGCGCCGACTCCCGTTTCTCGGTACGGTTCGCGCCCGCCGCGATGCCCCGGTTCGGAGACACCGTGCCGCTGATCAGCGGCAGCTGGAGCATGGTGGTTCGCGACGGCAGGGAGATGGTCCCGGTCCGTGTCGACCACGCCATCCTCGACGGGCTGGACGAGGCCCCCAGGATCCGCGACGGGCGGGAGTATCGCCTGATCTCCACCCGGTTCGACGTGCCGGTGCTGGCCGTCTCCGAGAACCTGCCCGACGACGAGAAGGGCGCCGGCGGCCTGTACTCGCTGCGGCGCGCCTTCTACCCGGCCGAGCGGGCCCGCGAGCTGACCGACGCGACCGTGTACGTCGCCTCCGACGGTCGGCAGTACGAGGGCAACGTCCGCGCGATCTACGAGGAGCGGGTGCGCCGCGGCGACGATCGCGAGCACATCTGGGTGGTCAAGGACGGCGCGTTCGTGCCTCCGGGGTCGCAGGAGCTCGGATTCGGCTCGGACATCAGGCCGACCGTGGTCCGCGCGGGCAGTCGCGAGCACTACGCGGTGCTCGCCCGCTCACGCTACGTGGTGACCAACGGCTTCCTCCCGCCGTGGTTCCGGGCACGTGAGGACCAGATGGTCGTGCAGACCTGGCACGGCACCCCGGTCAAGCGCCTCGGCAACGACCTTCC
This sequence comes from Streptosporangium subroseum, assembly GCF_900188345.1. Taxonomy (GTDB): domain Bacteria; phylum Actinomycetota; class Actinomycetes; order Streptosporangiales; family Streptosporangiaceae; genus Streptosporangium; species Streptosporangium subroseum. The sequence continues at coordinate 46,635 of NZ_FZOD01000060.1, read as the reverse complement.
GCACATGTCCCGCGACCCGAAACCACCGGTGTGGCACCGGCAGGTCGCCGAGGTGCGCGGCTGGGACCTGCTGATCACGCAGAGCCCGTGGGCGACCCCGGTCCTGCGCAAGGCGTTCGGCTACCAGGGCAAGATTCTGGAGAGCGGCTACCCGCGCACCGACGCCTTCCTGTCGCCCGAGCGGGAGGAGCTGGCCGCGGCGATGCGCCGGAGGCTCGGCATCGCCGAGGGCGTAAAGGTGGTCCTCTACGCGCCGACCTGGCGTGACTACGACCGCAAGAGCGCCACGCTCCGGCTGGACCTGGCCGAGGCCCGGCGGGTGCTGGGCCCCGGTCACGAGTTCCTGATCAGGGCCCACGCGATGCAGGCGGCGCCGAACATGCCCGCCGGCCTTGGACTCGACGTCACGACATATCCGGATATAGCTGATCTGCTGTTGATCACTGACGTGCTGATCACGGATTACTCGTCCGTCATGTTCGACTTCGCCGTGACCGGACGGCCCATGATCTTCTTCACCCACGATCTGCAGCGCTACTCGGCCAAGCGGGGTCTCTACTTCGACCTGGCCGCCGAGGCCCCCGGCCCGCTGCTGACCACGAGTGCGGATGTGATCGAGGCCATACGGACGATCGACGAGGTGGCGGCCGAGCACGCCGAGCGTTACGAACGGTTCCAGCGCGTCTACACGCCCCGCGACGACGGCAAGGCGACGGCAAGAGTCGTCGACCACGTCTTCGTCTCCTGAGCGTCTGGGCCGGAGGCTTCCTCGAAGGAGGATCCGCACCTCCGGCCCAGGTCCTCGCACCGGAGAACACTCTGACGAGCTGATCATCCGGCTCGCGGGACCGGGCCTCCGCCATGCCGTACACCCGGACTCGGCACGATCATCGTCCGAGATCTGGTGGAATGGCGAGTTGTGAGTGGTCAGGGCTGGCGACTGGTGCGTCGTGAGGATGCGGGGAGAGCTGTTGCCCCTGTGCTGGACGAGCACCAGCGGGCGGTGGTGGCCCACGAGGGCGGCCCGCTGCTCGTGCTCGCCGGGCCCGGCACCGGCAAGACCACCACGATCGTGGAGACCGTGGTGGACAGGATCGAGCGCCGCGGCGTGGATCCCGAGCGGGTGCTCGTGCTCACCTTCAGCCGCAAGGCGGCCGAGGAGCTGCGCGAACGCATCACCGGCCGGATGCGCCGCACCACCCGCACCCCGCTCGCCCTCACCTTCCACAGCTACGCCTACGCGCTGCTCCGCCGCGAGGCCGTGCTCGCCGGAGGGGTGCCGCCCCGCCTGCTGACCGGTCCCGAACAGCTTCTGGAGATCCGCCGCCTGCTCCACGGCGAGCTGGAGGACGGCGCCGCGCACTGGCCGGACGACATGCACGAGGCGCTCAAGACCCGCGGCTTCGCCTCCGAGCTCCGCGACTTCCTGTCCCGCGCCGCCGAGCGCGGTCTCGAAGGCGCCGAGCTGGTCGAGCTGGGCCGCCGCCACGGCCGTGCCGACTGGGTGGCCGCCGGGCGGTTCTCCGACCGCTACCAGGCCAGGTTCGACCTCGATCTGGAGCCGGTGCTCGACTACTCGGAGCTGATCCGCGCCGCCGCCGCCCTGCTCAACGATCCCGAGGTACGGCAGCGCGAGCGGTCCGCCTACGACGCCGTCTTCGTGGACGAATACCAGGACACCGACCCGGCACAGGAGCTCCTGCTCCGGCAGCTGGCGGGGGAGGGGCGCGACCTCATCGCGGTCGGCGATCCCGACCAGTCGATTTACGGCTTCCGCGGCTCCGATGTCCGCGGAATCATGAAATTTCCGGATAGATTCCGTGACGCGGCGGGGGAGAAGGCGCCGGTCATCGCGCTGCGCGTCTGCCGCCGTAGCGGCTCCGAGCTTCTGAAGGCCACCCGGCGCATCACCGCGCGGCTGCCCGCCACCCCGGGCGGCGCCGCGCACCGGGACCTGAAACCCCTTCCGGACACCGAGCCCGGCGACGTCCGGGTCCTGGTGACCGACGGGGCCATCCAGGAGGCCGCGGTCGTCGCCGACACGCTCCGGCGGGCGCACCTGCTGGACGGCGTCCCCTGGTCGCGAATGGCGGTGCTGGTGCGGTCGGCGACGCGCCAGGTGCCGCTGCTGCGCCGGGCGCTGGTCTCGGCCGGGGTGCCGGTCGTGGTCGGCGGCGGCGAGGTGCCGCTGTTCCAGGAGCCGGGCGTGCGGCCGCTGATCAGGCTGATCCAGGTCGCGCTCCATCCGGAGATCCTCGACGAGGCGCTGGCGGAGGAGCTGCTGACCGGCGCGCTCGGCGGCACCGACATGATCGGTGTGCGCCGCCTGCGCCGTACCCTGCGGATCGCCGAGCACGAGGCGCTGACGCACCCCGACGAGCGCGACCTGGTGGACAACTCCGCCGAGCGTGACGCCGCCGAGCCGCGCTCGTCGGGCGAGCTGCTGGTCGCGGCGTTGAAGGACGTGCGGGAGCTGGTCAGGGTGGATCCCCAGGTGGCGCTGCCCGCCGAGCGGCTGGCGAAGCTCATCGCCGGCGCCGCCGAGGCCGTACGGCGGGGCGGCACCGCGGAAGACATGCTCTGGACCGTCTGGCAGGCCACCGAGCTGGCCGCGAAGTGGACCGAGACGAGCGTCAGGGGCGGCTTCCGGGGGACCATGGCCGACCGCGACCTCGACGCGGTGGTGGCACTGTTCGACCACGCGGCCAGGTTCGTGGACCGCCTGCCGCACGCCGGCGTCGACGTGTTCGTGGAGGACCTGGTCGCCCAGGAGATCGCCGGTGACTCCCTCGCCGAGCGGGCCCCCGACGGAGACACGGTCCGCATCCTGACCGCGCACCGCTCCAAGGGCCTGGAGTGGGACGTCGTGGTCGTGGCGGGGGTCCAGGAGGGCGCCTGGCCCGACCTGCGGCTGCGCGGATCCATCCTGAGCGCCGACGACATGGTCGCCAGGGCCGAGGGCTCCGAGCACGAGAACCCGGCGGCCGTCTCCGCCGCACTGGCCTCCCAGCTGCTGGCCGAGGAGCGCCGCCTGTTCTACGTGGCCGCGACCAGGGCCAGGAAGCGGCTCATCGTCACCGCCGTGGGCGGGGAGGACACCGAGGAGCGGCCCTCCCGGTTCATCACCGAGCTGGTGCCCGGGTCGACCGACGAGACCGGCATCGACGAGCGCTCCCGCTGGCTGAGCATGTCCGCCCTGGTGGCGGACCTGCGCTCGGCGGTCTCCGACCCCACCAGGCCCGACCCGCTCCGCAGGACCGCGGCCGAACACCTGGCCAGGCTCGCCGCCGCCGGGGTGCCCGGCGCCCACCCCAACGACTGGTACGCCCTCACCCCGATCTCCGACGATCGCCCGCTGAGCTGGCCCGACGACATCGTGCGCATCTCGCCCTCGGCGGTGGAGAGCTTCAGCAAATGCGGCCTGCGCTGGCTGCTGGAGACCTCGGTGGGGGCGAGCGGCACCGACGCGGCCCGGGGTCTGGGCACGGTCATCCACGCGCTGGCGGTGCTCGCGGCGACCGGGATGCCCACCGAGGACACCCTCGGCAAGCGCCTGGACGAGGTCTGGCACGAGCTGGACTTCGGCGGTGTCTGGTACAACCGCAAGCAGCGCAAGGTCGCGGAGGAGATGATCTCCAAGTTCGTCCGCTGGCACCAGGACAACCCCCGCGAGCTGGTCGGCCTGGAGGAGGCGTTCACGGCCATGGTCTCCGAGGGGGTGCAGATCAAGGGCCGGGTGGACCGGGTGGAGCGTGACGGCGAGGGCCGAGCCGTGATCATCGACATCAAGACCGGTAAGAACGGGCCGAAGGACGCCGAGCTCGAACGCCATCCCCAGCTCGGGGTCTACCAGCTCGCCGCGCTGCTGGGCGCCTTCCAGCGGCACGGGATGACCGAGCCGGGCGGCGCGGCCCTGGTCCAGGTGGGCGACGCCGCGGGCAAGAAGGGCGCCAAAGAGCAGGCGCAGCAGCCCCTGGGGGAGGACGATAATCCCGGCTGGGCCCGCGACATGGTCGACACCGTGGCGATCGGCATGTCGGGGCCCTTCTTCCAGGCCAAGGTCAACGATGGATGCCGCACCTGCGCTGTGCGGGCGAGCTGCCCGGTCAGCAAGAACGGAGATCAGGTGTGCTGAGCCGTACCACCGGCCGCGAGGCCGCCCCCGCGCTGAGCCGTGCCGTCCGTGGTGAGGGTGCTCGTGCTGTGAGCCGTGTCGCCCGTGGTGAGGGTGCTCGTGCTGTGAGCCGTGTCGCCCGTGGTGAGGGTGCTCGTGCCGTGAGCCGTGCCGTCCGCGGCGGGGTCACCGCGTGCTGAACCCGATCCAGCTCGCGGCCAAGCTGGGGATCCTGCCACCCACTCCCGAGCAGGCCGACGTGATCGAGGCCGGTCTCGAACCGATGGTCGTGGTGGCCGGGGCCGGGTCGGGCAAGAGCGAGACCATGGCCGGGCGGGTCGTCTGGCTGGTCGCCAACGGCCTGGTCCGTCCTGAGCAGGTGCTCGGCCTGACCTTCACGAGGAAGGCCGCAGGAGAGCTCTCCATCCGCGTTCGCGAGCGGCTCAACGGCCTCGTCGCCGCGGGCCAGGTCCCCGCCGAGCTGATGGAGGGCGAGCCGACCATCTCGACCTACCACGCCTACGCGGCCCGGCTGGTCACCGACCACGCCCTGCGTGAGGCGCTGGAGCCGACCATGCGCCTGGTCACCCCGGCCGTCTCCTGGCAGCTCGCCGGGCGGGTGGTCAGCGCCTACGACGGGCCGATGGAGCAGATCGAATGGGGTCCGGCCACCGTCACCCGGGCGGTGCTGGAGCTGTCGGGGGAGCTGGCCGAGCACCTGCGTTCCCCGCAGGACGTCCGGGAGGTCGGCGCCTGGCTCGCCCAGCGGTACGGCGAGCTGCCCGGCACGCCCGTCAAGGACCAGCGCAGGCCGCTGGCCACCCAGCGGGCCAGGGAGCAACTGCTGCCGCTGGTCGAGGCCTACAGCCGGCTCAAGCGCAGCCGCGAGGTCGTCGACCACGGAGACCAGATGGCGCTGGCCGCCCGCATCGCGGCCAAGCACGCCGAGGTCGGCGAGATCGAGCGGGGACGGTTCGCCGTCGTCCTCCTGGATGAATACCAGGACACCAGCCACGCCCAGCTCGTGCTGCTCCGCGCGCTGTTCGGCGGCGGCCATCCGGTGACCGCCGTGGGCGACCCCTGCCAGTCCATCTACGGCTGGCGCGGCGCCTCGGCGGGCAACCTCACCCGCTTCCCCCGCGACTTCAGGACCGCCGCCGGAGAGCCCGCTCCGGTCCGCCGCCTCTCGGTCAGCTTCCGCAACGGCGACGCCGTACTGGACGTCGCCGCCCGGCTGCAGATCCCGCTCCGGATGGAGGCCAGGGAGGTGCCGGTGCTCGTGCCGGGTGGCAACCGGATCGAGCGCGGCCGGGTGGTGTGCGCCTTCCACGAGACCGCCGACGACGAGGCGGAGTGGATCGCCGCCGGGATCGCCAAGGTGCTGGGCGCCGAGACCGCACCCGACGGCATGCCGTGGGGCGAGGGCGAGCGCAAGAAGGCCAAGCAGAGCGCGTGGGGCGGCCCGCAGTGCGTGCAGCCCCACGACGTGGCGATCCTGGCCAGGAAGCGCTCGCAGTTTCCCGCGCTGCGCAAGGCGCTGGAGAACCGGGGGATTCCGGTCGAGGTGGTCGGACTGGGCGGCCTGCTCGCCGTGCCGGAGGTCTCCGACATCGTCTCCACCCTGCGCGCGCTCTACGACCCGACCGCGGGAGACGCCCTGGTCCGGCTGCTCTCCGGACCGCGGTGGAGGATCGGCCCCGCCGACCTCAAGGAGCTGGGTGAGCGGGCGCGCGAGCTGAACCGGGAGACCAGGGACGGCGCGTCGCCGGTGGCCGACCCGCTGGACCAGGTCGTGGCGGACATGGCCGAGGAGCGCGGCAGCCTGATCGACGCCCTCGACGAGCTGCCCGACCGCCCCGAATGGCAGGACCTGTTCTCGCCCCTGGCGCGCCTGCGGCTGGTCGCCATGGCCCAGGAGCTGCGAACCCTGCGTGCCCACACCGGTCAGCCCCTCCCCGACCTGATCCTCGAGATCGAGCGCAGGCTCAACCTCGACATCGAGGTGGCGGCGCGGGGGACGGCCATCGGAGCCTTCGCCGCCCGCGCGGACCTGGACGCCTTCCTGGACGCCGCCGCCCGGTTCGCGGGCGACTCGGAGGACCCCACGCTGGGCGCCTTCCTGGCGTTCCTGAAGGCGGCGGACGAGGAGGAGAACGGCCTGGACGCCGGGCGGGTGGGAGAGAGCAACAGCGTGAAGCTGATGACCATCCACGCCTCCAAGGGCCTGGAGTGGCCGGTCGTCGTGGTGCCCGGCATGTCGCAGGCGCTGTCGAAGGCCGGGACGCTCACGGTCGGCACGGTGTTCCCCGCCCGGGCGGCGACCAGTCCCAAGTGGACGGAGAACCCGCGCAAACTGCCCTACCAGCTCCGCGGAGACGCCTCCGACCTGCCGGGGCTGGCCGGGCTGGCCAAGGAGGAGCTGGCCGATTTCGACGAGCGCTGCCGTGACCGCGACCTGATGGAGGAGCGCCGCCTCGCCTACGTGGCCGTCACCCGCGCGCACTACCTCCTGATCGCCTCCGGTTACCGGTGGGGCAGCGCGGCCAAACCGCTGGAGCCCTCCGACTTCCTGGTGGAGACCCGCGACACCTGCGGCCGCGTGGCCTTCTGGGCCCCGGAGGCGGAGGAGGGCGCCACCAACCCCCTCCTCACCGAGCCCGCCGAATCCACCTGGCCCGTCACGCCGGACGGCCTCCGGTACGGGGCCGTCCTCGACGGCGCCACCATGGTCGAATCCGCTCTCGCCGCACTCGCCGGTGCCGCGCCGATCTCCCCGGCAGGGCGGAGCCGTCCGGCAGGTTCCGATCCGGAGAGGGAGGACGTTCCTTTCCCGGAGGCTCCGGATGACGAGGACGTCCCCTTTCCGGAGGTCCCCGGCGATGAGGACGTTCCCTTTCCCGAGGCTCCGGACGACGAGGACGGCCCCGTATTCGAGGAGCCTGACGACTTCCAGGACCTTCAGGACTTCCGGGACCCTGAGAGTCCGCGGGAAGGCCGGGACCCGGAAGACCTTCGGGAGCCCCGGGCCCCCGAGAGTCTCCAGGGCTCGGAGCGCCCCCGGGACTCCGGGGATCTCCAGGATCCCCAGGGCTTCGAGGACTTCGGAAAACCTCGGGACCACGGGGAGCCGGGACCGGTGCTCCCCGCGCGGCGGGGCGATCCGGCCGGTTCCGAGTATGAGCGCGTGCCCGAGGAGCCCGAGAACGAGCGCGCCGCGGCCTTCCCTGAGCTACGGGGATGGGACAGGGAGCGGGCCAAGGCCTGGGAGCGCGACACCGAGCTCCTGCTGAGAGAACGGGAGATGAACCGGCGGCGCGGTAGCGGGCGGGTGGAGCTTCCCACTCACCTGACCGTCTCGTCGCTTGTCACGCTGGCCTCCGACCCCAAGGCCCTGGCCAGGCAGATCCGCCGTCCCGTGCCCAAGAAGCCCACCCCCCTGGCCCGCAGGGGGACGTCCTTTCACCGCTGGCTGGAGTCTCGCTGGGGACAGCAGCGGTTGATGGACGAGTTCGAGCTGCCCGGCGCGTCCGACGACTTCGAGGAGACCGACGCGCATCTCGACGAGCTGCGCGACCGGTTCGAGGAGAGTGAGTGGGCGGGCAGGGAACCTCTGGACGTCGAGGTCCCGTTCGAGACGATGATCGCCGACCGGTTGATCCGGGGCCGGATGGACGCGGTGTTCCAGGTCTCGGAAGACCGCTACGAGGTGGTCGACTGGAAGACCGGCCGGCGCCCCAACGGCAAGAAGGCCGAAGCCGCCGCCTCAGTTCAGCTTGCCGCCTATCGCCTGGCCTGGTCCCATCTGGCCGCCATCCCCCTGGATCACGTGAGCGCGGCATTCCACTACGTTCGCCTCAACGAGACGGTCCGGCCCGTTAACCTTCTCGACGAGCGTGGCCTTATCGCGCTCGTCGAGTCGGTCCCCGCGCTGGGCTGAACCAGGGCGTCCGGTTGTCGTCTCCGTGGCCGCGGCACGGGCCGTCCGCATGAAATCGGACGTGACTTCGTCCGGCTTCCGGCGCGGGCGGGACATGCTCTGGGCTATAACGCTCGGCGTTAAATGACCCCACTCCATCTTGCTTTGGGAGAGGGTGCCATTGAGGGCGAGTAGATTAGTGGAGCAGTCGGATCCAGCCGTCACTGTTGCACGAGGGCGTCGGGTCCTTCTCTGCCCGCATGGAATTGCAATGACAGAGGGAGCGCCTCAGGGAGAGTAAGCCCCTTTGGCCCGAAGCACCTGGCGGAACCGCTAAGGTATCGCCAACACCTAAACATCATTTGGAGAACGATCATGGCCAAGCGGATCGTGGAGTCTTTTGTAGACGACCTAGACGGTAGCGAGGCAGAGGGAACCATTGCCTTTGCCATCGAAGGCTCGTCCTACGAGATCGATCTCTCAGGCTCGAACGCAGACAAGCTGCGCGCGGCGCTCGCACCGTTCATCAACGCTGCTCGTCCGGTCCGCCAGGAGCGACCGGGGCGTGGCCGTAAGCTCAACGTCTCCGGCCGGGCGCTCGAGCGCGAGAAGAGCAGCGCGATTCGTACGTGGGCGAAGGACCAGGGTCTGAACGTCAGCGAGCGCGGCCGGATTGCGGCGAAGATCGTCGAGCAGTACGAAGCGGCCAACTAGGTAAGTCCTCTTACCGAGCTCGGCCGTAAAAGCCCCCTCCTCCGGAGAGATCCGAAGGAGGGGGCTTTTTTCGTTGCTCGAAAAGAGCGGCGGGCAACAGGTCCGATCTGCGCGGGCGCGCCGTGGCAATCGCGAATGTTAGCGGAAACATGGAAAGGCGCGCAGGGGAGTGGACGTCCGGCAGGAGGCAATCTCCACACCTGCTGGGCCGTCGGGTCAATGATCGCCGGACGTGCGCCCGTCGATGATTGAATTCGCCTTATCCATGATGAATGCGAGAGAGGCCTCATTCCTGTCGCACGCGTGAGGAGTAAAAAGAGTTTCTCGAAGGTCGGCGGTTAAAATCGACGACAGGTTGCCTTGAGGTTTTCGTCCGTTGTCCAAGAAGGAAGCGGGCGCCGTTCCGCCGCATGGAGCCGTTCCGGCGGAGTGTTTTCCACCGGAAGCGTGTGGCGGCGGAAGAGCCGGTTCCCCGGGCAATTCATGGAGAGGCTCGCCAAACGGATCTGTGAACGGACCGTCGCCGGAGCCATCGGCGCCGGGGTTGGATGTCACTCGCGGACCGTGACCGGGATGAGAAGTCGCCATCGTGGTTTGCGCAGCGCCTCACCCGGGAACATCAAGATCGTTTTGATGGCCGTCGCGGCGAGGACCGTCACAATAGTCGCCGCGAACGGGCCGAAAATGCGGATATGCCGGTAAGAACCGTCAACCATCATGGTCTCCGTTTCTCCAGCCTCCGCGCATGGTCGCGTCGGGTATTCGCGATTGTCGAGGACTCACTCCGATTTCGCCGCCGCCTGCCGGTGGCGGAGGCCGTTACTCATGACATTCGCCATTCAGAACGCGGTGGGAGTGAGATGTCCGAGCCGTGCCGGCCATCTGAAACACGGTGACGGCCGGAAGCGGCCGTCCGGGCAGCCCGGGGCCAGGCTCGTGTAAGTGACCCAAGGTGCGGCGATCGGCGCGGAAATAAGGGCACCCCGACCAAGAAAGTGCCAAGGCACGCCCTTGCGATGCGCTCCGTCTCATCCCCGGGGAGAAACGCCGACCGGTTCGGGAGGGGCATCATCAAAGGAGCCGTTCATCGGAGTTCCATATCGCCGATGGAATTCTCCGCCCGCCATCCGGGCGCCGCTCGCTCACGCATAACCTCCGGCGGCCGTGGCCCGGAGGCGATCTCCTGGCCGGAGGTCTCCTCTCCACCCCTGCGATCTTGGCCAAGGCGCGGGGAGGTCCGCCCGGTCGGTATCGGATCCGGCTCTTCTGGGGCGTCCGTTGTCGAACGGCCGGTGAACCGGCGATGAAGTTCTCTCCGTCCATCTTCGAGATCGGCTCCGGAGAGAGTTTTGCTGGCTTATGCTCCCCAGAGTCGCTTTTGTGCTCATCTGACGGGAGTTTCCCGGTGACACGTCCCGCTTGGCCATCCGCCGCCCGCCGGGCGCTCCTCGCCGCGATCGTCCTTCTCCCCCTGGCCGGCTGCACGAGCGATCCCGCTCCGGACGCCTCGCCCTCCACGGCGGAAGTCGCACCGCCCGCCGCGGAAAGCGTGATGGGCATCGCGCGGAGCGTGTGCGGCACCAGCTGGACCGGGCACGGCGGGGACCGGACGTTCCTGGTCAAGAACACGGACACGGTCACCACCGACGTCGAGCTCGTCGACCCGGGCAACGGGGCGGTCTACGCGGAGGTGGAGTCGCTGGCGCCGGGCACCACCAGATCCCTGCGCGTCCGGCTGGGGCACGGCGCTTACGCCCTCCGCTGCCTGCCGGAGGGCGTGAACATGCTGACCGGCCCGACCGTGCGGATCACCGACGGACCACAGGACGGCACCCCGGCCGTCCTGCCGGTGGACGACCAGGATCTGACCGGCGCGGTAGGCCGATACCGGAAAGGCGTGACCGCCGGGCTGGCCGTTCTGTCCGATGACGTCGCCGTCCTGCGCCGGGCGTTGCACCACGGTGACCGGGCCGACGCCCGGACCGCGTGGTTGACCGCACACCTGGGATACGAACGGCTGGGCGCCGCGTACGGGACCTTCGACGAGTTCGCCGACAGGATCGACGGCCTGCCCGACAGCCTGCCGGGTGGTGTGCACGACAAGGACTTCTCGGGTTTTTACCGCATCGAGTACGGACTCTGGCACGGCGAGTCGCCCTCGTCGCTGGCTCCGGTGGGCGACCGGCTCGCCTCCGACGTCGCGAAGTTGCGGCACGACTTCCCCGAGCAGCGGACCGATCCCATGGACCTGCCGCTGCGCGCCCACGAGATCCTGGAGGACACCCTCCAGTCCCAGCTGACAGCCGCCGCCGACCAGGGCAGCGGGACCGGCCTGGCCACGGCCGAAGCGAACCTCGACGGCACGCAGGCCGTACTGGACGCGATCGCGCCGGTCATGCGGAGCCGGTACGCGGGGTGGGATCAGGTGGGCGTCTGGATGGGACGCGCCCGGCGGTTGCTGAAGGACGCACGTCGCCCCGGTGGCGGATGGACTCCCGTCGCCTCGCTGAAGACGATCGATCGCCGGCGGCTGGACGGCACGATCGGCGCACTGCTGGAGGAACTCGCCCCGATCGCGGCGATCGGTGAGACCCGGAGGACATCATGACGGACCGTCGGACGTTCATGCGCGGAGCGCTGGGTGTGGGCGTGGCGGGCGCCGTGCTCGCCGGGGCGCCGTCCGGTCGCGCGACCGCGACCCCGGCCCCGGTCGCTGATCCGGTGGTGGCCTTCCACGGCGCGCACCAGGCCGGCATCACCACCCCTCAGCAGCGAAACGCCACGCTGGTGGCCTTCGACGTGCTCGCCGCCGACCGGCGGGAGCTGACCGGCCTGGTGCGGACCCTGACCGAGCGGGCCAGGTTCCTCACCTCGGGCGGCACCCCGCCCGAGGTGGGAATCGGCGCACCGCCGACGGACTCCGGGGTCCTCGGTCCCACGGTGCCGGCGGACGGGCTGACCGTGACCGTCGGGGTGGGCGCGTCCCTGTTCGACGGCAGGTACGGCCTGGCAGACCGCAAGCCGGCCGGGCTGACCCCCATGCGCGACTTTCCCAACGACCACCTCGACGAAGCGCGGTGCCACGGGGACCTGAGCCTGCAGCTGTGCGCCGACAATCGGGACACCGTGTCGCACGCCCTGCGGGACATCGCCAAGCACACCAGGGGCGGGATGCAGGTGCGCTGGCGGATCGACGGCTTCGTCTCCCCGCCCAGGCCCTCCGGCACGCCGCGCAACCTGATGGGCTTCAAGGACGGCACGTCCAACCTCGACGTCTCCGACAGCGCGCTGATGGACCAGCTGGTCTGGCTGCCCGAAGGCGGCAGCTACCAGGTGATCCGGATCATCCGGATACTGGCCGAGTTCTGGGACAGGGTCTCCATCCTGGAGCAGGAGAACATGATCGGCAGGCGCCGGGACACCGGGGCGCCCCTGGACGGCGACCACGAGCTCGACGTGCCGAACTTCGCCGCCGATCCGGTCGGCACCTCGATTCCGCTGACCAGTCACATTCGCCGGGCCAATCCACGCGTTCCCCAGACGGACGGCAGCCGCATCCTGCGCAGACCGTACAACTACGACCTCGGCGTCGACTCGGTCGGCGACCTCGACATGGGCCTCGTCTTCGTCTGCTACCAGCGGGATCTCGCGGCACAGTTCGAGGCGGTGCAGACCAGGCTGGCCGACGAGCCACTGGTCGACTACATCCAGCCCGTCGGTGGGGGCTACTTCCTCGTCCTGCCCGGGGTGCGCGATGTCGACGACTATTTCGGCCAGACGTTGGTGGGCTGATGTGGACGGACCGTTAACCCAGTGTTTGGCCTGGCGTCATGATTCCGTGGTGGCCGTCGCTCCGTCGCTCCGAAAGATTGACGAGTGCACCTAAACCACTCATTTATGGAAGAAGGCGACATGGGCATGAAGTCCCATAGCCGGATCAGAAGGACCCAGATGCTCGCGGTGGCGGCAACGGTCGCGGCCCTGGCGATGACCACGGTGGCGGCAAGCCCCGGGTGGGCCGACCACGGAGCGGCGTCCAAGCCCGCCGACCACTCCAGCCGCACGTCGACGCCGATCAAGCACCTCGTTGTCCTCTTCGACGAGAACGTCTCGTTCGACCACTACTTCGGCACGTACCCCCAGGCCGCCAACACCGACGGTACGACGTTCAAGGCCGCGAAGGGGACCCCCAAGGTCGACGGCCTGAGCAAGAAGCTCCTCACGAAGAACCCGAACCAGTTCAACCCCAAGCGCCTGGCCCCCTCGCAGGCCCTGTCCTGCGACATGGACCACGACTACGGCCACGAGCAGCTCGCCTACAACGGCGGCAAGGCCGACAAGTTCGTCGAGAACACCGGGCGGGACAAGTGCACGGGCCAGCCGGTCATCTTCGGTGAGCCCGGCCTGGTCATGGACTACTACGACGGCAACACCGTCACCGGTCTGTGGAACTACGCCCAGAACTACGCGATGAGCGACAACTCCTTCAACACGGGGTTCGGGCCGTCCACCCCGGGAGCGCTCAACCTGATCTCCGGGCAGACCCACGGCGTGTACGCGGTGAACCCGGTCACGCACGCGAAGGTCACCGACGCCTACACGGTCGCCTCGCCGGACGCCAAGGGCGTGGGAACGGTCATCAACGACCCGGACCCCGCGTTCGACGACTGCTCGGACACCAACCACACCTCCACCAACGCCCTCGCCGCGATGAAGGGCAAGAACATCGGTGACCTCCTCAACGACCAGAAGGTGACCTGGGGCTGGTTCCAGGGCGGCTTCACGCCGACCGGCACCACCAACGGCTACCAGGTCTGCGGCGCCACCCACCAGAACATCGGCGGCAACTCCGTGGTCGACTACAGCCCGCACCACAACCCGTTCGCCTACTACGAGTCCACCAGCAACCCCAAGCACCTGCCGCCGTCCTCGGTCGCCAAGATCGGCCAGACCGACCAGGCCAACCACCAGTACGACCTGACCGACTTCCACAAGGCGGTCAAGGCGGGCAACCTCCCCGCGGTCAGCTTCCTCAAGGCGAGCGAGTACCAGGACGGCCACGCCGGTTACTCCGACCCGCTCGACGAGCAGCACTTCCTGGTCGACACCATCAACGAGCTGCAGCGGTCGAAGGACTGGAGCTCCACGGCGGTCGTCATCGCCTACGACGACTCCGACGGTTGGTACGACCACACCAAGCCTCCCATTTTCAACGGCTCCGCCGACCCGGCCCACGACGTGGCGGCGCTGTGCGGCACCGCCTCGGCGGCCGGCGGCTACGCCGACCGCTGCGGCATGGGCCCCCGCCTCCCGATGCTGGTCATCAGCCCGTACAGCAAGACCAACTACGTCGACCACACCCGGACCGACCAGACCTCGATCCTCAAGTTCGTCGAGGACAACTGGGGCACCGGCCGTATCGGTGACTCCTCCTTCGACGCCCATGCCAAGCCGCTGACCGGAATGCTCGACTTCCGCCACGGCCCCAACAAGAAGCCGGTGCTGCTCAACCCGACCTCGGGTGCGGTCACCCGTAGCTGATCTCGGCCGTTGCGGGTGACCACACCCGTGGTCACCCGCAACCGACCGCACCCGCCGTCATTGGACGGCAGGTGCGGCGGTGGGCAGGTCGCGGACCTTCCAAGGATCCCCGAGCGGTCGGCCGCCGACCTCCGGCGCTCCGGGACCGGCAGAGGCTGAAGATCGGCGGTTCGCTCCGGGGCGCTCCGGTGACGCACTCGTACAGCGTCGTCCGAGAGCGGCCGGCGGCAGTAAAATCATCGGCGTCCGGCGGCCTGTGGCTGCTACCGTGATCTCATGAACACGTCCGCGCATCAGGTGACGATGCCCCGCTCACGGGGCCGCTGACGCTGCACGGACGATCTTCTCCGAGGCCCTGCGACGGGGCCTCGAGCATTTCACGGGTCGGAGCCCCGGTTTCCTGGAGGTTCCGATGACCACACCGCACACCTACATCACCACCACGATCCCTTACGTCAACGCCCGGCCCCACCTGGGATTCGCGCTGGAGATCGTGCAGGCCGACGTGCTCGCCCGGTTCCACCGCCGACAAGGTGACCAGGTCCGGTTCCAGACCGGAACCGATGACAACTCGCTGAAAAACGTGCTGGCCGCCGAAGCCGCGGGTGTTGCCGTCCAGGAATTCGTGGACGGCAACGCGGAGGCGTTCATCGCGCTCCGCGAGCCGCTTGCGCTGGCGGTCGACGACGTCATCCGTACCAGCCGCGACCCTCGCCACAGGGCCGGCGTGGAGAGGCTCTGGCGGGCCTGCGCCGACGACCTCTACCGAAGACACTACGAAGGCCTGTACTGCGTCGGTTGCGAGCAGTTCTACACGCCTGCCGAACTCACCGGCGGCCGCTGCCCCGAGCACGGCACAGAGCCCCAGTGGGTCGCCGAGGAGAACTGGTTCTTTCGCCTCTCCCGCTATGCCGACCGGCTCCACGAGCTCATCTCCAGCGGGCGCCTGCGGATCGAACCCGTCGAACGCCGCAACGAAGTCCTCGGGTTCATCGCCGGTGGTCTGCAGGACTTCTCCGTCTCCCGATCGACCGCTCGCGCACGCGGCTGGGGGATCCCCGTACCCGGCGATCCCGGCCAGGTCATCTACGTGTGGTGGGACGCGCTCGGCAACTACATCACCGCCCTGGACTACGGCACCGGCGGGGAGAACCACCGGCGCTGGTGGACCGGCTCTGACCGTCGCATCCATCTGGTCGGGAAAGGGGTGCTGCGCTTCCACGCCGTCTACTGGCCGGCGATGCTGCTATCGGCAGGTCAGCCTCTGCCCACCGACATAGTGGTGCACGACTACCTCACCGCCAACGGCCGCAAGATCAGTAAATCCAGCGGGGTCACGGTCGACCCGGCCGTCCTGGCCGGAGAGTACGGCACCGACGTCGTCCGCTGGTGGTTGCTCCGCGAAGTGCCCCGCGTCGGGGACACCGACTTCATCGTCGACCGCCTCATCGCCCGCGGCAACGACGAACTCGCCAACGGCCTGGGCAACCTCGTCAACCGGGTCGTCGCCATGATCCATCGCTACCGCGACGGGCACGTCCCCGCAGCGGGGAGCGGGACCGGAACGGAGACGAAAGCCGGAACCGGAGCCGCGACTGGAATCGGGACCGGAACGGAGGCGGAGCCAGGGACCGAGGTGAAGACCGGAGCCGGGATCGGGACCGGCGCGCCCGGGTCGGAAGGCCTTCAGGCCGCCTGCCGTCAGGCACCCGGTCTCATCCACGCGGCCCTGACCGATTTCGAATTCCGCAGGGCCACCGCGGCGGTCTGGGCCATTGTGGACGAGGCCAACCGTTACATCAACCACATCCGGCCCTGGGAACTGGCCAAGGCCGAACGGGACGGTGATTTTGACGCCACGGCCCGGCTCGACGCCGTCCTCGTCGTGCTCATCCGGGCATGCAGGGCGCTGGGCGATCACCTGACGCCCTTCCTGCCCGACACCGCCATCCGCATCGCCCAGCAGTGCGCGGCCCGGGACGGCAAACTTCCCGGCCCCCGTCCGCTCTTCCGGAGAATTACCGCCCCGGAGCCCGGATCCACGCCCCCGCCGTAACCCGACGACTGAGGCCGGCGGTCCGCGGCGGGTCCGGGTGGACGCTCACGCCTGTCGCCATCTGATGATCGAAACCGGATCGTCCCCACCACCGGACCACTTCCGCGCATGCCGGGATCAGCCGATGGGCAGGCTGAGCTCGATGCGCTGACCAGCGGACATTTTAAGATCGGAGACGCCGAAGTGATATCTGCGGTACCGGTGAGGGATCGAGTCTCGGGACTGGCCTCCACGGCGGAGCTGCCCGCTTACGTCTACGACCTGGTCGAGCTGGACGCCCACCTGTCGGCCGTGCGGGCGGCGCTGGGCGACGTCGAGCTCTACTACGCGGTGAAGGCCAATCCCGATCCCGAGCTGTTGCGGGTGCTCTCCCCGTACGTCGACGGCTGGGAGGTGGCTTCGGGCGGAGAGCTGGCCCACGTGCGCGAGCTCTTCCCGGACGCTTCGATCGCGCTGGGCGGGCCCGGCAAGACGGAGAAGGAACTGCTCAGCGAGGTCACCCGGCTGCACGTCGAGAGCCCCGGTGAGCTGCGGCGGCTCCTTGCGTCGGGACATCGGGCGGATGTGTTGCTCCGGGTCAACCTGGACGTTCCGATCGAGGGCGCCTCGCTGGCCATGGGCGGTGGCGCGACGCCGTTCGGCATGGATCCGGAGGGGATCGCCGAGTGCGTGGCAATGTTGGAAGGCCAGGACGCGGTACGGCTACGCGGGATCCACGCGCATCTGGCCAGCGGCCTCGACGCCGCGCGGTTGCTGGTGCTGGCCGAAGCCGTCCTGACCTACGCCCGGGGGCTGGGTGTCACCGAGATCAACCTCGGCGGCGGCATGGCCGTGTCCTACGCCGACCCCGACGACCGGTTCGACTGGCGCTCGTACGGCGAGGGACTGGCGAGGTTGCGCCGCCCCGGCGAGGTGCTGCGCATCGAGCCGGGACGTTCGCTGACGGTCTACTGCGGGCGGTACGTGACGCAGGTGATCGACGTGAAGCGCGTGCACGGCGAGCTGTTCGCGGTGGTCGCCGGCGGCACCCACCACCTCCGGACCCCCGCCACGAAGGGGCACGACCAGCCGCTGGTCATGGGGGCTCCGGGCGAGCCGGTCACGATCGTCGGCCAGCTCTGCACTCCCAAGGACATCCTCGCCAGGAAGGCCCCCATGCGGTTGGAGGTGGGGGACGTCGTGGAGTTCACGATGGCCGGCGCCTACGCCTGGAACATCTCCCACCACGACTTCCTGATGCATCCGAAGCCGAGCTTCCACTATCTGACCGCGCGCTGAGAACCGAGATGACGGAGGGCCCCGAGAACTCGGGGCCCTCCGTCATGAACGGGTGAACGGTCCGTCCGGGATCACGAGAGCACCTCGTGAACGGGCGAACGACCCGTCTGACATTACGAGAGCACCGTGTGAACGGATGGACGGTCCGTCCGGGATCAGGAGAGCACCGCCAGGGGGTTGGCCACCAGCACGTACCCGGCCGCACGGTCGGCCGATCGTGTCCACCGGACCGACAGGTTGGCCTTGGCGGGCAGCGGCACCCCGGCCAGCAGGTCGGACAGCGGTCGCGGCCATCCCCTGGACTCCGCGTATCCGGCCAGCACCTCCCCGGCCACCGCCCACAGCTCCCGCGTCGGCCCCTGCCCCGCGAGAGAGGCCGCGATCTCGGCGAGGTGGTTGACCATCAGGCAGTAGACCACCCGGTTCCAGCCGGCGGCCGGCTCGTAGGTGAGCGCCTCGGCGACCCGCTCCGGCAGCCCGGACAGGTCGTGACGGCCGGAGACGAGTTTGGTGCCCTCCATGTCGCGGAAGACAGCCTCCACCGGCAGCCCCGCCGCGTCCACGCCGATCAGGACGTTCTGCAGGTGGGGTTCCAGCACCACGCCGTGGCTGAGGTAGGCGTCGAGCACCGGCAGCGCGACGTGTTCGACATAGGCACGCCACCAGCGCACCGGCTCGGCCGGAAGCTCGGCGGAGACGGCCAGCGCTCCGCTCAGCAGGGGGGTCACGCCCGGGCGGCAGACCGACCACGGGCTGGTACGGATGATCACACCCAGCCCCTCCAGGAGACGGGTGCCCAGGTCGGCGGAGCGGTAGCCGGGCTCGGGAAGCCAGCGGGTGCCGGGGAACTCGGCCGCGAGATCCTCGAACACCGGTCCGAGGCGCCGGGTCAGCTCGACCGCGCCCGCCAGCTCGTACCAGGAGTTCTTCCGGACGCAGTTGGTGATCCGCACGTCCAGACTGAACTTCAGGCACCGGTCGATCCGCGACTCGTAGACCGTCCTGACCGAGGAGGTGGGGATCGCCATCCGGTCGCCGTCGCCCAGATCGACCAGCCGCCCGTCGGCCAGCGGCGCGGCCAGCTCCGCCGCGAGCAGGTCGAGCTGCCATGGATGCGCGGGGAGCAGCGAGTAGCCGCGAGGTGCCCGGCCGAGGGCGTCGAGCGGGCCGGTGTCGCCCGCCTGGGCCAGCACGTCGTCCCTCACCCCGAGCAGTCGCAGCGGGAAACCGGCGTGCGCCTCGGGGGCGTAGCGCAGCCAGTCCGCGCCGCCGCGCGCCTTCGGACTGGGATGGAACGGATGCCCGAAGACCAGCGCCTGCTCGGAGGCTAGCCACGGATCGGCCGGAGGATCGGCGTCCCGCCGGACCGCCAGCAGCGTCGCCATGACCTCCCTGCTCGCGGCCACCTGCGCCGCGAACTCGTCGTTGACCCCGCCGGATCCGGTCTGCTCGAACCCGATTTCCGCGGGCCCGGTCTCACCCGGTCTGGTTCCCGCGGGCCTGGTCTCTTCGAACCCGATTTCCGTGAACCCGGTCTCACCGGGTTCGGTTCCCGCCGGTACGGCCCCGCCGAGTTCGAGCTCCACAAGCCGGACGAGCAGGTCGGCGGAGAGCGGCTGCCAGGTCCCGGCCTCCAGCCATTCGGCCGGTCCCTCGAAGCGCAGCGCGAGCCCGCCGTGCGTGCGGACCCGCAGCAGGGTGTCCGCGACGCGCAGCAGCACGTACGGCTCGGCGTGCCAGACCTGCCCGCGAGGTCCGGACACCTCCCTCACGCAGCAGCGCAGTAGTGCCGCCAGTGACGCCTCCTCGGCGACGGCGGCGGGAGAGTCGAGCGCGAGGCTGGTCATGTCGTCCTCTGCATGGTTACGGTCTGGACGGCCTGGGGCGGCTGGCGGAGATAGTTGGGACCGCTGGTGCCGTAGAACTTGTTCACGTCGCGCGCACCGGTGCGCGCCTTGTCGACCAGCGTTCCCGCAGTGATCATCGACTTGCCGACGAGCCGGGCGGCGTCGAGGGTTCTGGCTCGCAGCAGCCGGGCCATCGGATCCTCCCCGTACTCGTCCAGCGCGTCGGCGAGCGCGTCGCAGATCAGCCGGGCGGCCTGCGGGGACGGCAGCGCGCCGAACGTCACCGCGGCGGCGGCCAGGTGCAGGGTGATGGTCACGAACACGTCGGCGAGGGCGTGGGGATCGTCGGTCAGCATCCGTCCGTCGGCGAAGTCGGGCACCGCGACGCCCGCGCTCCTCAGCCGGTCCGGCGAGGTCAGCAGCCCGTCGTTGTCCTTGACCAGCAGCTTGGCGGGGCCGTTTCCGAACAGGAGCGAGAGGTTCTGCTGATGAGCTTCCAGCGCGGTGCCGTATCGGACGAAGAGCCGCACGTGGAACCCGAACAGCAGCCGCAGGTACCACCCGAGCAGCCGCGTCACGTCCCCGCCGTACCAGCGCCCGGCGAGCTCCTCCACGACGACTCCGCCGCCGGGCAGGGGCGCGAGCAGCGCGGCCACGGGGACGGCCTCTCCCGCCGGATGGCGGCGCAGGAGCCAGCCCAGATACTCGTGTCCCGCGTGCCCGTAGGTCTGCTCGTCGGCGATGATCACCCCCGGATCGGGCATCTCGCGCAGCAGCAACTCGGCCCGCGCCCCGTCGGCGAGCGTGTCGGGCTTGATCGACCTCCGGTTGCGCAGCCCGAGCGTGCTGGTGGTCAGCGGCAGCTTCAGGTGCGTTCCGGGGACGATCTCGACCGTGCGCATCGACAGTGTGGGTCTGACCTCCAGGTACGGCTCGGGCCCCATGATCGCCCACGGGATCTCCTCGACCGCGGGGACCGTCAGCGGATGCACGGGGAACAGCACGTGCGTCTCCGCGAGTCGCTCGTCCAGCCCGACCGTGGCGAACCCCGGGGCCTCCGGCATCTCCGCCCCCGCCTGCCGCTCCCGGGGCACCGCGGCCCAGCGCAGCTCGAAGGCGGGAGCGAACTCCGGCGCGTAGGCCGTCAGCTCCTTGTCGGAGAGCCCGATCCGGCACCGGGCCGTCGGGTACACCGGATGATCGACAAAAGCGGCCAGCGTCTCGTAGCGCACGGTGCCGTGCCCCATACCCGACACCGGCCGGAGGGCGCCGGACGCCTGAATCGGCACGGCGCCGGATGTCTGGCTTGGTACGGCGCCTGAGCCCTGGCTCGGGACGGCGCCGGATGCCGGGCTCCGCACGGCGCCTGAACCCTGGCTCGGCACAGGGCTTGAACTCTGGCTCGGCACGGCGCTGGACGCCTGGCTTGGTACGGCGCCTGAGCCCTGGCTCGGGACGGCGCCGGACGCCCGGCTCCGCACGGCGCCGAGCCGTTCCGGTGTCCGGGAGGGCTCGGCGCCCAGCCGGGCGAGAACCTCCTCGCGGTGGGCGTCGTGGAGGTCGAGGGAGCGCAGCGCCTCCAGGCACTCCTGGACGAAGGCCTCGACGCCGGGAGCGTCCGTCGGGGCCGAGACCTCCCGCAACGTGTGCAGGACCTCCTCCAGGCGGAGCGCCTCCTCCGGGGCCACCACGAAGTCCTGGAACAGCGAGCCCGGCGTCAGCCGCACCCGGCGCCCCCGGGGCAGGACGAGCGCCACGCCGTCCTTGCTCCGGGTCACCCGCGCCGTCAGGCCGCCGTAGTCCTCGCGCAGGAGCGCGTTCAGAACACGGGCGGCGAGGTACGGTTCCCGACCGCTCACGGTGCCTCTTCCGATCATGCGATCACCCACGGATTGCCGGCGGTGAAAGCCGCGAGAGCCGCGTCCACGCTTGCCCGGTCAGGCCCGATCGCGCGGACGATGCCCATGTAGTCGCGGTTGGTATTGCTCTGATCGATCCGGTCGCCTATGGCGCGCAACGGCCGGTGCCACAACCGGATCCGGTCCCCGGCGGCGGGAACGACCGTCCCCGGAGCCTCCACCACGGTCCCCGAGCGGTCGGCGATCAGACTCAGCACGGTCCCGTGTCCTCCGACCGCACCGGGGCCGCCCGGCCTCATGACGGGGGTGCCGGGATCACCTGTTTTCGCGCGGAGGATGCCGAGTTCGCCTGACTCCGCGCCGGGCTTGCCTGGACCGCCCGGCTTCATGGTGAGCACGTCCGGCTCCGTAGCGAGCTTGCCCGGGCCGCCCGGGTTCATGGCAAGGATGCCGGGTTCGCCCGGCTCCGTGCCGGGCGTGCCGGGGTCGCTCAGCTTCGCGCCGAGGTGGACGCCCAGGATGCGCTCGAACAGCGGAACGCCCAGCAGGTCCGCGATGAGGAAGTCGCAGTGGTCACCGATCACCCGGTAGTTGACCTCGATGATCCGCGGTCCGGCCGAGGTCATCGCGTACTCCGTGTGGCAGGCCCCGAACCCCGCCCCCAGCGCGTCCAGCGCCCGCAGCACGTGCTCGGTTCCCGGAGGCGACTCCCAGTCGAGCCGCTCCTCCACGAAGTACGGCAGTGGCCCGAGCCTGGTCCGGAAGCCGCCGAGAACCTGGGTCCTCTCGCCGTCGCCGAGCGTCTCCAGCGTGTGCAGGGGGCCGTCGAGATACTCCTCCACGACCAGCGCCTCGTCGGGGCGCCGGTCCCGGATCGCCCGTACGGCCGCCGCGAGCTCACCCGCGTCGCGCACCAGCACGACGTCCTCGCTGGCCACGCCCTCGCGCGGCTTCACCACCGCGGGAAAGGGCATGTCCCGCGGCACGGGGTCGCCGGCCGCCAGCCGTACGGCACGCACGACCTCGACCCCGGCCGCCGCCAGCCGTCGCCGGGTGAGCGCCTTGTTCTTGGTGGTGGCGCAGGCTCGCCAGTCCTTGCCCGGCAGGCCGAAGTATTCGGCGGCCAGGGCCGTCTCGGCCTGGATGTGATCGGAGTTGGAGAAGACCGCGTCCGGTGCGTGGTGGTGCGCGATGACGTCGATCACCGCGCGGGCGTCACGCACGTCGCAGCCGAGCACCTCGGTCCCGGCGTGCCGGTGGTGCTCCGGCCGGTCGGTGAGGATCGTGACGTCACAGCCCAGCTCATGTGCCGCCGGAAGGAATCCGTCCGTGACCGAGTCGGTCGGTTTGAGCGCCGTGAGGTACAGCCGCAATGCAGGACTCCCGATATCAGGTAAGGCTAACCTAACTCGGTGCATCCTAGCCGTCGAGGATCATCGCGTGTGCGTGATTGAGTAATCACCGTACATGCCCTCCTCCTTATGGCGTTGAAGGCCTCTTATCCGGCAGGAGAGCCGCCGAGATCGGAGGACGCGCGGAACCGCCTCTCTCCTGCGGCATAAACTGTTCACCGGTTTGGGGAGGCGGGACGGCGTGGAGATCACGACGCAAGAAGAACTACTGGGACCGCTGCTGCTCGCGCGCAGCACCATCGATCGTTCGGCACTGTTCCGGGGTGACGCCGAGTGGCTCAAACGGGCGTGGGAGGACAGTGCGACCCGGGTCCTGATCGTCGACGACGGCAAGGCGCTGGTCCGGCGGAGCGGTGAGGACGTCGCGCTGACGCTGCTGTCCACGGCCGACGCACCCGAGGGGGAGCGCTACCTGCTCGGCGTGGACGCCGAGGGCGTCGCCTACTTCGCCGTGACGGCCCCGCTGCCGGGGGTCGTCCACACCTCCGCTCCGGGCCGGATCGTCGCCCCGCGCGCCGCCTCCTCGCTGGCGGAGGAGGAGATCGTCGCCGTGGGGCTGCGCGAGGTGGGCTCCCTGCTGGGAGACCGGGACGCGGGGCTGCTGGTCTACGCGGTCGCCCTGGAGGCGTGGCACTCCACCCACGAGTTCTGCCCGCGCTGCGGGAGCCGTACGGAGGTCCGGTCGGGCGGGCATGTCCGCGTCTGTCCCAAGGACGGCAGCCAGCACTTCCCCCGGGTCGATCCGGCGGTGATCATGCTGATCCACGACGACCAGGACCGGTGCCTGCTGGCCAGGGGCCCGCAGTGGCCCGAGGGACGGCTGTCGGTGCTGGCCGGGTTCGTGGAGCCGGGCGAGTCGCTGGAGCACGCCGTGGC
This sequence comes from Streptosporangium subroseum, assembly GCF_900188345.1. Taxonomy (GTDB): domain Bacteria; phylum Actinomycetota; class Actinomycetes; order Streptosporangiales; family Streptosporangiaceae; genus Streptosporangium; species Streptosporangium subroseum. The sequence goes on along the minus strand of NZ_FZOD01000060.1, from coordinate 23,022 downwards.
GCGCGAGGTGGCGGAGGAGGTCGGCGTGAGCATCGCCGAACCGCACTATCTGGGCAGCCAGCCCTGGCCGTTCCCCCGCAGTCTGATGCTCGGCTTCTTCGCGCGGGCCACGTCGACCGAGTTCGTGCTCGATCCCGAGGAGATCGCCGAGGCGCACTGGTTCAGCCGCGCCGAGCTGCTGGCCGCGATGGAGAGCGGCGAGGTGCGCCTGCCGTCCGAGGTCTCGATCGCCCGCAGGCTGATCGAGACCTGGTACGGAAAGCCGTTGATCGGCGACTGGTGATCGGCGCGGCCCGGCTCGGCCGTCGATGACGGTGGCGGGCACGCGCCGAACGAGGTTGCCGGCGAAGCCGCCGTGGTTCCACGGCCGCGCCGGCGGCCGGGTACGATCGCCGAAACTCTGGCACGACGGAGCCCCGCGTCCAACAGGACCGGGGCTCGCCGTGTGAGGAAGCGCGGTTACGCGCTGACGCCTGCCAGGAGGCGTTTGACCTCGATCACCGAGGGGTTGGTCCTGACGACTCGACCGGTCGGGGAGTCCATCACGACGGTGGGCACGACCTGGTTGCCGTTGTTGACACTCATGACAAATTGGGCCGCGTCGGGGTTCCGCTCGATGTCGATCTCCTCGTAGGAGATGCCCTCGCGGGTGAGCTGGCTCTTCAGCCGCTTACAGGGACCGCACCAGGTGGTGGTGTATACAGTCAGCGCCATTTTGTTAAATGTCCCCTCATGTGATGTCCGGCGCTCATTGGCAACAAAGTGAGAGCCGTTCATCTTCCCGGGGGCTCAACAAGCTTATCCCGTGGGCTCGAAAAGCCTGTCGGCGATCCAATCCTGGACCTGCTCCGCCAGGCCGGGCATCCGGTAGAGGGGGGCGCTGTGCCCGGTGCCCGGTTCGGTCAGCACCGTCATGTCCACGCCGACCTGGCGCAGGCGCGTCTTGAGCTGGAGGCTGTGCTCCACCGACACGAACTCGTCCTCTGAGTGCGCGGTCAGCACGGGCGCGTCGCGGCGGCTCGCGTGCAAAGGCACCTCCATGCTGGCCCAGATCTTGGGGCACTTGGCGGGCCCGCAGCCCCCGGCGAGTTTGATGGCCGCCGTGCGTAGCTTGCGCTTGTTCGCATCCGGGCTCTCGGCGCCTTCGGTGTAGGCCGTCATCGGCGAGACCACCGGGGAGATGCCCACCACGCCGCGCAGGCCGGGCAGGCCGTCCTTGTAGGTTCCCACGGCGGTGGATAGGTGGCCTCCCGCGGAGAAGCCGACGACCACGTAGTTGTTCGGGTCGAAGCCCCACAGGGGCGCATGCCTGCGCGCGGTGGCGATGGCGTCGAGCGTGTCGGTGCGCTGGGCCGGCCAGGGGGCGTCGGTGGAGAGGCGGTAGTTGATGTTGAAGACCGTGTAGCCCAGCTCGGCGTAGCTCTGGCTCACCGCGGTCATGAGCTTCTTGTCCCCTGAGGACCACCAGCCACCGTGGATCACGAAGATGCCGGGCCGCGTCAGACCGTCGGACTGGTACCAGACGTCCATCCGCTGGCGGACGTGCGAGCCGTACGAGATGGTTTTGATGTCGGTGCCGTGGACGAGTGGATCAGGCGCGACGACCGGGGGCGGCGGCGGGGTCGGCGGGGACGTCGGGTCGCCCTTGGCCGGCTTCTTCGCCGTCGAGGTGGCGCTCGTGTGCGAAGGCGCCGAGGACGCGTGCGCAGCCGGGGACGCGTGCACCGTCGCGGAGCCGATCACCAATGTCGCCAGAGCGAGCGCACTCACGGTCACCGCAGTTCGCACAGGTTCTTCCTTCCCCGAGCCAATTCGTTCCCCATTGTGGGGGAAACAGGCATGGTTGTGCATCTCGGCGAACGACATCGATGAGCGGCGGCATGATGCCAGAATGGGCGATGCTCTGCCAGTGGCTGGGAGGATGTTTCCGCCAGCGTGTTCGACAGCATGTTAAGGAGTCTCCGTGGAGCCCTACGACGTCCTGGCGGGGCTGGATCCCGAGCAGCGTGACGTGGCGGAAGCCGTCCGGGGACCGGTCTGCGTGCTCGCGGGAGCGGGGACGGGCAAGACGCGTGCCATCACCCATCGCATCGCGCACGCCGTACGCAGCGGAGTGGTCGACGCACAGGGCGTGTTGGCTGTGACGTTCACCACACGTGCCGCCGGGGAGCTCAGGCAGCGGCTGCGTCAGCTCGGCACGCCCGGGGTGCAGGCCCGCACCTTCCACGCCGCCGCGCTGCGTCAGCTCACCTACTTCTGGCCGCGCGTCATCGGCGGGGATCCGCCCAGGGTGATCGAGTCGAAGATGCCCCTGCTGATCGACGCCTGCCGCTCCATCCGCAAGAACCCCGACCGATCCGAGCTGCGGGACATCGCCGGCGAGATCGAGTGGGCCAAGGTCACCCAGATCGCCCCGGAGGATTACGCCGACGCCGCGAAGAAGGCCGGCCGGACCCCGCCGGTCGCGCCCGAAGAGGTCTTCCGGCTCTACGACGCCTACGAGACGCTCCGCCGTGACCGGCACCTGGTCGACTTCGAGACCATCCTGGAGCTCACCTCCGCCGTGATGACCGAGCATCGCGAGGTGGCCACCCAGATCCGCCAGCAGTACCGCTACTTCGTGGTGGACGAATACCAGGACGTCAACCCGCTGCAGAAACTGCTGCTCGACACCTGGCTCGGCGGTCGCGACGACCTGTGCGTGGTCGGTGACCCCAACCAGACGATCTACTCCTTCACCGGCGCGACCCCCCGTTACCTGACCGGCTTCTCGGTCGAGCATCCCAACGCCACCGTGATCAAGCTGGTTCGCGACTACCGATCCACCCCCCAGGTCGTCTCGCTGGCGAACCGGGTGCTGGAGAAGGCGCGGACCCCGCACAAACTCTCCCTGATCGCCCAGCGCCCGGACGGTCCGGAGCCCGTCTTCGCCGAATACGACGACGAGGTCGCCGAGGCCGAGGGCGTGGCACGGGCGGTGAAGAAGCTCGCCGACGGCGGTGTGCCGACCCGGGAGATCGCCGTGCTGTTCCGGGTCAACGCCCAGTCCGAGGCGTACGAGCAGGCTCTCGGCAAGGCCGGGGTCCCCTACGTGCTGCGCGGCGCCGACCGGTTCTTCGAGCGTCCGGAGGTCCGCCAGGCGGTCGTGCTGCTGCGCGGCGCCGCCCGCTCGGTCGAGCCCGACGACACGCTGGTCACGACCGTTCACCACATCCTCGCCGGCATCGGCCTCACCCCCGTGGTCCCCGGCGGCGGCAAGGCCCGCGAGAAGTGGGAGTCGCTCAAGGCGCTGGCCGATCTCGCCGAGGACCTCGCCGCGGAGGGCGCGGACCTGCCCGCCTTCGTGACCGAGTTGGAGCGCCGGGCCAGCGAGCAGCACGCGCCGCCGGTCGAGGGTGTGACGCTGGCCTCGCTGCACGCCGCCAAGGGCCTGGAGTGGGACGCGGTCTTCCTCGTCGGGGTCACCGACGGCATGCTGCCGATCATCTATGCCGAGACGCCCGAGCAGATCGAGGAGGAGCGCCGTCTCCTCTACGTCGGCGTCACCCGTGCGCGCGCCCACCTGGGGCTGTCGTGGGCGCTGGCACGCTCACCGGGCGGGCGTCGTTCTCGGCGCCCCTCCCGCTTTCTCGACGGCCTCACGGGCCGTTCCGGGGCGCAGAGCCGTACGCCCGAGCCCGCCTCCAAGGAACGGCGCGCGGTCGCCGCGCCGGTGAGCTGCCGAGTCTGCGCCAGAACCCTGACCTCGGCCGCCGCGCAGAAGCTCGGCAGGTGCTCCACCTGCCCGGTCGACTACGACGAGGCCCTGCTGGAAGCGCTCAAGTCATGGCGTACGGGCGTCGGGAAGAAGGACAAGATCCCGCAGTGGGCGGTCTTCACCGACGTCACCCTCCAGGCCATCGCCGAACGGGCGCCCGCCTCCGAACAGGACCTGCTGGCGATCGCCGGTATAGGACGCGTCAAACTGGACCGTTACGGTGAAGCGGTGCTCGATCTGTGCCGCACGGCCGCAAACCAGACGGAGGATGCGTGAACGAGGCGCTCAAAGAGTTACTGGACCTGCTCGACCTGGAGCAGATCGAGCTCGACATCTTCAGGGGCCGCAGCCCTGAGGAGCGCATCCAGCGCGTGTTCGGCGGTCAGGTGGCGGCCCAGGCGCTGTTCGCCGCCGGCCGGACGGTGCCGAAGGATCGCTACGTCCACTCGCTGCACGCCTACTTCATCCGGCCCGGCGATCCGGCGATCCCGATCGTCTACAACGTCGAACGGGTCCGCGACGGCCGTTCCTTCACCACGCGACGGGTGGTGGGCATTCAGCACGGTAAGGCGATATTCACCATGTCGGCCTCCTTCCACATCGTGGAGACCAGCGTGGAGCATCAGGCCGTGGTGATGCCCGACGTGGTCGCGCCCGAGAGCCTGCCCCTGTTCCAGGATCGGATGCGGGAGGTCATGGGGGAGGAGTCGCCGCTGCGCGAGTGGCTGGCCAAGCCGCGCCCGGTGGACGCCCGCTACGTGACCCCCCTCACCTGGGAGGCGCACCGAGACCCCGCGCTGCGCACTTTCAAGACCGACGTGTGGTTCCGCTACGACGCCGAGCTGCCCGACGACCCGCTGCTGCACGTGGTGCTCGCCGCCTACGCCTCGGACTTCACCCTGGTCGACACCGTGCTGCTGACCCACGGCCTGGCATGGGGAGCCTCCAACATCTCCGGCGCCTCACTGGACCACGCGATGTGGTTCCATCGCCCCTTCCGCGTGGACGAATGGATGCTGTACGCCCAGGAGTCACCGTGGTCGGGTGGGGCGCGAGGCCTGGCCAAGGGTGAGATGTTCACCCGCTCGGGAGAGCTCGCGGTGTCGGTGGTGCAGGAAGCGATGATCCGCGTGAGCTAGTGATAAAACTGCAGGTAGAAAATATGTTGCCCGTCCCCGCGAGCGGGGTTTAGGGTCATGTCAAGCAAGTCGGGCACCGAGTGCCCGGCCCTCAACGAATGGAGGTGAGTCCGCTGTGAAGAGCAATCTGATGTCGTCCCGGTCCGGGCTCACTTCCGCGCGACGTAGCACGGTCCTGCACCGCGGCAGCCAGGTCATCCTCACGGTTGGCGCGGCGGCTCAGCTTCAGCAGGACCGGTCTGTCCAGATCCTGGTTCAGGCCGCCAATTGGTTTGCTCCGATCGCCTTCCCGGCGATGAGTGTCCCGGCTATCCCCGCCACTGCGGGCGGCAGCTATGCAGCAACGACCAAGCACATCGGAAACGGTGGACTGCGTGGTCCGCAACCCTGGAGGCACCCTCCGGTCATAACCTGACCGAGAGAGAAAAAGCCTTCAGGCCGCGGATCCGCACCAGGATCCGCGGCCTTCTTGTTTGTCCGCGTCATTCCTGACCCCCACCCACGAGGTAACCAAAGATCAACACCTAACTGAGAGGTGAAGCAGATGGGGGCCCAGACGGTCATGGACCTGATCGACGAAGCCACAATCCCCTGTCGTACCGACCCCGACCTGTGGTTCGCAGAGTCTCCGGAGGACGTTGAGTTCGCCAAGGCGCTCTGCGGAGGCTGCCCGATCCGCGAGGCCTGCCTGGCCCGCGCGCTCGAGCGCGAGGAGCCATGGGGTGTCTGGGGCGGCGAGCTCGTCCTGCGAGGCGCGGTCGTTCCGCGGAAGCGCCCGCGTGGGCGTCCTCGCAAGTCGCCGGTCGCCGCCTGATCACGCAAGAACCCGCACTTCCCGAAAGGACGATTTCCGATGACCTTCCACACCGCTTGGAGCCTGGACATGCACTCTATGGATCAAGAACTGGTCAAAGACCGAATACGGACCCTCCACCGCGAAGCGGAGGAGCATCGCCGTGCAGTCGGTGTCCAGCGCCTTCAGCGCGCTCAGCGTGATGTGGAACGCGCGTCCGCGCGCGTCCGCAGCGCACTTTTGCGCCTGGTCTGATCTCCGGAGACCGGTTCTCCGGAGACCGGCGCTCTGAAGATCGTTAGAAAGTAAAAGGGGTGGCCCGTTCGAACGGGCCACCCCTGATGCGTTTCTGTCAGGGCCGCCTCATTCGCCAGACCCGCATTCGCTGGATTCGCGTCGCTCACGACGCGAATCCCACCCCGGGTCGATCGGCGGGCTCAGGCCGGCTCGCGGCAGCCGTGGTCAGGTCACGACGGGCGTGATCGGTTCGCGGCAGCCGGTTCACGGCGGCCATGGTCGGTTCGCGGCTGCCGCGGTCAGCTCACGGCAGCCGCGGTCAGCTCACGGCAGCCGTGGGCTCTCCGGAATCCTCGTCGGCGTCGGCGAATCCGGGGACCCAGCGGATGACCTCCTGGCGGAAGCGGGCGGTGGCGCCGAGCTGGCAGAGCACGCCGATCCCCGCCGCGTGCACCCGGTGGATGAGGACGTAGGACGAGGGCAGGTTGAGCTGTCGCACGACGTTTCCGGGTCGCAGGTCGGTGACCGTGGCCGCCTGGTTCTGCAGCCATTCCCTGCTGAACGTGAACTCCTCCACCGCGGTCGGCTCGACGTAGGGGGCGAGGAAAGCCCGCAGGGCCTCGGCGTCCACCTCGATGTGCGGGCGGATGAAACCCTCGTCGCGCAGGCCCTGCATCACGGTCGCCATGTCGCCGTTGTTGAAGATGCGGGTCAGCTTCCCGAAGAGCGGGGGGTAGCCGTCGGGCATCCGGTTGACCGCGCCGAAGTCGAGCACACACATCCGCCCGTCCTCGACGATCCGGAAGTTGCCCGGATGCGGGTCCGCGTGGAGCATGCCCACCCTTGCCGGAGAGGAGAACACGAACCGGACGAGCTGGAGTCCGGCGCGGTCACGCTCCTCCTGGGTGCCGTCGGTGATGATCCGTGACAGCGGGGTGCCGTCCACCCACTCGGAGACGAGCACCTGCTCGTTGGCGGCGATGACGTCCGGGATCAGGAAGTCGGGGTCGTCCTTGAACTCCAGGGCGAAGGCGTGCTGGGCCTCGGCCTCCCGCAGGTAGTCGAGCTCCTCCACCACCCGCTCGCGCAGCTCGCTGAGGACGGACTTGATGTCGAGCCCCGGCAGTAGCACCCCGAAGAGCTTGCCGAGCCTGGCCAGCTGGGTGAAGTCGGAGAGCAGGGCCTTGCCGGCTCCTGGGTATTGGATCTTGACCGCGACCGTCCGGCCGTCGTGCCAGACGGCCTTGTGCACCTGGCCGATCGAGGCGGCGGCGGTCGGTCTGTCCTCGAACGACTGGAAGTTTTCCCGCCAGTCGTCTCCCAGTTGCTCGACGAGGACCTTGTGCACGGTCTTGGCCGGGAGCGGCGGGGCCGCGTCCTGGAGTTTGGTCAGGGTCGCGCGATAGGGACCGACGACCTCCGGGGGTAAAGCGGCCTCGAAGATGGACAGCGCCTGGCCGAGCTTCATCGCCCCGCCCTTGAGCTCCCCCAGAACCTTGAAGATCTGCTCAGCGGTGCGTTCCTGGATTTCCTGGGCGACGATCTCGGCGGACTTCCCGCCGATCCGTTTTCCGAACCCTAGAGCGGTGCGGCCGGCGAACCCGATCGGGAGAGCCGCCAGCTTGGCGGAGCGCGCAACAGCGCGGCGCGGAAGGTCACTCACCTTGGTTTGCGGCGTGTCCCCCGTACAGCGAGACGCCGCTCCCTCCCTTCGCTGTGGTGTCTGTCAGCGGCATGGAGCCGACGCGACCATTGTTAGCGAACCCAACTCGTTTCGGAAGCAACGACATTGAGGATGAACACTCCAGGATCGCCTCTTCCATCGCCAATCGGGCATGACATCCATTGTGCCGTTGGTCACAGAGACCTCCCTGCCATCGATCAGAGCAAGCGCATGACCGGCTGCGGCCGCGGCGACCAGCGTCGACAGCACTGTGCCACATGCGATCTCGCCCGCGGGGAAGCCCCCCAGACGGGCGCTGACGATCGGCCAGCCGGGGTCGCGGTCTCGTCGGGTCAAATCTAGGCACTGCAGACATGTGCTTCGACCGGGTAACACCAGCGGGCCGACCGACCCGAAGCCCTCGTAGGCGGTCACCAGCAGATGCGGGATCTCCCAGGCGAGAAGCTCCCTGATCAGCAGGCCGTCCAGCGGCACCACCGGCGCGAGCACCGCCAGGTCGGGCCGCCTGGCCCCGTCGGCCAGCTGGGCCGCGCCGTCGCCGGTCCACGCGGTGAGGCCGGGCGCCAGGCTCCTGGCCACCGCGACGGCGCCGTCCTGCCTGCTCATCCCCACCTCCGTCCAGCCGAGGCCGCCGGGGACGACATCCCGGTTGCGGGCCGTCCCGGGATCGACGACGCAGATCCGGCCGACCCCCGAGGCGGCGAGCAGGGCGACGATCTGGGCGCCCACCCGGCCGGCGCCGTACACCCGCACCTGGGCATCGCGCCTGCGCTCGAGCGTGGCGAGCCCGCCGTCGGTCGTGCCGGGGGAGAGCGAGAGCCCGTCCAGATCGGGCTGGAGCCGGTCGCGCTCGGCCATCGTGAGCGTGCGCAACGGGCCGGGGCCCACCCCGGCGTCGTCGACCACGCCCCGGCTGACCAGCAGATCGAGCAGGGTCCGGCCGCGATCCTCCCCGATCCCCGCGTCGGCCGCGCCCACCAGCACCTCGGCGAGATCCCGTACGCCGTCCAGGCTCTCGACCCACCGACGGACCTCGGGCTCGAGATCGGTCAGCACCACCGCGTGCCGGGGGTGCAGGCCGAACTGCAGGGTGCGCTCGTCGCGCGTGATCCGGCGCAGCGCGGGCTTGAGACGTGGCCTCATCAGGGTGCCTTCCTCCAGGGGAGCGGCCAGAGTGCCACGTCCCAGTAAGATCCCAAACGCCTTTCCCCGCGCCTGTGGATAACTCCGCCTATGGATAACTCCGCCTGTGGATAACTCTTCATGCATCACGCTCCGCCACGAACGAGCTCTTGGCGTTACGCTCCCGCCATGAACGAGCTCTTGCTTGACCGGCGGGACGACGGCGTCGTCCTGCTCACCCTCAACCACCCCGACCGGCGCAACGCGATGACCGACGGGATGACCGGCGAGTGGCGGCGAACCATCGCCGATCTGGCCGCGGACAGGGACGTGCGCTGCGTGGTGGTCACCGGCGCGGGCAACGCGTTCTGCTCGGGGGGAGATCTTTCCTGGCTCGCGGAGCGCGGCGCCGAGAGCGTGCCCGCCCTGCGCGACCGGATGCTGGGCTTCTACCGGACCTGGCTGGCGATCGCCGACCTGGAGGTGCCGACCATCGCCGCCGTCAACGGCGCCGCCGTGGGGGCGGGGCTCTGCCTCGCCCTCGCCTGCGACCTGGTCTACGCGGCCGAGGACGCCAAGCTGCTCGCCCCTTTCACCTCCCTCGGGCTGCACCCCGGCATGGCGGCCACCTACCTGCTGCCCAGGGTCGCGGGAGTGGGGGTGGCCAGGGAGATGTTGCTGACCGGCAGGACGATGCAGGGTGCCGAGGGGGCAGGGGCGGGGCTGGTGACCAGGGCGTTTCCCCGCGAGTCCCTGATGGCCGAGGTCATGGAGATCGCGTCGGCGGTCGCCGCCAACGGGCCGATCGCCACCCGGCTCACCAAGGTCGCCCTCGCCGGGGGCGGCCACGCGGATCTCGACGCCGCGTTGCGCTGGGAATCCCTTGCCCAGCCGGTCACCATGGCCTCGGACGACATGCTTGAGGGGCTGTCAGCCCAGAGAGAACGGCGGGTCCCGCGATTCGGCAACTCATGAGACAGGCGATATCCAGGTTAATTAGATAGGTCGTCCTCAGGGCTGACAGGCATAGCTGAACAATCAACGAACGGGGATTGACCAGCGGGAACGCGTTCTGCCCTCTGGTGTGAATTCGTCATTCTCGGCTACCGTTCATATGTGCCCCCCGAGACAGTCGAGGTCCGCCGAAGTTCTCGTCGCCGGCGGACGGTCTCTGCATACCGCGACGGCGAGAAAACGATCGTGCTCCTACCTGCCGGGCTGAGCAGCACCGATGAAGAACAATGGGTGCGCCGGATGCTCGACCGGTTAGCGGCCAAGGAGCAACGAAGACGGCCATCGGACGATGATCTACTCGACCGGGCGGCCGAGTTGTCTGCGCGCTACCTCGACGGCAGAGCGAATCCGTCGAGTGTGCGCTGGGTGGAGAATCAGCAGCACCGCTGGGGCTCGTGCACCCCTGATCACGGCACCATCAGGATCTCCACGCGGCTACGGGGCATGCCGTCGTGGGTGGTCGACTATGTGATCATGCACGAGCTCGTCCACCTGCTGGTGCCGAGCCATGGTCCGCAGTTCTGGGCGTTGGTGGAACACTATCCCAAGGCCGAGCGGGCACGAGGGTTCCTTGAGGGATTCTCCACGGCGGCCAGCGGTTCTGCGGAGGAATATTGACGGAAGATCGATTGGTGGCGGTTCTCGTCACGCCCTCGATCGCGAGGGCGGCTCCCCCGGGGGTCGACGCCACCGAGTTCCTGATGGCCCTGGCCGAGGACACCTACGAGCTCGTCGCCGGGCTCGACTTCGTCTCACCGGTCCTGGTGACGAGCGTGCCGGGAATGGAGGAGATCGTCTGGCCCGGCACCCCGGTCGTCGAGATCCCCGACCTGTCGGGGAGCGCCCTGGTCGAGGCGGCTTTCACGGCCCTGCCGTACGGCAAGCAGGCGGTCCTGCTGAGCGGCGACGCGCCCGACCTGCCCCCGCTGCTCATCGGCAAGCTCTTTCGCGAGCTCGGCCGGGCCCAGATCGCCGTCTGCCCGGCGGCGGAGGGCGGCGCGGTGGCGATAGCGGCCCACCTGCCCTATCCCGGCTGGGCGAGCGCGGGCTTCGACGATCTCGACCCGATCAAGACGCTCCGCGCCTCGGCGCCCGGCAGCCGGATGGTCGCCAGAGGACCGGGCTGGCACCGCCTGCGCGCACCAGACGACGTCCGCCTGCTGGACCCCGGCCTCGAGGGCTGGGACAACACCCGGGCGTTGCTGTCGAGGTGATTCGAGGGCCGGACGGCATCTGATGTGACCGCGAGGTGGGAACGACAGCCGGGCGCTGCTCTCAAGGCGACTCAGGGCTTGGACAACGGCCTGGCGTGACGTGAGGGCCGGACGGCACCTGATGTGGCGCGAGGGCCGCAAGGACGGCCGGGCCCGATGATCGAGACGGCACCCGGACCCAGGGGGCTGGAACAACGCCCGTATGCGGCGCGAAGGCTGGGATGACACCGGATTGCCCTCGTGGGGCCGTACCAGGTCGCGAGGAGACGCCGTGGGGCCGCGTGGGCCGTGTCAGGGCGAGGGCAGGCGCAGGTCGGCGAAGACGGCGCGGTGATCGGTGCCCGGGACGGTGTGGACGCTGACCGCGTTCACGTTCACCCGCTGGTCCACGACGACGTGGTCGATGGTGATGAGCGGTGGAAAGCTCCTGTTGGCGGGCCAGGTGGGGGTGAGTCCCTGCCCGGCCCTGTCGGCCGCGTCCGCGTAGCCCCGGCTCAGGAAGCGCCGCATGACCGCGTGGTCGAGGCTGGCGTTGAAGTCGCCCGCCAGGATGCGGATCGTGTCGGGGGAGGCGGAGGGAAAGGCGTTTATGGCCGCCGTCCACTCGTACACCTGGCTGCCCAGCGGCGGACGGGGATGTACGGCGACGATCTCGACCGGCCCGGTGCCGGGGAGGGCCATCGTGGCGGCGGGCATGTTGTGCCCGATCACCTCGAACAGGCCCTCCAGCGGAGTCAGCGGATACCTGGCGTACAGACCGGTGCCGCCGGCGTTCCACTCGGCCTCCAGCGTCCGGTACGGCAGGAGAGCCTTCAGGCCGGCCCCGTCCAGCTCCTCGACCATCCCCGGGGTCAGCTCCTGAACGCTCAGCACGTCCGGTTTGAGACGCCGGAGGAGGTCCATCACGACCTCGGGCTCGGCCCCGCCGAAGAACGTGTTGAGGGTCAGCACTCGCAGCGGCGTCCCGGTCGCGCTTCCCGTGGAGCCGACAGCGCGGGGGAGCACGCTGAGACCGAGTGCCGCGGTGGTGATCAGTGCGATCGTGGCGGCCGCGCGGTTGCGGGTCAGCGCGGCGATGAGCACGGGCACGAGCGAACCCGCCGCCGCGTACGGTGTGGCGGTCATGAGCTGGGTGGGCAGCGACCCGCGCTCCAGCCCGGTTCCCCTGGCCAGCGCCCAGGCGGCGAAGGGGGTGACCGCGGCCCAGGCGAGAGCTTTGGAGATCCTCAGACGTCGTCGCACCGGCGTCACGATCACACCTCCCACGCCGCTGTCGGCCATGACGTCCACGCTCACGTTGTCCTGATTCGCTCGTACAGCTTGATCAAAACGAAGGTGCCCGGAGAAACGAAGGTATCCGGAGATACGTGAGACGAGCATAAAACGGTCCAACGGCGTTTACGGGTATCCGGCCATGTCCACCAACGGCCAGTCGCGTCCACTGAATCGACCCGCACGGCGCATGTCATGACTTTTCCTGACCGAAGCTTTTCCCCGGGCGGAGCCTTTCCGGATCATGACTTTCCGGATCAAGGTTTTCAGGGAGGGGGTTTTTCAGCTCCGGGACCAACGGCTTTCCGGACAGGGTCTTCACGTGGCGCGCGTCTCGGCCTACGTGACGCGCGTCAGGGCTCCGGCCGGTGCTCTTCGGGGGCACCTCCAGCGGGGCGGGACCCCGCCGAGCTCCCGGCAGGCCCAGTGCCCTTCCGGGCTACCGGTGTGCCTTTCCGGAGCTCAGCGCCCTTCCGGGCTACCCAAAAGTTGCCTTTCCGGAGCTCAGCGCCCTTCCGGCCTCTCAGGCGCCTCCCCGGTTACCGAGCGTGTTCCTCGGCGCGCATGATCTCCCGAGCACGGCGCGTCAGGCGGCGGGTCGCCTCGTCGGAGAGCTCGGGAATCTCCTCCACCGGGAACCAGCGCAGATCGAGTGACTCGTCACTGATCACGGCCTCGACGTCCACCGGGGCGACCGCGCCGTACTCCACGTCCAGATGGTGGCTGTGCGGTGGGTGACACCAGACCCGATGCCGGTCGAGGGCCAGAGGGCCGGGCAGCAGCCGCAGGCCGGGGATGCCGGACTCCTCGGTGGCCTCCCTCAGCGCCGCCGCCTCGATCGAGACGTCGTCGCGCTCGATGTGGCCGCCCATGGGCAGCCACATCCCGGCCTTGGGGTGCAGCGTGAGCAGCACCCGCTCACCGTCGTGAGAGAGCACCGCGGTCGTGGCCGTCAGATGGCCGGGGACGCACTCGCGCCACATCGCGTCCTCGTGGGCGTCCACGTGCTCAAGAAACTCCCCGCGCAGGAGCTCCTCCTCGGCGGTCGGCGCGGTCCATCCCGCGAGCACGCTCCGTGCGTCGGCACGCAGGCTCACGCGCCGTCGCCCTTGCCGCCACCACTCTTGCCGTCGCCGTCCTCGCCGCTTTCGTCGTGCTCTCCGGAAGGATCCTGCCCGGGGGCGTCCAGGAAGGACAGGTCGAGCTCGGGCTCGCCCCGGACGAAGCCCTCGGGGTTGTCGAGGTCGTCGGCGGTGGGCATCAGGTCGGGGTGGCCCCAGACCGCGTCACGGCCGTCCACACCCCGGTCCGCCTCCAGCGCCTGCCACAGAGCGGCGGCCTCGCGCAGACGGCGGGGGCGCAGTTCGAGGCCGACGAGCGTGGCGAAGGTCTGCTCGGCGGGGCCACCGGTCGCCCTGCGGCGCCGTACGGTCTCCGAAAGCGCGGCCGAAGACGGAAGCTTGCCCTCGGCGGCGCCGTCCACGACCGTGCCGACCCACCCCTCGACCAGGGCGAGCATGGTCTCCAGCCGGGACAGGGCGGCCTTCTGGCGCTCGGTCTCCTCGGGTTTGAGCAGGTTGCCGCCGCTCAGCGCCTGCTGGAGCTGCTCGGGGTTGTTGATGTCGAGTCCGCGGAGCTGCTCTTCCAGGGCGGACGCGTCGACCGTGATGCCCCTGGCGTACTCCTCCACGGCGCCGAGCAGATGAGTGCGCAGCCACGGCACGTGCTGGAAAAGCCGGTGGTGGGCCGCCTCGCGCAGGGCGAGATACAGGCGGATCTCCTCGGCGGGAGTCTCCAGCCCCTGGCTGAACGCCGCGATGCCGCCCGGAAGCAGGGCGGCGTTGTCCGACAGGGGCAGGCCGATGTCGGTGGAGCCGACCACTTCGCGGGCGAGGGAGCCGATGGCCTGGCCGATCTGCTGGCCGACCATCATGCCGCCCATCTGCTTCATCATGCCCATCAGCGGCCCGGCCATGGCCTGGGCCTCGGCGGGCAGACCCGCGGCGCCGAGCGTGCCGCTCATGGTCTCGACCATGCGGGCGGCGATGGGGTCGCAGAGTTTCTGCCAGACGGGAACGGTCTTCTCGATCCATTCGGACCTGCTCCACGCCTGGGGGTTACTCACCCCGCTCGGCAGTGCGGTGGCCTCGTTGAGCCACAGGTCGGCGAGATTCAGGGCGTCGACGATCTGGCGCCGCTCGCCTTCCATGACACTCGGGTCGCCCTCGGCGACCACGACGTGCCGTGCGATGTTCTTCGCCATGTCCCAGTTGACGGGACCTGAGCTCGGTGGGGCGGAGAGCATGTCCGCGAACTGCCGCATGGCCGCTGCGATCTGCTCCGGGTTGCCGAACATGGCGAACGGATTTTCGTTGGGGTCGTTTTCCCGACCTGGCAAGTCAGTCACCGCTCTACCTCGTGCAGGATGGAGGAGTCCACATCCGCCACGTTATCCGTCGCATGGCGGGTCAGTGCAAAGTGAGGACCTGGTGCCTACCTCGAAACGCTCCCGGCCCCCGGTCGTCGCCGTCACCGGCGCGGCCTCGGGTATCGGCCGTGCCTTCGTCGCGAAAGTCGCCTCGTCTGCGGATTTCCGCAGAGTCGTGGCCATCGACAAGCAGCGCGGCGACGTGCCCGACGTCACGTGGCGGGTGCTCGACGTCCGAGATCCGCTCTTGGCGAACCGGATCTCCGATATTGATGTGCTCGTCCATTTGTCCGCCGACTACGCGCTCGACGCCGACCCCGCGGAGCGGCGCGCCTACAACCTGCGAGCGGCTCAGACGGTGCTCACCGCCAGCGCCGCCGCCCGGGTGCGCCGCGTCGTGCTGGTCACCAGTGCCATGGTGTACGGCGCGGTCCCCGAGAACCCCGTTCCCCTGCCGGAAGACTCCGCGGTGGCCGCCGAACCCGATACCGGAGTGGTCGGTGACCACCTGGAGATCGAGGCGCTGGCCCGGCGGTCGCTGCGCAGTCATCCGGGACTCGACGTGACCGTGATCCGGCCCGCCGCCGTCGTCGGCCCCGGGGTGGACAGCGTGGTCACCCGGCATTTCGAGGCGCCCAGGCTGCTCACCGTCAAGGGCTGCGATCCCCGCTGGCAGTTCTGCCATGTGGACGATCTGGTCTCAGCCCTGGAGATGGCCGCGCTCGGCACGGTCTCCGGAGTGGTGGCCGTGGGAGGTGAGGGCTGGCTGGAGCAGGAGCAGGTCGAGGAGATCTCCGGGCTGAAACGGCTGGAGCTGCCCGCCGGACTGACCTTCGGCACCGCCCAGCGCCTGCACCGGCTGGGCATCACCCCGGCCCCGGCCGCCGACCTGCACTACGTCGTCTACCCGTGGGTGGTCGACTGTGCGGCGTTGCGCACGGCCGGATGGAAACCGCTGTGGACCAACGAGGCCGCGTTCGAACAGCTCCTGGAGCTGCGCGAGGGCCGGCACGCGGTCGTCGGCCGCCGTCTGTCCGGCAAGGACGCCACGATCACCGCCGCCGCCGGCGCCACCGTCGCCGTCCTCGGTACCGCGGCGATCGTCCATGCCGCCCGCAAGAAGCGCCGCCCGTAGGAGGCGCTGTCCGCGTAAGAGACGCCGTCCGTAGAGGGTGCCGTCCGTAGGAGGCGTCACCGTCGAAGGCACCCGCAAGGTGCCTCGCCGCGGGAGGCGTCTTCTGCGGGGAACACCGTGTGCGGGGCCACCGAGGGCGCCGCGGGTGAATTCTTTTACAAGTTTTTAATTACGGCTCGCGCCTGGGGGTTTTTCCCCGGGGCGGTACTCTTTGTGACGTGGATGTCATCCGGTTGCTCGGTATTCGCGACGGCGCACTCTCCGTCGACGAGGTGTTCGCGGCCATCGGCGATCATGCCGCGGGCGGGTCGACGATCTTCGTTGGCACGGTGCGCGACCAGGATCACGGCAAGCCGGTCACCCGGCTCTCCTATTCGGCACACCCGAGCGCCGAGGATGAGCTGCGACGGGTGGCCGAGAAGGTCGCGGCCGATTTCCCGGTGACCGCGCTGGCCGCGGTGCACCGGATCGGGGACCTGAGGCTCGGCGACATCGCGGTCATCGTGGCGGTCGCCTGCCCGCACCGCGGCGAGGCGTTCGAGGCCTCCCGGAGGCTGATCGACGACCTCAAGAGTGAGGTCCCGATCTGGAAGAACCAGCTTTTCGCGGACGGCTCAGCCGAATGGGTCGGGGCCTGCGAATGAGATCGGCCGCGGGCCGCCGGACCGGGCCTGCGTGGGAGACCGGGCGCGGGCCGCTGGAGCGGTGTCCGCGAGTGAGATCGGGCGTGGGCCGGGACATCGGCGGGACGGCGGACCGCAAGGACGTCATGACCGGCCGTACCGCATAAGCTCTACCCCATGTCCCGACGAGTGCTGACCCTCATGGTGGCGGGCTTTCTCACGCTCACACTCGCGGTTGTCGGCACCCTGCTGCCGGTGCCGTACGTCGTGCTGAGTCCCGGCCCGACCGAGAACACCATCGGCGCCGTCAAGGGCAAGCCGGTCATCAGCATCGAGGGACGCCAGACCTATCCGACCACGGGCGCGCTCAGCCTCGTCACCGTGGCCTACCAGGGCGGGCCGAGCGCCAGAATCGGCCTGTTCAGCGCGCTCAGAGGCTGGGTGGACCCGACCATCGCGGTCGTGCCGGAGGAGACGATCTTCCCACCGGCGACCACCGCGAAAGAGGTCGAGGAGCAGAACACCCAGGAGATGACCGGCTCCCAGGACGACGCGACCGCGGCGGCCCTGACGGAGCTGAAGATCCCCTACAGGACGGTCGTGACCGTGGCCTCCACCGAGAAGGACCTGCCGGCCGACGGGAAGTTCAAGAGCGGCGACGAGATCGTCTCGGTGGACGGCGTGCCCGCGGAGGACCGCGAGACCGTCTCCGCCATCGTTCGCAAGCACAAGGTGGGCGAGCAGGTCACGTTCGTCATCAATCGCGGCAGCCAGAGCCAGACGGTCGCCGTCCCGACCGTCGCGGCCACGGACGGCATGCCCCTGGTGGGCATCAGCATGCAGGTCGCCTACAAGTTCCCCTTCAAGGTGAGCATCAACGTCGGTGACGTCGGCGGGCCGAGCGCGGGGATGATGTTCTCCCTCGGCATCGTGGACAAGCTCACCCCCGGGGCGATGACCGGGGGCAAGTCCATAGCCGGGACCGGAACGATCACTCCTGAGGGCGACGTCGGCCCGATCGGCGGCATCCAGCAGAAGATGGTCGGAGCCCGCGACTCCGGAGCGACGGTCTTCCTCACCCCCGCCGACAACTGCGCGGAGGCGGTCAAGGCGATCCCCCACGGGCTGACCCTGGTCAAGGTCGCCACGCTCCACGAGGCGGCGCAGGCGATCGACAAGATCCGCACCGGCGGTTCCGCCCCGAGTTGCTCGGCGAGCTGACGGCCGTGGCCCGGGCCTGAACACGCCCGGCGACCGAGGATGTTTGACGGGAACCGCCGAGGGCGATCACGTCTTTCAGGGTTCCGGATCGTGGATGGGGCACTCATCCGGGTTCCCATACGTTGGTACCGCTGGAGCCCAGACCTGCGGGAGTTGTGGCCGGACCGTGCCCGAGAGGCCTAACGCGACCGAACCCTCGCCGGTGTAGGTTGCCAAAAACCGACCGTGCTCTTACGACAAGGGGTTGGCCTTGAGCTTCCGGACCCCCGGAGCCGGTAGGGCAATGCGCTTGCCCCGCCGGCCGCGACTGCTACTTCCTGTCGCGATCGCCCTCGCTGCGATCGTCGTCTTGTTCTTTCTCTTCGCCGGTATTTTCACCGATTACCTCTGGTACAACTCGGTTGGATACACGGCGGTCTTCTCCGGTGTGATCGTCACTCAGATCCTGCTGTTCGTCGTCGGCGCCCTGGTTATGGTCGGCGTCGTCGGCGGCAACATGCTGATGGCGTACCGAATGCGGCCGATGTTCGGCCCCGGGATGTTCGGTGGCGCCAGCGGCGCCGACCGATACCGGATGGCCCTCGACCCGCACCGTAAGCTGATCTTCCTGATCGGCGTGGCGGTGCTCGGCCTGTTCGCCGGCTCGTCGTTCTCCGGGCAGTGGAAGACCTGGCTGGAGTTCATCAACGGAACGCCGTTCGGCGAGACCGACGCGCTGTTCAAGATGGACATCTCATTCTTCATGTTCACCTATCCGTTCCTGCGGATGGTGCTGAACTTCCTGTTCGTGGCGGTGGTGCTGTCCGCCATCCTGTCGGCGATCGTGCACTACCTGTACGGCGGTTTCCGGATCCAGTCCCCGGGCATGCACGCGTCTCGCGCGGCCCGGGTGCACCTGTCGGTGCTGCTCGGCGTCTTCGTGCTGCTGAAGGCGGTCGCCTACTGGGTCGACAGGTACGGGCTGGTCTTCTCCGACCGGGGCTTCCGGAACGGCGCCTCGTACACGGACGTCAACGCGGTGCTTCCCGCCAAGACCATCCTGGCGATCATCGCCCTGATCTGCGCCGCCCTGTTCTTCGCCGGAGTCGTACGGTCCGGCGGAATGCTGCCCGGCGTCGGCTTCGGACTCCTGGTGCTCTCGGCCATCCTGATCGGCGGGGTCTACCCGGCCCTGGTCGAGCAGTTCCAGGTCAAGCCGAACCAGCAGGGCAAGGAGCAGGAATACATCAAATACAACATAGACGCGACTCGAAAAGCCTACGGGGTCGATAAATCCGAGGTCATCGACTACACGGCGCAGGGCGACCCAAGCAAGGTCAACGTCACCGCAGACAGCTCCATCTCCGGCGTGCGTCTGCTCGACCCGAGCCTGGTCGCCAAGACCTACCAGCAGAAGCAGCGGATTCGCGGTTACTACGACTTCCACGACCCGCTCGACGTCGACCGCTACCCGGATCCCGACGGCATGATGCGCGACACCGTCGTGACCGTGCGCGAGCTCACCGGCCCGCCGGCGGAGCAGAACAACTGGATCAACCGGCACCTCGTCTACACCCACGGCTACGGCTTCGTGGCCGCGCCCGGCAACGAGGTCGACTCCGAGGGCCTCCCCAACTTCGACGCCAAGGACATGCCGGTCACCGGAGCCCTGGCGGATCGGACGGGTCTCAAGGAGTCGCGGATCTACTTCGGCGAGGCCCCGGGCTCGACCGACTACGTCATCGTCGGAGGCAGCGGGAAGCAGGAGCTCGACTACCCCGAGAGCGGCGGTACGGGCCAGAAGAACACCACCTACGACGGCAAGGGCGGAGTTCCGGTCGGTTCGTTCCTCAACCGGATGCTCTACGCCGCCAAGTACGGTGAGATCAACCTGCTGCTGTCGAGCGACGTCAACGCGAACTCCAAGATCCTTTACGATCGCAACCCGCAGGAACGCATCGCCAAGGTGGCGCCGTTCCTGAGCATGGACGACAACCCCTACCCGGCCATCGTCAACGGCAGGGTGGTCTGGATCGCCGACGCGTACACCACCTCCAACGCCTACCCGTACTCCCAGAGCAAGAGCCTGGAGGCGATGACGCGCGACACCGTCACCGACCCGCGCCTGGTGGTGCCGCAGCCGCGCGACCAGATCAACTACATGCGCAACTCGGTCAAGGCCGTGGTCGACGCCTACGACGGCACCGTCAGCCTGTACGCCTGGGACGACAAGGACCCGATCCTGCAGACCTGGCGCAAGGCCTTCCCGGGCGTCATCAAGCCGCAGACGGAGATGTCCCCCGAGCTCAGGCAGCACCTGCGCTACCCGGAGGCGCTGTTCAAGGTCCAGCGTGACGTGCTCTCCCAGTACCACATCCAGGACCCGAACGCCTTCTACAGCGGCCAGGACTTCTGGAACGTCCCGAACGACCCGTCGGGCGAAGCCGGCATCAAGCAGCCGCCGTACTACCTGTCGGTCAAGATGCCGAAGACCTCGACCCCGTCGTTCTCGCTGACCACCACGTTCGTGCCGCGCCAGGGTCCCAACCTGGCCGCGTTCATGGCCGTGGACGCCAATCCGGGACCGGACTATGGAAAGTTGCGCATCCTGCGCATGCCCTCCAACACCACGATCCCCGGTCCGGGTCAGGTGCAGAACAACTTCCAGAACAAGTTCTCCGGCGAGCTCAACCTGCTCGGTCTCGGCCAGGCGAAGGTCCGCTACGGCAACCTGCTGACCCTGCCGTTCGCCGACGGTCTCGTCTATGTCGAACCGGTCTACGTGGAGATCGCCGCGGCCTCCGGCCAGGAGCCGTATCCGATCCTCCGCCGGGTCCTGGTGGCGTACGGCAGCAAGGTCGGCTCGGCGGACACGCTCAAGGGCGCGCTGGAGCAGGTCTTCGGGACCGGCGCCGGTGCCCAACCGGCCAACCCGGACACCGCCCAGCAGCCGGAGGGAGCCCAGCCCGAGGGCAACGAGTCCATCACCGAGGTGGCCAAGGTGATCGACGAGGCCCAGGCGGCGTACAACAAGGCGCAGGCGGCCCTGGCGTCCAACCCGCCTAACTGGACCGAGTACGGCGCGGCCCAGAAGGAGCTGGAGGCGGCCCTGAAGAAGCTGAAGGGCACAGCCGTACCGTCGTCGACGTCCACCGCCACCCCGGCTCCGTCGGCGACACCGGTGCCCTCCGCGACACCGTCGGTGACGCCGACGCCACTGCCGAGTTCCTAGGAGGCTCGACGGAGCCCAGCGCTATTTGATTCGCGTCCACCGCCAAAGCCGGGTAGTCTTTAGACATACACCGACGCGGGGTGGAGCAGCTCGGTAGCTCGCTGGGCTCATAACCCAGAGGTCGCAGGTTCAAATCCTGTCCCCGCTACCAAAGGAAGTCCCGGTCTCCGAGAAATCGGAGGCCGGGACTTTTTTCATGCCCGGCTCCGTCCGGATTGACCTGGCCATCCCAGAGGCAAGGCATCGGTCCGAAGCCCCGGGGCGGGTCCCATGGGTGCCCACCGGGCGACATCGATCAACTGGACGGGCACCGGTCCCGCGTTTCGGAAGGGCCAGGAGGTTCCGCTCCGGGTCAGAGCCCGCTGGCCATCATGGTCGCCCGCCGAGCTGACCAGGTAACCCTCATGTTGATTTGCTGTCTGCCTCGGAAGGCCGATAAGGTTTAGACATACACCGACGCGGGGTGGAGCAGCTCGGTAGCTCGCTGGGCTCATAACCCAGAGGTCGCAGGTTCAAATCCTGTCCCCGCTACCACATGAAGGCCCTGATCTCCCAGAGATCAGGGCCTTCGCCGTTTTCCTGAAGCCCTCGTGCCGAGGCCGAGGCGCCGCTCCGCCGTACGCGTCCCAAAAACCCGACGGGTAGCGTGGCTGACATGTCCGAAGGGGTTCTGCACTGGCGCGTGCGCCGGGAGTTTCTCATCCTGAAGATCGTCGCGACGCTTGTCCTCGCGACGATCACCGTACTGACCCTCGATGACCTGCGCGGGGCGTTCCTGGCGGGCGCGGCGACCGTGGCCGCGGCCGTACTGGCCCTGCGCGACGTCCTCGCTCCTGTACGGCTCAGCGCCGACGGGGAGGGACTCGTGGTGGTGAAGGGCTTCGCCGGCTCCGAGCGATTGCCATGGAGCGTGATCGAGCGGGTGCGAGTGGACACGCAGACCCGTTTCACCTCTCGCACGGAGCTTCTGGAGATCGACACCGGCGAAGGGATCTTCCTCCTCAGCCGGTTCGACCTTGGCGCCCCGTGCCAGGAGGTCGCCGACCAACTCCGCTCGCTCCGGAGAGGCTTCTAGCCCGTTCGCCAGGGGTCAGGCCCTGACCCGGCGGTGCCGCGGGACGAACCTGGGTTCGGTACGGCGGAGCAACTGGACCGCCTTGTAGAGAGCCCAGCAGATAAGGCAGGCCCCGAAGGAGGCCTGCCCCACTCGTGCCCATGTCGGTGCGTCGATGGTCGCGAACACCACAACACCGATCCAGACAAAGCCGAAGACGCCCACGAGGGTCGTCGCAGCCCAATTCAGCCCTCGCTGCACCATGCCTGGAGTCTTACAGATCTTGGTTCAAGACCAGGTCAATGACGCGGAATGCCTCATCGTGGGAGGCTACGGCTTGTGCCCCCGCATCTCCGGGAGCGAGGACCGGAAGTGGCCGTCACCGCGACAGGAGACTGCTCCAGGCAGGCCAGTAGCGCGGCTGCGGTGTGGGCATCGGCCAGGATCCGGTTCACCTCCCCGGTTGCCGGGAGCTGGCCGCGCTTGGCGAGCTCGTCGGTGAGAAAGGTCAGTGGCTGGGGATAGCCGGCCGCCTCCGCGGCGACCGTTGCCCGTGCCGCGGTGAGAAGACGCAGATAGTAAGCGCGGAGGGTCGCCTCTCGCATCCGTGCGTCTTCAAGGTCGTTCAGCAGAGACCTGGCAACCCTCAACAGGTCACCTGGATGATCGGCCTCCGCGTCGATGTGCGCGCGGATGTCGTCGAACTCCGAGCGGGTCATGGTGCTCACCTCCACGGCGGAGTCAGGATTCTGACCCTCGCGAGTACTTCGTATCCAGAGTCGGTTGCGATTGGCTTGACGTCTGGTTGCGCGCTTCGACTTCCTACGAACGTTTGAGACGCGCGAGGCTCGGGGATGGTTGGCAAGTTGTCTCTGTTACGTGAGAGTCCTGGTAGTGTTCATCTTGCAGGGCGAAGAGCCCCGGGGCCTTGAATCTCCGGGTAGGCGAACCGCCCAGCACCCCCTCTGCCCTGGTCCTGGCAAATCGGACGTGTCTGCAAAGTTGACACGAAGCGGATGTCTCGGTAGGTTTAGAGGGTTGCCCTGGAAGCAGGGCGGTCGAGATCCTAACGGATTCGACGGGATAAGCGGAAACGGTGCGAACGGCGCTGGTTTCCC
>NZ_FZOD01000124.1 GCF_900188345.1 Streptosporangium subroseum | reverse complement strand
CGAGAATTGCGTGTTTGCCGACTCCGTTTTCGACATCGCTGTGGTTATGGTTATGACGGTTCCCGCTATCGCAATGGTTGCACTAGCAGCGATCAGTGGTATGAGTCGGCGTGGTCGGGTGGGAACGATCCATTCGGGATCGTTGTGCAGGGGCATCACCCAGGTTCGGTCGAGGAACTGGGTGATGTCTTCGACGCGGGTGGCATCGGGTGTGCGCCAGGACTGTGCCAGGGGTTCGAGGATGTGCACGGAGGAGGGTCGTTCGGCGGGGTCCTTGGACAGAGCCTGAGCGACCAGTGATGCGAGCTGCTCGGGGACGGGGTCGGTGTCGGGGACGTCGGTCAGGACGCGCATGGCGAGTACTTCAGGGCGGCCGGTCCCGAAAGGGGCTCGACCGCTGGCGGCGAAGAGCGTCAGCAGTGCCCAGCCGTAGACATCGGTGGCCGGGCCAATGTCGTCGCCGCGGTACTCTTCGGGGCTAATCCAGCCGGGGGTTCCCACCACAACGCCGGTCCGGGTGACACTGGTCTCGTCGAGGGCGCGGGCGATGCCCATGTCGACCAGGCGGGGCCCGGTGGGCGACAAGATGACGTTGGAGGGCTTCAGGTCCCGGTGGATCACGCCCGCCGCATGGAGGGCGCGCAGGCCTTCGCCCAGTCCTGCGGCGAGTCCGAGGAGTTCTTGCTCGGACAGAGGTCCGTTGTCGGCGATGCGATGGGCCAGGGTAGGGCCGGGTACGTATTCGGTGGCCAGCCATGGCTGGGCTGCGGCGGCGTCGGAGCCCAGAACGCGGACGGTGCAGGTGCTTTGGATCCATCCGAGCATGGAGATCTCGCGGGCGAAGCGGGTGCGAAACTCCGGGTCGCCGGCGAGCTAGCGATGGACCAGCTTGACCGCGATCCGGCGGCCCTTGACGTCGAGACCTGCGTAGACGGTGCCCCTGCCGCCGGTGCCCAACCGACCGACCAACCGATACGGACCTATCTTCACTGGGTCATGAGCCGTCAGCGGAGTAGGAGCGCCATCGTCCGTTTCGCGGTCGTGGCGTGGGTTCTGGTTCTCTTCTGGCGTTCCGCTTCCCGTGCTGCTGAGCAACAGGTCCCTCCATGACGACCAACTGTTGAGGGGACTTTATAGGTACGTCGTTACGGAATGGCATACGTGGGACGATAGCGACTTCATGGGCATAGAGGCTCTGGGGAGGCGTGATTGCTATTCACCCAAAGAGAGTCGTCAACCCGTTCGTTTTAGCTTGGAGGATGGTCGAAAAGTCCGATGTCCGATTAGTTGCTCCGAGTGACCATAGGTGTGCGTTACTGGGTTGAGCCTCATGCCTGACTCTCAACTTTTCTATCCGCAGATCTCATCGGCGAAGAGTGGTCGCTCCCTGTCGCGAAAGGCACGGCTGTTCGGTCAACCGCTCGGCATGGTTTCGGAGGTCGTACAGACTCCGATGGCCGGTCAACCGCTGCTGCTGCGCGGGAGCAGGTCGACAAGCGGCCGTGCCTCATGACGACCGAACTCATCAACCGTAGATCTGGGTGATCTCCGACCCGTGATGTGGTCACCTGCGAAGACAGCTCGATCACGCCAATGAGCAGCGGTTACGCTGCGAACATCTCGCATCCCTTCTCACTGATTCCGGTGCTCCTACGGAACAACGACGAAATAAGAGCAGACCCAAGAGGCGATTCCTGGCCACCCCACGACTCGACGACTCAGCGCCGCCTTGTATGCGATCATCGATGGATGACAACGAGAAAGGCTCATGGTCGCTGACCGCCGGCTCGCGCTGCACGCGACCCTTCCCGACCGCTACGCCCGTTATGAGGTCCTGGCCTCGACCATCGACCACCACGGCCGGCTCGCCGCCCTGGTGGCCGACCCCGCCCAGGGCTTCACCCCCATCCCGCACTTCTCCGAACTCCGGCCGCCCCCGCGCTACGACGCGATCGCCGTCATCTGCGACGGAGCCGAGATCCGCGAGATTCCGCTGACAGATCTCGGCCTATGGTTCACTCTCATCGACACCCTCGGCGACGGCATCGTGCTGGCCGCTGCCCGCTGTGAGCCCGTGGGCATCGACTTCGAGCGCTACCGGGAGCCGGTTCCCGAGAGCGAACTACACCTCACCGACAACGTCCGGGTGATCGACGGAGGCGGCCAGACCCGATCGGCCTTCTACGCCGGTGACGGCATCGAGCAGCTCATGACGGATGCCCAGGGCAACATCTGGATCAGCTATTTCGACGAGGCGAGCTACTGGTCCACCAACCCGGACGGCACCCGCTCCTACGGTTTCATGATCGGTCTGGCGCGCTGGAACGGTGACGGCGGCCCGCCCTGGATGGCGCCGTCCCACACTCCAGGCGTCGTCTGGTGCGACTGCTATGCGTTGAATGTCGGCCGTGACGTGGTCCACGCCTGCCCCTACACCGACTTTCCGCTGATCGAGATTGACACTGACGGCGTCCGGAGCGTCACACCGAACCCCGTCACACGATGCAACGGCTTGGCCGTCTCCGGTCCGGAGCTTGCCTTCCTCGATCAGCACCGAGCGGGCGGCGGGTTCCGCTGGGAGATCCGCAGGGCCCGCCAGCAAGACGGAGCCGTCACCGAGACGGAACGCGAGCACCTGCTGCTCCCAGACGACCGACACCCGACCGGCTGGGCACGGGGGAAGATCGGCAGAGATGGGACGCCGTGGCTGTACGAGGACGGGGATCCGCAGCGTTGGTACCGCTATGAGGTAGACGCCTAAACCAATCTTGGGTTGCCATCAACGCAACGAAAATCGCCCCGGAGCGATGATCGCTTCGGGGCGTTCTTGCTGGTTGATGCTGGTATTCAGGGGCGGGGTCGAACCGCCGACCTTCCGCTTTTCAGGCGGACCAATCACCCTGGTCGGGTAGCGGCGACCGTGGTCAGAGGGGCGTGGATGGTGGCCTAAGTGTGCTTACATGTGGGGACGTTGCTGTCAGCGCTGCTGTCACCCGACGACAGAGCCTGACTGATCAGCCCTGCGGCGCTCCTTTTCCGCATTACGCTGACTTTTCGGCTCGACTATCACATCACCATAAACTTCAAGCTCCAGTCGGCCATCAATAGGATCGAGAAGATTTATCTCTTTCCTTAGCATGGCTATGGCCTTTTTAAAGGCCATCAGCGCGTCTTGGCCTTCCCCTTTAGCCTCTAGATCGCGTAGCCGTGCAATAATTCCCGCCACACAGTCATCCCTCCCCTGTTGCATCTCGGCAAGGAATATGGCTCTAGCTTCCTCCTCTAATTTCTGCCGGCCAGCGCGGATCCTTTCCCAAATACATGCCACTCCCACAAGATAAGCGATTTCGAAAGCGATACCCGCAAAGACTTGAGCATCCTTTTCTGCACCTAGCCTCGATCTTTCGTGATCTTCGTGTGGTCGGCTGAGGCATTCGGCTGAGGCGTGATTTCGCTTCCTGGTCAGCGTGATGGCCCGGCTGTCGCGCCGGGTGGGCGGGGTTCCACGAGCCCGCGGGTGTCCTTTCCTGGCCGGTGGAGCGGCTTGGCGCTGGTCAGGGCGACGCTGGCAAGGTTTGCAGGCGGGTGACGGCGGTGATGATCTGCGGTGCCCAGGGCCATCGGGCGGCGATGCGGAGCCGGAGTCGCCGGCCGCCGTGGACCAGGCGCCCGGCGACGGCGAACAGGCGCAGCCGCAAGCGTTTGGGCTCCCAGCGGCGGGCCGGGCCGTTCAGGGTGAGCATCTGCATCCACGCCATGAGGTCGCAGGCCAACGCGACGATCTCGCACCAGATGTGGTTCTGGGTGAAATCGTGCAGCGGCAGGTTGCGCAGGCCGGTGTCCTTGGCGCAGCGGATACGGTCCTCGGCTCGGGCGCGACGGCGATGTCGTAGTTCCAGGTCGGGAAGTTGTCCGCCTGCGGTGTTGGTGACGAAACAGGTGAAGCGGTGCCCGCCCGGGTCGGTGAAGCGCAGCCGCGCACCCGGATGGGGGCGCTCTTTGCGCACGATGAGGCGCATCTTGTGGGGCCAGGAGGTGAGGTTGAGCATGGCGGTGATCTCGGCGACCCAGGCGCCTGGCCGTACCTGCCCCTCGGCGTCGTAGGCGGGTGTCCACGCGCTGGCGGGCAAGCGCACGATCGCGGCGCCGATGTCGTCGGTGATGGTGAAGCCGATGGAGTATTTCAACCACCGGCCCGGACGGGTCAGCCAGGTGAGGAACTCATGAGTGCCGCCGCCTGAGTCGGTGCGGATCAGAATCTGACGGCGTCGGGTTCTGGGCAGTTGGGCCAGGGCCAAGACGGTGGCGTTGATGTGGTCGGTGGCGGTGTTGGAGCCGGCGTTGCCCGGCCGCAGCATGAGGGCCAGTGGCTCACCGGCTCCGTCGGTGCCGTGGTCGGCGAAGGCGGTCATGGGGTGAAAACCGAAGGTTTTCTTCCAGGTCGGGGTGGCGTTTTCCTTGTCGGAGTGGGAGATGACGATGGTGGCGTCCAGATCGATGGGGATCAGCTCACCGTCGGCTCCGGGCGCGGCTGACTGGGCGAGGGTCCAGGCGTGTTCACGGGCGATGGCGCGTGCGGTGCGGATCGCTTTCAGGGCTTTGGTGGTGTCGGCGGCGAACCGGTCGATCAGCCGGGAGACGGTCGGGTCAGAGGCGATCGGGCCGAACAGTTCTGGCTGAGAGCGCAGTATCGCGATGTCGGCCAGGCAGTCACCTCCCAGGGCGAGGCTGACGGCGAGATCAGCGATGATCTTTCCGGGGTCATGGATCGCGCGGGTCGGTTGCCATCGCCGCAGTTGCGTGGACAGGGCATGGTCCAGGCCGGTGACGCGCAGCGTTTCCAGCAACAGCAGCGCGCCTGATTGGGAGATGAGCCCGGAGCCGTCGGCGGACATGACGATCTTGGGTCGCGAAGCGATAGTCTTCACGTGAAAAGTGCCTCTTGAGCTGGTGTGGACGGGACCTTAGACAAGTCCGATCATTCCAGGTCAAAGGCACTTTTCTCATGTAAACGATCAAGGCTAGCGATATTCGCCGTGAAAGCCCGAGGCTAACGAATCAGCAAGATATCGCCCGCCCGCCAGCATTCGCGCCAGGCGTAGGCCGACTTGCGCGAGACCCACAGCCGCTGGGCCACCTGCGGCGGCGCGACACCCTGCTCGAACATCTCGGCGGCCTCGAACCGCACCCGCTCTCGCTGGGCCCGCTGCTTCACGGTCAGGCCGCCCCCATCGGGATATCTCACCCTTTCGGGATACACCCGACCGGCCCTGAACGTCACCCCCAAGCGAGAACCTCAGAAGCATGGCCCACACGACGACGGTTGCCAGGTACAAGTTGGGCCTGGCAGCGCAGCCGCCGGTCCTGCAGGTTCAAACCCGTACTTGATTTGAACGCGATCGCATTGGTTGCCGGCAGAGCACGACTCGGCTGGATTTCGGCCTGGGCGGAAGCTGGCATGCCGGCCGAGTCCCGGGATGCCCCCACGAATGATCGCGAATCTTCATTTCCAGCAGTAGGAGACACAGGTGAGTATCCCGTTCCCGAGCCCCGACCCGGGCGACCCGCGTTACACCAAGCAGGGTGCGTTGCATCTGCCACCTGGACAAGGTGCAAGGGAATGGGTGTCGGAGACATCTACACCGTGAAAGCGACTGGCACGGAGACCGCCGGCGGATTCAGCATTATTGAGGCCACCGTCCCGCCTGGCGGCGGCCCGGTCGCACACGTGCACAACGACAGCGAAGAAGCCTTCTATCTACTTTCCGGTGAACTGGAATTCCTTGACGGCGATCGGATCTTTACGGCCGGCGCAGGCGACTTCGTCCTCGTGCCTCGCGGTATTCGGCACCGCTTCAAGAATGTCGCACTGCACCCGGCGAGGATGCTCTTATGGATCTGACCACCGGCAGACATGTGGCAGGGCGTCCGCCCGACGTGGCGGAGTTCAAGACGACTCGCACCCGAACCTCCCCATCGGGGAAACCAACATGGGCACCGCGCCCCGACAGCCATCCCCAAGTAAGACGCTTCGCTTTGACGAGGCGCATCCCTTCATTTCGCAGATAGGCCTTTGCATGGACTTCAAAGGGCGCACTGCCCTCGTTACCGGAGCCTCATCAGGCATCGGTGCTGCCTTCGCGCGAGACCTGGCAGCCCGCGGTTGTCAGGTCGTCCTGGTCGCGCGACGCGAGCAGCGCCTCATGGAACTCGCCACCGAAATAGAGAACCGTTACGGCCGCTCGACGCATGTCGTCGTCGCCGATCTGAGTCAGCCTACGGCGCCGGCCATCGTTCACGCTGCCACAGAAAAGCTCGGCCTGCACATCGACATCCTTGTCAATAACGCCGGCTTCGCTACCTACGGCCCATTCGACACGATCGACCCCGACCGCGACCATGCCATGGTGATGGTGAACGTCGCCGCTGTTGTCGATCTCACCCATCACTACCTGCCCGGAATGCTCACAAAAGGCGTCGGCGCCATCATCAATGTCTCCTCTGCCGCCGCATTCCAGGCCATGCCATATCAAGCGGTCTATGCTGCGTCAAAGGCGTTCGTACAGTCGTTCAGCGAAGCGCTGTGGGCCGAGTACCGCACCCGCGGCATCCGTATAGTGGCCTGCTGCCCGTCCGCCACCGACACCGAATATTTTCAGGTCCTCGGGAATGACGACGAGGCACTCATGGGGCCCAAACGGCCACCAGAAGGCGTTGTCCGCGACAGCCTGCGGGCCTTGGAAAGAAACCGCCCGCATGTGGTCATCGGATATCCATGGAAACTCGTCGCACTGGTTCCCAGAGCCATGCCACGGGCGACCATGGCGCGATTCAGCGAGAGGATCATGCGGCCGAAGCGACACCCCGGGTCTTAGCGTCGCCAGGACGTCACGCCGTCGCGGTGACGCGGGGCGTCACCGTGTGACTCCACGGGTCGGCGACGAGCACCAGGACCCAGCCCACCATCATCCTGATGCAACGCCTCACGGCGCAGAGACTCCGCCGGCTGGGCCCTGTTCACCCCGTCCACCGCCCCCATCGCAACAGCACACTCGCACCCCTATCCGTTCCGCGGATACCTGCACATCTTTGATGCCGCTACTGATACCGGCCGAAGCAAGAAGCCCGACCCCCGCCTTGCCGTCGCGAGGCGGGGGTGGGCGGCAGCAACGCCACGACCGCCGTGTACGGCATATTGATCAGTTTGCGATAAGCCTCGCCCAATCCGCGCCTGGTTGCCCCTCCGGTGCGCCCGCACAATCGAACCGTGACAGGGCAAAAGGGCCCGTCACATTTATAGAATGTGGAGTGATCAAAAGTGTCTGTCGATGTGGTTGACCCCGGCCTGAACCACCGTTCGCAGCACGGCCAATGCTTCGTCCCGGTTGCCGGGTGGCCCGAAGACGCCTGGACCGGCCAACTGCATGGCACCGTATCCGACGCGTGTGACGGTGAACCGACCTAGGTGAAACGAATGCATGATCTCTCCTGGGACTCGGTGGGCACATCGCGTCCGCCCGTTCAATTGCCAACGGCACAGAGCCATCCTGTTGGAGCATGCGGACCGTGGGCGGTCCACCGATGACCGCCCACGCCCCACAAAGCGGTGGCGTTCAGTTCGCGGCCAGTTCCTCGAGCACGGTGGGCCGGCTCGGGCTCCACCCGAACCGCTGCTTGGCCCGCGTACCCTGCGCCTGCTGATCGAGCAAGAGCGCGTCGGCGAACAGTTCGCCCAATCGTGCGCGGGTCTCGTCGGCGGACTCCGGCGCCAGGGTGCCCTCGGGGCCGACCGCCGCCTGTGCCATCTCCCGCACGGTGGGGTTGACGCCGGAGGCCGCGATGTAGAGCTCCCCGCCGGGAGCGCGTTCGTACACGTCGACGTAGAGTTCCGCGAGATCCTCGACGTGGACCGTGGACCAGCGCTGTTCTCCAGAGCCGATGAGCCGCAACGCTCCATCCTCGCTCCGAGGCCCGTAAGTGAACATCCCGGCCGGAATGCCCTTGCCGTGGCCGTACACCACCGACGGCGAGATCACCGAGGCCTTGAGGCCCGACTCGAGAACCCGCCGCTGCCGCTCAACGCGCCATGCGGTGAGAGCGGCGGACATCTGATCGCTCTCCTCCGTGATATCTGGATTGTCGCCCCAGGTCCAGATACCGCCGGTGTAGACGAACGGCTTGTCGGTGCCCCCGAATGCCGCCAGCACGGCAGCGATCAACGCGTCGTCACCGTCCTGGCCGAGCGCGGCGAGGTGGATCGCGCCGTCCGCGCCGCGCACCTGCCCGGTCAGCCACGCCACGTCGGTCACGTCACCGACGACCGCCTCGGCGCCGGCGTCGGTCACCGCCTTCGCCGACTCGTCGCTGCGGACGACCGCACGAACCAGGTGTCCACGCGAGCGAAGGACCTGAAGGACGAAAGCACCGATGTATCCGGTGCCACCAGTGATCAAAACGTTCACGCTAGTCCCCTTTTCGAAGCTTCAACTGATGTACGGCCGGCCCGCCTGCTTGAAACGTCACGCCAGCTGTGATCTGCGCCGTTTCGGATGGCGCTCATCGGCCGGCTCAACTCAACGCTTCCAGCCGGCGCAGTCGGCATCCAGGCCCAACAAGTGCCTGGCTCGTCCGACGGCCCACGCAGCGCGGTGACCGAGAACTGCCCGGCCATGGTGCTTGGGCCCGATAGCGTCCGCGTTGTCCGTCCACACGCCGATGTCATGGCGGCAGGTACTGGCGAGAATGCCCTGGCCTTCGGCGATCGCGGTCTTGTCCCACGGATGGCGTTGCTGGTCGGCGAGAGGTATGAGTCGCGTCGGTGTCGGTGCGGGCTTCCTGGTGTGCGTCGGTGGGCAGCATGAGTGCGAGTAGCCCGGC
This sequence comes from Streptosporangium subroseum, assembly GCF_900188345.1. GTDB lineage: Bacteria > Actinomycetota > Actinomycetes > Streptosporangiales > Streptosporangiaceae > Streptosporangium > Streptosporangium subroseum. The sequence continues at coordinate 56 of NZ_FZOD01000124.1, read as the reverse complement.
GACCTCGGCTTCGCTGGGTAACAAGCGATGCAGCAACCGGGTGAGCCGGATTACCG
>NZ_FZOD01000090.1 GCF_900188345.1 Streptosporangium subroseum | reverse complement strand
GAGGATGACGTGGGCGTTGGTGCCGCTGATCCCGAACGAGGACACCGCCGCGCGACGCGGCCGGTCGACCTCCGGCCAGGCCCGCGCCTCGGTCAACAATTCGACCGAGCCCGCCGTCCAGTCCACCTGAGAGGTGGGAGCGTCCACGTGCAGGGTGGCCGGCAGCGTGCCGTGCCGCATGGCCTGCACCATCTTGATGATCCCGGCCACACCCGCCGCCGCCTGCGTGTGCCCCAGGTTGGACTTGATCGAGCCCAGCCAGAGCGGTGTCTCCCGATCCTGACCGTACGTGGCCAGCAACGCCTGAGCCTCGATCGGGTCGCCCAGCCCCGTACCGGTGCCGTGCGCCTCCACGACGTCCACGTCGGTGGCGGAGATCCGCGCGTTGGCCAGCGCCTGGCGGATGACGCGCTGCTGCGACGGACCGTTCGGCGCGGTCATCCCGTTCGACGCGCCGTCCTGGTTCACCGCGCTGCCCCGCACCACCGCCAGGACCGGGTGGCCCAGGCGTTCTGCGTCGGCGAGCCGCTCGACCAGCAGCATGCCGACGCCTTCGCCCCAGCCGGTGCCGTCCGCGCCTTCGGCGAAGGACTTGCACCGGCCGTCGGCGGCCAGGCCGCGCTGTCGGGAGAATCCGATGAACGTGTTCGGCGTCCCCATCACGGTCACGCCGCCCGCGAGCGCGGCGTCGCACTCCCCGCTGCGCAGCGCCTGGATCGCCAGGTGCAGCGCCACCAGCGACGACGAACACGCGGTGTCAACGGTGACCGCCGGCCCCTCAAGACCAAATGTGTAGGACACTCGGCCGGAGGCGATGCTGCCGCCGGTGCCCATGAAGCCCTCGGCGCTGTCGTCCGAAGCGCCCAGCACCATCGAGTAGTCGTTGTACATCACACCGGCGAACACCCCGGTCCGCGAACCGCGCAGCCCCTGCGGGTCGATCCCGGCGCGTTCGAACGCCTCCCAGGACGTCTCCAGCAGCAGCCGGTGCTGCGGATCCATCGCCAGCGCCTCACGCGGCGAGATCCCGAACACCGCGGGGTCGAAGTCCCCCGCGTTGTAGAGGAACCCACCCTCCCGGGTGTAGGAGGTGCCGGGGTTGTCGGGATCCGGGTGGTACAGGTTCTCCACGTCCCAGCCGCGGTCCTCGGGGAAGAACCCGACACCGTCCCGGCCGGCCGCGACCAGATCCCAGAGCTCCTCCGGGGAGCTGACGCCACCCGGGTAGCGACAGGCCATGCCGACGATCGCGATCGGCTCATCCGAGGCGACCGCGGCGGTCACCACGGGGATCGCCGCGGCGGCCGCCCCGGAGAGCTCTCCGCCCAGGTACGCGGCGAGCGCGGCGATGTTCGGGTAGTCGAAGACCAGCGTGGACGGCAGCCGCAGCCCGGTCACCGTGCCCAGGCGGTTACGCAGTTCGACCGCGGTCAGGGAGTCGAAGCCCAGCTCACTGAAGGCCCGCTCGGGGTCGACGGCCGACCCGTCGGCGTGGCCGAGGACCGTCGCCACGTGGGTGCGGACCAGGTCGAGAACGATCCGCTCGCGTTCGGCGTCCGGCAGTCCGGCCAGGCGCGCGGCGAACCCGCCGCCCGCCGAGCCCGCCGCCGCGCGCCGTCCCGGCGCGGGAAGCAGCCCGCGCAGTAGCGGCGGCGCCCAGCCCCGGGCCCGCAGCGCGGCGAGGTCGAGGCCGAGCGGCGCGACGACCGCGTGGCCGGCGGTCAGCGCGGCGTCGAACGCGGCCAGGCCCTGCTCGACGCTGAGCGGCACGATCCCGGCCTGCCGGGCCCGGGACCGCTCGGCGTCGCTGAGCCCGCCGCCCATGCCGGCGTCCCACAGGCCCCAGGCGAGCGAGGTCGCCGGGACGCCCTCCCCCCGCAACTTGGCGGCGTACGCGTCGAGGAAGGCGTTGGCGGCGGCGTAGTTGGCCTGCCCGGCATTGCCGAACAGCCCCGCCGCCGACGAGTACAGCACAAAGGCGCTGAGCCGGTGGTCGGCCGTGGCGGCGCGCAGGTTGACCGCGGCGTCCACCTTGGCCCGGAACACCGCCCGCAGCCGCTCCGGGGTGAGGTCGGCCAGGAGGGCGTCGTCCAGCACGCCGGCGGCGTGGATGACCGCGGTGACCGGCTCGTCCCGCAGGACGTCGGCGACCGCGTCGGCGTCGGCCAGGTCGCACGCGACCGACCGCACCGTCGCGCCGTCGAGGTCGACCGCTCCGCCGGACCGGGAGAGCAGGAGCAGGTCGCGGGCGCCGTGCGCCCGCACCAGATGCCGGGCGACCAGCCGTCCCAGCGTGCCCGTGGCGCCGGTGACCACCACGAGGCCGTCACCCAGGTCCACCGTGCCCGACGCCTGGATCCGCGCCAGGCGCGGCACCCGCGCGACGCCGTCGCGGACCAGCGCCTCCGGCAGCGGGAGGACAGTCTCCTCGGGAGCGTCGAGAAGATGGATCCGGTCCGGGTGCTCGGCCTGCGCCGATCGCACCAGGCCCCACAGCGCGGCGCCGTCGGGGTCGGTGATCTCGTCGCCGACCGCGCCGAAGGTCCGTACGACCAGCCGGGAATCGGCCCAGGCCGGGTCGGCGAGCCAGGTCTGCAGCAGGGTGAGCAGTGCCGCGGCGCGTTCGCCCGCCGCACCGGGCGCGGTCGCGTCGACCGTCAGCACCGGGGTGGGAGCCGGTAGCGCGGCGCCGAGCGGGATCGTGGCCCGGGGCTCCTCGGAGCTCTCGGCCTCCTCCGGCACCCACTCCACGCCGTAGAGCAGTCGCTCGGCGGCCGAGAGCTGCCCCCCGGAGACCGGCCGGAGCGTCAGCTGCTCGACCTCGGCCACCGGCAGGCCGGACTCGTCGGCCAGCGCGACCCGCACGCTGCCCGGGCTCGTCCCGACGGTGAGTCGCGCTCGCAGCGTCGTCCCGGCCTCGCCGGAGATCCGCACGCCGGCGAAGGCGAACGGCAGCCGGACGCCGTGCTCGGGTAGCAGCCCACCGGCGCCGACGGCGTGCAGGGCCGCGTCGAACAGCGCTGGGTGCAGCGCGTACCCGGTGCCGGCCTCATCGGTGCTGACCTCGGCGAACACCTCCTCGCCGCGCCGCCAGACCTTGCGCAGTGCCTGGAACACCGGGCCGTAGGCCATTCCGATGGCGGCGAGCGTCGGGTAGAAGTCCGTCAGCGACACCGGCTCGGCCCCGGCCGGCGGCCAGGAGACCAGCCCGGCGTCGGCCGTCTCCGCGGGCTGCGCGGTGAGCGAACCGGTCGCGTGGACGGTCCAGGGCTCGGTCTCGTCGGCGCGGGCGTGCAGCGTGACCGGGCGCGGGCCGTCGGCCGCGTCGCCCGCGACCGTGACCCTGACCTGGACGCCGCCGCCTGGCGGCAGGGTCAGCGGGGTCCGCAGCAGCAGTTCCTCCAGCGCGGGCGCGCCCGCCCGCTCACCGGCGGCCAGGGCCATCTCGACCAGCGCGGTGCCGGGCACCACGACCCGGTCGAGCACGACGTGGTCGGCCAGCCACGGGTGGGTGGCGACCGAGAGCCAGCCGGTGAGCACGGTGGCCGTCGAGTCGGGCAGTTCCACCGCGGCGCCGAGCAGGGCGTGGCCGGTGCCGACCAGGCCGAGGCCGGCCGGGTCGGACGCGTGCAGTCCGGGGCGCGGGCGAGGCCAGTAGGTGACGTGCTGGAAGGCGTAGGTGGGCAGTTCGAGCCGGGTCGCGCCGGTGCCGGCGAAGACCGCCGTCCAGTCCACCGCGACGCCGACCGTGAAGAGCTGCCCGATCGCGGCGAGCAGCGTCGCGGCCTCGTCGCGGCCGCGGCGCAGCGCCGCGACGGCGGTGCGGTCGGGGTGCGCGTCCTGCACCAGCGCGGTGAGGACGGCGTCCGGGCCGATCTCCAGAATCCGGTCGGCGTCGAGTGCGGCCAGCGCGTCGGCGAACCGGACCGGCCTGCGGACCTGCTCGACCCAGTACTCCGGGTCGGTCCACTCGTCCTGGTCGATCCTGGCGCCGGTCACGGTGGAGACCGCGCGCAGCCGCGGCTCGCTGAACCGCAGGCCCCGTACGACGTCGGCGAACTCGGCGAGCATCGGCTCCATCAGGCGGGAGTGGAACGCGTGGCTGGTGCGCAGCCGCGAGGTCTTCCAGCCCCACTCCGCCGCCACCTCCGCGACCCGATCGACGTCGGCCTCGGTGCCGGACACCACCACCGCGCGCGGCCCGTTCACCGCGGCGAGCTCGACGTCCGGGAAGGCCGTGCGCAGGTCCGTCTCGGACGCGCCGACCGCGAGCATCGCGCCGCCGGCGGGCAGCGCCTGCATGAGCCGGCCCCGAGCGGCGACCAGCGTGGCGGCGTCCGTCAGGGACAGGACCCCGGCGGCATAGGCGGCGGTGATCTCACCGATCGAGTGCCCGGCGACGACCTCCGGCGTGACGCCCCAGCCGCGCAGCAGGGTCAGCAGCGCGACCTCGACCGCGAAGATCGCCGGCTGCGCCCAACCGGTCTCATCCAGCCGCTCCTGATCGTCCAGGACATCGAGCAGAGGAAGATCGAGCGCGGCACAGACCTCGTTGAACGCGGTCGCGAACGCGGGAAACGCGTCATACAGCTCACGGCCCATACCGGCCCGCTGCGCGCCCTGACCGGTGAACACCATCGCCAGGCGCCCGTCGACGGCCACGCCTCCGCTCCTCGCACCGTCGGCGAGGTCCAGCAGGTCCATGACGGTCTGGTCGCCGGTGTGCGCCAGCACCACCGCCCGGTACGGCAGCGCGGCCCGGCCGGCCAGCGAGCGGCCGACGTCCAGAAGCCGCGCGGTGGGGCGCTCGTCGAGGAAGTCCAGCAGCCTGCCGGCCTGTCCGGCGAGGCCTGCGGCGTCGTGCCCGGAGAGCAGCAGCGGCACGACCGGCAGCGGGCTGCCGGCCTCCCGCTCCTCCGTCGGGGCGGGGGGCTCCTCGAGGATGACGTGGGCGTTGGTGCCGCTGATGCCGAACGAGGAGACGCCGGCCCGGCGGGGGTGGGCCGCGCGCGGCCAGGGGCGGGCCTCGGTCAGCAGCTCCACCGCTCCGGCGGCCCAGTCGACCTGCGGGGAGGGCCGGTCGACGTGCAGGGTGGGGGGCAGCACGCCGTAGTGCATGGCCAGCACCATCTTGATGATCCCCGCGACGCCCGCCGCGGCCTGGGTGTGGCCGAGGTTGGACTTGACCGAGCCGAGCCAGAGCGGGGCCCCGGTCCGGTCCTGGCCGTAGGTGGCGAGCAGTGCCTGCGCCTCGATCGGGTCGCCGAGGGTGGTGCCGGTGCCGTGCGCCTCGACCGCGTCGATCGCGGTGGGGGCGAGCCCGGCGACGGCCAGGGCCTGCCGGATGACCCGCTGCTGGGAGGGGCCGTTGGGGGCGGTGATGCCGTTGCTGGCGCCGTCCTGGTTGACCGCGCTGCCGCGGACCACGGCGAGGATCGGGTGGCCGGCGCGGCGGGCGTCGGAGAGCCGTTCGAGCAGCACGACACCGGCGCCCTCGCCCCAGCCGGTGCCGTCGCCGGCGGCGGAGAACGCCTTGCAGCGGCCGTCGGAGGCCAGGCCGCCCTGCCGGCTGAACTCGACGAAGGCGCCCGGGGTGGCCATGACGGTGACACCGCCGGCCAGCGCGAGGTCGCACTCGCCGGAGCGCAGCGCCTGGGCCGCCAGGTGCAGGGCGACCAGGGAGGAGGAGCAGGCGGTGTCGACGGTGATCGCCGGGCCCTCGAACCCGAAGGTGTAGGAGACCCGGCCGGAGACCAGGCTGACGGCGCTGGCCGCGCCGGCGTAGCCCTCGGCGCCGGTGCTGCCCTGTCGCAGCACCGTGGCGTAGTCGCTGTAGAGAACGCCGGCGAACACGCCGGTGCGGCTGCCGCGCAGCGTGGTCGCGTCGATGCCGGCGCGCTCCAGGGCCTCCCAGGAGGTCTCCAGCATCAGCCGCTGCTGCGGGTCCATGGCCACGGCCTCACGCGGGCTGATCCCGAAGAACCCGGCGTCGAACCGGCTGGCCCCGGTGAGGAACCCACCCTCCTGCGCGTGGGAGGTGCCGGGGTGGTCGGGATCCGCGTGGGAGAGCGCGTCGAGGTCCCAGCCGCGGTCGTCGGGGAAGCTGGAGACGCCGTCCCGGCCGTCGGCGAGCAGCCGCCAGAACTCCTCGGGGGTGCTCACCCCGCCCGGGTAGCGGCAGCCCATGCCCACGATGACGATGGGGTCGTCGAGATCGGTGGCGGAGGGCCGCAGCGGGGCGACCGGGGCGGTCTGTTCGGCCAGCGCGCCGACCAGCTCGCCGCGTAGGAACACCGCCAGCACCTGCGGGTTCGGATAGTCGAAGGTGAGCGTCGCCGGCAGCCGCAGGCTAGTGGCGGCGTTGAGCCGGTTGCGTAGCTCGACCGCGGTCAGCGAGTCGAATCCCAGCTCGCTGAACGCCCGTGCGGCCGGAATCGCGTCGCCGGAGGCGTGGCCGAGCACCGCGGCGACCTGGGTGCGGACCAGGTCCAGCAGCAACCGGTCCTGGTCGGCCGTGGCCAGGTCGGCCAGGCGCTGGAGCAGGGAGGCGGAGGTCGCACCGGTGGCCGCCCGCCGGACGGGCTCGCGGACCAGGCCGCGCAGCAGCGGCGGCAGGCCGACGTCGCCCTGCCGGGCGCGCAGCACGGTGTGGTCGATCCGGAGCGGCACCAGCAGCGGCCGCTCGGCGCCTGAGGCCGCGTCGAACAGGCCGAGGGCCTCGGGCAGTGCCAGCGGCGCGATGCCGCCGCGGCTCAGCCGCCGGCGGTCGACCTCCGACAGGTTCCCGGCCATGCCGACGGCGGTGTCCCAGGCGCCCCAGGCCAGCGAGGTGCCGGGCAGGCCGCGGCTGCGCCGGGCGGCGGCGAACGCGTCGAGGAACGCGTTGGCGGCGGCGTAGTTGCCCTGGCCGGGCGTGCCGAACAGACCGGCGACCGAGGAGTACAGCACAAAGGCGTCCAGGTCGGCGCCCGCGGTGGCCTCGTGCAGGTTGACCACCGCGTCCACCTTGGCGCGCAGCACCGCGTCGAGCCGGTCGGGGGTCAGTCCGGTGAGCACGGTGTCGTCCAGGACACCGGCGACGTGCACGACCGCGCGGACGTCCACGCCGTCCAGCACCCGGTCGAGGTCGTCGCGGTCGGCGACGTCGCAGCGGACCAGCCGGACCCGGGCGCCGGCCTCGGTCAGCTCCGACCACAGCTCGCCGGCGCCGGGCGCGTCGGTGCCGCTCCGGCTGAGCAGCAGCAGGTCGCGGACGCCCCGGGAGTGCACGAGGTGCCGGACGAGCAGGCCGCCGAGCGTGCCGGTGGCGCCGGTGACGACCGTGGTCCCGGTCTCGCGGGCCGTACGGGGCATCAGCAGGACGTTCTTGCCGACGTGCTTGGCCTGGCTGATGAAGCGGAACGCGTCGCGGGCGTGCCGGATGTCCCAGGCCCGCACCGGGGGCAGGCGCAGCTCTCCGGCCTCGAACAGGGCGAGGATCTCGGTGAGCATCGCGCGGATCCGGTCCGGGCCGGCCTCGAACAGGTCGAACGGCCGGTACCGGACGTCGGGGTGGTCCGCGGCGAGCCGGGCCGGGTCGCGCAGGTCGGTCTTGCCCATCTCCAGGAAGCGGCCGCCGCGCGGCAGCAGGGTCAGCGACGCGTCGATGAGTTCGTTGGCCAGCGAGTTGAGCACGACGTCGGCGCCCTGGCCGTCGGTGGTGCGGGCGAACTTCGCGGCGAACTCGGTACTGCGGGAGGAGGCGATGGCCTCCTCGGGAAGGCCGAGCGCGCGCAGGGCGTCCCACTTGGCCGGGCCGGCGGTGGCCAGGACCCGGGCGCCCAGGTGCCGGGCGATCTGGATCGCGGCGGTGCCGACACCGCCGGCGCCGGCGTGCACCAGCACGGTCTCCCCGGGCCGCACGTCGGCCAGGTCGACCAGCGCGTAGTAGGCGGTGAGGAAGGCCATCGGCACCGCGGCGGCCTCAGCGAACGTCCAGCCGGACGGCACCGGGACCAGCAGCCGGCCGTCGGTGACCGCGATCGGGCCGAACCCGCCGGCGAACGCGCCCATGACCCGGTCGCCCGGGGCGAGGTGCGACACGTCCGAGCCGACCTCCAGGACCACGCCGGCGCCCTCACTGCCCAGGTCGAGGGGGTTGTCGCTGGGGTAGACGCCGAGCGAGATCAGCACGTCGCGGAAGTTCAGGCCAGCGGCGCGGACGGCGACCCGCACCATGCCCGGCTCCAGCGGGCCCTCGGGCGCCGGATAGGCGGCCAGCCGCAGCTGGTCCAGGGTGCCGCCCGCCGTACTCTCCAGCCGCCAGGTCGGCGAGTCCGGGGGGGTCATCGCCGGGTCGGGGGCGATGCGGGCCAGCAGGGGCGCGGCGACGACGCCGGCGCGGATCAGCGCCTGCGGGACGTCGCCGACGGCGACCAGGGCGGGCAGCGCGGCCCACGACGCCGCGCCGCCGTCCACGTCGGCCAGGACGATCCGGGCCGGGTACTCCGACTGGGCGGAGCGGACCAGGCCCCAGACCGCGGCGTGCGCGAGGTCGGTGGGTTCCTCGCCGGGGCCGCCGGAGACCGCCCCGGTGGTGGTGACGACCAGCGTGGTCTCGGCGAGCCGCTCGTCGCCGATCCACCGCTGGAGCGCGGCCAGCACCCGCTGGGTGGCGGCGTGGACCCGGGCGGCCAGCCCGATCGGGTCGTCGTCGAGGCCTGTGGCCTCGGGCGGGCAGTCCAGCAGCAGCACCGCCGGCGAGCCGGTCAGGGAGTCCAGGTCGGCCAGTGGCAGGCCGGTGTCCCGGACGGCGCCGAGGGCGGCCCAGCCGGCCGGGGCCGGGGCCGCCTCCAGCGGACGTTCGACCCAGTCGACGCCGAACAGCGAGCGGGGCGCCTGCCGCGACCCGGCCTCGACCTGGGCGGTGGTCACCGGCCGCATGACCAGCGACCCGATCGTGACGACGACGGCCCCGGCGCCGTCCGCGGCGGAGAGCGCGACCCGGTCGTTGCCTGAGGGGGTGAGCCGGACGCGCAGCACCGTGGCGCCGACGGCGTGCACCGTGACGTCGGTGAAGGCGAACGCCATCCGGGCCGAGCGGTCGGCGCCGGTCCCGGCGAGCGCCACACCGTGCATCGCGGCGTCCAGCAGCGCGGGGTGGAGCTGGAACCGGGCGGCCTGACCCGCCTCGGACTCCGGCAGCGTCACCTCGGCGTAGACGTCCTCGCCGAGCCGCCAGGCGGCGGTCAGTCCCTGGAACGTCGGCCCGTAGCCGAAGCCGACGCCGGACAGCCGCTCGTAGAACCCGTCGACCGGCAGCGGCGTGGCGCCGGTCGGCGGCCAGACGCTCAGGTCGACCGGCGGGGCCTGCGGGCCGGTGCGCGCGAGGTACCCGGCGGCGTGCAGGGTCCACGGCTCGTCGGCCAGTGCGTCCTCGCTGCGGGAGTGGACGCCGACGGGACGCCGTCCGCTCTCGTCGGCGGCGCCGGTGACGACCTGCAGCGCGATGCCCCCGGACGCGGGGACGGAGAGCGGGGCCTGGATGGTCAGCTCCTCCAGCACCGGCGTGCCGACCTGCTCGCCGGCCCGCAGCGCCAGTTCCACCATCGCGGTGCCGGGCAGTACGGCGGTGCCGAGCACGGCGTGGTCGGCCAGCCACGGGTGGGTGGCGACGGAGAGCCGGCCGGTGAAGACGCTGCCGTCGCCGTCGGCGAGGGTCAGCACCGCGCCGAGCAGCGGGTGACCGGTCGCGGTCAGCCCCAGGCCGGCGGCGTCGACCGTGACCAGGTCCGCCGGCGACGGCCAGTACATCTGGTGCTGGAACGGGTAGGTGGGCAGGTCGAGCCGCTCGGCGGGGCGGGCGGGATAGAGCGTCGACCAGGCCACGGTGGAGCCGGCGGCGTGGAGCCTGGCCAGCGCGGTGAGGAACGTGGTGACCTCGTCGTGGTCCCGGCGCAGCGCGGCGACGCACACCGGGGCGTCCGGCAGGGTCTCGGCGGCCATCGCGGCCAGCACGGTGTCGGGGCCGAGCTCCAGGTAGCGGCCGGCGCCCAGGGCGTCCAGCGCGTGGACGGCGTCGGCGAACCGGACCGGCCGGCGCACCTGGTCGACCCAGTACCGCGGGTCACTCCACTGCCCGACGGCGACCGGGCGGCCGGTCACGCTGGAGACCGCGGCGAGGGTCGGCTCGGCGAAGCCGAGCCCGTGGACCACCGCTCCGAACTCGGCGAGCATCGGCTCCATCAGCCGGCTGTGGAAGGCGTGGCTGACGCGCAGCCTGGTGGCCTTCCAGCCGGCGTCGCGGGCCTTCTCCGCGAACCGGTCGATCGCGGCCTCGGGGCCGGAGAGCACGACGGCGGCCGGGCCGTTGACCGCGGCGATGTCGAGGTCGTCCAGGCCGGCTTCCCGTACGGCGTCCTCGGGGGCCTGGACGGCGAGCATCGCGCCGCCGGGCGGCAGCGCCTGCATCAGCCGGCCGCGCGCGACGACCAGCGCGGCGGCGTCGTCCAGGGAGAGCACCCCTGCGGCGTGGGCGGCGGCGATCTCACCGATCGAGTGGCCGGCGACGATCTCCGGCTCCAGGCCGAGGCCGCGCACGGTCTCCAGCAGGGCGACCTCGACCGCGAACAGGGCCGGCTGGGCGTAGCCGGTCCGGTGCAGCAGGTCGCTGTCGAGCACGTCTCGCAGAGAGGGGTCCCCCGGCTCCCGCACGAGGTGCCGGTCGAGCGCGGCGGCGACGGTGTCGAACGCCTCGGCGTACCGGGGGAACCGCTCGGCGAGCTGCCGGCCCATGGCCAGCCGCTGCGTGCCCTGCCCGGTGAACAGGAAGGCGAGCTTGCCGTCGGCCGGCTCGCCGGTGACCAGGCCGAGCCCCGGCTCGCCGACGGCGAGGGCGGCCAGGCCGCGCTGGAGTGCCTTCAGGTCGTCGGCGAGCACCACGGCGCGGTGCTCCAGCGCGGCGCGCCCGGTCGCCAGCGCCCAGCTCAGGTCGGCGATCTGCAGCTGCGGCCGGTCTTCGACGAAGGTGTAGAGCTGCTGGGCCTGCGCGCGCAGGGCGGCGGCGTCCCGGGCGGAGATCACGACCGGGATCGGCGCCGGACACGGCTCGCCCGGCTCGGTCTCGTCCTCGGCCGGCGCCGGCGGCTCCTCGATGATCATGTGGACGTTGGTGCCGCTGACGCCGAACGACGAGATGCCGGCCCGGCGGGGGGTGTCCCGGCGGGGCCAGGGGCGAGCCTCGGTGAGCGGCTCGACGGCGCCGGCGGCCCAGTCGACGTGCGGGGAGGGCTCGTCCAGGTGCAGCGACTTGGGCATGGTCTCGTGCCGCATCGCCAGCACGGCCTTCATCACGCCGGCGACGCCCGCGGCGGCCTGGGTGTGGCCGATGTTCGACTTGATCGAGCCCAGCCGGGCCGGGCCGCCGGTGCGGTCCTGCCCGTAGGTGGCGAGTACGGCCTGGGCCTCGATCGGGTCGCCGAGCCGGGTGCCGGTTCCGTGCGCCTCGATCAGCTCGACGTCGTCGACCGACAGCCCGGCGTTGGCCAGCGCCTGCCGGATGACCCGCTGCTGGGAGGGGCCGTTCGGCGCGGCGATGCCGTTGCTGGCGCCGTCCTGGTTGACCGCGCTGCCCTTGATCACGCCGAGGATGGGGTGGCCGAGGCGCTGCGCCCGGGAGAGCCGTTCCAGCAGCACCAGGCCGACGCCCTCGGAGAGCCCGATGCCGTCGGCGTCGGCGGAGAACGCCTTGCACCGGCCGTCGACGGCCAGGCCGCGCTGCCGGGAGAACTCGGTGAACGCGCCCGGGGTGGCCATCACGGTGACGCCGCCGGCCATCGCCATCGTGCACTCGTCGGCGCGCAGGGCCTGCGCGGCGAGGTGGATGGCGACCAGCGACGAGGAGCAGGCGGTGTCGATGGTGACGGCGGGGCCTTCCAGCCCGAGCGTGTAGGACACCCGGCCGGAGATGACCGCCGCGGTGGTTCCGGTGATCATGAAGCCGTCGGCGGCCTGCGCGGTGCCGCCGATGACCCGGACGTAGTCCTGCGTGTTGGAGCCGATGAACACGCCGGTGCGGCTGCCGCGCAGCGTGGCCGGGTCCACCCCGGCGCGCTCCAGCACCTCCCAGGACGCTTCGAGCACCTGCCGCTGCTGCGGGTCCATCGACAGCGCCTCACGCGGGCTGACGTCGAAGAACGCCGCGTCGAACGCGCCGGCGCCGGCCAGGAAGCCGCCCTCGGAGGCGTATCCGTCGACGTGCTCGGGGTCCGGGTCGTAGGCGTCGTCCAGGTCCCAGCCGCGGTCGGTGGGCGGGCGGCCGATCGCGTCGGTGCCGGTGTTCACCAGTCGCCACAGGTCGTCGGGGGTACGGACGTCACCCGGGTAGCGGCAGCTCATCGCCACGATCGCGATCGGCTCCCGATCGGCGGACTCGGCCTTGCGCAGCCGTTCGCGGGTCTGATGCAGATCCGCGGTGACCCGCTTCAGGTAGTCGAGGAGCTTCTCTTGATCAACCAACTCGGGCCTCACCAAGATCGGTTCGCGCGAAGCGCGGGAGAGCAACGAAGGACCGCCGGAGCACTGTGTCCACTCCTGCCAGCCTTGCCGAAGGTAGGCGGCCCCTCAGGGCTCGCCCACCCCTAGCGCTCCCCTAACTGGGCGTTTACGACACGCCGAGTTCGTCGATGAACCGGAACAGCTCGTCGGCGCTGGCGGCTTCGAGCTTTCCGCTGACCGAGTCCTCCCCCGGCTCCTCGGCGTCGCCGAGCCCGTCGAGCAGGCCGCGCAGCCGCATGCCGACCCGCAGCCGCAGCGCGGTGTCGCCGGCGGTGGCCGCCAGCGCCTCGGTCAGCTGGTCGATCGTGGCCAGTACGGCCTCCGGGGTCATGCCGCCGGTCACCAGGCGATCGAGCAGCAGCCGGGCCACCGCCGCCGGGGTCGGGTGGTCGAAGACCAGCGTCGCCGGCAGGGTCAGCCCGGTGGCCGCGGTCAGGCGGTTGCGCAGGTCGACCGCGGTCAGCGAGTCGAACCCGAACTCCTTGAACGCACGGCGGGCGTCGACCGCGTCCGGGCCGTCGTGGCCGAGCACCGCGGCGGCGTGGCCGCGGACCAGCTCCAGCACGATCTGCTCGTGCTCGTGCGGCGCCGCGGCGGCCAGTTGCCCCCGCAGCGCCGAGCCGGCGTCGGCCGGCGGAGCGGCCTCGACGGTCGCCTGGAGGGCCCGCACGAGGGGCAGGTCGGCGATCAGCGGGCGGGGCCGGGCGAAGGCGAAGGCCGGGGCGAAGACCGACCAGTCGACGTCGACGACCGCGAGGAACGTCTCCCCCGCCCCGGCGGCCTGCCGCATCGCGGTGATCGCCGCCTCGGGCGCCATGCCCTGGAAGCCGCGCCGGCGCATGTAGTCCGCGCCGCCGCTCTCCTCGGCCATCCCGCCGCCGGCCCACAGCCCCCAGGCCACCGACGTGACCGGCAGGCCACGCTCCCTGGCCTGCTCGGCCAGCGCGTCGAGGGCGGCGTTGGCCGCGCCGTAGGTGCCCTGGCGGGCGCTGCCCCAGACGCCGGCGTTGGACGAGAACAGCACGACCTGCTCCAGGTGCGCGGGGTCGAGCAGGTCGAGCAGGTGGACCGCACCCTCGACCTTGCCGGAGCGGACGTCGGCCAGTTCCTCCGGGGTGGAGTCGGCGAGCAGGACCGGGGTGAGCGTGCCGGCGGCGTGGATCACCGCGGTGACCGGCTCCGGCAGGCCGGCCAGCAGCGCGGCGACCTGCGTCCGGTCGGCGGTGTCGCAGGCGGCGATGGTCACCCGCGCCCCGAGCGCGACCAGTTCCTCGTACAGCTCCGCGGCGCCGGGGGCGGCCACGCCCCGGCGGCTGGTGAGCACGACGTGGTCGGCGCCGGATCCCGCGGCCCATCGGGCCACGTGCCCGCCGAGCGCGCCGGTGCCGCCGGTGATCAGTACGGTGCCGCGCGGCTCCCACAGCGGCGCGGCCGGATCGGCCGGCGCGGGCAGCAGCCGGCGGGCCAGCACGCCGGTGGCGCGGACGGCGACCTGGTCCTCGTCGTCCAGGCCGGCCAGCACGGCCGCGACCCGGCCTGTGGCCCGGGCGTCCAGCGTCACCGGCAGGTCGAGCAGGCCGCCCCAGGCCTCCGGGTGCTCCAGCGCGAAGGTGCGGGCCAGCGCCCAGACCTGGGCGGGGGCGAGCCGGGACGCCGGGTCGCCGGGGACGGCGGCGACCGCGCCCCGGGTGAGGATCCACAGCGCGGTGTCCAGGCCGCCGATCGCCTGGGTCAGCGCGAGCGTATCGAGCACCGCGCGGTCGTCGTCGCGCAGCGCCAGCAGCGAGACGACGCCGGCGTAGGGCTTGGCGGCCAGCGTCTCCCGGTCGGCGACCGTACGGTGCTCGACCTCGGCGCCGGCGCCGATCAGCACGAGTGTCACCTCGCCCGGGTCGACGTCGGCCGGGTGGAGCACCAGCCAGGTGCCCGACAGCCTGCCCGGTTCCGGCTCGGGCAGCGGCTTGAACGCGATCCGGAACCGCCAGGCGTCCAGTTGCGAGCGTTCTCTCTGGCCACGACGCCAGCCGGCGAGCGCCGGCAGCATCGGGGCGAGGGCGTCGGGGTCGACGCCGAGCGTCCGGCCGAGCGTCGCGGCGTCGGCGGCCTCGACCGCGGCCCAGAACTCGTCGTCCGGTTCGTCGGTGGCCGCGCCGGGCGCGTCGGTCAGCCAGTAGTGCTGGTGCTGGAAGGCGTAGGTGGGGACCTCCAGCGCGCGACGGCCTCCGGTGAGCACCGTCGCCCAGTCCACCGGCACGCCGGCGACCCAGGCCTCGGCGAAGGTCCTGATCTCCCGATCCGGGCCGTCCTCGTCCCGGCGGAGCGTGCCGGCCACGGCTGTGTCCGCTGTGTCGCCCGCGCCGCCTGCGGCGATGTCCTGGATGCCGGCGGTGAGCACCGGGTGCGGGCTGACCTCGACGAAGTGCCGGTACCCGTCGGCGAGCAGGCGCTGGACGGCCGCGGCGAACCGGACCGGCTGCCGCATGTTGTCGTACCAGTAGCCGGCGCCGTCCTCGGGCGCCATGGGCTCGGCCCGCACGGTGGAGTACCACGGCACCCGGCCGGCGCCGATGCGCACCGGGGCGAGCACCTCCAGGACGCGGTCGCGGAGGACCTCGACCTGGGCGGAGTGACCGGCGGCGCTGGCCTTGATCCGGCGGGCCCGGACGCCTTCCTCCTCGTACCGGGCGGCCAGCTCGTCGATCGCGCCGGCCTCGCCGGCCACGATCACCGCGGCGGGCCCGTTCACCGCGGCGATCTCCAGCCGCCTCCGTCCCGGCTGGTCCTCGTCCTCGTACTCGGCGATCCGGGCGGCCACGTCGGCCTCGGCGGCGGCGACGGAGAGCATCGCGCCGGCGTCGGCGATCGCCATCATCTCCCGGCTGCGCAGCGCGACGATCCGGGCCGCGTCGTCCAGGCTGAGCGCGCCGGCGACGCAGGCGGCCGCGATCTCGCCCTGGGAGTGCCCGACGACCGCCGCGGGGGTGACGCCGTGCGCGTCCCACCAGGCAGCCAGCGAGACCATCACGGCGAACAGCACCGGCTGGACGACGTCGAGCCGGTGCAGGGACGGGGTCCCCGGTTCCTGCCGGAGCACCGCCTCCACCGAGTAGTCCAGATACCGGCCGAGCGCGCCGTCGCACTCGCGCAGGCGGGTGGCGAACGCCGGGGAGCGGTCGAGCAGGCCGGCGGCCATGCCCTCCCACTGGCCGCCCTGGCCGGGGAAGACGAAGACGACTCCGCCGGTCGGCCCTGCCGCGCCGGTGACGACGTCGGCCGAGGGGCGCCGGTCGGCCAGGGCGGCCAGACCGGCCTCGTTCAGCGCGACCGCCCGGTGCTCCAGCCTGGCGCGGCCGGCGAGCGTGTGCGCGACGTCGACCAACGGCACGTCGGGCCGGTCGCGGAGGAACGCGGCCAGCCGGCGGGCCTGGGCGGCCGGCGCACCGCTGTCGCGGCCGGAGAGCAGCAGCGGGACGACCGGCAGCGGCGGGTTCTCCGGTGCGGGCGGCGCGGGCGGGGACTGCTCCAGGACGACGTGGGCGTTGGTGCCGCTGATGCCGAAGGAGGAGACGGCGGCGCGGCGCGGCCGGCCGGCCTCCGGCCAGGGGCGTTCGGCGTCCAGCAGCGCGACGGCGCCGGAGGTCCAGTCGATGTGCGGGGAGGGAGCGTCGATGTGCAGGCTGCGGGGCAGCACCCCGTGACCGAGCGCGAGGACCATCTTGATCAGTCCGGCGACCCCGGCGGCGGCCTGGGTGTGGCCGAGGTTGGACTTGATCGACCCGAGCCAGAGCGGAGTCTCCCGGTCCTGGCCGTAGGCGGCCAGCAGCGCCTGCGCCTCGATCGGGTCACCGAGCCGCGTCCCGGTGCCGTGTGCCTCGACGGCGTCCACGTCCTGCGGGGTCAGACCGGCGTTGGCCAGCGCCTGCCGGATCACCCGCTGCTGGGACGGGCCGTTCGGGGCGGTCAGCCCGTTGGACGCGCCGTCCTGGTTGACCGCGCTGCCCCGCACCACCGCGAGGATCGGGTGGCCGAGCCGCTGGGCGTCCGAAAGACGCTCGACCAGCAGAACTCCGGCCCCTTCCGACCAGGTCGCGCCGTCGGCGGCGGCGGAGAACGGCTTGCACCGGCCGTCGGCGGCCGACCCGCCCTGCCGGGCGACCTCGACGAACGTGCCCGGGTTGGCCATCACCGAGACGCCGCCGGCCAGTGCCATCGAGCACTCGCCCCGGCGCAGCGACTCCGCGGCCAGGTGCAGGGTGACCAGGGACGACGAGCAGGCGGTGTCGACGGTGAGCGCGGGGCCTTCCAGTCCGAAGACGTAGGAGACGCGGCCGGACACCACGCTGCCGGAGACGCCGGTCGCGCGATAGCCCTCGACGCCTTCCGGCAGCGTGGACAGGCTCATGCCGTAGTCGTGGTACATCAGGCCGGCGAACACGCCGGTCTGGGAGCCGCGCAGCCCCAGCGGGTCGAGGCCGGCGCGCTCGAACGCCTCCCAGGAGATCTCCAGCAGCAGCCGCTGCTGCGGGTCCATCGCCAGCGCCTCGCGCGGGGAGATGCCGAACAGGCCGGCGTCGAACTCGCCCGCGTCGTAGAGGAACCCGCCCTGGCGGGTGAAGTCGGTCCCGGTGAGGTCCCAGCCCCGGTCGACGGGGAAGCCGGCGATCGCGTCGCCGCCGTCACTCAGCAGCTGCCAGAGGTCCTCGGGGGAGCGTACGCCGCCGGGGAACCGGCAGGCCATGCCGATGATCGCGATTGGCTCGTCGACGGACACCGGGCCGGTCCTGGCCGGCGACGCCGCGCCCGGAAGCCGGTCCGCGCCCAGCGCCCGTTCGAGCAGGTACCGGGCGATGGCGCGGGCGTTCGGGTAGTCGAACGCGAGCGTCGCCGGCAGGCTCAGGCCGGTGGCCGGCTGCAGCCGGTTGCGCAGCTCGACCGCGGTCAGCGAGTCGAAGCCCAGCTCGCGCAGCGCCCGGTTGCCGTCGACGGCGCTGCCTGTGGCGAACCCCAGGACGGCGGCGATCGTGCCACGGACCAACTCGGTGACGGTCTGCTCGCGCTCGGCCTCGGGCAGACCGGCCAGCCGCTGGGCGAACGCGCCCGGGCCGCCGGCGGTGGTGGCCCGGCGCGGCCCGGTCCGGACCAGCCCGGACAGGACGGGCGGGAGCATGCCGTTCTCGGCGGTGGCCCGCAGCGCGGGCAGGCTCAGCGCGACCGGGACGGCCAGCGCGGTGTCGGCGCGCAGGGCGGCGTCGAACAGGGCCAGGCCCTGGCCGACCTCCAGCGGCAGGATGCCGCCGCGCCGCAGCCGGCGCCGGTCGGCGTCGGTGAGGTTGCCGGCCATGCCCTCGTCGGTGTTCCACAGGCCCCAGGCCAGCGAGGTGGCCGGCAGCCCCTGGGCGCGCCGGAAGGCGGCGAAGGCGTCGGTGAACGTGTTGGCGGCGGCGTAGTTGGCCTGGCCGGCGTTGCCGAGCAGGCCCGCGGCCGAGGAGAACAGCACAAACGCGGCGAGCGGCCGGTCGGCGGTGGCCGCGTGCAGGTTCCAGACGGCGTCCGCCTTGGGGCGCAGGACGGCGTCCAGGCGGCCGGGCGTGAGATCGGCCAGCAGCCCGTCGTCGAGCACGCCGGCGGTGTGGAACACGGCGCTGACCGTCACGCCGCGCAGCGCGGCCTCGACGGCCTCCCGGTCGGTGACGTCGCAGGCGACCGCACGCACCCGCGCGCCGTCGAGGTCGGGGCTTCCGCCGGAGCGGGACAGCAACAGCAGCTCGCGGACGCCGTGGGCGGCGACCAGGTGCCGGGCGACCAGGCGGCCGAGCGTGCCGGTGGCGCCGGTGACCACCACCGTTCCGGTGGTCAGGTCGGGGAGCTCGCCGTCCGGGGCGGCGTGCCGGACGATCCGGGGCACCAGGATCCGTTCGCCGCGTACCGCCGCCTGGGGGTGGCCGGCCGCGAGCACGTCCGGGATCCGGTCGGTGGCCGGGGCGTCGACGATCGTGAGCCGGCCGGGGTGCTCGCTCTGCGCGGACCGGACCAGCCCCCACAGCGCGGCGGAGACCAGCCCGGGCACGGTGTCCCCGGGGTCGGCGGCGATCGCCCCGTCGGTGCGTACGACCAGGTGGGTGCCGGTCCGCTTCTCGTCGCCGAGGAACCGCTGCAGGGTCTCCAGCAGCCGCCCGGTCTCGCCCCGCACCGCGGCGCCGTCCGGGGCGGCGTCGCTCGCGCAGTCCAGCACCAGCACGTCCCCGATGTCGTCGGGGAGCGCGTCGCCGAGCGTGATCGTCGGCAGTGGGCTCGCCGTGCCCGCCGGCACTCCGGCGTCCATCCAGTCCAGGGCGTACAGCGGCGTGACGGCTTCGGCGCCGAGCCGGTCGGCGGTGACCGGCCGGACCGCGAGCGCCTCGATGTCGAGGACGGGCAGCCCGGCCTCGTCGACGGCGTGCAGCCGGATCGTCTCCGCGCCTTCGCCCGCGGTGAGCCGGACGCGCAGCGAGCCGGCGCCGACGGCGTGCAGGTGGACGCCGCCGAACGCGAACGGCAGCCGGACCGCGCCGTCCTCGCCGGGCACCAGGCCACCGGCGGCCAGGGCGTGCAGGCAGGCGTCGAGCAGCGCCGGGTGGACGCCGTACCCGCCGGTTTCGCTGTCGGTGTCGAGGGCGACCTCGGCGAGGATCTCGCCGTCGCGTCGCCACACCTGGCGCAGCCCCTGGAACGCGGGCCCGTAGACCAGGCCGGTGCCGGCCAGCGCGGCGTAGAGGGTCCCGGCGTCGATCGGCTCGGCGTCACGCGGCGGCCACGGCAGGTCCGCCGGTTCGGGCGCCGGCCCGGCCGGGCGGAGGGCACCGGTGGCGTGCGGCGTCCAGGGGTGCTCCCGGTCGGGGCGGGAGTGGATGGTGACCACGCGGCAGGCGGTGCCCGGCTCGGGCGCGGCGACGGTGACGCGCAGATCGACGCCGCCGGTCTCGGGCAGCGCCAGCGGGGCCTGGAGGAGGAGTTCCTCGATGAGCGGGGCGTCGGTCCACTCGCCGGCCGCGAGCGCCAGTTCGACCAGCGCCGCGCCGGGGATCAGGACGGTGCCGAGCACGTCGTGGTCGGTGAGCCAGGGATGGGTACGCCGGGAGACGTGCCCGGTGAAGACCACGGTTTCGGAGTCGGGCAGCAGGACGGCGGCGGCCAGCAGCGGATGGCCGGTGCCGTCCAGCCCGGCCCCGGCCAGGTCGCCGAGGCCGGGTGCGGAGGCCAGCCAGTAGTGCTGCCGCTGGAAGGGGTAGGTGGGCAGGTCGGGGAGCCAGTGGCCGTCGGTGGGCCAGGCCCGCCAGTCGACCTCCACCCCGCGAACCCACGCCTCACCCAACGCCCGGATCTGTCCGGCCGGGCCGTCCTCACCGCGCCGCAGCGTCCCCCACACCCCCGCATCCGGAGCACACTGCTCCAACGCCACTCCCAGCACGGGATGCCCCGACACCTCGGCGAACAACCGGAAACCCTCCCCGGCCAGCTTCTCCACGACCGGCGCGAACCGCACCTGCTGCCGCAGATTCGCCCACCAGTACTCCGCCCCCACAGGGTCGGTGACCTGTTCACCGGTGACCGTCGAGTACCACGGGATCACCGGCACCGCGCCCTGCACGTCGGTCATTCCGGCCAGGACCGCGTCACGCACCGGCTCCACCTGCGGCGAGTGCGAGGCATACCCCACCTCCACCAGCCGGGCCCGCACCTCCCGCGTCTCACACCAGGCCACGAACGCCTCAAGCACCGGCCGCTCCCCGGCCACCACCACCTGCGACGGGGAGTTGACCGCGGCCACCACCAGTCCCGCTCCCTGCGGGCCGGCCAACCAGGTCTCGACCTTGTCTGCGGCCGCGCTGACCGACGCCATCCCGCCCGTGCCGTCCAGCTCCACCAACGCCCCAGAGCGGGCCGCCACCACCCGGGCGCCATCGTGCACCGACAGCGCCCCGGCCACCACCGCGGCCACCACCTCGCCCTGCGAATGCCCCACCACCGCCGCCGGAACCACCCCATAAGAAGCCCACCAGGCGGTCAACGCCACCCCGACCGCCCACAGCACCGGCTGCACCACCTCCACCCGGGACAACCACTCCTCGCCACCGCGCAGAACGGCCTCCACCGAGAAGCCCACCAGCGGCGCCAACGCCGCATCACACTCCCGGAGGCGATCGGCGAACGCCGGGGAATCCAGCAGCCCCACCGCCATCCGCAACCACTGCCCACCCTGACCCGGATAGACGAACACCACGTCGGAGTTGCCCAGCGGGGATCCGGTGACCGGGCCGAGGCCGGCGGCCACCGCGTCGAGGCTCTCGGCGTCCCAGGCGATCGCCCGGCCGGGCAGCGCGCCCCGGTTGACCAGCGTGGCGCCGACGTCGGCCAGGGAGGCGCCGGTGGCGCTCAGGTGGTCGCGGACCGTGGCGGCCTGGGCCCGCAGCCCGTCCGGGTCGGCCCCGGCCAGCGGCAGCGGAACGATCGCCGTGGTGCCCGCCGGTGCCGCGGCGGCGGCCGGCGCCTGTTCGAGGACGATGTGGGCGTTTGTGCCGCTGAACCCGAAGGAGGAGACCGCGGCCCGGCGGGGGGCGTCGTCCCCGGTCGGCCAGGGCCGGGCCTCGGTGAGCAGCTCGACACCGCCCAGCGCCCAGTCCACGTGCGAGGAGGGCGCGTCGACGTGCAATGTCTTCGGCAGCACACCGTGGCGCATGGCCTCGACCATCTTGATCACTCCGCCGACGCCGGCGGCGGCCTGGGTGTGGCCCAGGTTCGACTTCAGCGAGCCGACCCAGAGCGGGTCCTGCCGGCCCTGGCCGTAGGTGGCCAGCAGGGCCTGGGCCTCGATCGGGTCACCGAGCCGGGTCCCGGTGCCGTGCGCCTCCACCGCGTCGACCTGGGCCGGGGTGAGCCGGGCGTCGGCCAGCGCGTCGAGGATGACCCGCTGCTGGGAGGGGCCGTTCGGGGCGGTCAGCCCGTTGGACGCGCCGTCCTGGTTCACCGCGCTACCCCGCACCACGGCGAGGATCGGGTGGCCGAGGCGCTGGGCGTCGGACAGGCGTTCGACGAGCAGCACGCCCGCGCCCTCGGACCAGCCGGTGCCGTCGGCGGCCTCGGCGAACGGCTTGCACCGCCCGTCGGCGGCCAGCCCGCCCTGCCGGGCGAACTCGACGAACGTGTTCGGGGTGGCCATCACGGTGACGCCGCCGGCCAGCGCCATCGCGCACTCGCCCCGGCGCAGCGCCTGCACCGCCAGGTGCAGCGCGACCAGCGACGACGAGCAGGCGGTGTCGATGGTCAGGGCGGGGCCCTCAAGGCCGAAGGTGTAGGCGACGCGGCCGGAGACGATGCTTCCGGAGGTGCCGGTGGCCAGGTAGCCCTCGACGCCGTCGGGCAGCGTGGTCAGCTGGGTGGCGTAGTCGTGGTACATGACGCCGGCGAACACACCGGTACGGGAGGCCTTGACACCGAGCGGGTCGAGACCGGCCCGTTCGAAGGCCTCCCACGAGCACTCCAGCAGCAGCCGCTGCTGCGGGTCCATGGCCAGGGCCTCGCGCGGGGAGATGCCGAATACGGCCGGATCGAACGCGCCCGCGTCGTCGAGGAAACCGCCCTCCTGGGTGAAGTCACCCTCGGCCACCGTCCAGCCGCGATCCTGCGGGAAGCCGGTGATCGCGTCCCGGCCGGCGTCCAGCAGGTCCCAGAGCTGCCCGGGCGTGCGCACCCCGCCGGGGTAGCGGCAGGCCATACCGATGATCGCGATCGGCTCGGCGGCCTTCTCCTGGACGTCGACGAGGTCGCGGCGGGCCTGACGGAGGTCGGCGGTCGCCCGCTTGAGATAGTCGCGGAGCTTCGCTTCGGTGTCCATGTCGTGCCAACTCCAGGTGCTTGGGGTGGGTCAGTTCGCGCCGAGTTCGTTGTCAAGCAGGCTGAACAGCTCGTCATCGTCGGCGGCGGCGATGTCGGCATCGGTGTCCGGGGCATCCTCGGGAGCGTCGCCGGTCGGCCCGGCGGTGCTCGTCCACCTGGCGAGCAGCGCCCCCAGCTGGAGCGCGACCGTGGTCCGGGTCGCTTCGGTCGGGGTGCTCGTCGCCAGGCTGGCTTCCAGCCGGGCCAGTTCGGCCAGGAGCGCCTCGTCGTCCTTGATCGCCTCGGGGGCGAGCCGGCCACGGAGGGCGTCGGCCAGCGCCAGCGGCGTCGGGTGGTCGAAGATCAGCGTCGGCGCGAGCCGCAGGCCGGTGTCGGCGGCCAGGCGGTTGCGGAACTCGACCGCGGTGAGCGAGTCGAAGCCCAGCTCGCCGAAGGTGCGAGTGTCGCCGATCTCGGCCTGGTTGGCGTGGCCGAGCACCGCGACCGCGTGCGTGCGGACCAGCCCGAGCAGCGTGCGGGTCTGCTCGGCGTCGGTCATCGTGGCCAGCTGCCTGGTCAGCGCGCGGTCCCGGCCGCCGGCGGCGGCCGGGCGGGCCGCCGCGCGGGCCGGCGTCGGCACCAGGCCGGTGAGCAGTTCCGGGAGCAGTCCGGCGACGGCCGCCGGGCGGAGCGCGGGCAGGTCGAGACCGATCGGGGCGACCAGGGCGACGTCGACGCCGAGGGCGGCGTCGAAGAGGGCGAGCGCGTCGCCGGTGGCCAGCGGCACGATCCCGCCGCTGCGGAGCCGGTCGCGGTCGGTCTTCGTCAGGGCGCCACCGAGGCCGGTCTCCCACAGCCCCCACGCCAGCGAGGTGGCCGGGACCCCCTCGGCCCGCAGCCGCGCGGCGTAGGCGTCCAGGAACGTGTTGGCCGCGGCGTAGTTGGCCTGCCCGGCGCTGCCGAGCAGGCCGGCGACCGAGGAGAACAGCACAAACGCGCTGAGTGACCGGTCGGCGGTGGCCGCGCGCAGGTTGACCGAAGCGTCAACCTTGACGGCCAGGACGGACGCGAGCCGGTCGGGCGTCAACGAGGTGAGCATCGCGTCGTCCGTACCGCCGGCGGCGTGCAGCACCGCGCTGACCTCGACCGGGCCGAGCAGACGCTGGACGGCGGCCGGGTCGGCGAGGTCGCACGCCTCCAGCCGGACCTCGGCGCCGGCGTCGGCCAGCTCGCCGACCAGGGCCGCGGCACCGGGCGCGTCAAGGCCTCGCCGGCTGACCAGCAGCAGGTCCTTCACCCCGTGGGTGGCGACAAGGTGCCGGGCCAGGGCCGCGCCGAGCGCTCCGGTGGCGCCGGTGAGCACAACCGTCCCGTCGCCGAGGCCGGGCACGGCAGGCACCGCAGAGGCATGAACGGCAAGGGCAGGCATGGTCGGCACGGCAGAGGCAGGCACGGCAGAGGTCGGCACGGCAGAGGCAAGCACGGCAGAGGCAGGCACGGTTGGCACAGCAGAGACCGGTACGGTCGGCGCGGCAGGCACGGCGACCAGGCGCGGCACCAGAACGGAGTCGGCGCGGATCGCCGCCTGCGTGAGCCCGGCCTCGACGACGCCCGGGATGAGCGTGCGGCCCTCGGCGTCGGCGTCGATCAGCGTGAACCGGCCGGGGTTCTCGGTCTGGGCGGCCCGGACCAGGCCCCAGAGCGCGGCATGGACCAGCCCGGGTACGGAGTCGGCCGGGCTCGTGGCCACCGCTCCCGAGGTCAGCACCACCAGGTGGCTGTCGGCCCAGGCCGGGTCGGTGACCCACGCCTGGAGCGTGCCGAGGGCGGCCACGAGCGCTTGCCGGACCGCGGCCGGACCGGCCGGCGACGGCGCGGTGGCGTCGAGCAGGACGACCGGAGGCGCGCTGGGCAGGGCAGGCAGCGGTTCGCCGAACGGCAGGTGATGCCACCCGGCCGCTTTCCCACCGGTGACCGTCGCGGGAGAAGGCCGCCAGTCCACCGTGTAGAGCCCGGCCGTGTCGGTGGCCCGATCCGCGGCGACCGGTCGCAGCGTGACCCGTTCGACCTGGGCCACCGGCAGCCCGGTGGCGTCCGCGATCGCCAGGCGCACGCCGCCGGGCCCGTTCGGGGTGAGCCGGACCAGCAGCGCGGTCGCGCCGCCCGCCACCAGCTGGACACCGGAGAACGCGAACGGCAGGTGGACGTCCGCACCGGTGAGCAGGCCACCGGCGGCGACGGCGTGCAGCACGCCGTCCAGCAGCGCCGGGTGGAGCGCGAAGCCGCCGGGAGGTTCGGCGACCTCGACCTCGGCGAACACGTCGTTCCCGGCGCGCCAGGCCCGGCGCAGTCCTTGGAACGCCGGCCCGTACCCCAGGCCAGCGGCGTCCATCGCCGGATAGAAGCCGGTGAGGTCGAGCTCCTCGGCCCCGGCGGGGACGGTGACGGCGGCCGGTTCGGCGCCGGTGTCCTCGGACAGCAGGCCGGTGGCGTGTTCGGTCCAGGGTGTCTCGGCCCCGGTTCGGGAGTGGACGCTCACCGGCCGGCGGTTCGCGTCGTCCGGTGCGCCGACCGTGAGCCGGACCTGCACGGTCTCCCGGCCCGGCAGGACGAGCGGGGCCTGCAGCAGCAGCTCTTCCAGCATTGGGCTGCCCACCTGGGAGCCGGCAGCCAGGGCCATCTCGACCAGCGCGGCGCCCGGTATGACCGTACGGCCGTGGACGGTGTGGTCGACTGCCCAGGGGTGGGCCGCCGCGGAGAGCGAGCCGGTGAACAGCACCACGCCGGAGCCGGGAACCTCGACCGTCGCGCCGAGGATCGGGTGGCCGGTGCCGGTCAGGCCGAGGCCGGTGACGTCCCCGCTGACGCCGGTCCGGTGCCGGGGCCAGAACCGCCGGCGCTGGAACGGGTAGGTCGGCAGGTCCGCGGCGGCGCGGCCGACCAGTGCGATCCAGTCGACGGGCTGGCCGTGGACGAACAGCTCGGCGACCGCCCGGAGCAGCGTGTGCGGCTCGGGCCGGTCTCGGCGGAGCGCGGCGACCGCGGTGAGTTCCGGGTCGACGTGACCGACGAGCGCGGTGAGCACGCCGTCCGGGCCGAGTTCGAGCACCCGGCCGGCGTCGAGGGCCGTGACCGCGTCGGCGAACCGCACGGGCCGGCGGACCTGGTCGACCCAGTAGCCGGGGTCGGTCCACTGACCGGGCTCGACGGGCCGGCCGGTCACCGTGGACACGGCCGGGATCACCGGCTCGGCGAAACTCAGCGTCTCCACAACCGCGCGGAACTCCGCGAGCATCGGCTCCATCAACCGCGAGTGGAACGCATGACTGGTCCGCAACCGGTTCGTCTTCCAGCCGCGCTCCGCGGCCAGCTCGGCGATCCGCTCGATGTCGTCCTCAATCCCGGACACCACCATCGACACCGGACCGTTCACCGCCGCGACATCAACGGCCAAGCCACCGCCGTTCGACCCGCCGTCGGCCACCACCACCGCGTCCGCCGCGATGTCGACCACGAGGCCACCGTCAGTGCCCGCGGCCTCTGGCCGGTCGGCCAGCAGCGCGCGCACCTCAGCCTCGGAGGCGCCGACCGCCAGCATCGCGCCGCCGACCGGCAATGCCTGCATCAACCGGCCCCGGGCCGCGACCAGCGTCGCCGCGTCGGCCAAGGTCAGAACGCCGGAAGCGTACGCGGCGGTGATCTCCCCGATCGAGTGCCCCGCCACCACCTCCGGGACCACACCCCACGAACGGACGAGCGCCAGCAGCGCCACTTCCAGCACGAAGATGGCAGGCTGCGCCCACCCGGTCTGGTGGAGGCGCTCCTCGTCAGCCACCACCTCACGCAGCGGCAGGCCGGTGGCCGCACATGCCTCGTCGAACGCGGCGGCGAACACCGGGAACGCGTCGTACAGCTCGCGGCCCATGCCGGCCCGCTGCGTGCCCTGACCGGTGAAGATCACCGCCAGACGTCCTTCGGTGGCCGTCCCGGTGATGGCCCGATCGGTGAACGCGCTCAGCGACTCCTGCAGCGCGGCGCGGTCCTCGGCCAGGAACACCGCGCGCTGCGGCAGCGCCGCCCGGGTGGTCAAGGCGGCCGCGAGCCGGCCCAGCGGCAGGTCGTGCCGTTCGGCGAGCCGGCCTGTCAGCATGCGCAGGGCGTCCTGGTCGGCCGCCGCGAGCACGACCGGGGTCACCGGCAGCGGTAGCGGTTCCACCGGGGCCACCGGCTCGTCCGCCGGGGCTTCGAGGATGACGTGGGCGTTGGTGCCGCTGATCCCGAACGAGGACACCGCCGCCCGCCGCGGCCGACCAACCTCCGGCCAGGCCCGCGCCTTGGCCAGCAACTCCACCGACCCGGCCGACCAGTCCACCTGCGAGGTCGGCGCGTCCACGTGCAGCGTCTTGGGCAACATGCCGTGCCGCATCGCCTGCACCATCTTGATGATCCCGGCCACGCCGGCCGCGGCCTGGGTGTGCCCCAGGTTGGACTTCACCGACCCCAGCCACAGCGGCTCACCGGAACGGTCACGCCCGTACGTGGCCAGCAGCGCCTGCGCCTCGATCGGATCCCCGAGCGAGGTACCGGTGCCGTGCGCCTCGACGACGTCCACGTCCTGCGACGTCAGACCGGCACTGGCCAGCGCCTGCCGGATCACCCGCTGCTGCGACGGACCGTTCGGCGCGGTCAGACCGTTGGAGGCCCCGTCCTGGTTGACCGCCGAGCCCCGCACCACCGCCAGGACCGGGTGACCGAGGCGTTGAGCGTCCGAGAGACGCTCGACCAGCAGCATGCCGACGCCCTCACCCCAGCCCGTACCGTCCGCACCCTCGGCGAAGGACTTGCACCGTCCATCAGCGGCCAGACCCCGCTGCCGGGAGAACCCGATGAACGTCCCCGGGGTCGCCATCACCGTCACGCCACCGGCCAGCGCCGATTCGCACTCCCCGTTACGCAACGCCTGGATGGCCAGGTGCAACGCCACCAGCGACGACGAACACGCGGTGTCGACCGTCACCGCCGGCCCTTCCAAGCCGAACGTGTAGGACACCCGCCCGGAGGCGACGCTGCCGCTCGTGCCGAGGAAGCCCTCGGCGTTGTCGGTGGACTGGTCGAGCACCAGGCCGTAGTCGTTGTACATCACACCGGCGAACACGCCGATCCGCCGGCCGTGCAGCCCCAGCGGGTCGATCCCGGCGCGTTCGAACGCCTCCCAGGACGTCTCCAGCAGCAGCCGGTGCTGCGGGTCCATCGCCAGCGCCTCACGCGGCGAGATCCCGAACAGGCCCGGATCGAAGTCCGCGGCGTCGCGCAGGAAGCCGCCGTCGCGGGCATACGAGGTGCCGGGGTGGTCCGGGTCGGGGTGGTACAGGTTCTCCAGGTCCCAGCCCCGGTCCTCGGGGAAGGGCACGATCCCGTCCCGGCCGGCCGCGACCAGATTCCAGAGCTCCTCCGGGCTGCTGACGCCACCCGGGAAGCGACAGGCCATCCCGACGATCGCGATCGGCTCGTCGGGGTCGACCGTGGCGGTGGCGACCGCGGTGGCGACGCCCCGGCCGGCGAGTTCCCCGGCGACAAAGGCGGCCAGGGCCGCCACCGTCGGGTAGTCGAAGACCAGCGTGGACGGCAGGCGCAGCCCGGTCGCGGCGGCCAGCCGGTTGCGCAGCTCAACCGCGGTGAGCGAGTCGAAGCCCAGCTCGGTGAAGGCCCGCCCGGCCGCCACCCGGTCGGCGGAGCCGTACCCGAGCACCTCGGCGACCTGCGTCCGGACCAGACCGAGCACGGCGTGGTCGCGTTCGACCTGGGGCAATGCCGCCAGCCGCCGCCCGAGCGCGTTCGTGGCCCGGGCTCCTGCAGGGGCGGGCGCGAGGCCCCGCAGGAGCGGCGGGACGGTGATCGCGTTGCGCAGTGCGGTGACGTCGATCACCAGCGGGGCGACCAGCGCCGTTCCGGTACCGAGAGCCGCGTCGAACGCGGCCAGCCCCTGCTCGGGCGTGAGCGGCAGAACACCGCCGCGACGCATCCGATCCCGGTCGGCATCGGTGAGCGCATCGCCCATGCCCGCGTCCCACAGACCCCAGGCCAGCGACGTCGCCGGCACACCCTGCTCCCGCAGCTGGGTGGCGTACGCGTCCAGGAAGGCGTTCGCCGCCGCGTAGTTGGCCTGCCCGGCATTACCGAACAACCCCGCCGCCGACGAATACAGCACAAACGCCGTCAAAGGCTGATCGGCTGTGGCCGCGCGCAGAGCGCGAACGGCATCGATCTTGACTCGGAACACCGTGTCCAAGCGCTCAGGTGTCAATGATTCGATCATGCCGTCGTCCAGCACGCCGGCGGCGTGCACCACCGCGGTGACCCGCTCACCCCGCAGGGCTTCGGCGACCGCGTCCGCGTCGGCCACATCACAGGCGACCGAACGCACCTGCGCCCCGTCGACCTCCACACTCCGGCCCGACCGAGACAGCAACACCAGCTTCCGGACACCGTGGACCTGCACCAGATGACGGACCAGGAGACCACCCAGCGTGCCCGTCGCACCGGTCACCACCACCGCCCCGTCCCCGAACTCCACCAAGCCGGACGCCTTCAACCGCGCCAGACGCGGCACCCGCACCACACCGTCACGCACCAGCGCCTCCGGCACCGGATAGAACACATCCTCAGAGCCGTCCAGCAGGTGAATCCGATCCGGATGCTCCGACTGCGCCGACCGCACCAAACCCCACAGCGCCGCACCATCCGGGTCGGTGACCACCTCACCCACCGCGCCCCGCGTGCGCACCACCAGCCGCGAGTCCGCCCACGCCGGATCGGCCAACCAAGCCTGAATCAGTGTCAACAGGGCGGCAGCCCGATCCCGAGCGTTCCCCGGCACCGTGGCATCCACCACCAACACCGCAACAGGCGCAACCGGCAACAGATCACCCAGCGCGATCACGACCGGCTCTTCCGCCGCGGGCACGACCTCCTGAGGCACCCACTCCACACCGAACAGGAACCGATCCGCGGTGTTCGCCAGCCGGTCGGCCGCCACGGGGCGAAGGGCCAGATTGTCGACCTCGGCCACCGGAAGCCCGGAAGCGTCGGCCAGCGCGAGCCGCACCGTACCCGCGGTCGGACCGGCCGTCAGCCGCACCCGCAGCGCCGTGCCCGCCGGCCGTTCCCACCGGACGCCGGAGAAGGCGAACGGCAGTTGGGCGCCGTCGGCCGCGAGCAGTCCGCCGACGCCGATCGCGTGCAACGCCGCGTCGAACAGCGCCGGGTGCAGGCCGTACCCGTCGACCGCCTCCCCGGTCGTGACCTCGGCGAACACCGTCTCGCCGCGCCGCCAGGCCCGTCGCAGGCCGCGGAACGCCGGCCCGTAGCCCAGGCCCGCGTCCGCGAACGCCTCGTACAGGCCGTCCAGGCCGAGCTCCTCCGCGCCGACCGGCGGCCAGACCACCAGGTCCGTACCGTCGTCGCCGGACTCGGACCCGGTGGTGAGCAGGCCGGTGGCGTGGGTGGTCCAGGCGGCGGGCTCGTCGTCAGGGCGGGAGTAGATGGTCAGCGCGCGCCGGCCGTCGTCGTCGGGCGCGGCGACCAGGACTCGCAGCCGGACGGACGCCCCGGCGGGCAGCGTCAGCGGGTCCCGCAGTACCAACTCGTCCACCGCCGGGGTGCCGACCCGAGCGCCCGCCGCCAGGGCCAGCTCGACCAGCGCGGTGCCCGGCACGACCGTGTGGCCGTGGACGGTGTGGTCGGCGAGCCAGGGCTGGCTTCCCGCGGCGAGGGTTCCGGTGAACAGCAGCGCGCCGGAGTCGGGGAGCTCGACCACGGCCGCGAGCAGCGGGTGGTCCGAGGCGTCGAGGCCGGCGGTGGTCACGTCGCCGGTCGGCGGCGTCGGGTCCAGCCAGTACCGCCGGTGCTGGAACGGGTAGGTGGGCAGTTCGGCGCGGGCGCCGTCACCGAGCAGCGCACGCCAATCGACGCGCTGCCCGTGGACGAACAGCTCGGCCACGGCGGTGAGCAGCGTCATGACCTCGTCCCGGTCCCGGCGCAGCGCGGCCACGGCGATCGCATCCGGGCTCGCCTCACCGATCAGCGCGGTGAGCACGCCGTCCGGACCCAACTCCAGCACACGGTCGGTGCCCAGAGCAGCCGCGGCGTCGGCGAACCGAACGGGCTCGCGGACCTGCCGCACCCAGTACTCCGGGTCGGTCCACTCCCCCGGTGCCACTGCCAGGCCCGTCACCGTGGAGACCGTGGCCAGAGTCGGTTCGGCGAACGTCAGGGTCTTCACCACGGCGCGGAACTCCGCCAGCATCGGCTCCATCAACCGCGAATGGAACGCATGACTCGTCCGGAGCCGGCTCGTCTTCCAACCCCGCTCCGCCGCCAGCTCGGCGATCCGCTCGATGCCGGCCTCAGCCCCGGACACCACCACCGACGCCGGACCGTTCACCGCCGCGACATCAACGGCAAAGTCACCGCCATTCGGCCCGTCGCCACCGGCCAACTCAACGATCCGCTCGATGCCGGCCTCAGTCCCGGAGATCACCACCGACATCGGGCCGTTCACCGCCGCGACGTCAACGGCGGGACCGCCGCCGTTCGACTCGCCGCCACCCGCGACGGCCAAGCCACCGCCACTCGACTCATCGCCGCCGGCCATGGAGGTCAGGAGCGCCAGAACATCCACCTCCGCCGCCCCAACGGCAAGCATCGCCCCGCCCGAGGGCAGCGCCTGCATCAACCGGCCCCGCGCCGCGACCAGCGTGGCCGCATCCGCCAGGCTCAGAACACCGGCGGCGTACGCGGCGGTGATCTCTCCGATCGAGTGCCCCGCCACCACCTCCGGGGTCACACCCCAGGAGCGGACGAGTGCCAGCAGCGCCACTTCCAGCGCGAAGATCGCCGGTTGTGCCCAGCCGGTCTGATCCAGCAACGCCGCGTCCAGCCCGTGCAGCGGAAGATCCAGCGCCGCACAGACCTCGTCATAGGCCGCCGCGAACACCGGGAAGGCCGCATACAGCTCACGTCCCATCCCGGCCCGCTGCGAGCCCTGACCGGTGAACACCACCGCCAGCCGGCCCGGCCCGGCCGCACCGGCCAGCGGATGGGTTCCGGCGGCCACCGCCGCCAGCCCGGCGTCCAGATCGGTGCGGTCGCTCGCGAGGAGGACTGCCCGGTGCCGTAGGCGTGCGCGGGTCGTCAGGGCCCGGCCGACCTGGTCCAGGGACGCGTCGGCCGGAAGGCCCCGCCGGAGCCGCTCGGCGGCTTCTCGCAGCGCGTCCGGCTCCGCGGCGGTGAGCACCACAGGGATGATCGGCAGCTCAGCGACGGGCGCCGGAACCGGCTCGTCCGCCGGGGCTTCGAGGATGACGTGGGCGTTGGTGCCGCTGATCCCGAACGAGGACACCGCCGCGCGACGCGGCCGGTCGACCTCCGGCCAGGCCCGCGCCTCGGTCAGCAACTCCACCGCACCGGCCGACCAGTCCACCTCGGAGGTGGGAGCGTCCACGTGCAGCGTCTTGGGCAACATGCCGTGCCGCATGGCCTGGACCATCTTGATGATCCCGGCCACGCCGGCGGCGGCCTGGGTGTGCCCCAGGTTGGACTTGACCGACCCCAGCCAGAGCGGCGTCTCCCGATCCTGACCGTACGTGGCCAGCAATGCCTGCGCCTCGATCGGATCCCCGAG
>NZ_FZOD01000107.1 GCF_900188345.1 Streptosporangium subroseum | reverse complement strand
TCACGGTTGCGGATGTGCGGTGGGCGGAGTTCCTGCCGCTGTTCACGGCGAGCCGGGCTCGTCCGTTCTTTGATCAGTTGCCTGAGGCGGCTGTGCCGGCTGTGGTGCCGGAGCCGGATTCGGGGTTGGCTGCGCGGTTGGTGGGGTTGGCTGCGGCGGAGCGGGTTCGGAGTGTGCTGGATCTGGTGCGGTCCGAGGTGGCGGCGGTGCTGGGTCATGCGTCTGGCGAGATGGTGGAGCCGGGTAGGGCGTTCAAGGAGTTGGGTTTTGACTCGCTGACCGCGGTGGAGTTGCGCAACCGGCTGCGGGCCGCGACCGGGCTGGCGTTGCCAGCGACCCTGGCGTTCGACTACCCCAGCGCCGAGCGGCTGGCCGCGTTTGTGCTTGAGCAGGTGGTCGGCGTGGCCGCCCCGATGGTGGGGGCAGAGGTCACGGCGGTAACCACCGACGACCCGATCGTCATCGTCGGAATGAGCGTACGGCTACCCGGCGGGGTGGAGACACCCGAGGCGTTCTGGGACCTGGTCGCCTCCGGCCGGGACGGGATCGGGACCTTCCCCGCCGACCGCGGCTGGGACCTGGAGGCCCTCTACCACCCGGATCCGGACCACGCGGGCACCTCGTACACCCAGCACGGCGGGTTCCTGTACGGCGCCGCCGAGTTCGACGCCGGGTTGTTCGGGATTTCGCCGCGTGAGGCGTTGGCGATGGATCCGCAGCAGCGGTTGCTGCTGGAGACCTCCTGGGAGGCGTTCGAGTCGGCGGGGATCAGCCCGCTCGGCCTGCGGGGCGAGTCGGTCGGCGTGTTCGTCGGCGCCTCGTTCATGGGCTACGGGAACGGACCGGGGGAATCGGTCGACGGTCTCGAGGGGCACATGCTGACGGGTACGGCGTCGTCGGTGATGTCCGGGAGACTCTCCTACACGTTCGGGCTTGAAGGCCCGGCGGTGACCATCGACACCGCGTGCTCGTCGTCGCTGGTGGCACTGCACCTGGCCGCGCAGGCGTTGCGGTCGGGTGAGTGCTCGATGGCCCTGGTCGGCGGCGTCACGGTGATGCCGAACGCGGATGTGTTCGTGGAGTTCTCCCGGCAGCGGGGACTTGCCCCCGATGGCCGGTGCAAGTCGTTTGCCGCCGACGCGGACGGCACCGGCTGGTCGGAAGGCGTCGGCGTGCTCGTGGTGGAGCGGCTGTCTGACGCTCGACGGCTCGGTCACGAGGTCCTTGCGGTGGTGCGGGGTACGGCGGTGAATCAGGATGGTGCGTCGAATGGGTTGACGGCGCCGAATGGTCCGTCGCAGCAGCGGGTGATTCGGCAGGCCCTGGCCAATGCCGGCCTGGCTTCGTCCGAGGTGGACGTGGTGGAGGCGCACGGTACCGGTACGACGCTGGGTGATCCGATCGAGGCGCAGGCGTTGCTGGCCACCTACGGTCAGGACCGGGAGACGCCGCTGTGGTTGGGGTCGGTGAAGTCGAATATCGGCCACACCCAGGCCGCGGCCGGTGTTGCCGGTATCGCGAAGATGGTGCTGGCGATGCGGCATGAGAGTCTGCCTGCCACCTTGCACGCGGAGCGGTTGTCTCCGCATGTGGACTGGGCTTCCGGCGCGGTGTCGCTGCTGACGGAGGCGCAGCCGTGGCCGGCCGACGGCCGGCCGCGTCGAGCGGGCGTGTCCGCCTTTGGTGTCAGTGGCACGAACGCGCATGTGATCTTGGAGGAGGCGCCGGCTGCGGAGCCGGTTTTGGTGCCGACGCCGGGCGTGCACTTGCCGGTGGTGCCGGTGCTGGTCTCCGGGGCGAGTGAGGCGGCGCTGCGGGCGCAGGCGGAGCGGTTGCGCGGGGCGGTCACGGAGGTGCTCGCCGTTGCCGCGACAGAGCGAGGCTCCGGAACGGCAGCGGAGCTGCTGGCTGTGGCGGCGGCGGCCGCTCGGCGCCCGATGCTGGTGCATCGGGCGGTGGTGCTCGCGGGAGACGCCGGGGCACTGACCGTCGGTCTCGACGCGATCGCATCCGGCACCGGTGGCCTGACCGGGGTGGCTCGTTCAGGTCGAGTCGGTTTCCTGTTCTCCGGTCAGGGGTCGCAGCGGGTGGCGATGGGCCGGGGTCTGTATGAGACGTTCCCGGTGTTCGCGGATGCGTTCGACGCGGTCTGTGCGCACCTTGATCCGCATCTGGATCGACCGCTGGCGGTCGTGTTCGCTGATGAGGGGTTGATTCACCAGACCGGGTATGCGCAGCCGGCGTTGTTTGCGGTTGAGGTGGCGCTGCATGCTCTGTTGCGGTCGTGGGGCGTTGCTCCGGATGTGCTGGTGGGGCATTCGATCGGGGAGATCGCTGCGGCGCAGGTGGCGGGGGTGTTGTCGCTGGCGGACGCGGCCACGCTGGTCGCCGCCCGGGGCCGGTTGATGCAGGCGCTGCCCTCGGGTGGGGCGATGCTCGCCGTTGGAGCAGCCGAGGCGGATGTCCGGGCGCTTCTGGCCTCTATGGGCGGTGGCGAGGTGAGTGATGGTGCTCTGGCCTCGGTGGGCGGCGATGGGTCGAACGGTGGCGAGTCGAGTGGTGGTGGTTTGGCCGTCGTGGGCGGTGGCGAGTCGACCAGCGGCTTGGTCGTTGATGTTGCGGCGGTGAATGGTCCGGCCTCGGTGGTGGTGTCCGGGATTGAGGCGGACATCGACCGGGTTGCCGAACTGGCGGTGGAGCGGGGCTGGAAGGTCTCGCGGTTGCGGACGAGTCATGCGTTCCATTCGCGTCTGATGGAGCCGATGCTGGCGGAGTTCCGGGCGGTTGTGGCGCAGTTGAGTTTTGCTGAGCCGGTGGTTTCGGTGGTGTCGACGGTGACTGGGCGGCCGGTGGGGTCGGGGTTGTGGTCGGATCCGGAGTACTGGGTCGAGCAGGTTCGCAAGCCGGTCCGGTTCGCCGATGCGATTGGTTCGTTGGAGGGTGTCAGTAGGTTTGTGGAGTTGGGTCCGGATGGGGTGCTGGCCGCGCTGGTGCAGCAGCCGGATGCCGTCGCGGTTCCGCTGCTGCGCCGGGAGCGCGATGAGGTCACCACCGCGCTGACCGCGCTGGCCACCCTGCACGTCAACGGCGTCCCGGTGGACTGGAGCGCGCTGCATCAGGGCGTCCGGCAGGCGACGCTGCCGACGTACGCCTTCCAGCGGCAGCGGTATTGGATCACCGCGACCCGAGGCGCCGGCGACCTGAGCGCGGCCGGGCTCGACGCCGCCGACCACCCCCTGCTCGGCGCGGTCGTACCGCTGGTCGACGGGGACGGGGTGGTGCTCACCGGACGGATCTCGCTGCGCACCCAGCCCTGGCTCGCCGACCACGTGGTCGCCGGCGCGGCGCTGCTGCCCGGAACCGCGCTTCTGGAGCTCGCGGTTCAGGCCGCCCACCAGGTCGGCTGCGACACCGTCGAGGAGTTGACGCTGCACGCGCCGCTTGTCGTCCCCGACCGCGCCGCGGCCCAGATCCAGGTGACGGTGGACGGTCCGGACGAGCGGGGCCACCGGGCCCTGCGGATCCACTCCCGCGACGAGCGCGGCGACGGCTGGCAGCACCACGCCACCGGCAACCTCACGCTGACCGGCGCCGCAGCCGAGCCGTCTACGGCCGCCTGGCCGCCCGCGGACGCCATGCCGGTGCCGCTCGACGGCTTCTACGCCGGTCTCCGGGACATCGGTCTGGAGTACGGACCGGCGTTCCAGGCGCTGCAGGCGGTCTGGCGGCGCGGCGACGATCTGTTCGCCGAGGTGGTCCTCGACGACGACCAGCAGCGTGAGGCGTCCCGGTTCGGCGCGCATCCCGTTCTGGTCGACGCGGCGTTGCACGCGCTGAGCCTGACCGGCGAGGGTGACGGGGCGGCCCGGCTGCCGTTCAGCTGGTCGGACGTGGCCGTGTACGCCACCGGCGCGGATCGGCTGCGGGTCCGGCTCAGCCCGGCCGGCGGCGGCGCGGTCCGGCTCGAGGCGTTCACCACGGCGGGGCAGGCCGTGCTCACGGTCGGATCGCTGGTGCTGCGGCCGGTGCCCTCCGCCCGCCCCGGCGCGACCGACCTGTTCGCGGTCGAGTGGGCCCGGGTACCTGCGTCTTCCGTGTCGGTGACCTCCCCGGAGACGGCCGGCTGGGCGGTGTTCGGCGAGCCGCTGCCGGAGCTGCCCGGCGTGCCCGCACAGGCCACCCTCAGTGCTCCGGTCACGCTCCTGGCCGCCTGGGGTGCCGCGACCGATGAGGTCGCCGAGACCACGCAGGCCGAGACCACGAACGCCGAGACCATGTACGCCGAGGGAGTCGCCGAGGCGACGCATGCCGAGGTCCGCCGGGTGCTGGAGATCCTGCAGCGCTCGCTGGCCACTGACTCCCGGCTGGTGGTACTGACCAGGAACGCGGTCTTGCCGGAGAGCGGCGGCGCCGACCTCGCCGGGGCGGCGGTCTGGGGACTGCTCCGCTCGGCTCAGCAGGAGAACCCCGACCGGTTCCTGCTGGTGGACGTCGACGACGACGCCGCGTCCTGGCGGGCGCTGCCGGCGGCGCTGGCCTCCGGCGAGCCGCAGCTGGCGATCCGCGGCGGCGCGCTGTTCGCGCCACGGCTGGCGCGCACCACCGCGGCGGATCCGGTGTCCGAGCCGTTCGGCGCCGGCACCGTACTGATCACCGGTGGGTCCGGCGCGCTCGCCGGCCAGGTGGCGCGGCATCTGGTCGCCTCCCAGGGGGTCGGCCGGCTGGTCCTGGTCAGCCGCACCGGCGGTGGGGAGACGCTCGCCGAGGCGCTGCGTGCGGAGGGTGCGCAGGTCACGCTCGCCGCGGCGGACGTGACCGACCGGGCCGCGCTGGCCTCGGTGCTCGCCGAGATCCCGGCGGAGCATCCGCTAACCGCGGTGGTGCACACCGCCGGCGTCCTGGCCGACGGGATCGTCGAGCGGATGACGCCCGACCAGCTCGACCGCGTGCTGCGGCCCAAGGTGGACGGCGCGCTGCACCTGCACGAGCTCACCCGCGACCTGGACCTGTCGGCGTTCGTCCTGTTCTCGTCCGCGTCGGCGATCTTCGGGACGCCGGGCCAGGCGAACTACGCCGCGGCCAACGCGTTCCTCGACGCGCTCGCGCAACATCGCCGGGCGCTCGGCCTGCCGGGACAGGCGCTGGCCTGGGGGCCGTGGGCCGACGGCGGCATGGCCGGTGGCCTGGACGAGGCCGACCGGCAGCGGATGGCCCAGGCCGGCGTGCACCCGTTCGACGTCGAGTCGGGGCTCGCGGCGTTCGACGCGGCCGTGGCCGCGCCGGCGGCGCAGGTCGTGCCGATCCGGCTCGACCTGGCGACCGTACGGGCGACCGGGGAGGTGCCGCCGCTGCTGCGCGGCCTGGTCCGGCCGCCCACGGTCAGGGCCGCGGCGTCCGCGGCGGCGGCGACGGTGCCGGTCACCCAGCAGCTGGCGGGGCGCTCGGCCGAAGACCAGCGCGGGCTGCTGCTGGACCTGGTGCACAGCCACGTGGCGACCGTGCTGGGCTACTCGGCCGACCAGGTGATCGAGCCCACCCGGGGCTTCCTCGACCTGGGCTTCGACTCGCTCACGGCGGTCGAGCTGCGCAACGGTCTGACCGCGGCGACCGGCCTGCGCCTGCCGGCGACGGTCATCTTCGACTACCCGACCTCCGATGACCTGGCCGAGCACCTCCGCGACCAGCTGGTCCCGGCGGCCCCGCCGCTGCCCGCGCTGGCCGAGCTCGACCGGTTCGAGGCCGCACTGGCCGCCGACGGGCTCGACCCGGCGGTCCGCGACCAGATCGCCGGCCGGCTCCAGAAGCTGCTCGCCGGTTGGCAGCCGGCCGAGGCAGACGGGGTCGTCGACCTGCTGGAGGAGGCCAGCGACGAGGAGATGTTCGCCTTCATCGACAACGAGCTGGGCCTTTGACGTCCGCCCCGGCGTGAATGCCGGGGGTTCCTGCCATGTCGCTCGCGCGACATCTCGGTGGGTTCCGGTCTCACCGCCGGGGGCCTGGACGAGTCCAGGTCTTACCTCGGCTCCGCAGGCGTTTCACGTCTCCGCCCATCCGGCGGCGACGTGAATGTATTGCCGGATCGCGTCCTGATCTGACGGCAGAACCCGGAAGGCCAAGGCACGCTCGCGCCCTGGAGGACACTCCTGCGCTGAAGGCCGGAGCACCGGCCCGCATCTCGGTAGCGGGCCGGTGGCGGCGCGTCGCCTTCCTCGCTGGAAGGGCGCGGCCTGAGCGGGGAGGGCGCGATACCTGACCCCGCTCCGGCCGCACTCATTCGGAACGGCTGAGCCGGAGGGATGATCATCTCCTCGGCAGCGACTCACGGCTACTGCCGTGACCGACCAGGTGCAGCGTCGGGTCGCCGCCGGTCTGGGCCGGCCCCCGACCCCGGTTCTAAGGGAGTCGTAGGGGTTGAGGGGTCCGTTGGGCGCTCCTACCGTCTGGGACGGTGCCGCCGGTCCGTGGTGCCGCCCGCCCCCGCGATCCCGGTGACCGCCGGAGTGAGGTGACGCGCCGGTGTCGTCGAGTGAGCAGAAGCTTCGGGACTATCTGAAGCGGGTGACCGCAGACCTCCACCAGACCCGCAAGCGGCTGGCGGAGGTCGAGGCCGGAGCGCGTGAGCCGATCGCCGTCGTCGGCATGGCCTGCCGTTACCCCGGCGGGATCACCACCCCGGACGAGCTGTGGAACCTCGTCGCCGAGGGCAGGGACGGCATCGGGCTGTTCCCTGACAATCGCGGCTGGGACGTCGAGGGGCTCTACCACCCCGATCCCGATCACCCGGGCACGTCGTACGCGCGGGAGGGCGGGTTCCTCTACGACGCCGCCGACTTCGACCCGGACGTGTTCGGGATCTCGCCGCGGGAAGCGCTCGCGATGGACCCGCAACAGCGATTGCTGCTGGAGACGGCCTGGGAGGCGCTGGAGCACGCAGGGGTGGACCCGCTCGGCCTGCGCGGCAGCCGTACCGGCGTCTACGTCGGGCTGATGTACCACGACTACGCCGCACGCCTGCTCGACGTCCCGGACGAGGTGGAGGCCTACCTCGGGACCGGGAACTCCGGCAGCGTCGCCTCCGGGCGGATCTCCTACACGCTCGGGCTGGAAGGCCCCGCGCTGACCGTGGACACCGCGTGTTCGTCGTCACTGGTCGCGCTGCACCTGGCGGCCCGGGCGCTGCAGGCGGGCGAGTGCGACCTGGCGTTGGCCGGCGGGGCCGCGGTGATGGCCACTCCGGACACGTTCATCGGGTTCTCCCGGCAGCGCGGCCTGGCCGCCGACGGGCGGTGCAAGTCGTTCGCCGCCGCCGCCGACGGCACCGGCTGGGGCGAGGGCGCGGGCATGCTGCTGGTTGAACGGCTCTCGGACGCCCAGCGGTACGGGCACCCGATCCTGGCGGTCGTCCGGGGAACGGCGGTGAACCAGGACGGCGCGTCCAGCGGGCTGACCGCGCCGAACGGCCCCGCCCAGCAGAGGGTGATCCGGGAAGCCCTGGCCGTCGCCGATCTCAGACCGCAGGACGTGGACGCGGTCGAGGCGCACGGCACGGGCACCACGCTCGGTGACCCGATCGAGGCGCAGGCCCTGCTGGCCGCCTACGGTCAAGACCGGGAGACGCCGCTGTGGCTCGGGTCGATCAAGTCCAACCTCGGACACACCCAGGCCGCCGCCGGGGTCGCCGGGATCATCAAGGTCATCCAGGCCATGCGGCACGGGGTGCTGCCCAAGACGCTGCACGTCGATGAGCCGACGCCGACGGTCGACTGGGCCGCCGGGAACGTCGAGCTGCTCACCTCGGCGCGGCCGTGGCCGGCGGGGGAGCGCCCGCGCCGGGCCGGCGTCTCCTCGTTCGGGATCAGCGGGACCAACGCGCACGTCATCCTGGAGGAGCCCCCGGCCGAGACGGTCGCCTCCGGTCCGGCGACCGGCCGGGTGGCGCCGCTGATCGTCACCGGGCCGGACGCCGACGCGCTGCGCCGGCAGGCCGGGCGGCTCGGCCGGCACCTGCGGGAACACCCGGGCGAGTCCCTGGCCGACGTCGCCTGGTCGAGCACGCTGCGGGCCGCGCTGCCGCACCGGGCGGTGTTCCTCGCGCAGCGGACCGATGACGGCACGGGGAAGGCCGTCGACGCGTTGACCGCCTGGGCCGCCGGAGGCCGGGGCGAGGGCGTGGTCGAGGGAGTCACAGCACGCGGGAAGCGGGCGTTCCTCTTCACCGGACAGGGCGCGCAACGGCTGGCCATGGGGGCGGAACTCGCCGCCGAGTTCCCGGTGTTCGCGGACGCGCTGGCCACGGTCGCCGCCGCGCTCGACCCGCATCTGGACCGGCCGCTGGCCGCCGTGCTCGGCGACGAGGACCTCATCCACCGGACCGGTTACGCCCAGCCGGCGCTCTTCGCCGTCGAGGTGGCGCTGCACGCCCTGCTCTCGCGCTGGGGCGTGCGAGCCGACGTCCTGGTGGGCCACTCGATCGGGGAGATCGCGGCGGCGCACGTGGCCGGGGTGCTCTCGCTGGCGGACGCGGCCACGCTGGTCGCCGCCCGGGGCCGGTTGATGCAGGCGTTGCCTTCGGGTGGGGCGATGCTCGCGGTTGGGGCATCTGAGGCCGAGGTTCGGGCGCTTTTGGCCTCCGTGGTCGATGGCGCGTCGAATGGTGGTCTGGCCTCGGTGGGCGGCGAGGGGTCGAACGGTGGTGGTAAGTCGAGTGCCGGTGGCTTGGCCGTCGTGGGCGGCGGCGAGTCGCACGGTGGCTTTGCCGTTGATGTCGCGGCGGTGAACGGTCCGGCGTCGGTGGTGGTGTCCGGGGTTGAGGACGATATCGAGCGGATCGCCGAGCTGGCGGCCGAGCGGGGTTGGAAGACCAATCGCCTGCGGACCAGCCACGCCTTCCACTCGCGGCTGATGGAGCCGATGGTCGCCGCGTTCCGGGCCGTCGTGGAGACCCTGAGCTTCGCAGAGCCGACGACGCCGGTGATCTCGACGGTCACCGGCCGGCCGGTGACGCCCGGGCAGTGGTCGGACCCGGAGTACTGGGTCGAGCAGGTCCGCAGGCCGGTCCGGTTCGCCGATGCGATCGGCGCGCTGGAAGGCATCGGCACGTTCGTGGAACTCGGACCGGACGGCGTTCTCACCGCGATGACCCAGCAGCTGCGGCCGGACGCCGTGTGCGTTCCGACGCTGCGCAGGGACCGGGACGAGCCCACCACCGCGCTCACCGCACTGGCCACGCTGTTCGTCCACGGTTCCCCGGTCGACTGGGCCGCGGTGCTCCCGGACGCGCACCGCGTCGATCTCCCGACGTACGCGTTCCACCGGCGGCGGTTCTGGCTGGACGCGCTGCCCGCGGAGCAGCCCGGCACCGAGGGATGGCGCTACCGCGTCGAGTGGCAGCCGGCCGTCGAGCCGCCGGCGGCGTCGCTGACCGGTGCCTGGCTCGTGCTGGGTGACGACGGCACCCTCGCCGACACACTGCGGGCCGCAGGCGCCGAGGTGGTCACGGAGCCCGGCCCGGACCTCGACGGCGTGCTGGCCGCGGTGTCGACCCCGGCCGAGGCCCTCGCGGTCACCCGGCTGGGCCTGGCGGCACCGCACTGGTTCCTCACCAGGTGCGCGGTTTCCACCGGGCCGGACGACCCGGCACCCGATCTCGACCCGGCGGCGGCCTGGGGGCTGGCCCGGGTGGCCGGTCTGGAGCACCCCGACCGGTGGGGCGGGCTGGTCGATCTTCCCGAGCGGCTCGACGCCCCGGCGGCGGCCCGGCTCGTCGCGGTGCTGGCCGGCGGGCTCGGCGCCGAGGACCAGATCGCCCTCCGCGCGGCCGGTCCGATGCTGCGGCGGCTGGTCCCCGCACCCGTGCCGGGCGGGGCCCCGCACTGGTGGCCGGACGGAACCGTACTGATCACCGGCGGCACCGGCGGCCTGGGTGCCGAGGTCGCCCGCTGGGCCGCGGCCCACGGC
Organism: Streptosporangium subroseum; assembly: GCF_900188345.1. GTDB lineage: Bacteria > Actinomycetota > Actinomycetes > Streptosporangiales > Streptosporangiaceae > Streptosporangium > Streptosporangium subroseum. The sequence goes on along the minus strand of NZ_FZOD01000107.1, from coordinate 12,361 downwards.
GCGAAGCGGCTGGTGCTGGTCTCCCGCCGGGGCGCCGAGGCCCCCGGCGCGCAAGAGCTGCTCGCCGAACTGCCCATGGCGGAGGCACACGCCTGCGACCTGTCCGACCGGTCGGCGGTCGAGGCCCTGCTCGCCGACGTCGGCGAGGTGGACGCCGTCGTGCACGCGGCCGGCGTCAGCCAGGACGTGCCGCTGGCCGCCGAGGACGCGGACCACCTGCGCGCCGTGGCGGCCGGCAAGGTGGACGGCGCGGCCCACCTCGACGCGCTGCTGCCGGACGTGCCACTGATCGTCTTCTCCTCGATCGCGGGTGTCTGGGGGAGCGCGGAGCAGGCCGCCTATGCGGCGGCGAACGCGGCCCTGGACGCGCTCATCGCGCGGCGCCGGGCGCGGGGCGGGTCCGGGACGGCGGTCGCCTGGGGGCCGTGGGCCCGGATCGGCATGGCGGCCGACGACCACATCGCGGACCGGCTGCGGCGGCGCGGGCTCACCCCGATGGCGCCGGCCCGCGCGCTGGACGCGCTCAGTGTCGCGGCCGGCGCGAACGACGCCCTGGTCACCGTGGCCGACGTGGACTGGGCGCGGTTCGTTCCGGTGTTCTCCACCGCGCGGCCCCGGCCGCTGTTCACCGATCTGCTCCCGGACTCCCCTCCCGGCACGGGCCCGGCGCGCGACGACCTGGCCGCGGGGCTGGCCGACGCCACCCCGGCCGAGCGGGACCGGATCCTGCTGCGACTGGTCCGGGACGAGGTGGCCGCCGTACTCGGGCACGGGTCGGGAACCGCGGTGGCGCCGGGCCGCGCGTTCAGCGAGCTCGGCTTCGACTCGCTCACCGCGGTACAGCTGCGCGACCGGCTGATCGCCGCCACCGGACTGTCGCTCTCGCCGACGCTCGTCTTCGACTATCCGAACGCCGAGCAGCTCGCCGGGCATCTCAGGGAGACGCTCGTGCCCGCCGAGGAGGCGGCGGATCTGCCCGACGCCGAGATCCGCGCGGCGCTGGCCGCGATTTCGGTCGAGCGGCTTCGGGAGTCCGGGCTCCTGCCCCGGCTGCTGCGGCTGGCACCGGCGGATCAGGGCCGGCCTGCCCCGGAACCCGCCGAACCCGCCGACGATCTCGACGCGATGGACCTCGACGACCTGGTGAAGCTCGCGCTGGGCGGCGACGACCCCGACACGGACTGACGCCCCCGCTCGGATCCCGACGACCGACACTCCCGACGCCGCCGTACCGCCAGGACGATCCCGCGACCTACCCCGTCAACCGCACTGCCAGGACGATCCCTCGATCTACCCCGTCAACCGCACCGCCAGGACGACCCCGCGACCTACCCCGCCAGCCGTACCGCCAGGACGATCTCCCGACCTACCTCGTCACCCGCGACACACCCGGTCGCCCCGATCTGGCGGTTCCGACGACCCCTGCCCCAGCAGCCCCGACCCCCCACCCAGTCGCCCCGACCCCCCACCCCAGCAGTCCCGACAACCCCTGACCTGGCCTGACGAGCGGAGTAAACCATGACCCAGCCGGACGATAAGCTCGTCAAGGCCCTGCGCAGCGCACTGAAGGAGACCAACCGGTTCCGCCGTCAGCAGGAGGAGGCGACCGCGCGGGCCACCGAGCCGATCGCGATCGTCGGCATGGCCTGCCGCTACCCCGGCGGGGTGCGCGGTCCGGAGGATCTCTGGCGTCTGGTCGCCGGGGGCACGGACGCGATCGGAGACTTCCCGGCCGACCGCGGCTGGGACCTCACCACGCTGTTCAGCGACGACCCCGACGCGTCCGGTACCTCCGTCACGCGCGCGGGCGGGTTCCTCTACGACGTCGGTGACTTCGACGCCTCCCTGTTCGGGATCAGCCCGCGCGAGGCCCGCGCGATGGACCCCCAGCAGCGGCTGTTGCTGGAGTGCGCCTGGGAGGCGTTCGAGCGGGCCGGCATGGACCCGCTGGGCCAGCGCGGCGCCCGTACCGGCGTCTTCACCGGCAGCAACGACCAGGACTACCTCGGCCTGCTCGGCGACCACCCCGGTGAGCTGGAGGGCCACCTGGGAACCGGGAACGCCTCCAGCGTCCTGTCCGGCCGGCTGGCGTACACGTTCGGGCTGGAGGGCTCGGCGGTCACGGTGGACACCGCGTGCTCGTCGTCGCTGGTCGCGTTGCACCTGGCCGCGCAGTCGCTGCGGGCCGACGAGTGCGACCAGGCGCTGGTCGCCGGCGTGCTGGTGATGTCGACGCCGGGGACCTTCATGGAGTTCTCCCGGCAGCGCGCCCTGGCCGTCGACGGCCGGTGCAAGTCGTTCGCGGCGTCGGCCGACGGCACCGGCTGGGGCGAGGGCGCCGGGGTGCTGCTCGTCGAGCGGCTCTCGTCGGCGCGGGCGGCCGGGCGTCCGGTGCTGGCCGTGATCCGTGGCACGGCGGTGAACCAGGACGGGGCCTCCAACGGCCTGACCGCTCCCAACGGTCCGTCCCAGCGGCGGGTCATCCGGGCGGCGCTGGCGAACGCCGGGCTGGAGCCGGAGGAGGTCGACGCCGTCGAGGCGCACGGCACCGGCACCGCGCTGGGCGACCCGATCGAGGCCCAGGCCCTGCTGGCGACGTACGGCCAGGACCGCGAGGAGCCGCTCTGGCTGGGCTCGCTCAAGTCGAACATCGGCCACACCCAGGCCGCCGCGGGCGTCGGCGGCATCATCAAGATGGTCTTCGCGATGCGGCACGGGCTGCTGCCCAAGACGTTGCACGTCGACGAGCCGACCCCGAAGGTCGACTGGGCCTCCGGAGCGGTGGAGCTGCTCACCGAGGCCAGGACCTGGCCGGAGACCGGCCGCCCGCGCCGGGCGGCCGTGTCGTCGTTCGGAATGAGCGGCACGAACGCCCACGTGATCCTTGAGCAGGGCGATCCGGCCGAGGAGCCCGTACGGCCGGCCGAGTCCGGGCCGATTCCCCTGCTGCTCTCCGGCGCCGGCCCGGCCGGGCTCCGGGCGCAGGCCGCCGCCGTACGGAACTTCGCGGCGGGCGGAGCGTCGTTGCGGGAGATCGGAGCGACGCTGGCCCGGCGGGCCGCATTGTCCGACCGGGCGGTGGCGTGGGACCTCGAGAGCCTGGAGGCGGTCGAGTCCGGGCTCGTGGCCGGCACCGCCCTCGACGCCTCCGACGTGGTGTTCGTCTACCCGGGGCAGGGCGGCCAGTGGCTGAACATGGCGGTCGGGCTGCTGGACTCGCCGGCGTTCGCCGACCGCCTCCGGGAGTGCGACGCGGCGCTGCGGCCGCATACCGGGTTCTCGGTGGAGGCCGTACTGCGGGGCACGGACGACTGGCTGACCCGGGTGGAGGTCGTGCAGCCGGTGCTGTGGGCGGTCGGCGTAGCCCTCACCGCCTGGTGGGAGTCACACGGGCTGACACCGGCGGCGGTGGTCGGCCATTCGCAAGGCGAGGTCGTCGCGGCCGTGGTGGCCGGCGCGCTCTCGATCGAGGACGGCGCGCGGGTGGTCGCGGTCAGGTCCCGGGCGGTGATCGACCTCAGCGGGGACGGCGGAATGCTCTCGGTGAGCGCCCCCGCGGCCGACGTCGAGCGCTGGCTGGCCTCGCCTGAGGATCCGGGCCGGCCGAGCTGGGCCGACCTCGTCGTGGCCGCGGTCAACGGCCCGGCGCAGGTCGTCGTGGCCGGTGACCGGTCCCGGCTGGAGGCGTTCATCCCGTGGTGCGAGGAGCGGGGAGTTCGGGCCCGGCTGGTCGAGGTCCGGTACGCGTCGCACTCGCCGCAGGTCGAGCAGGTGCGGGACACCATTCTCGACGGCCTGGCCGACGTGCGGGGCGCCGTACCGCGCGTTCCCTGGTTCTCCACGGTCACCGGGGAACGGATCACCGACCCGGTGGACGGCGGCTACTGGTGGACGAACCTGCGCGAGCAGGTACGGTTCGCGCCGGTGATCCAGAGCCTCGCCGACGCGGGATTCCGGCTGTTCGCCGAGGTCTCCGGTCACCCGGTGCTCACCGTGGCGCTGGAGCAGTGCGCTCCGGACGCCGAGGTCTGTGGCACGCTCCGCCGCGGCGAGGACGGCCCGGCAGGGCAGATCCGCGCCCTGGGCGAGGCCTGGGCGCGGGGCGCGGGTATCGACTGGTCGCCGTGGTTCGCCGACACACGCTGGCTCCCCGAGCTGCCGACCTACGCGTTCCAGCGCCGCCGCCACTGGCTGACGCCCGAGGAGCAGCGCCGGGACCAGGGCGGTGACCCGGAGTTCTGGACCGCCGTCGAGGCCGGCGCCGAGTCCCTCGCCGGCGAACTCGGCCTGGCCACCGACGTCGTCGAGCCGGTGCTCGGCGGCCTGACGTCCTGGCGGGCGCGACGGAAACTGGCGTCCACGATCGACGGTTGGCGGTACGCGGTCGGCTGGGCCCCGCTGCCGGTCCCCGTACCGGCGCGACCGGAGGGCCGGTGGCTGCTCGTGCGGCCCGACGGCGTCGAGACCCCGGACCTGGCCGGCCTCTTCCCCGACCTTGACGTGCTGGTCGTGGACGCGTCCGCCGACCGGGCCGTGCTGGTCGCCGCCCTGCCCACCGGGCCGTACGCCGGGGTGGTGTCGCTGCTGGCCCTCGACGAGCGGCCGATGCCGGAACACCCCCTGGTCGCGCGCGCGGTCGCCGGTTCGCTGGCGCTGATCCAGGCGCTCGGCGACGCCGGGAACGACGCCCCCGTCTGGGCCCTCACCCAGGGGGCGGTCGGCGTCGACGGGGCTCCACGCAGCCTCGCCCAGGCCGAGGTCTGGGGCCTGGGCCGGATCGCCGGGCTGGAGACGCCTCGCCGCTGGGGCGGCCTGGTCGACCTGCCCGAGACGCTGGACGCCCGTGCGGGGGAAACCCTCACCGCCGTCCTCGCCGGCGCCCTGGGCGCGGAGGACCAGGTGGCGATCCGCTCCGGCGGGCTGTGGGCCCGTCGCGTCACCCCGGCCCCGGCCCGGAAGGGCGGGGAGGGCTGGCAGCCCCGCGGCACGATCCTGATCACCGGCGGCACCGGCGCGCTCGGCTCCCGGGTCGCGCGCTGGGCCGCCGCGAACGGCGCCGAACGGCTCGTGCTGACCAGCCGGCGCGGCGCCGACACCCCCGGAGCCGCGCGGCTCCGCGACGAGCTGGCCGAGACCGGCGTCGCGGTGCTGATCGTCGCGTGCGACCTGGCCGACCGGGCCGCGGTCGAGGCGCTGCTGGCGGGCGTCGGCACGGTCGACGCCGTCGTGCACGCCGCCGGGGTCGGCGCGAACGTGCCGTTCGACCAGACCGACGTCGAGCTGGTGGAGCGCCTGCTCGCGGGGAAGGTCGCCGGCGCGGTGCACCTGGACGCCCTGGTCGGTGACGTGGACGCGTTCGTCACGTTCTCGTCGCTGTCCGGTGTCTGGGGCAGCCAGTCGCACGCCGCCTACGCGGTCGCGAACGCCGCCCTGGACGCGCTCGCCGAGCAGCGCAGGGCCCGCGGCGGCAGGATGACCGCGATCGCCTGGGGCTCGTGGGCCGAAGCCGGCATGGCCTCGGCCGAGGTCGGGGCCGAACTGCGCCGGCGCGGCATCGTCGCGATGCCGACGGAGCCGGCGATCGAGGCACTGCGCCTCGCGGTCGCCCAGGACGACACGACGATCTGCGTGGTCGACGTCGACTGGCCGCGCTTCGCCGAGTTGTTCACCGCCGAGCGTCCCCGGCCGTTGATCGGCGACATTCCCGCCGTCCGGGACGCGCTCGCGCGGGCCGCGGAGCCCGCCGGGGACGGCGCGGGTCTCGCCACCCGCCTGGCCGGCTTGCCCGCCGCCGAGCGGGAGAGGGTCGTCCTCGAATTCGTCCGGGCCAGCGCCGCCGCCGTGCTCGGCCACGCCTCCAACGACGACATCGCGCCCCGCCGGTCCTTCCGCGACCTGGGCTTCGACTCGCTCACCGCGGTCGACCTGCGCAACCGGCTGCGGGCCGAGACCGGGGTTCCGCTGCCGGCCACGGTCGTCTTCGACCACCCGAACGCCGCCGCGCTCGCGGCGCATCTGCTCGCCCGGGTCGGCGGAACCGCCGCCCCCGCCGCGACCATGACCGTCACCGCAAGCGTGGCCGCGCTGGACGAGCCGATCGCGATCACCGCGATGAGCTGTCGTTTCCCCGGCGGGGTCGGCTCCCCGGACGACCTGTGGCGGCTGGTGGCCGACGGCGTCGACGCGATGTCACCGTTCCCCACCGACCGCGGCTGGTATCTCGGGGACCTGGTCAACGCCGACTCGTCGGTGCGCGGCACCACCTACACCAGCGAGGGCGGCTTCCTGCGCGACGTCGCCGGTTTCGACGCGCGGCTGTTCGGGATCACGCCGCGCGAGGCCGTCGCGATGGACCCGCAGCAGCGGCTGCTGCTGGAGTGTTCCTGGGAGGCCCTGGAACGCGCGGGCCTGGACCCGCTCGGCCTGCGCGGCACCCGTACCGGCATGTTCGCCGGGACCAACGGCTCGGACTACATGTGGTCGATGGGGGTCTTCCCCAGCGAGCTGGAGGGCCACCTCGGCACCGGCAACGCGGGTAGCGTCCTGTCCGGACGGGTCTCGTACACGTTCGGGCTCGAAGGCCCCGCGATGACCATCGACACCGGATGCTCCTCGTCGCTGGTCGCACTGCACCTGGCCGCGCAGGCCCTGCGGCAGGGCGAGTGCGACCTGGCGCTGGTCGGCGGCGTCACCGTCATGTCGACGCCCGGCCCGTTTGTGGAGTTCAGCAGGAAGGGCGGCCTGGCCGCCGACGGCCGGTGCAAGTCCTTCGCCGCCGCCGCCGACGGCACCGGCTGGTCCGAAGGCGTCGGCGTGCTCATGGTGGAGCGGCTCTCCGACGCCCAGCGGGCGGGCCGTCCGGTGCTCGCGGTGCTGCGGGGCAGCGCGGTGAACCAGGACGGAGCCTCCAACGGGCTGACCGCGCCGAGCGGTTCCTCGCAGCAGAAGGTGATCCGCCAGGCGCTGGCCAACGCGCGACTCGACCCCGCCGACATCGACGCCGTGGAGGCGCACGGCACCGCCACCACGCTCGGTGACCCGATCGAGGCCAACGCGCTGCTGGCCACCTACGGCGCCGGCCGCACCGGCGAGCCGCTCTGGCTCGGGTCGATCAAGTCGAACCTGGGCCACACCCAGGCCGCGGCCGGCATGGCCGGGCTGATGAAGATGGTGCTGGCGATGCGGCACGGTGTGCTGCCGAAGACGCTGCACGTCGACGCGCCCTCCCCGCATGTGGAGTGGGAGCTGGGCGGAGTCGAGCTACTCACCGAGGCCCGGCCCTGGCCGGAGACCGGGCGGCCGCGCCGGGTCGGGGTGTCCGCGTTCGGCGTCAGCGGCACGAACTCGCACGTCATCCTGGAGCAGGCCCCGGCGCTCGAACCGGCATCGGTATCGGCACCGGCGGTCGAACCGGAATCGGCACTGGCTCCGGCATCGGCGTCCGAGCCGGCCCCGGCGTCCGAGCCGACCTCGGCGTTTGAGCCGGCCCCGGCCCAGGCGTCGGGCGGGCCGGTGCCGCTGCTGCTCTCCGGCGCCGACGCCGGTGCGGTACGGACGCAGGCCGCGGAGATGCGGGACTTCGTCGCCGCCGGGGCCTCCCTGGCCGACGTCGGGGTGACGCTGGCGACACGAGCCGGCCTGGCCGAGCGCGCGGTGGCCTGGGATCTCGACGGCCTGGACGCGGTCGCGGGTGGGCTGGCGCCGGTGTCGGGTTCGGTGTCGGGGACCGATGTGGTGTTCGTCTATCCGGGTCAGGGTGGGCAGTGGTTGCGGATGGCGGTGGGGTTGCTGGATTCTCCGGCGTTCGCCGATCGCCTCCGGGAGTGTGATGCGGCGCTGGCGCCGCTGGTGGGCTTCTCGGTGGAGGCCGTTCTGCGCGGTGGCGAGGAGTGGTTGTCCCGGGTGGAGGTGGTGCAGCCGGTGTTGTGGGCGGTCGGGGTGGCGTTGACCGCCTGGTGGGCTTCTTATGGGGTGGTTCCGGCTGCGGTGGTGGGGCATTCGCAGGGCGAGGTGGTCGCCGCGGTGGTGGCCGGGGCGCTGTCGGTGCGCGACGGCGCCCGGGTGGTGGCGGCCCGCTCCCAGGCGCTGGTGAAGCTGGACGGCACGGGCGGGATGGCCTCGGTCAGCGCGGCCGCGGACAAGGTCGAGACCTGGTTGGCCGGCCCGCGGTGGGCGGGACTGGTGGTGGCGGCGGTGAACTCTCCGTCGCAGGTGGTGGTGGCCGGGGAGCGGCCGGTGCTTGAGGCGTTCGTGGCCTGGTGTGAGATGCGGGAGGTGCGGGCCCGGCTGGTGGAGGTGGGGTATGCGTCGCACTCGCCGCAGGTGGAGCCGGTGCGTGACGCGGTGCTGGCCGGGATGGCGGATGTCCGAGGCGCGGTGCCGGTGATCCCGTGGTATTCGACGGTCACCGGTGAGCTGGTCGTCGAGGCGGTGGGGGTGGAGTACTGGTGGGCGAATCTGCGGCAGCAGGTACGGTTCGCGCCCGTCGTGGAGAAGCTGGCCGGGGAGGGTTTCCGGTTGTTCGCCGAGATCTCCGGTCATCCCGTGCTGGGAGTGGCGTTGGAGCAGTGCGCTCCGGATGCCGGGGTGTGGGGGACGCTGCGGCGTGGTGAGGACGGTCCGGCGGGGCAGGTTCGGGCGTTGGGTGAGGCGTGGGTTCGCGGGGTGGAGGTCGACTGGCGGGCCTGGCCCACCGACGGCCACTGGCTCCCCGACGCGCCCACCTACCCCTTCCAGCACCGCCGGTACTGGCTCTCGCCGAGCGATGCGGGCGAGCCCCTCCCCGCCCCGGAGGCGGGTATGCGTCATACCGTCGGCTGGGCTCCGGTGCCGCTCGGCGCCGGCGCTCGGCTCACCGGCCGCTGGCTGGTCGTGACGCCCACCGGCGCCGACTCGCTCGTGCGGGCCGTGACGGAGCAGCTGACGTCGGCGGGGGCGGACGTGGTGACCGTCGGCGCGGGTGAAGTCCCGGCGGGCGAGATCGCGGGCATCGTGTCGCTGCTGGCGCTCGACGAGCGTCCGCACCCCGACCACCCGGGCGTTCCCCGCGGCCTCGCGGACACCGTCGCGCTGCTGCAGGCGTTGGACGGAGTGGACGCTCCGCTGTGGGTTGTCACCAGCGGAGCGGTCGAGGTCGGTACCGAGCCGGTGCGCAGCCTCGCGCAGGCCCAGGTCTGGGGCCTCGGCCGGGTCGCGGCGCTCGAACACCCCCGGCGGTGGGGCGGCCTGGTCGACCTGTCGGCCACCGGCGCGGACGGGCTCGCCGCGGTGCTCGGCGGGACCGGGGGCGAGGATCAGCTCGCGCTCCGCGAAGGGCAGGCCTGGGGGCGGCGCCTGCGGCCCGCGCCGGCGTCGGCCGGTGGCGGCTGGCGTCCGCGGGGAACCGTACTGATCACCGGCGGCACCGGTGCGCTCGGCGGGCACGTCGCCCGCTGGGCCGCCCGCAACGGCGCGACCGGCCTGGTCCTGGCCGGACGCCGGGGCCCGGACGCCCCCGGCGCCGAGGCGCTCCGCGCCGAGCTGACCGACCTCGGCGCACACGTGACCGTCGTCGCCTGCGACCTCGCCGACCGAGACCAGGTGACCGCGCTCGTCGCCGGCCTCCCCGCCGACCTCACCGCGGTCGTGCACGCGGCCGGTGTCGCCCAGGACACACCGATCGCCGACCTGACGTCGGCCGAGACCGCGGCGGTGACGGGCGCCCGCGTCACCGGGACGCTCCTCCTGGACGAGCTCCTGGCCGACGTCGAACTGGATGCCTTCATCGTCTTCTCGTCCGTGGCCGGTGTCTGGGGTACGGCGCGTCACCCCGCCTACGCGGCCGCCGACGCCTTCCTCGACGCGTTCGCCGGTTGGCGTCGCGCCCAGGGCCGGCCGGCCACCGCCATCGCCTGGTCGCCGTGGGCGGGCGGCGGGATCGCCGCCACGGTGGCCGCGGACGGTTCGCTGCTCCGGCTCGGCATCCGGCCTCTGGACCCGGGACGTGCGGTGGCCGAGCTGGCCACCGCGCTACCGGCGCTGGTCGCCGCGGACGTCGACTGGGCCCGATTCCTGCCGGCGTTCGGCCTGGCACGGCCCGGCCGCTTCTTCGACGAGCTGGAAGCCACCGCCGCGCGCGGCACGGATCAGGCCGAGGACACCGACGCCGTCACCGCGATGCGGGACCGCCTGGCCACCCTGTCGGCCGAGGACGCCGACCGCGAACTGGTCGACCTGCTGCGGGGCCACATCGCGGCCGTGCTCGGCTTTCCCGACACCGAGAAGATCCCGCCGGGCCGCGCTTTCCGGGAAATCGGCTTCGACTCGGTCACGGCCGTCGAATTGCGCAACCGAGTGAATGCGTCGACGGGACTTCGGTGTCCCGCGACGCTGGTATTCGACCACCCCACTCCGGCCGCGCTCGCGACATACCTGCGTATTAATATTGTCCCGAACAATTCACGCTCCGTACTCGACGAACTCGACGAGATAGAGCGCCGGCTCGCCGGCTCCACGCCGGACACGATCACGGGCACCAAACTGCGGATCAAGCTCCGTTCGCTGCTGTCCGCGCTGGAAGCGGGGGGTGCTCCGGCGCCTGCGCCATTGCCGCAGACGCCGGTCGGAGACTCCGACGACGAGCTGCTGAAGTTCATTGATTCGCAGCTGGGACGGGCTTGAGCGAGCGGTTCCGTAGGGGAGCGCTAGGGGTACGGGCGTCGATCCTGTGCTCCTAGCCTGAGCGTCGGGCTGCTGAATTCGCTATTCGAGGAAACAGCCTTTGATTTCGGACGTCGGTCAATTCGACGTTTGCTCGGTTATCCGCAGAGGTGGAGCGAATGGCGACTGAGGAAACCCTCCGCGACTATCTCAAGTGGGTGACCGCGGATCTCGCCCAGACCCGCCAGCGCCTCACCGAGCTGGAATCGGCCGATCAGGAGCCGATCGCCATCGTCGCGATGGGCTGCCGGTTCCCCGGCGGAGTCTCCTCCCCCGAGGATCTGTGGCGCCTGGTCACCGAGGGCCAGGACGCGATCTCGGGATTCCCCGCCGACCGTGGCTGGGATACCTGGTACGAGCCGGGTTCGGCCGAGATGGACGTGCTCACCGGCGGCTTCCTCTACGACGCCGGTGACTTCGACCCGGCGTTCTTCGGGATCAGCCCGCGCGAGGCCCTGGCCATGGACCCGCAGCAGCGGGTCCTGCTCGAAGTGGCCTGGGAGACCTTCGAGCGAGCCCGGATCGACCCGGCGACGCTGCGCGGCACGCAGGCCGGCGTCTTCGTCGGCGGTAGCTACATGGGGTACAGCTCCTACGTCGAGGACCTGCCCGACGGCGTTCTCGGCCACCTGCTCACCGGCACCGCGCCGGCCGTCCTCTCCGGCCGGCTCGCCTACACGTTCGGCCTGGAGGGCCCGGCGGTCACCATCGACACCGCCTGCTCCTCCTCACTGGTCGCCCTGCACCTGGCCGGCCGTGCCCTGCGCAGCCGCGAGTGCTCGATCGCGCTGGTCGGCGGTGTGGCGGTCATGTCGACCCCGGACTCGTTCGGGGAGTTCACCAAGCAGGGCGGCCTGGCCGCCGACGGCCGGTGCAAGTCCTTCGCCGCCGCCGCCGACGGCACCGGCTGGTCGGAAGGCGTCGGCCTGCTGCTGGTCGAGCGTCTCTCGGACGCCCAGCGCCTCGGTCACCCGATCCTCGCCGTGGTGCGGGGCAGCGCGGTGAACCAGGACGGCGCCTCCAACGGGCTGACCGCCCCGAACGGCGGCGCCCAGCAGCGCGTCATCCTGCAGGCCCTCGCGTCGGCCGGGCTGTCGCCCGCCGATGTGGACGCGGTTGAGGCGCACGGGACCGGGACGCGACTCGGTGACCCGATCGAGGCGCAGGCGCTGCTGGCCACGTACGGCCAGGACCGTGAGCAGCCGCTCCTGCTGGGCTCGCTGAAGTCCAACCTCGGCCATGCGCAGGCCGCGGCCGGCGTCGGTGGTGTCATCAAGACCGTTCTGGCCTTGGGCCACGGGCTGCTGCCTGCCACCTTGCATGTGGATGCGCCGTCTCCGCAGGTGGATTGGTCTGCCGGGTCGGTGGAGTTGTTGACCGAGGCGCGGGTGTGGCCGGAGACGGGTCGGTCGCGGCGTGCGGCGGTGTCTTCGTTTGGGATCAGTGGGACGAATGCGCATGTGATTTTGGAGCAGGCGCCGGCTGTCGAGCCAGTGGATCCGGTTGGGCCGGTGGGGCCGGTTGGGCCGGTGGTGGTGTTGCCGGTGGTGCCGTTGGTGGTGAGTGCGCGGTCTGCGGGGTCGTTGGAGGCGCAGATCCAGCGGGTGCGGGCGTTGGGTGCGGCTCCGTTGGATGTCGGTGTGGTGTTGACGTCGCGGGCGGT
>NZ_FZOD01000036.1 GCF_900188345.1 Streptosporangium subroseum | reverse complement strand
TGACCCGGAGGCCACCACCTCCAGCGGCGCCAAGCAGCTCGGCACCACCGTCAGCGGCTCCAACGACCTGGTCACCGGACGACTGGCGGGCGCGGCCGCCGGCGACTACGACCTCGACGGCGGCACAACCAGCGTCCGCTCACCCGCGATCACCCTGCCGAGCGGAACGCTGAATTTGTCGTTCTCCTGGTATCTCGCGCACGGCTCCAACGCCTCCAGCGCCGACTTCCTGCGGGTGAAGGTCGTCGGTTCCACCACCACCCAGGTGTTCCAGCAGCTCGGCGCGGCCGCCAACCGCAACGGCGCCTGGGCCACGGCCACGGCCAACCTCTCCGCCTTCGCCGGGCAGAGTGTCCGCATCCTGATCGAGGCCGGTGACGCCTCCGGCGCCTCCCTGGTCGAGGCCGGAGTGGACGACGTCAAGATCACTCGATAGCCGGTACAGGCTCCCGCCTCCGCTCACGAGGCGGGAGCCGTACTCGGAAGATCAGCGCGTGAAGGAGAAGGGGACCGTTCCGTACTCGCCCAGATGAGCGCGTACAGGTCCTCGCTCGGCGGCCTCAACCGAATGACCGAGTTACGGTCGCCCTGTCCCTCCGCTAGCCTCGCCTAGTCACGCACGTGCTGGTATGGAAGGTGCTTAAGTTGATCGGCTGGTTCGAAGCAGTGGTCCTCGGGCTCGTACAGGGATTGACGGAGTTCCTGCCGATCTCCTCCAGTGCCCATATCAGGGTCGTGTCGGCCCTCGCGGGCTGGCCCGACCCCGGAGCCGCGTTCACCGCGGTGATCCAGCTCGGCACCGAGGCCGCGGTGGTGATCTACTTCCGCAAGGAGCTCTGGGAGATCATCTCCACCTGGGTCCGGGCCCTGTGGACGCCCGACCTTCGCAGCCACCACGCCGCCCGGATGGGCTGGTACGTGATCATCGGCACCATCCCGATCGTCGTCCTCGGCCTGGTCTTCAAGGACTCCATCGAGAACGCCTTCCGCGACCTTCGCCTGATCGGCGCCACCCTGATCGTCTTCGGTCTGGTCCTCGGATTCGCCGACCGCACCGCCCGCAACAAGCTCACGCTGCAGAAGAACCTCAGCTTCACCCACGCGCTGGTCTACGGCTTCGCCCAGTCGCTCGCCCTGATCCCCGGCGTCTCCCGCTCCGGCGGCACGATCAGCGCCGGCCTGCTGCTGGACTACCGCCGGGAGGAGGCCGCGAAGTACTCCTTCCTGCTGGCCATCCCGGCCGTGCTGGGCGCCGGCTTCCTGGAGCTGGCCAAGATCGGCGATGGCGCCGCCCCCGCCTGGGGCCCGACGATCCTGGCCACCGTGATCTCGTTCATCGTGGGTTACCTGGCGGTCTCGTGGTTCCTGAAGTACATCAGCAGCCACCGCTTCACCGGCTTCGTGATCTACCGGATCGCCCTGGGCATCTTCATCATCGCCCTCGTGAGCTTCGGCGTCCTGACCCCCAACGCCTAGACCCCCGCTCTCTCCAGCCTCGGAGACTTTGGATCGTTGCCCCCGTCCGAAAAGGGTGAGCCGCTGTGCAGCGGCTCACCCTTTGTGATCTGGACAGCACGCTCATCGATCGCCTTGACGCCGTAAGCTGCTTACCTTGATCACGTAGAGAAAACCGGAGCCGAAAACGATTCTGCCCAAGATCGACACAGTCACGCCGGGCGATCAAGGGCCGGGATCCGGCTGAAACGGAGGGTCTACGCGTCGCCGGAAATCAGGCCGACCAGACACGAGACGCCGGTGCCACCGAGACCATGATGGTCATGGGGATCCTTCGGATACTTGACTCTCGCCTCTGGGCGGGTGAGTGGGCTCCTGAAAATTCGGCAGATCTGCCGCAATACCTGCGGCTAATCTGCCACAGACCTCACGGCAGAACTGCCATAGATGCTTCGGTAAATCTGCCACTCAGTTAACCGTTGACATATACCAAATCCACCGCTTCCGCCCCATGGCAAGGCCTTCGGCGAAGGTCTCAACGCCATCGGGCCACTCCTCAGTCACGGCCAGGCCGCCTGACAGGAATCCCGCCCGAACGGATCACCTGGCTTGACGCTGGTGTCTACCGGGGCATAGAGCCGTTCAGTCTGGAGTTTTCAGTTTGGACGCTTACGCCGACGAGGCGGCTTGGCAAGATCACGACAACGAGCCACTAGATCATCGATTTCAGGCAGGTTCGGGTCCGCGCCTCCGTCGTCACAGCAGGGGGGTTTGGTACGTTCACCTGCCGGTGGTGTGTCCAGCCCGCATACCTCCCACAGAGAGGTGTAGACATCGTGCGTCCGGTTGCGCTCATCATGAGGTCCCAGCATCAGCACCCATACCTGACCCGGCTCTTTGAAGGCAACCACGACGCGCATGGCGCCTCTCAAATGCTTGACGCACAACCGGTTCACTGGGATCTCCCCCATGAGTCGATATCCGAGGGCCGCGCAACCTCGCGCTTCCAGATCACCGACAAAGGCAATGAATGCCCTGAGATCCGCTCCGCAAGGTCTCAGCGTGCTTCTCCGCGAGAACCGAGAGATAGACCTCAGTCTTCACCGGCGGTCAGCTCCGAATTCTTGGAACTCCACTCTGCCTTGATCTCCCGCCATGGACGGCCCTCGCCCTGTTCCATCTGCCGAAGACCGTCGGTCAGCTGATCGTTCTCCAGAAGCTCCCGGTCCTGCAGGCGCTGCCAGATTGCCTCGACCAGATTCCGGGTGCGACCGGCCCGGCGCAGATCCTGGACGAGTGTTGCCACGGCGTACAGGCGCTCGGCCTCAAGCATCAGACGGGGTCTTCCCTTGACCGAGGCGAGCAGCCCTTCCTTGGCCCACGCACGAACCGTCTTCTCGTCAACGCCGAGAATCTTCGATGCGATCGTCGCCCGCACCGGCTCGGCGTGAGCGAGTAGATCCTGGACGACCTCTCGGACAGTGTCACGAGTGCCGGTCTCATGCGTGCTGGCAGCCACTCCGTCCAGCCGTTGTGCCTGCTCGAACAGGACCAGCGCCGCCCGCTCCTCGATCTCTTTCCTACGAGGAGCCTGCGTCGTGCCACCCGTCACGTGATCACTTCGCGGCGGGAGCGTCCGATGCTTTCGCTTCTTAGCCGCTCCTGCCGAAGACTTCCGGGGCCTGACATCAGCCATGAGGATGATCCTCCTTCCCCTTTCATGCTACTCCCTGATTCGGCCCCAAATCCGGGAGTCAGGCTTTGATCTTTCGTCAAGATGGGTCGCGTGGCCTGACGCTGGTGCTACCGGTATTGCGGCGTCCGGTTTCACCGGCGAGGCTCGCCTCGCTCTATCGCTCCCGACAGGTATCGGCGGGCTTCTCTCCAGGCTGCCGTGGCATCGAATCGTTCGGCGCTCCAGGTAGTCGATCTCAGCCGCCCCCGCCCTCGGTACCTGCGCATGATGTCCACGTGTACGGGCCAGGCCACGAACCGGTGGAGAGCTTCCTCGCTCTCCCAGACCGATACCGAGCCGCACCTCAGCCGGTGGGGTTCGGACCACAGCCACATGCCGACCGCCCCGTCCAGCCGCGGCCATTCACGGCGCAGCCGGAGTCCGGCCTGGAAGATCCCCGGCAGGTCCAGCAGCCTGCTCGCGGTGAAGTCGGTGACGCTGACCAGCACCGCGCCTCGCTCGCCGGTGGTCGGCCCCTGTTTCCAGTCGGTTCTCAGCACGGCGGCGTCCACCGGGGAGAGCGGCCGAGAAAGCCGAGAAGGCGCTGGAAGTCAGGGGCGTCCGCGGGCACCTCGACGCGGGTGTCGAACGCGGCACCGGGGCCGCGCGTCTCGGGCGCGTCAGGCCAGCGCGACGCGATCTTCAGCGCCGTGGCCGCGAGCTCGTCGTCCGGCTCGTACGGCACGCCGATGGCCGCGGCGACGTCCCACCCGTGCACGAGGAAGTCCACGGCGTGCAGGCTCAGCGCGATCCACCCCGGGAAGACCCCGAACTCGCGCACTTCCATGTCGCGGTCGAGAGCGTCATCGGGCGCGAACGCCGAGGTGACGAGTTCCGCCGACGTCTCGTACGCGCGATACGGATCGTCCCCCAGCCGGCCGCCGTCCCAGACCGTGCGAGGCGCCGAGCCGTTCCCCATCGCTGCGGCGAAGCCCTCGTTCTCGCTCACCAGGTGCCGGAGCAGACCGCGAAGCGTCCAGTCCCCGCAGGGGGTGGGACGATCGAGATGATCGGCCTTCACGTGGGCGATGGTCGCACCGGCGATCTGGAGCGACCGCCGGTCGATGTCCCGGATATCCAAAGCTCCCCCTTGAATCGTTCGTTCTCCACGATCGTAGAAAAGGGCAGAGGACCACCGTAAGATCCAAAATTGACGATTCGCACCGGACCAATTTAGATTCGACACGATGGATTTCCATGTGAGTCTGAACGGGCGCAACGACCTCTCCGGGCAGATCTACCGGCAGATACGGGCCGCGATCCTCGATGGCCGGCTGCGCTCGGGGGAGAGACTCCCGCCCACACGCGAGCTGGCACGGCGTCTTGAGGTCTCCCGCAACACCGTCGGAGTCGTCTACGACCGGCTGACCGGTGAGGGCTTCCTGGACAGCAAGGTCGGCGCGGGGACCTATGTGTGCGAGCTCGCCGGCAGGAACACGACGGTGCGCGAGTTCGCCGGCAACGAGGGCGAGCACCAGGCGAGTGGTGCCGCCACGGACGACCCCCGTCAGCGGAAGCCCTCCTCCAGGCAGGCCCTGCGCCCTCGTCCCGGCTGGGATGACATCCCCGCGCCGCCCGCGCCGACGGCCGAACCGGCGTACGACTTCCGGGCAGGCATACCGGACGCCCGCCTGTTCCCCTTCGAGAGCTGGCGCCGCCTCATGTCCCGGGAGCTGCGGCCCTCGGCCGTACGAGCCGCGATGTACGGCGAGCCCGCGGGTCACGCCGGGTTACGCGCCGCGATCGCCCATCACCTCGAAATCTCCCGGGCCGTACAGGCCGACGCGGACGACATCGTCATCACGAACGGGACGCAGCAGGCGATCGACCTCATCGGACGCGTGCTGCTGGAGCCGGGCGACTGCGTGGCCGTCGAGGAACCGGGCTACCCGCCCCCTCGGCTGCTGCTCCAATCCCTGGGCGCACGCGTGGTTCCCGTACCCGTCGACGCCGAAGGCCTGGTCGTGGACGCGATCCCGGACGAGGCCCGGCTGGTGTACGTCTCCCCGTCCCACCAGTTCCCGCTGGGCATGCCGATGTCGCTGTCACGGCGGATCGCGCTGCTTTCCTGGGCGGAACGACGTGGTGCCGCAGTGATCGAAGACGACTATGACAGCGAGTTCCGCCTCGGTGGACGTCCCCTCGAAACCCTGAAAAGTCTCGACACAGGTGAGCGCGTTCTCTATGTCGGCACCTTCTCCAAGACGATGCTGCCGACACTGCGCCTCGGCTTCCTGCTCACCCCGCCCTCTCTGCGGCGGGCGTTGCGGGCGGCGAAGTACGTCTCCGACTGGCACGCCTCGCTCCCCGCACAGGTGGCGCTCGCCCATTTCATCGACGAGGGCCTCTTCGCCCGGCACATCCGCAAGATGCGCAACGAATACCAGGCCAGGCACCGGCGCATCATCGAACTGCTCGCCCAACCGGACGGGTGGTTGCGCCCGATTCCCTCCGCGACAGGAATCCACCTGAGCGCGCTTTTCCCGGATGCGGGGACACCCGAGGCGCCGGACATGAGGGCGCTGATCCAGCGATCCCGTGCGGTGGGCGTCGCCGTCTACCCGCTGTCGCGTTTCTACGCGGGCGAACCCGACCGGGCCGGACTGGTCCTCGGTTACGGAGCGATCCCCCTGGAGCGAATCGACGAGGGCCTGCGACTGCTCCGCCACGGCCTGGGTTAAAACTCCCGAGCGACCGTGGTCGCGCCGAAGGCCTCTTCCGTACTTGGCTACTCCGGCCTGGATGGCCCCTGCCCGGCACGAGCTCCACTCGGATGGGCCACCCGGCTTGACGCCGGTGCCACTTGCCTCGCAGTAGCCGCCGATTCACATAGACGAAGCATGTGGCGTAAGTCGTCCTTCCTGGTCGGCACCGCGGTTATGGAAGACCCCTGATCAGTCCTCACCGAGTTCCTGTCGGAGGCACTGGAAGCCGCTGTCGAACGCGGTGTCGTCCGGCCGTTCGGCAGGGAAACACCGGGCTCAGTATTCGTCGCGTACTTTCAGCCAGCTCATGGTCGGGTCCTGCGGCCAGCCCTCCGGTGAGTCCTCCCAGACCTCCTGCCGGCCGTACGGGGTCAGATCCAGCAGGTTGAAGTCCAGCCTGAGCCGGTCCACCCCGCGGCCGTTGGTGAAGTAGGTGCGGAAGAACTCCTCGCCGTCGCGCAGCAGCACACTCAGCCCGAAGCCTCCGCCCAGGCCGAGGTCGTCGTTGAAGTCGCTGCCGTGGGAGGAGTACCAGGGCACGGTCCAGCCCATCCGCCGCCGGATCCGGTCGATCTCCTCCTGCGGCGCGCGGGCCATGAGGATCAGCGTGGTGTCCCGGGCGTTGAGGTGCGACTGGTCGGCGATGTTGTCGGTGAAGGAGGCGCAGCCCCCGCAGAGCCAGTCCTGGCCCGGCTCCAGCATGAAGTGGTAGACGACCAGCTGGCGGCGGCCCTGGAACAGGTCCGCGAGTCCGACCGTCGTGCGGTCCGGCGCGGTGAACCGATAGTCCTTGTCCAGCCGGACCATCGGCATCCTGCGCCGCTCTGCGGCCAGCGCGTCCAGTGCGCGGGTGTGTTCCTTCTCCTTCACCAGCAGCGCCTCCCGCGCGGCCTGCCACTCCTGCGCCGAGACGACCTGGGGACGGTTCATGGTGCAATCCCTCCGATACGTTCCCTTAGGGAACTGACAGGGAAACGCTAACAGGCGACCATTCCCTGAGGGAACCCTCTCGCTTAAACTGGACCCATGCAGCGAACCCGGTTCGGCGACATGGCCTGCTCGATCGCCCGCACGATGGATGTCATCGGCGAGCCGTGGTCGCCGCTGATCCTGCGCAACATCTACGTCGGCATCACCCGCTTCGAGCAGATCCAGCAGGGCTTGGGCATCTCACGCAAGGTGCTCGCCGAGCGGCTCAGGTGGCTGGTCGAGAACGGCGTGCTGGAGCGGCAGGAGTATTCGAGCCGGCCTCCGCGCCACGAGTACACGCTCACCGTCAAGGGTCTGGAGCTCTGCGACCTGCTGCTGGTGATGGTGCGCTGGGGTGACCGGTGGACGGCGGGCGAGGCCGGTCCACCGGTGCTCTACCGGCACCACGCCTGCGGCGAGATCAGCCACGTAGAGCTGCACTGCTCGGTGTGCGACCAGCCGATGCACGCCACCGACGTCGACGTGCTGCCCGGCCCCGGAGCGGAGGCCGAGGAGACCTCCGCCCGAACATCACCCTGACGGGCACCGTCGCCGTCCTGCCGGTCGCCGAACTCGGGGAGACTGGTCGGGTGCGTTCCGCCTGGTACGACCTGCCCGTCCGTCATGTCCTGCCCGAGCTGACCGAGGCTCTGGACCGGCGTGGCATCGCCGTGCTCACCGCCCCTCCGGGCACCGGCAAGACCACCCTCGTCCCGCTCGCGCTGGCCGGACTCCTCGACGGGTCCGCGCCGAAGCGGGTGATCGTGGCCGAGCCCCGGCGGATGGCCGTACGAGCCGCGGCGAAGCGGATGGCCTGGCTGCTGGAGTCGAAGGTGGGCGACGAGGTCGGGTTCTCGATCCGCGGCGAGCGCAGGGTCGGCGCGAAGACCCTCATCGAGGTCGTCACCACCGGTGTCCTCCTCCAGCGGCTCCAGCGTGATCCCGAGCTCGACGGCGTGGACGTGGTCCTGCTGGACGAATGCCACGAACGCCATCTGGACGCCGACACCGCCCTGGCCTTCCTCCTCGACGTCCGCGCCACCCTCCGTCCCGACCTGCGGATCATCGCCACCTCCGCCACCGCCGACGCCGCCCCCTGGGCCCGCCTCCTCGGCTCCGGCGAAGCCGCTCCCCAGACTCGCCGGCCGGATTCCGCCGCCACCGTGTCTCCGGCCCACCCGATCGACTCGGCCGACACCTCGCCCCAGATGCGCCGACCGGATTCCGGCGCGCCGAGTGACCTCCAGCCCGTGGACGAGTCCGGCCGTCCGAATGCCCTCTCGCCCGTGGACGACCCCGACGGCCCGGCGCCGATCGTGCACGCCTCCGGCACCATGCACCCGGTCACGCCCATTTGGGCGCCACCCACCAGACCCGTCACCCCTCCTCACGGCCTGCGGGTGGACCCGGCCTTTCTGTCTCACGTCGCCGACCTCGTACGGCGTGCGCTGGCCGAGCACGAGGGGGACGTG
The DNA here is from genome assembly GCF_900188345.1 of Streptosporangium subroseum. Lineage (GTDB taxonomy): Bacteria > Actinomycetota > Actinomycetes > Streptosporangiales > Streptosporangiaceae > Streptosporangium > Streptosporangium subroseum. The sequence continues at coordinate 85,670 of NZ_FZOD01000036.1, read as the reverse complement.
CTGTGCTTCCTGCCGGGGGTCGGCGAGATCGGCCGGGTGGCCGCGATGCTTTCCGGCGTCGAGGTCCTCCAGGTCCACGGCCAGGCTCCGGCTCACGTCCAGGACGCGGTCCTGTCTCCCTCCGCGGGGCGGAGAGTGGTGCTCGCCACCTCGGTCGCCGAGTCGAGCCTGACCGTGCCGGGCGTCCGGATCGTGGTCGACTCGGGGCTCGCCCGCGAGCCCCGCACCGACCACGCCCGCGGCCTCGGCTCGCTGACCACCGTCCGCGCGTCCAAGGCCTCGGCCACCCAGCGCGCCGGGCGAGCAGGTCGCGAGGCGCCGGGCATGGTGTATCGATGCTGGTCACAGGCCGAGCACGACCGCCTTCCCGAACACGCCCAGCCCGAGATCGCCCTCGCCGACCTGACCGGCTTCGCCCTGCAGGCCGCCTGCTGGGGCGACCCCGCCGCCACCGGCCTGGCCCTGCTCGACCCGCCTCCGCCCGCCGCGATGGACGCCGCCCAGCGGACCCTGTACGCCCTGGGCGCCCTCGGCTCGCCCGACGGCTCCCCCTCCCCGGACATCGCGTACTCCTCAGGCCCCCCGCCCTCCCCGGACACCGCGCGTTCTTCGGCCTCCCCCGGCCCACGCTCTTCAGGCGCCCGGTACGGCCGGATCACCGCCCGGGGCCGCCGGATGGCCGGCGTCGGAGTCCATCCCCGCCTTGCCCGGGCCCTGATCGACGTCGGCCCCCGGGCCGCCGAGGTCGTGGCGTTGCTGTCGGAGCAACTCCCCAGGGACGCGAGCGACGACCTGGTCGCGGTCTGGCGGTCCGCCCGGCAGGGCGGTGGCAGCGGTGGCGGTGGATTCTCCGCCCGGTGGCGCCAGGAGACGGAACGACTGGCCCGGGCCGTTCCCCGTAACGACCGGCAGAGCTCTCCCGGCGAGAACCGGCGGGGAGCCCCCGGCGACGGCGTCTCCGTGCCGCCCGGCTGGGGCGCGGGATCGGGGCCGAGTGACGACGCCGTGGCCGGGTTGGTCGTGGCGCTGGCCTACCCCGAACGGGTGGCCCGGCGCAGGGGCGGGTCGTACCTGATGGCGTCGGGAACCGCCGCCGAGCTGCCGGGGGGCTCGCGGCTGGGGACGGCGGAGTGGCTGGCCGTGGCGGTCGCGGATCGCCCGACCGGAGCCGCGTCCGCCCGCGTCAGGCAGGCGGTGGTGATCGACGAGGAGATCGCCAGGTTCGCCGCCGCCCCTCTCCACAGCAGCGGGCAGGAGGTCGGCTGGCGAGTCCCGCCGGGTGAACGACGCGGTGACGTCTCGGCGCGCCGAGTGGAACGGCTGGGCGCGATCGAGCTGTCCGCCTCCCGGCTTCGCGACGCCGACGTCCGCCCCGCCATCCTGGACGGCCTGCGCAGCGAGGGTCTGTCGATCCTGCGCTGGACGCCCGAGGCCGTCGCCCTGCGCGAACGCCTGGCCTTCTGTCACCGGACACTCGGCGACCCGTGGCCCGCGACGGACGACGGCGCGCTGATCGACGCCGCCGACCGGTGGCTGGAGCCGGAGCTGTCCCGCGCCCACCGCCGCTCCGACCTGGAGCGTCTCAACGTGACCTCCGCCCTGCACCGCCTGGTCCCGTGGAGTGTCCGCCTGGCGGACACCGCCCCCGAACGGATCGAGGTGCCGAGCGGGTCGCGGATCAGGATCGACTACTCCGGCGACCAGCCGGTCCTGGCGGCCAAGCTCCAGGAGCTGTTCGGCTGGGCCGAGGCCCCTCGCATCGCCGGGGTCCCCCTGGTGATCCACCTGCTCTCTCCCGCGGGCCGTCCGGCGGCCGTCACCGCCGACCTGGCCTCCTTCTGGCGCGAGGGCTACCGCGCGGTCCGCGCCGAACTCCGCGGCCGCTATCCCCGGCATCCCTGGCCGGAGGATCCCCTGTCCGCCGTCGCCACCCGCCGCATCAACCCCCGCCGCTGACTCCCGGCACCCCGCCCAGCCTTCTCCCCGGCATTCCCGCACGTCCTCTCCCGGCGTCCCGGCGCGGCGCCGTCCCTTACGCCCCCCTCGGCACCCCGCCCTTCTCCCCCCGACATTCCTGCACGCCCTCTCCCCCGGCACCTGTCAGGACTTTTCATCTCCCACCCCGACAAAGCACCATTTCTCCGAAATTTCATCGAATCCTCTCCCAGCACTGGGCGGCATGGCCGACCGCGCGCTATCGTAGTGATATCACTTCGATATCAAGGGCAGGGACTCATGGAACGACGTGCTTTCCGTACGAGTGGATTCGCCGTCCTGGCCGGGCTCGTGCTGCTCGGAGCCGTTCTGGCCGTGGTCACCACGTCGATGGGGACAACGGCGCAGACCGCCGCCGCAGTCGCGTGGATCGTCATCACGCTGTTCGTGTTCACCGGATTCGCGGTGATCAACCCGAACGAGGCGAGGGTCGTCCAGTTCCTCGGACGCTACGTCGGGTCGGTGGACCGGGCGGGCTTCCAGTGGCTGCTGCCGTTCACCAGCAAGCAGTCGATCTCCCTGCGGGTGCGCAACTTCGAGACGGCCAAGCTCAAGGTGAACGACGCCGACGGCAACCCCGTGGAGATCGCGGCGGTCGTCGTCTACAAGGTGATCGACACCGCCAAGGCCGCGTTCTCCGTGGACCACTACGAGCAGTACGTGGCGATCCAGTCCGAGGCCGCGGTCAGGCACCTGGCCACCACCCACCCCTACGACGCCCACGACGAGGGCCGCACCAGCCTGCGCGACGGCGCCGAGGTGGCCGCCGAGCTCACCGTCGAGCTGAGCGACCGCACCACGCTGGCCGGGGTGGAGGTGCTGGAGGCGCGGATCACCCACCTCGCCTACGCGCCGGAGATCGCCCAGGCGATGCTGGTCCGACAGCAGGCCACCCAGGTCGTCGCGGCGCGCACACAGATCGTCGCCGGTGCGGTAGGCATGGTCCAGCTCGCACTGACCCGGCTGCGTGAGGAGAACGTGGTGGAGCTCGACGAGGAGCGCAAAGCCCAGATGGTGTCCAACCTCCTGGTCGTCCTGTGCGGGGACCGGGCGACCCAGCCGGTGATCAACACCGGCAGCCTGTATGGCTGAGCGGAAGAAGATCCTGCTCAGGCTCGACCCCGCCGTCTACGAGGCGGTCGCCAAGTGGGCGGCCGACGACCTGAGGAGCGTCAACGCGCAGCTGGAGTACGCGCTGCGCCTGGCGCTCAGGGGCGCGGGCCGCGACCCCCGACAGGTCGAGCGCGATAACGCGGACGAGCCGGACAAGTCATCTGATTGAGACGTGGGGAGCTTCCCCTTCCGCATTTGCCGGACCACACTCGGTTCATGTCGTGGGTTGGAGTGTCCGCAGCGGAAATCGCGGAGGCCGTGCGACGGGGGAAGGTCACCGCGCCCGTGGTCGTCGAGGAGCACCTCGACGCGATCGCCGTGCGCGACGGGCGTATCGGGGCCTTCCGCAAGGTCCGCGTCGAGCAGGCACTGGCCGAGGCGCGGGCCGTACAGGGCCGGGAGGACCTGGCCCGGCTGCCGCTCGCCGGGGTGCCGATCGCGATCAAGGACAACGTCGCGATCCGGGGCGAGGCGTCGCGCAACGGCTCCGCGGCGACGCCGGACGCGCCGGCGGCCGAGGACCATCCGGTGGTGGCCAGGCTCAGGGCGGCGGGCGCCGTGGTCGTCGGAATCACCAACGTGCCGGAGCTCTGCCTGGCCGGATTCTCCGACAGCGTGTACGGCACGGCGCGCAACCCATGGGACCTCGGGCGCACTTCGGGCGGGTCGTCCGGTGGGAGCGCGGCGGCCGTGGCCGCGGGGATGGTGCCGCTGGCCCACGGCAACGACGCGCTCGGCTCGCTGCGCATCCCCGCCGCCTGCTGCGGGGTCGTCTCGATCAAGCCCGGCCAGGACGTGGTCCCGCCACCCGAGCACGACTGGTTCGGGATGGCGGAGAACGGCCCGCTGGCCACGACCGTGGCCGACCTCGCCCTGGCCCTGGCCGTCATGGCGGGAGACATGTCCCTGGCGAAGCCCGGCGAGATCGAGTCCCTCGGGGTGGGCAGCGCGATCGACGACTACCCCGGCGGCCTGGTCCCCTCGGAGCCGATGAAGCTGCGGATCGCGGTGGCGCCGATGCCGCTGCCGCCCGGATTCACGGTGGACGCCGAGTTCCAGAAGGCGGTGATCCAGGCGGCGGACGCCTTCGGCGCCGCGGGACACACCATGGTGGACCAGGGTGAGCGGCTGCCCACGTGGCTGGGCACCGCCACGGTCGCCACCTGGTTCGCGTGCGCGAGGAAAAACGGGGCGGGGCTCAATCCGCGCAAGCTGGAACGCCGGACCAGGTCCCTCGCGAAGGCCGGCCGGCGGCTCGCCAGGCTCGGGATGGACGGCGCGGCGGGCCGCGACCGCTGGCGCGCCTACGGAGCCGACCAGTGGTTCGGCAACGCCGACGTGCTCATCACCCCGACGCTCGCCGCCCTCCCCCCGGCCGCGGAGCGCTGGGGCCGCCGCGGGCTCCTGGCGAACGTCCGCGTCAACCTGACGTACGCCCCGGTGACCGGAGCCTGGAACATGGCAGGCTGGCCCGCCATGAGCATCCCGTACGGCCGGCACTCCAGCGGCCTGCCCATCGGTGTCCAGCTCATCGCCGCCCCGGGGGGTGAGTCACAGCTCCTGGCCCTCGCCGGACAGCTGGAGGCCGCCCAGCCCTGGCTCCGCCACGCCCCGCTCGGCTGAAACACCCCGAATTGGTTAGACCCCGCTGCTCCTCGCCTCGGCCGGAATCGGCGCCACCCCCATCCTGTCGATGGTCGAGCATCTCGCGACCACCGGTTCCACCCGCCCGGTCACCGTGATCCACGCCGACCGCGCCCCGGCCGACCACGCCCACCGGGAGGAGCTCAAGCAGCTGGTCGACGACCTGCCCGAAGCCACCCTGCACCGGTGGTACGAGACGCCGTGCGAGTGCGCCTGCTCACCGGCGCCCAACGTCGGCACCGTCGACCTGACCCGGATCGATCTGCCCGACCGGCTGGTGGCCTACCTCTGCGGGCCGCTGCCGTTCATGCGCGGCGTCCGCTCCCAGCTGCTCCGTCGCGGCGTGCCCGCCTCCGACATCCACTACGAGGTGTTCGGCCCCGACCTCTGGCTCGGAAGGGACTGACCGCGCGAAGGCTCCGCCGTACCGGCACCGGCGATCCGCACGCCGGTGCCGGTCGAGACGAACAGGCACCGGCGATCCGCACGCCGACACCGGTCGAGACGAACAGGCACCGGCGTTTCGTACGCCGGTGCCTGGTGGAGCGGTCAGGCCCCGGCGGTTCACACGCCGGTGCCGGTGGGAACGGTCAGGCGCCGGTGGGGTGCCAGACGGTCTTGGTCTCCAGGAAGGCCGTCAGGCGCCTGGTGCCGGGGTCGGCGGACCAGTCGGCCCCGGTGGGACGGAAGACCCGCTTGAGGTTCTCCGCCGCCGCCTCCTCGCACGTGATCGCCAGGTTCTCGTCGCCGACCCCGGTGAGGTCGAGGGCGTTGACGTCCATGTGCGCGGCCAGCCAGGGGGCGATCTCCTTCACCGAACCGGTGAGGATGTTGACCACCCCGGCGGGCAGGTCGGAGGTGGCCAGCACCTCGGCCAGGGTGATCGACGGCAGGGGCGCCCGCTCGCTGGCGATCACGACGCAGGTGTTGCCCGTGACGATCACGGGGGCGATCACCGAGATGAGCCCGAGCAGCGGCTCGTCGGGGGCGACCACCGCGACCACGCCGGTCGGCTCCGGCGAGGAGATGTTGAAGTACGGCCCGGCGACCGGGTTGGTGGACCCGGTAACCGCGGCGATCTTGTCCGCCCAGCCCGCGTACCAGACCAGCCGGTCGACGGCCGCGTCCACGACCTCGCCGGCCTTCTTCGTCCCGCTCTCCGACAGCTCCGCGACGAACTGGGCCCTGCGGCTCTCCAGCATCTCGGCGACGCGGTAGAGGATCTGCCCCCGGTTGTACGGGGTCGCGCCGGACCAGCCTCCGAACGCCTTGCGCGCGGCGGTCACCGCGTCGCGGGCGTCCTTGCGGGAGGCCTTGGACGCGTTGGCCAGGAAGTCGCCCTTGGAGGAGGTCACGACGTAGGACCTTCCGCTCTCCGAACGCGGGAACGCCCCGCCGATGTACAGCTTGTACGTCTTGCGCACGGCCAGCCGTACGGAATCACGGCTCTGAGCACGCTCTCCCGGACCTTCGGCGGCCAGTTCCGCGCTCGCTCGCGCCCGGCTCGGCCTCTCCGTCTTACTCATTTCCCGGCCCTCTCCACATGCTTTCCTGCTCTGCCAGCCGTGCCGGAACGAAGATCTGACCGCAACGGCTCACGCCGCACCGGTGGGCGAACCAGCCCCGCAGCCTCGGGCGCCCGGCGCGGGCGAAGTCGTGGCCTCGCGTGCTCTGGGCGCGGCGGTCGCGGCGTCTGGCCCTGCCGGAACCGTGATGGTCACACATCGAGATACGCCTCCAAACCGTGCAGCCCGCCCTCACGCCCGTACCCGGACTCCTTGTAGCCACCGAACGGGGAGGTGGGGTCGAACTTGTTGAAGGTGTTGGCCCACACGACGCCGGCGCGGAGCTTGCTCGCCACCCACAGGATGCGCGAGCCCTTCTCCGTCCACACGCCCGCCGACAGGCCGAACGGGGTGTTGTTGGCCTTCTCCACCGCCTCGGCCGGCGTACGGAACGTCAGCACGGACAGGACCGGACCGAAGACCTCCTCGCGGGCGATGCGGTGCGACTGGGCGACCCCGGTGAAGATGGTCGGCGGGAACCAGAAGCCCTTGTCCGGCAGCGAGCACGCCGGCGACCACCGCTCGGCCCCCTCGGCCTCGCCGGCGTCCGACAGCTCCCGGATCCTGGCGAGCTGGGCGGCGGAGTTGATCGCACCGATGTCGGTGTTCTTGTCCAGGGGGTCGCCCAGGCGGAGCGTGCCGAGCCGCCGCTTCAGCGCCTCCAGCAGTTCCGTCGCGATCGACTCCTGGACCAGGAGCCGGGAGCCCGCGCAGCAGACATGGCCCTGGTTGAAGAAGATCCCGTTGACGATGCCCTCGACGGCCTGGTCGAGCGCGGCGTCCTCGAAGACGATGTTGGCGGCCTTGCCGCCGAGCTCCAGGGTGACCTTCTTGCCCGATCCGGCGACCGACCGGGCGATCTGCCGGCCGACCTCGGTGGAGCCGGTGAAGGCGACCTTGTTGACGTCGGGGTGGTTCACCAGGGCCGCGCCGGTCTCACCCGCGCCGGTCACGATGTTGACCACGCCGGGCGGCAGGTCGGCCTGCCGGCAGATCTCCGCGAAGGCCAGCGCGGTCAGCGGGGTGGTCTCGGCCGGCTTGAGGACGACCGTGTTTCCACACGCCAGCGCGGGGGCGATCTTCCATGCGAGCATGAGCAGCGGGAAGTTCCAGGGGATGACCTGACCGGCCACGCCGAGCGGACGCGGGTCGGCGCCGTATCCGGCGTATCCGAGCTTGTCGGCCCAGCCCGCGTAGTAGAAGAAGTGCGCCGCCACCAGGGGGAGGTCCACGTCGCGGGACTCGCGGATCGGCTTGCCGTTGTCCAGGGACTCCAGCACGGCCAGCTCGCGCGAGCGCTCCTGGATGATGCGCGCGATCCGGAAGATGTATTTGGCCCGCTCGGATCCGGGCATCGCCGACCAGGTGCCGAACGCCTTGCGCGCGGCCCGAACGGCTCGGTCCACGTCCTCCTCGGACGCCGTGGCCACCTCGGCCAGGACCTCCTCGGAGGCGGGGTTGATCGTTTTGAAGGACTTTCCCGTCCCGTCGGCGAACTCTCCGTCGATGAACAGACCGTAGGACGGCTGGATGTCGACGACGTCGCGGGACTCGGGGGCCGGTGCGTATTCGAACATCGCTCAGTCCAGGGTGAAGTAGTCGGGGCCCGCGTACCTGCCGGTGGCCATCTTCTGGCGCTGCATCAGCAGGTCGTTGAGCAGGGTGGACGCGCCGAGACGGAACCAGTCGGGGCTCAGCCAGCCCTCGCCGACCGTCTCGTTGACCAGGACGAGCATCTTGACGGCGTCCTTGGTGGTCCGGATGCCGCCCGCGGGCTTCACCCCGACCTTGCGGCCCGTCGTGGCGAGGAAGTCGCGGACCGCCTCCAGCATGATCAGCGTCACCGGGAGGGTCGCGGCGGGCTGGACCTTGCCCGTGGAGGTCTTGATGAAGTCGCCGCCGGCCAGCATGGCCAGCCAGGACGCACGCCGTACGTTGTCGTAGGTGGAGAGTTCGCCGGTCTCCAGGATCACCTTCAGGTGCGCGGCGCCGCACGCGGCCTTGATCGCGACGATCTCCTCGAAGACCTTGACGTAGTCGCCCGCGAGGAACGCGCCCCGGTCGATGACCATGTCGATCTCGTCGGCCCCTGCCGCCACCGCGAACGCGGTCTCGGTGGTCTTGACGTCGAGGGAGGAACGACCGCTCGGGAAGGACGTCGCGACGCTGGCCACCTTGACGCCGGACCCCTTCAGGGCGTCCACCGCCTGAGCCACCAGGTCGGGGTAGACGCACACCGCGGCCACCTTGGGCACGGAGGGATCGCCCGGGTCGGGGTGAACGGCCTTGGCGCACATCGCACGGACCTTGCCCGGCGTGTCGGCGCCCTCAAGGGTCGTCAGGTCCACCATGCGGATGGCCAGGTCGATGGCCTCCGCCTTGGCGGTTGTCTTGATCGATCGGGTTCCGAGCATCGCGGCCCGCTGGTCGGCGCCCACGCGGTCGACACCGGGCAGGCCATGCAGGAAGGTCCGCAGCGTGACGTTGGACGAAGCCACGTCGGCGAGCGAAGTAGTCATAGTTGACACCACCCCAGCATGCCGACTGGTGTGATTACTTCCAAACTGGACCTCGCCCAGCACCACCACTCGTTTTCGTCAACATTCGCCGGGTTCAACGACAGGACCGGACATGTCGCCGTCCCGTCGCCTCCGTACCCTCCGTGCACGGACGCGAAAGATCTCCGCCCGCGACCGCCGCCACCGGTGAGAACCCTCCACCGTGACCCGCCCGGGCCCGTCTAAGGCGGCGGATCGGTATGCCTAGGTAGTTCCTAGGGCGGGGATCCGCCCGAGATAAGGCATCCGCCCGATGTGGGGGTGGGGGCCTTAGGACGAACCTTGAGTCTGTAGGGAAAACGCACCACAGGGTTACACGCTCAAGGAGAACACCAAAATGATTCCCGAGTTCCACTCGCAGATGATCGCCTACCGCCTCGATGAGCTTCTCGCGGAGGCGGACGCCTCCCGCCTCCTCCGCGAGGTGCGGGATGCCGAGAAGGAGCGCCCGAAGGCCAAGCGCCGCCGGGGCCTCTTCGGCAAAATCATCCCCGCATGACCGTCGCACGAGAGCCCGGCCGCCCTCCCCAGCCCGGCCGGGCCCCTCGGCCCCCGTAATCCCGTTTCGCCGAACGATAAATAGGAAGAGGACCATCCGTAAGGCATGACATGCTGGCAGACATGATGGGTCGGGCGGTAAGTCCCGTCTTCGTGGGGCGGAAGGCCGAGCTCGCAGACCTGGCCGAGGCTTTCGAGCAGGCGCGCAAGAACGCTGCGGCGACCGTACTGCTCGGCGGCGAGGCGGGGGTCGGCAAGTCCCGGCTGATCGGGTGCTTCGCCGAGCGAGCGGCGGACAACGGTGCGCACGTGCTCATCGGCGGCTGCGTGGAACTGTCCACGGAGGGCCTCGCCTACGCGCCGTTCACCGCGGCGATCCGCCAGCTCGTCCGCGAGTCCAGCGCCGAGGAGGTCGCTGCCCTGTTGCCCGAGGGCGGCGCGCGCGACCTGGCCCGGTTGCTGCCCGAGTTCGGCGAGCCGAGCGGCGACATGGAGGGCGACACCGCCCGTGCCCGGCTCTTCGAGCAGATCCTCACCCTGCTGGAGCGGCTGGCCGAACGCCGCCCGGTGATACTGATCATCGAAGACATCCACTGGGCCGACCGGTCCAGCCGTGACCTGATCGCCTTCCTCAGCCGGAACCTGCGCACCGCACCCGTCCTGATGATCCTCACCTACCGCTCCGACGAGCTGCACCGCCAGCACCCCCTCCGTCCGGTGCTCGCCGAGCTCGGCAGGCTGGACGGGGTCCTCCGGCTGGACCTGCCCCGGCTCACCCAGGCGGAGGTGGCCGCCCAGATGGCCGGCATCCTCGGTTCCGCCCCCGAGTTCACCCAGGTCGACAAGGTCTTCCAGCGCAGCGAGGGCATCCCGCTGTTCGTCGAGGCGCTGGTGGAGTGCGGCGACGACTGCACCTTCCCCGACTCCCTGCACGATCTGATCATCGGTTCCGTCGAGCAGCTCTCCGACGAGACCCAGCGGGTGTTGCGCATCGCGGCGGCCGGCGGGCTCCGGACGGGCCACAACCTGCTGGCCGCGGTCAGCGGCCTGTCCGACGTCGACCTGGAAGCCGCGCTGCGGACCGCCGTCGCGGCCAACGTGCTGCAGGTCGCCGACGGCAACGCCTACGTCTTCCGGCACTCGCTGATCCGCGAGGCCGTGCACGACGAGCTCCTGCCCGGCGAGCACGGACGGCTGCACGCCCGCTACGCCGAGGAGATCAGCAGGGACCGGACGCTGGTCCCGTCCGGCCGTGCCGCCATAGAGATCGCCCACCACTGGTACTCCGCCCGCGACGACCTCTGGGCCCTCATCTCCGCCTGGGAGGCCGCGGGCAAGGCCGCCAAGACCTTCGCCTACAACGAGAAGATGCAGCTCCTGGAGCGGGTGCTCGCCCTGTGGAGCAAGGTCCCCGACGCCTCGGCGCGGATCGGCGTGGACCACACCACGATCCTGGAACAGGCTTCGGAGGCGGCCAACTCCTGCGGCGAGATCGACCGGGGCATGAAGTTCGTCAAGGCGGCGCTGGCCGAGCTGGACGAGAAGGCCGAGCCCGAGCGGGTGGCCGAGCTGTTCGTACGGCTGTCGCTGTTCAAGATGGCCAAGCGGAGGTCCGGGGTGCTCGACGACCTCCGCTATGCCGAGCGGCTGGTCCCCGAACCCGGGCTGGACCGCGCCCAGGTGCTGTCCAAGCTGGGCTCGTTCCTGATATTCAGCGGCGAGGCGGCCGAGGGGACCGCGCTCACCGAGGAGGCGTTGCGGATCGCCCGCGAGCACGGCGACGATTCTCTCGAGGCCGACCTGCTGCTCAACCTCGCCCTGAGCCACTCGATCGCCGGACGCCTCGACGTCGCGATAACCGTCAACACCACCGCGCAGGCGATCGGCGAGCGCGTCGGCTCCGGCCGCATCACCCTTCGCGCCCTCGCCAACAACGTGGACGCGCTCAACAACATGGGCCGCTCGGCCGAGGCGATCGAACTCGCGCTCGAAGGGGAACGCCTCGCCAAGGCGTACGGCCGCTACCGCGTCTCGGGCGCGTTCATCGCCAACAACCGCGCGGAGACGCTGGAGGCGCTGGGCAGGTTCGAGGAGGCGGTCGAGGTCGTCGAGCAGGCTCTCACCATGGATCCGACCCTGCGCCACCGGCATCACCTACGGCGGGTCCGCGCGGACGTGGCGGTCGCCCGGGGCGAGATCGACCTGCTCAGGTCCATCCTGACCGAGGACGCCCTCAGCGTCCAGGAGACGTTCACCCAGGAGCTGATCGCCAACGCCCGGCTAAAAATGGGCCTTCACCTGCTCAGCGGCGAGCCGCTGGCCGCGCTGGAAGTGGCCGAGCAGGTCGTGCGCGAGCCCCGGATCACGAGCAAGCCCATGCTGGGGTGGCGGATGCTCGGCCTGCTGGCGGGGGTCTGCGAGACGGTCGAGGCGCTCGCCCCCGAGCGGGTGGCGGCGCTGCGCGCCCAGGTCGACGAGGTCTGGGCCACGATGACCGTGGACAGCCCGGTCGCCGAGGCCTACCGGCTCGGCCTCATCCGCGACCACGACGCCGCGGCAGCCGCCTGGGAACGACTGGACCGCCCCTACCTCCGCGCCAAGTCGCTGCTCCACGCGGGGCGAGCGGCGGCCGGCGCGGGTGATCGCGACTGTGTCGCGGTACGGCTGAGAACGGCCCATCCGATCGCCGTCGCGCTGTCGGCCCGGCCGTTGGTCACCGAGATCGAGTCTCTGGCTCGCCGGGTCGGGGTCTCCCTCACGGAGGAGGCCCCGGCCGGGGAAACCCTGCTGACCCCCCGCGAGCAGGAGGTGCTCCGGCTGGTCGCCCAGGGTGGATCCAACCGCGACATCGCCGCCGAGCTGTTCATCTCGGCCAAGACCGTGAGCGTCCACGTCTCGAACATCCTGGGCAAGCTGGGCGTCTCCACCCGTGGCGAGGCCGCCGCGGCGGCTCACCGCCTCGCCCTGATCGGCTGACCTCCGGACTCTCGACGCGTCACCCGGCCACGCTCAGCGAGGAAGCCGGTGTTCCCGCACAAGGCCGACCGGGTTTCCACGGCCGAAAGCGGCACCTGTCCTTGAAGCCGGCCCCGCTGCGGACCGCCTAGTGCTGCGTTCGTTAAAGGCAGTACACAAACCGGTGGCGTAGGAGGCGGGTCGGTGCAGGTTGTCTGCCCCAGATCCAGGGTCGGGCGCGGGTGTTGAGCTGGGCGGTGGCCAGCCGGGTGACTTCAGCGATCTCGTGGGGGTCGGCAAGGGACTGCCCGGCCAGAGCGGTCTTGCGGAAGATCCGCCACCAGCCCTCTTGCAGGTTGAGCCAGCACGCACCGACCGGGATGAACGCATGGGAGATCCGCGGGTGCTCTTCCAGCCACTCGCGGGTGGACTTGCTGTTGTGCGAGGAGAGGTTGTCCGCGACGATCACGATCTCGCGTGCCGGGTTGGCCTCCTCGATTAACTGCAGGAACCGCTGATAGTTGGCGCTGTTGCGGCAGGAGGCGGTCATGGTGACCTCGTGGCCGTCGTACGGCCGCAAGGCCCCGTAGACCCAGGTCTTCTCCGGTCCGCGGGCGTAGTCGAGCTCGGATTTGATCCGGTGTCCGGTCGGGGACCAGGCGGGCGCGGGCGCGAAGGTGCGGGGGATCACCGGACCGAGTGCGTCGGCGCAGATCACCGTGGTGTCTTCGGGCGGGTCGGTGTAGAGGCCGACGATCCGCGTTCTTTTGGGGCGAAGTCCGAGTCCTTACTCGTAATCCACGAGCGGGTGCGGCGCCAGCGCACGCCCTCGGCCAGCAAAATGGTGCGGACCTGGGAGCGGTGGATGTCGATCCCGTCGGATCGGGCGGCGGCGGTGAGGGTGTCCAGCGTCCATACCGGCGGCCCGGCCTCGTCTGCGGCGTACAGGTCGCCCCAGCTTTGGCGCATCGGCCGGCCCGGCGGGTCGGTCTTCACCAGCGCGATGAGATGAGAGCGCTCGCTTTCGGTGATCCGGCGTTTGCGTCCGCACCCGGGCCGGTCAGCGAGCCCGTCCAGGCCCTGATCGTTGAACCGGTGCAGCCACCGTCGCACCGTCTTTTCATGGCAGCCGATCGCGGTGGCGATGGCCGGGACTCCCCATCCGTCCCAGCTCAACGTGATGACGCGGGCCCGCTGGATCCAGTCTCCGGGCGCATGCCGAGCCCCGGACAGCTTACGGATCTTCTTTTCCTCGGCCGTATCCCCGGCTGGACGAGCACAAAGGACCTTTGGCACGGCAGCTCACCTCCGAGCGGTCGACTCGGCACCCCACTACGCCGTATCTACCCAGCCAAAGACGAACGGAGCACTAGGTCAGCCCGGTGCGGCGGGCTGCCTGCTTCTGGCCGTCACGGGCGGGGGTCTCAGACTTGATGTCACGGCGTTAGTCCGGCATCTCGTGCCACGGTAACGACCGGAGGCCTGTTCCCGCAGGTCAGGATGCTTCGGCTACGTACCTTTGCGTCGCCCTGTCCCAGCTGGGAGCCCAGCGCATCGGAACGGCCGGTCACGTTAAGAGCCATGATCGCGTGCCCTTGGCGCCACTTTTCGTTCCGATGTTCTCAACCCCCTACACAACGAGTTTGGCCCCGCATCATCCGAGGCGAGGCCAGAACACAAGATCTTCAGTGATCTTCTAGCAGCGTTAGAGCGGCGACGGCCGCCAGCACGGGAAGCAGTCCGTGTGGATAGTGCCAGAACTCGTGGAGGTTGATGCCTGGGCCGGGGCGGCGGCGATCCCCGCCACCAGTGCGCCGGCGATCGCCATACCGGCGACGATGCTGCTGAGCTTGCGCATGTTTGTTTTGATTCCTTCAGATGAGGTGCAAATTGAACCGAAATGAGAATATAGGCCGGGCCATCGAAGTGCACATCGGTCATCGCATCGGTCATCGCATCGGTCATCGGGGTTGAGAAACAGTGGAACGTGGGTAAGAAATAACCCCGGAGTTCGCGCGGGCCCCGTGGTCCGTTCGGCCCCAGGACCAGGGCGTTTTCCACATAGAGCCTGTCGGCCTGGCAGTTGATGGAATTTCAGGATCGGTGAGGCTTCCTCCTCTTCGATGAGGTTGTTGTAACGGTGGTGAAGCCGACGGGTCGCGTGCCAACCCGACGGAGGACGGCTCGGCCGGGTGCTGAGCGTCGCCCTGGCTGCAAAACGCCTGCTCACGCGCGAGTTCGGCTCCGTACACCGGATCAGATGCTCAATTGTCTGCCGGGCCGGGTCAGCGACCGTCGTTGCGTCTTTGGCGCTGTCCGACGCCGCGGCCGACTCGCTGACCGTATGCGGGCCCCGGGTTCTCGCGAACCCAAGGGTGCGTAACCTCCCAGACCACCCCCACAACCCGATCCCCAGTGGCAGATGTTCGGCTCCTACATCAAGGGCAATCGGGTCACCTGGAACACCCATCACTGGGAAGCCCTGCAGGCCTCGATCGGTTGGTCGCCTTGGGGCGGGATCTCGGACGTTTGTAGGGAATGCCCTGGCTGGTCGCCGGGGCCCTACGTTTTTACGGGGTCAGTAGCGGGTCCTCCTCCTGTGGAGCCACGACTTTGGGCGCGAGGGGATCAAGCTCTATCAGCTGCTCGAAGTAGAGGCTGAGGGAGAGTCCCCGTACCTTTGCCGCCTCGTCGTAGCGGGCCTTGAGTTCGGCAGGAACACGGGCCTGCAGCGGCACCTTGCCGCCTTGTCCGTGTGGCCGTGTGGCTCGTCCTGGTACCCATGGCATGGTGGAGATCATTGCGCATCCTGGGGCACCTTGCATGCAAGATTCCCGGCGTGTCGCCAAAAAGTTGCGCTCCGTACTCAGTTCAGACCTCTCGTCGCTCCCGATGAGGGCACTTTTCATCGATCTAAAGCTCCGGATGAGCTAGTTGTTGATCCGGTAAGAGATCCATGCCTTAGATACTCCGGCTGCTCAGGATCGATCGGCAATTAGCGCCTCTGAGGTCACCGCATTGGACGCTGCGGCTGAGGGATGTTCCCGCCGTATGCCGGGTGACCTTCGATTCGTGCGGCGGGGCACGGTTGAACAGGGCGGGTGTGCCGTCCGCTGTGAGCGGTGGGAAGTGGCGCGCCCGGTTGGCGGGCGGTGCACTCGCGGCGCGGGGGTCTGGGGGCCGCGCGGCCCCCAGGTCACCAGACGCCTGCCGGTCTACCTGGGCGAGGAAATGCGATCAGCTGAGCTCAACGCCGAGTCGGCGGCTGAGATGATCCGTCACGGCCGCTGCTATCCGGGCCGGGTCGTAGCCGGGCGGGTGACCAAGCCGGGTGCGCAGCTTCTCGGCGAGCTCATCGGCCAGCTCGCCGAGCGGCTCCTCTGACAGCAGCCTGGCCAGCGTCTCCAACAGCTGGACGATGGTGTCGCCTTCAGCCCAGTTCAGCAGCGGCTGCTGCAGCGGGTCCTGGCGCCGGGCCGCGTCGATGTGGGCTGCCAGCAGCACGGACAGGTCCATCCGCGCGGCACGGTCCACCGCACTGTCAGGAACCGGGAAGGATCTCGGCATGCGGTCAGCTTGATAGGGTGACGGGTCCGCCTGGGCTGATGCCGGAATAGTCCCCACGGCGCCGATGGGAGCGCCGTTAACGGCCTCGGGGAACATCGGTACAGCGGTTAACGCTAAGCCGGTGATCTTGTTCAGTCCGGAACTCCGAGGCCGGTGACGCGGTTCTCGTACTCGCGCCGGGCTTTGCGCTGGGCAGGGACGGTAGGGACACCCTGGCCGCCGTCGAGCGGTTGGCAGCGGGCGAGTAGCTGGCGGTGGACCCCTGGCACGGCCGTGATGCGCAGGCTGTACCCTGGCCGCGCCGTACGGTCACCCCTTGGTCGAGCGCGGCCCGCTCGGCGGGCTCCAGGTCGGACGCGCGGAGGAAGTCCGCGACCTTGCCCGGCATGTCGAGGGCGACCGGCAGCTCCGGAGCGGGGGTGTTTTCCTGCGAGATGGCGTTGTGGTCGGGCATGAGGTCGGCGACCGCCGTGCGGATCGCGCCGCGGCTGACGCCGTGGTCGCGGGCGAGGGCAGCGATCGAGCGGCCCTCCAGGTACGCGGTGCGGACATCGCCGGTCTTCTCGGCCGCCACGGCGGGGCGGCGCCCGCCCTTGCTGCCCTTGGCCTCGGCGGCTCGCAGTCCGTCGTAGGTCAGCTCGCGCTGGAGGTCGCGCTGGAGTTCGCCGCCGGCCCCGCCTCTTCCAGGCGCTCGGCGAGCTGCTTCCACCCGGCGTCCAGGCCCCGCACCAGCTCCGCCAGGTGCTCCTCCACGGGCATGTCCAGGCTCAGCCCGGCCAGCACGTCCTCCTCGACCGCATCCCAGTCGGGCCCGTCCAGCAGACGGGCCCGCGGGTTGGACCAGCGGTGCGAGGGCGAGGCGAAGACGTCGCGGTTGTTCAGGGCCCGGTGCAGCTGCTCCAGCACGCACACCACGTACGCGTCGGGGGTTGAGGAACATCGGAACGAAAAGTGGCGCCAAGGGGGCGCGATCATGGTTTTTAACGTGACCGGCCGTTCCGATGTGCTGGGCTCCCAGCTAGGACGGGATGACACAAGGTACGCAGGAGCATTGTGACCTGCGGGAATAGGACCCGGTCGCTACCGTGGTGCGAGGTGCCGGATTAATCCCGTGACGTTCAAGCCCGAGACCCCCGCCCATGACGGCCAGAAGCAGATAGTCCGCCGCAGTGGGCTGACCTGGGGCGATGGGGCTTAGCGTTACTTTTCGTTCCGATGTTCCTCAACCCCCGGCACCGAAGTGGCGATCGCGGGCGGTTCCAAAAATCGCACCGGCGTTGTGGTCCTGGCCGACGGTGCCGACGCGAAAAGCGAGCGGTGAACCGTCGGCAGGAGGTGAGCGCGAGCATGGGCGGCGTGGTGCGCGCGGCCGGATCGTGGACCACGCCGGATCAGGTTGGCGGCGATGTCGAGGACCGGGGGCAGGAACGCGGCGAGCTCGGCACGCAACGTCGTCCTGTGGATGGCCGGTTCCGGTGACACGTTGTGCGGCGCTTGCGGAGTGTGTGCGAAGGCCGACGTATCGTTACGAAGTGACGATACCTTAGCACTGACTTTTGTAAGGGTTCATTCTTCCTGATGGAACTTCAGCCTGAATGTCTGGTCTTCACGGTCTGGTGATGTGGTGGTCGGTCAGCCTGGTTCGAACCAGTCCTGAGATTCCACTTCGTGCTCTTCCTCGTCCGTTCCTTCGTCAGCGGTCGCATCCGTCGAATCCTGGCGGGCGCGCCGGTTCCGACCGTCGCGGCGGGCCTTGCGGCGACGCTCGGCCTGCAGGATTTCCACGTACTCGCCGAGCGTCTCCTCTGCCGCGCGCGAGACCGCTCGCAGCGCTGCCGTGGTGGCCGACAGCTCCTGGGGAATCTCCCCGCTGGCGTTGGCGTGCCGGGCGAGCTGGTTGACGTTGACGCCGATCCGGTGCATCTCGTGCTGGAGCTCGAACAGCCGCAGGATCGCGGCGCGGATGTCCGGTGGCAACTCGTCGCGGGCCAGGGTCAGCGCGGCCGCCGCGGCGTAGCCGGCGAGGGTCTGTCCCTGCCGGGTCGCCGCACGCTGCAACTCGGTGTGCTCGGCGGGCGACAGGCGCAGGTTCACCCGGGTCTGGCGCTGTCCTTGTCCGCTCTCGCGGTCGCGTCGCCGCACTCGCGGGTCCTGGCTCATGGCCGCCTCCTCGCTCACCGCCCCGGCGCCCCCTGGCGCCCTGCGACGGCTTTGGGGAACCCAGAGCACTATCTTGCTCTCCCCAGGGGCGTACGCGAGCGAGACGGGTGTCCGGCTCCGCTCCTACGGCCTATCCGGCCGGCGCGCGGCCGACTGTCCAGTCCGCCGACCGAGCGTCAGCGAGGGAGCGGACTTGACCGGCGGCAAGCGTCGGCCACACTCCAGGCCGGGGGCGAGGCCGGTTAGCCCGCGGGACTCTCGCCGTTCTTGTGCGCCTCCCGGCGCTGCTTGCGAGCTTCACGCATCGCCGTCTTCTTCGCCGGTTCGATGTAGAGCGTCTGTGTCATCTCCACGATCAGCTCGGCGACGTTAGCGACTTCCTCCGGGGAGTAGGTCAGTCCGTCGTGCACGCTGTCGTTGCCCAGCATGCGCGTCTCGTGGAGATCAACGATCAGGTCCTCATCAAGCTGCCCCCGCAGCTCCTCGATCTTTTCGTACAGCTTGTACTTGGTGGCGCCGCGTTCCTTGCACAGTTCCTCCACCGCCGCCCGATACATCGCGGCCGCGCCTCGATACGCGGCCGCTCCCTCACACCGCGAGCCTTCCTGGAACCGGTCGCGGATCGGCTCAGGTACCTCCGGCGGGAGCTCCCTGATGGTGCGCGCGGGCCAGATCTGCATGATCTCTTTGACCCGTCTGGAGGCCGTTCCGCTGGAAGCCGACCCGCAGGTGATCAGCTCGATGATCACCCGGTCGCAGTAGTCGCAGCTCCACGTCTTCTCGAAGATGCCACCAGAGGCGTCGCCCAGGCTGTCGTGGTACTGCGGCGCGATTCTATGGACGTCGCGGCTCGTCTGGGTGGTGCCGTAGCCGCAGTGAGCGCAGATCATTTGCCGGGTTGCTTTGGCCAAGTCCACGTAATCACTGATGGCCGTGACGCCATAGGACGCGAGCAGGAGGGTGGTCATACCCGGTAAGTAGATCGCACGCAGCGGTCGCCCAAGCATCGGTTTTCGTCTTTTATGGGGTGTGGCCGGAGTGCGTCAAACCGGGCCGCCGCGTTCAGTCCCCGGCCAGGACGTCGTCGCCTTCGTGATGCAGGTGGTAGCCGGGGTAGCCAGCACCTCAAGAAATGTCAGCGGCCGCGCATACCGTTGCCTCGCCCCCTTGAACGCCAACGACGACGGGGTCGGATGTCTTTCACGGCGCTACATCCCGAACTGGGCCGGATCGATGCCACGCTCAACGACCTGGGCCAGGGCCTGGCGTGGGAGAGCGTCTACCGGACGCGGCCCCGGATCGGGCTCACCTGCCCCGAGTGCGGCCACGGCGTGCACGCCAAGCTGTCGCCGCGGCGGACACGGTACTTTGCGCACGACCCCGGCCGCTCGCCGCACTGCCAGCTGGCGGTGGAATCGGCCGATCACCACCTGCTGAAGTTAGTGCTGGCCGAGGCGATCCGCGGCGCGGGCTGGTCGGCCGACCTGGAAGTGCCGGCGCCCGACGGGTCCTGGCGGGCTGACGTGATGGCCACCTCGGTCGCAGGCGGCGACCGGGTGGCGTGGGAGGCGCAACTCTCCCCGATCACCGACGACGACATCCAAATGCGCACCGACCGCTACGCCGACGACGACATCGATGTCTGCTGGGTCAGTTCCCGCGACCGTGTCCCGTGGCTGTGTGCGGTCCCCGCAGTCGCCGTGACCCCGGCAGATGCGCCAACGGCGGCCGAGCGGTGGATGGTGCACGACGGTCTGGTGAAGTTCGACTATGCCCGGGGCGGATGGGTCCAGGTCGATGACGTCTCCCTTGCCACCTTCGTGCGGTGGGTCCTAGATCACCGCCTGGCTTTTCACTCCATCGGGCGCCGCTACCGGCGAGTCCACCGGCCGGGCGGCAATGCCGTCATGCAGCCCCAGCGGCCCAGGGTCGGCCTTCAAGTCGGCCAGCACGTGCGGCCTCCCCAGTAACTCCTCCAGCCGAGCGCACACGGTCGGCCCGAGCCGCGCCATCACCTGCTCGGCGAAGGCCTCCTCGAAACGGCGGCACCCGGAATTGACGACCCGTTCCACCTGGCCACTGGTTGGCGGTTCGATCCTGGTGCTCCGGCACCGCTCCCGCACCGCCTCGGCCAGGCGATCACGGTTCGTCTCGATCGGGCACACTTCATCGGCCAGCCACTGGGCCAGCCGCGCCTCATCGGCCTCGGTCGCCGGGCGGATGCCGAATCGCTTGCGGATCTGCGCCCGGTGGCGCTCGATGGTCCGGCTCCGCCAGGAGTACTTCGCCAGCAGTGCTGGCTTGACCTTCACCAGCGACGCCACGTACTCCACCGCAGCCGCCGGTATTTCCTCGGGATAGGCGGGAAACCGTCCCTCGATCTCGTAGAACTTCAAGATCAAGGCGAAACCGAGCCTGCCAGCCCCCGCCTTTTCCCCGACCAGGTCCCAATCACCCTCGACCAGCGTCCACGCGCTGATCAGCTCATCCTGTTCCCAGTCGGTACGCACGACGGAGCTCCTCCCCGATCGATGCCATAGACGCCCGATCACCGTCGAGAAGGCCGACGGGGTTACCGGAAGGTATGCACTACTTGATATCGCTACGTACTGAAATTGATAACTAACTCTTCGCATATCGCCCGAGGGTCGCAGGGCTGGTCAGAGTGGCGGCTCGCCGTAGCTACAGGAGGTCCAGGCCATGAGAGCAGGTCATGACCACAGACCGGATTCCATCGCCGGGTTTCCATGTGCGGGATGTGGTGGGCAATCAAAGACGAACAACTACAGAGGGACAAGCAAAGAGAGGTGTCGGCTTCCGGGTGAACTCGGCGCCGCGGCGGAGTTCGGCTCGGCGGGGCGTGTTCCTGCGCGAACTCCGCACTAGTTCACTCACGTGGCGCAGGCAGCCGACCGGCGGGACCGGTGGCGTGTGAATCGTCATGTTCCGAATGTCCTGCGCACCGGCTTTCGCGATTGCGTAGCTTGATCGCATGGACTTCTTCACCGCGCCACCGCCGCCCTCTGAGCCGGAGCCGGTCGAGGAGATGGTTCATCCCGCCTGGGTCGGTCCTCCGGATGCCATGTTGGGCGGCACCGTCCCCATCGAGCGGACGGTGTTTCGCAGCGAGGCGCTGGTCATCGTGCTCACCAGCGCCGTCGCCTTTCCCGAGGGTGTGAAGCTCCACACCCAGATGGCAGCCCGTCGTGTCGAGGGAGTGAGCGAGAAAACGTGGTGGGATCGGCACGAGCTGTTTTTCGGGGTACGTCATCATCGTGGGGCTCGCCCCGGCGAGCCTCTCGGCGACGAGGTCCTACGCTTCGGTGTCCGCTTCCCCGACGGCGGCAAGGCGACAACCGTCGACGGCAGGCAGCACCCGGGAGAATGGCCCCCGCCGCGTCCGGAGGGTCCGCTCCTCCGGGACAGCGGCGGAGGTGGCGGAGGAGGCGGTGACCATTTCGTCTCCAGCAGCCGGAAGCTGTGGCTGTGGCCGCTGCCGCCATCCGAACCGTTCGAGTTCGTGGTCGAGTGGCCCGCCTTCGACGTGCCGCTGACATT
This sequence comes from Streptosporangium subroseum, assembly GCF_900188345.1. Lineage (GTDB taxonomy): Bacteria > Actinomycetota > Actinomycetes > Streptosporangiales > Streptosporangiaceae > Streptosporangium > Streptosporangium subroseum. Next base: position 64,057 of record NZ_FZOD01000036.1, on the reverse strand, counting down.
CGTCGAGATCGACGGCGCACTGATCGCCGCCGCCGCCGAGCGTGCGCGGCCGTACTGGCCCTGATCGGCCGAGACGCGAAATATCGAGGAACCTCCGGCCTGATCAGGCGACCAGGGGCTCGACCAGGAGGATGATCCCGAAGACGGCGAACGCGGCGGCGGCGCCGTACCGGATGACCTTCTCGGGCAGGTGCTTGCCCAGCATCCGGCCGACCACGATGGCCAGCGCGTCGGCGGCGACCATGCCGACCGTCGAACCGATCCAGGTGCCGAGCCAGCCGTGCTGGGTGGCCAGCGTGATGGTGGCGAGCATGGTCTTGTCGCCGAGTTCGGCGAGGAAGAAGGCGACACCCACGGCGATGATCGCCGATCGGGTGGTGCGCTGCGCCTTCTCCGCCTCCTCGTCGGTCAGCTCGTCTCCACGCAGCGTCCATATGGCGAAGCCGAGGAACGCGATGCCCGCGACGATCGTGATGGCCGTGGTGGGGAGGAAATCGCCGACCAACCCGCCCACGGCGACGCTGACCAGGTGGACGATCGCGGTGGCCACCGTGATCCCGATCAGGACCGGCCAGGGTTTGAACCGGGTGGCGAAGGTCATCGCCATGAGCTGACTCTTGTCGCCGAGCTCGGCGACAAAGATCACGGCGAGACTGATCCAGAACGCTTCCAACGAGATGCCCTTCCGCGCACGCGGCCGGGCCGAAAGGGAGGCACCCGGGGAGTCGGGCACGGCTTCGGCCCGGCAGCATTGGTGTATGCCTGCCAGGCCGAAGGTCTCGTCCGCCTGGGATTCGAACAGAATCCGAGGCCCGCGTGACCGGGCGCCCTGAGGCGCCAGCATGTCGATCACGCGATTGGGACTACTCCCCTTCGGGTGTTTCCATGAGACCTTAACAGCCCGATTGCCGCGCCGATTCCCGCGGCGGGGATCTCACCTCCGCGGATCACGGCTGAGCGGGGGCCTCAGAGGCGGGTTCCGACCGTCCGTGCGGGGACCTCACCTTCACGGATCACCGCACGGACAGGGGGCTGTGGAGGCGGACGCCGACCAGCGGTGCGGGGACCTCTCCTCAACGGATCACGGCCGCGCCGAGGGTTTCAGGGACGGATGCCGACCGCCCCTCACCTTCGTGGATCACCGCCGGGCTGAGGGTCTCAGAGGCGGGTGCCGACCAGCACGGGTTCGTTGACGAGGGTGACACCGAACTTCTCCCACACGCCGTCGCGGACCTCGCGGGCCAGGTCGAGAAGGTCGGTGGTCGTTGCCGCCAGTTCCGGATTTGTCATGGCAAGGGTGTGCTTGGTGGAGATGCGGGCCGGGCCCCGCCGGTAGCCCTTCGGGAACCCCGCGTTCTCGATCAACCAGGCCGCCGGAACCTTGACGGAACCGTCCGGCATGTCCCAGCGGGGGAACCCCGGAGCCCGTAGCTCCAGCTCGGCCGCCTCCGGCCCGGCAAGGAGGGGGTTGGTGAAGAACGAACCCGCGCTCCTGGAGTCCGGGTCGTCGGCGTCGAGCACCATTCCCTTGCCCCTGCGCAGCTCCAGCACCGCCGCGCGGACCTCCCCCAGCGGCGCCCGCTCCCCCAGGGCCACGCCGAGCCGGGCCGCCAACTCCTTGTACGCGACCGGACCGGAGAGCTTGCCCTCGGGCAGCTCGTAGGTGACCGCCAGCACGACGTATCGCCCGGGATCCTCCTTGAACACGCTGTGCCGGTAGGCGAGCCCGCACTCCCGCGCGCTCAGGTCGCCCAGCTCGCCGGTCCGGCGGTCGTAGACCCTGACCCCGGCGAGCGTCTGCGACACGTCCTGCCCGTAGGCCCCGACGTTCTGGATCGGCGTGGACCCGACCAGCCCCGGGACGCCGGACAGGCACTCGATCCCCGGCCGGCCCTCCGCCACCGCCAGGGCGACCAGCTCGTCCCAGCCCTCCCCCGCCTGCACGGTGACCCGGTCGCCGTCGATCTCGATGCCCCGCGAGGCGACACTCACGACCAGCCCGTCGAAACCGTCGTCGGAGACGACCAGGTTGCTGCCGCCGCCGAGCACGAGCACAGGCTCGCCCGCCCGATCCGCCTCGGCCACCAGCTCGACGATCTCCTCGGCCGATCCGGCCGTCACGAACGCCCTGGCCGGTCCGCCCAGCCCCAACGTCGTGTACGGCGCCAGCCGTACCCCCGCCAACCGCTCAGTCATGCGCTTCCCCACATCCCGCCCAAACCCGCGACCAGCTTATTGGCCGCGGAGCAGCCCCAGCACGCGGTCGTAGGTCCGGCGGGACTCCCTGTCCCGGTAGGCGGGATCGACGTCGTGATAGCCGCGGTGCCGTTCCTGGTGGACCGGGAGATCCTTGCCGAGGGCGACGAGGGTGCCGGGGAGTGTGAGGGAGAACTCCAGGTCGGCGTTGCGGTAGTAGCGGGCGTCGGCGGGGAATCCTCCCGCGGTGAGCGCGGCGTCACGCCTGACCGCGAACAGGTGGCCGAGCAGTCCGCGGACCTCCCCGGGCTCCGCGTCCACCCATTCGTGCCCGTCCTCGCGGGGGTTCACGCCCTTCCAGCCCGCCCCGGTCACGTCGTCCTTCAGCTCCTCGACCAGTGGGGTGATCGCGTCGCCGTCCAGGATCGTGGAGGTCTCCATCACGACATGCACGTCCGCCGTATCGAGTTTCAGCAGCTTCGTACGGCTCTCGCCCCACCCTGCCGTGCCTCCCCGCCAGTGCGGCGTCTCGGCCACGTGCCAGGCCTCCACCCGGCGGGGAAACTCCTTGACCAGCTCGTTCAGAACCGCCCCCGCGCCGTCCACGTCTCCCAGATCCAGGGCGAGGATCTTGACCTCGGTCCGGGCGACCAGGGCGCGCACGCACTCACGGAGATCGTCCGGCCAGCCGTCGACCACGAGCCCGACCGTCACGGTCGGTGGCGCGACCTCCGCCTCCGCGGCCCCGACCGGGGGAGTGATCGACTCGTCGAGCCGGGACACCGACAGGCTCGCGTCCCACAGCAGCTGGGAGGAGACCATCCGCTCGGGATGGCCGACGGGCTCATCCGACCGGCCGACCAGCTCCGAGCCCTCAGGCTTCTGCGCGGGCGCGGCCTGGGTCTCGGCGACCCGGCCGGCCTCCTGGTCGCCGAGTCGCTCGGGTCTGTTGCCCGGGTCCGCGGCCTCGGCGACCCGATCGGGGTCGGCGGAGGTATCGCGGTCCGCCACCTTCGAACGGTCTGTCGCCTCCGAGCGATCCGTCGTCTCCGAGCGATCCGTCGTCTCCGAGTGGTCGGTCGCCCCCGAGGGGTCCGCCGCTGTCGAGCGGTCGGCCACCCCCGAACGGTCCGCCGTCTCCGAGGGGTTCGTCGTCTCCGGGCCCGCCGAGGCGGCCCGCCCGTTCGCCCCGCCGCCCTTCTCGGGCACGGAACCCACCGTGGGCCACACCTCGAAGGGCGGCCGGGGGGTGAGCTCGAATCCGTTCGCCGTGTCGTGGACGAGCCAGCCCTCGGCTTCGATCTCGCCGCGGAGCGCGTCGGCCGTGGCGTGGTCACGCTCGGCTCGCGCCTCGGCCCACTGCTCCGCGAGGTCGGTCACGTGAGATGGTGCTTCGTTCATGTACGGACGCTACCCACGGACCGGGAGATGATTCGGTCTCCGGTCCGCGAGCCGTGCCCACGACCGCCGGAGCGCCGTTCTACGACAGCTGGACCACCGCGCGGGCCTTGGAGAGCACCCGGGAGTCGTTGGCCTTGGCGGTCAGCGCGACCACCACGCGCTTGTCCTCGAGCTTCTCCTCGATGACCCCGCTCACGGTGATGACGGTGCCCTGGTCGTCGTCCGGGACGACCACCATGGAGGAGAACCGGACGCCGTAGTCGATGACCGCGCCGGGATCGCCGGCCCAGTCGGTGACGAACCGGCCGCCCTGGGCCATGGTGAACATGCCGTGCGCGATGACGTCGGGCAGGCCGACGGTCTTGGCGAAGCGCTCGTTCCAGTGGATGGGGTTGAAGTCGCCGGAGGCCCCGGCGTACATCACCAGGTTGGCCCGGCGTACCGGGTATTCGGCGGCCGGGATCTGCTGGCCGGTCTCGACCTCGTCGTATCTGACTGTCGCGGCCATGTCAGCCCGCCCCTCCACGCTCGACGATGGTGTTGTAGGCCGTGCAGACGAGCTCGCCCTCGACGGTCGACACTTCGCTCTTCACGGTGATGAACTCGTTGCGGCCGACGCTGCGGATGTCGGTCACGGTCGTGACGCCGACCAGCACGTCACCGGCGTGGATGGGCCGCCGGTACTCGAAGCGCTGCTCGCCGTGGACCACCATGGCGAAGTTGAGGCCGAGGTCGGGATCGGCCAGAAGTGCTCCGGCGTCCTGGCCGATGGCGATGGGGAAGGTGGGCGGCGCGATCACATCCGGGTGACCGGCGGCCTGGGCGGCCTCCCTGTCCCGGTAGATCGGGTTGTTGTCGCCGATCGCCGTCGCGAACTCTTTGATCTTCACGCGACTGACCTCGTAGGGCGAGGAAGGCGCGGACGCCCGCCCGACAAAATCACGATTCAGAGCCATCGTGCTCCTTTGCGGATACCGAGCTGGTGAGGCCGACAGTAACAGAATGATATTCGGGGTCACACTCCCGGAGTGCCACCAGGAAACCGTAACCCGGGCCACTCGAGCGCCTGCTGTCCACCATGGTCAACGCTCGGAGGGGAATGCTGTGCGGATACGACAAACCGGCGCCCTCGAGGAGAACGCCGGTCTACGTTGAGTATGCGAGTGTTACTGAAGAACCCATCTCCCACGGAGACGCGGGAGGCTTCGCAGAGACTTAGCGGGTCTCGCGGTGCGCCTGGTGCGTCTTGCAGTTAGGGCAGTACTTCTTCAGCTCAAGCCGATCCGGGTCGTTGCGCCGGTTCTTCCGCGTGATGTAGTTGCGGTGCTTGCACTCCTGGCAGGCCAGCGTGATCTTGGGCCTAACGTCGGTGGCAGCCACTTGGGAGTGCCTTTCTACGTTCGGGACAGTGGACAACCCACGCCGGAGTCCCTTGTGAGGGGAACCCGGGAGGGTAGTAGCGGAGGCCGGACTTGAACCGGCGACACAACGATTATGAGCCGTTTGCTCTGCCTGGCTGAGCTACTCCGCCTTTGGGGCCGACGAAATCGACCGACCCCGCAAGGATACCCGACCCGTTGAGTGCCTGCGTACTTGTGCAGGTCAGGGCCATCGCTTCTGAGTTTTACCCAGTATGCCCAATCATTCACCGGGAACCTCGAGCATTTTCTGGATGACCACTTGGGCCTATCCAAGCCGAAGGCCCCAACCATATGGTCAGGGCCTTTAGGCTTTGAGCCCCCTTACGGAATCGAACCGTAGACCTTCTCCTTACCATGGAGACGCTCTGCCGACTGAGCTAAGGGGGCCTGTCCGCGTTGCTTTCGCCTTGCGGACAGGTGTAACCATACACGGCTCAGGAGTGCGATGCGAAATCAATCGAGGACCATTCGGATCGCCACACGTCCGCCGCGGGAAGACCCCGGGCCAAGCCGACGATCAGCCCCCCGGACGGCGGCCTGACAGGCCCTCGGACGAGCTCTCGGACAGGCCCCCACAGGCAGGCCCTCGGCCGGGCCCCCGACCCCCCGAAACCTCGTTCCGGGGAAGACCGCCGCCACCGCGTACGGCACTCTGGTGCCTTCTCGTTGATATTGGGGAGCCACGATGCTGCAGGACCGTCGCAGAGACGCGATTCGGATGCTGGATGAGAGTGACAGGCCTCACCTGTACTGGCACGGGGTGGACGACGACGGCCACGTGTGGCTGTTCGAGACCGTCATCGACGACGGCGGGGAATACTGGCCCGTCCGGCACGCCGAGTTGGGCTCGGACGGTCTCGCCCGCCGGTATTCGTGGAGCCACCTCGAGGACGAGCACGGGTTCCTGGCCGAGGGCCCGATCTACCCGGACGACTTCGGCCTGAACTCCCTGACCGCCGAGGAGTTCGGCACCCTGTGGGACGCGCTCAGCCAGTGAGCCGCCCGGCGAGCGCGCCCTCCTCGATGTCCCATCCGGCCGTGGAGGACCTGCTTCTCGACGGCCGGCATCTTGGAGTCGACAAAGCGGATCACTCCGCCTATGTCCCACAGTAAGTTGCTCGCATGAGCGGAATGCCCGGCCTGAGAATGGCCGCCACGGACAGGACTGTGCTGAATCTATGGACCGCCGACGCGGTGGTCCTGTTCGACTGGCTCATGAGCGTGGATCTTGATCAGGTCCCCGTGCGGCACCTGGCGCAGAAGCAGGCCCTCATGGGTCTTCTCAGCCACCTAGACCGGAGTATCCCCAGCTACACCGCCACCGACATCGAATACGCCCGCGATCTGGTGGTCGCCCGCGACGCGGATGCGTAGGTCGAAGAGCTGTCCCTCCTCGACGGGCTGGATCACCCGGCGGTGGCCGGCTTCGCCACCACGTACGGGAACCGGCCGCTCCGCGTGTCCGCGAACTGCTCGGGCGTGAGACCGGTGCTTATGGCCGAGTTCAGGACGAGGGAGAACATCACCTCGGGTGCGTTGTCGGCGAGGGTACGCCCGTTGTGCCCGGCGAACCCGAAGCCGGCCGGGGTGCCCGTCCGGTAGGGCAGCACGTCGGGGAACAGATGTTGGGCCACGGCCCTGCCATAGGCGGCCGGATCGTCCAGGGTGCCGTTCGTGGCGACGACCCCCGCGACGAGCCGCGCGACGTGCTCGCTCTCACCGTTCATCTCGTCGGCGGGATGGACCTTGTTCGCGCCGCCGGCGTACTCACTGTCATCGGGACGGAAGATCGGCCAGACCATCGGATGGCCCTCTCGGTTGATCTGCCGCCAGCCGCCCGCGTCGGTGGCCAGCTTTGTGGTGACCCAGACCCCGATGTGCCGGTCCGCGCCCAGGCGCGGATCCTGGTCGGCGACCTCCAGCACGAGCGAGTGGACGGTCGAGCCGGCAAAACTGTTCTTGGCCGCGTTCGGGCCCCAGCCCGGCAGTTCGACCCTGGCACCGTTCTTGACGGCGGCGTTGATCGCGCGGACCTGCGTCAGGTCGACGTAGAACGGGTCGAGAGCCTGTCCGGCCCACATCCGCAGGCCGTCCGGGCCTGAGACCAGGTGGTTGGTCCGCCCCTCGGCGAGGTGCTCGCCGATCGCCGCGTCGTCCCGTGCGTCCGGACCGGTCAGGACGTGAAGTGTGAAGGTCTGCTCACCCGCCCCGTCGGGCGGGTCGAAGGTCACCCGGTAGGTGAGGTCCTCGGCCGCCGTGCCGTCCGTATGAATCTTGAACTCGTATCGCGCCTCGGGATGGAATCCCCGCTGCGCGCCGGGCCCCGCCAGCGAGCTGTTGACATCCATGACGAAGACGGTTCCCGTCTCGCCGCGAAAGACGTAATTGTCAGTGATGTCGAGCCGACAGTCCCTGCGAGCCTGCTCACAGTCAAGATGATGCGACATGAGACGACCTCTCGGATTCGCGCAGTTGCCTCATATGACAGCATTCATCACTCTTTAGTTGAATCGGATGGTCAGGTATCCAAAGTTAGATCAAGCGTCAGGCCTCCTGGTGCGCTGTTGACGCGCTGCGCATCCTCTTTCCTTTACTTGGGCTCCTTTACCTGAACTCTCTTTTACCTGAACGCCGATGATTCACGGGCAGCTGACAGGCCGGATCAGCCCGCCGTCCGCTTGTAACGGACGAGCCGGGCCTGCAGGTCCGGGTACGGCGTCGCGGCGGGGACGGCCCGGCCGTCACGGACGGCGCCTGCCACCTCGGCGGCGGCATGAATCGCCGCACGGTACGGCAGGGACCCGGTGCTCACGCGGCGCACGCCGAGCTCCGCCAGCTCGCCGAGCGAGAGCGCGGAGATCGCGAGCACGTTCAGCGGAACCGCGATGTTCCCGGTCAGCTCGCGCAGTACGGCGGGCTCCGACGCGCCGGGGACAAAAACCCCGTCCGCGCCCGCCTCGACATAACGGACGGCGCGTTCGAGCGTCGCCCCGACCGTGGCGTCCTCGCCAAGCCAGTACGTGTCGACCCGGGCGTTGACGAACAGGTCTGGACAGCGGCGTTTGATCGCCGTCACCTTCGCGGCGTGCGCCTCCGGTGAGATCAGTCTCTCGGCGGAGCTGTCCTCGATGTTGATGCCCGCCACGTTGAGCTCGGCGACGTAATCGGCCACCCGCTCCGGTTCGTCGGCGTAGCCGTCTTCGATGTCCACGCTGACGTGACACGGAAGCCGCGACAGCTGACGGGCCAGAGAGAGGTTCGCCTCCCCCGTCGAGCGCCCGCCGTCCGGGCGGCCGAGGCCGGCGGCGACCCCGAAGCTGGTCGTCCCGATCGCCTCGAAACCGGCGTCGAGGAAGGCCAGCGCGGAAGGCACGTCCCAGGCGTTGGGAAGGACCAAGGGCCTGTCGCCGTAATGGAGATCATGGAAAGTCATCTGCTCGGTGCTCCTTGATCTGCCCGCTTCACTGAACGGAGGTGAGGTCACAGCGCCCGGCACGATGAAGGCTCACCGTGCCGTACTCCAGGGCTGCCCGCTTCATTGATCGGAGGCGCGGTCACGGCACCGGTTCGGCGTGCCGTTCCAGGCGAATGCCGAAGGTGTCGTGCAGTCCCTGCCGGCCGGTTTCGGTGATGTGGACGGCACGGGTGGCCTCGGTTCGCCGGATCCAGTCCGCCTCGGTGAACCGGTCGAGCAGGCTGCGCCCCAGTGCTCCGGCGAGGTGGTGGCGTTGTTCGCTCCAGTCGACGCAGTAGCCGATGAGCCGCCGGCGCGCGGGGATACGCAGGCCGAAGTCGGTGAGGAAGTCGTTGCCGGACTCGGTGAGGGCGTAGCCGACGTCGTGGCCGTAGCCGGTGCGATGGTCCCGATGGGCGCGCGAGGGGTCGAACGCGCCGTCGCCGCCGGTCAGGTGGCCGCGTTCGATCATCGCGGACATGAGTTCGACGCCGAGCCGTCCGGCGAGGTGGTCGTAGCAGGTGCGGGCCCGGCGCAGTGCCTGAGCTCGGGTGCCCTGGCGCAGGGAGCGGATCGGCACGGCGGGTGCGAGCTGCTGCAGCGCCTCGATGAGCTGTGCGACGGCGGGTCCGGCCAGGCGGTAGTAGCGGTGGCGTCCATGGGCCTCGACCGCCAGCAGTCCCGCGTTTGTCAGCTTGCCCAGGTGGCTGCTGGCAGTGGCGGCGCTGACCCCGGCTTCGGCGGCCAGCCGGGTGGCGGGCAGGGCCCGGCCGTCGTCGAGAGCGAGCAGGATCCGGCAGCGTCCCGGGTCGGCGACCAGCGCGCCGATCGCGGCGATGTCGGTGTCTCCGCCGGCCACGGCCTGGAGCGGCGCGGATCCGGTTGGCTGCTGTCTCATAGGACCAGGCTAGACCCGCCTCGATTCGACGGTCATCGAAGTGTTCTGGGGACAACATCGGGGTATCGAACCGCCCCGCAGCAGGGAGACACCGTGGCATGAGTGATCGCGCCGGTGCCCGAACCAGGTGCGGGCGGCGTCCCGACCGATTCCCCGGCGGTGAGCCGGTCACACCGGTTTCCCCGGCAGGGGCCCGATCACACGGACCGAGCCGACGGTGCGCGCGGCGTAATCTCACGTTTTCCGGCCCCCGGCCGTCTTCAGGGTATGAGAGGACCGCATCGGTGGTCCCACCGCTCCGGGAAGGACAAAACGATCATGGCCAGAACCCACACCGTCATCCCATCGCCGCTGGGCGACCTGATCGCGGTCGCCGAGGACGGCGTGCTGAGCGGGCTGTACTTCGAACGGCACCGTCGCGGCCCCAAGCCCGGGGAGCGAGGCACCTACAGCGAGTCGGGCTTTGCGGAGGTCCGCCGCCAGCTGGGCGAGTACTTCGCCGGTGAGCGGACCCACTTCGAGCTGCCGCTGGCGCCTCAGGGGGACGAGTTCCAGCAGCAGGTGTGGAAGCTGCTGAGGGAGATCCCCTTCGGCGAGACCCGCACCTACGGAGACCTGGCACGACAGCTGGGCAATGTGTCGCTGGCGCAGGCGGTCGGCGCCGCCAACGCCCGCAACCCACTGTCCGTGATCGTGCCGTGCCACCGGGTGGTGGGCGCGGACGGCAGCCTGACCGGTTATGCCGGAGGGCTGGACCGCAAGCGGTTCCTGCTGGAGCTGGAGGAGCCGGCCGAGCAGAAGGCGGCGAGGCTGTTCTGAGCGGCGGCCTCGCGTTTCAGGGGGCGGGCGTGCCCGGAACGCTCATGTTTCGGAGGGCCGGGGCGCCCGCAGGATGTGACCGTACGACCTTTCGAGGAGATCGTGACCGACTCCGGGTGACGGTCTCACGTTCCGAGAGCCCGGGGCGTCTACAGGATGTGACCATGCAACCCTTCGAGCAGATCGTGACCGACTACGGTCCCGTGGTGCTGCGCGTGTGCCGGGCCGTCCTCGGACCTCAGGAGGCGGAAGACGCCTGGTCGGAGACCTTCCTCTCGGCGCTGAAGGCCTACCCGGACCTGCCGCCCGACGCCAACGTCGAGGCATGGCTGGTGACGATCGCCCACCGCAAGGCCATCGACGTCACCCGGGCCGCCGCCCGCAGGCCCACCCCGGTGGAGACACTGCCGGAACGTCCCGGCCGCACCGGCCGGCCGGAGGACTGGGACGGCGACCTGTGGCAGGTGCTCAGGGCGCTGCCCGACCGCCAACGCCAGGCGGTGGCCTACCACTATCTGGCCGGGCTGCCGTACAAGGAGATCGCCGACCTGTGCGGCGGGAGTACGGACGCCGCGCGCAGGGCCGCGGCCGACGGCATCAAGACCCTGCGCACCACCTATCCGAGACCTGCCTGATTAGAGGGGAGTGGCCCGATCATGACCGCATCCGACCCACAGACCGGGCGCCTGTTCGCGGCGCTTCCCGTCCAGGACGCCCCCGCGATGGCCCGGCTGCACGAACGGCTCGTGGAGCAGGCGCAGCGCGAGGGGATCCTCGACGTCGCCTACCGCACGCTGGACACACCCGTCGGAAGGCTCCTGCTGGCCGCCACCGGCCAGGGCCTGGTGAAGGTCGCCTACGCCGTCCAGGACCACGACGCCGTCCTGCGGCAGCTGGCCGACAGCATCAGCCCCCGCATCCTGAACGCCCCGGCCCGCCTGGACGAGACGAGCCGGCAGATCGAGGAGTACTTCGCCGGCCGGCGGACCCGGTTCGACCTGCCGCTGGACTGGCGGCTGTCGAAGGGTTTCCGGCGCGAGGTGCTGACGCACCTGTGTGACATCGGCTACGGCCACACCGAGAGCTACGCCCAGGTCGCGGCCGCTTCCGGCAGCCCCCGGGCGGTCCGCGCGGTGGGCACCGCCTGCGCCACCAACCCGCTGCCCCTCGTCGTGCCGTGCCACCGGGTGGTGCGCTCCGACGGCAGCGTCGGGGGCTATGCCGGCGGCCCCGACGCCAAGCACACCCTGTTGACCCTGGAGGCAGTGGCATGACCGTCACCACGACCGCGAAGAGGAAGACCGCCACCGAACCCGGCGAGGACGTGTTCGCCCGCCGGGTCGCCTCAGCCGACTGGCAGGCGGTGACCGGCGAGATCAACGAGTACGGGTGCGCCCTGCTGCCGCGGCTGCTCACGCCCGCCGAATGCGCCGACCTGGCCGGCCTGTACGACGAGACCGACCGGTTCCGCTCCACGGTCGACATGGGGCGCTACCGGTTCGGCAGCGGCCAGTACCGCTACTTCGACCATCCCTTCCCCGAGCCCGTCCAGAGGCTGCGCCAGGAGCTGTATCCACGGCTGCTGCCCATCGCCCGCGACTGGTACGACAAGCTCGGCCGCGAGGCCGAATGGCCAGACACCCTGGAGGAGTGGCTCACGATCTGTCACGAGGCCGGCCAGGGGCGGCCCTCGCCGATCATGCTGCGCTACGGAGCGGGCGACTGGAACGCCCTGCACCGGGACGTCTTCGGCGAGAAGGTGTTCCCTCTCCAGGTCGTGATCAACCTGAACGCTCCGGGCGAGGACCACACGGGCGGCGAGTTCCTGCTGGTCGAACAGCGTCCCAGGGCCCAGTCCCGGGGGACGGCCACCCTCATCCCGCAGGGACACGGCCTGATCTTCACCACCCGCGACCGGCCCGTGCCGTCCAAGCGCGGCTGGTCCGCCTCTCCCGTTCGGCACGGGGTGTCCGCGATCCGTTCCGGAATCAGGCACACCCTCGGGCTCGTCTTCCACGACGCCACCTGAGCCCGACCGCACGGCCGACGGGCTCGCCCTGTGCCATCCGAGCCCGACCGTACGATCGGCGACCTCGCCTCACGTCACCCGAGCCCGATCGCACAACCGGCGGGCCCGCCCTACGCCACCCGAGCCCGACCGTACGATCGAGCACGGAGGAGGATAAAACGATGACGAGCGGCAAGACCTACACGCTCGCAGGACCGCCGGCCCCAACGGTCACGGGCTCATCGCCCCTGGCGCGAGGAACGGTCGCGGGACCGCCACCCCGGCCGCTGACCCGGGTGGAACAGGCCGCCGTCATGCGACTGCTGGAGGAGAGGCGGCCCCGCCCGCTCACCGTGGTGATCGGTTCCTCCCGCGACACCGTCTCGCGGGAGGCCGCGGAGCGGCTCGCCGCCGCGTGGCGGGAGCGGGGCGGGACGGTGCTGGACATCCTCGACTGGCCCGAGGAGGCCGCCTCCTGGCTGCGTCAGGCCCGCCGGTTCACCGCCCAGGCCCCGGACGCGTGGATCGTGACCGGCCAACCGACCGGATGGGTGCAGATGGGCCGCCGCCTGGCCCTGTCCACCGACTGGGACCCCGCCCGCACCGTCGCCACCGCCTCCCTCGCCGTCGATGACCTGATCGCCCAGGGTGGCATCGGCACCTTCGATCACCTGTGCGGCGCCCACCGCGACGGCGGCACCTGGGCCGTCTTCCGTACGCTGCGCGACGATCACCTGAGCACACGCTCCGGGCAGGCATGATGTTCTCCTTTCCCGGCACGGGGCCCCGGGAGATAGCGCCCGGCGCGCTCCACCTGCCGGGCTGGCTCGATCTCGCCCAGCAGCGGCGGCTGGCCGTCGCCTGCCATGCGTGGGCTCGCGGCCCGGTTCCGGCGCGGGCCGCGCGGCTGCCCCGTGGCGGCGTGATGTCGGTGCGTACGGTGTGCCTGGGCTGGCACTGGCAGCCCTACCGCTACACCCGCACCGCCGACGACGCCGGCGGCGGGCAGGTCGCCCCCCTTCCCGGATGGCTGGCCGATCTGGGCCGTGCCGCGCTCGCCGACGCCTACCGGGACCCGGCCGCCGCCGAGAGCTACCGGCCGGACACCGCCCTGATCAACTTCTATGACGACGCCGCGCGCATGGGCATGCACCAGGACAAGGACGAACGCACCGACCAGCCGGTCGTCTCCCTCAGCCTCGGCGACTCCTGCCGGTTCCGCTTCGGCAACACCCACACCCGTAACCGGCCCTGGACCGACGTCGAGCTCGTCTCCGGTGACCTGTTCGTCTTCGGAGGCCCCTCCCGCTTCGCCTACCACGGGGTCACCACGACCTATCCGGGCACCGCGCCCGACGGATGCGGCGTGGACGCCGGCCGCATCAACATCACCCTGCGCGAAACCGGCCTGAGCTGACCGCCGCCACGCTCGGGCAGGTGCCCGCCGCATCCGTCCGATCGCCCCCGCCTTCGCCTCCGGCGGACTAGATTATTTTGACCTTGAAAGATCCGATCCGTGGAGGTGAGCATGACGGTCACCGCCGACGACGTCGATACGGCGATCTCCCACGTGGTCGCCGCCCTGAGCCCGGCCACCGACGGCGACTGGTCCGTGCCGGCAGGCACCTTGGAGTGGAGCTGCCGGCACACCGCTGAGCACATCGGCGACTGCCTGATGTCATACGCCGGCCAGCTCGTGGCACAGCCCACCGACAGATACGTACGTTTCATGGCCAGCGCCGATAAGGACGCCTCTTCCGCCCAGGTGCTGGAGTTCGCCGAAACCGGCGCACGCATCCTGACGGCGACGGTGCGCACGACCCCGCCGCATGCGCGGGCGTACCATCCCACCGGGATGGCCGACCCCGAAGGCTTCGCCGCGATGGGTTGCGTGGAGGCACTGCTCCATGGTCAGGACATCGCGCAGGGTCTTGGTCTCCCCTTCGACCCGCCACGCGATGTGTGCGCACGCGTGCTCGCTCGAATGTTTCCGCACGCCGCGGTTGACCTCGGTGCCATCGACCCATGGCAGGCGCTGCTGTGGTCCACGGGCCGTATCGAGCTACCCGACCGTCCGCGACCGCAGCGGTGGCGCTGGCACGGCGCCCCGCTGACCGAGAGAACGGCACACTGAACCAGTTTTCCGGCGGATGTCTCAGGACGCCCGTGCCGCCGCGATCGAGTCGGCGATCGGCGTCGTCGGGCGGCCGATGAGCCGCGACAGGTCGCCCGGTGTGGAGGCCAGCGCGCCGCGGCCGATGGCGTTGTCCACGTCCACGAGGATTTCGGCGAAGGCCGCGGGAACCCCCGCGCCGGTGAGGATCGCCTGGCGCTCGGCGGCGGTGACGGAGGTGTGGACGACCTTCGTGCCGGTCTGCCGCGACACCTCCTCGGCGAACTCCTCGAACGACCACGCGGTGTCGCCGCCCAGTTCGTACGCCTTGTTCAGGTGCCCGTCGTCGTTCAGGACAACCGCGGCGGCCGCGGCGTAGTCCGTACGCGGGGCGGTGGCGATGCGGCTCCCCGCGGGCGCGTTGGTGACGATGGCACCGCGCTCCACCGTGCCGGGGAGGTCGCCGAGATACATCTCCGAGTACCAGTTGTTGCGCAGGAAGGTGTACGGCAGGCCGGAGTCGAGGATCATCCGCTCGGTCTCGCGGTGGTCGCCCGCGAGCAGGAAGTCGGCCTTGGGGCCGCCGAACACGCTGAGGTATGCCAGCTGTGCCACGCCCGCCGCCTTCGCCGCGTCGATCACCGCGGCGTGCTGGGCCGTGCGCCTGCCCACGTCGGTGCCGGAGATCAGCAGCACGCGGTCCTCGGGCCGGAACGCCCCCGTGAACGTCTCGGGCCGGTCGTAGTCGGCGACGTGCAGCCGAACGCCCTGCGCCACCAGATCGGCGGCCTTCTCCCTGCTGCGCGCGACGGCCGTGATCTCGTCCGCCGGTACGCCGGCGGCGAGCAGGTCCGCGATGATCATGCGGCCGAGCTGCCCGGTCGCCCCGGTGATGATGATGCTCATCGAAGTGCTTCTTCCCGTTGGATGTTTCATCAGTGCAGGTCCCGCACCGGAGCTCACCCTACGATCAGTACTGTCCTTGTCGTAAGTACCCACCTTGAAGTAAGTTACTGTCATGAACGTAAGGGAGCAGCCGGTGTCCGAGACGCTCATGCCGCCGCCGGATGTCAATCGCGCGGAATGCCCCTCACGGCTGGTGCTCGAACACGTCACCAGCCGCTGGGGCGTGCTGGTCCTGGCCGCGCTGCTGGAGCGTTCGTACCGTTTCAGCGAGCTGCGCCGCCAGGTCGGAGGGGTGAGCGAGAAGATGCTCGCGCAGACCCTTCAGGCCCTCGAACGCGACGGCTTCGTCCACCGCGACGCCAAGCCCGTCATCCCACCGCGCGTCGACTACTCGCTGACGCCCATGGGCCACGAGGTCGCCGAGCAGGTGTGGACGCTGAGCCGGTGGGTCGAGAGCAGGCTGGACGACGTCTTCGAGGCACGCGAGACGTACGACGGGGCGCGGGAGTCCTAGAACCGATCCGCAACGGAACCGGCCCGCCCCGCTCGAAGCGGGACGGGCCGGTTGACGTGCGGGTGCGCCTACCGGGCGACCCTGTCGGGACGGGCCGGTCGACGGTGCGGGTGCGCCTATTGGGCGGTCTTGTCGGGACGCTCGCTGACGCGGATGGAGTTGACGATGGGATCGCCCTTCCGCGCCGTGAACCCCACGTCGAGCCGGCCGTCGGTGACCTTCACCGTGTACTGGCGGCTGACCGCGGTGTTCTCTCCGGCCTCCCGGGCGAGGTCGAGCGCCGAGATCGCGATCTTGCCCTCGATGCTGACGTCGAAGACCCGCTTGCCCGGCTTCTTGTTCCGGGTCTCGGCGAAGCCCAGTTCGACGGTGTAGACGCCGCCTGGAACCTTGTCGAACCGGTACTCCCGCACGTCCTCGCGGGCGCTCCTGTAGAGCGCCTGCTCGACGGTGCCCTTGACGTCCTTGCCGGAGGTGTGCGCCTTGGTGCCGTCGCCCACGTAGCCGTAGCCGCCCGGCGTGTACTTCCGGTCGGCCGCCCAGACGTCGCCCGCGGCGTCGGTCACCTTCCTGTCGCCACCGGCCTCGACGGCGACCTGGAACTTCGGCACCACGACGGACACGGTGATCGGGAACGCCGGGTTGCGGCCGCTCGCCGAGCGCACGACCAGCGTGCCGGTGCGGACGCTGCCCGGCTGGACACCCGCGCTGGACGCGGTGACCTGCAGCGTCACGGACCTGCCGGCCTTGATCTGCCCACTGGCCGGAGTCACGCTGAGCCCGCTCTGGCCGGGGGCGACCTCGGCGGTGTACGCCGCGTCGGCCCCCAGGTTGGACAGCTCGACCGTACCCTTCCTGGTGGAGGAGGGCGGCATCACGAGGGTGATCTCGCCGGTCGACGCCGTCACCCGGCCGGTGGTCAGGGCGGTGTCGAGCCGGTTCCGCTCACCGGCCGTGATGGTGACCGCCTTGGTGAGGGTGCCGTAGTTCTCCTCCGAGACCCCCATCTGGTAGTCGCCGGCGGGGATCTGCCCGAAGAAGGTGCCGTCGGCTCCGGTGGTGAGGGTGGCCACGTCGCCCACCTTGACCGTCGCGCCCGCCAGCGGCTTGCCGTCGTTGGCGTCGGTGACGGTGCCGGTCACCAGCCCGTGCCGCCGGGCGGCGAAGTCCAGGCTCTGCCCGTCGGCGATGGCGGGGTTGGGATCGGTGAGGTGGGAGTACTGGAGCGCGTCCGTGCCGTCCGCGTTCTCGATGCCGATCGTCGCGGTCGTGCCCGCCTCGTGGGTGGTGTCGATTCCGCGGTAGCGATACCCGATGGAACCGTCCTCACCGAGCAGCGCCTCGAACGAGAAGTGCTCGTCGGAGTCGTAGAACTGCGCGTTGCGCCACTCCACGACGAAGGTGCGGTTCGGTGCGGTCCCGATGGTGGCGGTGTAGAGCCCGCTCTCGTCCCACATCGCCAGGTCTTCCCAGTACGGGTAGATAGCAGCGTTTGGGTCGTTTCCGGAGGGCAGAGAGGTGTTGCTCGGGATGGAGTAGGTGTTGGTGCCGAAGGTCAGGAACCCGTTGGTGCCGACCGCGCCGCTGGTGTAGGTCTTGCCGTAGAACGGGAAGGCGAACGGCAGCGTGATCCTCTGGCTCTCGTCGTCACCGCCGAGCGGCTCCTTGGTGGTGCCCTCGACGTACGGCTCGGTGCCGCTCCTGCAGGTGTAACCGAAGGAGTCGGTGTAGCTCGTCAGCTCGATGTCCTTGGTCAGGTCACCGGTCACCGTGACGGGCACGGTGGCGTTCTGCGTGCACCGGGACTCCGCGTTGACCCTCAGGTCGAAGCCCTGGCGGGGCAGTGTGAGCTCGTAGTGGCCGTGGGCGTCGGTGACCGCACCGGCCGGCGTGCCCGCCGCGGTGACCGTGGCGCCCACCTGGGGCAGGCCGACGCTGGTGACCGTACCGGACACCGTGCTCAGGGCCTGCGCCACCATCGAAGCGTCCTCGGTGATCGTCTGGTCGGTCGTGACGGTGACGGTCGCGGTGACGTCGTCGTAGGCGAACTTCTTGAAGCCGACCTGGTAGTCGCCGCTCAGGAGGCGGGGCAGCGTGTAGGACCCGTCCTGCCCGGTGGTGACCGTACGGTTCACCGGTCCGGAGACGCCGACGGTCACGCCGGCCATCGGGGATCCGCCCGAGGTGACCGTGCCGGTCAGCGTGCCCAGCTCTCCGGCCGGGGTCGCCCTGACCGCGGCGTAGGCGTCGAGCATGCCCTCGCCCCAGGTGTAGTTGTCCGCGGCGGTGCCGCCGCAGCTCGTGTCGTCGACGTCGGCCGCGGTCCCGTCGAGCAGGGCTCGGGTGTTCTCGACGTCGTTCTTCAGGCTGGGCGACATCGACCACATCAGCGCCACCGTGGCGGCGACGTGCGGACCGGCCATCGACGTACCGGAGTTGGGGCGGTAGCCGCCGTCGTTCCAGGACGAGCGGATGTTCACGCCCGGTGCGGTGATGTTCGGCTTGATCTCGCCGTTCTCGCCGGGACCGCGGGAGGAGAAGTCCCCGATGCGCCCGCTGGAGTCGAAGGCTCCGACGCTGTAGGCGGCGATGTCCCCGCCGGGGTTGCCGGTGCTCTCACAGGGGTTGGGCGACTTCAAGGCCTCGTTCCCGTTGGAGAAGGCGGGGAAGATGCCGGCGGCGACCCAGGCCCGGATCATCTCGTCGTACCAGAGGTTGAGGCCGGCCCCGCCCCAGGAGTTATTGATGACGTCGGGCGCGAGGTCGGGCCGCGGGTTCTGGCCGTTCAGGTCGGTGGGCGCGAGCATCCACTGGCCGGCGGCGAGCAGGGCCCAGTCCGGGCACCCGCCGACGGCGAAGCATGCCTTCGCCGCGATCCACTTGGCTCCGGGGGCGACGCCGACGTTGTTGGCGCCGCCGTCGCCGCCGACCATGGTGCCCATGGTGTGGGTGCCGTGGCCGCGGTCGTCACACGGCGCGTCGGTCGGGCATGCGCCGCCCGGGTCGAACCAGTTGTAGGCGTGGTCGACACTGCCGCCGGGGTTCGCGCCGCGGTAGTGGGAGATCAGCGACGGGTGGTCCCACTGCACGCCGGTGTCGATGTTGGCGACGACGACGCCCTCGCCGTGATCGCCGAGTTCGTCCCACACCTTGGGGGCGTTGATGCGGTCGATGTTCCACTCGACGGAGGCGGCGGTCGCCTTGACCGCCTTGGCCGGCTGCGGCTCGGGCAGCGGGACGACCTGGGACGGCTCGATCGCCGTCACCTCGGCGAGCTTGGCGATCTCGGCCGCCAGCTTCGCGTCACCGGTCACCTTGACGGCGTTGACGATCCAGAACGGGGTGAAGTCGGCGTGCGCGGCCTTGAGGAGCTTGCGCAGGTTCGTCTGCGAGGAGGCGGCGGTCTCCGTCTTCACCCGGTAGACCTGCTTGCCCTTCTCGGCCTTGGTCTTCGCCGTACGCGCCGTCCGCAGGTCGGCATCGTCCTTCAGGCGGACCCAGAAGGTGGCCTTGTCGTCCGTGGACAGGTCGGCCTGGACCACCCGGTCGATCTTGTCGCGTTCGGGTGCGGCCTGCGTGGCGCTGTACGCCACGCCGTGGGGGATCAGGAAGGCGACGGCGATGGTCCCGATCAGGGCCATTCGCCAGGGGCGGGCTGTGAACACACGATCTCCTTCACGGGCATGGGGATGCCCGCGGGGGGGAAGCAAAATGGGCGATAAGGGATCTTTAGGTATCCACGGGGAGAATAATGAATTCATGTTGCATTTGCTTGTAATAAAGGATGAAAAATGTCATGAGGGTTTAACATTCGCTCGCGGCAGGCGCATGGGTCCGCCGGGGTCAGGGCCTCGTGAAAGATGTGTTGACCTGCGGTTTTACTCGTCCTGACTGCGGCTCGGAGCTCGGCGGCAGGAGGCTTCTCCGGGGATGGCGTATTCCAGACAGATGACGGAACACGACACGAGAAGCGAGGGCGCCGAGCGGGAACCGGGTCGCTTCAGACACCGGCGCGGAGCCGGCCCTCCTCGGCGCGGTGGAACCGGACGAGTCTGGTCAGCGCCGCCTGGCTCGCCTCGGGACCGTCGTCGGCGAACGCGCGACTGCGGGCGAACTCCCGCAGCGGCTCGTGGTAGTGGTACCGGTCCAGACCCACGGGCTCCAGCAGGTGCATGTCCACGAGAGACTCCAGCAGCGCCGTGGTGTCGCCGAGCGGCAGGTCCAGCGCGGCCGAGGCGGCGGCGGAAGAGATGTCCGGCCCGTCCGCGAGAGAGAGCAGCCGGAACGCCCTCGCCTGCGCGGGTGACAGCTGCTCCATCACTGACGCGTACGGCCGCTCGATGGCCCCGCACTCCGGCGGGAGCACCTCCGAGCCGGGGTCGGGCCTGCCGAGCCGCCGCTTCGCCTCCGCGATGGTCCATCCCGGCCGCGAGGCGATCCGCGTGCCGAGCACCTGCAGCACCTGCGGCAGGCCGGCGGTGCGCCGGACCATCTCGCGGATGTCCGCCGGCTCCGGCCGCACCCGGTCGGCGCCGATGATCCGTTCCAGCAGGGCGACCGAGTCGTCCTCGTCCAGCCCGCCCAGCTTCAGCCAGTGCACGTACGCCAGGCCGTACAGCCGCTGCCGCGCGGTGATCACGACCGCGGACCCGCCGGAGCCCGGCAGCAGCCGCCGCACCTGCTCGGCGTCGCGGGCGTCGTCCAGCACGACGAGCAGCCGGCGACCGGTGGTCAGCGTCCGCCACAACGCCACGCGCTCGCTGAACGACTCGGGCAGCCCCGTGTCCGGCACGCCGATGCCACGCAGCAGCTCGGCCAGCGGCTCCGTGGCCACGCCGAGGTCGACGAACAGTTGACCGTCGGGGAAACCGGCGGCGACCGCGTGCCCGACGTGCACCGCGAGAGTCGTCTTGCCGACGCCGGCGAGCCCCTCGACACCGATCACCGGCACGCTCGCGCCGGACGGGGTCAGGGCGTCGGCCATGCGGGACCGCGGCTCGTCGCGGCCGACGAAGTCCGGTACGTCCGGCGGCAGCTGCGTGGGGTTACGCGACGGCGTGGCCGCCTGCGCCGGTACGGCGGGGCCGACCAGCGCCGGGTCGGACACAAGAATCCGCCGCTGCATCTCCCGTAGGTCCGGGCCGGGGTCCAGGCCCAGCTCGTCGGAGAGCAATCGCCGCACCTGCTCGAACACGGCCAGCGCGTCGGCCTGCCGGCCGGACCGGTAGAGGGCGAGCATCAGCAGCTCGCGCGGCCGTTCCCGCAGCGGCTGCTCAGCGATCACCTCCGCGAGCCCGGCGGCCGCCTCGACGTGCCGGCCCGACTCGATGTCGGCCGCCGCCAGGTCCTCGATCGCCGTGAGCCGCAGCTGCCCGAGCCGGGTACGTTCGAATTCGGCGTAGTCACCGTTGACGCCGGCGAGCGGCGTGCCGTGCCACAGGCCGAGCGCGGTGCGCAGCTCGGTCGCCGCCGCGGGCACGTCACCGGCGCGGCGGGCCTCCCTGGCGACGCCGAGCCGCCGCTGGAACTCGGTGAGGTCGAGGTCCTCTGCGCGCAGCGCGTAGCCGCCGCCCATCGACTCGATCACCGCGGCCGGATGGCCGGGGTCGAGCACTCGGCGCAGCCGGGACACGTACGAGCGGACCATGCCGATCGCGGCACGTGGCGCGGCACCACCCCAGATCGCTGCGATCAGCTGGTCGGGCGAGGCGGGGGTGCCGACCTGCAGCAGGAGGATCGCGAGGATCGCCCGCTGCTGCGGGGAGCCCAGCTCGATCTCGTCGTCGCCGCGCCAGGCGCGCACCGGACCGAGCACCTCGAATCGCAGCCGTTCGCCCACCGGGGACCCCCTCCGAAACCGACCGCAAACCCCAGACCGACCAACGACCGGCATATAGGCGGTATTCCGGATCAGTCCACGTCAAGGAGGCCCCCTGGCGGCGCCGGAACCTGTGGGCGGTTCCAGGTCAGCCCACGTCAGGGAGATTCTCGGGCGGTGCCGGAGCTGGGGGTGGGCGGTCTTCCTTTATCGGCTGGATACGCGGGCGAGGAGGCCGATGATCAGTTTTGATCATCGTGCGGTGCTGCCCACCGATGAGGTGGCCGCTGGTCGTGGTGCCGTTACGTCGAGTTCGCTGCTCTGGGTTTCCGCTCGGCTCTGTCGTCGGTATTTGCCGGGTGCGGTGCCGTACTCCCGTTTGAAGGCGGTGGCGAAGGCGAACTCCGAGGTGTAGCCGATCCGGGTGGCCACCTCGCTGAGTGAGGTGTCGGACTCGCGCAGAAGCCGGGCGGCGGTGGTCATGCGCCACCAGGTCAGGTAGGTGAGGGGCGGCTGGCCGATCAGGGTGGTGAAGCGGCGGGAGAAAGCCGCCCTGGACAGTCTCGCCTGGATGCCGAGGGTCTCGACCGTCCAGGGGAATGCGGGGTCGCGGTGGAGGGCGTGCAGTGCGGCGCTGATCGCCGGGTCGCCCAGTGCCGCGGCCCAGCCGGTGGTCGTGCCGCGTTCGGACTGTTCGTCGAACCAGGCGCGCAGGATGTAGAGCAGCAGCATGTCGAGCAGGGCGGGCACGATGGTGTCCACGCCGAGGCGGGGGTTGTCGAGTTCGCCGGCGAGGAGGTCGACGGCGGCGCGCAGTTCGGGGCGGTGCCCGAGGCGAGCGGGCAGGTGGACGATCTCGGGCAGGTCGCCCAGGAGCGGATGGGCTCGGCTGGGGTCGAGCCGGTATCCACCGCAGAGGGTCACGGTGATCGCCTGCGAGTCGTCCTGTCCGGTCTTCCCCACGGTCGCGGAGGCGTAGCGGTCTTGGAATCGGGGGTCGTTCAGTGGGTCGCAGGCGGGTTCGGTCAGCGGGGTGGCAGGGCTGTCGGCCAGCGCGTAGCCGCTTCCGTGGGGCAGGAACACCACGTCGCCGACGTTCAACGCGATGGGGGCGCCGCCGTCCGGGGGGATCAGTCGGCACGATCCCTGCAAGATCACTTGAAAGCCGGCGGAGCCGCGCACGGTGGGGAACCGCTGCCCCCAGGGGGCGTGCCATTGAACGCGCGCCGAGCGGGGTTCCCCGGCGCGCATCGCGGTGATCACATCGCTGAGTACGTCCACAGAGAGAGTCTATCTCGACAGCTCTAAGAAGACTCACGCGTATAAATATGAGATTTTAACGCATTGGGTGTCTCTCTTCATCCTCATAGAGTTGAGCGCACACAAAGTGATCAACCATTGGGAGTCTTTCATGCCGGGGCAACGCAAGATTCTGGTGATCGGGGCGACCGGCACGGTCGGCCGGCAGGTCGTGGCGCAGTTGCTGGAGGCAGGGGCCGAGGTTCGCGCGCTGGCCCGCGATCCCGAAGCGGCCGGCCTTCCGGACGGCGTCGAGGTCGTGCGGGGCGACCTGGCCGATCCGCACACCCTGCACACGTCCCTGGATGGGATCGAGACCGTGTTTCTCCTCTGGCCGTTCGCCACGGCCGAGGGGATGCCCGCGGTTCTGGAGGTGGTCGCCGCGCATGCCCGCCGCGTCGTCTACCTGTCTTCGGCGGCCGTACGCGACCACGAACGACAGGTCGAGCAGCTGATCGAGCGGTCCGGGCTGGAATGGACGTTCCTGCGACCGCACGCCTTCGCGGCCAACGCCCTGCGGTGGGCCGGGCAGATCCGCGCCGAGGCAGTCGTGCGCGGGCCGTACGGCGCGGCCGCCATGCCCCCGCTGCACGAGCGGGACCTCGCGGCGGTCGCGGTGCACGCGCTCGTCGGCGACGGGCACAACGGCGCGATCTATGAGCTGACCGGGCCCGAGATACTGACCCAGGCCGAGCAGGCGAGCATCATCGGGGAGGTGATCGGCCGCCCGGTGCACTGGGAGGAGACCTCGCCGCAGACCGCGCGGCAGCAGATGCTCACCCGAGGCTGGCCACCCGCGGCCGTGGACGGCATCCTCCAGGCCCAGGCCGAGATGGTGACCGAGCCGAGAGCGACCACGGCCACGGTGGCAGAGGTCACCGGAGCCCCGGCCCGCACGTTCCGCACCTGGGTGACCGACCACGCGGGCGAGTTCCGCGACACGATGAAGGCCGCCCGCATCCATGAGTACGGCGATGCCTCCGTCATCCGATACGAAGAAGTACCGCGGCCCGCCCCCGGGCCGGGCGAGGTCCTGATCCGGGTCGCCGCCACCTCGTTCAATCCTTCGGAGATGGCGCTGCGGTCAGGGATGCTGCGAGCCGTGCTGCCGGTGGACCTGCCCTACACCCTTGGCTGGGACGTCTCCGGCACGATCGTCGAGGTCGGCGACGACGTGGAGGGGCCGGCCGTGGGCGACCGGGTCATCGGCCGTCTCGACGCGGGCGGCGCCGCGGCCGAGTACGTCGCCGCTCCGGTGGGCGTGCTGGTCAAGGCGCCTGCCACTGTTCCCCTCACCGACGCGGCCGCGATCCCGGTAGCCGCGCTCACCGCCTGGCAGGTGCTGTTCGAGCACGCCCACATCACCGCGGGCCAGCGCGTGCTCATCAACGGCGCCGGTGGCGGCGTGGGAGTGTTCGCCGTCCAGCTCGCCAGGCACGCCGGTGCGACAGTGGTCGCCACGGCCAGCGGCCGCAGCGCCGCGGCGGTCAGCAAGTACGGCGCCGACCAGATCATCGACTACACGACCACCGCTCTCGCAGATGCGCTGGACGGCCCGGTCGATGCCGTCGTGAACCTCGCTCCGATCTCCCCCGAGGCCGCGGCGAACCTGGTCTCCCTTCTGCGGCCGGGCGGCGTCATCGTCTCCGTCGCCACCCCCGTCGAGCCGCCCGCCGACGCCGATGTCACCGCCCTCCACATGGTCGCCCGCAACGACGCCAAGCAGCTGGGCGCCATTGTCGAACTCCTCGACGCCGGCGCGCTCATCGTCGACGTCGCCGAATCCCACCCGCTGTCCAACCTCGCGTTGGTCCACCGCAGGAGCGAGGCGGGCCAGACCCACGGCAAGCTCACGATCTTCCCCTGAATGCGAGCATCTCGGACCCGGGTACCACGGCGTCCGAAAAAAAGAATCGTCGGCGTACGTTTTCTCTTCGCTGTTCCTCAAGGGCCGGAACGTACGGACGGTATCCCGGGTCGGCCCACGTCAAGGAGGCCCCTGTGCGCTGGAGCGTACGGACGGTATGGGTCAGCCCGCGCCGAGGAGGTCCTCGAACGGTGTCGGCTCGAACGGGTCGCGGACGGCCGGCGCGTCCCGCCGGTGGATCTCCACGGCGAGCTGGGCCGCGGCCCGGTCGATCCGGCGGGCCAGGAGGTCCGGGGCGGCCGCCCCGCCCCAGTCCTCCGGAGCCGCGAACACCGACATCGGCACGACCACTCCCCGCAGGTAGGTGAAGAGCGGCCGCATCGCGTTCTCCAGCACCAGCGAGTGCCGCGCGGTGCCGCCGGTCGCGCCGATCAGCACCGGCTTGTCCGCCAGCGCGTTGTCGTCCAGCAGGTCGAGGACGTCGAAGAACGCCTTGAACAACCCGCTGTAGGAGGCGGCGAACGTGGGCGTCACCGCGATCAGCCCGTCGGCTCCGGTCACCACGTCGAACGCGCCCTGCAACTCCGGGGCCGGAAAGCCGCTGACCAGGTTGTTGACCAGGTCGTGCGCGTGGTCACGGACCTCGACCACGCGCACCTCGGTCTCGTCGCCCCTCTCGTGCAGCTCCCGCTCGACGGCCGCGGCCAGCCGGTCGGCGAGCAGCCGGCTCGACGACGGGCGGCCGAGCCCGGCGGACACCACGGCGATGGTGCGCTTCATCCGATTTCCGCCGCCTTCAGTGACTCGTGTGTCGGCGCGTCCGGGATGTGCGCCGGTCGCATCGCGGCGAACTCCTTACGGAGCACGGGGACGACCTCCTCGCCGAGGAAGTCGATCTGCTCCAGCACCGCCTTGTGCGGCAGGCCCATGCCGTCCACGTTGAACAGCTGGCGCTGGTAGTCGCCGAAGTGCTCCCGGAACTGGAGCGTCCGGTCGATGACCTCCTGCGGGCTGCCCACCGACAGCGGCGTCCGCCGCATGGTCTCCTCAAGCGACGGCCCGTTGCCGTAGGCCGGGGAGTTGTCGAAGAACGGGCGGAACTCGGCGATCGCCTGCTGCGAGTTGCGCCGCATGTACACCTGCCCGCCGAGCCCGACGATCGCCTGATCCGCCGGCCCGTGCCCGTAGTGCTCGAACCGGGTGCGGTACAGGTCGATCATCTGCCGGGTGTGTTCCTTCGGCCAGAAGATGTTGTTGTGGAAGAACCCGTCGCCGTAGTAGGCGGCCTGCTCGGCGATCTCCGGGCTGCGGATCGAGCCGTGCCAGACGAACGGCGGCACGCCGTCGAGCGGGCGCGGGGTCGAGGTGAACGACTGCAGCGGCGTGCGGAACCTGCCCTGCCAGTCGACCACATCCTCTCGCCACAGCCGGCGCAGCAGCGCGTAGTTCTCCACCGCCAGCGCGACCCCGTCGCGAATGTCCTGGCCGAACCACGGGTACACCGGGCCGGTGTTACCCCGGCCCATCATCAGGTCGACCCGGCCGTCCGCCAGGTGCTGGAGCATCGCGTAGTCCTCGGCGATCTTCACCGGGTCGTTCGTGGTGATCAGCGTCGTCGACGTCGACAGGAGGATCCTGCTGGTCCGCGCCGCGATGTAGCCGAGGAGCGTGGTGGGCGAGGACGGCACGAACGGCGGGTTGTGGTGCTCGCCCGCCGCGTAGACGTCGAGGCCCACCTCCTCCGCCTTCAGCGCGGTCTCGACCATCCGCTTGATCCGCTCGTGCTCGGTCGGCGCACGCCCGGTCGCGGGATCGGGCGCGATGTCGCCGACCGTGAAGATGCCGAACTGCATGGCGCTCATCGCTCAGCCCTTCCTGAGTCATCCGTGACCGGTCGTTCCCGGTCACATCCCCATGAAAGCGCCACGGCGTTGACACCTCGTGCACGTCCGAATCACGTGCCGTTCACGCCTGCGCGCACATCTGAATCACGTCCCGTTCGCACCCGTGCGCACACCTGAATCACGTCCCGCTCGCACCCGTGCGCACGTCCGGATCACGTGCCGTTCACGCCTGTCCCGCCGCGGCCGGGGTCTGGGCCAGCAACTGCCTCACCCGCGGCACGACCTCCTCGCCGTAGAGGCGGATCGTGGTCATGAGCCTCTCGTGCGCGAGCGTCCCGGAGCTGTACTTGAGCTCGAAGCGGTCGACGCCGAGCGCACCCACCGTTTTCGCGATCTTCGTGGCCACCGTCTCGGGCGATCCGACGTAGAGCGAGCCCTCGTCGGCCTCGGCCTCGAAGCGGCTGCGGGTCGTGGGACCCCAGCCGC
This sequence comes from Streptosporangium subroseum, assembly GCF_900188345.1. Classification (GTDB taxonomy): domain Bacteria; phylum Actinomycetota; class Actinomycetes; order Streptosporangiales; family Streptosporangiaceae; genus Streptosporangium; species Streptosporangium subroseum. The sequence goes on along the minus strand of NZ_FZOD01000036.1, from coordinate 37,013 downwards.
GCTCGCGGCCGATGCGGTCGTGCACGGCCCGGTAGTGCGGCCAGAGCTCGTCGCGTGCCTCCCGGTCGGTCTCGGCGATGTGACCCGGCGAGTGCACGCCGATCGGCAACCGCTGGACCTCAAGCTGGGCGAGGGCCTGGTGGTACAGGTCGACGTACGGCGCGAACCGCTCCGGCGCACCACCGATGATCGCGAGCATGAGCGGCATCTCGTAGCGCGCCGCGCGGACCACGGACTCGGGGCTGCCGCCGACGCCGATCCAGGTGCGCAGCCGGCCGGACTCCGTCTTCGGATACACGTGCTGGTCCTTCAGCCCGGGGCGGAGCCGGCCCTGCCAGGTGACCGGCCCCTCCTCGAGCAGATGGGAGAGCAGGTCGAGCTTCTCCTCGAACAGTTCCTCGTACTGCGCGAGGTCGAAACCGAACAGCGGGAACGACTCCGTGAACGAGCCACGGCCGAGGATGATCTCTGCCCGGCCCTGGGACACCGCGTCCAGCGTGGCGAACTTCTCGAACACGCGCACCGGGTCATCCGAGCTGAGCACGGTCACCGCCGTACCGAGACGGATGCGCTCGGTACGGCCGGCGATCGTCGCCAGCACGATCTCCGGTGCCGAGATCGCGAAGTCGTCCCGGTGATGCTCCCCGATGCCGATCGCGTCGATCCCCACGCTGTCGGCGAGCACGGCCTCCTCGACGACGTTACGGATAACCTGCGCGTACGGCAGCCGGTTTCCGTCCGCGTCGAAGGTGACGTCCCCGAACGTGTCGATCGCGAACTCAAGTGGTGCGGACATCCTTCGTCTCTTTCTCTGCGGCCTCTGTGGCTCTCTACGGCGCGAGCAGTAGAGGAACCATGGCGCCGTGGCGAGAATTCCGACCCGCGACCAGGATCACACCGGCCCCCGCCATCCGGGTCAGGGACGGCCCAGCGCCCGGTACTCCCAGCCCGCCGCACGCCAGACGTCCGCGTCGAGCGCGTGCCGGCCGTCCACGATCCGGGTGTGCCTGACCACCTGGGCCAGCGCCGAGGGCTGGATCTCGCGGAATTCCGTCCACTCGGTGAGCAGGACCACCACATCCGCGTCACGGGCCACGTCCAGCGCGCTCGTGCCGTACCTGAGCTCTGGGTAGGCGCGGCGCGCGTTGTCCAGCGCGGCCGGGTCGTACACCCGGACGGTGGCGCCCAGCCCGTGCATGGTCCGGGCCACGTCCAGCGCCGGAGCGTCCCTGATGTCGTCGGAGTTGGGCTTGAAGGCCGCGCCCAGGCAGGCGACCTTCTTGCCGTCGAGCTGGCCACCGAGCAGTTCCCTGACCAGGTCGATGGTCCGGGAACGGCGACGCCGGTTGATCGCGTCGACTTCGCGGAGGAAGGACACGGCCTGGCCGACGCCGATCTCCTCCGCCCGGTGCGCGAAGGCGCGGATGTCCTTGGGCAGGCAGCCGCCGCCGAAGCCCAGCCCCGGCTGGAGGAACCGGCCGCCGATCCGGTCGTCGTAGGCGAGCGCCTTGGCCAGATCGCGGACGTCGGCCCCGGTGGCCTCGCAGACCTCGGCCATCGCGTTGATGTAGGAGATCTTGGTGGCCAGGAACGAGTTGGCGGCCACCTTGACCAGCTCCGCGGTGGCCAGATCGGTGACCACCACCGGGGTACCGAGGTCGATGATCGGCTGGAACGCCGCGGTCAGCTGCTCGCGCGCCCACTCCGAGGCGACGCCGAACACGAGCCGGTCGGGCCGGAGCGTGTCGTCGATCGCGAAGCCCTCCCGCAGGAACTCCGGGTTCCAGGCCAGCTCCACCTCCTCGCCGGCCGGGGCCAGCTCGTGGAGCAGGTCGGCCAGGTGGGCGGCGGTGTTCACCGGGACGGTCGACTTGCCGGCCACCAGGCAGCGCCGGGTCAGGTGGGGAGCCAGGCTGCGGATGGTTTCGTCGATGTAGCTCAGGTCGCAGGCGTCCGAGCCCGGCTGCTGGGGGGTGCCGACGCAGACGAAGTGAACGTCGCCGTGTTCGGCGGCCTCCGCGTAGGAGGTGGTGAACCGGAGCCGGCCCGATGCCAGGGCCTTGCCCAGCAACTCGGGCAGACCCGGCTCGAAGAACGGGACCTCCCCGGACTGCAGTCGCTCGATCTTTTTGCTGTCCACGTCGAGGCCGACCACGTCATACCCCAGCGACGCCATGCAGATCGCGTGCGTCGCCCCGAGATAGCCGGTTCCGATCACAGTCAGCCGTGGGAGCTCGGTTCCGCCCATGTCTGTCTTTCCCATCTACTCGTCCTCGAGCCCGTGCTCAGGAACAGACATCTTTTTTGGTGAGCATGCCGCCGGTGACCTTGTTGTCACAGGCGATCTTGTTTCCGCCGGCCGTGTCATTGATGCCGACGCCGCCCGAATTGCCGAGATTGATGATGTTGGCTCGGAACACGTTGCCGGTGCCCCAGCCGTCCACGATCTTGTGGGTCTGGAAGCCGTCGCCGTTGGTGTTGCTACCGGTGTTGCCCTCGATGACGTAGCCGTTGCCCTTGACGTCGACCCAGGAGTCGTTGTGCTTGGAACCGCTGAGGCCGGAACCGTCGAAGATGTTGCCGACGATGCGCCCGCCGGAGGTGCCCTCCTTGATGTCGATCGCCTCGGCGGTGGACCGGATGACGTTGCCGCGCACGAGATTGCGGTCGCTGCGGTCCATCTTCCCGCCGGAGTAGGCCGCCCAGTTGCTTTCGGCGGTGCCGAGGTAGACGCCCTCACCGAACTTCTCCCGGCGCAGGCCGGTCGCGTAGATCATGCAGTACTGAACGGTGTTGTCAGTGCTGAAGTTGCGCAGGTGAATCGCTTCGTCCCCGATGTCGTGGACGGTCAGCCCCTGGATGATCGTGTGGGTGGTCCGGTCGGCCATCACACCCTTCTGGCTGTTGCGGACGCTGAAACCGACCAGCCGCCAGTGACCGACCTCGTTGAGGTGGAAGGCGTAGCCCTTCTTGACCCCGCCGCCGTCGATGATCGCATCGGGCGAGCCGCAGACGAAGATCGGGTCAGCCTCCGTCCCCGAGACCGTCGCCACGAACCGGCCGGCGTAGACACCGGGCTCCAGTTTGATCACCGTGCCCGGCTCGGCCGCCTCCAACGCCTCGGCGAGCCCGGCGGCGTCGCCGACGGTCACCGTGGCCTCGGGGCAGTCGATCATTCCTTCCCCGGTGGGGACGGCGATGTCGGGCGGCTCCTGCGATGCGGTGAACTCCTCCACCTCTTCCTCCTCGTCGTCCTCCACCTGCGAAGCGTTGTCTTCCTTCTGCGAAGCGTTGTCCTCCTGCGAGGCCGGCGTTCCCGCGCTCTTCGGCCGGATGTCCTCGATCGGGGTGCCCGGGCCTGCTCCGACGCCGAACAGACCGCGCAGCAGCACCACGACGATCACCGTGATGACCGCTCCGGCCAGCATCCCCACCAGAGTCTTTCGGTCGATGTCCAGGCGCATCGCTCAGCTCCTCTCCGCCGGGGTCGGGGCGGCGTCGGTCGTCAGAAGCCGAGCCGGTCGCCCTTCCAGCAGCGTCTGCTTCTCGTATGGATGGACGAATCGGCGGCCGACCCGCGGGCCGTCGCCGCGCAACGCCCGGAGCGCCGAGATCACGATCAGGGAGAACACACCCAGCCAGATCAGGTTCATCGGCTTGGCGAGCCGCTCGACCGTCGTCCAGAAGCCGGCCGTGTCCTGCCAGCCACCGGTGTTGTTCTGCGTGACGGTCGTGTTTCCCGTCGAGCGGCCGGTGTCGAGCGCGCTGCGGCCGGCGCCGCCCAGGGTGTTTCCGGTGATCTCGGTGCCCCCGTCCGCGCCGAGCAGTGAGATCGCGTGCAGTGAGGCGGACTCGACCGTGTTGCCGGAGATGGTGGCCTCTGCGTCGCGGAGATAGATCGCGGTCTGGGTGTCCCGTACGATGTTGCCGCTGATCCGGGCCGACCGCACGCCGTCGCGGAGCACGATCCCCTGGCTGCGCTGGCCGGTGAGACGGTTGCCGGTGACCTGGACGCCGGTGGCGTCCTTGCTCACCACGATGCCCATCTCCCCGCCGATCACCTCTGTGGTCTGCACGGCGAGTTCGACGCCGCCCTGGATCTCCACGCCGTAGTGGCCGTTGTCCCGCGCCTCGCTGCTGGTCACCGAGCTGCCGCCGAAACTGCGCAGCGACTCCCCGGACGCCGACGGCCCCCGGGCCAGCGGCAGGCCACTGATCGTAAAGCCGTTGCCGCCGTTGCGCTCGGCCTTCGAACCGGTGATCGTGACGTTCTGCGTGCCCCGGGACAGGACGAACCCGTCACCCCGGCTGTCGGTCACGGTGGTGTTCTCGATGGAGGCGTTGCGCGCGAACCGGTGCAGCAGCACCCCGTGAACCAGGCTCCCGGTGATCGAGACGTCGGTGATCCGGGTCTCGTTGGAGGCCGTGATGAAGATTCCGTACGCGTTGCCGGTGATCGTGGTGTCGGTGATGTCGCCGGTGACCAGGTTGGCGTCGGGCATCTGGTAGGAGACTCTCCCCCGGCCCGCTCCGTCGGTGATCTCGACCTGGCCGTCGACGCCTCTGCCCGGCACGAGGAGGCCGTTGGGCAGGAGCACCCGCGGCTGGGCGGCGGCCGCCCCCCGCGGAGGGCTCTTCTTCGAAAGGGGCGTCTTCTTCGCAGGGGGCGTCTTCTTCGGGAGGGGCGTTTTCGGGAGGGCGGTGACGGGGACCCGCTCCGCGGTCTGGGTCGGCCGGTCACTGCCGGTCAGCGCCAGCCCGCCGGTCGGCCCGCTCCAGAAACCGAGATACTCCACCACCGCGTGGCTCACCTTGAGCTCCCCGCCGATCGCGCGCAGGTAGGCGCGACCGTCGGAGACCTTGGTGTCCGCCGTCCTGGCGTTCGGGTCCCAGCTGGTGATCCGCACCGGGTTCTGCGTCGAACCGTTGATCCGGACGCTCGCGCCGAAGCTCACGATCGAGACGAAGGAGCCGGGCTCGCTGTGCATCCGGATCACCAGCGGACCGGTCGCGTTCTGGAGCACCAGTTTGGCCCCCGGGCCCACGAACACGTTGATGCCGAGCACGTAGGAGCCGTCCGACTGCTTCTGGAAATCCTCCAGGCCCAGGCGCTCCAGGTCGGCGACCCGGTACGGCTCGCGGCGCTGCGGCAGCACGAGCGTCTGGCCGTTGGCCGAACTGGAGATGTGCGGCACGCGGGCCTCCGCGGCGGCGGGTCCGCCCCGCGCCAGTGCGGAGGCCAGCGCCGCGCGGGTCTCCATGATCCGCAGATCCTCCTGGTCGACCAGGGTCGACTGCTGCTGCGCCTCCGCCTGGGGCACCTCGTTGACACCGGGAGGCAGGGCGGAGCCGTCGACGTAGGAGAGGTATGTCCAGGTGCCGACCGCGGACAGGATCAGCACCAGGACTATGAGGAGGGTACGGCCTCTCCTCCGGGGTGACCCGCTCATCCCCTGCCCCCTGCCGCGGGGGTCGAGCCGGCCGGCTCCCGGTGCCGCGAGGGAAGCTCGACGACGGGTTCCGGGTCCGGCGCGGAGGCATGGCGCAGCAGGATGGGCCGCCCCTCCCCGAGCGCCTTCTGGAGCGCGTAGGGGTTGCGGATCTCCCTGGGTCGCCGCCGTTCGATGACGGTGCCGCGGGATCGGACCGCCGATACGACCACCAGGAGGATGACTCCGGCCCAGATCACGTTCATGGGCTTGACATAGCGTTTGGCCTTGACCCAGAACGACGACGTGTCATCCCACCGGTCCTCGTCGTTGTTGTGCTTGTTCAGCCTGTCGGCGGCCCGCGCGGTGCTGATCGCGCTGGTCCCCCAGCCGATGAGGGTGTTGCGAGTGATCTCGGAGCCTCCGGCGTCGCCGATCACGGTGATCCCGTGAGCCTTGGGAACCGGCAGGGTCGTGATCTTGTTTCCGACGATAGTGCCATTGGAGTCGCGCATATAGACCCCGGTGACGGTCCCCGTGACCGTATTGCCGGCCACATACGCTCCGGTCGCCCCGTCGCGCAGCGCGATCGCCTGGCGGCGCTGGTCCGCCAGCCTGTTACCGGAGATCTGCACCCCGCTGGCGCCCTCCCGCACCACGATACCCATGTCGCCGCCGATGACCTCACTGGTCTGCACGGCCAGCCGGCTGCCGCCGAGCACCTCGATGCCGTACCTCCCGTTGTTGCGGGCGACGCTGTTGCTGACCGAGCTGTCACCGTAGACGGCCAGCGACTCGCCGCTCGCGGACGGGCCGCTCGCGAGCGCGCTCCCGTTGAGCGTGAAGCCGTTGCGCCCGTTCCCCTCGGCCAGACAGTCGCTGACCCGTACCTTCACGGTCGCCCGCGACAGCACAAAACCGTCGCCGCCGCTGCCGATCACCTTGGTCCCCTCGATCGTCGCGTTCTTGGCGAACCGGTGCATGAACACTCCGTGCACCAGGCTGTCGACGATCCTGTTGTCGATGATCTGTGTCTGGTTCGAGCCGGAGACGAAGAGCCCGTAGGCGTCGCCGGTGATGACGCTGTGCTGGATCGACCCGGAGACGAGCTCGTCGGCGAGCACGTGTGAGGCGGTGCCGGGGCCGACCGGAATGGTCTCCACGTCGCCGAAGCTGTTCCCGCCCCGATCGGCCTGGGTGTTCGCCAGCCGTTCCCGCTTGTCCTGATGGCGCTGGTCTTTTGTCCGGTGCCGGTAGGCGCTGGCCGGTCGCTCGGTGCCGGTGAGCGCGATGCCCCCGGTACGGCCGCTCCAGAATCCCAGGTGGGAGACCTGCGTGTAGGCCATCTCGAACTCGCCGCCGACCGCCCGGATGTAGGCGCGGCCATCGGTCGTGTTCAGGTCCGGCTTCTTGGTCCGCACGTCCCAGCTGGTGATCTGAACCGGCCTCTTGGCGGTGCCCTTGATCTCGATGTTGCCGCCGAACGCGACGATCGAGCTGAACGAGCCGGGCAGGCTGCCCATTCGCAGCGTCAGCGGACCGCGCAACTGCAGGCGCGCCCCGTCGGCGACGAAGACGTGGACGCCGAGCAGGTAGGAGCCGTCCTTCAGCCGCCGCAGATACCGGCCCTTCTCGACGGCCGCCAGATCCTTGAGGGTGTACGGGGTGTCGGTGCTGCGCGCGGGCAGCACCAGTGTCCTGCCGTGCGCCGACGCGAAGACCTGGGGCTGCTTGCGCTGGGCGGCCTGGACGCCGCCGGTCTGCAGCATGGCTGTGAGCGCGGCACGGGTCTGGACGATCCGCTGGTCCTCGACGTCCACCAGGGTCGCCTGCGTCTCGGCGTCGTCCGCCGAAATCGTGCCGGCCGCCAGGATCGCGTCGTCCGCCATGATCGCGTCTTCGACCAGGGCCGGCTCGGCTGCGGTTTTCTTGTCGCTTTGGGGAGCCTGCCTGCCCGTCGAAGCCGGGCCGCGTGCCGGGTTGGATCTCGGGGTCGAGCTGACTTTCGGCGTGGGTCCGACTGTCGGGGTCAGGCCGGTTTTCGGAGTCGGGCCGGTTTTCGGGGTCGAGCTGACTTTCGGGGTCGGGCTGACTTCGGGAACCGGGTCCGCCGGACCCGGGGTGTCCTCCGGATCCACGTCGGACCCCGGAGCCGGGTCGATCCCCGAGACCACGTCCGGCCCGTCCGGCGAGGTGGGAGACAGGAAGGCCGCGGCCGCCGGGCCGGTCCCCAGTCCGAACGCCAGCGCCGCGACGGTCAGGAGGACGGGGATGGCACGCGCCATCTCAAACCAGTCCCTTGAGCGTGGCGGCGCTCTGGCCCGCCCCGCCCACCTGGTCGGAGGTACGGGTGAGCCAGCCCTGCTTGTTCATCGTCAGGAACGCGTACAGCTTGATCGGCAGCGCGATCATGATGACCACCAGGCAGAGCAGCGGCAGCAGCAGGATCTCCGAGGGGTGGCGGCGCAGGTGCGACCAGCCACGGATGCCCCGGCCCAGGACCAGCCAGCCGACCGCGAGCCCGATGCTCACCGCGGTGAGCTCCAGCCTGCTGAAGAACAGGTAGGCGAGCGTGACGCCCATGGTCACCGGGGTGAGCAGGATCTGCAGTACGGTCACCTTGGTGACCAGCGGAGTCTTCCACAGCCACCCCTTCCACAGCGCGGTCAGGTAGCAGCGGTAGGAGTTGCGGCTCCACCGGACACGCTGCTTGACGAAGGCGCTGAAGGAGTCGGGGAACATCGAGATGGCACGGGCCGAGGACTGGTGCACGGTCTTGTATCCGGAGGCGAGGACGAGCCAGGTGAGCCGGCCGTCGTCGCCGGCGATGCACCGGCGGCCGAGGAAGAATTCGTTCTCCAGGTGGGTGACGACCGGGAGGATGGCCGAAAGCCGGTAGGCGGCGGTCCGGCCGGACAGGCAGGCCACCCCGCCCCTGCTGCCCATCGCCGGCACGTAGTCGTAGTAGCGCAGGTTGACCAGCCAGTCCGCGATGCGCCGCCAGACGCTGGTGGTCCGCTGGTACACGTTCTGCTGGGTGCCGACCCCGCCGACCGTCGGGTCCTCGAAGGGCATCTGCACGGCGTCCAGCAGGCCGGGCTGCCACCAGGTGTCGGAGTCGGCGAAGACCACGACCTCTCCCTGGGCCGCCCGGATGCCCACCCCGAGCGCGGAGCGCTTGCCCGAATGCTCGAACACCAGGACGCGCAGCCGAGGGTCCGTCACCTCCTGGAGCTTGGCATGGCACTCGGTGTCCGCGACGTCCACAACGATGATCACTTCAAGCGGGTCCTGGGAGAGCCAGCTGGCCAGGCAGCGCACCAGGATCTCGGCATCCTCCCGGTAGGACGGGACGACTACGGAGACAGTGGTCCGGTAGCCGTTCACGACCGGTTTGGCCAGCCGGGACAGCACCACCCGGTAGAGCCACAGGCCCCAGACGAGCAGGCCCGCCAGGCCCAGTGGGATGAAGTCTCGCCAGCTCCCGTTTGCGGTGGAGCGAACGACCCATTCGTAAGCAGCATCAAACCAGTCCGACACGGATGCCACAGATCCTCCTGGGCGAATTGCCCCGATATGCCCGAATGCTTCCGGGCAAACAACCCCTCCACAGACAGAGAGCGACATTAACGGTCCAATTTGCCCAAGTCATTTGGAACGTTGCAACTGTTACAAGACTGAAGGAATCGTCACATGTTGCACCCGAGGCCGATGAGCCAGGGTCACCGTATGTTCATCTGGCCACGTCACGGCACGTGGGGGAACGGTGTTCGCGGCGGGATCACGTACGTCAGACGCGCTCCTCCGTGCGAGGCCTGCCGGGTGAGGTTGATCGGGATCCGGCATGGACGTCCGGGCTGCCCGCCGGGCACCGCCGGCCCGCACGTACCATTCATCGGTGGAGGTTTTGGAGCCGGAGGAGTGGCAGGCTCGGGCGGAGGCCCACCGGCGACGTGTCGAGGCATGGGCTGCGCCGCATCTGGCGCGCAGGGCGCGAGGCGAGTCCCATCCCATCGAGGACTTCCTGTTCACCTACTACGGGCATCGGCCGGCGCGGCTGCGGCAGTGGCATCCGGGCGTCGGCGTGGCGCTGAAGGGGGCGCACGACTTCGGCCGCGACTATCTCGACACCCCCGAGGGCGTCACGCTGGACACCGCGGCGCTGATGGACAGGCGCAGGTCCTCCGTCGAGTGGATCGCGCGGCTGCTGGCCGCCACCGCGGCACGGCCGGCGTTTCTGGGCTGCTTCGGCCTGCACGAGTGGGCGATGGTCTACAAGGCCGTGGAAGTACGGCACGGCGCCTGGCCGCTGCGGCTCAGCGGCGAGGAGATCGCGGAGGTCGTGGAGCAGCGGGGCGTGCGGTGCGGCCATTTCGACGCGTTCCGCTTCTTCACCCCCGAGGCGCGCCCGCTCAACGTACTGCAGCCGACGCGGCAGCGGCAGGAGGAGCTGGAGCAGCCGGGCTGCCTGCACGCCAACATGGACCTGTACAAGTGGGCGTACAAGCTGTCACCGCTGGTGAGCGGTGAGCTGGTCGCCGACTGCTTCATGCTGGCCCGTGACATCCGCGCCGTGGACATGCGGGCCAGCCCGTACGACCTGAGCTCGCTCGGCCATCGGGCGATCCGGATCGAGACGCCCGAGGGACGGGCCGAGTACGCCGCCGAGCAGCGGGGGTTCGCCGAGCGGGCACGGCCCCAGCGGCAACACCTGCTCGACGTCTGCGAACGGCTACTCGCCGCCCCCTGATCCGGGGTGACCGGAGTTCACATGTTCCACGGTGACCAGAGTTCGCCCCCGCCGGGGTGACCGGAGTTCGCACCATCCTCGCCGGGGTGACCGGAGTTCGCACCGCCCCTGCCGGAGCACAGACTCAGCTCCGGTCGGCTTCCCGCGCCACGCTCTCCAGTCGTTCGCGGTAGCTCTCCCACGACGCCTGGTCACCCGGCGCCATGTTCTCGCCGTCCTTCCTCAGTCCGACGGCTCCGTCAATGAGCTCCCGGACGATGTCGGCGTGCCCGGCATGCCGGTTCGTCTCGGCGATCACGTGGATGAGGATCCGGTGCAGCGTCACCTCGCTCCGGTCCTCCGGCCACCACGCCACCCGGCCGATCGCGTCCAGCGTCAACGCCTCGATCGTCGCGTCCGAGTGAGCCCATGCCCGGTGATACAGCCCGACGATCTCTTCACGCGACTCGTCCGCGGTCGCCCACATGTCCGAACCGAGCTCGGCGTCGTCTTCGATCCAGGGAATCGGCTCGGCGAACGGCCGCCCGAAAGTGTCGCCAAAATATCCCAGCTCAACGCCGGCCACGTGCTTGACCAGCCCCAGCAGGTTGGTGCCGGTCGGCGTCAGCGGGCGGCGCATGTCATATTCCGAGAGCCCGTCAAGCTTCCACAGCAGGGCTTCACGGGCGGTCTGCAGGTAGCGGTGAAGGTCTGCTTTCGGGTCTGATCCAGTCATGGCGGAGATCCTCCCACCCGGCACCGACAATCGGCGTCGGGACGCCGCGTCCGGAGGCTCTCGCCTCCCGGCCGGCGACGTCCCGGGCCATAGCCGTACCGCGCGCGTACCCGCCGCGGTCCTCGGTACGGAAAGCCACCGGCTTCCGGCGCCGTTCTTGGGCGGGCGCCGTCCGCCGAGCCACGCCCGTTGCCGATTGCTACGGATCGGGCACTTCCGCCTTAGAGTTTCCGCATGCCGGAGATAGCGCCTCGTCAGTTGATCTTGACGCTGTACGGGCTGTACGCACGGGACGAACGCAACTGGCTGTCGGTCGCCTCGGTCGTCAAGCTCCTGAGCGACGTGGATGTCGATCCGGCCGCCGTGCGTTCGTCGATCTCGCGCCTCAAGCGGCGCGGTGTGCTCGAGGCGCTCAAGGTCGAGCGGACCGCCGGCTACAGCCTCTCGCCCGGCGCCCTGGAGTTGTTGCGCGAGGGCGATGTGCGGATCTTCTCCCACCCGAGGGCCCGGCTGGCGGACGGGTTTGTCCTCGTGGTCTTCTCCATCCCGGAATCCGAGCGTGACCGTCGTCACGCCCTGCGCTCCACCCTCGGCGAGATGGGATTCGGAACAGCCGCGCCCGGAGTCTGGGTCGCGCCCGGAACGCTCCACGAGCACGCGGTCCGCACGGTCGAGCGAATGGGTCTGACCGGCTACGTCGACCTCTTCATCGCGCACCACCGAGCCTTCGGCGACCTTCGCGAGCGGGTCGCCGAGTGGTGGGATCTCGATGCGATCGAGTCGGAGTACAACGAGTTCGTCTGTCGTTTCCAGGACGCCCCGAAGCGGTTCGCGGCAGCCGCCGACGGCCCGAAGACGGCATTCGAGATCTACGTTCCGATGCTCACCGAGTGGCGTCGCCTGCCGTACCGAGATCCTGGCCTGCCGTTCGAGCTGCTCCCCGAAGGCTGGATCGGCAGTCGCGCCGAGAACCTGTTCGCCGACCTCGACGCGCTGTTGCGCCGACCGGCACGAGAGCACGCGATCAGGACGATTCACTCCTGACCTGACGCGGCTCGCCCCGGGGTGGGAGGGCCGTGCTCGTCACGTGGTGAGCGCGGCTCGCCAGCTGCCCGGCCAGCGCGAGCTCCGGCGGTGGCTGTCCGCGACATGCACGGTGACGTACGACCCGTGCGCCGCTCGCGTCCGCGGCCGTCCCTCGAACTCCTCACCCCAGACCTCGAACGAGAACGTCATCGACGAGGCGCCGATCCTGGTCAGCTCGACGACGGCGGTGACCTCCTGGCCGAACCGCAGGGGAGCCTCGAACTCCACCTCGTATCGCACGCGGGGGGCCTTCGGGAAGTAGTCGTGGAGCCCCCGTTCCCGCATGAGCGCCGCCTCGGCCGACTCGACGAACCGCACGACCGCCGTGTTGTGGTAGATGCCCGCCGCGTCGGTGTCGACCCACTCCACCCGGGTGTGGTGGACCCCGACCGGCCCCTGCTTCTCCGTCACGTGAGCCCCGTGGCGCGGTCCGGCGTCCATCGCACGTGGACCTGGTCGTCCTGGTCCGCTCGCAGCAGCGCCAGGCGCGGCGGGATCTTGTCCGTGCGCGAGGTCGGCGGCCTGCGACGGCCGGCCATGAACGGCAGCGGCCAGTCGGCGCCCGGCCCTTGATATTCCTGCTCGGCCCCGGCGTGGAGCGTCCACTGCGGGTTGTAAAGGTGGGTGCGACCGAGAGCGCACAGGTCGGCGCGGCCGGCGAGCAGGATCGAGTTCACGTCGTCGTAGGAGCTGATCGCGCCGACCGCGATCACCTTCGCCCCCGCCGGCGCGGCCACCTCGTGGCGGATCCGGTCGGCGAACGGGGTCTGGTAGGAGCGGCCGAACGCGGGCTTCTCCTCCTTGGCGACCTGACCGGAGGAGACGTCGATGGCGGCCGCGCCATGCTCGACGAACGCACGCGCGATCTCGACGGCGTCGTGCTCGGTGTTGCCGTCCGGAATCCAGTCCGTCGCCGAGATGCGGATTGTCACCGGGATGTGCCCCGGCACCACCGCACGGACGGCGTCGAAGACCTCGAGCGGGAAGCGCAGCCGGTTCGGAAGCGGTCCTCCGTACTCGTCGGCGCGCCTGTTGGAGATCGGGGACAGGAACGAGGAGAGCAGATAGCCGTGTCCGGCGTGGAGCTCGATGAGGTCGAAACCGGCGTCGACCGCGCGCCGCGCGGCGTCGGCGAAGTCGGCGACCACCTTGTCCAGGTCGGCGCGCGTGGCTTCGCGGGGCATGTGGCAGTCCGCGCCGTAGGGCAGCGGGCTGGGGCCGATGACCTCCCAGTTGTCCTCGGTCAGCGGGTCGTCGAGGCCTTCCCACATCAGTTTGGTCGAGCCCTTGCGACCGGAGTGGCCGATCTGGGCGCCGATCTTGGCGGTGCTGCGGGTGTGCACGAAGTCGGTGATCTTCTTGTACGCGTCGCGCTGCTCGTCGGTCCACAGGCCGGTGCAGCCCGGTGTGATCCTTCCCTCCGGGGAGACGCACGCCATCTCGGTCATCACCAGCCCGGCGCCTCCGAGCGCCTTCGAGCCGAGGTGGACGAGATGGAAGTCGTTCGCGAGACCGTCGACCGCCGAGTACATGTCCATCGGCGAGACGATCACGCGGTTCTTCAGCTCCAGCTCGCCGATGCGAACCGGCTGGAACATCGCCGGCGCGGCCTGGTCGCCCCCGTTGACCTTCGCGAAATCCGCCTCGATCAGTCCCGCGAAGCCCGCGTCGCGCTCCCTGAGGTTCTCGAAGGTGATCCGCCGGCTGCGGGTGAGCAGGTTGAAGCAGAACTGGGCGGGCTCCTGGCCGGCGTACATGCCGATGTTCTCGAACCACTCCAGCGAGGCCTGCGCGGCCCGCTGGGTCGACTTCACCACCGGCTTGCGCTCGGTCTCGTACGCCTGGAGCGCCGCCTCGACCGTCGGGTTCTCGTGCAGGCACGCGGCGAGCGCGAGCGCGTCCTCCATGGCGAGCTTCGTGCCCGATCCGATCGAGAAGTGCGCGGTGTGGGCGGCGTCGCCGAGCAGCACGACGTTGCCGTGATGCCAGCCGGTGTTCCGGACGGTGGTGAAGTTGAGCCACTTGGAGTTGTTGGTGAGGATCTCGTGGCCGTCGAGCTCCTTGGCCCAGATCTCCTTGATCCGGGCGACGGCGTACTCGTCACTGGTGCCGGGCGGGAACTCCTCGCTCTCCGTCCGGCCGAACCCCGCGCGGCGCCAGACGTCCTCGTGCATCTCGACGATGAAGGTCGAGCCCCGCTCAGAGAAGGGATAGCCGTGGATCTGCATGATGCCCCACTCCGTCTCCTTGACGAAGAACTGGAACGCCTCGAAGACCAGGTCGGTGCCGAGCCAGACGTACTTGTTCCGCCGATGATCCAGGGTGGTGCCGAAGAAGTCGGCGTACTTCGCCCGGACCGTGGAGTTGAGCCCGTCGGCGGCGACGACGACGTCGTACGCCGATCTGAGCTCGTCCACGTCGGGCGCCATCGAGCGGTAGTGGACGGTGACGCCGAGCTCGGCGACGCGCTCCTGCAGCAACCGCAGCAGCTCCTTGCGGCTCATCGCCGCGAAGCCCTGTCCGCCGACGGTGAAGGGGCGGCCGTTGAACTCGATGTCGATGTCGGTCCAGCGGGCGAACCGGCTCTCCATCTTCCGGTAGATGACCTGGTCTGCGCTCTCGATGCCGCCCAGGGTCTCGTCGGAGAAGACGACGCCGAAGCCGAAGGTATCCTCGGGTGCGTTGCGCTCCCAGACGGTGACCTCGTGCGTGGCGTCGAGGCCCTTCATCAGGGCGGCGAGGTAGAGGCCCCCGGGGCCGCCGCCGACGATGGCGATCTTCAAAGGAGTTCCTTTCACTGGGAGGCGGCAGGAACGTCGGCCTGCTCTTGTTCGACGATGTGGCGGAGCACGAAGTGCTGCAGCTTGCCGCTGCGGTTGCGCGGCAGCGCGTCGATGAACCGGACGTCGCGCGGATACTTGAACGGCGCGAGCCGGCCCTTGACGTGGTCCTGGATCTCCCGGACCTTGGCCGCATCGCCGACGACGCCCTCGCGAAGCACCACGAAGGCGCAGACGATCGAGCCTCGCTCGGCGTGGGGCTCGGCCACGACCGCCGACTCGACGACGTCGGGATGGGTGTCGATCGCGGACTCCACCTCGGGGCCGCCGATGTTGTAGCCGGAGGAGACGATCATGTTGTCGGTGCGGGCCCGGTAGAAGAAGTAGCCGTTCTCGTCCCGGACGAAGGTGTCGCCGGTGACGTTCCAGCCGTTGACGACGTACTGCCTCTGCCGTTCGTCGTCGAGATAGCGGCAGCCGACCGGACCGATGACGGCGAGCATGCCTTCCACTCCGGGACCGACCTCTTCGCCGTCCGGGTCGAGGATGGTCGCCCGATAGCCCGGCACCGGCTTCCCGGTCGCCCCGGGGTGGATGTCCGCCCCCCGCGCGGAGATGAAGATGTGCAGCATCTCGGTCGCCCCGATCCCGTCGATGATCTCAAGGCCGAGCTCGTCACGGATCTGCTCCCAGACCCTCCTCGGGATGTGCTCGCCGGCGCTGACGGCCGAGCGAAGACCGCTCAGGCGCTTGGCGTTGCCCGACTTGAGGATCTGCTTGTACGCCGTGGGCGCGGTCGCCAGCACGGTCACGCCGTGCTCGGCGACGAGGTCGGCCAACTGGACCGGGGTGGCCGACTCGGTGAGGAAGGCGCACGCGCCGACCCGCAGGGGGAAGACGACGAGCATGCCGAGGCCGAAGGTGAACGCGAACGGCGCGGTGCACGAGACCAGGTCATCGGAGCGCAGTCGCAGGATGTTGCGGCCGAAGGTGTTGTCGATGGAGAGGACGTCGCGGTGGAAGTGCGTGGTGATCTTCGGGACGCCCGTGCTGCCGGAGGTCGGCCCGAAGAGCGCGATGTCGTCGGCGGCGGTCGCGACGTTCACGAACTCGCCGGACTTCGCCGTGGCCCGCCGCGTCAGGTCGTCCGCCCCCTCGCCGCCGTACGCCATGATCGCGAGAGTTGGGCTGACGGTGTCGCGGACGGTCTCGACGTCTTCGACGAAGCGGTGGTCGACCAGCGCGATCGCCGGCCGGGTCTTCTCGACGATGGGGGCCAGCTCGCGGGCGCGGAGGGCGGCCATCGTGGTGACGACGATGCCGCCGGCCTTGAGGACGCCCAGCCAGGCGGCGACGGTCCACGGGTTGTTGGGTGAGCGCAGCAGCACCCGGTTGCCGGGTACGAGTCCGAGGTCTTCGGTGAGCACCTGCGCGACCTGGTTGGCGCGCCGTCGCAGTTCGCCGTAGGTCCAGATCTCGCCCGCCGGCGTCCGCAGGGCCGGACGGTCGGCGCCGAATCGTGCCGTCGGCACGTCGATGAGCTCGGTCGCGGCGTTGAGCCGCTCGGGGTACTGCACCATCTCGGTCGTGAACTCGATCACCGGCCACTGCTCGTACGGCGGCAGGTGGTCACGGGCGAAGGTGTCGGAGTAGGCAGAGGGCCTGAGATCCATCAGGGTCGTCCTTTGGGGGTGCGGATCATGCCTTCCTGGACGACGGTGGCCAGGTGGATGTGGTCTCGGGTGAAGAAGCGGCCGGTGGCCAGCCCGCGGCCGGACTCGGCGGCGCCCGCCTCCTGCGCGTAGAGCAGCCAGTCGTCGACGACGCCGGGGGCCGGGGCGCGGTGGAACCACATCGAGTGGTCGAGGCTCGCCGTCACCAGGCCGGGATCGGCCCAGGCGAGGCCGAGAACCCGCAGCACCGGCTCGAGGATGGTGTAGTCGCAGACGTAGGCGAGTGCGGCCAGGTCGCGCTGCTCGTCGCTGAGACCCTCGACGGGACGCAGCGCGTCGAACGGCTTGACCCACACGGCCTGGTGCGGGACCCGCTCCCCCTCCACGGCGAGATAGACGGGGCCGGGCACGTGGCGCATGTCGAAGCCGCGGCCGCCGGCCCAGTAGGCCCGCGACTGCTCGGTCATCGTTCCCTCCAGCCCGAAGCCGTCGAGGTACGACGCGGAGCCGGGCAGTTCCTCGGGGGCGGCAACGCCGAGCGGGGCGCCCGCGGTGAAGCTGCCGCCCGGCTCGCCGGCGGCGAAGTTGGCCAGGCAGACGTAGACCGGTTTGCCGTTCTGGAAGCCGCGTACCTGCCGGGTGGCGTAGCCGCGGCCGTCGCGCAGCAGCTCCACCTCGTAACGCACCTCGGCGCCGATGTCGACGGGCCGCAGGAAGTAGGAGTGCATCGAGTGCAGGGTCTTGCCGCCCTCGCCCCCGGGCACCGACCGCATGGCGGCGGCCGCCGCCTGGGCGACCATGTCGCCGCCGTACGCCTTGGGCCAGGGGCAGGCCTGGGTGACGGCGCCGAAGGCGAGGTCGAGGTGCTCGGGCTCGGCGGCCTTCAGGGTGACGGCGGCCGTGAAGATCTCGCTGGTGGGACCCGCCGGAGTGGTCACGGCCGGTCCAGCCAGTCACGCAGGTCCGTGTCGGGGACGTCCGCGAGATTGACGACGATGTTCTCGGGCGTGCGGGTCGTCATCCAGGTCAGCGGCCTGTTGCGGTCCAGGTTGCACTCGATGTGCGGCATGAAGGGCGGCACGAAGACCCAGTCGCCTTCCTCCATGTCGGTGTAGTCCTCGAACCGCTCGCCGAAGTAGATCCGCGCCCGGCCGGAGAGCACGTAGCCTCCGGTCTCGGCCTCGCCGTGGTGATGCGTCACCGACCGGTAGCCCGGATCGTTGCTGACCTTGCCGAACCACAGCCTGGTCGCGGGGGTGTGCTGGATGCTGACGCCGGAGACGCGCGTGGCACCCGCGGACTGACCGGTGTCACCCACCTCCAGCCCTCCTCGGGTCACCACCGGCACGACGAGGCCGCTCGCGCCGGCGTACCTCGAGTTGTCGCCCTCGAGTTCGTACTTGCTCGGATCGGATTCCATCGTGTTGCTCCTCAACGGGTCGTGAAACGGTTCTGCAGGGTGCCGATGCCGGGGATCTCGGTCTCGACCACGTCGCCATCGGCCAGATAGAGGGGCGGCTTCATCCCCATCCCGACGCCGCCGGGTGTGCCGGTCAGGACGACGTCGCCGGGACGCAGCCGGGTGAAGGTCGAGACGTAGGCCAGCAGCGCCGCCGGGTCGAAGACGAGGGTCTTGGTGTTGCCTCGCTGGCGCTGCACGCCGTTGACCCGGCAGATCACGTCGACGCCGCCCGCCACGTCGATCTCGTCAGGGGTGACCAGCACCGGGCCGAGCGGGGTCGAGCGATCCCACGCCTTGCCCTGGAACCACTGGAGGGTGCGGTTCTGCCAGTCGCGCACGGAGATGTCGTTGGCGACCGTGTACGCCGCGATCGCCCGCCCGGCGGTGACGACGTCCGCCCGTTCGAGGTCCGCTCCGACGACGACGGCGAGCTCCGCCTCCCAGTCGACGTCGACGCCGGCGGGAAGCGCGATGTCATCCTCGGGGCCGAGCAGGCTGTCGGCATACTTGGCGAAGAGGGTCGGATGGGCCGGAAGCTCCCGGCCCATCTCCCGGATGTGATCGGCGTAGTTGAGCCCACAGCAGACGACCTTCGCCGGTCGCGGCAGCGGGCAGGCGAGACGCCAGCCTTCGAGAGCCTCCCCGGCAAGGTGGGCGACCGTGTCGATCGCGGCGCCCGTGTGCGTCAGGAGGTCGTTCAGATCGGGGAACGGCAGCCGGCGCCAGTGCCCCTCCACCCGGATGGCGGCAGCGGTCACGCCATGACGGCCGGCAAGTGTCGCCAGCTTCACTACCGGCCTCCTCGCAGTGATCGATCAGGTCTATACGAGACAATATGTATGCCGTATTCTTCACGAGCGTCAGAAAATGTCAATAGAATCTCGGATGCCTCGTCAGGCTCACCCACAGCGCAAGGAGACCGCCATGCGACCGGTTGCCGTCAACCCCGATGCCCTGCCCGCCCCCAGCGGTTTCTCGCACGGGACCCTCTCCGGGAACACGCTCTATCTGGCCGGCCAGACGGCCCTCGACGCGGAGATGAGGATCGTCCCCGGCGGCATCGTCGAACAGTTCCGCCAGGCGCTGTCGAACGTCGTCGTCACGCTTCGCGAGGTCGGCGGCGAGCCCGAAGACCTCGTCAGCGTGACCATATACCTGACCGATATCCCGGACTATCAGGCTCACGGCAGGGAGATCGGAAAGGTGTGGAAGGAACTGGCCGGCCCGACCTACCCCGCCATGGCCGGCATCGGCTGCACCGCCCTCTGGCAGCCCGAGGCAATGGTCGAGATCGTCGGCGTGGCCGTCATTCCGCAGTCGCGCCTCCTCCACCCCGGCCGATGACCAGACGGTGACCGGGGCGCGTCATAACGGTTCTCGAATGAGGCGACGCTAAAAATGAATGTATTGCGTCGTAGACGATGATCAGCGTTGCGCAATAAGTTCGCCACTGACGCGCATGCCTCCGCGCACCGGCGGCTGTCACCAGACCCGGGAGGCTGACACAGTGAAGGCGGACCAGGTGCTCGCCCCGGTGACCGGGGCCACGGCGCTGCCGGTCGCGATCGTCACCGGGTTCCTCGGCAGCGGCAAGACGACCTTTGTCAGAGGGCTGCTCACCGCGGGCGGCGGCACCCGGGTCGCGGTCATCGTGAACGAACTGGGTGAGCTCGGCATCGACGGCGCGCTCCTGGAAGGGGCGGCACAGTCGGTGATCGAGCTCCCCGGAGGCTGCATGTGCTGCGAGAGCCGCGGCGACGTCGGCAGGGCGCTCACTCTGTTGACCCAGAGGGCCTCGGAGCTGGACGCCATCGTCGTCGAGACCAGCGGCGTCTCGGATCCACTGGGCGTCGCCGACCTCCTCGCACACGGGGTCTTCCCGACGGACCTGCGGCTGAGTCAGGTCGTCACCGTGGTGGACGCGGAGAACTTCGACCGCAACCTTGCCGACGCCGAGGCCGCGTACAGCCAGATCGTCAGCGCCGACCTCTTTGTGGTCGGCAAGTCGGACCTCGTGGCGCCTGAGGTGGTCATCGCCATCGGCGAACGCCTGGCCAGGCTCAACCCACGCGCGGCCGTCCTGCCGTCCGACGGGGGCCGGTCGGCTGCCGGCCTCCTCGGCGAGGTGGCCGGGGTCCCCACGGTCTCGACCCGGCGGCGGGCCGTCCACACGGAGCCCGGCTACGACAGCGTCGCGTGGGAGGCGGACCGGGAGATCGGCCTTGAGCCGCTACTCGCCTGGGTGGAGGCCCTGCCGCCGAGCATCTACCGGGTCAAGGCGCTCATCCGGCAGGGCGAGACGGACGTGGCGCTGCACCGCGTCGGAGCACGGGTGACCGTGCTCGCCTCACCGGCCGCGCGCCGAGAATCCGGGGACGGCCGCACACGGGTCGTCGTCATCGGCAAGGGCCTCGCCGCCGAATCGATAAGGGCCGATCTGGCCGCCATGGAGCCGTCCGACCAGGAGACAGCGTGATGATCGAAGAGGGACGCCTCGTCCCCGACACCGTCCTGCACAACGCCCGCGTCATCACCCTCGACGGCGTGTCCACCATCGCCGAGGCGATCGCCGTCCAAGGCGATCGGATCGTCGCGGTGGGCGCCGACGCGGACGTGCTGCCGTTGGCGGGACGCAGGACACGAGTGTCCGATCTTCACGGCGCGAGCATCATCCCGGGGCTGATCGACAACCACACCCACCAGCTCATGGCCGGCCTCGACAGCGCCGAGGCGGGGGCGAAGGTCAACGTCGCCTCGTCGACCTCGATCGCCGAGATCCAGGCTCTGATCGCGGCGCGCGCCCGCCAGGTACGGCCCGGCGAATGGATCACGACCTCGTGCCTGTTCCGTGGCGCGCTGACGGACGGCCGGTTCCCGAACAGGCACGACCTCGACGTGGCGGCACCGGACAACCCCGTCTACGTGGCCGACGGCGGCCGGAACATCATCGTCAACACCCGGGCGCTCGAACTCGCGGGGATCGACGCGAACACCCCGGAGCCCGAAGGTGACCCCGAACTCGCGGACGGGCACATCGTGCGGGACGAGGCGGGTGTTCCGACGGGACATCTCATCGTCGGCGCCGGCGACCGAGCACGCCTGAACTGGTGGAAACGCCTTGGGCAGCCCATCAAGATGTGGGACTTCCTGGACTTCGACGCCGACACGAACCTCAGGGCCCTCCGGGCGCAGATGCGCACCTTCAACGCCGCGGGGATCACCGGCGTCCGCGACATGGGGGTCGCCCCCCGGGAGATCGACACGTACGTCGAGCTCGTACGCCGGGGCGAGGCGACGGTCCGCACCAACCTCGTCCTCGGGCTTCCCGTTCAGTATCTGCCGACGGATCAGATCATCGCGGCCCTGCAGGCGTACATGGGTCCCAAGCAGGGCTTCGGCGACGAATGGCTGAGGATCGGCGGCCTCAAGGTCGTCGCGCAGAACTACGGCTACTGGTCGATGCACCCCGAGAAGATCCGGGCCCTGCTCGTCGAGGGCAACCGCCTGGGCTGGTCCTTCGCGATCCACGGGACCCCGGGCGACCTCGGCGACGACATCGAGATCCTCCTCGACGCCATGGAGGAGGCCCACCGGGAGCACGCCATCGACGGAGCGCGGTGGTCGTACGAGCACGCGTTCGGGCTGGTGAATCCCGACCACCAGCGCCGGCTGTTGGATCTCGGGGTCACCATCGCCGCCAACCCCCATCTGTCCTACGTGGGGGCCGGACGCTCTGCGGCGATGCAGCAGGCCCTGCAGAGCCTCCACCTGGAGGAACCCCCCGGCGTCACGACGGAGCACCGGCGAACGGTGCTGCGCTGGGGCCAGCCGATCCGCACCTGGATCGGCGCCGGCCACCTCGTCACAGGAGGCAGCGACTGCCCGGCGGTGGCCTACGACTCCGAGAACCCGTTCCTCGGGCTGTGGGCGACCTTCTCCCAGGAGACGCTCGCCGGCGTCCTCATGCCGGAGGAGAGGATCGACCGCGAGACCGCCCTGCGGGTCTGGACGATCAACAACGCCGTCGCGACCGGCGAGGAGCACCTCAAGGGGAGCCTCGAACCCGGCAAGCTCGCCGACCTCGCCGTGCTCACCGGCGATCCCCTGCTGACCCCCGACGCCGACTTCCTGTCCCTGAAGGTCGCCGAGACCGTCGTGGGCGGAAAAACGGTCTATGAGCGAGGCTGACACCCGGCACGAGCCACCCCGGCAGACTCCCCCGATCAGCCTCGTCCGGCCCGGACCCACACCGAAAGTCAGCCGACCCGGACCCGCACCGAAAGTCGGCTGACCCGGACCCACCTGAAAATCGGCCGACCCGGACCCAGCGGAAGTCAGCCGCTCCGGATCCGCACTGAAAATCGACCGGCCCGGACCCGCACCGGAAGTCAGCCGGCCCGGACCCGTACCAAAACACGAGAGGTCATCCGATGGACGTCACGATCAATGTCGCCGGCACCGGCATGGACGGGCAGTTGCACCTGCCCGAGGGCGCTCGCGCCCATCCCGCGGTGCTTCTCTGTCCCGGCCTGACCCGCGACATCGCGGGTCTCGGGTTCATCCGCGACGCGCTCCTGAAGGCCGGCTTCGCCGTTCTGGCCATCCGTTATCGCGGGATGGACCTGCTCGACGACGACCAGGACGTCGCCGCCGCGCTCGACTACCTCGCGGCTCACGAGAGCATCGACGCCGGCCGGATCGCGATGGCCGGTCACTCGCGGGGCTCCATGGTGAGCCTTCGCACCGCCGCGAAGGACGCGCGGGTGAAGGCCATCGGAGCCGTCCACCCGGTCACCGACTTCCTCGGCTATGTCCGGGCGACCCGGGCCTATGCTCCCGTCCGCTTCGACGCCCTGGTCGCACGGTTCGGCGGCGCCGACCCCGACGTCGACCCGACGCCGTACGAGCGTTACGCCGCGATCAACTACGCCGACCGGATCAAGGTCCCGACGCTCCTGATCGCGGGCACGGCCGACATGCACTCGCCCATGCACCACTCGGTCCTGATGCGCGACGCCCTCGTGGAGCACGGCAACGCCGAGACCCGCCTGGAGATCATCGACGGCTCCGGTCACTTCTTCGAGGTCTACTACGGCGACGATTGCCGCGAGGCCACCGCCAAGCTCGTGGTGGAGTGGATCTCCTCCCACGTATGACCGCGGCCGGGGTCCGGAACGGCGTCGCCCCGAGCCTCCACGTGCGATGTTTCGGACCGGCGACGTCCCAATTCTCCACGCACGACGGGGCAGCGGCGCTCCGAGTCCCCACGCGCGGCGGGGCAGTGGCGCCCCGATCATCCACGTACGGCGGAGGCAGAGACGTCCCGAGCCTCCACGTGTAGCGTCCGGAGTGCCCCTGTCACATTTCGTGCTTATCCTGAGGGGGATGCGGACAATGGGGGAGGTGACCCGATGACTCTGCGGATTCACCAGCTCGAATGCTTCATCGCCGTGGCTGAACACGGCCACGTCACGCGTGCCGCGCAGTCACTCTTCGTAACGCAGCCGGCGCTCTCCTCGCAGATCCGCGCACTGGAGGCCGAACTCGGTGTCGCGCTGTTCTCCCGGCACGCCAAGGGCGTCGACCTGACCCCGGCGGGCGAGGTGTTCCTCCCCCACGTCCGAGCCTCCCTGCTCGAACTTGAGCATGCCGTCGACGCCGCCAGAGCCGCGGCGACGGGCGTCCACTCCGTTGTGCGGGTCGGGCTGATCGTCGGCACCCAGGTCGACGTCATCTCCCGCGTGCTCCGGGCGTTCCGCCAGGTCGCTCCCGGGAGCCGCATCGAGTTCGTCGAGTACACGTTCGACAAGCCCTCGGCCGGCCTGCGAGCCGGCGAGACGGACGTCGCCTTTGTCGTGCTCCCGATGCACGAGGAGGACCTGAGCTTCATGCCGCTCGAACAGCCGGGTGTGGTCGCGACCCTCTTCGACGAGCATCCGCTCAGTAACCGGTCGAGCGTGTCCATCAGCGAAATCCTCGACGAGCCCTGGGTCTCCACGGACACCCCCGACGAGATCTGCCGCGGCTACTGGCTCGCGGCGAGCCACCGCGTGGTGCCACCGGTGGTTCATCATCGGGTGCGAACGATGGACAAGTTCATTCAGCTCGTTGCCGCCGCCGAAGCCGTCGGTATCGCACCCGCGTGGGTCGAGCGCAACTACCAGGGCAGGCCCATCCGGTTCATCCCGGTCATCGACGTGGAGAGCCCCACCGTCGCCCTCGCCTGGCGCGAAGGCGAGGACGCGTCCCCGGCGGTCGTCCACATGCGCGGTGCCGCCCGGGCCGCGCTGGGTTCCTCCGGTGACCTACGGCCCGTACGGCATCAGAGCGCCTGGCCGGCGGCACCGCACACAACGTGACCGAGTTACCCCTCGCACTGAGCTTCCCCGCTACCGGGTTACCCGTGACCAGGCTTCCTCGCGACCGAGTTTCCCGTGATCGGGTTTCCTCGTGACCGGCAACAGCACCCGGCCCCGAAACAACCCGGTCCGGGCTCGGAGACACCCCACTAACCTGGTTCGTTCCCGCGCCGCCACTTCTCCAGGTCCTCCACCAGGCGGGCCTGATTGCCTTCGTCGATCCGGCCGCCCTGGATGTTCACCGAGACGACGCCCTCGAGTGCGAGGAGCGCGGGCCGTACGGTGACCTCGGAGCAGACGGGGCGATAGGTGCACCCCGTGCACATGCCGGTGTACCTCACCTCGACGTTGCCCTGGTCGTCGACGTCGGCGAGCTCGACACCACCGCGGTGGACGAACATCATCCGATCCACGGATCTGACACGACGCTCGACCGCCTCGCGATCGACGCCTTCGCCGCTCATCAGATCCCGCCGATCACCTGGGACGCCGGCTCACCGAGCGCCTTGAGCTCGGCCTTCTTCGCCTCGACGTCGACGTTGAACAGGCGGGCCATGTTGAGGCCGAGGATCTTCTCCTTGTCGGAGTGGGTGATCTGCGGGTAGCCGTAGCCCTGGCGCAGGTCGTCCGGGATCTCCAGGTTGACGAAGTCCTCGAGGAACGGGGCCGGCGCACCCGTCATCGCGGCCTCGGAGCCCCACATCAGCTTGTCGGGGCCGACCTCCATGAGAAGGCGTCCCATCTGCTCCTGCACCTGACGCGGCGCGACCTTGTAGAAGCTCAGGACGCCGGAGAGGGCGAGGTAGACGTTCGGGAACCGCGACGCGATCGAGACGACCTCGTCGAAGTAAGGCAGCGCGAGGTGGTGGATCACGAACTTCAGGTCGGGGAAGTCACGAGCTGGCCTCTGGAGGTCGACCGGTCGCAGGACGTCGACGTCCCACATGCCGAACGGCAGGCCCTTGTGGAACTGGAGCACGTCAATGCCCAGGTTCATCGCCTGCTCGTAGAGCGGGTAGGCGAGCTCCCGGTCGTCACAGCGCCACGACTTGTCGATGTGACCGTTGTAGAACTTGAACGAGCGGGCGCCCAGCTCCTCCTTCTGGCGGATCATCTCGATCTTCGCTCCGTGCAGACCGTGGTGGATCGGGTCCACGCCGCCCGAGAGCAGCACCCTTTCCGGGTACGCCGAGGCGAAGGCGTGCTGCGCCTCGATGGAGGAGAACGAGTCCTGGAACCAGTCCCACACCGGGACGGCGCAGGCCATCGCCATGTCGACCGGCGACTGGACGAACTCCATCTCGTACATCTGCTCGGTCGTGAACTTCGTCTCCCAGTCGAAGTCACCGGCGAACTCGCCCATCTGCGGCTGATACTTCATGGAGTCCATGGCGATGCGCCAGCCGTACATCATCGGCTCCATCTCCCGCAGTTCCTTACGCTGGTTCGCGGGTGAGAAGTCGTAAACGTGACAGACGCAGTCGAAGACAAACGTGTCGCCGATCATGGGGACTCCCTTTTCGTGCTGAGGCGAATCGCCTCATGGAACAGGCTGCTCCTCCCAACGTAGGAGTCCGGGGATCGGGGCATCCAATACTGTTTCCGCGCGGTCCGACTGACTTTTGTTATGGCTCAGGTCACACCGGATCGACCACCCTGCTCATGATCCAGGCGTGCTTGCCGACCTGCCGGCCGCGTTCTCTTCCCTGCTCGCGAGTTTGACGCGCGCAACCGTTCGCCGCTTGACCGGTCGATCACCGTTGTGAGCCCGGCGTCGGGAAACGTGGTCAGAAGCCCGCAGCGGAGTTCCTCGTCGATGGGCGCGACGTGTCCGGCCCCCCGGCTGCGGCTCCATGTCAGACCACGGCAGCGTGTACGGCTTCCATGTCAGGCTCGGCGGCGTGTCCGGTCTCCGGCTGCGACTTCCATGTCAGGCCTCGGCAGCCGCCGCGGCGAGGAGCCGGGCGAGCTCGACCGGCTTGCTGACCATGGGCCAATGGCCCGAGTCGATGTCGACGAGGTCAAGGTGCTTGGCCTTGGCGAGTTCGGGCACGTCACCCGCGTCGATCCACTCCTTGGCCTGGGCAGGTGTGAACTCGGGGCACACGAGCACGACCGGAACGTCGAAGCGTCGCTCGTCCACCAGACGCACCACACCCTTGGCCACCCCCTCGGGGACGGGGATCGCGGCAGACGCGATGGTTCGCCTGGCCTCCTCGTCGAGGTCGGCGGAGTCCGGCCCCTCGAACGGGCCCCAGCCGGGGAAGGGCATGACGCCGTCCTTCAGCTCGAAGAGGTCGGCGTAGGAGTCCCCGTCGGCGGACGGGAAGCCGCCGATGAGGACGACTTTCGCGACCCGCTCCGGTCGCGCGTCGACGGCCAGCCAAGCCAGGGTGCAGGCGGCGGAATGCCCTACCACCATGAGCTTTCCGGACGCCGAGTCCACGGCGGCGAGCACCGCTGCCCTCTGGTCGTCGAGCGTGGCGGACGCCGATCCGTCACCCTGGCCCGGGAGGGTGAGCGGCACGGGGCGGTGGCCGAGTGGCTCAAGTGCGGACACGACGTCGTCCCATGCGGATCCGTCGAGCCACAGGCCGACAATGAGCAGGATGTCCATAATCAGTTCTCTTTCTCTAGTACGGTCAGATCACGTTCGGCATAGAGCCGGTGCTCCCATTCCTCATTGAGGACGACGCGGAGGCATTCCTCGAAGGGGAAGTCCTCCTCCTGGGGCCATCCCGGCTCGGTGCGAGTCACCTCGGAGGCGAGTTGCTCGTCGGTGAGCGACTCCATGACGCGGCGGACCATCGCCTGGCGTTCGCGTCGGACCGTGAGCACCTCGTCGAGCGAGGGTCGTGCCTCGCGGTCCCACGGGATGCCGTCCCACCCGGGCGCCGCGTCCCACGGCAGATCCAGCCGGTGCCACGGCGAGACGTTGCCGAGGATCATCCGGCCCACCCAGGCGGCACCGGCGAAGTTGAGGTGCCGCAGAGTCTGGATGAAGGACCACTCGTCGTCGACGCTGCGGTGGAGCGCCGCTTCGGGGAGCGCCCTCGCACGCGCGACGGTGCCCTCCCACAATCGCTCCAGGATCGCCCACGCCTCACGGAACCCGTCGCTGTCGTCGGGGCGCATCTTCGCCCGCTCGGGCATGCGACGGTTCAGTTCGGCGTCGACGAGCGGTGCGATGTCGACGCCGTTCACGACGACGTTCTGCAGCGCGCCGCTGATCTCGACGTCGATCAGCTCGACGTCGCGCATGCGGCTCCCGTTGAACAGGGCGCTGCGGATCTGCGCCCCGGTGAGGTCGACTGCGCGCATCTCGGCGTCGTTGAGATACACCTTGGTGAAGGTGGCACCCCGGAGACTCACGCGCTCGAAGTGTGCTCCGGTGAGGTCCTGCTCGCGGAACTCTGTCATGGGCATCACGCTAGGACCAGTTCCGGACGATCTGCTTCCGGTTTATTTTGTGACCGTCTAGTCTGCTCGTGTGCCGACCGATCTCAGTCCCACCGCACGAGCTCTGCGTGCCCTCGAGATCCTCCAGATCCGCCCCGGCACGACGGCCGACGAACTCGCCGAGAGACTGGGTGTCACGGAGCGGGCCGCGCGCCGATACGTCGGGATCCTCAGGGAGGCCGGCGTCCCCGTCGAGTCGACCCGGGGCCCCCATGGCGGATACCGGCTTCGACGAGGGACGAAGCTGCCTCCGGTCGTCTTCACAGAGGCCGAGGCACTCGGTCTGGTCATGGCGGTGCTCGACGGCCAGCCGACGGCCGCCGACGTCGACGATCTCGTCGGTTCCGCCCTGGGCAAGGTCATCCAGGCACTTCCCGAGACCGTCGGCCGACAAGCGGCGGCGCTGCGAGAGCACGCGTCAGCCGCGCCCGATCGATACTCGGCCCCTCCGGATCCCGCCATCACCAGCGCGCTCGTCGCCGCCGTCGCGGCCCGGCGTCGCGTGCTGATCACGTATCGGAACGAGTCCGGCAACGAGTGGGAGGCCGAGGTGGATCCCTGGGCGGTCGTCACCCGCTACGGCCGCTGGTACCTCCTGTGCCACTCCCATCGCGCGGACGCGATCCGCACCTACCGGGTCGACCGGGTCCGCGCGGTCCAGCAGACCACGCACAGGTTCGAGCTGCCCGACGGCCTCGACCCGGTGGCGGCGCTGGAGGAGCACCTGGGCGTCGGGTGGGAGTTCTCCACGCGCGTTGTGTTCGACGCTCCGCCGGCTGAGGTGGCCCCGTGGATCCATCCCCCCATGGGGCGGCTCGAACCATCGGGAGACGGGTGCGTGCTCGTCGGCAGCACGAACAATCCGGCGATGTACGCGCAGGAATGGCTGGCGACCGTGCCGTTCGCCTTCCGCGTCGACGGCGGCCAGGAGCTCCGCGCCGCGGTCGCGACGGTCGCGACGCGTTTCACCGCCGCCCTGGCGGCCCCGGCGTCGAACGACTCGGGGCACACAGATAAGGAAGCCTGACAGACGCCGGCCCATGGCGTCACGACAGAACGACCATGCGCGACCCGGTGGACAACGGTCCGCATGGAGGTATGCCGGCTCAATTCGCCTAGGGCAGCTCGCGGCGTACCAGAGCCTGGGCGAACGGCTCCCCAGCGGTCCGGGCGTGCGCCATCCGCGCGCGTACCTCGCTGAGCGTGCGTGGGCGGTAGCCGGGGCCGCCGCAACAACTCTTGTGGAAGCGAACACCCGCGTGCAACAGCACCGAGAGCGTTCGCCAGCCTGCGACGTCCCTCCGACGTGGTGCCGCGAAGGCGGAACCGACGTGGATCAGCGGCTCGGCACAACGCGGGCAGGACCGGTCGTCGTGGCCGGAGCCGGGGTAGGGCTGCTTGTACGAGGCTCGGCAAGGCAGGCAGACGTAGGAGGTCTTCGCATGGGCCATACGTCCAGGGTAGGCCCACGCGAAGACCAAGGTCGATGGGGTTTCCGACCTACCTGGCAAGATCCATAAGACAGGCTATCGGCTTCCAGGAGGACCCCGGGTCCGGCGGTTCGGCGTCCCATGTCTCCAGGCGGAGGGGTGTGGTGTAGTGGAGGGCCTCCGACTCCTCGTCGCAGAACTCCAGGTAGTCGGTGCCACCGTAGAAACCGAGTTTGCCGTAGTGCACATGGATCTCGTCGTCGAGGTGGCGGAGCAGGCGGGCCGATGGTGTCCTTCGCGTCATCGGGGTGTCCGGAGGCAGCATGCCCTACGGCACCGACAGAACTCCGCCCGCTGTGTGACCGATGATCCGGCGCCCCGAACCTCAGAGAGGGTCGGCGACGGGCTACCGGATCTTGGCCAGATCGATCATGTAAAGGTCGTCCCCGAGCGTGTAACTGAGGAGCCTGCCGGTCGGATCCTCGGACGGCCCGCTGATGGAAGAGCCATCCCCCCGAATGCCCAGATCACCCGATTTGCCGGTGTTCAGGTCGTACAGTCCCACACCCTCGAACTTCTCATCGCCGTACGCCGAGACGTAGAAGCGGTCCTGGGTCGGCGGGGTCGAACCGTCCACCCTGGCGGGCACCATCTTCTGCGAGGAGCCGTCCCGGTGCCGGAAGAAGGTCTGGAATTCCGAGGTGGCGCCCAGGCAGATGGTCACACCACAGGATCGGATCACCTCGCCGGGGTGGGTGACGACCGTTCTGGTCTCGCCGGTCTCCACGTTCAGGATCCGGGCGAACACGGTGCCGTGGGGCTCGCCTCCCCGCCCCGGCGTACCGATCCACGGCCAGGCCAGCAGATGCATCCCGGCTCCTCCCTCGACCGGTTCCACCGTGCCGCCCTCCAGGGGGACGGCGAAGACTCCGCCCGTGTAGAGCGAGAAAACAATCTTGCCGTTGGCCACGGTGAGCGAGTCGATCCCGCTGCCGTCCCCCTCTTTGATGCTCTGGTCGGCGACGAGCTTCGCCGTCCCACCGGCCACCGGCACGGCCCAGAGGTGTGCGATGCGATCCTTCGTCCCGGTCCACCACGCCACGTGTCCGTTGCCCACGGCGAAACCGTTGGCGAAACTCAACGTGCCCTTGAGCGACGGCAGGTCGGCGATCTTGCGTCGCGAGTTGTCGGCGAGATCGTAGGCGTAGACGGCGGTCGGCTGGTCGAATCCCGCCGGAGCCGTCACGAGCAGCGTACGGTCGTCGATGAACGTCTCCGGTCGCCACGACGCCCCGTCGGGCCCCTTCGCCGGGACCTTTCGCACCGCCTCCGGCCAGACCTTCTCCACGCGCTCGGCCGGCCTCGCGGAGCGCGTCCCCGAAGCGGTCACGACTGTCATGGTGTCGCCACCGGGCATCACGGCGACGGCCCCGCCCGCGACCAGCACGACCGCCGCGGCGGCCAGCGCCACCCGGGCCCGCCGCCTCCTGCGCCGGTGGATCCGCTCGAGTCGCTCAGGCAGCAGGGCGGGCAGCCGGGGCGCCTGCCCTGCGGCCTGGCCGAACGTCCTGCGGAGAGTCTCCTCAACCTCGGTCATCGTACGTTCCCCCTGGTCATCGGCTTGGTCGGGACGGCGTTACGGAGTTTGCCGAGCGCGCGGGCGGCCTGGCTGCGTACCGTGCCGCGTGAGATTCCGAGTACGGCGGCGATCTCGGCGTCGTCAAGTTGCTCGTAGTAGCGCAGCACCAGCACCGCGCGCTGCTTGCGCGGCAGGCCGGCCAGCGCCTGCCATATTCTTCGCTCGTCGCCGCTGGGCAGCGGGTCGTGGTGCTCGCGCTCCGGCAGGTCCCAGGCAAGCTGCTCGCGCCTGCGTAACCGCCAGGTGGCGATGTGCAGCCTGGCCATCGTGGTACGCACGTAACTCTCCGGGTTTCCCTTCGAGTGCAATCGATGCCAGGCGCCGCGCAGCTTCAGCAGCGCCTCCTGGACCAGGTCGGCCGCGTCATGCGGATTACCGGCCAGCATGTAGCCGTAGCGCAGCAGCGCGTCGCCGCGCTCGGCGACGAACTCCGCGAAACGGGGATCAGCTTCCAACAGCCCTTGCCTTTCGTCGTTCCCTCACCTCTGAGAGGAGCCGGGGCCGGAAACTGTTGCACGGGGGTCCCCGTGCGGAGTTCGATCGGTGGTGGACGCGGCCTTGCCAGGTGATCTTCATGAGCTGCAGGATGTCTATCCCGTGACCTAGACCAACCGTGGATGGTGCCATGCGGAGCGCTCCCGTTACTCCCGGTGAAGACCCGTCCGCCAGGCGGTCTTTCTGGCGCAGGGCAGGGTGCGGCTGCCTGGTGGTGGCACTTCTTCCGGTGATCGGGCTGTTTCTTCTCTTCATGGTCCCCATCTGGGTCAACGACGCGAAGCTCAACGCTCTGATCGATCGGTTCGAGAGCTATCCCCAGCCGCCCAAGACGTACGGGACCGAGAGCGGCGCGGAGGGCTCTATCGCGCTCCGCGGCAACGGCAACCACTGCGACTACCGTGTTCGGCTGACACTGAGTACGGAGCTGTCCGTCGACGAGCTCACCGACTATTACGATCGGGCAGACATCGCAGGCGTCGATGCCGGCCAGCCGAGCGTCACGGTGTGGACCCAGCCGTCGGAGCTCGGGGCCTCCGGCATCCGCATGGTGATCGTGGAGCTCAATGACGGCACCGACGCGGGCCTGGACATCCGCTGTCACTGAGCTGCTGAGGCACGCCGCATGAACCCGGTCGGGACAACTTCAGCGTGATGCGTTGTGCGACATTGGGCCACGCAGACGCATATGGGTGGACGGGGAGACGATGAGTACAGAAGATCGAATCGAACGGGCCAGGCTGGCTTGCCAACGGGCCGTCTTCGTTGGCGATGTCGATGCGCTGGACGCAGCGGAGCGGGAGTTGAACATGGTCGAGGCCGATCTCGCCGTAGCACGCGGCCGGATCATGCAGGCTCGTTCTCATGAGCAGCGAACCGAGAACCCCGACGAACTGGCCTTGTTCCAGCGCGCCACCGAGCTCTATCAGGGGCTCGGCGACGTACGAGGCGAAGGCGAGGCGCTGTTCTGGGCCGGCACCTACCACCAGATGTCCGTGCGGGACAACAACACCGCGGTTCCCCTTCTCGAACGGTCATATGAACTTGCAGCGCAGGTCGGCGACAAGCTCACGATGTCGTACGCGCTTCGGCATCTGGGATACGCGGACCACATCGCCGGCCGGCTGGACGCTGCGCGTGAGCGTTTGGAGGAGTCGACGCGGCTTCGACGAGAGATCGGGCTCTTGCCCGGTGTTGCCGCGAACCTGGTCGGGCTGGCCTACGTCGCAGCCGCACAGGGCCGCCGTGATCACGCCTTGGCGCTGATCGACGAGGCGGGCTCGATCGCCGACGCCGACGGCGCCCGGGCCATCATGCGCCAGGTTGAGGAGGCGAGAGCGCAACTGTAGACAGAAGCCTCCACGGTTTCAGGACATTGCCCACACCAGCGCCAAGGCCTCGTCAAGGCGTTGTTTCTCGGCCTGACTCAGCGTCGGGTTGGCGACCCGTATTGCCAGAGCCCTTTCAAGATCGATCGCATGGTCGACCTCACTGAGCAGGGAACCCAGGATCGTGCGGGCCATAGGCGCCTCGGCCCGCGGGCCCACCGCGACCTCCGCCAGGATCAGAGCGGATATCCCCCAGTCCAGCGCGGGCGGGCCCTCCTTGGCGTTGGCCCAGTCGATC
Source organism: Streptosporangium subroseum (assembly GCF_900188345.1). Lineage (GTDB taxonomy): Bacteria > Actinomycetota > Actinomycetes > Streptosporangiales > Streptosporangiaceae > Streptosporangium > Streptosporangium subroseum. The sequence goes on along the minus strand of NZ_FZOD01000036.1, from coordinate 4,110 downwards.
ACTACCGGCCCCTCGGGCGTGAGCATCACGTTCTCCGGATGCAGGTCGAGGTGGAGGACACGATCCGTCGGAGCGGCCGAGACCCACGGTGGGAGAGCGTGCAGACGACGCAGCAGCCCCGCGAGGACCGCACCGGCTTCCTCCGGCGTGATCATGCCCTGCTGGAGTGCCTCGACCATGGTCGGGCCGGACAACCGCTCCATGATCAGGTCCCCGTCCACGGTCGGTCCGACACGCGGCGCCGGATAACCCTGGCTGAAGACGTAGGACATCACGGCCACCTCGGCGGACGCGTCACCGCCGTCCCGATATCGGCGCAGCACCCATGCGTCGTCGATCGCGAACACATCCGCGGTACGGCCAGAGCCGAGCAGGGGACCGGTTTGCATGCCAGCAGCATCACGCACGGCGACATGAACGGCAAACCGCCTCCATGGTGATGCGCGCCCTTCCGCGCTGACCGCTCACCGCGACACCACCTGACCAGGAAAAAGCATTGTCGCCCACAGGACCCCTTCGTTTTTACGGAGGTCACCTGGGGAAACTCCTCAAGATCTACTCCACGACCACTGGCCGAGAGCCGCTCACGGTGACCTAAGGTCAGGCAACCGGCGGCTCGTCCGGGCAGGCCGGACCCGTGTCCTCACCTCTGGAGACAGGTTGTCAATGCGTCTACATTCAGGCGAGATCGAGGCCGTTGACTGGCGGGTGGTGACCGTGCTCGACGCCGTCCGGCAGCTGCGTGATGCCTCACCCGACGTCACCGGGCGTCCGCGGGTGATCGCGATAGACGGCCGGGGCGGCGCCGGCAAGACGACCCTGGCCGAGCGGCTGCGCAAGGTGGTGCCCAACTCCGCCATCGTGCACACCGACGACATCGCCTGGAACCACGCCTACTTCGACTGGGGCGCCGTGCTCGTCGAGAGCATCCTGCACCCCCTGCACCGGGGTGAGGCGGTGGATTTCCGCCCTGATGCCTGGATCACCCACGACCGGCCCGGATCGATCACCGTCCCCGCCGGTGCCGGCTTCGTCTGGGTCGAGGGCACCGGCGTCATCCGCGAGGAGCTTGCCCCGTGGTTGGACGCCTCGGTGTGGATGCAGGGTGACCTCGATGAGCAGGAGCGCTTGCTGGCCGTCCGCGACGGCGACTCCCCCGAGCAACTGGAACACGTGGCGAACTGGCTGCTGGAGGAACTGCCGTTCATGGTGCGAGAACAGCCGTGGGCCCGAGCCACCATGATCGTCGCCGGCCCTCCGCAGATCGACCACGACCCGGACACCGAGTTGGTCGTCGCCCCGCCGACCAGCCCATAGGGCGGCCGACCCACCCGCAGAACACGGGGTCCCGGCCGGGATTTGCATCCTGACCTGGGCCTTTGAGATCAAAAAACCCAGGGATGTTGATGGGTTTGAGCACCACCATGCGTGGGCTTGCGAACAGATGAGGAGATCGCTTGGTGCGACTGATGATTTATGGTCACGCTTACTCGGCTGCCGAGCAGGGGTGGCTGGAAGTCCTCGACATGCCTGTATGGCTTCCATATGACCACCAACGCAAAGGCCAGGAGGAGCGCGAGGCTCTGGGTCAGCACGAGTTCCCTGCGGCGATGCTTCCACGCCAGTGCGGCGGTCAACGCCAGAATCACGACCACGGCTGCCAGCGATGTGTACGCAACGGTGCTACGGACCTGCATCTCCGCCAGCCACTCGGCATGGGTCGGGTCTCTTCCGGCACACAAGACGCTGTCCCCGTCGCAGAGCACTCCCCGGCGCCGCACACGTCCTAAGATCCAATCAACCGCAGCAAAAAGCGCTCCGTCCCCGAGCAAGACGGCGACTGCGGTCATGATCCGTATGAGTACGGGGCTCGCCTTCGCCTGCTGGTCGGTCACGCGTGGATCGTACGAGAATCTGACCGGCCGCGTTCTATGAGTTGATTTTTTCCAAGCAGTAAGTCCAAGCAGTAACGACGTGGCCGCATGAGTGAGCACCGGCCCTGCACCCTGGCCTCGGCCTCGATCGACTCACTGGGAACGGCTGACCGTCGATGTCTCCCGGTCAAAGGTCAACGTCCACTGGACGGACAGCGGGAGCACACACGAAGAACGCGAGCCCAAGCATCGTGGTCGTGACGACGTGCGCCCGGTCCCGATCCCACCCGAACTCGGCAAGATCCTTCGGCAACACATCGACGAGTACGGGACCGGGGAAGACGGGCGTCTGTTCCGTACCGGGTCTCCATCTGATCTCCCTGCCCAGACCAGTTTCGGGCGGCTATGGTGCGCCGTACCTGATTTGATCTAGATCGCAGGAGCGTGCGGCGATGAACGTGAGGGAGCCCGACTGGGCGTACGTGGCCAGATCCCTTCTCAAGGTCGTGGCCATCGCCGCGGCGCTGTTCCTGGCCCTCAGCGCGGTCGAGCGAGTCCTGTGGCTGTTCATCGATTTCGACGACGAGCGGACGGCCCAGGTGTACGGCACGGCCGCCCGCGTCGCGAACCCGGACAAGCGATTATTTTATGGTTACAGCGATGGCGGGGGACTGCTGGGGACGACCTACACACTGTGGGGGGAGCCGCGCCGGGCCAGTCCCGGCGAGGACGGGACGGGGTACAAAATCGTGGAGAACCGGTTCGGCACCGTCCGGGCCCCCTCCCTCGACGGGCCGTCCGGCAGCCTGGATGACGCGATCACTTTCGTGGAGGAGGACCTCGGCGTCGACAAGGAAGTGACGGAAAGGGCCCGGAAGACCATCGACGGGCTCCCCCAGACGCTCAACGCCGTCGCGGTCGTGGAGTTCGCGCACTCGATGACCACCGAGCGGCTCGTCGCCTTCAATCGAAGGCACCGACTCTGCGGAGGGGAGGACGTCTCCTACATCTACGCCCCGTCTCCCTACTACGACGACTCCAGCGGCGATCCCCCGCTGAACGCGGTCGTCTGGAACCGCAACATGACCGAAGAGTACATTCAGCCGGATCTCCCCTATCAGTGCGAGACCGAGCCCGAGGCGGCGCTGGCGGAGTTCCGCAGGTGGGTCGGGTTGCTTGACGAGGAGGACGACCTCAGCGAGTTCGAACTGAACTACGCGTGGCTCACCGATGCGGCCAAAGCGGGCGTCGTGCACGGGCTCGTCGTCGACCGCTGGAAACTCGCCGACCTGCGCAAGCTCCTCGACGACCCCGAGGTGCGGACGGTTCACCTCGCCGACGTCGCCTTCGACCTCGGCGAGATCGGGTAGCGGCCTTCGGCGGACCCAACGACGCGGATGCGAGCCCCAGCGTCCGCGCTGCGCAGGGCGATACACGACCTGGCCGCTGCATGCCCGGTGGGCCTGATCGACGCGTTCACCCGCGCCAACCTGCCGGCCTTCGCCGATCAGGAGTTCCGGGGCGCGGGCGGCAGGATCCACACGCTGTTCAAGCGCCACCGGCGCCGTCCGCTCCCATCCTGCGGCCAAAGATCCGTCAACCGCGTCCATGCCCACATCCGCGCGATCGATGAGCGTGCCGTCGCGGTCCTGAGGGCAGGGAGGCACCGGTCCGGCTCCGTTGCTACCTCCGTCGCGCTACCGCGATCATCGAGCCATTCTCGTTCTGCAGGCGATCGAGGCCGATCACGACTCGGGATGAAGAAGCCTCAGCTTTCCAGGGCTGGCTCCCGTTCGCGAGCTGCCCGAAAAGCCTGGCGCGACCTGGGAAACACGGCCAAGATCATTGCACGCATATTGGTGGAGTGGTGACTTGCGGCTGCTCGGGGCTGCGTTTGGCTGCATGTCCCGGAAAAGCAAAAGAGCCCCTTGCGGGGCTCTGAGCTGGGAAAAGCTGGTGTGGCAGGTGCAGGACTTGAACCTGCGTAGGCTGAGCCGACGGTTTTACAGGCCATGCCAGTTCCCGCCGTGACATGGCTCCTGACCTGCGGCGCGACACCTCTTCACTGCTCTCGCCACCATGATCATTGCACGCATATTGCACGTCACGGCAGGTGAGGCCGAAGGTCCAACCAGCGATCAATCTGAGTTCTTACCGGCCCTGTCGCCAGTCGATCCGCGATCAACCCCATCGGGCCGAGGAGGTTCTTACACATGCGCAGGGCCAGGATCTCGTG
>NZ_FZOD01000039.1 GCF_900188345.1 Streptosporangium subroseum | reverse complement strand
CTCCCCGCAGGATGTCCTCGCACAGCAGACCTTGAGCACTCCTGCAGGGCGCTCTCAACCGGCGACCCCTAAGCGCTCCCCGCAGGATGTCCTCGATCAGCAGGCCTTGAGCACTTTCTGCATGGCGTCCCTCTCTCCGGACGTCACCCACAGCTCGTACTTGGCCTTCACTTCAATCTGGCGCTCGACATAGGTGCACCAGTAGGCGCGGCGCGGCGGCAGCCAGGTCGCCGCGTCACCGGCGCCCTTCTGGCTGTTCAGCGGCCCGTCCACGGCCAGAAGGTTCAGCGGGTCGTTGGCCAGTTCCTTGCGCTTGCTCTCCGGCCACTGCTGGGCGCCCTTCTGCCAGGCGTCGGCGAGCGCGATCACGTGGTCGATCTGCACCGCCATACTGGACGACTGACCGCGCTTGAACTCAATGGTCTTGCCGCTGTACGGATCGTGGAGGACTCCGCTCAGCACGGTGCAGTCCTCGTCGCCCTTCTTGAAGGTCTCGTCCGTCAGGTCTCGCTTGAGAACGTCGTTACGGGTGTCGCAGCCGTTGCGATCGACGTCGCTCCACGCGGGCCCGAACTCGGCCCGGTCGTACCCGGTCATCGGGGCCCGCCCCTTGACCGGCAATGCGTTCAGCTCTCTGAGTGCCGCCGCGGCGGATTTCCCGCCGGCTCCGTTACCGGGGGGCTGCTCGCTGAGCCCTCCCTCGGTGAGACCACAGCCCGCCAACGCGAACGCGATCGTCGCGACGGCCACACCTCGTCCCAGCGCAGCCCGCACCCTGCCACCCTTCACACCTAATTACTGTCTCTGAGGTGGCAAATTACCCTAGAGATCGCTCTTAATCGTAAAAGCCTCACCCAGTCTTTCGGGGAATGAGCGAACTGCGACGCCGCGAATCAGCCTCACGATGTCATGCGGGGCATATCACCACGTCAGACACCCTAATCAGGGGCAGGGTGTCTGCTCGTGGGCGATTATCCTCGGTGCGACAAATTTTTCTGTACGGCACGCACCCCGGGAGAGCGACGGCGCGCACCCCGTCGTCGCTCCCGAGAACGGGAGCGACGACCTCGCCCGGCTGCCCGGGAACGGTCACCCATACGGCTCAGGTGATCAGGATGCCACCGTCCACCGGGATCACCGCTCCCGTCACGTAGGACGCGGCGTCGGAGGCGAGGAATATCGCCACCGCCACGAGCTCGGCCGGATCGCCGGGCCGCTTCATCAGCACCCGGTTCTCAAGCTGCCGGGCCAGATAGCCCTCGGCGTACTCCTCGGTCATCTCCGAGGCGAAGAAGCCCGGCTCGACGCAGTTGACGCGGATGCCGCGCCGCCCCGTCCACTGCTGGGCCAGGTCGCGGGTGAGCCCGAGGACGCCCGCCTTGGAAGCGCTGTAGGCGGCCTGGGGCAGGCCGGCGGTGGTCTCACCCAGGACGCTGCCGACGTTGATGATCGATGAGCCCGGCCTCATGACCCTGGCGCAGGCCTGCGCCATCCAGTAGGTGCCGTACAGGTTGATCTCGACGACCTGGCGGAACTGCTCGGGGGTCTCCTTGAGCGCGGGCACCGCCGTACCGACGCCCGCGTTGTTGATCAGGATGTCCACCGCGCCGAACTCGGCGACCGCCGCCTCGGCCAGCGCCTGGCAGTCCTCGGGCCTGGTGACGTCGGTGACGACCGCCACGCACCGCCTGCCGGTCTCCTCGACCAGTGCCTTCGTCTCCTCCAGGCGGTCCTTACGCCGTGCACCGATCACGATGTCCGCGCCCGCCTCGGCCAGGCCCCTCGCGAACGCGACGCCGAGCCCCGAAGAGGCTCCCGTGACGATCGCGACCTTGTCGTCCAACCGGAATCGGTCCAGCATCCAGTTTCTCCTTTGCCCGCCGACACATACCGAAGCAAATTCTAGAGCTGAGAGAAAACACCGCCCGCGGGGGTGGTCCCCCACGGGCGGTGTCGTGTTCCGGATGGCGTCCGGGCTCCGCGCGAACCTCGGACCGGTTCTACGGGGTGCGGCGAACCCCGCGGCCAAGGCCTACAGGCCGTACTCCTTGGTGATGCGCTCGTGCCGCTCCACCTCGACGTCGACGGCCTTGGCGAGCTCGAGCCAGGCCAGCGGGTGCACCCAGCGCTCGGTGGCGTCGTCCAGGAGCGCGTCCACCTCGACCGGGCTGGCGTCCGGCGGAACCGCGATCCAGCCGAACACGCCGGGCAGCGGCTCGCCCGAGGTCGGGTGGGTCACGGTGTAGTTGTCGTCGCTGTAGACCCACATCGGCCAGCCGCGCTCGGCCAGGACCTCGTTGAACTCGGTCCAGTCGGACTCGCTGGGAGCGGCGCCGTCGAAGAACCAGCTGGTGTAGCCGCCGGGGCGGAGCATGCTGACCGCGGCGAAGGGCGGGACGAAGTTCTCCTGCTCCTCGGCGCTCTCCGGGATCGGCTCCAGCAGCTGCGGTTCGAAGACGACCAGGTCGCCCGCGTTGTAGTCCATGCCGGGAGGCTGCGGAATGGCCAGCCGTGCCGTGGCGGGACCGGTGCGCAGGCTGATGACCTGACGCTGGGTGCCGTCGGGGGCGGGGAGGATGAGGCGCACCAGGCCCATCTCCTCCTCGATCGGCCCCTCGGTGGACTTCAGCGGCATGCCGACCTTGGCGGCGCCCAGGCGGACGGTCTCCCAGTCCTCGGCGGCCGTCGCCATCGTGATCATCCGCCAGATGTCCTCGCCCTCGATCTCCGCGGAGTCGAGGACCTCACGCAGGATGGTGGCGCCCTTGGCGTTGTCGTCGGTCTGCTGCACCGCCGCGGACCACAGACGGCGCGCCTCGATGCCCGCACCGGCGGCGACCGCCGCCTCACCCTCGGCCGCGGCCTGCTCCCAGCGCTCCCGAGCGCGGTGCAGGCGTCCGAGGGCCAGGTGACGCTGGGCGTCGGGGAGCCGCTCGGCCATCTGCTCCAGGCGCTCGTCCTGGCGGGCCTCGATCAACAGGCCCGTGAGGTAGGAGGCGTCCTGCGGGTCGGCGGTCTCGATGGTGCCGGACTCGACCAGCATGGTCCAGTAGATGTCGGCGCCCTTGGCCGGGTAACCGAGGAAGCCCAGCGTGGTGGTGTGCCTGCGGGTGGCCTCCAGGTCCTTGCCGGACACGGGGGTCAGCCATTCCACCCACCGCTCGGGGTCGGCGTTGAACCCGTCGGAGGCGTCGAAGTAGCCGACCAGCTCGGCCTGGGGGCCGGGAGCCTTGGGCAGCTCGACCTCGTCCGCGGCGGTGCGCAGTTCCGCGATCCGCCCGGCGACGTCGCCGGGCTCCCTGAGCTCACCGGCCGCCGACTCGGCGATGTCGGCCAGCAGCCGCGCCTGCCAGGCACCCTGGCGGGCGATGGCCAGGTGGCCGGCGACGAGCGCGAGCTCGACCCGCGCGCGGTAGCCGCCCATCATGGCGAAGTAGTCGATCCACTGCTTGAGCACCCGGCCGAGCTGCCAGGTGTTGGTGATCTGCGCGGACCCCGCGAGCCGGCGGATGGCGTGCGCCCACTCGACCCAGTCGCGCGGGTGATCGCCGACCACGTCGAGGTCGGGCAGGGCGTCGACGGACTCCTGCACCCTGCCCAGGGTCGCGAGCACGAGCGCGCGGAGCACGCCCTCCCTGTGCCCCCTGGCCACCGGGTCGTCGGGCTTGAACCCGGCCGCGGCGTCGAGCGCGGTGAGCGCGTCCTCCGCGCGACCGGCGGCGAGCAGCGCGCGGGCCGAGGCGGCCCCCAGCTCCCAGCTCGCCTCACGGCCCGCGCCGCCCAGCTCCGCCACGGCCGCCTCGGCGTGGATGATGGCCTCGTTGACACGGCCCGCGTCCACCAGCGCCGCGACGTACTGCTCGGCGATCGCGGAGAAGGCCAGCGCCTCGGGCTCGATGTCGACCGCGGCGAGCAGCGCGAGCCGCTCGGCCGCGTAACCGGCGCCGTCGGCGTTCGTCTGGGCGACGGTCAGCGCCACGACGGCGCCGGGCGCCGCCGGGCATTCACGGACATCGTCGCGCTTCGCGAACTCGACCAGCGTCTCCGCGTCGGCGATCGCCACCGCTCCCTGAGCACGATCACCGATGCGGCCGATCAGGTGCCAGTAGCGGGCGTAGAACTCAAGCCAAGGCAGTTCGAGGTTTTCCGCCTGCTGTGCGATGGCGGGCGCGAGCACGTCGAGCTGTGAGTATCGGCCCTCCAGCGCCTGCGCGGGCACATCTCCGATCGCCATAGCCAGACCGGTGTTTCCTGCTTCGTGCAGTTGCCGCTGGGTGTCGCCAACCCAGGCCCAGATGTCCACGTCCATGAGACGTCAGTCTGCCAGGTCGGCGAGCATGCCCCAAACGACTACTCGGCCATCCGGGCCGGATGAGCAATTCGACCGGTTCAACCGGGTCCATTTCATCGAATTTCTTCCGCGTGCGAACCCTGGGCTCCACCTTGGGAGGGGAACGCACAACGGTGACACACAGTGTTTGGTACAGTACCGACTGTCCGGTGGCGAGGACCAGGCCGGGCCGGTCTCACAGGTTGAGCTCCCCCGAGGCGACCAGGACCGCCGGGCCCGCGAGGTGGCTGGTGTGCTCGTCGAGGGTGACGGTGACGGTGCCGCCCCGCACCTCGACCGCCCAGGTGCCGGTGCTCTCCCCGGCCTGGTGCGCCGCCGCCACGGCCGAGGCGACCGCGCCGGTGCCGCACGACCGCGTCTCGCCCGAGCCCCGCTCGAAGACCCGCATCACGACCCGGCGCGGACCCACCGGGTTGAGCAGCTCGATGTTGACCCCCGAGGGGAATCTCTCGGGATCGAACGCGGGCTGGCGGCCCAGGTCGAGCTGGGCCACCGGATCACCGATGACGCAGGCCAGATGGGGATTTCCCATGTCGACGTGGAGTCCTTCGTACTCATGGCCGGACACGCTCGTATGGCTGCGGCCCAGCACCTGGGGCCGGCCCATATCCACGCTCACGTCGCCGGTCTCGGCCAGCCGTACCCGCTTGACCCCCGCGCGGGTGGCCACGCCGAACTCACCCGGGAGGGCCAATCCCGTGTCGACCAGGTAGCGGGCGAAGACCCGCGTGCCGTTCCCGCACATCTCCCCGAGGCTGCCGTCGGCGTTGCGATAGTCCATGAACCACTCGGCGTCGTCCGCCAGATCGGCCACCTCCGGACTGTGCTTCGTCCGCACCACGTGCAGCACGCCATCCGCGCCGATCCCCGCGCGCCGGTCGCACATCGCCGCCACAAGCGTCGTGGGCAACTCCAGCTCACCTTCCGGGTCGGGAAGGATCACAAAGTCGTTCTCGGTGCCATGTCCCTTTACGAATCGCATCCCTCAACTCTATCCACGCTGATCCCGGCGCTATACGCACCACCGGGGACACCCGCGGAGCCACCCTCGGCCGCCGGACGTCGACGGAGCCGTCGGGGTTGCCGGGGCCGTTCGGGCCGCCGAGGTCGCCCGGGAGTCATCGAGGCTGCCGGCCTGGCTCCCGGCGCCGTCGGCTCGGATCACCGGCGCACCGCGGCGAGTGCCCGGTCGAGGAGATCCGGAGCCTGCTGGGGAAGCCAGATCACCCGGGGATCGCGGCGGAACCACGACTCCTGGCGGCGGACGAACCTGCGCGTCGCGCGGATCGTCTCCTCTCTGGCCTCCTGCTCACTGCACTCGCCGTCGAGGAACCGTAGGACCTGGGCGTAGCCGAGGGCGCGGCTGGCCGTACGGCTTCCGGCGAGTCCCCGTGCGAAGAGCCGCCGGACCTCGTCCACCAGCCCGGCCTCCCACATGCGCTCCACCCGCGCCTCGACCCGGGCGTCCAGCACCTCCCTCGGCACCTCCACCCCCAGCTGCACGCTCTCGTAGAGGGCGTCGTAGGACGGCATCGTGGCCGAGAACGGCCGGCCGGAGAACTCGATGACCTCCAGCGCACGGACGATCTTGCGGCCGTTGCTCGGCAGGATCGTCTCGGCCGCCTTCGGATCGCGTTCCCTGAGCCGTTCGTACAGAACGGCCGGGCCCTCGCGCTCCAGCTCCGCCTCCAGCCGGGCGCGGATCTCCGGGTCGGTGCCGGGAAACTCCAGATCGTCGAGTGCGGCCCGTACATACAGCCCGGATCCGCCGACCAGTATGGGCACGATCTCCTTGGCCAGCATGTCGTCCATCAACGGCCGGACCAGCGCCTGATACTCGGCCACGCTCGCGGCCTTGGTCACGTCCCAGATGTCGAGCAGATGATGCGGAACCCCGCGCCGCTCCGCCACCGACAGTTTCGCCGTCCCGATGTCCATTCCCCGGTAGAGCTGCATGGAGTCGGCGTTGATGATCTCGCCCCCCAGTTGGAGGGCGAGATCCACGGCGAGGTCGGACTTTCCGGCCGCGGTAGGTCCGATGACGGCGATGACTGGTAGTTGACGCACGGGGACAAGTGTGCCAACTCGCCGGGTGTGCGGAGGTCGGTCCGGTGCCTGGGGCCGATCCCGATGCGCGACGTTCACGGTCGATCGCAACAGGTGGTGGCGGGTCTGCCGTTCGGGGTCGATCACGACAGGCGGCGGCAGGTCGGCCGTGACGGGCGGCGGGTCCGACGTTCACGGTCGATCCGGTGCGCGGAGGTCAGTCCCAGTCGAGTGTCGGCTGCAGGTAGCCCTCCATGGTCAGCAGCCACCGCTTGGACTCCACACCCTCGCCCCCGCTGAACCCGCCGAGCCCGTTCCCCGCGACCACCCGATGACACGGCACGATGATGGGGATGGGGTTGGCTCCCATGATCGATCCGATGGCCCGCGCGGGCACCCCCGTCTGGCTTCGGGTGGCCAGCTCGCCGTAGGTCACGGCCTTGCCGTAGGGGACCGTCTCGTACAGCGTGCCCAGCACCTTGCGCTGCACGGGCGAGGTCAACCTCCAGTCCACCGGAACGCTGAAGACCCGCAACCTGCCCGCGTAGTAGTCGGCGAGCTCGCCGAGCACGGCGGCCGTCCTGCCGGGATCGTCCACCTCGGGCAGATTGAGCCCTTCCAGCACGCGGGCCTTGGCCCTGCCTCCCTCGTCCCAGCCGCCCCGGTCGCCCCAGCCGACGCACGCCACGCCGTCCTCCGTGACGGCGACGAACAGGTCCCCCTGCTGCGTCGGAACGCTCCCGAACGCCACTGTTCCTGCCATGTGGGATAAGTCCCTTCGAGAGCTCGTTCGCGGCACCTCGGTCACATTTCTTCCCGTCACCGCAACCGCAACGGGCACGGCCTTCCTCGGGACAAGAATTCCACGGGGGCCGATGGTCCGCTCGTTCCGGGCGTATCGTACGCCCGGAACTCGGTCGGTATCAGGGACGGTGAACACGGGGGGCGATCTGCCCGCCTCGAACACGACAGCCATGCCCATCAGCGCCCACGGCGCGCCTGAACCGGTGAGGGTGGCGGCAGCGCCGTCTGCGGACACGCGGTGGTCATGCCGACGACGGGCTCCGGTCGCACTGTCGGGTTGGCGCTCCCCCGACGGGCGGCCCCGCGCGTACCCGTGCGACCTTCCGATCACTTGACGATCTCCAGGACCGCCATCATGCCCGCGTCCTCGTGGTTGAGGATGTGGCAGTGCAGGACGGTCCTCCCGGTGTAGTCGGTGAAGGGCATCCGGATGACGATCTGCCCGTTGGGGGGAATGCTCACGGTGTCCTGCCAGCCGTGACCCTCGTGAGGCCGGCCATTGATGCTCATCAGCTGGAAGTCGTTGGTGTGGACGTGGAAGGAGTGCTCTTCGTTGCTGTCGTTGCGGACGGTCCACTCCTCGACGGTGTTCAACTTCGACCTGATGTCCACCCGGTTCGGGTCGAACTGCCTGCCGTTGATGTAGTACTCGGTCCCCGCCTTGTTCTCGGAGAACACGACGGTGCGCCGCGCGGCAAGGACGGCATGGCTCAGGTCCTCGGTCGGCGCGAAGGTCGTGGGCGGCGCCGTCGGATGCGTCAGCGCGCCTTCGGAGACCAGGGTGGCCAGGGTCGCCTGCGGGAACCGGTTGCCGGCCGGCCCGGTGTTGTAGGGGAGCGTCTGCAGCTGGGTGCGGCCGGGCGGGCCGCCTCGGACGAGCACGTCGAACCGGGCACCGGCCGCGAGGAGGAGCGAGTCCGCCGCCCAGATCCGGTTGACGGGATTGGCGTCGTGGGCGATCACCTGGAACGGCTGTCCCTGCAGGCGGACCTTGTAGTAGATGTTGGCGCTGATGTTGGACAGCCGCCACAGCTGGATCTCGCCCGGCCGGATGCGGATTGTCGGGTTCAGCTGGCCGTTGACCGTGCGGTTGGTGGGCGCGCTGATGTGCAGATCCTTGGTCTTGACCGTGTTGCCCTGGATCTGGAAGTCCTTGAGCGCGATGACATGCTCGGTGATGTCGCGCAGATCCGGCGGCAGATATCGCTTCAGCCCATCGACGACGATGATGCCCGACAGTCCTCCGGCGACCTGCGGCCCGGACATCGGATGCGCGTGTGAGTGGTACCAGTAGGTGCCGGACGCGAGATTAGCCGGGAACCGGTAGGAGTAGTGGAACGTCTGACCGGGATGGATGTGGACGAAGACGTTGTCGGAGTGGCCGCTCGGTGACACGTGCAGCCCGTGCACGTGCAGATTGGTGTACTTACCCAGCCGGTTCTCCATCGCCAGCTCCAGCCTGTCTCCCGGCCGGATCCGCAGGGTGGGCGGCATGTAGTGACCGTTGTAGGTCAGAGCCCACAGTTTGCGGCCGGCCACGTCCACCTGCCGCCCCTCCACGACAAGCCTCGCCCGCAAGATCCCGTTGTGGCTCACCAGCTGCGGTGGGTCCCGCAGCGGGGCTCCCTCTCGAACCGGTGGTGGCGGCGACGGTCCGGCGTCGGAACCACTCACCGTGGTGATGGCGAGGGCCGCGGCGAGACAGGCCGGGCCGATTCGAGACCGCATCATGGCACCTCCCCGATGCAGATGCCGTATATCAAGCACCGCTTTCTGGTGAGCTTCCTTCCAGCGGTGAATCCTCGACCTCACCAGGCTACTATGGCCGCGTTTTCGCACCTCGCCGGAACTCCGCGGCCGCCTCGCCCTCGCCGCCGAAGCCGGATGTGCACCAGGTGCCGCCTGAGGCCGTGACCGCGAAAGCCTCCACGCCCTCGAGCCGCTCGACCCACATCCGGGCCGCGCCGCCCATGGCGAAGGCGGCCGTGGCGTACGCGTCGATCATGGTCAGGCTCTCTCCGACCAGGGTGATCGAAGCCAGCTCCGTCGCGGGGCGGCCGGTATGCGGGTCGAGGATGTGCGGCCCACGCTCGGCCGTGCCCGAGGTCGCCACGGCGAGGTCGCATCCGGCGACCACGGTGGCGAGATCGCCCGGACGGAGCGGGTGGGCGATACCGACGCGCCACGGGCGGTCGGGCGCGGCCGTTCCGGTGAGCTGAAGGTCGCCGCCGCCGTTCACGCAGTGGTTCACCGCTCCCGATCGCGTGAGGATGAGCGACGCCTGCTCGATCGCCCAGCCCTTGACCATGGCGGAGAGTTCGAGGCGTCCCCAGGGGCGCACCGTGAAGTATCCGTGGGAGATCTCGGCCACGGAGTCGCACAGGTCGAGGATGTCCGCCACTTCCGGCGGGCAGTCGGCCAGGCCGATCTCGCCCCTGTCCAGCCGGCTGACGGGGCTGTCCGGCCGGTACGTCGAGAAGATCCCGTCGACGCGGTGCAGCCATGCCACGGCTTCGGCGACGGCTTGCCCCGTGCCATGGGGGTGCCGTACGTCGAAGGAGAAGACCGTGCCCATGGCGTGTTCGACGTGGCGCATCAGAGACCGGCCTTGTCGAGGGCGCTCTGCAGCGACTGGGTGTACCCATCGCTGGTGTAGGTGGCACCCGAGACCGTGTCGATCTGGGCGGACTGCGCGGAGAGCGCCTCCTCTTTGAGGATCGGGAGTGCCTGGTTGTTGATCTCGATGTCCCGGTTGTTGCCGTCCGGAGCTTGGAGCACCTTGATGTTGGTCACCTTGCCGCCGGAGAGCACGAGCTCCACCTGCACGGGACCCCAGCGTGTGTCGGCCGCGTCGCCGGTCACCACCTTGTCGCCGCTTGTCGCGCTCGAGCCCGTGTTCTTGGTTGAACCCGCGCTCGCGTCCGTGTTCCCGGCCGAGCCGCTGCCGTTCTGCGACACGGCGGAGGGAGGGTCGGCCGACGCCGTGATCTCGTGAGGTTTGAAGGACAGCAACAACACCAGGCCGACAGTGGTGACGAGCACGGCTAATATCACTCTGCGCATGCGGATTCCTTCAGAACTCAAATGATTCGTGGTGTATGCGCCGATTCGGTACCCCAGCGGTGCGTAGGGCGGATATCACGCTGCCGGTCATGCTGGAGGGCCCGCATACGTAGACCTCGTGGTCGGATATGCCGGGGACGAGCTCGGTGAGCGCCCTGGACGTGAACGGGTCGCCGATCCGGCTCCGGGGGCCGACACAGTAGAGCAGGGTCGCGCGGCGGCGGATGGATATCGACTCCAGTTCCGTACGGAACACCAGGTCCTCGGGTGTCCGGGCCCGGTAGAGAAGGGTGAGGTCACCGGGCGCGGCCGGGATCGACTCGAACAGCGCGCGCAGGGGAGTGATGCCCACCCCTCCCGCGATGAGCAGCACCTTGCGTCCTCTGCGGCGCCCCGAGGTGAAGGCGCCGTAGGGGCCTTCGGCGAAGACTTTGGTCCCCGGGCGCACGCGTGCGAGCTCGCGGCTCTGATCACCCAGGTCCTTCACCGTGATCCGCAGCTCGTCAGGCCGGGGAGCGGCCGACAGCGAGTAGGGATTGGGCGACCACCACAGGTTCCTGGTGAGAAACCGCCAGCGGAAGAACTGTCCGGGCTCGGCCCTCAGCCTGTCGAGGCGGCGCCCCGAGATGTGGATGGAGACCACCCCGGCGCCCTCCTGCACGACTCTGCTGACCACGAGGCGGTGCCGGAACGCCTGCCGTACCGGCGTGAGGAACCGGTACCAGACGAGCACCACCGCGACCCCGATGTAGAGGGCGTACCAGATCGCCTGGACGACCGGAGATCCCACGAACTCGTTGCCGGTCGAGAGCTGGTGCCCGAACGCCAGCCAGGTCGCCAGGTATGTGTAGAAGTGCAGATGGAACCAGGTCTCATAGCGTAGTCGCGGCCGGATGGCGCGAGCCGAGACGATGCCGACGCCCACGAGGAGCAGCACCGCCACGGTGGCCTGGAGCACGTCCGGATAGGAGAGGTTCAGCGTCACCGTCTCGCTCACCACATCGGTGGCGTCGGCCACCGCGTAGCCCCAGATGATCAGCAGCATGTGCGCGACGGACAGCCCGACGACGTACCGCCCGCCCATGGAGTGCCAGCGGGCGAGCTTGTCGGACCCCACTCCGCGCTCCAGCGCGGGGATCCGGGCCATCAGTGCGAGCAGCACCACGATCGCGTACCCGGCGAGGAGCCCGGTGATCCGTCCCGCCCCGATCAGCCAGTCGTCCAGCCCGGAGACGCTGGGCGTGTTCACCCACCACATGCCGAGTACGGCGAACGCGCCCGCGGTGATGACCGGCAGGACGGCCGCCGGATGGGCGCGGGCGCCCCGTGGAGGAGCGCCCCGGTGCGCGCCGCTGACCGCACCCCCCGCGAAGGTGGTGCTCACAGAGTGCCTCCTTTTGTTGATTCGTGAACCACCTTTTGTTGATCCGTGAACCACCGTGCCAGTCGAACTTCTCGATTCCCTATGAACCAGTCCATACCTGGACGATTCATAGGATTCTCAGAGGTGGTTCAGAGAGTCTGCATCGAGAACAGGAAGGACCCTGCTGTCACCATGCGTACGACTTCCCGTGATCTTCCTGAGTTGCTCCGCCCGGACGGGGCGCCTGTCCGAGTACTCGTCGTCGACGACGAACCCGACCTCGTCGAGGTGCTCAGCGTGGTGCTTCGCCACGAGGGCTGGGAGGTGCGCGCCGCCTCCGACGGTGCGGCCGCGGTGAGCGTGGCCCGCGAGTTCCGCCCCGACGCGGTGCTGCTCGACGTCATGCTGCCCGACATCGATGGCATCAAGGTGCTACGCCTCCTACGTGCCGAAGCGCCGCATGTGTGCGTGCTGTTCCTGACCGCCAGGGACGCCGTGGAAGATCGTGTCGCCGGGATAACCGCGGGCGGCGACGACTACGTGACCAAGCCGTTCAGCCTGGAGGAGGTTCTCGCCCGGCTACGCGGCCTGCTGCGCCGCTCCGGCATGGCGAGGACCTCGGAGGGAAGCCGGCTGGCCGTAGGGGATCTGATGATGGACGAGGACGCGCGGGAGGTGACTCGAGGCGGCGAGCTGGTGGAACTCACACCGACCGAGTTCGAGCTGCTGCGCTTCCTCATGCGCAATCCGCGCCGGGTGCTCAGCAAACCCCAGATCCTCGACCGGGTCTGGTCCTACGACTTCGGCGGTCAAGCCCATGTCGTCGAGCTGTACATCAGCTACCTGCGCAAAAAGATCGACGCGGGACGCCCTCCGCTGATCCACACGGTGCGGGGCGTGGGATACGTCCTCAAGCCATGAGACCACACACGCTCCGCGCCCGGCTGGTCACCGGCCTGCTGATCCTGCTCGCACTCGCCTGCGTCACGATCGGCGTGGCCACCTCTCTCGCGCTGGAACGGTTCATGGTGGACCGGGTGGACCAGCAACTGTCCATGACGGTCGGAAGGTTCGCCGCCAGCCTGGAGCACAACCTGGAGTACGGCGAGTACGGCGACAGCCGCGGGCAGTCTCTCGGGACCCTGGGCGTCCGTATCATGAACGGCCAGGTGACCAATGCCGCCGTGGTGGCGCCGAACAGCACCCGCCTCAACCTCTCCGCCGACGACGCGGCCGTCCTGGCCGCCGTTCCGATGGACGGACGAGGCCACACCGTGGAGCTGTCGGCGCTGGACGACTACCGTGTCATGGCGATCAAAGGCGCCGACGGCGACGTCCTCATCAACGGGCTCCCGCTGGAAGGCGTCAACGCCCTGGTGCACCGCCTCCAGTTCGCCGAGATCGTGGTGTTCGCCATCCTCATGATCGCTACAGGGATAGCCGGCACGATCTGGATACGGCTGTCGCTGCGTTCCCTGGAACGGGTGGCGGCCACGGCCCAGCGGGTCAGCACGCTCCCGCTGGCCAGCGGCGAGGTGGCACTGCCGGATCGTGTGCCAGACGAGGACCCCCGGACCGAGGTGGGCCAGGTGGGAGCCGCGTTCAACCGCATGCTCGGCCATGTGGGGGAATCCCTCGCCCTGCGCCACGCCAGCGAGCAGCGCATGCGGACCTTCGCCGCGGACGCCAGCCACGAGCTGCGCACCCCCCTCGCGACCGTCCGGGCCCACGTCGAACTGGCTCGGCGCGACCCCGGCGACGTATCGGAAGGGGTACGGCATGCCCTGAAGCGAATCGACGCGGAATCCTCCCGTATGAGCAAACTCGTCGACGATCTACTGCTGCTCGCGAGGCTCGACGCGGGCAGGCCGCTGGCACGTGACCAGGTGGACCTGACCCGGATGGTGATCGATGCGACGGGTGACGCGCGTGTCTCCGCACCGGATCATCACTGGCGGCTGGAACTCCCGGAGGAGCCGGTCACGATGATCGGCGACGCGGACCGGCTCCACCAGGTGGTCGTCAACCTGCTGAGCAACGCCGGCGCGCACACCCCGCCGGACACCACGGTCACCGTTTCCGTCCGTGTCCCCGGCCCAAGAAAGGCTGAGCTGGCCGTGACCGATGACGGGCCGGGCGTCCCTGAGAAGCTCCAGAAAGAGCTCTTCGAGCGGTTCGTCCGCGCGGACAAGGCACGCTCGCGTGCCTCGGGTGGCAGCGGTCTCGGGCTCGCCATCGTCAAGGCCGTGGTCTCCTCGCACGGCGGCACCATGGACATGGAGAGCCGCCCTGGCCACACCGTCTTCCGGGTGCTGCTCCCCTCGATCTGACTTCCGGGTGCCGCTCCCCCGCGAACGCGGGTGGGTGCGAGATCACTCCGTCCAGCGGACGGCGAAATAGCCGACCCCGTAGGGGGCGTCATCGTAGAGAACCTCACCCTTGAGGGAGCTTCCGGTTCCGGCGAGGACCTGGAGGGCCGCGCGGCCCGCGAACCACAGCTCGGCCGCCCGGGCGGGGTCGAGCTCCGGAACCTCGCCGCGCGCGAGCGCCTTGACGACCGCCTCGTTGAAGGGCAGCGCGCGAGGATCCAGCGACCCCGGAGACTTCTCGGTGAGGCAGGCGGAGCCGTCGGCCATCACAAGCATCGCCACGCGTCCGGCCAGGTCCGCCAGCCGCCTGCCGAGCGCGGCGCAGTTCTGCGAGGTGGCGTCGGAGGGAACCGCGTGGAACTCGGCGGCGGCCAGGTGTTCCCTTTCGAGGAGCCAGCGGCCGATCGACAGGGAGAGGGGCAGGACGGGCTCACCCTCGCCGATCCGGACGTCGACGCCCCAGGGCGCCAGGGTCCCCGCGGCATCGGCGCCGTAGGTCCCGGCGCGATCGGCTCCGCCGACCACCACGATCACGTCGGGTTCGGCGGCGCGCAGGGCGCTCACCGCCGACGCGCAGGCTGCCCGGAGCTCGTCGAGCTCCACAGCGGCGGCGCCGGCCAGCTCGGGGATCAGCAGCGGAGGGTGCGGGCACACGGCCGCGGCGACAAGCACCTCGTCAGACTAACGGAGGCCGCTCATCCCGGGGGCGCGAGAGCCTCGGGGCAGGGGAGCATCGGGGCACGGGAGAGACCGCTCACCCCGGAGCACCGAACGCCGGGGCACGGAATGCCGGGGCACGACGGAGGCCGCTTACTCCGGGAGCACGAGAACGCCGGGGCACGACGGAGAAGCCCGTGCCCCGGCGTCAACGGGCCGAGGCGGGCCTCAGTAGCCGGCGATGGGCCCCTGAGGCGCGACGTAGCCGGTGCCGCCGTCGGAGCGGGGGTCGGTCTGCCCGTCCGTGACCAGGTTGGGGTTGCTCTGCGGTTCCTTCACCGGTTTGTCGACTGCGGGCGCATCGGCGGTGGACTTGGGGCCGGAGTCGCTCTTGCCCGTCCCTCCGGCGTTGGCTCCGGTGTCCGCATCGGTGCCGGAGCCGACGCCGGTGTTGGCACCGGCATCCGCGCCGGCGTCCGCCCGCGAGGTGCCGTCCTGGTCCGGCGGGGTGTCCGCCTTGTCCTCCGAGCTCTCGCCCGGTTCGGGATTCGGCTGGTCATCCGGAGGGCTCTGGGGTGCCTGCGACACCGAGACGGCGCCGGGACCGGCCGGCGTGTCATCGGAGCCGCTGAGCACGAAGTAGACGATGCCTCCGCCCAGGATGACGGCGCCGAGGAAGGAGAAGGCGGCTATGGCCAGGCCGCTTCTCCCGCTCTTGCGGCTCTTCCGACGTGAACGGGGCTCATCGGTGGGGCCGGTGAGGATTTCTGGTTGTCCGATGGGGGCGGTGAATGCTTCGGGTTCTCCGGGATGGCCCGGAGATGGAGGGACGTGCATGGGGACAGACTCCCTGCGGTTCTCGGGGGGAAACCTCCACGGCTTCCGAGGGTGCTGAACCACATTAGCCACAGCAGGGAAATGCTCGCGCAGCAATCACGGGCGGATCACGGGTTGCCATCCATTGGGAAACCCACATGATCTTCGCGGACATCGGCCCTGGCAGGAGCGGGGACCATCATCCGCATCACCGATTTCAGCGGGACATTCGACGCGGGCGCCCTCCGAACCCATCCCGTCCCGGACCCGCTCCCTCGCCCGAACTACTCAAGATCCGAATCGTTCGGAAAATGTGGACCGTTCAGGAGGGAACGGAGCAGCCGGAGGCCTCGGGGAGCGGGGCGGGACGGCCGACCGAGGGCATGCCGAGCATGATCCCGGGACCCGCGGTCGCCGAGACGCCCTGCCTGGCCTCCCAGGCGTCGCCCGCACGCGTACGGCGGAGCTTCAGGGCGGGGCCGTCGGCCACCAGGTGGTGAGGCGCCGCATAGGTGACCTCGACGCTCACCACGTCGCCGGGACGCGGGATCTCGGTCTGCGGGGCGCCGTCCCGCAGATTCGGCGCGAAGTGGACCAGGCGGTTGTCGGGGGCGCGACCGGACATGCGATGGGTCGCCCCGTCCTTGCGGCCCTCCCCCTCGGCCACCAGCACCTCGAGCGTCCGGCCGACCTGCTTCTTGTTCTCCGACCAGGCGATCTCGGTCTGCAGGGCGACGAGCCGCTCGTAGCGCTCCTGCACGACCTCCTTGGGGATCTGGTCGTCCATGGTGGCGGCCGGGGTGCCTGGACGGATGGAGTACTGGAACGTGAAGGCGTTGGCGAACCGCGACTCGCGCACCACGTCGAGGGTGCCCTGGAAGTCTTCCTCGGTCTCGCCGGGGAAGCCCACGATGATGTCGGTGGAGATGGCCGCGTCGGGCATCGCCGCGCGGACCCTCTCGATGATGCCCAGGTAGCGCTCGGCTCGGTAGGAGCGGCGCATCGCCTTGAGGACCCGGTCGGAGCCGGACTGCAACGGCATGTGGAGCTGGTGCATCACGTTGGGCGTCTCGGCCATGGCCGCGATGACGTCGTCGGTGAACGCGGCCGGGTGCGGGCTGGTGAAACGGACCCGCTCCAGGCCCTCGATGGTGCCGCAGGCCCGCAGCAGCTTGCCGAAGGCGAGCTTGTCGCCGAACTCCACCCCGTAGGTGTTGACGTTCTGGCCCAGGAGGGTGATCTCCAGCACGCCCTGGTCGACCAGGGTCCGCACCTCGTTGAGGACGTCGCCGGGCCGGCGGTCCTTCTCCTTGCCGCGCAGCGCCGGCACGATGCAGAACGTGCAGGTGTTGTTGCATCCGACCGAGACCGACACCCACGCGGCGTAGGCGGACTCGCGCTTGGTCGGCAGCGTGCTCGGGAAGGTCTCCAGGAAGTCCTTGATCTCGACCTGGGCCTCCTGCTGGACGCGCGCCCGCTCCAGCAGCACCGGCAGCGAGCCGATGTTGTGGGTGCCGAACACCACGTCCACCCAGGGCGCCTTGCGGACGATCTCCCCCTGGTCCTTCTGCGCCAGACAGCCGCCGACGGCGATCTGCATGTCCGGGTTGCTCATCTTCGAGGGACGCAGGTGCCCGAGATTGCCGTAGAGCTTGTTGTCGGCGTTCTCCCGCACGGCACAGGTGTTGAACACGACCACGTCGGCCGTCTCACCCTGGGCGGCCGGAACGTATCCGGCGTCTTCCAGCAGGCCTGACAGGCGCTCGGAGTCATGCACGTTCATCTGGCACCCGTAGGTACGAACCTCGTACGTGCGGGTGCTCTCCACGGTGACAGTCATCTCAAGACAAGGGTAGGCGCTCCGCCGACCTTCGGGTACGGCCCGGCGCTCCCCATGCCTGGAGCAACGGATCGGGCACCGTACGTCAAAGGTTTCGCCGCGCCGGAACTCCGGATCCGGGCCCAAGAGCCCGGCGGCCTTCTCCCGAAGGAGGGAATCGAAGAGGGAATCAGCACGACCAGGTGTCTTGAAACTCGCCGTGGTCGGCCTTGTCCATCACGGACGGATCAATCACCCTGACCGGCCCCGGGCATATCGGTCAGGACCAAATGACCGGGATGTGAGCAGGCCGTGATCTGATCGGTATCCCAGGGTTAGCCCCAGGTGGCCTTACAGAATTACGTTGTACTTCATGACGGAGAACGGGGACAAGACTCCTCTGGTCGTGCTCGATGATGTCAACAAACATTTCGGCAGCCTGCACGTCCTTCGCGATATCAACCTGACGATCTCCCGGGGGGAGGTCCTCGTTGTCATCGGCCCTTCCGGTGGCGGCAAGTCGACCCTGTGCCGGACGATCAACCGGCTGGAGACGATCGATCAGGGGACGATCACCTTCGACGGGCAGCCGCTGGCGGTGGAGGGCAAGACCCTGGCCAAACTCAGGTCAGAGGTCGGGATGGTGTTCCAGTCCTTCAACCTGTTCGCGCACAAGACGATCCTTGAGAATGTCACGCTCGGGCCGATCAAGGTCCGTGGCATCGCCAAGGCCGAGGCCGAGAAGCGGGGCATGGAGCTGCTGGAGCGGGTCGGCATCGGCGCCCAGGCGTCGAAGTATCCCGCGCAGCTTTCGGGAGGCCAGCAGCAGCGCGTGGCCATCGCCCGCGCCCTGGCCATGGATCCCAAGATGATCCTGTTCGACGAGCCGACCTCCGCGCTGGACCCGGAGATGGTCCAGGAGGTCCTCGACGTCATGATCGGCCTCGCCCAGGAGGGGATGACGATGATGGTCGTCACCCACGAGATGGGCTTCGCCCGCCGTGCGGCGAACCGCGTGGTGTTCATGGCCGAAGGCCAGATCGTGGAGGAGAACACCCCCGAGGAGTTCTTCACCAACGCCCAGACGGATCGGGCCAAGGACTTTCTTTCCAAGATCCTCACTCACTGAAGCTCTCTCAGCCGGCTGCACCCCCAGAGAAGAAGAGGTAACGGAAATATGCGAGTACTACGTATTGGTGTGGCGATTGCAGCCGCGAGCGCGCTCACCATGGGCCTTGCGGCATGTGGCGGCGATGAGACCTACGCCAGCGTCGCCGACAAGGTGAAGGGCGCCAAGACGATTGTCGTCGGCACCAAGTGGGACCAGCCGGGCCTCGGCCTGAAGAAGGGCGCCGAGCCCGAGGGCTTCGACGTCGACGTCGCCAAATACATCGTCAAGCAGCTTGGCGGCGGCGAGGATGTCAAGATCGAATGGAAGGAGTCCGCCTCCTCCAACCGTGAGCCCTTCCTCGCCAACGGCACCGTTGACCTCATCGTCGCGAGCTACTCCATCACTGACGCACGCAAGGCGAAGGTGACGTTCGGCGGGCCGTACATCGTGGCCCACCAGGACACCATGGTCCGCGCCGACGACACCACCATCACCAAGGCCACCGACCTGGCGGGCAAGCGGATCTGCCAGGCCGCCGGCTCCAACTCCTACAAGCGGATCACCGACCCGCCGCCGGACGGCAAGCTCGACCTCGACGCCCAGCTCGTCGGCGCGGCCAACTACTCGGAGTGTGTCGCCAAGCTGAGCGGCAGCAACCTCGACGCCGTCACCACCGACGACCTGATCCTCGCCGGTTTCGCCGCCCAGGCAGCCGCGTCCGGTGGGAAGTTCAAGGTCCTCGGCGACCCCTTCACCGACGAGAAGTACGGCGTCGGCCTGAAGAAGGGCGACACCAAGACCTGCGAGGCCGTCAACACGGCGATCACCAAGATGTACCAGGACGGCACTGCCAAGCAGCTGCTGGACAAGTGGTTCGGCACGACCGAGGGCCTCACGCTGCCCACCGCGCCTCCCACGTTCGAGCCCTGCGCCTAGTCCGATCCCTCACCTAGCGGCCGGTGGCCCGGCCTTCCGGGCACCGGCCGCTTGCCGTCCTCTGGTGGAGCACGATGGATGAACTGATCAAATACGCTCCAGACCTGCTGAGAGGTTTTCTGCACAACGTGCAGCTCTCCGTCGTCTGCGCGATCCTGTCGCTGGTTCTCGGCACGGTTCTGGTGTCCATGCGGGTCTCGCCGACGCCGGTCCTGCGGGCGGCGGGAACGACCTACATCAACGTCGTACGGAACACGCCACTGACCCTGGTCCTGGCCTTCTCCGCGCTCGGTCTCAGCGACACCCTCGGCCTGACCTTCTCCCAGGAGCCGAGCAGCAACGCCTTCTGGCTGGTGTCGCTGGGGCTGTCGGTCTACACGGCGAGCTTCGTCTGCGAGGCGCTGCGCTCGGGCATCAACACGGTCTCGCTGGGACAGGCCGAGGCGGCCCGCGCGATCGGGCTCACCTTCTTCCAGTCCCTGCGGATGATCATCCTTCCGCAGGCCTTCCGCGTGGTCGTCGCCCCGCTGGGCAGCGTGATGATCGCCATGATCAAGAACACCACCGTCGCGATGGCGGGCGGCTATCTGGCGGAGTCGGCGTTTGTCATGAAGGACACCTTCGACACGACCGGCGCCTCGATCCCCATCTTCCTGGGGATCGTCGTCGCCTTCATGGTGGTAACCCTGCCGATCGGCTTCTTCACCAGCTGGCTGGCCAACCGTCTGGCGGTGGTCCGATGAGTTCCCAGGCGAATGTGCTGTTCGACGCGCCGGGGCCGCGAGCGCGGCTGCGCAACAACGTCCTGACCCTGCTCGCGACCGTCGCGCTGGTGGCGATCGCCTACTTCGTCTATGCCAGGTTCGACGCGAAGGGCCAGTGGGAGGGCAGGATCTGGCGGCCGTTCATCGAGGCCTCCACCTGGGTGGACTACATCATTCCCGGTCTGCTCGGGACCCTGAAGGCCGCGGGACTCGCCGCGGTGCTCGCGCTGGTATTCGGCGTGGTCTTCGGTCTGGCCCGGCTCTCCGACCACAAATGGATCAGAACGCCCGCGGCCGCGGTTGTCGAGATCTTCCGCTCGATCCCGCTCCTGCTCCTGATCTTCTTCATCTTCTATCTCCTGCCCAGCCTGCTCGGGGGCGGCGACTACACCCTGATCGCGCTCGTGGCCGGTCTGACCCTCTACAACGGTTCGGTGCTGGCCGAGATCGTCCGCGCCGGCATCCGCGCCGTTCCCCCGGGGCAGTCGGAGGCGGCCTACGCGATCGGGCTGCGCAAGGGTGGCGTGATGCGTCTGGTCCTGCTCCCGCAGGCCGTCACGGCGATGATGCCGGCGATCGTGAGCCAGTTCGTCGTACTGCTCAAGGACACGGCGCTCGGTTACATCATCGCCTACGTCGACCTGCTGAACATGGGCTTCAAGATCATCCCTGCCGTCAACTTCGGGTCTCTCATCCCCGCCGCGATCGTCATCGGGATCATCTACGTCGGCCTCAACATGACGCTCAGCGCCCTGGCCACCGCGCTGGAGAAGCGCAGCCGCCGCAGTCGTAAGACCTCGGCCCGGCCCATCGTCCCGCCCGGGGCGGTCATGGGCGCCGGCGGTGCCACCATCGCGGTCGACTGAGATCTGCCCCCGTCTCCTCGTCGTTTCCCGCCTCCCCGATCACCCGCTGGGAAAGCAACCTCCGGGGAGGCGGGAAAACCTCCCCGGAGGGGGCGAACAGGAGACGTGGGCGCAGGGCAGCCGTTCTCACCGCTCTCCCGCCCACCTCCGGATATGCGATCCATCCCCTGCGATGACTGTCTTCATCGCGTTCTTCTCCGCCCCGGACACGCGCCCCGCCTCACGTGAAGACACCTGCGGACACGGGATGAGCGCCATACCGGCGACACGCGGCGCGTTATCGGGCAGGATTGCGGCATGTCCCCCGAGCAGGTCGTCCTGCCGTACTCCACCTGGCCTTCTCCGATCTCCACCTCCGGCGTGGCCCGGTCAGGGCTACGCCTCGGGTTCCCGACGACGCTCGGCGACGAGGTGTGGTGGACCGAGGACCGCCCCACCGAGGGCGGGCGGACCACGATCGTGCACCGGAGCGCCGACGGCACGCACCACGAGCTGCTGGCCGCGCCGTGGAGCGCCAGGACGCGGGTCCACGAGTACGGCGGGCGCTCCTACGCGGTGGTCCCCGGCGAGGGCGTGGTCTTCACGAACTTCGGCGACCAGCGGATCTACCTGCTGGCACCCGGCGCCGAGCCCCGGCCGATCACCCCCGAGCCCGAGCTCCGAGCCGGGCTCCGCTACGCGGAGATGACCGTCCACGACGGGCTGATCTGGTGTGTCCAGGAGCGGCACCACCCCGACGGCCGGGTGAGCCGTTCGATCGTGTCCATCCCGCTGCACGGCGAGGCCGAGCCACGTGAGCGGGTCAGCGGGAGTGACTTCTACGCCTCCCTCACGATCTCCCCCGACGGCGAGCACCTGGCCTTCGTCTGCTGGAACCATCCGCGCATGCCGTGGAACGGCACCGAGCTGCGCGTCACCCGCCTGTCCGACGGCAGTTCCTGGACGGTCAAGGGTGGATCCGCCGAGTCGGTGCTCGCCCCGCAGTGGCGTGATGAGCGGCACCTCTATCTGATCTCCGACTGGTCGGGCTGGTGGAACCTCTATCAGGTGGAGATACATGGCACGGCGTCCCAGGCGCTCTACCCGGTGGAGGAGGAGTTCGCCGGGCCCCTGTGGCAGCTCGGCGCCCTGCCGTACGCGGTGCTGGCCGACGGAAGTCTCGCGGTCCTGCACGGGCAAGGTGACCTGCGGCTAGGCGTCTTCGACCCGGGAAGCGGCGTGCTGAGCGACCTGGACGTGCCCTATGACGGCTGGGATCCGGTCCTGGCCACCGACGGACACTCCCTGGTCGCGATCGGGTACGGCCCGACGCTGCCCCGCTCGATCGTCCGGGTCGACACCATGACCGGGCAGGTGGAGGAGCTCCGCCGCGACGTCGACGTGCTGCCCGACACCGCCTATCTGCCGCGCCCCCAGGCCGTGGAGATCGAGGGCCGGTTCGGCCGCCCGGTGCACGCGTTCGTCTATCCGCCGTCTAACCCGCAGGCCCGCGGCGAGGGCGCCCCGCCGTACGTCGTGTTCGTCCACGGCGGTCCCACCGGGCACAGCACCAGCGCGCTCGATCTGGAGAAGGCATTCTTCACCAGCCGGGGCATCGGGGTGCTCGATCTCAACTACGGCGGTTCCACCGGCTACGGCCGTGCCTACCGCGAACGGCTGCGCCGCCAGTGGGGCGTGGTCGACGTCGAGGACTCGGTCGCCGCGGCCGAGTGGCTGGCGGGGAAAGGTCTGGCCGATCCGGAACGGATCGCGATCCGGGGCGGCAGCGCGGGCGGCTGGACGGTCATGGCGGCCTGCTGCGCGTCCAGCGCGTTCGCCGGCGGCGTCTCCTACTACGGGGTGAGCTCTCTCCTCCCGTTCAACGAGACCACCCACGATTTCGAGTCCCGCTACGTCGAGTGGCTGGTCGGCCCCGCCGATCCCGCCCTGTACGGCTCGCGCGAACCCCTCGGCCGGGTCGCCGGGGTGACCTGCCCCATGCTGCTCCTGCAGGGCCTGTCCGACCCGGTGGTTCCCCCCGCCCAGTCCCAGGCCTTCGCCGACGCCCTCGCCGAACGCGGTGTCCCCTGCACCTACCTCACCTTCGAGGGCGAGGCCCACGGCTTCCGCCGAGCCGAGACCCGCAGCGCGGCCCTGGCCACCGAGCTCGCCTTCTACCAGCAGATCTTCCGCGCCTGACATCCGGATCGCCTACCGGCAGGCCCGCCGTACCTGGTGCCCGGGTCGCATATCGGCGGACCTCCCATGCCCTGACGTCCTGGTCGTCCTCGATCGCCCTTGGTCGCGCAGCCCCGACCGGTGTCGCCGGTCGCATGCGGCGCGCTATCGGGCGAACTCGGTGGACCGGGACTCGCGGACGACCGTGATGCGGATCTGGCCGGGGTAGGTGAGCTCCTCCTCGATCTGCTTGGCGACGTCGCGGGCGATCACCTGCGCCTGGATGTCATCGACCGCCTCCGGCTTCACCATGACCCGGATCTCGCGGCCCGCCTGCATGGCGAAGACCTTCTCGACACCCTCGTAGGAGACGGCGATCTCCTCCAGACGCTCCAGGCGCTTGACGTAGGCCTCCAGAGACTCGCGGCGGGCGCCCGGACGGCTACCGCTGATCGCGTCGGCGGCCTGGGTGAGGACCGCCTCGACGGTTTTGACCTCGACCTCGTTGTGGTGGGCCTCGATCGCGTGGACGACGTCCTCGTGCTCGCCATAACGCCTGGCGATCTCGGCACCGATGAGTGCGTGGCTGCCCTCGACCTCGTGGGTGAGGGCCTTGCCGATGTCGTGCAGCACCGTGCAGCGCTTGAGCAGCGTCGCGTCCAGCCGTAGCTCAGCCGCCATGATCCCGGCGATGTGGGCGGACTCGATGAGATGACCCAGCACGTTCTGGCCGTAGGACGTGCGGTAGCGGAGCTGGCCGAGCAGAGTGATCAGCTCGGGGTGCATCTCGGTGATGCCGAGCTCGACCAGGGCGTCCTCACCCGCGCGCACGCACAGCTCCTGGACCTCGGCCTTGCTGCGCTCATGAGCCTCCTCGATGCGCTGGGGGTGGATGCGCCCGTCAAGGACGAGCTTCTCCAGCGTCAGCCGGGCGGTCTCCCTGCGGACCGGATCAAAACATGACAGCAGCACCGCTTCGGGCGTGTCGTCAATGATCAGGTTGACCCCGGTGGTCGACTCGAAGGCCCGGATGTTGCGGCCCTCACGGCCGATGATGCGGCCCTTCATCTCGTCACCCGGCAGGTGCAGGACGCTGACGACGGACTCGGCGGTCTGCTCGGTGGCCACGCGCTGGACCGCCAGTGTGACGATCTTGGTGGCGCGCTTCTCGCCCTCCTTGCGGGCCTCGCCCTCGATCTCCCGGACGATCAGCGCGGCCTCGCGCTTGGCCTGGTTCTCGATCTCCCTGACCAGCTCAGATCTGGCCTGGTCGCTGGTGAGTCCGGATACTCGCTCCAGAATGGCCTTGCGTTCCTGGGAGACCCGGTCGAGGTCCTCGCGGCGGTCGGCCAGCTCGGTCTCGGTCTCGGCGAGCTTGCGGGCCCGTTCGGCCTGGCGTCTGGCCTCCTCGTCAAGGCGCTGCTCACGCTCGGCCAGCCGGTTCTCCCTGCGCTCAAGGTCGGAGCGGAACTCCTTGAGCTCGTATTTCAGCACCCGGCCCTCGGCCTCCGCCTCCTTACGCAGCTCGGCTGCGGCCTCGACCGCGGCCTCGGACCTGCGCAGGATCTCTCCGGCATCGCTCTCCGCCTTGGCGCGGATATCGGTGGCCTCGCTCCGGGCCTTCTCCAGCTCGGCGAGGATCTCCGCCTCCTGCTCGGGAGAGGGACCACTGATCTTGTTGCCCGCCTCGCCGATGCGACGCAGCAACACGATCAGCACGGTTATCGTCATCACGGCAAGAGCCACAACCGCCACTACTGCCAACGTGACGACCACAACCGGATCCATACGCGCCTCACCTTCCTCGCGTCGCAGACATCAAGCACGCGAGGGGTCACACCCACGGCACGGAAAGCACAGACGGTGGCGCCATCAGGACAGATGTCAACCTAGGACCCGCTCCGCACCAGCTGTTCCCGCCGGTCCATCGCCCGCCCGCACCGCCAAGCCAGCTCATCCGTAATGCACCGCTATGACAATCCGCACTGCGCGGAGTAACTCCTCACTGGAGTTGAGATTAAGCGTCAGAGAGGTAACGAGCAAGCAAAGACCCGCTGTTAAGCAGCTTTGGGCTAGTCGAGCGGATAGTCCACATCGACGGGAAAAGCAGGGGTTTCCGGCTCCTCGTCCTCCAGGGCTTCACGGATCACCCTAAAGGCCAGGCCGGGACCGTATCCCTTTCTGGCAAGCATTCCGGCCAGCCTCCGGGTCCTGACCGCGGGCTCCAGATTGCGGGTGGCCGAGAGCTTACGCTCCACAAGGCGGCGGGCGGTCTCCACCTCTTGCTCGGGGTCGAGCTGCTCCACCGCTTCCTTCACGACGTCTTCGTCCACCCCGCGGTGACGGAGCTCCGAGGCGAGGGCCCTGCGGGCGAGACCTCTCCCGGCATGACGCGAACTCACCCAGGCGGCGGCGAAAGCCTCGTCATCGATGAGCCCGACCTCGGAGAACCGCTCAAGCACGGCCTCGGCCGCCGCCTCGGGCACCTCACGCTTGCGCAGTGCCTCCGCGAGCTGAGCCCGGGTGCGCGGCGCCATGGTCAGCAGTCGCAGGCAGATCCCCCGTGCCACCGCCTCCGGGTCGGCGGCGGGCCCCCGGCTCGCCGGTGACCCCTCGACCGGCCCGTCGGGAACGATCCCCTGAGAGTCGCCTCGCGACCGCTTTCTGCCGCCCGCGTCCTTGCCGCCGGTAAATCCCTCCCAGGCGCCCGGCTGATCCCTGCGCGAACGCCGCGACCGTCCGCTTCCTCGCCTGCTCGCCCCGGAAGAACCGGCCTCCGGAACGTCGGGCCAGGCGCCCCAGTCTCTCGGCCCGGCCGCGTCGGCCGGACCGGAGTCAGGTCCCATCATCGTTTATCAGCTCAGATCAGACGTCACCTGGCTTGACGTCAACCAGCGTCTTGGAGGCGGCGGCCTTGGCACCACGACCGGACGGGGCGGAGGCCGGAGCCGGAGCGGCGGGCGGCGGAGTGGCCGGAGTGTCGACGCGGGGGCCGACGCCCAGCTTCTCCTTGATCTTCTTCTCGATCTCGTTGGCCATGTCGGGGTGGCTCTTCAGGAAGGTGCGGGCGTTCTCCTTGCCCTGTCCGAGCTGGTCACCCTCGTAGGTGTACCAGGCACCGGACTTACGGACGAAGCCCTGCTCGACGCCCATGTCGATCAGGCCACCCTCGCGGGAGATGCCGACACCGTAAAGGATGTCGAAGTCGGCCACCCGGAAGGGCGGGGCCATCTTGTTCTTGACGACCTTCACCCGGGTGCGGTTGCCGACCGCCTCGGTGCCGTCCTTCAGCGTCTCGATGCGGCGGATGTCGAGACGGACCGAGGCGTAGAACTTCAGCGCCTTTCCACCGGTCGTGGTCTCGGGCGAGCCGAACATGACGCCGATCTTCTCTCGGAGCTGGTTGATGAAGATCGCGGTGGTGTTGGTGTTGTTGAGCGCACCGGCGATCTTGCGCAGCGCCTGGGACATCAGACGAGCCTGGAGGCCGACGTGGCTGTCGCCCATCTCGCCCTCGATCTCGGCCTTGGGCACCAGTGCCGCGACCGAGTCGATGACCAGCAGGTCAACGGCACCGGACCGGATCAGCATGTCGGCGATCTCCAGCGCCTGCTCTCCGGTGTCGGGCTGGGAGACGAGCAGCGCGTCGGTGTCGACGCCGAGCTTCTGGGCGTATTCGGGGTCGAGCGCGTGCTCGGCGTCGATGAACGCGGCGATGCCGCCTCCGCGCTGGGCGTTGGCCACCGCGTGCAGGGCGACCGTCGTCTTGCCGGAGGACTCGGGGCCGTAGACCTCGACGACACGACCGCGCGGGAATCCGCCGATGCCGAGGGCGATGTCGAGCGCGATGGAACCGGTCGGGATCACTTCGATGGGCGCACGGACCTCGTCGCCCAGTCGCATGACGGAGCCCTTGCCAAACTGACGCTCGATCTGAGCGAGCGCGGTCTCGAGCGCCTTCTCGCGGTCGTTAGCTGCCATGGAAGCCCCCTGGAGGGTTGCGGGTTGAATCGGTTGCCAGAAAGCTACGGGGTGCCACCGACATTTTTGGAAGGGCACGCCACGCGCGACGGCATGTTCAATATAGCCGAACGACTGTTCGATCGTAGCCCAATGGCATCACGTGTTCCCAGGGGGCGCAGGGCGGGGTTTCCGGGGTGATCCAAGCCACGCAAGCCCGGACACAAGCCACGGCAAAACCCACAGCAAGTCACAGTAAACAACAGCAAGCCGCGCACAGGAGGCGGCGAGCCCCATCCCGGAAGCGACATTCCTGGGAATTCCGCCGGACCTGTTGTCACCGAGCTGACCTGGGGTGATCCTGAAGGCAAAGGATCCCGAGGTGCCCTAAGTGCCCAGCGCGTTTACGCAGCAACGCCTAGCCCATCTTGAGTCCCTGGCCGCCGAGCTGCCCGAGCGAGGGCTGGTCGGCCGCATGCTCGGGGGCGACGACCCCGTGCTCTGGGTGTGGCATCCGGGCAGCGGGAGACAGACGATCGTCTTCGCCACCCCGGCCAAGGACGGCTGGCTGTTTCTGTGGTCGCCGGCCGGCCAGGAGAGCGCCGACGATCCCGGTCACGTGGCCGACTCGGTCGGAAAGCTGCTCGGCACCAATCCCTAGCGCAACCGGCCCGGGAACCCTTCAACATCGGCTCCTGGCGTGGCCGGGCTCGGAAACCGCTCGGCACACCCTTGGCGCCACCGAGCGGGAGAGCCCTAGGCGCCGGCCCTGGCGCAACCGGACGGGAACCCGTCCGACACGCGACTTCGGCGCATCCGAGCCGGTAAGCCACCACACAACGCCGTATCCGATCCGGTGATCCTTTGCGTCGTCCTCAGCGCAATCTGGGAGAGACGTCGGTCACCCCGCACACGGCGTGCCAGACCTCCTTGGCCGCGACGCCGTCGGCCAGTGCCTGGAACGCGGTCCGGCCGCCCAGGTCGGCGATGACGTAGTCGCGAGCCCATGACTCAGCGTACGGATCGCCGAAGTGCAGCTTCATCCGCTTCCAGAACTCCGACAGGCGCATACCCCAAGTATGGGTCCCAGCGAGCATGGAACCGTCGCCCGCGACGAAACTTCGCCTGGCCGTCAGAACCTTTCCGAACGCCCGCCGGAGCCCGTCGAGACGTCGGAGAAGGCGGGGTCGATCAGAGAACGCGGGAGCCGTACATCTCGCCGAGCGGGTCGGCGAGCAGTTCGAGGCGGGCTCCGTCGGGGTCCATGAAGTAGATCGAGACACCGCTCTCGACCTGGTGCGGAACGCCCGCGGCCTCCAGCTTGCCCCGCAGTCGCTCCCAGGCCGCCGGTTCCACGGAGATGGCGATGTGGTGGAGCCCGCCGAGAACCTCCTTGTAGGGACCGAGGTCCAGGCCGGGAAAGTCGAAGAAGGCCAGCAGGTTGCCGTTGCCGATGTCGAAGAAGAAGTGGTTGGACCCCTGGTAATCGCGGTTCTCGATGATCTCCGTCAGGGGAAACTCCAGGAGGTCCTGATAGAAGGCGATCGTCGTCTCGACGTCTGAGGAGATCAGGGCGAAGTGGTGCAGACCTCTCGCGCTGCTCTGCGGGCGATGCTCCCTCAGGTGCTCTGCCCTGATCCGCTCGCGTGCCGCCTCGATGGCCGGATAGTCGATGCTCACCGTTAGCTCACCGTTCACTACGTCGTATGTTCGTCGAACCTCTGGCTATGAGACCGGAGAGGGCCAACCTATCCCGGCGGCCACCTCACGATGAATCGACCCCTCGGGGATTTATAGGGAAATGCCCGTTTATGGGGATGCAAACCAAGCTATAGGGATGTATACCCAGCGACAGCGGTGCCGGGCTTCACCGCGGGCGCGTCGGTGCGCTCACCTCGTACGGCCCGGCCGCCGGTGGCGGATTCTGTCGGTGGGGGCAGGCAGTATGGAGCCGTGACCCGGATGGAACGGTCGAGCCGGCACAAGGGGGAGGCGCGTGATGAGCAAGGCGGACCACGGGCCTGCGAGTGGTGACGGGGCGCTCGATCACTTCACCCAGATGACCAGAGACTGGTTCACCGGGGCCTTCGCCGCACCCACCGCCGCCCAGGAGGGCGCCTGGTCGTCGATCGCCCGAGGCGACAACACCCTGGTGGTCGCGCCCACCGGATCCGGCAAGACGCTGGCCGCCTTCCTGTGGTCACTCGACCGGCTGGCGTCGGAGCAGTCCTCCGTCGTCCACGTACCCGCCGCGGAGATCAAGGATGGGCGAAAGCGGTCCAGGAAGGACTCCACGAAGGACGAGCCCCCACGGCGGTGCCGGGTTCTCTACGTGTCACCGCTCAAAGCCCTGGCGGTGGACGTCGAGCGCAACCTCCGGGCGCCCCTGGCCGGGCTGAAGCAGACCGCACGGCGACTCGGTCTCCCGGTGCCGGACATCTCGGTGGCGATCCGGTCGGGCGACACCTCTCCCGAGGAGCGGCGCCGGTTCGCCGCCAAACCCACGGACATCCTCATCACGACCCCCGAGTCGCTGTTCCTGCTGCTGACCAGTCAGGCCCGCGAGGCGCTGCGCGGTGTGGAGACGGTCATCATCGACGAGGTGCACGCGGTGGCGGCCACCAAGCGCGGCGCGCACCTGGCCCTCAGCCTGGAGCGGCTCGACGCCCTGCTGGCCCGGCCCGCACAGCGTGTCGGCCTGTCTGCGACCGTGCGACCGGTGAGCGAGGTGGCCGCCTTCCTCGGCGGCCCCCGCCCGGCGACCGTGGTCCAGCCGCCCTCGGAGAAGGTGATCGAGGTCGAGGTGATCGTGCCGATCGAGGACATGACCGAGCTCGACACGCCCCCCTCCCCCGCCGGGTCCGATGACGACCTGTGGCCGGCCGAGCCCCCGGCCCGGCGGTCCATCTGGCCGCACGTCGAGGAGCGGCTGTTCCACCTGATCGGCAACCATCGTTCGACGATCGTGTTCGCCAACTCCCGGCGGCAGGCCGAGCGGCTCTGCACCCGTCTCAACGAACTGGCCTGGGAGCGTCGGACCGGCGACCCGGAGCAGGCCGGGCAGGCGGGATCGAACGCGCAGACCATGCCGCCCGGCCAGGCAGGGCGGGCCGGGCAGTCCTGGCAGGAAGAGCAGACAGAGCAGGGAGAGCAGACGGGGTCGGCCGAACAAACGGGACAGGCAGGGCCGAACGGACAGGAAGGACCGACCGGGCAGGAAGGACCGACCGGGCAGACGGGGCCGAGCGGACAGACGGGGCCGGCCGGGCAGGCAGGGCCTATCGAGATGACCGAGCAGACGGGGCCGGTGCACTGGGCGAAGGGGTTCCCCGGCCCTCCTGCATCCATCTCCACCCCGGCGGCGATGATGGCGCAGGCGGGGGCGGCCAAGGGTGTGATTCCGGAGATCGTGCGGGCCCACCACGGGTCGGTGTCGAAGGAGGAGCGGTCCCAGATCGAGGAGGCGCTCAAGTCCGGGCGGCTGCCCGCCGTGGTCGCGACCTCCAGCCTGGAGCTCGGCATCGACATGGGCGCGGTGGATCTGGTGGCCTGCGTGGGGGCGCCGCCGAGTGTGGCGAGCGGCCTGCAGCGGATCGGCAGGGCCGGGCACCAGGTGGGAGCCGTCTCACGGGGTGTGATCTTCCCCAAATACCGCGGAGACCTGGTCCAGACGGCCGTGGTGGCCGAGCGGATGAGAACTGGGGAGATCGAGGATCTCCGTTACCCGCGCAACCCGCTCGACGTGCTCGCCCAGCAGATCGTGGCGATGACGGCACTGGACGAGTGGACGGTGGACGAGCTGGAGAGCGTGGTACGGCGCGCCGCGCCGTACAGGACCCTCCCCCGGAGCGCGCTGGAGGCGACACTCGACATGCTCGCCGGGCGCTATCCGAGCGAGGAGTTCGCCGAGCTGCGGCCCCGCATCGTCTGGGACCGGGTCACCGGCACGCTGCAGGGCCGTCCCGGAGCTCAGCGGCTGGCCGTCACCAACGGCGGCACGATTCCCGACCGCGGTCTGTTCGGCGTGTTCCTGGTCGGGGAGAAGTCCTCCCGGGTGGGCGAGCTGGACGAGGAGATGGTCTACGAGTCGCGTGCCGGAGACGTGTTCGTGCTGGGCGCGACCTCCTGGCGGATCGAGGAGATCACGGCCGACCGGGTGCTGGTCACCCCGGCCCCCGGGCAGCCGGGCAAGCTGCCCTTCTGGCACGGCGACACCGCGGGCCGCCCGGCGGAGCTGGGGAGGGCGATCGGCGCGTTCCTTCGCGAGATGTCCTCGGCGGGCGCGGACGCCGGAGCCGAGCAGGGCTCCACGACAGACGCGGGCCCCGGAACGAAGCCCGGCTCGGACGGGCGATCGGCGAAGCGGGAAGAGCCCGTGCAGGACAGGACACGAGACTCGGCACCGAACAAGGCGCGGGACGGGGCGGACTCGGCGCGGGACGGGGCGCTGGGGCGGATCAGGGCGGCGGGGCTGGATGAGTTCGCCGCGACCAACCTGCTGTCCTATCTGGCGGAGCAGCGGCAGGCCACCGGATACGTCCCGGACGACAGGACGCTGCTGGTCGAGCGGTTCCACGATGAGCTGGGCGACTGGCGGGTCGTGGTGCATTCGCCGTACGGCGCGAGGGTGCACGCGCCGTGGGCGCTGGCGATCGGGCGGCGGCTGCGGGAGCGCTACGGCGTCGACGTGCAGGCCATCCACTCCGACGACGGGATCGTCCTGCGCATCCCCGACACGCTCTCCGATCCCCCCTCGGACGTCGCGATCTTCGATGCGGAGGAGATCGAGCAGATCGTCACCGAGGAGCTCGGCGGCTCGGCGCTGTTCGCGGCGCGCTTCAGGGAGTGCGCGGGGCGGTCGCTGCTGCTTCCGCGCCGCACGCCCGGCAAGCGGACCCCGCTCTGGCAGCAGCGGCAGCGGGCCTCGCACCTGCTCAACGTGGCCAGCCGCTACGGCTCGTTCCCCGTCGTGCTGGAGACGATGCGCGAGTGCCTGCAGGACGTCTTCGACGTGCCGGGGCTGGTGCGGCTCATGCAGGACGTCGCGGCGCGGCGGGTCAGGCTGGTCGAGGTCGAGACCGCCCAGGCGTCGCCGTTCGCGGCATCGCTGCTGTTCAACTACATCGGCGCGTTCATGTACGAGGGGGATGCTCCCCTGGCGGAGCGCCGCGCCCAGGCCCTCTCACTCGACACGAGCCTGCTGGCCGAGCTGCTGGGCCAGGCGGACCTGCGCGAGCTGCTCGATCCCGACGTGATCGCCGACACCGAGCGTGAGCTGGCCCGGCTGGACCGTCCGCTCCGTGACGCCGAGGCCCTGGCCGACCTGCTCCGCTCGCACGGCCCGCTGCTCGCGGCCGACGTGAGCCTGCGCGAGGGCGATCCGGCGTGGCTGGCCGAGCTGGAGACCGCCCGGCGGGCCATCAGGGTGCGGGTGGCCGGGCAGGAGCAGTGGGCGGCGATCGAGGACGCCGCCCGGCTGCGTGACGCGCTCGGCGTGCCGCTGCCCGTGGGGGTGCCGCACGCGTTCCTGGAGCCGGTGGAGGATCCGCTCGGCGACCTCGTCGCCCGGCATGCCCGCACGCGCACTCCCTTCCTCGCCGGTACGGCCGCCGCCAGGTTCGGCCTCGGCCCCGCGGTCGTCACCGACACGTTGCGTCGCCTGGCCGCCTCCGGGCGGGTGGTGAACGGGGAATTCCGGCCCGGCGGGCGCGGTGAGGAGTGGTGCGACGCCGGGGTGCTGCGGATGCTGCGCCGCAGGTCCCTGGCCCGGCTCCGCAAGGAGGTGGAGCCGGTCTCCGCCGAGACTCTGGCGGCCTTCGCCCCCGCCTGGCACGGCATCACCGGTTCCGCACAGAGGGGCAGGCCGCCGATCGACGCGCTGGTGGGCGCGATCGAGCAGTTGCAGGGTGCGGCGGTGCCCGCGTCGGCGCTGGAGACGTTGATCCTGCCTTCGCGGGTGCCCGGCTACGACCCGTCCCTGCTGGACGAGCTGACGTCCTCGGGCGAGGTCATCTGGGCGGGGCAGGGATCGCTGCCGGGCGGAGACGGCTGGGTGGCGCTGTATTTCGCGGACACCGCCCCCCTGCTGATGCCCGGTCCGGCCGAGATCACCCTGACCCCGGTGCACGAGGCGATCCTGGAGGTTCTCGGCGGCGGAGGCGCGCTGTTCTTCCGCGAGCTGGCGAGCCGTACCGGCTCTCTCCTGACCGGTTCGGTCACCGGCGACATGCCCCTGGCCGCGGCGGTGTGGGATCTGGTGTGGTCGGGGCGGATCACCGGCGACACGCTGGCCCCGCTGCGGACCACGCTCGGCACGGGGCGTCCCGCGCACCGCCCGGCTCCCACGCGGAGACGGCGGGCGGTGCTGCCCACCCGGAGCGGGCCTCCGACCGTGGGCGGGCGCTGGTGGCTGCTGCCCGGCCCGGCCGACGACACGACCCAGCGGGCGCACGCCCAGGCCGAGGTGCTGCTCGAACGGCACGGTGTGGTGACCAGGGGCGCGGTCACCGCCGAGCGGTTGCCCGGCGGGTTCGCCGCCGTTTACCAGGTGCTCCGCGCGTTCGAGGAGAGTGGCCGGTGCCGCAGGGGCTACTTCGTCGAAGGTCTGGGCGGCGCCCAGTTCGCCCTCCCCGGCGCCGTCGACCGCATGCGCGCCACCCTCATGCCACCGCCGACCACGACGCCCGACCCGTGGGGCGGGCGCGAACCGGCCCGGGACACGCGGCGGGTGGTGGTGCTGGCGGCGACCGACCCTGCCAACCCGTACGGCGCGGCCCTGCCGTGGCCCGCCCATCCGGGCGAGGTGTCCCACAAGCCGGGGCGGAAGGCCGGATCACTCGTCGTGCTCGTGGACGGGCATCTGGTGCTCTACGTCGAGCGCGGCGGCAAGACCCTGCTCTCCTTCGTCGACGGCGACCGCCTCCAACCCGCCGTGGACGCCCTGGCGCTGGCCGTGCGCGACGGCGCCCTCGGCAAGCTCACCGTGGAGCGCGCGGATGGCACGGCCATCAACGACTCCCCGCTGGGAGCCGCACTGGAGTCGGCCGGGTTCCACCCGACTCCCCGAGGGCTGCGCCTGCGGGCCTGAGAAGACCCTGGAAAGACTCGTCGGCCGCCGTCGACCTGATCGACAGCGTGGTCACCGGCGCTGACGACGCCGTCCCGGAGACGTTCGAAGGACATCTGGGCCTTCGCCCGTCGTCGGTTTCGCGCGGCCGAATATGTCTCCCCGTCTTCCCGAATCCCGTCCGGGTCTCCTACCGTGGACCTTCGGGGCACAGCTTGTGGATCACTCAGATGCGAACGGAGGTTCGGCGCGCAGGCGGATGACCGACAGCTGTGGGTGGGTATCTCCAGAAAAGCGCGCATCTCCCCAGGAGGTTCTCCGTGATCCAGGAGCATCGTTATGTCATAGTCGGCGCGGGTCCGGCCGGGTTGCAGATCGGCTACTTCCTGCAGGAGCGGGGTGCCGACTATCTGATCGTGGAGCGGAAGCATTCCGCCGGAGACTTCTTCAGCCGGTTCCCCCGGCACCGCAGGCTGA
This sequence comes from Streptosporangium subroseum, assembly GCF_900188345.1. GTDB lineage: Bacteria > Actinomycetota > Actinomycetes > Streptosporangiales > Streptosporangiaceae > Streptosporangium > Streptosporangium subroseum. The sequence goes on along the minus strand of NZ_FZOD01000039.1, from coordinate 54,656 downwards.
TCTCGCTCAACAAGGTGCACACCCTGTCGGACGACCCGGAGATCCGGCTCCGCTGGGACTGGAACTCTCTGCTGAGCGACGACCCGTCGCTGCTGTTCCCGCAGTACAGCGACGACTACTTCCCCTCCCCCGACGACCTGCGACGCTATCTCCACGACTTCCACACCACCCACGACCTGCGCATCGCCTTCGGCGTCGGGGTCGACCGGGTGGCCAAGGAGGAGGACGGGTTCCGGCTGGAGACGGCCGCCGGCCCCGAACTCCGGGCCGAGTGCCTGATCTGGGCGGGCGGGTGGGGCGCGCCAAACATTCCTGACATCCCCGGCATCGAGTACGCCGAGGGATACGAGGACATGAGCGTCGACCCCGAGCAGTTCCGCGGCAAGAGGGTGTTGATCCTCGGCAAGGGCAACTCCGCGTTCGAGACGGCCCACGAGCTCATCAGCCACGCGTCGATGATCCACCTGGCCAGCCCCCGGCCGGTCCAGCTGGCCTGGAACACCCGGCGCCCCGGGGACGTGCACGGCATGTTCGGCGCGCTGTTCGACAGCTACCAGTTCAAGGCGCTCCACGCGGTGCTGGACTGCACGGTCGACCGGATCGCGTTCGACGGTGAGACCTACACCGTCGACATCACCTACAGCCACGCCGACGGCGAGACCGCGACGCTGGAATACGACGCGGTCCTGCGCTGCACCGGCTTCCGGATGCACACCGAGATGTTCGCCGACGGCCTGAAGATGGCTCCCTGCGGGAAGTTGCCCGAGATACGGGCGGACTGGGAGTCGGCCAACCTCGACAACCTCTACTTCGCGGGCACGTTGATGCAGGCCCGCGACCTGAATCGGGCGTCCTCCGCGTTCATCGAGGGCTTCCGCTACAACCTGCGGACGATGGATCGCCTGCTCGCCGAACGCTACGACGGCATACGGCTCACGCACACCACCGTCTCCCTCGACGAGCTGACCGGGGCGATCCTCGACCGGCTCAACAGGAGTTCGGCCCTGTGGACCCAGTGCCAGTATTTGATCGACGCGCTGGTGGTCACCGACGGAGGCGTCGAGCGCTACGAGGAGCTGCCTGAGGACTACGCGGTCGAGCGCTTCGGAGACGTGATCACTGTGGGCCTGCGCTGGGGTGAGAACACGTATCCGGTCGAACGCCACCCGGTGCCGTCACGGGCAGCCGAGAGCGCCTTCATCCACCCGGTGATCCGCGTCTTCAGAGGCGGCGTGCTCACCGAGGAGCTGCATCTCCTTGAGGACCTCCTCGCCGAGTGGCGCCACCCCGACCGGCACGTGGCACCGCTGGAGGAGTTCCTGCGGCGGTTGCTGCCCCGCTGAGAAACTCCTCCCGGCCGCACCGCCGAGGTCCTCGCCCGGTGCGGCCGCGGTGAGGTCAGCTCCGGGCGGCGACCGCCTCGGCGAGCGGTTCGCGGGGTTCCTGTCCGAGGCGCTTCTGGATGGTCTGGAAACCGACCAGGTCATCCGGGAGCGCGTCCGGCACGTCCACGTCGAACCGCGACAGCGTCCGGGTCCGCATGGCGACCAGCGCCGTGACGGCGATGGCGACCGCGAACAGGACGTACATCAGGCCGACGCCCCGTCCCTCCCCCGTTCCGAGCACGAGGCCGACGGTGCCGGCGAGGGGGCCGTCCGGCGCGAGCAGCGGCTCGAACAGCGCGCTGCCGTACGGAGCGACCAGGCCGAAGCCGATCGGCAGGGTGGACCAGGCGACCAGGGTGTTGAGCGCGATGACCCGGCCGTGGAAGCGCTGGGGCACCTTGACCTGGACGATCGTGGCGTAGACGCCGTTGAGCATGGTCAGCCAGAACGACATCCCGAAGGCGCCGATCGCGATCAGGAGCAGGTTCTGCTGGAGGCCCGTGATCAGGCAGAAAACGCTGAGGAGAAGGGTGGAGATCATGACACCGTGCAGCCGCCGGCGCCGGGGCCCGCCCCAGACGGTCATGGCGAGGCCGCCGAGGAAGACCCCGAGACCTCCGGCGAACGCGATCCTGCCGACGTCCTCCAGCGTGGCGAAGCCCAGGACCAGCGGCGAGATGAGCAGGAACAGCGGGGACAGGAAGATGTTCAGCACCGCGAAGAAGAACAGCATGCCGCGGAAGCCCCGGTTGCCCCAGGAGAACTTCCAGCCCTCGACCATCTCGGCGACCAGGGTCTCCCTGCGCTTCCACCCCATGCTCTTCGGGAAGCGGACGAAGAGCAGCACGATGATCGCGAAGGCGTAGGAGCCGACGTCCAGGACGAGGATGCCCTCCAGCCCGATCGCCGCCATCAGACCGACCGCGATCAGCGGGACGACCAGCTGGGCGGTGCCGGTGACCATCTGCACCACCCCGTTGGCGTGACCGAGGAAACGCTTGGGGACCAGCTGCGGGAGGGAGGAGTTGTAGGCGAGGCGCTGGAAGGTCAGCGCGACCGACAGCAGGACCAGAAGCGGGTAGATGTGCCAGGTCTGGAGATTTCCGGTCCACAGCAGGACCCCGAGGGCCAGCTGGGTGCCGAACGCGCCGATGTCCCCGGCGAGCATGACCCTGCGCCGGTCGTAGCGGTCGACGAGGGCACCCGCGATGGGGGACACCAGCATGCCGGGGACCAGCGCGAGGACCGAGAACAGGGCGAACCTGGCGAGCGAGCCGGTGTTGATGTAGATCCACAGCGGGACGGCGAACTCGGTCAGCGACGACCCGATGATCGAGACGAGCTGCCCCGCCGCCACGGTGGCGAACCGTTTCATGCTCGGCTGTGGACCGGACCGCGCCGGAGGATCCGTGGCGGTACGGGGCCCCGCCGGTGGGGCGCCGTCCGTGCCCGAATCGGCGAGGACGGGCGCGGAGTGCCCGTCGGCTCCGTCCGGCCCGTGACCTGATCCGTTCCGCGCCGCGTCCTGAAGGACGGACCCGTTCAGCACCACGTCCTGGGTGGCGGACCCGTTCCGCGTCACGTCATGAGGGGCGGATCCGTTCCGCGCCGCCGTATCCAGAGCGGAGGCGGGTTGTGTGAGCGCGGGGTGGGCGGAGCCGCCCTGGGCGGAACGGTTCTGGGTGGAGACGCCTTCGAGCCACCAGGTGGACCGGTCGGTACGGTCCAGCCCGGCGGTGTCGCCGGAGGCGATGGCCAGGTGGGTGCCGGTGACGATGGTGGCGAGTTCCCCGGCCCGATACTTCAGGAAGAAGTGACCCGCCTCGTCCAGCACGACCACGGCGGTGGAGTCCGTCAGGAGATGCCACTCGCGGTAGCGCTCCTGGTAGAACTCGGTGGCCGGATCACGCTCACCCGCCACGGAGATGATCGGCGCGTTGAGCGGTTCGATCCCCTCCTCGAAGAGGCGGGTGAAGTAGCGTTCCGCCTCCTTCGTGCCCTTGCGGCGATTGTCGATCATCAACGCGAGCTGGTCGCGTTCGAGGTCCTCCACGTCGAGGCCGGCGGCCTGCAGGGCGTTGGCCCAGATCTGGTCGCTGCGGAGGCGGTCGGTCAGGTTCGAGAGCCAGGTCAGCACCGAGGCGGGCCGGGCGAAGGGGAAGATGCCCCCGAGATAGATGGCCTCGACCGGACGGCCCGCCGCCTCAAGCCGACGGGCGATCTCCACGGTCAGCATGACGCCGAGCCCGCAGTGCCCGTACAGCGCGAGCGGGCCCTTGATCCCCTGCAGGATCTCCTCCACGCAGCCCTGCGCGACCTCGGCCACGGGCCGGGTCTCCTCGATCAGCCCCATCTCCTGACCGGGGACGGCGACCGCGTGCAGCGCCCAGCCCGCGGGCATGGTGTCGGCCAGCGGCTGGTAGATGGCCGCGCTGCCGCCGCCGTACGGCACGCAGACCAGGGTCGAGGTGGCGGTGCGTGCCGGGGTGAGCCGGTGCAGGAACATGCGCGGCCCGTTGTCGCCCGTCTCAATGAGCTCCGCGAGCTCGCGAACGGTCTTCTGCTTGAACAGGTCCAGGATGGTCACCTGGCGCCCGCCCGCGGGGATGATTTTCCGCATACGGGCGACGACCTGGGCGGCGAGCAGCGAATGTCCGCCCAGGTCGAAGAAGTCGTCCAGCACGCCGACCTGGGCCAGACCGAGCACCTTCGCCCACACCGCCGCGATCGCCTCTTCGAGCGGCGTCCCCGGCGGGACGAATCCGGCCTGCTGATCCGGCCGCTCCTCGTCGGGCTCGGGCAGCCTGGCCCGGTCGACCTTGCCGTGCGACTTCAGGGGCAGCTCGTCCAGCCAGACGAACCGTCCGGGGATCATGTATTCGGGAAGCCGTTCGCCGAGCCGCGTCCGCAGCTCGCTCACACTGATCCGGTCCCCGACCAGATATCCGATCAGCCGGTCCTTGCGCAGCTCGACGACGGCGTACGCGATCCCGGGCTGGTCGGTGAGCACCGACTCGATCTCCGGCAACTCCACCCGGTAGCCCCTGACCTTCACCTGAAGGTCTCGGCGGCCGAGGAAGCACAGGTCGCCGGAGGGCAGCCAGCGGCCGAGGTCGCCGGTCCTGTACATGCGCGCGCCGGGCTCGCCGTACGGGTCGGGCAGGAACCTGTCGGCCGTCAGTCCGGGGCGGCCGAGGTATCCCCGGGCGAGCCGGTCGCCACCGAGGTAGATCTCGCCCGTCATGCCGGGCGGGACCAGCCGCAGGTGCTCGTCCAGCACGTAGACCCCGGCTCCGGGCAGCGGCCTGCCGATCGGCAGGTTCAACGCCCGTTCCTCCTCCCCCGTGACGGCGTACGTGGAGATGCCGACCGTGGCCTCGGTGGGGCCGTAGTGGTTGACCACCGTGGTGTGCGCGGCCAGCTCCCGGGCCCAGCTCCAGGTGGACGCCTCGCCGCCGAGGATGAGGAGCTTGCGCGGGAGCAGCTCGGCCGCGTCCACCCCGGTGAGCAGCGAGGCGAGGTGGGACGGGGTCATCTTCAGGTAGTCGGTACGGCTCAGCTGCCCGGCGAGCTCCTCGGCCGGGGTCTGCGGATCGACCAGGTGCAGCTCGCCGCCGGTCATGAGCGACAGGTAGAAGATCGTCACCCCGAAGTCGAACGAGAGCGACTGCAGCAGCGTGTAGACCGCCGCGGGCTCGACCTCGAACCGCTCCCTGACCCCGGCCAGGTAGTTCAGCACCTGCCGGTGCTGCACCCCGACGCCCTTCGGCCGCCCGGTCGTGCCCGAGGTGTAGATCACGTACGCCAGGTGGTCGGGTGAGACCTCGGGGCGCTCGAACCCGGTCTCGTCCAGCGCCTCGGAGTCCAGGCAGATCACCGGCGCGTCGGGAACCAGGTCGCGCAGGGCGGAGGTGGTGAGGACGGCGACGGCTCCGGCGTCGCCGAGCATGTACGCCAGGCGGTCGCGGGGCTGCTTGGGGTCGAGGGGCACGTAGGCGCCACCGGCCTTCATGACGCCGATGACGGCCGCCGCGAGGTCGGTCGACTGCTCCAGGAAGACGCCGACCCTGGTGTCGGGGCCCACGCCGTACCGGTTCCTCAGCAGGGCGGCGATCCGGGTGGAGCGCTCGTCGAGTTCGGCGTACGTCAGCGAACCGCCGTGCGCCGTGGACGCCGTACCAGAGCTCACGGAGCCGCCGCGCGCCGTGGACGCCGCGCCGGATCTCGCGGAGGCTCCGCGCACCGCGGGCACCGCGTCCGGGGCCAGCGCGTCACCGCAGACCACGGCCGTCGCGCCGGGGGTCAGCGCGGCCTGGGCGGTGACGAGGTCGTGGAGCAGATCGTGTCCGGCCGGCTGGGGGGCGGGGCCGGCGCCGAAGCCCAGGACCAGGTCCCGCTCGTCGCCGGACATCAGCGACAGCTCTCCCACCCGCGTCCGCGGAGCCGCCACTATCGAGCGCAGCAGCGTCTCGAACCGGGACGCCAGCAGTTCCACGGTCTCCCGGTCGAACAGGGCGGTGCTGTAGGTGATGTCGCCGAACAGCCCGTCCGGGCTCTCGAACAGATACAGGCCGAGGTCGTGGCGGGTGGTCCTGGCCGGGAGCCCGACGTAGGACACGCGCCCGTCCTCTTCGCCCGCCTTGAAGTTCTGCAGTGCGAACATGACCTGTGCGAGCGGGGAGCGGCTCACGTCGCGGACCACGTTCAGCTCGCCGACCAGCTGGTCGAACGGGAGCTCCCGGTGCGCGAGGGCGTCCAGCGCGGCCTCGCGCGTGCGGGCCAGGAACGTGTCGAACGACGGGTCGTCCGCCAGGTCCGCGCGCATGACCAGCGTGTTGACGAACATGCCGACGACGCCGTCCAGCTCGGGCAATCCCCGGCCCGCGGTCGGGGATCCGACCGCGAAGTCCTGCTGCCCCGAGTAGCGGGCCAGCAGGACCTGGAAGGCGGCCATCAACGTCATGTACGGCGTGGCACCGGCCGTCGCGCCCAGCTCGGTCAGCCGACGGGTGAGGTCGGCGTCGAGACGGACACCGACGGCGGCCCCCTCGTGGCGCTGCTCGGCGGGGCGCGGCCGGTCGGTGGGCAGTTCGAGGGCGGGCAGCCCGGCGAGCCGGTCACGCCAGTAGTCGAGCTCACGGCGGTGGTCACGGCCCCGCTGCCAGATGGCGTAGTCGCCGTAGCCGACCGGGGCGGGCGGCGGGGTCCTGCCGTCGTGCAGGGCGAGCAGTTCACGGATGATCACATCGCTGGACCAGCCGTCGGTGACGCTGTGATGGGCGGCGATGAGGAGCACGTGGTCGGCGGGCGCGAGCCGTACCAGCACCGTCCGGAAGAGCGGGCCCCGCTCCAGGTCGAACGGGGTGGCGAGGTCCGCGTCGAACAGCTCGATCACGGCGTCCAGGTCCGGCGCCTCGGTGACGCGGAACTCGGCGGGCCGGGGCTCGTCGATGACAAGCTCGGGGGTGCCGTCCTCGGTGGTGAGGAACCGCATCCGCAGGGCCTCGTGGCGCGTGACGATCTCGTCCAGCGCCCGGCGCAGCGCGTCGGCGTCCAGGTCGCCGCTCAGGCGCACCGCGACGGGAACCGTGTAGGTGGTGGTACCCGGCCGGTACTGCTCCATGAACCACAGGCGTTCCTGGGCGTGGGACAGGGGCGGGGTCGTGCCGGGGTCCCGGACCGTGATGGCCTGGGACTCGCCCCGGCGCCGGAGTCGCTGCGCGAGCAGTGCCCGCTTGGCGTCCGAGAGGGTTGTCTCCGTCATGACTTCAGCTCGATCCGGAGTTCGGTGAGGAAGCGCGAGGCGTCCCTGCCATTGATCAGTCGGTGGTCGTAGGCGAGGCCGATGTTCGCGACGGTCCTCGCCGTCACGGCGCCGTCCTCGCCGAGGACGAGCTCCTGCTGCGGCGAGGTGATCGCGAGCGCGCAGACCGTCCCGGGGAAGATGAAGGGGATCGCGAGGATGACGTCGGCGTCGGTGTGCAGGGTGACGGCGATGTTGGCGCCGGCGAGGTCCTTCTCCCGGAAGTCGCCCTCGGTGGCGGCCAGCCGGTAGCGCATGAGCGTGTCGGCGATGCTCCGGAGCGATCCGGTGTCATGGACGACCGGCACGTAGAGACCCTCGCCCATGTCGAACGTGACGCCGACGCGCGGAGCCTCCGCGGGCCGCGCCACGTCCCCGTCGATCGAGGCGAAGAACAGCGGGAACGCCGGATGCAGCCCGGCCACGGCCTGGACGAACAGCTCCGCGAGCCCGACCGGCCTGCGAACCTCCCTGGTCAGTCCCCTGGCTCGTTCCAGCAACGGCCCGACCTCGAACTTCATCAGCGTGTAGGCGGCGGGAATCGTGTCGTGCGAGACGGTGACGGCGCGCGCGACGGCTCGCTGCACCCTGGAGAGCCGGTGCGTACCCGCCGCGTCGCCGGCGGCGGCCGGGGCTTCGGTGCGGGTGATGGCCGGGACGTGGGTACGGCGGTGGGGAACCGGTCGCCGAGACCGGGCGACCGGGGCTCCGGGGCGGCCGGCGGGGGATCCCGTGTGACCGGCTCCGGTGCGGCGGGTTGCCAGGGCCTCCACATCGGAACGGCGGATGACACGCAGGCCCAGGGCCACGACCTCGTCGTGGGAGACGCCGAGCTCCTCCATGGCCGCGCGGGCGAGGTCGGTGACAACCGGCTGAACGGCCGGCTGGATGTCCGGTGCGGCGGTCTTGGAGGTCCCGCTCTCGGGAACCGCGCCCTGAGGAACCGCGGCCCCGATGACCCCGGCCTCAGAGACCGTGCGCTCAGGAATCGCGGCGTCGAGGATCGTGTTCTCGGGAACCGCGCGCTCAGGAACCGCAGCCCCGAGGACCGCGGTCCCGGGAACCGTGCTCGCGGGAACCGTGCTCTCCGGTGCGGCGAGGATTGTGGCGGCCGATCCGGCTGTCGGGGCCGGGACTTCGGGGAAGGCGAGCGGCGGGGTCGCCTCGGGGGTGACGCGGGCCAGGACCGCGCCGGGAGCGATCCAGGTGTTGAGCGCGGCGGCGTGGTGGAGGTAGCCGGACTCCTCCGCCTCCAGCTCGTCCGCCGCCTTGGAGGTCTCCAGGACGGCGACCGGGTCTCCCGCGCCGACGGACATGCCGTCCTCGACGAGCCACTGGACGATCAGATACTCGGTGTCGTTGTTGTTGAGCTTGGGGACGCGGATGTCAGCCACGCAGGGCCTCCCGTACGGCGTGGTGAATCGTGGACTCCCCCACCAGCACCTGACTTTCGAGATGCGCGGCGGTGGGGATCACCTCGGCCCGGGAGTGGACGAGGCGGACGGGCCGGCGCAGACGGTCCCAGAGGCGGTCGTGGAGGAGGTGCGCGACCTCGCTGCCCCAGGTGCCGCCGGCCGTGCTCTCCTCGGCGACCAGGACGACGTCCCCGAGGAACGGCATCAACTTCTCGACGTCCAGCGGGTAGAGCCGGGAGGGCACCAGCAGCCGGCAGGAGATCTCCTGCTCCACCAGCAGGGAGCGCATCGCGGCCAGTGCCCGGTGTGCCATCCCGCCGGGAGCGATGATCACGCAGTCGGGGTAGTCGTCCGCGTCGTGGAGCTCGACCACGGCCAGGTCGTCGTCACCGCTCACCTGGAACAGCGGGTCCACCAGGTCCATCTGCCGGGTGTAGAGGACCTTGTCCTCGAAGAACACGCACGGCTCGCCCCGCTCCAGCATCGACGCGAACACCGCGCGGTTGTCGTGGAAGGGGGACATCTCGTACAGCGACAGCCCCGGCATGCCGACGAAGTGCTTCTGCAGGCTCTGGCTGTGCGTGGGACCGTAGCCCCGGCCGCCGCCGGTCGGGCAGCGCACCACCATCCGCAGCGGCAGCCGCCTGCCGTACATCGACACCGACTTGCTCGCGAAGTTGCAGAGCTGGTCGAAGGCGAGCGCCACGAAGTCGCCGAACATGATCTCGGCTACCGCCGTGTTGCCGGTCAGTGCCAGGCCGGCCGCGACGCCGGTCAGGGCGCCCTCACTGATCGGGGTGCCGATCACGCGGCCGGGGAAACGGGTGGACAGGCCCTTGGTGACCTTGAATGCGCCGCCGTACGGGTCGAGGATGTCCTCGCCGAGCATGTAGGCGGTCGGGTCGTCGTCCAGCAGCCCGTGCAGGGCCGCGTTGAGGTTCTCGGCTACGCGCACGATTCCTCCCGGCGGGAGAGCGGGCGCGCGGCGACCTCGTCGGCGATGCCCTGGACCTGGGCTTTCACCATTCCATCGAGCCGGTGGAACTGCTCGGGGTGGTCGTGGGCGTAGCGGCCGTACCAGTCGTTGTCCCTGGCCGCCTGTACGGCGCCGGCCGGGCGGACGTCGTCGCCCTTGCTGTGCGGGCCGAGCCGGTGGGTCACGAACTCGACCACCAGCGGCCGGCCCTCCCGCACCTCCGCGACGAGGGGTTCGAGCGAGAGCCGGATGTCGTTGACGTCGGTGGAGACGACCAGGTGGTGCCGGATGCCGAACGCCGCCGCCCGGCCGGCCACCGTACCCGCCATCTGCGACGTGGTCGGCGTGGACTGGGCGATGCCGTTGTTCTCCACCACGACCAGCAGCGGAAGCCGCCAGAGCGCGGCGAGGTTCAGCGCCTCGTAGACCGCGCCCTCGCCCCAGGTGCCGTCGCCGATGTAGACGCAGGCGATCGCGCCGGGCTCGGCCCGCTTGAGGTGGAGCGCGACCCCGGCGGCGACCGGCATGCTCTCCCCCTGCACGCCGGTGGACAGGTAGCGGTCCCGGTGGATGTGCTGGCTGCCGCCGACGCCGCCGCAGACCGCGCCCTCCCTGCCCATGATCTCCGCGAGCAGCCCGTGCGGGTCGCGGAACCTGGACAGGTAGTGGCCGTGGCCGCGGTGGTTGCTGAAGACGTGATCGCCCTCGCCGAGCAGCGGGCGCAGCGCGACCGGGACGTACTCCTGGCCGAGGCAGGTGTGCGTGGTGCCGTTGAGATCGCCCCTGCCGTACAGCTCCAGGAGCTTGAGCTCGAAATGCCGGACGAGCAGCAGGAGCTCCAGGTCGTCGTCTCCGAGGCGGGAGAGACGGAGCCCGTCGAGGATCTCAGTCACCGTCGGTGCCGGTGGGGTCGTTGCCGGTCTCGTCGGCGAGGGAGTCCACGACCCCGGCGATCGTCGGGTTGTCGAAGAAGTCGTCCAGCGAGACCTCGACGTCCAGGCGCTTGCGCATGCGGGCGATGATCTGGGTGATGGTCAGGGAGTGACCACCCAGATCGAAGATGTCGTCGTGGTCCTCGATCGGCGAGATGCCCAGGACTTCCTCCCAGATCTCACGTACCTGGTCGGTCAGCGTGGTGACGGAAGCCATCTCGTTCTCCAGAAGTTCGTTCAGTCGCTGGTCGGGATCGTGAATAGCGCGTTCCAGAAGGAGACACAGGTCGGTCGCCACCCTCGCGGCGCCGGGAACGGCCTCCGGGTCGTGGCGCAGGCCGACCTCCAGCCCGCCGGGGCCGTCGACGCACTGCAGGTGCAACGCGCCGCGGACCGCGTGGTTGGAGACCGTCCACTCCACCGAGGCGTCGAGCCCGGTGAAGACCGGGTCGGGGTCGTGGCGGGTGCGGTAGCTGACGGAGACGGGGACCAGCGCGGCGTGCGGCCGGATGCGGGGCATCGCGCGAGACAGCGGCACCTGCCGGAACCGGTAGACCTCGCGGAGTTCGGCGCGGAGGGTGGTGGCGAACGCGCGGAAGGTCGTCTCGGGGGACGGGCTGGAGGCGACGGGGAGCTCGTTGACGAACAGGCCGATGTGGCCCGCCGCCTCGGAGGGCCGGGTGGACAGATCGACGGCGGTGGTCACCTCGGCGTTGCCGTATCCGAGGAGGCAGACGTGCAGCGCGGCCAGCAGCACCTCGAACCGGGTCAGTCCGGGGATCGACGGGTCGGCGGTGAACCGCACCACCCGGCCCTCGCCCGCTCGCCGGGACCGCAGCGACTGTCCGAGGACGAGGGTCTCGCCCGGATCGCGCCACCTGGGCTTCCAGAACTCCCTGGCGGCCGGGAGCATGGAGGTCACCCGGTCGCGCTCGGCTCTGCCGTGGTCGACGGCGTGCAGCGGGGGTGGCGGCTCACCGTTGTAGAGGGCGGCGAGGTCGCGTACCAGGATGTCCTTGGACTGGCCGTCGAAGACCAGGTGATGCGCGACGAAGAGGAGCAGGTGCCGTTCCTGGTCGATCTCGAAGAGGGTGAACCTGGCGAGCGGGCCCTTCTCCAGGTCGAACTCGCGCAGGATCTCCTCCCGCACGGCCGCGTGCACTCCCTGCTCCGCCGCCGTGCGCACGTCCTGTTCCACGGCGTGCACGTCCTGTGCCGTGTGCACGTCCTGCGCTGTGTGCGTGCCCGACGCGTGCACGTCCTGCGCCGCACGCATGTCCTGTGCCGCACGCGTGCCCGACGCGTGCACGTCCCGCGCCGACGTATGCCGTACGGGAACCTGGGCGCCGGGCACCAGCCGCAGCCCGTTGTCCACCTCCGTCACCACGCTGCCCAGCATCGGGTGCCGGTCCACCACCGCCGCGCAGGCCGCCAGCAGCGCCCCGACGTCCAGCTCGCCGTTCAGGTGGACGATGAGCGGCATGTGGTAGGCGGTCCCCACGCTCACGTTCTGCTCGGTGACCCACATTCCCTGCTGGGTGAAGGTGACCTCCGCTCCCTGTCCGGCGAACGCGGCCTCGGCCATCACGCGTTCTCCGTCGCCCGGCGCAGGGCCCGCTTGTCGACCTTGCCTCCGTCGTTGCGGGGCAGGGTGTCGACCGTGACGACGTGCGCGGGCAGCTCGTACGGGGCCAGCCGGTCCATGAGGAAGAGCCGCAGCTCCTCGGGCGCGAGAGGAACCCTGGTGACCAGGGCGACGGAGACGACCGTTCCGAGCACGGGGTGCGGAACCCCGAACGCCGCGGCCTCGATCACGGCCGGGTGCTGGTAGACGGCTTCCTCGACGTGGATCGTGGAGACCTTGTAGGCGCCGGACTTCACCACGTCGCTCTCGCGGTCGACGAGATAGAGGTAGCCCTCGGCGTCGATGCGGCCCAGGTCGCCCATGCGCACCCAGCCGTTGCGGAAGGTCCCGCTCTCCGGGTCGCCGTAGTAGGCGCGCGGTGCCGCCGGGGACCGCATCCAGACCTCGCCGGTCTCCCCCGCGGCCAGCGGCTCGCCCTCGGCCGTGGCGATCCTGACCCGTCCCCCGGCCACCGGACGGCCGACGCTTCCCGGCCGGTCCGGATCGAACATCATGATCGTCTGAGCCGGGGCGGCCTCGGTCGAGGTGTAGTAGTTGGTGATCGTCGCGTTGGGGAAGGCCTTGGTCAGCGCCTGGGCGACGGCGGAGGGCAGGGGCGCGGCGGCCGAGCCGAGCAGCAGGACGTCGGACAGGTCGTGCCGCTCCCCCACGCCCGCCTTCATCAGTTCGATGGCCATCGCGGGGACGAGGAAGACCGTCCCCGCGCGGTAGGACTCGATCAGCGCGGCGAAGCGGCTGGGAGTGAAGCGCGGCAGCGTCACCACGGCCGGGTGCGCGTCGAGCGCGTTGATCAGCATCGTCTGCCCGGCGTTGGTGCCGATCGGGAAGGCGTGGACGAGGTGCGTGGAATGCGCGAACGGACGGCGCTTGGCACCGCAGCCGTAGGCCAGATTGGCATGAGTGGCCGAAACTCCCTTGGGACGGCCCGTGGTGCCCGAGGTGTAGAGGATCTGCGCGAGATCTCCGGGCTCGGGATCCTTGAGGTGCGCGGACTCGACGTCCCTGAGATCTCCGAATCTGAAAGTTACATGCCCCTCGGACTCGGAACCCGTGGACCGCTCGGACCCGGAAACCGTGAGATCTCCGGGTCCGGGAGGAGCTGGATCGGCCGTCTCATAGGACGTTTCGGCATGCAGATCGGCGACCGTCGCGCTCCAGCCGATCTCGGGCACGGTGAGCCCGCCGGCGTGGATCACTCCGGTCGCGCGGCAGTTTTCCAACATGAAGCGCAGGTCAGCCGCGGCGAGGCGATCCGACAGCGGTACGGCCACGGCTCCCGACGTCAGCACCCCGCAGAACGCCACGGCGTAGTTCACCCAGTCCGCGCCTCCGAACACCAGGCCCACTCGGTCGCCTCTGGTCACACCGCGCGCGACCAGGCTGTTGGCGAGCGCGGTGGATCGCTCATGCCATTGGCCGTAGGTGAGCGGCGCCGAACCGTGAACGATCAGCGCGACCCCGTCGGGGTCGATGAGGGCTCGTTCTCTGAGCAACTGGGGGACGGTCAGGTTCACCAAGTGAACCTCCATAAAGGTCGGATGTATATGAGCTCAACACGTACAAGCGGTAGAGTCATAACAGGAAACAATCTTTACTATTTTAGGCCAAGGTTCAGTCTTACATGATCGCCTTGGCCTCGCAAGCCCCTCGCAGAGGCATGAAAGGGCGGCGAAACCACTGGTTGGACCGGTCTTGCGCCCTCGGCGCGGAGGTGTAACACTGACCCCCCAGCGCACTAACTGGAAGGTTTCTTTCCAGAAACAACCCTTCCAAATCCCCGCTTGATTCGGCGAAACTGACGCAGAACGGATTTTCGCGCGCCAGCTTTCGCCGCCATTTCGCAAATAACGAGCCCGCGGTCGACGAAGGAGCTCTGCGTGTTCAAGCCGGAGATCATTTCTCCCCGCCAGCCGGCGGCCGAGTACCCGCTGTCCTACGGCCAGCAGCGGTTGTGGTTTCTTCACCGGTTCGACCCGAGCGACCCCAGCTACAACACCTCCTATGTTTACACGTTGAAAGGTCGTCTTGACACGGTCGCGCTGGAGGCCGCGTTCACCGCCGTGGCGGCGCGGCACGAGAGCCTGCGGACCCGGTTCCGCGAGGTGGCCGGAGAGCCCCTGGCGATCGTCGACCCACCCTCGCCGGTGACCCTGGAGCGGCTGACGGCTCCGGGCGAGAAGGAGGCCTTCGCCCTGGTCTCCACGCTCACCAACGCCGCCTTCGACCTGGCGGCCGCGCCTCCGTTCCGGGTGTCGCTCATCGAGATCGGTCCCGACGAGCATGTGCTCTGCGTCGTCCTGCACCACATCAACGGCGACGGCTGGTCGCTGAACATCCTCCGCACCGAGGTCGCCGCCCACTACGGGAGCCGGGGCACCGCGCCACTGCCCGACCTCCCGTTGCAGTACGGCGAGCACACGCGCCTCCTCCACGCGTCGGGCTCCGAACTCCGCGAGCTCCAGTGGTGGGCCGGACAGCTGGCCGGGGTGCCTTCCCTCGAACTGCCCACCGACCGGCCGCGTCCCGCCCAGCGAACCAGCGCGGGCAGCGAGGTCGAGTTCCAGATCGACGCCGACCTGGCCGCCGCGGTCGGCGCCCTCGGCCGCCGCACCCGCTGCACGCCGTACATGGTGCTGCTCTCCGCCTACCAGGTCCTGCTGGCCCGGCACACCGGCCAGACCGACTTCTGCGTGGGCACCCCGTCGGCCGGCCGCGGGAGCACCGAGCTCGAAACCATGATCGGTTTCCTCTCGACCACGCTGGTCCTCCGCTGCGACCTGTCCGGCGATCCCACCTTCGGCGACCTGCTCAAGCGCACCCGCAAGGTCGTGCTGAACGCGCTCTCCCGGCAGGACGTCCCCTTCGAGCGCCTCGTGGCCGAGCTCGACATGGAGCGGGATCTCAGCCGCACCCCGCTGTTCCAGACGCTGTTCGCCTTCCACACCCACGGCGACGCGACCGATCCCCTGCCCGGAGTCGACGCCGAGCCCTTCCCCAACGGCTGGTTCCCCGCTCGGCTCGACCTGTCGATGGATCTCACCCCGATCGACGACGGCCGGCTGTTCGGCACCGTCATCTACAGCACCGACCTGTTCGACCGCGAGACCGTCGAGCGGCTGGTCGACCGGTTCAAGGAGCTGCTCGCGGCCGTCGTGGCGGATTCCGAGGCGCGTGTGGGATCTCTGCGAATAATGCCGGACACGGAGCTCGGGCTGCTGGAGCGGTGGAACGAGACAGAGGCCGAGCTGCCGGAGGTGACGCTGGTCGACCTGCTGCTCGAACAGGCCGCGGCGACTCCGGACGCGGTGGCGGCGGGCACGCTGACCTATGCCGAGCTGGCCGGACTGGCCGCGGAGCTCGCCGGGCGGCTGGCCTCCGCGGGGATCGGCCGCGGCTCCCTCGTCGCGATCCAGATGGAACGCGGCACGGACATGCTCGTCGCGCTGCTGGGCGTGGCGATGAGCGGTGCGGCGTACCTCCCCGTCGACCCCGACTACCCGCGGGCCCGCGTCTCGTACGTGATCGGGGACTCCGGGGCCGCGCTGGTCCTGACCAGCCTGGACGACCTCCCCCCGGTCCCCGGGACACCCGAGCAACCCCGCCCGGACGACCTCCTCCCGAAGACCGGGGCACCCGAGCGACCTGACCTGGAGGATCTTCTCCTGGGGGCCGGGGGACCCGCGCGGCCCCGCCCGGACGACACGGCCTACGTGCTCTACACCTCGGGGTCCACCGGGAGGCCCAAGGGCGTGGTGGTGTCCCATCGCGCGCTGACCAACTTCCTGCTCGCGATGCGGACCCTGGTCGGATCCTCGCCCCGGGACGTGTGGCTGGCGCTGACCTCGCTGTCGTTCGACATCTCCGCCCTGGAGCTGTACCTGCCGCTGGTGACGGGCGGGCGGGTGGTCGTCGCCGACGCGGAGACGGCACGCGACGGCGTACGGCTCGCGCGCCTGGTCCGGGACGAGGGCGTGACCCATGTTCAGGCGACCCCGTCGGGGTGGCGGGTCCTGCTCACCGGGGACCTGCCCCACGTGGTGGGCCTGACCGGCGGCGAGCCGCTGCCTCCCCGGTTCGCGCGCGAGCTGCGGCCCCGGGTCGACCGGCTCGTCAACGTCTACGGCCCGACCGAGACCACGATCTGGTCCACGGCCTGGGACGTCCCCGAGAATCCCGGCGAGATTGTCATCGGCCGCCCGATCGCCAACACCACCGTCCACGTTCTTGACCCCGCCGGTCATCCCTGCCCGATCGGTGTGCCGGGCGAGCTGCTCATCGGCGGCGCGGGAGTCGCCGACGGCTACCTCGGACGCCCGGCCCTGACCGCCGAACGCTTCGTCCCCGGCCCCGCCGGCTCGCGGGTCTACCGCACGGGAGACCGCGCACGCCATCGGAACGACGGCACCCTGGAGTTCCTCGGCCGGACCGACAACCAGGTCAAGCTCCGGGGTCACCGCATCGAGCTCGGCGAGATCGAGGCCGTGCTGGACGCCCATCCCGGCGTACGGCAGGCGGTGGTCGCCGTACGCGGAGACCGGCTGGTGGCCTTCGCCGTACCGATTGCGACTCCCCCGGCCGAGGGACTGCTCGACGAGCTCAGGGAACACGCCGGGCGCGAGCTGCCCGGCTACATGGTGCCCAGCGTGTTCGTCGCGGTGGAGGCCCTGCCGCTGACGCCGAACGGGAAGATCGACCGAAACGCCCTCCCGGAGGCGAGCGCGGGGCCCGAGCGGAGCGTGACCCCGCCCCGGACCCCGGGCGAGCGGCTGGTCGCACAGGTCTTCACCGAGGTGCTCGGAGAGGCGCTCGGGGGGGCCGAGGTCGGAGCACACGACGATTTCTTCACGCTCGGCGGGCACTCCCTGCTGGCCACCATGGTCACCGCACGGCTCACCGCGCTGTCCGGGGTGGAGATCCCGGTCCGGGAGGTGTTCCTGCGTCCGACGGCCGCCGGGCTGGCGGAGCTGATCGCCGGCACGGAAGGCGGCGAGAAGGACGGACCACGGCCACGGCCGGAGGGAGTGATCCCGCCGCTCTCCTACGGACAGGAACGGCTCTGGTTCCTCAACCGGCTCGACCCGGACGACGCCTCCTACAACATGTGCCTGGTCAGGCGGCTGCGAGGACCGCTGGACCGCGATGCCCTCGGCAGGGCGCTGGACGGTACGGTCGCCCGCCACGAGAGTCTGCGCACCCGGTTCCCCGAGGTGGACGGCGCACCGGTCGTGGTCATCGACCCGCCGGGCCCGGTGGCCGTCGAGGAGACGACCGCCGCGGATGAGGCTGAGGCGCTGGAACGCGTCGCGTCCCTGACCAACACCCCCTTCGGCCTGGCCTCCCGGCCGCCCCTGCGCGTCACCCTGATCAGGATCGCCGAGGACGACCACGTCCTGTGCGTCACGCTCCACCACATCCTCGGCGACGGCTGGTCGCTCAACCTCATCGTCGACGAGCTGTCGCACCTCTACTCGGGCCGGGACGCACTGCCCCCGCTGCCGCTCCAGTTCGGTGACGTCGCCCGCTGGCAGCGCGAGCGCGACACCGGCGACCTGCTCGGTTACTGGCGGGGCATGCTCGCCGATCCCACCCCGCTGGACCTGCCGGTCGACCGGCCGCGCGTCGCCGGGACCTCCAGGCGAGGCGACGTGGCGACGATCCGGCTGGCCGCGGGCGAGGTCGCCGCCCTGAGCCGATTGGGCAGGGAGCACGGCGCCACGATGTTCATGGTCCTGCTCGCCGCCTACCAGGTCCTGCTGTCCCGGCACACCGGTCAGAGCGACATCCTGGTCGGCGCGGCCACCGCGGGCCGGGACCGGGTCCAGCTCGAACCGGTCGTCGGCTACCTCAGCGACACCCTGGTCCTGCGCGGCGACCTGTCGGCCGACCCCACCTTCTCCGGCCTGCTCCGGGAGACGCAGACCCGCGTCCTGGACGCCTTCTCCCACCAGGGCGTCCCGTTCGAGGAGCTGGTCACGGCGCTGAGGGTCGAACGCGACCTCACCCGGACCCCACTGTTCCAGACCATGATCATCCTTCATACCCAGGACTCCGGCCGCCCCCGCGACGCCTTCGCCGGGCTGACCACCACGGGCTTCGACCACGGCATGCGACAGGCCAAGCTCGAACTCATGCTGGAGGCCTGGCAGGACGAGCACGAGCTGGTGCTCACCTTCGTCTACGACACCGAGCTGTTCGACCGGGCCACGGTCGAGGCGATGGCCGCACGGTTCCGCCTGCTCCTCACCGCGCTGCCCGGGGCGTCCGGCGACCAGATCTCCCGGCTGCCGCTCCGCACCGCCGACGACGACGCGCTGCTCCTGTGCCTCTCGGAAGGCCCCGCGCAACCCGCGGCCACCGCCGTACAGGATCTGTTCGCGGCGACCGTACGGACCACGCCGGACGCGGTCGCGGTTGAGTGCGGGGACGCCGCGCTGACCTATGCCGAGTTGGACACCCGCGCGGACGAGCTGGCCGCGCTCCTTCGGGCGCGCGGCGTCGTACCCGGTGACGTGGTCGGCGTCTGCCTGAACCGGTCACCCGACGCCGTCGCCGCCCTGCTCGCGACCTGGCGGGCGGGAGCGGCCTACCTGCCGCTGGATCCGGAGCACCCCGCCGAGCGCCTCGCCTTCATGCTCGCCGACAGCGCCGCCTCCCTCGTCCTCACCTCGGCGGATCTGACCGGCCGCCTGCCCTCCACCACCCCGCTCGCACGCACGGCCGATGCGCCGACCGGCCGGACGCCCAGCCCTCCGAGCGGCGAGGTGGCGGTGCCGGGTGGTGAGGCCGCTTATGTGATCTACACCTCCGGGTCCACCGGCACGCCCAAGGGCGTCGTGGTCGAGCACCGCAACCTGGCCGCCCGCGTCGCGTGGATGCGCCAGGCGTACGGCCTGCACCCCGGCGACCGAGTGGTCCAGTTCGCCTCGCTCAGCTTCGACACCCACGCCGAGGAGATCTATCCGGCGCTGGCCGCCGGAGCCCGGCTGCGGCTCCTTCCCGACGGCGGCGTCACCCTGCCCGACCACCTCGACCGGGTCACCGTGCTCGACCTGCCCACGGCCTACTGGCACGCGCTGGTCGACGAGATCGACGAGATCGCCTGGCCTCCGGCCCTGCGCCTGGTGATCCTCGGCGGCGAGCAGGTGCACGAGGCCGCGGTGACCCGCTGGCGTGAGCGCTTCGGAGATCGGATCCGGCTGGTCAACACCTACGGCCCCACCGAGGCGACGATCATCGCCACGGCCGCCACGCTGGACGGCTCCCCCGGGCGGCAGCCGATCGGCACCCCGATCGGCGACACCCGGGTCCTGGTCCTGGACGACCGCGGTGAGCCCGTACCGCCCGGGGCCCCGGGCGAGCTGTGCATCGGCGGAGCCGGGGTGGCCCGCGGTTACCTCGGCAGGCCGGAGCTGACCGGCGAACGTTTCCCCCTTCTCGGCCGCGAACGGGTCTACCGGACCGGCGACCGGGCACGCTGGCGGGCCGACGGGCAGCTGGAGTTCCTCGGTCGCGAGGACGGCCAGGTCAAGGTCCGCGGTTTCCGGATCGAACTCGGCGAGATCGAGGCACGGCTCCTGGCCCACCCCGGCGTCGGCCAGGCGGCGGTGGCCGTACACCAGGAGACCCTGGTCGGCTACACCGTCGGCACGGCCGGAGGCGAGGAGCTGGCCAGGCACCTGACCGACGGCCTGCCCGCCTACATGGTCCCGGCGCACTGGGTGAGTCTCGACGTCCTGCCGCTGACATCGAACGGCAAGCTCGACCGGGCCGCGCTGCCCGCTCCCGTGACCGAGATCCGGGCGAAGACCGCTCCACGCGGCGACGCCGAGGAGTTGGTCGCCGACGTCTTCGGCGAGGTGCTGGGGATCGAGGGGATCGGCGCCTTCGACGACTTCTTCGCCCTGGGCGGGCACTCGCTGCTCGCCACCCGCGTCATCGCCAGGCTCCGTGCCGCCATCGAGGTGGACGTGCCGATCCGCGCGCTGTTCGCGCGGAGCACCGTGGCCGGGCTCGCGGTCACCGTGGAGGAGCTGCTCGTCGCCGAGCTGTCCGAACTGTCCGACGAAGAGGCCGTCCGCCTCATGGAAACGGGGAGCTGAAAGTGAGTTACCGCGTCGTGGTCAACCACGAGGAGCAGTACTCGATCTGGCCCGCGGGCCAGGACCTTCCGGACGGCTGGCGGGCCGACGGTTTCTCCGGCGGCAAGGAGGACTGTCTGGCCCACATCGACCAGGTCTGGACCGACATGCGCCCGCTCAGCGCCAGGAACACCGGCGCGAAGGCCGCGATGGAGGCCGAAGCAGAGGTCACCGTAAAGGCTGCCGCAGAGGCCGCCCCGGAGGTCACAGGTGTCTGACAAGTGGACCCGGCTCTCGGCGGATGACGACCGGGACGGCGCGGAAGGAGCTCGGCATGGTTAGGGAACGGCTGGCCGCGATGGTGGCCTCGGCTTCGGACGGGGCGGTCACGGCCGAGGAGGCGATGGCCGCGACGGTCCCGCTGTCGGCACTGGGGATAACGTCCCTGGCGCAGATGCGGCTGATCGACGCGGTGGAGAACGAGTTCGAGGTGGAGATCGACCTGGCGGGGGACGGGTTCGAGCTGCTGGACGACCTGGACGTGCTGGAGCGCTACATCATCAAGGCCCAACGCTCCGATTCCTGAACCTGGAGAAGCACATGGACATCCGGTTCTCGGGGAGCCGATCGGAAATCGCACCGTTGACCTGGGGGCAGTGGGCCATCTGGGACGCGATTCAGAAGACGGCGCCGGACGACCACTATTTCAACTTCGGCCGCGTGCTCGCGGTGCCCAAACGAGCCCGGCCGCTCACCGTGGAACGGGCCGCCGAGCTCCTGGGCGCGCTCGTGGAACGGCACGAGTCCCTGCGGACCCGGCTGAGGACGGGTCCGTACCCGGGGGCAGGGCCGTACCAGGCGCTGGAGGCCACCGGCGCCATCCCCGTCACCGTGTCCGACGGCGACCCGGAGAAGCTGCTGGACGCGCTGGCGGAGACGGCCTTCGACTACGAGGACGAGTGGCCGCTGAGGGTCGGGCTCGTGCTCGCAGGCGGCGAGGTCACCCACATCGTGCTCGTCTTCTGCCACGTGGCCGCCGACGGCCTCGGCGCCGCGATCGCGATCACGGACCTGCGGCTGCTGCTGCTCCGCGGCGCCCTGCCGGGGCCGCCCCCGCCCTCGCCGCTGGACCTGGCCCGCCGGCAGGAGTCGGACCGGGGCCTGAAGGTCGCCGGGGCCGCCGCCGCGTACTGGGAGAGCGAGTATCGGCGCATCCCGCCGACCATGTTCGACCAGCCCACGGACGCACCCGAGAATCCCCCCGTCTGGCGGGCGCAGCTCGTCTCCCGGGCGCTGGAACTGGCCCTCCAGAAAGTCGCCGCCGCGAACACCATGAGCACCTCGACGGTGCTGCTGGCCGCCACGTCCGCGCTGGCCGGCCGCGCGGGCGACCACGACGTGTGCGCGATGCTGCCGATCGTGGGAAACCGCTTCCGCGGCGACACCGCGAACGTGGTCACCACGCTCTCCCAGGAGGGCCTTTTTGTGCTGGACCTGCGGGCCAACAGCTTCCGCGACCTGCTGAGAGCGGCCAGACCCGCCTCGCTGCGCGCCTACCGCTCCGCCTACCACGACCCGCGCGACCGCAACCGGCTGGCCGCACAGGTCAGCCTGGAGCGGGGCACGCCGATCCACCCCTACTGCTGCTTCAACGACGCGCGCCTCGCCGACCGGGTGGACCCCTCCCACGACGAGCTGACCGTGCGGCGGGCGATGGACGCCACGACCCTGACCTGGCCGCTCAGCCAGGAGAAACTCAACTGCCGGTTCTGCCTGCACGTGAGCGGCGAACCCGGCGGGCTGGGCGTCTCGCTCACCGCCGACACCCGCTTCCTGTCCCGCAAGGCCATGGAGCGCTACCTGTTCGACCTGGAGTCGCTGATGGTCGAGGCGGCGTTCCACGAGGTGCTGGAGCCCATCGGATGACGGTCCACGCCTACGCCGAGGCCACCTCCTGTGTCCAGGGCGGCGAGCTCCGCTTCCATCTCGCCCGCGCGTCCCGGGCGCCCCTCCGCGGCTCGGTGCTGGTGGAGGACGTGGCCACGGACCTGCCCGTGCTCGACGGGGAGTTCGGCGCCCCCCTGTGGACCCTCGACGTGCCCGGGGACTGGCCGAGCTCGCTCTACCGCGCGATGTTCACCGCCGACGAGGACGTCTGCGAGGTCTACTTCGTCGTACGGGCCGCCCGGCCGAGCTCGCCGATCCTGCTGTCGATCCCGTTCCCGACCTGGCAGGCCTACAACCGGGCGGGCATTCCCGGCGAGTCCATCTACTGGAGCGAGCAGCCCACCCGGGCCTCGCGCGTCTCCTTCGACCGGCCGGGCGGCGGCCCGCCTCCCGAACGCTGGGAGGAGGGAATGCTCCGCTGGCTGGGCCCGGCCGGATACGACGTGGACTACTGCTCCGGTCTCGACCTTCACGAGGGATCCGGCCTGCTCGCGGGCAGGCGGCTGCTGGTGCTCAACGGCCACGACGAGTACTGGTCGGCGGAGATGCGCGACAACGTCGAGGAGTTCGTCCGCCGGGGCGGCAACCTGGCGGTGTTCTCCGGCAACACCTGCTGGTGGCAGTTCCGGCTGGAGGACGACGGGCGGACCATGGTCTGCTACCGCGACGCGGTCGCCGACCCGATGTCCGCCGTGGAGCCCGGGCTCACCACGGT
Source organism: Streptosporangium subroseum (assembly GCF_900188345.1). GTDB lineage: Bacteria > Actinomycetota > Actinomycetes > Streptosporangiales > Streptosporangiaceae > Streptosporangium > Streptosporangium subroseum. Next base: position 31,760 of record NZ_FZOD01000039.1, on the reverse strand, counting down.
CGAGTGGTCCAGTGCGCCGGTGAACCGGCCGGAGAACGGCCTGACCGGTGTCAGCTTCCGGCGGGGCGCCGGGACCTGGGGGCCGTACATGCAGCTGATGCACGAGGAGTCCTACACCACCCGGTTCCCCGAGCACTGGGTCTTCGAGGGGACCAAGCTGGGCGAGGGCGACACCTTCGGCCGGGGCGCGATCGGCTACGAGACGGACGCCTGCGACTTCACGGAGGTGGACGGCGTTCCGGTGGCCACGGGGCGCGACGGCACCCCGCCGTCCTTCGTCGTCCTGGCCACCGCCGACCTGCGCCACTGGCACCGGTACGGCCAGGGCGGCATGGCCACCATGGGCGTCTTCGGGCTCGGTGCCGGGACGGTGTTCACCGCCTCCACCGTGAACTGGGGCAACACCCTGCACGACCCGGCCGTGGACCGCATCACCCGCAACGTGCTGGACCGGCTGGCCTCCCCGGTGAACGGGTGGGAGGTGATCGGCCCCCGCGACTCGATCCGGGCGCTGACCGTGTGCGACTCCCAGCTGTACGGGGTGGGGGTGGACGACGTCCTGTACCGCCGGGACGTCTCCGGCCAGAACCTGCGCTGGCAACGGATCGACTCCGGCGGCGGCGTCGTCGCCATGGCCACCCCGCGAGAGGCGTCCGCCACCAGACCCATCGGCCTGTACGGCCTGACCGGCGACAACCGGCTCGTCTACCGCGACCCGGGTGCGAAAGCCCCCTGGACGGTGCTCGGCAGGGGACCCTCCGGCGGGGTGGGGCTGGCCCTGGTGGACGGCGATCTGTGGGCCGTCACCGCCCACGGCGGCCTGTGGCGCCTCCCGGCGGAGGCCTCCGAATGGATCCGGGTCGACGACAGCGCGGGCGCCATCGCCCTCACCGCCCTGAACGCCCGCCTTCACATCGTCGACCCCACCGGCCGGATCCGCACCCGGATGCCCCTGCCGACCCCCACCGAGTGGACCGACCTCTGCACCGCCGGTGACTGCACCGTCCTCACCGCCCACGCCGGCCGCCTGATCGGCACCACCCCCGGCCACCCCCTCCGCTGGAGAACCCCTCTCCCCGACCTCTGACGCGGCTTCTCCGTCTCGGCGAGCTGATCCCGGACGCATGCACGGCCCGGCGCCTTCTCCGCGCCGGGCCTCGCCGCGCCGACACCACGTTCGCCTGGCGCGGGGGTGGAAGTCCTGGCCGACCTGACGGCAGGCGGGCTCACGCGTCAGCTGGACGACGCGGCGCTGTTCCCGTACCGAAGTAGCGGGTCGTCAGCGGGTGCGACCGAAGCTCCTGATGCGCACGGCGACGGCGTTGGGATCGGCGACCTGCACGACGACGAAGGCCAGCGGTCCGTCGTCAAGCTCTATCCGCAGTGCCGTCCCACGCTGTCCGCCATCGGGTTTCTGTACGCCCGGACCCAGTCCACCTCGAGCCGGGCGGGGAACACGGTGCCGGCGTCAGGCTCCCCGACCCATTCGCCGCCGCCCACGGCCAGGTCCAGGATCATCGCGTGGGGGTCGCGGAACGACTGCGCCCACGCGGGACCGGCCTGGGCCGCGGTCAGCGTACGGGTGACCACGCCGTCGACCGACCACTTCAGGTACCCGTTGGCGCCCGCGTCCCAGTCCACGGCGTAGGTGTGCCAGCCGGCGATCGTCTGCCCGGCCGGCAGCGTCGTGCTGCCGCCGAAGTCGATGTCCGGCGCCCAGTCGTGCGCGTGCCGCTCGGCCGGCGGTGTCGGGCTGCCGGCGAAGCCATCGTCCGGCATCCCGTTATGCGCGTGCTGCTCGACGAGCGTCGGATGGTCGCCGAGCGCCTCCATCACGTCGATCTCGCCGCTGGCGGGCCAGCGGACCTCGGCGCTGTTCGCACCGACCGTCCAGAAGGCCGGCCACAGGCCCTTGCCCAGCGGAGCCCGCATCCGCGCCTCCAGGTGGCCGCCCGCCTGAGCCCAGGAGGAGAGCCCCTCGCCACCTTCCCAGTCGAGCATGCTCAGCCGGGCTGAGGCGTAGCGGCAGGCGACGGGGCCGCACCGGGCGCCCGGGGTGACGGCCCGGTCGGCGGTGAGCACGAGGTGTCCCTGCCCGTCCAGCTGAGCGTGGTCGAGCCTGTATTCGGCGAGGGTGCCGGTGCAGCCCCGCTTCCAGCAGGGGTCGTTGAACCAGACCGGCGAGCTCAGGCCGGTGTTCGGGCCGGCGCCCGTCGGGCCGGTGAAGTCCTGGCCGAACGTCAGCGGGTTGACCCCGGTGAGCGTCCGCACGGCGAGTTTCCCCGGGTCGCGCGACTTGACGGCGGCGACCACGGACCCGGCCACCGGTGCGTCCGGGTTGGTCGGCGAGGAGTCCACCATAACGGTCACCGCGGCCGATGCCGGGACCGCACCGAAGGTCACCGTGACCGGTGCGACGGACAGGACAGCCAGGATATGGACGATACGACGCATGGATCGCCTTTCGCAGGGAGAGCAGGATCGAGACCTGCCGCCGATGGCTCCGTACGGGGGCCGACATCGGTCATCGCACCAAACGGGGCGCACTTGATTATTTTGACCGATCGTTACAGATAAGCGTAGGGTCCTCGCACGGCACAGGTCGGGGTTCGACGCCAAGACTGCGCCCGGGTTTCCCATGCCCAAAATCTGTAACGATCAGTCAAGATTTTTAAGAGCAGAGTCCGGACGGGTGGCAGCGGCCGTTCTTCGGCGATCACCACACTGGGAGGCCCCGTGGAAAACGACACGCTACGACGACTGTCGGACGTCGAGGAGATCAAGCAGCTCAAGGCGCGTTACTTCCGCCACCTCGACACCAAGGACTGGGATGCCTGGCGCGAGGTGTTCACCTCGGACGCGCGGGTGGAGGTCGGCGGGGTCGTCAGGACACCCGACGAGTTCGTCTCCGTCACCCGCGCGTGGCTCGGCGACGCCGTGAGCGCGCATACCGGATACATGCCCGAGATCGAGATCACCGGCCCCGACACCGCCACCGGGATCTGGGCCATGCGGGACCACATCGCCTTCCCGGAGAACGGCGGGGCGCCTCGGGTCCGCACAACACGCACCGGGCCACCATCGACGGCCCACCTCATCCTCTGAGCGGCCCGGTAAATCGGTTGCCTTCCGGAGCGGCCGTCTGCTGTCCTTCCAAGGACAGCCGATCAACCGAGGAGCCACCACCATGTGCCGAGCGTTCATGTCCATCCAGGAGGGAATCGCCATCTATCTCAAGGACATGACACATCGTGCGAACGCTCAACCTGGGAATTCTGGCGCATGTTGACGCCGGCAAGACGAGCCTGACCGAGCGGCTGCTCCACGCCGCCGGAGTCATCGACGAGATCGGCAGCGTCGACGACGGCAGCACCCAGACCGATTCCCTGGCGCTGGAACGGCAACGCGGCATCACCATCAAGTCCGCCGTCGCCTCCTTCGTCGTGGACGACGTCACGGTCAACCTGATCGACACACCCGGCCACCCGGACTTCATCGCCGAGGTGGAGCGGGTGTTGAACGTGCTCGACGGCGCCGTGCTGGTCGTCTCCGCCGTGGAGGGCGTACAGGCGCAGACCCGCGTGCTGATGCGGACCCTGCGGCGGCTGCGCATTCCCACCCTCGTCTTCGTGAACAAGGTCGACCGCGGTGGCGCCCGGTACGAACGCGTGGTGCGGAGCATCACCGAGAAGCTGACCCCGGCGAGTATCTCCATGGGCTCGGTTCTCGGGATGGGCACCCGCGACGCGCTCTCCGTGCCCTACGGCGCCACCGACGCCGGCTTCACGTCCGGTCTGATCGGCCTCCTGGCCGACCACGACGACGCGTTCCTCACCGCGTACGTCGACGACGAGGTGGCGCTCCCCTACCTCCGGCTCCGCGCCGGACTCGCGGCGCAGACCGGACAGGCGCTGGTGCATCCGCTGTTCTTCGGCTCGGCGATCACGGGCGCGGGCGTGGACGCGCTGATCGCCGGCATCACCGAGCTGTTGCCCGCGGCCGAAGGCGATGCCGACGGCCCGATCTCGGGCACCGTCTTCAAGGTCGAACGCGGTCCGGCCGGGGAGAAGATCGCCTACATCCGCATGTTCTCGGGAACGGTACGAGTACGGGACCGGCTGCGCCTCCGCGAGGACGAGGAGGGGAAGGTCACCGCGATCAGCGTTTTCGAGCGCGGCTCGGACCTGTCGCGTGACGCGGTGGCCGCGGGACAGATCGGCAGGCTCTGGGGACTCGGCGACATCCGCATCGGCGACGCGATCGGCGTGCCGCGCACGACGACTTCGGACGGCCGTCACTTCTCCCCGCCGACCCTGGAAACGATCGTCGCCCCCTGCCGCCCCACCGACAGGGGAGCGCTGCACCTCGCGCTCACCCAGCTCGCCGAGCAGGACCCGCTGATCAACCTTCGACAGGACGACCTCCGGCAGGAGACGTCCGTCTCGCTCTACGGCGAGGTGCAGAAGGAGGTCATCCAGGCAACGCTGGCGGAGGATTTCGGCGTCGACGTCACCTTCCGCGAGACGACGACCATCCACATCGAACGGCCGGTCGGCACCGGCGCGGCCGCCGAGATCCTCCACGCCGAGTCCAACCCGTTCCTCGCGACCGTCGGGCTGCGCGTCGAGCCGGCGCCGATCGACACCGGCGTGGAGTTCAGGCTGGGCGTCGAGCTCGGGTCGATGCCGTTCTCGTTCATCAAGGCGGTCGAGGAGACCGTGCGGGAGACCCTGAACCAGGGGCTCTACGGATGGCAGGTCACCGACTGCACGGTCACCCTGACGCATTCCGGTTATGCGGCGCGGCAGAGCCATTCCCACGGCGTCTTCGACAAGAGCATGTCGAGCACCGCCGGGGACTTCCGCAACCTGACGCCGCTGGTCCTGATGAGCGCGCTGACGCAGGCCGGCACCAGGGTGCACGAGCCGATGCACCGCTTCCACCTCGACCTGCCGGCGGACGTGTTCGGATCGGTGCTGCCCGTGCTGTCGCGGCTGCGCGCCGTGCCGCAGACCTCGGTGACGCGGGGCTCGTCGTATCTGGTGGAGGGTGAGATCCCGGCCGCTTCGGTGCACGGGTTGGAGCAGCGACTGCCGTCGCTGACCAGCGGCGAGGGCGTGCTGGAGTGCGCCTTCGACCACTACCGGCCGGTCCGCGGCACGGTCCCGACCCGGCCGAGGTCGGACCACGACCCGCTCGACCGCAGGGAGTACCTGCTGCGTGTCGTGCGCCGGGTCGGCGGGCGCGGGGAGGGCGCGTGATCGCGGCGGTGCCGTACGGAGCCGGAGGCCGAGACCGTGGACGGTGCCGGACGGGGTCCTGAGGCCGGGGACCGTAACCGGCGCCGGTGCCGTACAGGGTCAGGGGAGGCGGGCACCGTAGAGGCGGCGGTGCCGTACGGGATCAGAGGAGGCGGGGGCCGTAGAGGGCGGAGGCGGCTCCGGTGGTCATGGCCCAGTAGCGGTCGCCGTAGGACCAGTGCCACCACTCGGTGGGGTAGTTGACCAGGCCCGCCGACTCGAGGGCGACGCCGAGGAGTTTGCGGTGGTGGCGGGCCTCGGGTGACAGTCCTGGAGCGTCGGTGTAGCAGGCGCCCTCGCTCTGCTCGGGGGTGGCGTTGAGCGGCGTGCCCATGTCGAGTTCGACGCCGTCCTCGGTGCACAGCGTCAGGTCCACCGCCGCGCCGGCGGTGTGCGGGGCCACCTCGACGGGCGAGACATAGCGACTGGCCGCCACCCGGATCTCCGCGGGCGACATTTCCGGGAATGTCGCCCGCAACTCCGCCGAGTACTTCTCGAAGATCTGTCGCTGCGTCGCCAACGGCCGGTAACCCTCCACGACCAGGAACCGGTATCCCGGCGGAAGCTGCGTCTGTGCGCCCTCCAGCCGGCCCAGCACTCCCTCCCGCAGGTGCGCGAAGGCCCCCTCGGGATCGGCCAGCCGGTCGTCCGTTCGCAACCGCCCCCGGACGTCGATCAACCGCTCTCCGGACTCCTCGACGGGGATCGAGGAGACGCGGGGGTCAGAGATCAAAACGATGTCGCGCATGCCGGTAATTCTCACACCGTTTCAGAGAGCGCCTGTTCCCGGGCCTGCCGGAGCACCGGAACCAGGGCGTCGGAGCGAGATCGACCCCCGTCACGATCCGCTAACGATCGTTTCTTTTAAGAAAGTTTCTTGTTAGTTTAGCGAGGGTCAGCCCGCCGGCAGGCAATCCAGGCCGCGGGTTGTGGCAGCTCCGATCGCTCCCAGCGAGCACAGAGGGTCGCGGGGACCCCAGCCGATAACAGATGAGCGCAAACCCCGGCGAAAGCCTGAAAGGGAGACCTCCAGTGAAGTTCGCGAGAATCGCCACCACGACGGCCACCACCGCCGCCCTCGCCCTGGGCCTCGCCGCCTGTGGTAGCAGCGAGCCCGCGTCGACCTCCGAGTCCGCCGCGTCCGCTCCCGCCGCCTCCGGCCCCAAGTTCGCCGGCCAGACTCTGACCGTGTGGCGCCTCGGCGCTCCGGACGAGAAGCAGAACGCCCTCATGACCGACTTGAACGCGAAGTTCAAGGAGACCACCGGCGCCGAGGTCAAGGTCCAGTGGGTGCCGTGGCCGGACGCGCAGGCCAAGTGGACCGCCGCACTGGCCGGCGGAGAGGGTCCGGACGTCACCGAGTTCGGCAACGACCAGGTGGCCGCCTGGGTCGCGCAGGACGCCCTCACCGACATCACCGAGGTCGTCAAGGGCAACCCCGACTTCCAGCAGATCCCGCAGAACCTGTGGGGATACGAGACGGTGGACAGCAAGATCTACGCCGCTCCGTGGGGCGGCGGCACCCGCGCCGTCCTCTACCGCACGGACTGGTTCAAGGAGCTGAACATCGAGGTTCCCAAGACCTGGGAGGACCTCGTCGCGGCCGGCAAGAAGATCGTCGCCGAGAAGGGCAAGGACGTCGACGGCTTCGCCTTCAACGGCGGCTCCGACGCCAACATGTCGCTGTCCCCGTTCGTCTGGTCGGCCGGTGGCGACTTCGCCGCGTTCGAGGGCGGCAAGTGGGTCGGCAAGCTGACCGAGCCCGGCTTCAAGGAGGGCTTCCAGTTCTACACCGACCTGGTGGTCAAGGACGGTGTCTCGCGCAAGTCGGCCCTGACCCAGAACTCCGTGGACATCGCGACCCGCTTCGCCAACGGCAAGGTCGGCATGTACGTGACCGGTGGCTGGGACATCACCACCATCAAGGAGCAGAGCGGCGGCAAGGTCGACGACGCGAAGATGGGCTTCTTCTCGCTCCCGGCCAAGGACGGCAGCGGCCCGGCCCCGGCCTTCCAGGGCGGTAACGACATCGCCATCTGGAAGGACGCCAAGAACGTCGAGCTGGCCGGCGAGTACGTGAAGCTGGCCGCCGGCAAGGAGTTCGGCACCCGCTACGCCAAGGACGGCGGTCTCCTGCCGCTGTATCCGGAGGCGCTGGCCGAGTACGCCGCCGACCCCGTGCAGGCGCCGTTCGCCGAGACCTTCAAGGTCGCCAAGGGCTTCCCGAACGACACCAACTGGGCCGAGGCCAATGACACCAAGGCGGTCCTGCAGACCGCGGCCCGCTCGGTCATCGAGGGCAAGAAGGACGTCGACACCGCTCTGGCCGACGCCAACAAGGAACTCGAAGAGATCCTGAACCAGTAGCCATGGCCAACACCTCAACCGTCGCCCGGGACGGGGGCTCGTCCCTCGCCCCGGCGCGGGGGCGCCACACCGGCAAATCCCCGCGCAAGCCAAGCGGACTGCCCGACTGGGTGGTCCCCTACGCGCTGCTCCTTCCCGGTCTCGTGGTCATCGCCGGCCTGCTGCTCTACCCGCTGTACCAGATGGTCGTCATGTCCTTCCAGAACGTGGGACTGCGGCAGATCCGGGGGGTGCCGGCCGAGTCCGTCGGCTTCGAGAACTACCAGAAGCTGTTCGAGTCGGAGCTGTTCTGGACGTCGCTCCGCAACACCGTCGTCTTCGCGGTCGTCACCGTGGCGCTTACCCTGACGCTCGGCACGCTGGTCGGCCTGCTGCTCCACAAGCTCGGCAAGAAGATGTCGACCTTCCTCATCGTCGGCATCATGGCGGCGTGGGCCACCCCCCAGATCGCCACCGCGATCATCTGGCGCTGGCTCTTCGACGCGGAGTCGGGTGTCATCAACTGGGCGCTCAACATGCTCCCCGACTGGTTCTCCTCCCTGCTGTTCGGCCGCTCCGACTGGACCGGCGAGCCATGGCTCAACGACGCGCTCACCATCTACATGGTGCTCATCGTCGCGGTGGTCTGGGCGTCGTTCCCGTTCATCGCGGTCTCGGTGCTCGCCGGGCTGAAGAGCATCTCCCAGGAGCTGTACGAGGCGGCCCGGATGGACGGCGCCTCCGCGTGGCGCATCTTCTGGCGGATCACCTTCCCGCTGCTGAAGCCGGTCTTCGCGGTGCTGGTCGTGCTCTCGATCATCTGGGACTTCAAGGTCTTCACCCAGCTGTTCGTGCTGGCGGGCGGAACGTCCAACCGTGAGGCCTTCAACCTGTCGCTGTTCGCCTTCACCCAGGCCTTCAGCGCGCCGCCCAAGATGGGCATGGGAGCGGCCATCGCGGTGGTGCTGACGCTGATCCTGCTCGTCATCACCTTCTTCTACGTCCGCCAGATCGTGAAGACGGAGGACGTGCGATGACCACTTTCGAGACACCCGGGCGGTCCGGGCAGCTCCAGGCCAGCAGGAAGCTCAAGCAGCGCAAGCAGCTCGGCAAGTTCGGTCTCAACACCGCGGCCGTCGTGGTGTTCGTGTTCGCGGTGTTCCCCGTCTACTGGATGGTGACCACGGCGTTCAAGAGCAGCGAGCAGATCTTCACGACGGACTTCATCCCGTTCCCGACCGACCCGACCCTGGACCACGTCAAGCGGGTCTTCACCGAGGGCGTCGCGGGCCACTCCATCTGGCGCTACCTGCTCAACAGCTCCATCGTGGCCCTCGGCACCGTGCTCATCGGCGCCGTCTTCTCCCTGCTCGCGGCGACCGCCGTGGCCCGCTTCCGCTTCCGCGGACGCGCCCCGTTCCTGGTCCTGCTCCTCATCGTGCAGATGGTGCCGGGCGAGGCCCTGCTCATCCCGCTCTTCATCATGGTCCGGCGGGCGGGACTGTACGACCAGCTCTTCGGGCTCATCGTGGTGAACATCGCGATGACGCTGCCGTTCGCGATCTGGATGCTCCGCACCTTCGTCGCGGCGGTGCCCAGGGAGCTGGAGGAGGCGGCCTGGATCGACGGCGCGAGCCGGTTCACCACCTTCTGGCGGGTCCTGTTCCCGCTGGTGGCGCCCGGTCTCGTCGCGACGAGCATCTTCTCGTTCATCACCGCCTGGAACGAGTTCGTGTTCGCGCTGACCCTGATCAGCGACCAGGGCAGCTACACCATGCCCGTGGCGCTGCGCTACTTCGTCAGCCAGCGGTCGGTGGACTGGGGCGGCATCATGGCCGCCTCCACCCTGATGACCATCCCGGTGATCATCTTTTTCCTTCTGGTGCAGCGACGGATGGTCTCCGGCCTCGTCGCGGGCGCCGTCAAGGGCTGACCCCCCCGGTGCTGGTACGGCTCGCACCCACAAGGAGCGAGCCGTACCAGCCCTTTCCCTATCCGACACCCCCCTATCTCAGGTAAGGAACTACATACCGCCATGTCTGAGTTCATCGCGGAACACAGCGATCAGGGGCTGCACCGTCTCGCGGCCGGCACGTTGCTCGTCGCGTTCCAGGGCACCACCGTCCCCGGGTGGGTCCTGCGTGATCTGGAGAACGGTCTCGGCGGCGTCACCCTCTTCGGGTTCAACGTCGCCGACGCCGCCCAGCTCTCCACCCTCACCGCCCGCCTGCGCGAGGCCGGTGAGCCGGTCATCTCGCTCGACGAGGAGGGCGGCGACGTCACCCGGCTCGCCTACCACGTGGGCAGCCCCTACCCCGGCAACGCCGCCCTCGGCGCCGTCGACGACGCCGAGCTGACCCGGCGCGTCTACCGGTCCATCGGCGACGACCTGGCCCGCTGCGGCGTCAACCTGGACATGGCCCCCTCGGCCGACGTGAACACCGCCGACGACAACCCGGTGATCGGCACCCGCTCGTTCGGGTCGGACGCCGCCCTGGTCGCCCGGCACACCGTCGCCGCCGTCCACGGCCTGCAGTCGGCGGGCGTGGCCGCCTGCGTCAAGCACTTCCCCGGCCACGGAGCCACCCGTCAGGACTCCCACCTGGAGATCCCGCTCGTCGACGCCTCCCTGGAGCTGCTGCGGGAACGCGAGCTCGTCCCCTTCCGCGCCGCGATCGCGGCCGGGACAAAGTCGATCATGACCGCGCACGTACGGGTCCCCGCCGTCACCGGCCTGATTCCCGCCACGCTCTCCCCCGCCGCCCTGACCGGTCTGCTCCGCGGCGAGCTGGGCTACGACGGCGTGGTCATCTCCGACGCCCTCGACATGAAGGCGGTCACCGACGCCTACGGCCTGGCCGGCGGCGCGGTGCTCTCCCTGGCCGCCGGGGCCGACCTGCTCTGCCTGGGCCCGCTGCCGACCGAGGACGACATCCGCCGGATCATCTCCGAGATCGTCGCCGCGGTGCTGGACGGGCGGCTGCCCCTGGCCCGCCTGGAGGCGGCGGCCGAGCGAGTGGCCCGCCTGCGCACCTGGTTCGGCACGCCCCACACGGGCCAGGCCGAGGAGAACGTGATCGGCCTGGCCGCCGCCCGTCGCGCGATCAGCCTCACCGGATCGGCGTCCCCGCTGATCAACCCCCTGGTGGTCGAGGTCGACACCCCGCCGACCATCGCGGTCGGCGACGTGCCGTGGGGCTTCACTCCCCTGCTGCCGCAGGCGGAGGTCCTCCGGGTCAAACCGGAGGACGCCGACGTGCCGGGCATCCTGGAGCGCGCCGCCGGCCGCTCCCTGATCGTCGTGGTCAAGGACGCCCACCGCTACCAGGCCAGCCGGTCGGTGGTGTCCGCGCTGCTGTCCGCCCGCCCCGACGCCACCGTGGTCGAGATGGGCCTGCCGATCTGGCGCCCCGAGGGCGTCACCTACCTCGCCACGTACGGCGCCGCCCGCGCCAACGCCCAGGCCGCCGCCGAGCTGCTCGGCGTCTGATCCGGCGTCCGGTTCGGCGTATGCGGCACGGCTCGCGCCCGAGGGAATCCCCGGGCGCGAGCCGTCGGCATGCGATCAGAACGCGTTCGCGGGGATCGGACGGAGGATCTCCTGCCAGATCTCGCGCATCTGCGTCATCACGGGCCCTTCCGCACCATCCAAGGACAACGAGCCGGCCGCCACGGATTCCTCGTCCGGCTCGGGGTCCGGCGCGGGAAGCTCCGCGATCCTCGCGTGGGGCTCGGCGGCGATGGCGCGCAGGAGCGTGCGCAGATACCTCGCGATCTGGGACACGTCGTCGTGGTCGATCGTGGCGGGGTTGAAGCGGAGCCCGAGGGTGAGACTCCGGTCCGCGTCCACCGCCTGGAGGTGCAGCGCGCCACGGGCCACACCGTTGAAGACCGTCCACTCCACGCCGGTCCCGACCCCGTGGAAACGAGGGGTGGCCGCCCTTCTGCGGTAACTGAACAGGACCGGCCGGGAGGTCCTCTCCGGCGGCAGGTGCCGGAACCGGTACAGGGCGCGGAGTTCGGCCTGGACCGTACGCAGGTAGGTCGGCAGATCCTCGTCCGGGCCGGGGTGCGGGGCGAACGGCACCTCCGCGACGAACGGCCCGATGTGGTCCCGTGTCTCGCCGGTCCGGGTGCCGAGGTCGAGGGCGATCGGCGAGCCGGCGGTGCCGTAGCGGCGCAGCAGCACGCCCAGGGAGGCCAGGAGCAGTTCGAACCGGGTCGCGCCGAGTGCCGTGGCCCCGGCGGCGAACCCCTCGAACTCGGCTCGGCCGAGCACCATCTCAACGATCTCGCCGGGACCGACGTCGTGCGGGTTCGCCCGCAGGCCGGGCAGGACCAGCTCGGCGGGCTCACCGGCACGTTCCCTCCAGAACGCCTCGCTCTGCCGTACGGACAGGGCGCCCCGGGGCGCAGACGGCTCGCCGTACGGCAGGGGCAGCCTGGGCAGCGCGGCGCGCGAGAAGTAGGCGTCGGCCAGGTCGCGGACCAGGATGTCCTTGGAGCTCGCGTCGAACACCCGGCCGTGCGCCGTGAAGATCAGCCGGTTGCGGTCCTGCCCGACCGTGACCAGCGTGAACCGGGCGAGCGGGCCGCGATCCAGGTCGAACGGGCGAGCGGCCTCCGCCGTCGCGACCTCGGGGTAGCGCTCGGGAGACGTCTCCACCCGGGTCACCCGGACCCGGCCGAGCACCGCGTGCCGGGCGGCTACGGCGGCGCATGCGCTCAGCAGTGCCGGAACGTCGACGGGGCCGTTCAGGTGGAGCACCAGCGGGATCCCCCGCAGGTCGAAAGAGGCGTGCGACATCGTGTCCGTCTCCCTCGTGGATGACTCCTCTTCGGCGGGCGACGGGGGCGCGGGTCACCCCGAACAGGCATTTATTAGGAAAGTTTCCTGTCTATTCCAGCATTTGAATGCTACACATGTGCTACGCCCGAGACAAGCGGCTTGCGGCGAACCGACCTGGAGGCGTCGATGACCGTTCGCGGGGAACTCAGTGGTGGAAGCCCCGAACTCGCCGGACTTGCCAACACCGTGCTGCAGCCCGGGTTCGTGGGTGCAGAGGTGCCCGACTGGCTGCGCAGGCGGCTCGGTGAGGGTCTCGGCGGGGTTGCGCTCTACTCCCGCAATCTTGTAGACAGTGTGCAGATCAGAGCACTGACCGCGGCCCTGCGCGCGGAGAACCCGGACGTGGTGATCGCCACCGACGAGGAGGCCGGCGACGTCACCCGGCTGGAGGCGCTCACCGGCAGCTCCCGTCCTGGAAACCTCGCGCTCGGCGCGGTGGACGATCCCGAGCTGACCGAGCGGGTCGCCCGCGAGATCGGGCGGGACCTGGCCCTCGCGGGCATCACCCTGAACTACGCCCCCGTGGTGGACGTCAACTCCGACCTGGACAACCCCGTCGTCGGCACCCGCGCGTTCGGCGCAGACCCCCTGCTGGTCGCCCGGCACGCCCGCGCGTGGGTCACCGGCCTCCAGTCGGCCGGGGTGGCCGCCTGCGCCAAGCACTTTCCCGGCCACGGCGCCACCGCGACGGACTCCCACACCGATCTGCCGACCGTGTCCTACTCGGCCGAGGAGCTCGCCGTCACCACGCTCCCGCCGTACCGGGCGGCCATCGAGTCCGGGGTCCGGGCCGTGATGACCGGTCACCTGCTCGTCCCCGCCTACGACGCCGACTCCCCCGCCACCATGAGCAGCCGCATCCTTGTCGGGCTGCTCAGGCGGGAGCTCGGCTTCGACGGGCTGATCGTGACCGACGGCGTGGAGATGCCCTCCGTCGCCGAGCGGTACGGCGTGACCGGGGCGGCCGTCCGCGCCCTCGCCGCCGGCGCCGACGCGATCTGCGTGGGCGGCGAGCGCAAGGGAGCCGGAGTGGTCGGATTCATCCGCAACGCCATCATGGCCGCCGTGATCGACGGCACGCTCCCCGAGGAGCGCCTGGCCGAGGCCGCCTCCCGGGTCCGCCGCCTGGCCGCGTGGTCCGCCGAACGGCGCCGGGCCACCTCGGCCACCGCTCAGACGCCGGAATCGGCCGGTCTCGCGGCCGCCAGGCGAGCCGTGCGGGTCCGTGGCGACGGGCTCCCACTGACCGCGGCCCCACAGGTGATCGAGTTCGTGTCCGAGACGAACATCGCCATCGACCGGGCCACCCCCTGGGGCGTCGCCGCGCCGCTGGCCGAGCTGCTCCCCGGCACGACCGCGGTACGGCTCGGAGCCGAGGACCCGCTTCCACCGCAGGCCGACGGCCGCCCCCTGGTGATCGCCGTGCGCGACGCCCACCGGCACGCCTGGCTGTCAGCCCGGCTCGACGCCCTGCTGTCGCGGCGTCCCGACGCGATCGTGGTGGAGATGGGGTTGCCGGGGCCCGAGACACCCGGTGGCACGCACATCACCACGTACGGCGCGACGACCGCCTCCGGCCGGGCCGCGGCCGAACTCCTGACCGGCCATTCTTCGACGGCCCGGACCAGCTCCCCCTGAAGTGACCCCGGTCTTCCGAGAAACCCTCGTGGTCGCACGACAAGCAGCGTGGCCGGAGGCATTTCTCACAGTCCGGCGGAAAACAAACACCCTGCGGCGACTCCGCACTTGGACGTTGGCGATCGTTCGCAGGCGAACCTCTCGCAGAGGCCCTGAACCGGCCGGAACTTCGGCTCGGTTGCCTGCGCTCACCTTCGAAGTTACAGTTATTTCAGATATAGAGTGTTGCCTGGTACGAAGGAGAGGCGAATATGGCGCGCACCAGTGTCCTGGCGAAGGCCACCAGGGTCGTCCCCTGCCCGTCCCATCAGAACGCACTGACCGAAACCAGCCGGATGACAGCCGACCAGGTCGAAGTGGTGCTGCGAACATCCGATGGCAGCGAGCTGGTCCTTCCGATCGAACTGGTTCAGGTTCTCATCGCTTCAGCGGGTGAGCTGGCAATCGGGCACGCGGTCACCATCATGGCTTCCGAAACGCAACTGACTCCGGCCGAGGCTGCCGAGATGCTGGGTCTGTCTCGCCCGTTCGTCGCCCGCCTGCTCGACTCCGGCGACATTCCGTCGACGTGCTTGCCCGGAAGTCGCCACCGGGTGGTGCGTCTCGCCGATATCTTGGCGTTCCAGGCGGCTCGCGACCGCCGAAAGGAAGGACGCCGGCAGATCGCCGACGCGATCGAAGAGGCCGGGCTACCGTACTGACCTTTCAGCTCACCGAGCCAAAGCCTTGCCCGCCGAAGCACCGGGACGGCTCCGACCAAATGGCCGAGCATTCCGAGCCAATCACTGGGCGCGGCTCTAAGGACTTCGATGGCCTCAACCCGTCTTTCCCGCTGCCGAGTGAGACGCCTTCATCGATGGCGTGAAGGCGAACGAGTTCGGCAAGGAGCGCCAGGGGTGGAAGTCCCAGATCACCCGATCCTCCTGCCGTAATCCGGACCCGCTGTGAGGCTACGGCAGAGGGAAGTCGACTCGATTTATTTTCCGCCTCCGCTACTGGAGCATGCCGAGGACGGTGTGCAGGGCGTCATCGATCTCTTCAAGCTCGGCCGGGTCCAGACGTCCCGCGAAATCGCCCAGGCGATGCGGGGCAACGGCCATGGTCTGCTCGACCATGATTCGTGTCTGCTTACCAAGGAGTTCGACCTCGGGGCGGAAAGGTGCGGCAGGCGCGCTGGCCGAGGTGGGGGCGATGAGCACGGTGGAGAGATGGGTCAGGAAGTCCGACTGAAGGATCACGGCGAAACGCTCGCCTCGCTGTTCATGGGCCATCGCGTCGCGGGGAGCGCGCAGTCGATACACGTCACCACGCACGCAGGTGCTCCGTGTCCTTCATGATCGCTTCTGCTTCGGCCCTGTCGGCGGGATCGTTGGCCAGCCTCTCGGCTGCGATCCGAGCCAGTTCCATGCGGTGAAGACGCTGAGCGATGACAAGCGCTTCGCGGACAGCTTCGGTCGCGGAACGACCATCGGAGGTCAGCTCGTTCAAGGCCTTCTCCGCCTTGGCGTCGAGATCAACGGTCAACATGCCCATATCTTCACTGTACGACTAGGCATCCCGCAGGTCTTCGACTAAATTCAGTGATCACTCAGATGCTCACAGTGATCAAATTGTGGAGCCCGCCACACAGTCGACGATCCACCCCGTCTTGAGCGCCCTCCACCGCCGCCCAGCAGACGGCTGCGGATCGAGGATGAGGCGCACGCTCTCACAGCACGCTTGAGGAGTCAGTTCTGGTGGGATCCTCAGGAGGCGAAGATCTCCTCACGGGCCTGGTCGAGGGCGGCGAGAACGGCACCGCGCAACACCGGGTTACCGGCCACCGCGGTGGGCACCACCTGCGGGCGGATCGGGCACATGCGGGCCACCGCCTCCTCGATCCTGGAGGTGAGCGCGCTTCCGCCCGCCTGACTGACCTCTCCGGCGAGCACCACGAGCCCGGGGTCGAGCACAACGCACACCGACGCCACACCCAGCGCCAGCCGCCCGGCGATCTCGTTCAGCAGGGGCTCTCCCCGCTCCCCCGCCTTGACCGCGGCCGCCACGCACTCGGCGGCGCTGCCACCCGAGAAGCCGTACGTCTCGGCGAGCTCGGCCACCGCCTCGGCGCTGACCAGGGACTGCAGGCCACCGGCGAGCGAGGGCAGCCTTCCCGGCACGGCTCGCACGTCCTCGGCCAGGGGCACGCCGGGCACCGGCAGATAGCCGATCTCGCCCGCGCTGCCCGACCGGCCGCGGTGCAGCCGGCCGCCGAGCACTACACCGAGGCCGATGCCGCGGCCCACCCAGAGCAGTACGAAGTCGTCGGCGTCACGGGCGGCGCCCAGGGTGCGTTCGGCGAGGGCGACGAGGTTCACATCGTTTTCGATCTTGACGTCGCGGCGCAGGTCGCGGGCGAGTCGCTCGTGGATGCCCTCGTGCCATCCCGGCAGGTCGAAGGAGAACCGCACGTCCCCGCTCCGAGGGTCGACCACACCGGGGGTGCCGATCACAACCGCCCGCAGCTTGGAGAGCGCCACCTTGGCCGACCGGCAGGCCTTGACGACCGCGCTGTGCACGAGGGCGACCGGATCGTCGTGCCCATTCGGCGCGACTTTCACCTCGGCCACGATCTCCCCGTGGATATCGGCGATGGCGGTCGTCACGAATTCCGGTCCGACATCCAGGCCTGCCACATAGGCCGAGGAGGAAATAATCCCATAAAGCGCCGCATTAGGCCCTCTACCCCCGGCCTGCTCCCCTGCCACCTCGACCAGACCGCGCCCCTCCAGCCGGGCGAGCGTCTGCGACGCGGTCACCTTGGAAAGGCCTGTGAGCTCCCCGATCTGGCCTCTCGTCAGTGGTCCCGAGGCGAGCAGAAGCTCGAGGGCGGCCCTGTCGTTGATCTCCCTCAGTAGCCTGGGCACGCCAGGACGTCGCTCCATACGCATGCTCTCTTGTCGCCGTTTCCCCGTCGTAATTATATTCAATCAAAAATAGCGGTTCTATTCATTAATAAAGCTTCCTGATAGTTTAGCCCCGCGGAGGCCTCGCGGGGGGCCACGGGGGTGCCCCCCGCCGTGCCGCGCCGGAGGTTCTCCTCCGCCCGGCGGCCCCGGCCCCGCGCCGCCCGTCCCTCGGGCTCTCCGGCTTTTCGGCCGTCCCACTCCTGGTTTTCGGCCCCGAGAGCCTCTCCCACCTGGGGTTTCCTCCACGCCACTGTGTCGTCCCCCCGTATCCGCCTTGTGCCCGGAAAGCAAGTCTTGCGACGCTCGCCCACCGCATGGAACACTCCCGAAAACGGTAAAGGTTCTTTTTAGTAAGACCCTTGCCGCGCGTGGCGAGGCAGGTCTGGACATGGATACCGTCATCACGATCGCAGCCGAATACACGGGACAGCCGACCCGGTACGGCCCCGTCACGATGGGACAGGCCAACATGGCGCGTTGCGTGCTCCGCGACCCGCCGCTCCACATGAACTTCCGCGTCGTCAAACGCCTTCCGGCGGGCACGACCCTCGATGCCGTCGCCGAGTCGGTCGGCCGGCTGCTCTCCCGGCACGAGGGTCTCCGGGCCACCATCCACTCCGATACCCAGTGCGTGAGCGGTTCGGGCGCGCTCCCCGTCGAGGTGCACGATGTCGAGCCCGGCGGAGGCGGATCCGGCCTCGCCGACCTCGCGGAGGAGGTCGGCCTGCGGATGCAGGGCACCCGGTTCGACGTGGAGGCGGAGCTTCCCATCAGGGTCGCCGTGATCACCGAGCGGAACGTGCCACGCCTGGCGGTCTTCGTGCTTCCCCACACCTCGGTGGACGCGATCGGCCTGGCCACCGTCATGCGCGAGTGGGAGCGCCTGATCCGGGGCGGCGCCGTACTCTCGCCGTGCCCGACGCAGCCCCTCGAACTGGCCGAGGCCGAGGGAGGACCGCTCTCCCGGCGCCGCACCGCGGCGGCCCTGCGGCACTGGGAGACCCAGCTTCGGCGGGTTCCGCAGTCCATGTTCGCGATCGACATCGACGAGGTGCCCGACGCCGACGCGATCTGCCCCCGGCTCCGGGTCCGCTCCGCGGTGGCGGGCGGGGCACTGGGCGCCATCGCGAACCGTACCGGCGCCAGCCGCTCCGCGGTCGTCCTCGCCGCGCTGGGGGTCCTGATCGGCCTGCGCAACGCGCAGCGGACCTGCGTGATCGCCTCGCTGGCGAGCAACCGGGTCCGTCCCGAACTGCGCGACTATGTCGGGCCGCTGGCCCAGGACGCCCTGATGGCCGCCGACCTCGACGTCTCCACCTTCGACGAGGCGATCCGCCGCTTCCGCACCGCCTCACTCACCGGATACCAGCACAGCCGGTTCGACTCCACCGCGCTCTGGGAGGTCATCGAGACCGTCAACGCCGAGCGGGGCGTGAACTTCGCGCGCGACTGCGTCTTCAACGACATGAGCGGAGTCACCGTCTCGGCGCGCGAGCCCGCGCCGTCCGCCGAGATCGAATGCGACTGGCTGCCCGCCGCCTCGCTCCCCGCCCATCTCGCGCTCTGGGCCAACCGACTGGAGGACGAGGAGGTGGACCTGACGTTCTGGATCGACCCCCGGGTCATGACGCGTACGGAGGCGGAGGCCTTCGGGACCGGGCTCGTCAAGCTGCTGATCAGGGCCGAGAACCGAATTGTTCGTCTGTCGGATGTCCTGGCGATCGCCGGGGTCGCCCCCGTCGAGTACGGCCCCGGCTGGATCCACGTCGACTCCTGCTGGGTGAGCCTCGACGCGGTCGAGCGGCTGGTCGGTGAGGCCGTCGGCGGGCGGCCTCACCGGGTGATCCACGACGCCAATGGGCGTCTGACCTGCCATTTCTCCTCCGGAACGCCGGAGGAGATTCACGCCGCCTGCCTCGCCCTGCTCCAGGGCCGCACCTCCGCCATGGCGCCCCACCACTACGTCATCCACGAGCCCGCGCCCGGCGAAACGTGGCTGCAGAGCCCTGTGATCGCCGAAGGCGACGGCCGAGATTTCATTTTGCGCGGGCCTCGCGCATAAGGAATCAATAGCAGGCGGGATAATCGGTTACATGCGTCTATCCGCTCGTGTCGACTATGCCCTACGTGCCGCCGCCGAACTCGCCGCTGCGGGTGACGGACCTACCACCGTGGGTGAGCTGGCGAAAGAGCAGGACATGCCCCCTAAATACTTGGAAAACATTTTGCTTCAGATGCGCCGAGCCGGGCTGGTCCGCGGCCAGCGTGGCCCCGAGGGCGGTTACGTGCTGGCCCGCCCGGCCGCCGAGATCAGTCTTGCCGATGTGATCCGCGCCGTGGACGGCCCGCTGGCCAACGTGCGGGGCGAGCGTCCCGAGCACGTCGACTACCGCGGCCCCGCCGAGTCCCTTCAGCAGGTCTGGATCGCACTGCGCGCCAACGAGAGGGCGATCCTGGAGGAGGTCACGCTGGAGAACGTGGCGACCGGAGCCCTCCCGGAGAGGGTCCGGCAGCTGTCCGCCGACCCCGCCGCCTGGGACTAGACCCGTGCCGCTCAGGTCCCGCACCCGAGCCGTACCGCGCCGACCTCGTATCCAGGCCGTGCCCACCCGGGCCGTGCCGCTCAGGTCCCGCACCCGAGCCATATCGTGCCGGCCTCGTAACCGGGCCGTGCCCACCCGGGTCGTGCCGCTTGGGCCGCTGGGCAGGTCCCATGCCCGAGGGTGACGTCGTCTACCGCACCGCCAGACGGCTCGGCCGGGCACTCGACGGCCGGGTCCTGACCCGCTCCGACTTCCGCGTGCCACGTCACGCCACGGCCGACCTCACCGGCCGGACCGTGCTGGAGACCGTCTCACGCGGCAAGCACCTGCTCACCCGCGTCGAGGGCGGGCTGACCGTTCACACCCATCTCCGGATGGAGGGCAGCTGGCAGATCTCACCCGCCGGCCGTCGGCTGCCCCCGGGCGACGTGATCCGTCTGGTGCTCGCCAACGCGGAGTGGCAGGCGGCGGGAGTGCGACTCGGCATGGTCGACCTGGTCCCGGCAGATGAGGAGGCCCGGTTCGTCGGGCATCTCGGGCCCGACCTGCTGGGGCCCGACTGGAATGAGGCCGAGGCCGTGCGACGGCTGGCGCGGAGGCCGGAGACGAGCATCGGGGAGGCGCTTCTGGACCAGCGCAACCTGGCGGGGATCGGCACCATCTATCGGGCCGAGACGTTGTTCCTCGCGAAAGTCTCGCCATGGCGGCCCGTGGGCATGGTCGAAGACCTGGGAACGATCGTGACGCTGGCGCACCGGTTGATGGACGCCAACAAGGAACGTCCGAGCAGGGTGACGACCGGTGACCTCCGTCCGGGACGGAGCACCTGGGTCTACGGCAGGGCCGGAAGGCCTTGCCTGCGCTGCGGGCGTCGAATCAGTCGTGGGGAGATGGGCGCACAGCCGCAGGAACGGCTGATCATCTGGTGCGGCCACTGCCAGCCGGAAGAACCGACCGACTAGGCGGCGACCATGTCGTTGACCTCGGGAAAGACGGAGTCCGGGATGGCACCTGGCGGCACGGTCTCCGGAATCGGCAGACGCTCCCGCTCGGGGACGTCATTTGCCAGCACCGGCGCATGCTGCAGCTCGGCCAACGCGAACTGATCGGAAACCTCACGCAGCACCTGTGAAAGCGGCACGCCCAAGGCACCGCAGATCGACGCGAGCAGCTCTGAGGAGGCCTCCTTCTGACCGCGCTCCACTTCGGACAGATATCCGAGAGAAACACGAGCCAATGTGGACACCTCACGCAGGGTGCGACTCTGCCGCACCCTCAGCCGCCGCAGCACGTCACCGAGCAGCTGACGCAGCAGGACCATCTGTCGCTCCCTCCCCGGCGCGGATGCCTTGACAACACTCCGCGCGACCGGTTCGTGCCGCCCGTTCTTTGAACGCGACCCTTGGTACATACTCCTCGCCGTCATCATCGCTTGACCTTTACATCACTCACAGTTCCACCGTACCCGTAACCACGGACACCACGGCAGACCATGGCGGGCATGTTCGCTGGGGACGTAACGCGGTAATCATCCGGAATGTTCCCTCACGCTCGCCTCCAGCACGCCTTGGAGCAGGTCCACGGCCTCGTTCACAGTCCATTCGCGAATCTCCTCACGCGTCCCGGCGAGGTGTAGATCTCGGTGCCATACCCGCCCATCTGAGCCGCTAACGGCAAGGTGAACGGTGCCCACCGGTTTACCGTCCTGCGGCTCCGGACCGGCCACTCCGGTGGCCGCCAGGCCGTACGTGGAGCCCGTGAGGCGGCGGACGCCGTCGGCCATGGCCGCGGCGACCTCCGGATGCACGGCCCCCTCACGCTCCAGCAGGCCCGCAGGGACCTCCAGCAGGCGATGCTTGAGCTCGGTGGCGTAGGAGATGACCCCGCCCACGAAGGCGGCAGAGGCCCCGGAGGGGGCCGTGAGCGCCGCGCCGATCAGGCCGGCGGTCAGCGACTCGGCCACCGACACCGTCTCCCCCTCGCGGACGAGGAGCGAGAGCACGTTGGTGGAGCTGCGCAGACGGTGACTCATCGGGCCCGCGCCTGCTTCGCCACCTGACGCAGCTTGATCGCGCGGATCACGTAGTCGAGGCCGGTGCCCACCGTCACGATGGCCGCCGCGCCCATGACGATCCAGCGGATCGGCTCCGGCACTCCCGGCCAGATGTAGGAGACGATCGCGGCGATCTGCAGGACGGTCTTCACCTTGCCACCGTAGCTGGCGGGGATGACCCCGTGCCTGATGACCGCGAATCGCAGGATGGTGACGCCGAGCTCCCTGCCCAGGATCACGATGGTCATCCACCAGGGAAGCTCGTCCAGGATCGAGAGGCTGATCAGCGCGGCACCGATGAGGGCCTTGTCCGCGAGCGGATCGGCGATCTTCCCGAAATCGGTGATCAGGCCGTAACGGCGGGCCAGCTCACCGTCGAGCAGATCGGTGAGCGAGGCGACCATGAAGACCACCAGAGCCGCGGCTCGCCAGCCGGATCCCGGCAGGAAAAGGCAGACCACGAAGAACGGAACCATCGCCAGTCGTATCACCGTCACAACATTGGCGATGTTCCAGGCGCTCACCTTGGGGGCCATGGATGCCGCGGTCGAATCGGTGCCCGTCTCTGGCGGGTTGGTCATACGCCCTCCCGGCCCGGTGGCGCGCTCATGTGGCCGCCTTGATCCGTGCGATCAGGTCGACCCCTTCCGAGTCGACCACAACGGCCCGGACGATCTGACCCGGCACCAGGCCGATGCCCTGGACCGTTACAGAACCGTCGACCTCGGGCCCCTGGTGGGCCGCACGGCCTTCGTAGCCGCCGTCGCCGAGGTCTTCCTCGATCAGGACGTCCACCTCGGTGCCGATCCGCTCCTCGGCCCGCTGGGCCATGAACTCCTCGGCCAGCTCGGTGAGCGCGGCCACGCGGGCGTCTACGGTCTCCTGGTCCAGCTTCCCGGGGAGTGACGCCGCCTCGGTGCCGTCTTCGTCGGAGTAGCCGAAGATGCCGATCACATCGAGCCTGGCCTCCTCGAGGAAGGCCACCAGCTCGGCGAACTCCTCCTCGGTCTCGCCGGGGAAGCCCACGATGAAGTTGGAGCGCACACCCGCCTCGGGAGCGATCTCCCGGACCGACTCCAGGAGGTCGAGGAAGCGCTTGGGGTCGCCGAAGCGGCGCATCCGGCGCAGCACCGAGCCACTGGCGTGCTGGAAGGAGAGGTCGAAGTAGGAGGCGATCCCCTCGGTGGAGGCGATCATCTCCAGCAGCCCCGGGCGGAGCTCGGCGGGCTGCAGGTAGCTGATGCGCACCCGCTCGATGCCCTCGGTCGCGGCGAGGGAGGGCAGCAGCTTCTCCAGCGCCCTCAGGTCACCGAGGTCCTTGCCGTATGAGGTGGAGTTCTCGCTGACCAGCACGAGCTCCTTGACGCCCTGCTCGCCCAGCCACGCGGCCTCTCCGAGGAGCTCCGAGGGGTTGCGCGAGACGTAGGCGCCGCGGAAGGCCGGGATCGCGCAGAACGTGCAGCGCCGGTCGCAGCCGGAGGCCAGCTTCAGGGAGGCCACCGGGCCGTCGCCCAGGCGCTTGCGCAGCGGCCGGGGGCCGCTGGCCGGGGCCACTCCCTCGGGCAGCTCGCCGTGGCCGGGGATGTTGACCTTTGGCGCGGCGGCGCGCTCGACCGGGGAGATGGGCAGCAGGGTCCGGCGGTCGCGGGGACTGTGCGGGACGAGCGGTGTGCCCGCCAGCACGTCGTCGAGACGCCTGCCGATCTGTGTGTAGTCGTCGAAGGAGATGACAGCCGTGGCCTCGGGCAGCGCCTCGGCGAGCTGGTCGCCGTAGCGCTCGGCCATGCAGCCCGCGGCGACCACCTTGGCCCCGGAGTCGGCCGCGGCGAGCAACGTGTCGATGGAGTCCTTTTTCGCTGAGTCGATGAAGCCGCAGGTGTTGACGACGATGACATCTGGGTCGTCGTCGCCCACCTGCCAGCCGGCAGCCTCAAGACGCGCGGCGAGCTCCTCGGAGTCGACCTCGTTGCGCGCGCAGCCCAGTGTGATCAGCGATGCGGTTCGGCGGGATGACATGGTGAACACTACGGTATCGGGAGTTGGCCACTACCCGATGCACCTCCCCCATTCCAACCCCGTTGCAACCGCGCGAACGGCTAGGGCTTCCGGGGTTCCGCGATCCCGTAAGAACGGTTGAGAACCTCCCCGGCACGGCCGGGAGCACCCATGTCCTTGCCGTTCACCTGCAGCAGGACGGCTCCGCCGTCGCCGAAGGTGACCTTCAGCTTCTTCTTCGCCTTCCAGACGGAAGTTCTGCCCGCCTTGAGCGTGCCCGAAAAGAGCACGTGGTCGCCCCCGTCCTTCACGTCGAGCCAGGACGTGCGCTTCGCCTTGACCTGAACGACGACCAGCTCGCCCCGCTTCTCGGCGGCCAGCGACGCGGCCCGGCGCGGGTCGGCCGCCTTGGACGGCGGCACCTTCGTCGGGGCGGGGAAGATCTCCGCCGTGGGCGCGCTCTGCCCGCCCATCGTCTTCACCACGCCGAAGACCGCGAGGATGATCAGCGCTACCGCCATGGCCATCGTCCAGTTGGGCGAACGGCGCTCGTGGATCTTGATCGGTGTGTCGGCCTGGAACACTCTGGCCGCCCGCACCGGCGGCGGCACGTCCCCGCGCTGCTCGTCGTATCGGTGAACCGCGGCCTCGGGATCGAGCCCGAGGACCCTGGCGACGTTGCGAACGTGCCCCCGCGCGTAGAAGTCACCCCCGCAGAGGGAGAAGTCCTCCCTCTCCATAGCGTGGATCAGCGCCTCACGAACGCGCGTGCGCTCGCTCAGCTGCCCGACGGTCAGTCCCATCGACCGGCGGGCCTCCGCCAGATCGCTGCCAATACCCATAGCGCACGCCCTTCAGCCCCCGACGCTGCGTAGTGGGTCCCATTCAATCAGTAACCAAATGGGAGCCGTACGGCGGGGGGCGTCATTGTCCACGCAGGTCGGCGAGTAGTCCTGGAAGCTCGTCGGGCTTGACCATAACCTCGCGCGCCTTCGACCCCTCGCTTGGTCCGACCACGCTCCTGCTCTCCAGCAGGTCCATCAGGCGACCCGCCTTGGCGAAGCCCACCCGCAGCTTCCGCTGGAGCATCGAGGTCGACCCGAACTGGGTGGTCACGATCAGCTCGGCCGCCTGGACCAGCAGGTCGAGGTCGTCGCCGATGTCGTCGTCGATCTCCTTCTTGACGGAGGCCGCGGCCGTGACGTCCTGGCGGTACTCGGCCTGCATCTGGGTCTTGCAGTGCGCGACAATCTCGCCGATCTCCTTCTCGGAGACGAAGGCGTTCTGCAGGCGCATGGGCTTGCTCGCGCCCATCGGCAGGAACAGCGAGTCACCCTGGCCGACCAGCTTCTCCGCGCCCGGCTGGTCCAGGATGACCCGGCTGTCGGCGAGGCTGGAGGTGGCGAACGCGAGGCGGGACGGCACGTTGGCCTTAATCAGGCCGGTGACCACGTCCACGGAGGGGCGCTGGGTGGCGATCACCAGGTGGATGCCCGCGGCCCGGGCGAGCTGGGTGATGCGGACGATGGAGT
This sequence comes from Streptosporangium subroseum, assembly GCF_900188345.1. GTDB lineage: Bacteria > Actinomycetota > Actinomycetes > Streptosporangiales > Streptosporangiaceae > Streptosporangium > Streptosporangium subroseum. The sequence continues at coordinate 6,556 of NZ_FZOD01000039.1, read as the reverse complement.
CCTCGACGTCTCGCGGGGCGACCATCATCAGGTCGGCGAGCTCGTCGACGATCACCAGCAGGTAGGGGTACGGCGTGTAGACCCGCTCGCTGCCCGGTGGCGGCACGAGCTTGCCCGCGCGCACGGCCTTGTTGAAGTCGTCGACGTGCCGGAAACCGCTGGCGGCCAGGTCGTCGTAGCGGCGGTCCATCTCGCCCACCACCCACTCCAGGGCCTCGGCGGCCTTCTTGGGGTTGGTGATGATCGGCGTGATGAGGTGCGGGATGCCCTCGTAGACGCTCAGCTCGACCCGCTTGGGGTCGACCAGGACCATCCGGACCTCGTCCGGGGTGGCGCGCATCAGGATCGAGGTGATCAGGCCGTTGACGCAGACCGACTTGCCCGCGCCGGTGGCTCCGGCGATGAGCAGGTGGGGCATCTTGGCCAGGTTGGCCACTATCGTGCGGCCCTCGACGTCCTTGCCGAGACCCACGATCATCGGGTGGTGGTCGGCCTGGGCGACCGGGGAGCGCAGGATGTCTCCCAGCGAGACGAGATCCTTGTCGGTGTTCGGGATCTCGACGCCGATCGCCGACTTGCCGGGGATCGGGCTCAGGATCCGGACATCTGCCGACTTGACCGTATAAGCAATGTTTTTGGTGAGCGCGGTGACCTTCTCGACCTTGACCGCGGGGCCGAGCTCGATCTCGTAGCGCGTCACCGTCGGACCCCGGGTGAAGCCGATCACCTGCGCGTCGATGGCGAACTGCTCCATCACGCTGGTCAGCGCGTTGACCACGACGGTGTTGGCCTTGGTCTGCGGTTTGGGCGCGCTGCCGGGGCGCAGGAGCTGCGTCTCCGGCAGGGTGTACGGCCCCGACTGCGAGGACAGGACGAGCTGCTCGACCTTGCGCGGCGCCGGGGTCGGCGCGGGCGGCTCCACGCTGCGGACCGGCGCCTCCTCCTCGTCCTCCTCGGCCAGGCCGGGCACGATCTCCGGGGAGTGCCCGGCGAGCTTGTCGGGCGACTCGGTGATGACGGGCGTGTCGTACGGCTTGACGTTGTCGCCGATCGGCCCCTCGCTCGCCGGCTTCTTGCGCGAGGGCCGCTTCCTGGGCGCGCGGGGCGTGGCCGGGGTCTCCCGGTTGAAGAGCATGTGCTTGATCTCGGACAGCCGCTCGGGAACCCGGTGCACGGGGGTGGCGGTGATCACCAGGACCCCGAACCCGGACAGGATCAGCAGCAGCGGGATGGTGATGAAGACGGGCAGGATGCTGGCCGGGGGCGCCGAGATGATGAAGCCGATCATGCCACCGGCGGCCGACACCTTGTCCATGCCGTCGGAACCGCCCCCCGAGGGGTACGGCGTGCCCTGCGCGACGTGCACGATGCCGAGCACTCCCGCGGTGAGGGCGGACCACCCGATGATCATGCGGCCGGTGTCCGCGTTCTGGTCCGGGTGGCGCAGCAGCCGCCAGGCCAGCAGCACGAGCAGGACCGGGATGAGCCAGGTCAGCGAGCCGAAGACGCCGTGCATGACGTCGTTGACCACGCCGGAGACCGTGCCCACGTCCTCACGCCAGGTCATGGCGGCCAGCACGATCGCCCCGGCGAACACCGCCAGGCCGAGCCCGTCCCTGCGGTGCACCGGGTCGAGCTCGCGCGCGTTCTGACCCAGGGCGCGCGCCGCGCCCCCGATGCTCCCGGCGAGCAGCATCCAGATCCCCATGAACAGCTTGCCGATCACGGTGAGCACCCAGGTGATCGGATCATGCTGCGGCGAGGGGGGCCTGCGGCCCGAGGAGGTCGTGGTCTTCGCCCGGCCCGAGGAGGTGGTGCTCCTCGCCCGGGTGGTGGACGCCCGTTTGGCCGGAGCCGTACGGGCCGAGGAAGACCCGGACCGACCAGAGGCCCCCTTGCCGGGGGGCTTTCCTGAGGCGCCTTTAGACGTACGGGTGGCCATGGTAGGGAGGCTAGCGAGGCGAATGGTGTATCGGGCGGAGACTCGCCGGGAGCACCGCGAAGCGTGCCCAAACGGGCATGGCAAACCGATTAGCGCCACATGACCGCTCCCGTTTGCCGTTGACAACTATCCACACCTCATGAAAGCTTTTGTTTACACATGAAAGGTCGAGGTGGTGAGCAAGCCGAATGATGTCAGCGGCGACGCGCTCATAGCAGCGCTCTCCGCCCTGTCAAACCCTCATCGGCTGCGCGTGATCGCGGTCCTGGCCGACGGAAGGCAATATGTCAGCCAGCTGGCAAGGGAGATGAACATGAGCAGACCACTCCTCACCGTGCATCTGCGCAAGCTGGAGGCGGCGGGACTGGTGAACGGATCACTTGAGTTGTCGGAGGACGGAAAGGCGATGAAGTTCTACGAACTGGCGCAGTTCGAGATCGTGCTGACGCCGGAGACATTGGCCGAGGCCGCGAAGACCCTCTCGGGCGGTGGCTCCGATGTTTGACAACCTCTTCGCCCTCGGGATCATCGTCATCGTCGCGATCTTCCTTGGGGTGGTGATCTGGCAGGGCCTGGCGACCTACCGCATCAAGATCGAGGCTTCCAAGGACCAGAGCTACCGGATGCTGGCCCATGAGGCCGTCTTGGCCCAGACCCGCGCGGCCGATGAACTGGCCGAGCTCCGGAGCCGTCTCACCGAGGTGGAGCGGTTGCTGAAGGAGATCGACTAAACGAACGTGGGTCGTCGAGCGGCAACTCGACGACCCACGGCGGGATCACTTTTCACCCGGCCGGCAAGCCGGGATCACGTACCAAGCACAACTCGCGGGCGAGCACCAACTCACTTCACCGCGAAAACCGTGCTGACCAGTACTTACGTCCCATGGAAGGACAGCACACCGTGCACTCGTCATGCAAGTCGTGCCGCCCGTGTTCCGGCGGTGCGCGATGATCTCACCGCTGAGCCTCGTCGACAGCCTCGCCGCGCAGTCGCTCACGGTCGTCGCGCTCACCACGTTCCTGTTCATGATGGCCGAGACCTCGCTCTTCGTCGGCCTCGTCGTTCCCGGCGACGTCGCGGTGCTGGTCTCGGGTGTCACCGTCGGCTCCCCCGCCGAATACTTCTCCCTGGTCGCCGTGGCGGCCACGGGGGCGATGCTGGGCGAGACGCTCGGCTACTTCCTGGGCCGCCGGTTCGGCCCGCGGATCAGGACCTCACACCTCGGCATGAAGCTCGGCGAGGACCGCTGGGCCCACGCCGAGCGGCTCGCGAGCGGCCGGAACACCGGATGGGCGCTGGTGACCAGCCGGTTCGTCCCGATGCTGCACTCCATCGTGCCGGTCGTCTCCGGAACCCTGGGCATGCCCTACCTGCGATTCATCGCCTGGGAGGCCGCCGCCTGCACGGTGTGGGCGGCGACCTACCTCGGGATCGGCTCCCTGGCCGGCAGCGCCTTCCACGACCACGGCAGCCGGATCGGCTATGCCGTCTCGGCCGTGCTCGTGCTCGTCATCCTGACCGCGGCCACCGTGAGCAGGAAGGTGCGGACCCGATGAGCTCAACCCTTCTCGCCGCCGAGGTCGCGCTCGCCGGCTCGCTCTCCTTCGCACTCGGCGCGGCCCTGCAGCAGCACGAGGCCGCCGGGACCACCGGTTCCACCCTTTTCGGGCGGCTGAAGCTGCTGGTACGCCGCCCGCGCTGGCTGCTGGGCGGTCTGGCCATCCTGGTCGGCGGGGTGGGCCACTTCATGGCGCTCGGCCTGGGCCCGCTGACGGTCGTGCAGCCGGTGACCGTGGCCAGCCTGATGTTCGCGGTGCCGATCGCCGCCGCGCTGCACCGTCGTCGCCCCAGCCGGGCGGAGCTGGTCGCCGCGGGTGCGGTCACCGCCGGACTGATCGCCTTCGTCCTGGTCATTCCGCCCACCACAGTGCGGCCGACGCTGACCGCCCTCGACATCCTGCGCTTCCTGCCCTGCGCCGTGCTGATCGCGCTGGTCTGCCACCGTGTCGGGCAGCGGTCCACCACGCACGGGCGCGCCATACTGCTGGCCGTCGCCTCGGGCGTGATGTACGCCTCGGCCGCCACCCTGAACCGGGTGCTGTCCAACGGTGCGATGCATGACCTGTCCCACCTGCTCAGCTGGATCACCCTCCTGATGCCGGTGGTGGCCGCCGCCGCGCTGGCCCTGCTGCAGAGCGCTTACGCGACCGGCCACTTCGGGGTCGCGTACGCCACCGTGCAGATCGCCGACCCGCTCACCGCCGTGACGATCGGCGCGCTGATCCTGCACGAGCGGCTTCCGTCGGACCCCGCCAGCCTGCTCGCCGCCCTCGGTGCGGGAGCCCTGGTCCTCGCCGGAACCGTCGCGCTGGCCAGGATCAGCCCGGCGCCGGAGGCCGCCGAGCGGCCGATCCCTGTCTCCTCCCCCGCGTAGGAAGGAACCCGCCAATGTCCGTCTTCAACGCGCCCGCGAACACCCCGGCTTACTCGATCTCCCTCGCCCAGGACAGCGCCGACGTGTGGGACGTGCTGCGCCTGCGGTACCTGGTCTTCACCGGCGAACCCGGCGTCCGGCTCGACTCGCCCGTTCCCGGCATCGACATCGACGAGTTCGACACGCGGTGCGAGCACCTGATCGTCCGCGAGAACGCCACCGGCCTGGCGGTCGGCACCTACCGGCTGCTGCCGTCGGAGGACGACGAGCCGCTCTACTCCGACACGCTGTTCGACCTCTCCCGGCTGGCGGACCTGCGCGGCTCGATGGTCGAGATCGGCCGGTTCTGCGTGCACCCGGGCCACCGTGACGGCGCCGTCCTGAAGTTGCTGCGGACCGGCGTCACCCGTTACCTGCTGGACAGCGGCCGCGCCTGGCTCGTCGGCAGCTGCTCGGTGCCGCTGCGCGACGGGGGCCGCCAGGCCTCCGCCGTCTGGAACCGGGTCCGCCGGGACCACCTGGCCTGGGCCGGGCACCGGGTCGTTCCGATCACCGCCTGGAACGCCGGCTCGGCACCCGATCCCGATCGGATCCCGCTGCCGTCGCCGTTCGGCGACTACCTGCGGCTGGGCGCGCGGGTCTGCGGCCCGCCCGCCTACGACGCCGCCTTCCACACCGCCGACTTCCTCATGTTGCTGTCCACGGACGAGATCGACTCCCGCCACATCCGTCACCTGCTCGGAGCCACCGCATGAGCCCCTGGTTGCCCGTCTCGCCGTGCACTCCGCGTTCCTGCATCACCCCGCCGGCGGCATCGGCCGGGATCCGGCTCCGCCTGTCCAGGTATCTCGCCGCCCTGGGTCTGGTGACGGTCGCGGTGGTGCTCTCGGTGGTGGCCCGGCTGCTGCGCTCCCCGCTACGCGCCCGCCTGGCCAGGGCGTGGACCAAGGTGGCGGTCAGGGCGCTCGGCATCCGCAGGACGGTCAGCGCCTCCGATACGGCCACGCACGGCGCGCTGGTCGTGGCCAACCACATTTCCTGGGTGGACCCGCTGGTGCTGGCCGCCTGGCGGCCCTGCCGGATGGTGTCGGAGATCGAGGTGAGCACCTGGCCGGTGATCGGCGCCGTGGTGGCGAGCTCCGGGACCATTTTCCACGACCGGGACAACCTGCGCCTGCTGCCGGTGACGATCGAGAAGGTCACCCAGGCGCTGCGCCAGGGCGACACCGTTGTGGTCTTCCCCGAGGCCACCACCCTGTGCGGGGGTGAGATAGGCCGCTTCCACCCGGCGTTCTTCCAGGCCGCCATCGACGCGGGAGTGCCGGTACGGCCGCTGGCCCTGCGATACCGCGCGGGCGGGCGGATGGCCACCGATCCCGCCTACCTCGGCGAGGACACCATGGCGAACTCCATGCGCAGGATCGTGCGCTCCAGCGGGGTGGTCGCCGAGGTGATCGAACTGCCCGAGATCGCGACCGGCGACCTGCCGGGATCCCGGTACGACCGGCGGGTCCTGGCCGGGCTGGCCTGGGCGGCGGTGTCCGGAGCGCTGCGCCCGGACACGGTCGCGCCTGCCGTCCAATACCCGAAAGAGCGGTGTCCGGTATCCGACAACGCCCTGGTGACCGCCTCCTGATCTGGTCTTTGATGGCAACGCGAATCACCCTATACAGCGACAGGAGAACCGAATGGGTTCGGTGCGCGTAGCCATCGTGGGTGTCGGCAACTGTGCGGCATCACTTGTCCAAGGCGTCTACTTCTACAAGGACGCCAACCCCGGCACGCGGGTGCCGGGCCTGATGCACGTCAAGTTCGGCGACTACCACGTGGGCGATGTCGAGTTCGTCGCGGCGTTCGACGTCGATGCCAAGAAGGTCGGGCGTGACCTCTCCGAGGCGATCGTGGCCTCGGAGAACAACACCATCAAGATCTGTGACGTACCGCCGCTGGGCATCACCGTCCAGCGCGGTCACACCTTCGACGGCCTCGGCGAGTACTACCGCGAGATGATCGAGGAGTCCGACGAAGCCCCGGTGGACGTCGTCAAGGTCCTCAAGGACAACCAGGTCGACGTCCTGGTCTCCTACCTGCCCGTGGGATCGGAGGAGGCCGACCGCTTCTACGCCCAGTGCGCGATCGACGCCAAGGTCGCGTTTGTCAACGCGCTGCCGGTGTTCAT
>NZ_FZOD01000051.1:28087-79168 GCF_900188345.1 Streptosporangium subroseum | reverse complement strand
GGACCGGATGGTCGTGAGGGTCTCGGGGGCCGGCCTGCCGTGCTGACGCTCAGGCACGCTCGACCCCCGCGGACACCCGCGGCGTGCGGAACCGGCCGGGCACGGCGGCGCACGGCACGTGCCGGACCCGCTCACCATGCGATCTCTCGCAACACGTGTGATGGATGAAATAGGTCACCTCCGCAACCTTCCACACGCCCCCGACAGAATCCTCCCGGCGTGGGCACCGCGGTGGCCGCCACCTGACCGTGGGAAGATCTTCAGGCATGCCGTAACCCCACCGACCGGAGGACGAGCGCTCATGCGCGACGAGAAGATCAGCGACTTCCTGAACCGGCTCGCCGATCGCGTACCGGCACCGGGTGGGGGCGCGTCGGCCGCTCTGCACGCCGCCCAGGCCGCGGCGCTGCTCGGCATGGTCGCCCGCTACAGCACCGGCGAGAAGTACGACGAACACCGGGAGGCGATCGAGCGGATCATCGTCGAGACGGACGAGCTACGGGCCACCGCGCTACGGCTCGCCGAGGAGGACGAGGCGGCGTTCACCGCCGTCACCGAGGCCTACAAGCTTCCCAGGGACACCGAGGAGACCAAGGCCGCCCGCTCGGCCGCCATCGCGAAGGCCCTGGTCGGCGCGGGCAGGCCTCCGGCCGAAGTGATCGCCGCCGCGCTGGCCGTGGTCGGGCTGGCCGAGGAGCTGCTGCCGATCGGCAACCGCAACGTCATCACCGATGTGGCCGCCGCCACCGAGGCCGCACGCGCTGCGGCGACCACCGCCCGCGTCAACGTCGAGATCAACCTCGGCGGCATCAAGGACGAGAAGGCCCGCGCCGAACTGGCCGCCGCGGCCGCGAAGGTCGACGACATCGCCGCCCGCGCCGAGCAGGTCACCGCCGCCGTCCGGCGCGAGATCACCGCATGAGGCCAGGAGGCCAGGAGGCCACCGTGAGTGCCACCGTCCACCAGGAGGCCGTCACGTGACCGTCCTTCCCAACCGGAAGACCGTCGCATGACCGCCGTTCCCAACCAGGAGATCACCAAGTGAGTGCCACCGTGCTGTCCGGCAAGGAGCCGGCCGCCGCGATCCGTGCGGAGACCTCCGCGGAAGCCGCCGAACTCACCGCCGCCGGAACACCGCCGAAGCTCGCGGTCGTCGTCGCCACGGCGGACGAGTCCAGCGCCTGGTACGTCCGCTCGATCGCCAGGTCCGCGGAGAAGGCCGGCATCGCCTGCGACATCGTCGACCTGGGCGCCGACGCCACGGCCGGCGCGATCCGCGAGAGGCTGTCCGGGCTCAGCGCCGACGACGCGGTGCACGGCATCATCCTGCAGACCCCGCTGCCCGCCGGGGCCGCGCTGGAGGATCTGGCCTCCGCCATCGCGTTCGAGAAGGACGTGGACGGCGCCGCTCCCCTGTCTCTCGGCCGGCTGGTCGCCGGGCTTCCGGCGTTCGCCCCGGCGACCGCCGAAGCCGTGATGGCGATCCTGGACCACTACGGGATCGAGTTGACCGGCCGGCACGCGGTCGTGGTCGGGCGCTCCACCGTGGTCGGCAAGCCGGTCGCCCACCTGCTGCTGGACAGGAACGCCACCGTCACGGTCTGCCACTCGCGCACCGTCGACCTGGCCGCCGTCACCTCCACCGCCGATGTGGTGGTCGCCGCGGTGGGCCGGGCCGGGCTGATCACCGCCGAGTACGTCAGGCCCGGTGCGGTCGTGGTGGACGTGGGCACCAATCCCACCGAGGACGGCGGACTGGCCGGCGACGTGGACGCCGCCTCCGTCGCCGAGCGGGCCAGTGCGCTGACGCCGGTCCCGGGCGGCGTCGGCCCCGTGACCACCGCGCTGCTGCTGCGGCACACCGTACAGGCCGCCGCACGGGCCGCCGCGCGCTGAACCGTGCAGCCGCCGTATGAGCTCCCGCCCGCTGAACCGTACGGCCGCCGCACGGGCCGCCCGCTGAACCGTATGGCCGCCGTACGGGCCGCCGCCGCTGAGCGGCGATCCGCTGACCGGCGATGTTCCCGGCAATAAGCGGTTAGCCTTCCCGCGGTCACGCTGACACGCGAGGATTGGCCGTGTGAACCGTGTAACCGTACGTCTGGGAGTGCTCCTGCTGGCAGGGGTGGGGGTGGTGGCCGTCCTGCTGGCGCTGCTGTGGCCGTTCTCCTCCAGCGGTCTTTCCGAGGGAACCGGGCACGGCGAGACGACAAACGGTGTCCAGGTGAACCGCCTGAGCGAGCGCGATCACGAGCTCACCGTCACCTCCGCCGCGCTCGGACGCGAGGGCATGGTCCGGGTCCTGCTGCCCGAGGGCTGGGAGCCGGGTTCGGGTCCCTGGCCGGTTCTGTACCTGCTGAACGGCTGCTGCCAGTCCAGATACGACAGCTGGGTCACCGAGGGAGGGGCCGCGGAGCTCACCTCGCCCTACCCGGCGATCGTCGTGATACCGGAGGGCGGCACCGTCGGCTTCTACTCCGACTGGCGGGACGGGCCCGGCTGGGAGACCTTCCACCTCACCGAGGTCCGTCAGATCCTGGAGCGTGACTACGGCGCCGGGGACCGGCGGGCCGTGGCGGGGCTGTCCATGGGCGGGTTCGGCGCGATGTCCTACGCGGCACGTCATCCGGGCATGTTCCAGGCGGCGGCCTCGTTCTCCGGTGTGCTGCACACCCGAGACGGCGAGAACGGCGTCGACCATCTGCTCAGCGACAACGGCGAGGACGCGAGGAAGCTCTGGGGCGACCACCGCGGTCCCGAGTGGGCGGCCCACAACCCGGCCGACCTGACCGGGAGACTTCGCGATGTGCGGCTCTTCGTCTCCAGCGGTGACGGCTCCCCCGGCCCCCTGGACGACTCCACCACCGTGGGGAACGACGGTGAGGCCTCCCTGCTCCGCCAGGCCCAGACCTTCGCCGAGCGTGCCAGGGCGAACGGCGCCGGCCTGACGGTCGACTTCTACGGTCCCGGCACCCATACGTGGCCCTACTGGCGCCGCGGTCTCGAACGCGCGCTGCCCCTGCTCATGGGCTCCATCGGCGCGGCCGCCTGACCGCGTCGCCCGGCCGGGCGACGCCCCATCACCGGCATCCGGTCCGCTCCGCTCCGTGATCGGGGCACTCCGAATGCCGTCCTCGGAGCGACCCATCCTGGAGTTCCCGGTAACGCGGAAAGTTAAGCAGGACGACTCTGGACGTTCAGCTCAGAACCCCCTTTCCGGTCACCCTCGTGGCTAGGTTCCTAAGACACCCCAGCTCAGGGGCCTTTGCCGTATGTCATGAGGAGCTACCTTGCGAGTCCTGGCCGTTGTTCCCGCCCGTGGAGGTTCAGTGGGCGTACCGCTGAAGAACCTGGCCGCGGTGGGCGGTACTCCCCTGGTCGCTCGTGCGGTGAGGGCCTGTGTGCGAGCCGAGCTGATCGACGAGGTCGTGGTCAGCACCGACCACGCGGAGATCGCCGAAGTCGCTCGCGCCGCCGGGGCCACCGTGATCGACCGGCCGGGCGAACTGAGCGGCGCGACCGCCTCCAGCGAGTCGGCCGTGCTGCATGTGCTCGACCACCTGTCCGACGTTCCCGACGTGGTCATCCTCGTCCAGTGCACCAGCGCGTTCATCGACCCCGCCGACCTGGACACCGCGATCACCAAGGTCCTGGACGGCACCGCCGACGTGGTGTTCTCCGGTCTGGAGACGCACGAGTTCCTGTGGAGCGCCGACGGCGCCGGTGTCAACCACGACCCGTCGTTCCGTCCGCGCCGCCAGGACCGCGAGCCGCACTTCCGTGAGACCGGTGCGTTCTACGTGATGCGCACCGAGGGCCTGCGCGAGCACGGTCACCGCTTCTTCGGCTCGGTCGCCGTGCAGCCCGTGCCGTCGCGGCACGCCATCGAGGTGGACAACCCCGAGGACCTGGAGATCGTCCGCGCGCTGGCGCCCTTCGTGGACCAGCCCGAGCCGATCGACGTCGACGCCGTGATCACCGACTTCGACGGCGTGCACACCGACGACCGCGCCTACATCGACCAGGACGGCCACGAGATGGTCGCGGTCAGCCGCTCCGACGGCATGGGCATCTCCCTGCTGCGCCGGTCGGGCGTCAAGCTGATGATCATGTCCACCGAGCAGAACCCGGTGGTCGCGGCCCGTGCCCGCAAGCTCGGCGTGCCGGTCCTGCAGGGGCTGACCGACAAGCGGACCGTGCTGCGCGACTGGCTGGCCATCGAGGGGCTGGACCCGGCCCGCGTCGCCTACATCGGCAACGACGTCAACGACCTGGGCCCGATGAGCGACGTCGGCTGGCCCATCACGGTCCCCGACGCCCACCCCAAGGTCCGCGCCGCCGCCCGCATCGTCCTCACCAAGGCCGGCGGTGCGGGAGCCGTACGCGAGCTGTGTGACCGGGTCCTCGCGGCCCGCCCGGCGAGCGCGATCGTGACCGCGCCCGCGCCCCGCGCCGAGCTGCGGCTCACCCCGGTCGCGAAGCCGGTTCAGATCGGCGACGCGCTGGTCGGCGCCGGACAGCCGGTCTACATGATCGCCGAGATCGGCATCAACCACAACGGCGACCTGGACATCGCGCGCAAGCTGATCGACGTGGCCGCCGAGGCGGGCTGCCAGGCGGTCAAGTTCCAGAAGCGCACGCCGGAGATCTGCGTGCCGCTGGAGCAGCGCGACCAGATCCGGCAGACGCCGTGGGGCGAGATGACCTATATGGAGTACAAGGTCAGGACCGAGTTCGGCCTGAAGGAGTACACCGAGATCGCCAAGCACTGCCAGGAGCGCGGCCTGGACTGGTTCGCCTCCCCGTGGGACGTGCCGTCGGTGGAGTTCCTCGAGTCGATGAACGTGGTCACCCACAAGATCGCCTCGGCCAGCGTGACCGACCTGGAGCTGCTGCGCGCGCTCGCCTCCACCGGCAAGCCGCTCATCCTGTCCACCGGCATGTCCACGCTGGAGGAGATCGACCAGGCCGTGGAGATCCTCGGCACCTCCAAACTGGTGATGATGCACGCCACCTCCACCTACCCGCTTCCCCCCGAGGAGGCGAACCTCCGCACGATCGTCACCCTCCAGGAGCGGTACGGCGTGCCGGTCGGTTACTCGGGCCACGAGCGCGGCCTGCAGATCTCGCTGGCCGCGGTGACCCTGGGCGCGGTGACCGTGGAGCGGCACATCACGCTGGACCGTACGATGTGGGGCTCCGACCACGCCGCCTCGCTGGAGCCGGCCGGTCTCGAGCACCTGGTCCGTGACATCCGCATCATCGAGACGGCTCTGGGCGACGGCGTCAAGCGGGTCTTCCCCGGCGAGGTGGCCCCCAAGTCGCGTCTGCGCCGCGTCACCGTATAAGCGACACCCCCGTAGTCACCGTGCCGCCACCGTATAGGTGGCGGCACGGTAGTTCGTAGATCGCGTCACCATATAGACGGCAACGCGTGGTTCGTAGGCCATGTCACTGTGCGGTCGGCGACACGTGGTTCCTGGATGGTGACGCGTAGACGGCGACACCACGTGTCGCGGCCGGTTCGACTTCGAGGGAAAAAGAGAAACTTGATCAAGTTGTCCATCGTCGTCCCGGTACGGGACGCCGAACTCTACATCTCCGATGCGCTCGCCTCGCTCGTCAGGAACGCGCACAGGGACTTCGAGTTCATCGTGGTGGACGACGGATCGGTGGACGCCACCGGACAGATCATCGAGGATTTCCGCGGTGAACTGCCCGGCCTGGTCGTCCTGCGGAACGAGACCCCGGTCGGGCTGGCGGACGCCCGCAACCTCGGGCTGTCGCTGGCCTCCGGCCGCTATCTGACCTTCATGGACGGCGACGACTGGCTGGCGCCCGGCTATCTCGTCGACCTGGTCGGGGCGATCGAACGGCTCGGCTGCGACTTCGTCCGGGTCGACCATGTCCAGGTAGAGGGCCGCAAGCGGGTCATCCACCGGGCGCCGCTGGCCACCCGCGGGACGGTGCTGAAGCCCCGCGACCACATCCTGCCCGCCGATATGAAGACCATGGTCGACTACCCCTACGCCTGGGCCGGCATCTACCGCCGTGACCTGGGCGACCTGCTGGCCTTCCCCGGGCACCTGCACACCGCCGAGGACCGGCCGTGGATCTGGCGGCTGCACCGCCAGGCGAGCTCGTTCGCGGTGGTCTCGCTCGCGGGGCTCTTCTACCGGCGGATGGTCTCCGGCTCGCTGACCCAGATCGGCGACGCCCGGCAGCTGCACTTCTTCGATGCCTTCGACATGGTCTTCGCGGACCTGGAGGAGGAGTTCACCCCCAAGGCGGTGCGCACGTTCTGCGCGCTTCTCGCCCACCATCTGGAGCTGGGCGACCGCTTCTCCCCCGACCTCCGTACACGCTTCGAGCAACGCGGCGTCGAGTCCCTGCGGCGACTGCCCCAGGACCTGCTCGCCGCGACCCGCCTGGACCCGGAACGTGACCAGATCCTGCAGAGGCTGCTGGAGGCCCGATGACGCAGTTGTTCTACGCCTCGACCCTGTTCGGCGCGATGACGCTGGCGGCGGCGATCGACGAGGGACGATTCGGACCGCACGAGGGCCGCCGGATCCTGCTGGTGTCCAACAACGCGGCCATCCCGGAGATCACTCCGTCCCTGAACGAGGCCCCCGGCTTCGCCGCGCTGAGCCCGCGCTTCGACGAGGTCTGGTCATGGAACGACCTCGTGGCCCCGCTGCACCCGTCGGACTGGAAGGCGCGGATCATCGAGGTTCCGATGCTGAGCCGCTTCCTGCGGTCGCATCTCTCCCTCGGTGAGGGTCCCGACGAGCTGGTGATCGAGTCGATCGCGGTCCCCCCGTCCAGGACCATCGCCGGTCTGATCAAGGACTGCCCGATCACCGTCTACTCCGACGGCCTGATGAGCTACGGCCCCACCCGGGATCCCCTTCCCCAGGAGATCTACGGCCGGATCACCCGCCTGCTCCACCTCGACCTCGTGCCCGGCCTGACGCCGCTGCTGCTCTCGGAGTACGGCGTGCCCGCGGAGACCCTTCCCGACCGGGCCTTCCTCGACGTGATCGAGCCGAACGCCGGAGGCCTGCCCGCCGGCCAGGCGATGATTCTCGGCCAGTACCTCTCCGCGCTCGGCATCGTCACTCCCGAGGAGGAGGCCGAGCTCCACGCGGACATGCTGCGCGGCCTGGTCTCCCGCGGATTTCGCACCGTGCTGTTCAAGCCGCATCCGGCCGCCGGGCGTCGGCACGCCCAGCAGTTGCGCGAGACGGCCAAGGAACTGGGCGTCGAACTGACCACCGTGGCGGAGACCGTCCCCGCCGAGTCGTGCTTCGCCGCGCTACGGCCCGAGCTGGTGGTCGGCTGCTTCTCCACCGCCCTGATCACCGCCCGGCGCTACTTCGGCCTGCCGGTGGCGACGGTGGGTGGCGAGATGGTCCTGGAACGGCTGACGCCGTACGAGAACAGCAACCGCGTCCCGGTCACGATCACCGATGCCCTGCTGCCGCGCATGTCGGCGGACGGATCGCTGGAGGAACCGCCGCCGGTGGACCTCGGAGCCCTGGTCGGCTCGGTCGGTTACTGCATGCAGAGCGAGGTCTACCCGGGGCTGCGCGCGTCGGCCGCCGCGTATGTGGACGCCCACGGCCCCGCCCGCTACTTCAAGCGCCAGCGCCTGGCCGCCCTGGACCTGATCCAGACCCCCGCGGCCGCACCCGCTCAGGAACCCGGCGCGCTGAGCAAGCTCCGCCGCCGCCTCTCCAAAACGCTCACCTGACCAGCTCTCAGCGGGTCAGGCCTCATCCGTGATCCTTCGCGGGGGCGCGCGCCTCCCCGCGGAAGGCCTTCGGTCATCCGGCCGACGGTCACACGAAGGATCTTTGGTTACCCACTCGACGGTCAGCCGGGCATCGCAGGGTCCTCGAAGGCCGCATGCCTTCGAGGACCCTGCGACCTCAGCCGAGCACCTTCAGGTAGCGGCGCATGCGACGCTTGGCCCGGTAGCCGACGCGTAGCACGTTGGGCGGGACCTCCACGCGCAGGCGGGCGCGGCGGCGGGCGGCGGCGAACTGCGAGCCGTCGAGCAGGGACTTCGCGGGGACGAGGCGTCCCGAACGGGCCTGGCCGACCAGGGAGACCATCTGGGAGACCCAGTCGCTCTCGCCACCGGGGTGAAAGTAGTTGGCCTGGCACCAGGCCACGTCCGGGTTCCGGAAACGCCCCCCTGCCAGGTCGTCGAGGGTTCCCAGCAGGCCGCTGCCCTCGAAGACCAGGTTGATCATCTCCGCGCCGACCCCGAAGTCCGACAGCACCAGCAGCGGCACCGACTGGGCGATCGCCTCCAGCGCGGCGGTAGAGCTGACCGTGACGAATCCCACCGCGTGAGCCAGGTGCTCGTGCATGGGACCCACCGCGAAACGCACCCCGTCGGGACGCACCTGACCGCTCTCGGCCAGTGACTGCCACAGGCGCTGGTAGTGATAGCGCTCGTTGTGGGTCTGGCGCTCGGTGTCCAGGGCGCGGAGCTTGACCACCACGTCCAGGTCCGGCCGCCGCTCGGCCAGGGCGGCCAGCCCGAGCAGGATCCGCTCGCGCTCCTCCCTGCGCTTGGGCACCTTGGCCTGGGTCGCGAACACCACCCGGTTGCGCGGTCCCGTGACGGGAACCTCCGCACCGGTCCGCAGGAACGGCAGCCTGGCCAGCCCCACGGTGCCGCCCCCGCCCAGCTCACGGCCGATCGCCGAGAACTCCTCGACCTCCCGCCCGCTGTGCAGCACGAACAGCTCGCACCCGCTCCGGAACAGCCACGCCTTCTCGGTCGCGGGAATGGAGATGCCCGGCAGCCCGGAGACGAACACCGGCCTGGGCTGGAGCCCGGCGAGCACCTCGGCGACCAGGACGTCCACCACGGGACCGGTGCAGGCCACCAGGATCACGTCGGGCCGGAACCGTTCGGCGGCCCGGCGCAGCGCGCGGGCCGAGAGCACGGATGGATCGGCAGCCGAGCCGTCGACGGCGGCGTGAATCTGGGCCGGAGAGGGGGTGATGGGAGTGCGTATCACCGCTAACTCCGTCTCGCAGCCCGAGGGCAGATCTCGGAGCAGGCAGGCCGCCCACTTCAGGTAGGAATCCGAGTCGGCCACGGCCAGGACCTTCAACCGGTAACTCCAGTGTCGTGATGGGCGAACATCGAAAGGTGGGAACGGAGCGAAGGCGCCGCCTCGGCGGTCCACCACTCGTCGGGGACGTCCACGGTGTCCACGGCGACGCCCCTGGCCGAGAGCAGAACCCGCAGGGAGGTGACGGCGGTGGACGGCAGGCTCAGCACCCGCTGCTCCGCGGCCAGCCCGCGCAGGGTCATCTCGGCGGGGACCCCGCCGTCGTAGACGGTGATCCCGGGCTGTTCCCCAACCCGGGCGAGATCGTTGGGGTCCTCCCGGCGGTGCGGGAAGTAGGCCACCGGCTCGGCCGAGCCGAGCCCGGCCAGCCAGGTGAAGTAGCTTTCGCGGTGGATCAGGCCGTTGCGGACCAGCGAGGTGCCGAGGACGATCGTGCGCTCCTCGGGGCGCGGCCTGCGCAGCGGCTGCGACCGCAGCCAGGTGAAGTCATGGGTGACGAGTTCGGCGCCCTTGTCGCGTACGGCCTGCGCCAGCTCGGCGGGAACGGGCAGCGCCGTGAAGATCGACAGCCGGCCGGAGCGGGCGGCGGCACGCAGCCGGATGCCCGCGGCCGTTCCGAGAGCGGTCCTGAGCCGGCCCGCACCGCCCCGGGCCCGCAGCAGTGGCGTCCACATTCGTCCGGTGAGCAGCTCCAGGAGCCTGATCGTGGCCAGCCCGTCGTCGACGATCACGATGCGGCCGGGAAGGGTGGTGAGCCAGCGGAACTGCACCTTGCCGGAGAAGGCGTCGCCCACGGCTCCGATCGTCCCCCGGCCGAGCCGGGGCATGTCCGCCTCCGGGGCGGTGAGCTCAAGCCCCGGAGGCAGGGCGAGCCGGGAGAGCTCGCGGCGGGTCACCTCCAGCGGGCGCAACTTGGCCCGGGGTATGACACGGCTGCGAGCACCGAGCAACCCGGCATGGTGTGCCTCCACCGCGCAGAGCATCTGCAACGGGGATTCCACCCAGGCAACGGCCGAACCCTGCTCCCGCGCGTGGTCTCGACCGTCCTCCACGCCGGGCGATGACCCGTTCACGACTGCCTCAACCTAGCCCGGCGGCCTTAAGCGCCCGGGAACTGCGGATGAACAAGCAGCTATTCGCTCGCCCGCGCCCGCGCGCGAGCCGTTCTCCGGCAGCGGCTCCGGAGGGCGTCATTTCTCCGGCGGCGGCTCTAGAAGACGTCATTCGAGGCCCTCCGCTCCCGACCGGCCGTGCCGGCGACGTCGGGTCAGCTGGAGGCGGCATCGCTCAACGGGCCGTATCGCAGATGGGGGCGGCCGTCGGAGTCCGTGTCCACCGTCGCGCGCACGCGGTAGACGCGTTCGATCCACTGCTCTGTCAGCACCTGGGCGGGGGAACCCGAGGCGACCACGCGCCCGGCCTCCAGCAGGAGCAGATGGTCACAGTACTGAGCCGCGAGGTTCAGGTCGTGCAGGGCGGCGACGACCGTGGTCGGTACGGCGGCCAGCATCCGCAGGAGATCGATCTGATGGTGAATGTCGAGGTGGTTGGTCGGCTCGTCCAGGAGGAGTTCGGTGGGCCCCTGGGCCAGGGCTCGGGCGATGTTGACGCGCTGGCGTTCCCCGCCGGACAGCGTCGACCAGTGACGGCCGCCCCACCCCGCCAGGTCGCACCGTGCCAGGGCGTTCTCGGCCTCCCGGATGTCGAGGGAGTCGTCACGGCCCATCAGGGCCGGCCGTGTCCTGTGCGGAATCCGGCCGAGCATCACGACGTCCGCGACGGTCATGTCGACGTCGGTGGACACCTCCTGGGCGACCACCGCCAGGCGACGGGCGATCTCGCGCCGCGGCAACTCGCTCAGCCGCCGCCGATCCAGCAGGACCGCCCCCTCCCCAGGACGCAGCAGACCGGCCAGAAGCCGCAGCAGGGTCGACTTCCCGCAGCCGTTGGGACCCAGCAGGCCCGTGAAGCCGCCCCGCGGTATGGAGATCGTGATCCCGTCGATGATGGGCGCGCCACCGGCGGCCCACACGACGTCACGGGTCTCCAGGCTCATGATCCGGCGCTCCTTCCATGTCATAGGTGTCCGGGCTCATGACCCGGCGCTCCTTCCGCGCATGATGACCGCGAACGCGGGGACGCCGATCAGCGCGGTGAGCACGCCAACGGGTATCTCCCGCGGGGAGAACAGCGTGCGCGCGGCGGTGTCGGCCCAGAGCAGGAAGATCGCTCCGTACAGCGCGCACGCCGGCAGCAGCACGCGGTGGCGGCTGCCGACCAGGAAGCGGACCGCGTGCGGAACGACCAGACCCACGAACCCGATGGCGCCGCTCGCGGCGACGAGAGTCGCCGTGCTCAACGCGGTGACGACGAACAGGACGAGTTGCGTCCTGGCCGGAGAGACACCGAGTGAGGCGGCGGCCTCGCGCCCGAAGGCGAAGGCGTCCAGGGCGGGAGAGGCCGACCAGCAGACCGCCAGGCCTATCCCCGTGGCCGCTGCGCAAAGGGCGGCGCCGGTCCAGCTCGCCGAGGCGAGCGAGCCCAGCAACCAGAACGTCACACCGCGAGTGCTCTGCGCGTCACCGGCCCAGATGACGATCAGGCTGGTCAGCGCGCTGAACAGCTGCGAGACCGCCACCCCCGCCAGCACGACGCGGATCGAGCCGCCCAACGTCACGCCGATCAGCGCGAGTACGCAGCAGAAGGCCATCAGGCTGCCGGTGAAGGCGCCCGCCGTCAGGGCGGCCGCGGCCCCCGATCCCAGGCCGAGGATCAGGACGGCCACGGCACCGGTGGAGGCCCCGGAGGAGATGCCCAGCAGGTAGGGATCGGCCAGAGGATTGCGGGTCAGCGCCTGAAGCACCGCTCCGCACACGGCCAGGCCCCCTCCGACCAGCGCGGCCAGAAGCACCCTCGGCAGGCGGAGCTCCCAGACGATCGCGTCCTCCAGCGCGGGGAGAGGGGTCAACGGGAGGCCCAGATGCACGGCGATCGTCTGGAACACCTCCCCGATCGACAGGCCCGCGGCTCCGAGGGTCACCGCGAACGCCACCGACAGCGGCAGCAGTATCAGCCCGGCGCCGGCCGCCGAGAGAGCACCTCGCCGTCTCCTGTCCCGCGAGACGGCGACGGGTGGTTCCGGGCCGACGTGCCCGGCCACCCGTGGCGGCGCGTGAGACGTCATCGCCGGGCGAAGACGACGTAGTCGTCCAGGTACTGCCAGACGGTTCCCACCTCGGTGAAGCCCGCCGTACGCAGAGCAGCGAGGTGGAACTCCAGCGGCGCCGGCGACTGCGGCGGGCGATCGGCGAAACGTCGCTCACGCTCGGGCAGCAGGGGTCCCAGTTCGGGGTGACGGACCGCCAGGGCCCACCACTGATCCCAGGTGGCGGTGCCGTCCGCGAAGGCCTCTCGCTGGACGGCGGCGTCGTGGGCGGCCGACAGCTGCCGCAGTGTCGGATGGCCGGCGCCGAAGCGCAGGTGGTCGGCGTTGAGCAGTACGGCGCCGGGGGGCAGCATGTGCGCCAGCTCGGTGTAGACCTCAAGCAGCTGTCCGAGAGAGAGCCAGTGCAGCGCCGTGGAGGTCAGCACCGCGTCGAAGCTCCACTCCGAGAGGGCCGACGACCAGCCCGCGCGTGCCAGGTCGGATTCGATCACGGTGGCGCGGCCGTGCCGGGCCAGGATCGATCGCGCGAGCCGCGCCAGCACCGGGTCGTAATCGGTGGCCACCGCACGCGCCTGCGGGAAACGGCTCAGCACCCGGTCGGCGATCGAGCCGGGTCCGCAGGCCAGATCGAGCACGGTGAGGTCCGAGGGGCAGTTCAGGTCAAGCACGTCGAGCATCACCTGGAAGCGGTTTTCACGGTGGGCCACGTAGGCGGACTGCTGCTCCTCCCAGCGGGAGAACAGGTCATGCGAGGTCGGCGAGGTTGCGGAAGTGGTCATCGCGGTCTCCGGGGGAAGGCATCGGGCGGGCGCGCGTCGCGTCCGAAGGTGGGCGTGGCATGTCGGGTCAGCCGTAGAGGTCCCGCAGTCCCTTGCCGACCTGTTCCACAGCGCTGACACCTCTGATCGAGGGATCCATGGCCGATCCGGGAACGACGATGAAGCGGTTGTTCTTGACCGCTGTGAGCTGGGAGGCGACGGGGTCGGAGCGCAGGAACCTCATCTTGGCCTCGGCGCTGTCACCCTCGCCGCCACGGGTGAGATCGGCCAGCACGATCACGTCCGGATCGCGCTCGGCGATCTTTTCCCAGCTTCCCTCGGACCACTGCTGGGCGATGTCGGAGAAGGCGTTGCCGGCGCCGAGGAACCCGCTGATGGTGTCGGGCAGTCCTCCGCGACCGGCGATGGCCGGGGTCTTGGTACCGGAGTAGTACCACATCAGTTTCTTGCCCAGGCCCGAGCGGGCCGCGTCCTTGGCCGCGTCGAGACGCCTGCGCAGACCGGCCACCACGCTCTCGCCCCGGTCCTGCACACCAAAGATCTTGGCGATGTCACCGATCTCGCTGAAGATCGCCTCGAACGTGGCGGAGGCGGGAATCAGCTTGGGATCCTCGCAGTCGTTGGAGGACAGGTAGGCCGGTATTCCCAGCTTGGCCAGATCCCCCCGCACGCCGCCGGCGTCCGGAGCGTAGGC
The DNA here is from genome assembly GCF_900188345.1 of Streptosporangium subroseum. Classification (GTDB taxonomy): domain Bacteria; phylum Actinomycetota; class Actinomycetes; order Streptosporangiales; family Streptosporangiaceae; genus Streptosporangium; species Streptosporangium subroseum. The sequence continues at coordinate 65,431 of NZ_FZOD01000051.1, read as the reverse complement.
CGAGGCGCGCATCGAGTAGACGAAGTCCGGCTTCGCGGCCAGCAGTGCCTCGCGACCGGGGTACTGGGCGGCCAGAACCGGGACCTTGTCGTAGTCACCCTTGAGCTCGGTGAGCACCGGGTCCGTCCGGTAGGCCGTGCCCGCCATCCGGTCGGCGAGTCCCAGCGTCAGCATGATCTCCGTCGCGTTCTGCTCCATGGAGACCGCCCGCTGCGGCGGGGAGGTGACGCGAAGGGGCAGACCACAGCTCGTCAGCTCCGTGGCGGTGTGCCGGCTGTCAGGTGTGGCACCGGTGGCGGCCTGGGACTGGGTGCCGCTCACGCCTCCACAGGCGGTGAGTGCCAGGAGGAGGCAACTCGCCATGGAGATGGAAATCATTTTCATAATCGGCGATGGTACAGGAGGGATGAGATGACGCAAAAGCAACACAAGTTCACAGGTCACACCCGTCGGCGCCGTCTCCACGAGAACAACCGCCGGGGGTTTCGGTCACGCCCACGCAGGCGGTGCGCGAGCCCTCGCCGGCACCTGGCACGTTTTGATCGAGGAAGGTACGGACGGCCACGGGTTCACGGTCAAGGACGCAGCGAGAGCGGGCGGGGCGGGGTCCCACCGACAGCGCGGCACCGCCGAAGGTCCAAGACCAAGGGCGCGGCGAGGACGGGTGAAGCGGCCGGGGCCCCGCTGACAGCGCGGCAGGATCAGCCGCGCCCGACGCGGCCGATCCCAACGGATCACGGAAAGCCCGGTGCGCCAACCCCGCCCGGCCACCGGGCCACCGCCACCGCGCCTCTGACCCTCAACCCATGAAGTCCGACACCGATGAATCGATCTCCGGCCATCTCGCTCGCCTTCGCCGCGTTCTCGACTTTCAATTGGTAAAGTCCCGCGCACCTCAGCGGCGACCGACTCCAGGCACGGCCCCAAACGCGAGCACGACTCTTCTCTCATCGCATAACCGCGCACCACATAAAGGGCGCCACAGGGGTTTCCGATTGGAGCGCCGGACGATGACCGCTTCGTGCGGCGAATGAATATCAACGAGACAACGGGCCCGTCTCAGCCAGGCGTGAGCCGCCTGATACACGTGGGACAGATGCGAAGTCGGATGTGTCACGCCCACCCGGGCTAACCCCCGCGCGGGGCGTGCAGATGCAGGTCAAAGGTAAAAAATCCGCGCCTCGACTCTATTGCGGTCAAACCTTTACTCGACACTGTGTTCGAAAAAATTTGACCCCCTGTGGAGACCCACCAATGGATCCGATTCCATGCCGCCCCGGCCCCGATCCGATGATCCATCAATCGGCGGCATCGCCCGAAACCCCCGTAAAAATCGCCGTTTCCAGCCCGTGGACTGATCGCAGCCCATTGGATCGCAGCGAACGCGCTCGCCGCGGGGCACCCAGAAAACCGGGCCCGGGGCGGTCCCGGAAGGCAGCCGTTTCTTTGCCTGATTTCGGACGTTGTCCCAAGCGAAGGCAATCTGTCGCATTTGTAATCGTCTGTCCGGATGGCGTAGGTTCGCTCTATTCGAAGGAAATGCCTAGTCCGATTAGGGCCTAAGCATTGCCGTCACATTGCCCGACCGGACTCACCAGGGCGGATCCCTCCGCCCAACCGGTGAGCACGGCCGCCGAATCCGCGAAGTCAGCGGAACCGGGGAACCACGTTTCTGGGGTGAATCAACGCGTTCGCGCGTCGTAGGGCACTTCCCAGCCCGAACCCGTCAGCTAACCCGGTAGGCGGAATGGAAGCGACGCAAGGAGTCGAACCCCCGTATGACCAAGCATCGCCTTATACCCACCCTCCGGCGTAACCACGTGGCGGGCGTCCTCGCGGGCGTATCGATCGCCGTCGCCGGTGGGGCCCTCGCGGCCTCCCCCGCCCTGGCGGATCCCCCCAGCTCCCACGCCCTCACCCCTCCCGCCGAGGCCGCCCAGGCCGCCAAGTCCCCCCTCCAGATCGAGGCAGAACGGCTCCCCAAGGTCTCGGCCCAGCAGGTCCTGAGCATCGCCGAGAAGCAGATCGGCATCAGCGAGAACGCCCAGGGCGGCGGGACCAAGTTCCAGTCCTGGTACATGTCCTCTCCCCGCGCCAAGGAGACCCTCGCCCGTGACGGCGGCGGCACCGTACGCGCCTACGCCGACGCCCCCTGGTGCGCGATGTTCGTCTCCTGGGTCGGCGAGCAGGCCGGCATCCGGCCCACCATGGGCTGGGACGCCTACACCGTCGCCCACGCCAAGTGGTTCAAGGCCAACCACCAGTGGGGCGACGTCGCCAAGCCCGGCGCCGTCGTCTACTTCGCCTGGGACGGCAGCAAGAGCCTCGACAGCATCGACCACGTCGGGTTCGTGAAGAAGGACAACGGCAACGGCACGATCACCACGATCGAGGGCAACACGGGCAACGGCAAGGTCGCGGAGCGCGTCCGGCCCAAGTCCCAGGTTGTCGGCTACGGCTACCCGATCTACACCGGCTGATCCCCCTCGGACGGTCCACAGACATTCACAAGGAGCGCCGCTCGAATGAGCGGCGCTCCTTTTTGGATGTCCGCTCCCGGCGTCCGGCCGGATGTCTCCACGGAGGCGGCGGAGCCCGGGCCGCCACCGGTGGCGGCCCACGGTCGAGGCGCGGGCGACACCCGGTTGAATGCCCGGCGGCACCTCCCCGGCGAAGCCGTTCAAAACCGTACCCGAGCCCGGCACCGTACCTGAAAAACCACCCCGATCCGGGCGCACGAGATCGGCGGCGGGCCTCCGGCGGCAGGGCGCCGCGACCGGAAACCATCCGATCAAGCGCCCCGGCCCAACACGAAGCGCGACGGAGGCCGTGAAAGATTCACAGATCGGTCATAAATACGGCCACGATGCCATCTCAGAACAGACACGAAAAGATAACGGTCAAGGCGGTCAACGCGCGCCGTGCGAGCCCCGGAGGATGGGCACGAACGGGATCCCAGGGCCTTCACATGCCGGAATGCCCTGACTGTATGCGCATGAGATGGGAGCGCTCCCAACTGCCCGCTTGGGTGATTTGTCGGCTTCATGCCCATCAATCACCCACAAACCGGCTAGATGTAACGGTTGAGTTTCGGCATATTGACGTCCAGGTTGCCTATCGTCCACTCTTCGTGGGAGCGCTCCCAAAGCATATCGAGGAACCGCTGCGTCGCAGGCCGCGTTGTCGGGGGCCGGCCCCGCGCTGCCACCTCCCACTGATTCGGGCGACCACCTGAGAGGGGTCCGGAATGTTGAACAACACGCGACATGGCAAACTCGCCGCAGTCGCAGTCATGGCGGCCACCGCCCTGGCGATTACCTCCTGCGGTTCCAGTGAGCCCGCAACCCCCGCCGCGAACGCCGGGGGCTCCTCTGCCGCGGCTGAGCCGGTCACCATCACCGTGCACACCTTCGGCGGCGGTGAGAACTTCGGCTACGACAAGGCCGTGGAGACCTGGAATGCGGCACACCCGAATATTCAGGTCAAGTACCAGAACCTGACCGACCGCTTTGAGGACGTCTACCTGCCCCAGCTGCTCCAGCGCCTGCAGGCCGGCAGCGGCGCGGCCGACATCATCGCCGTGGACGAGGGTGCGATGGGCCTCATGAAGGCCCGTCCGCAGTTCTTCACCGACCTCGCCGAGTACGGCCTGGAGAGCCGCAAGGCCGACTTCCCCGCGGCCAAGTGGGACAACGGCATCAACGCCGACAACAAGCTGTTCGCCCTCGGCACCGACATCGGCGGCATGACCATGTGCTACCGCACCGACCTGTTCCAGAAGGCCGGTCTGCCCACCGAGCGCGACGAGGTCAGCAAGCTCTGGCCCGACTGGAACGCCTTCATGGAGATCGGCAAGAAGTTCCAGGCCGCCAACCCCGGCAAGTCCGACCCCAAGTTCCTCGACGGCCCGAACACGCTCTACAACGTGATCCTGTCGCAGGAGGCGCCGAAGAACGGCAACGTCTCCTACTTCGACAAGAGCAACCAGCTCATCCTCGAGACCAACCCCGCCATCAAGACCTCCTTCGACCTGGTGAAGAGCTTCAGCGAGGCGGGCCTGACCGCCAAGCTCGCCTCCTTCACCCCGCCGTGGAACGCCGCCATCAAGAAGGGCGCCTTCGCCACCATGGGCTGCCCGGCCTGGATGCTCGGCGTGGTCTCCGGCGCGGCCGGTGAAGAGAACAAGGGCAAGTGGGACGTCGCCTCCGTGCCCGGCGGTGCGGGCAACTGGGGCGGTTCCTACCTCGCGGTGCCCAAGCAGAGCAAGCACCCCAAGGAAGCCGCCGAGGTCCTGAACTACCTCACCGGCAAGGAGGGCCAGATCGCGGCCTTCCAGGAGGCCGCGGCCTTCCCGAGCTCCCTTCCCGCCCAGCAGGACCCGGCGGTCAGCGAGCTGAAGAACGCGTTCTTCAACGACGCCCCGACCGGTCAGATCTTCGGCGCCTCGGTCAAGGACCTGCTTCCCACCTTCCTCGGTGAGAAGCACGCCCAGGTCAAGACCTCGGTGGAGAAGGTGCTGGAAGGCATGGACCAGGGCTCGATCCCCTACGACCAGGCCTGGACGAAGTTCGTCGAGGCCGGCGTCAAGGCAGCGGGCTGATCCCGTCCCGATCCGTATCGGCCCGGCGACGGTGACACCGCCGCCGGGCCGGTCGCCTGCCCCCGGCTGAAAGGCTCCGACCGATGACCCTGCACGTCGACACCCCGGCTCCTCCCCGGCCCGGCCCCCGCCGGCCGGTGGGGCACCGGGGAACGGAACGGAGCAGAGGGTTCGCCCGGTTCGACCTCCGCGCGACTCCCTACTTCCTCGTCTCCCCCTACTTCCTGCTCTTCGCGATCTTCGGCGTCTTCCCGCTCGGCTACACCTTCTGGGTGTCCCTGCACGAGTGGGAGCTCGCCGGTGACAAGACCCTCGTCGGATTCGACAACTACATCGAGCTGATCACCGACGGGGCCTTCTGGAACGCGGTGGTCAACACGCTCGGCATGTTCGCCATGTCGACGATCCCGCAGCTCGCCCTGGCCCTGGTCCTGGCCAACGCGCTCAACAAGCGCATCCGGGGGCGGCTCTTCTTCCGCCTCGGCGTGCTGCTGCCGCTGATCACCTCCGTCGTCGCCGTCGCCGTCGTCTTCACCCAGCTCTACGGGCGGGACTACGGCATGATCAACTGGTTCCTCAGCCTGTTCGACGTCGACGCGATCAACTGGCAGAACCAGAAGTGGTCCGCGTGGGTCGCGATCTCCACGATGATCGACTGGCGCTGGACCGGCTACAACGCGATCATCCTGCTCGCCGCCATGCAGACCATCCCCAAGGATCTCTACGAGGCCGCCGCCATCGACGGCGCCACGGCCAGGCGGCAGTTCTGGCAGATCACCATCCCGATGCTGCGCCCGACGATCATCTTCACGGTGTTCATCTCCACCATCGGCGGGCTGACCCTGTTCACCGAGCCGGTCATGTTCGACGGCAACCCGACGATGGCCGGCGGCACCACCGGCCAGTACCAGACCGTGGCGATGTTCATCGTCAAGGAGGCGTTCCGAGACTTCGACTTCGGTTACGCGGCGGCCGCCGCGTGGCTGCTGTTCGTACTGATCCTCATAGGCACCCTCATCAACTACTCCTTCACCCGCCGTATCGGGGGTTCCAAGTGACGGCCATCCAAGCCCGGCGGCACCAGACGGCTTCGGCCGCGCGGAACCACATCTGGGACGCCGGGCCGCTGACGAAGATCGTCCTGGCCTTCGCGCTCGTGATCTCGGCCTTCCCCATCTACTACATGTTCATCATGGCCACGCGGACCAACGAGGAGGCGATGGACGTACCGCCGCCGCTGCTGCCCGGCGGGCACCTCGGCGAGAACGTCGCCCGGCTGTTCTCCACCGAGGACGCCTACTTCCTCACCGGTCTGATCAACTCGGCCATCGTCGCGGTCACCGTGACCGTGTCGGTCGTGTTCATCTCCACCCTGGCGGGCTTCGCCTTCGCCAAGCTGCGCTTCAAAGGCAGCAAGATCCTGCTGGGCCTCATCCTGGTGACGATGATGGTCCCGCTCCAGCAGATGGGCATCGTGCCGCTGTACGAGCTCATGGTCACCCTCGGCTGGACCGGCCAGCTCAAGGCGGTGATCCTGCCGTTCCTGGTCAACGGCTTCGGGGTCTTCATGATGACCCAGTACGCCACCCAGGCGGTTCCGGACGAGTTGGTCGAGGCGGCCCGCGTCGACGGCGCCTCCACCATGCGGATATACGTGAACGTCATCCTGCCCGCGCTCCGCCCGGGCATGGCGGTGCTCGCGCTGCTGGTCTTCATGCAGACCTGGAACGAGTTCATGTGGCCGTTGATCGTCCTGAACCCGGACAACCCCGTGGTCCAGACCTCGATCGCGGCGCTCAACCAGGCCCACGGCACCGACTACGTCATGCTCTTCACCGGCACGGCGGCCTCGGTCCTCCCCCTGTTCATCGTTTTCGTGGCGTTCGGCCGTCAGATCGTCGGCGGCCTCATGGAAGGTGCGGTCAAAGCGTGACCACGCAAGAAACGCAGATTCAGACCCCGGATCTGGTGTTCCCAACGGACTTCGTCTGGGGCGCGGCCACCTCCGCTTACCAGATCGAAGGCGCCGTCTCCGAAGACGGCCGCGGTCTCTCCATCTGGGACACCTTCGTCCGGCAGCCCGGACGGGTGGTCAACGGCGAGCACGCCGAGGTGGCCATCGATCACTACCACCGCTACCGCGACGACGTTCGGCTGATGGCCGACCTCGGTCTCGGTGCCTACCGGTTCTCCGTCTCCTGGCCCCGGATCCAGCCCGACGGCAGCGGCGCCGTCAACGCCAAGGGCCTCGACTTCTACAGTCGCCTGGTCGACGAGCTGCTCGGCCGGGGCATCGACCCCTGGGTGACGCTCTACCACTGGGACCTGCCCCAGGCCCTGGAGGACGCCGGAGGCTGGCCTTCACGCGAGACGTCGAAGCGCTTCGCCGACTACGCGGCCGTCGTCCACGACGCGCTGGGCGACCGGGTCACCAACTGGAGCACGGTCAACGAGCCCTGGTGCTCGGCGTTCCTCGGGTACGCCTCCGGCGAGCACGCTCCCGGGCGACGCGATCCGGCGCAGGCCGTACACGCCGCCCACCATCTCCTCCTGGCGCACGGCCTGGCCTCGCAGGCCATGCGGGCCCAGCGGGCCGACACCAAGATCGGCGGCTGTGTCAACCTCTACGCGATCACGCCGCAGACCGGCTCCGAGGCCGACCAGGACGCCGCACGCCGTATCGACGGCCTGCAGAACCGCTTCTTCCTGGACGCCCTGCTGAAGGGCAGCTATCCGGCCGACGTGCTGGAGGATCTTGGCGAGATCGGCGAGTTCGTCCAGGACGGGGACCTGGCCGTCATCTCGACGCCGCTCGACAAGCTCCTCATCAACTACTACAGCCGCTTCACCGTCTCCGGAACCCCGGGCGGTGCGGCGTCGGCCGCGGCGGCGCCCACCGACGCCGGGTCGCCCTGGGTCGGCAGCGAGCACGTGTCGTTCGTCGAGGGCGGACGGCCGGTCACGGACATGGGCTGGGAGATCGACGGCTCGGGGCTTGAGGAGATCCTCCGGCGACTCGTCGCCGAATATCCCCGGATCCCGCTGGTCATCTCCGAGAACGGCGCGGCCTTCCACGACGTCGTGGAGGCCGACGGCGTGGTGCACGACCGCGACCGGGTGGACTACATCGACCTCCACCTGCGCACCTGCCACGCCGCGATCGAGGCGGGAATCCCGCTCGAGGGCTATTTCGCCTGGTCGCTGATGGATAACTTCGAGTGGGCGTGGGGTTACGGCAAGCGATTCGGACTGGTCCACGTCGATTATGAGACCCAGCTCAGAGTTCCCAAAGAGAGCGCTCTCTGGTATTCCGGGACCATCAGGCGTGGAGGCCTGAGCGGTCCGGCAGAATAAGAGCCAGCAAATCATCCATGGGGGCGAGAACATGAACGGCGACCGTCGTCCGACGCTTGAGGCGGTCGCGGCTCTGGCCGGGGTCGGCCGCGGTACGGTGTCGCGAGTCATCAACGGCTCACCGAAGGTGAGTGAGAAGGCTCGCGACACGGTGCTGCAGGCGATCCAGGAGCTGGGCTACGTCCCCAACCGGGCCGCGCGGGCGCTGGTCACCCGCCGCACCGACACCGTGGCGCTGGTCGTCTCGGAGTCGGAGCTGCGGGTCTTCGACGAGCCCTACTTCGCCGGCACCATCCGCGGCATCGGCTCGGCCCTGTCCGAGACCGGTCTGCAACTCATCCTGGCGATGGCCCAGTCGAAGCAGGATCACGAGCGGCTGGAGCACTATCTGACCGGGCAGCACGTCGACGGGGTGCTGCTGATCTCGCTGCACGGCGCCGATCCGCTGCCCGGGCGGCTGGAGTCCATGGGCGTGCCGACCGTCATCGGCGGGCGCCCCGTCGGGCTCACCCCCTACAGCTACGTCGACGTGGACAACAGGGCCGGAGCCCGGCAGGCGGTCAAATATCTGCTGGGCAAGGGCCGTCGGCGGATCGCCACCATCGCGGGCCCGCAGGACATGGGTGTGGGTGTGGACCGGCTCGCGGGCTACCGTGACGCGCTGCTGGCGACCGGCGTGGCCGAGATCGTCGCCTACGGCGACTTCAGCGAGGAGAGCGGCATGGTCGGCATGCGCAAGCTCCTCGCCGAGAACCCCGACCTGGACGCGGTGTTCACCGCCTCCGACCCCATGGCGCTGGGTGCGATCCGGGTGCTGCGGGAGGAGGGCAGGGCGATCCCCGACGACGTCGCCGTGATCGGCTTCGACGACTCGCCTGCCGGGGCGCACTCCTCCCCCGCGCTCACCACCGTGCACCAGCCCACCGAGATGATGGGCCGTCAGATGGCCCACCTCCTCGTCGCCCGCATCAACGGCGAGCACCTGGAGCAACCCGTGGTGATACTGGACACCCACCTGGTCGAGCGGTCCTCGGCCTGATCCGGACGCCGCCGACCCCCTCACCCCGGGCCGGCAGCACCCGTCCTCACTGTCCTCCCCGTCGAAAGGACCCCCGTGTCCAGGCAGTTCACCCTCCGCAGCGGCATCATGCACGCCGAGATCACCGAACGGTCCGCGGCCCTGCGCGTGCTCCGTCACGGTGAGCGCGATCTGGTGACCAGCTGGCCGGCGGACGGGCCGATCCCCTACTACAGCGGCACCCTGCTCGCTCCCTGGCCCAACCGGATCGGCGGCTCCTCCTACACCTTCGCCGGTGAGGTCCACCGAGTGCCGACAAACGAGGAGGACCGGGGCAACGCCCTGCACGGGCTGGTCTTCGAGGTCGACTGGCAGGCGGTGGAATGGCTGTCCGTGGAGGACGAGCACGGTTTTGTACGGCTGGCTCACACCCTCACCCCGACGCCGGGCTACCCCTTCACACTGGACCTGCAGGTCCTCTACTCCCTCACCGCGGACGGGCTGACCACCACGCTGACCGCGGAGAACATCGGCGATCTGCCCGCCCCCTACGGCTGCGGCCCGCATCCGTGGCTGCTCGCGGGCGGCGACGTCAAGGAGTACGAGCTGCACGTGCCCGCGTCCAAGGTGCTGCTGGTGGACGACCTGCTGCTGCCGCGCTCCCTGGAGGACGTCTCCGGCACGTCGTACGACTTCAGGACCCCGCGCACGGTCGGCGACACCGCCGTGGACCACGCCTTCACCGAGCTCGCCCCTGACGCCGACGGGCAGGTCCGGATGCGGGTGACCGGCCCGGACGGCGGGGTCGAGATCCGCTGGGACGCGGCGTCGCTGCCCTGGGCGCAGGTGTGCACCGGGAGCAGCCTCGATCACCACGGGCTGGCCATCGAGCCGATGACCTGCCCGCCGGACGCCTTCAACTCGGGCACCGACCTGATCGTGCTCCAGCCCGGCGACAAGATCGAGACTTCCTGGACGATCTCCGCCGTCTAAGGTGAGGCGATGGACAGTAAGACCAAGCGCTCGCTCACTCCCTCTGAGCTCGACGCCCTGGTACGGCGGGCCCTGGGCACGGGGGTGGCCACCTCGGCCGAGCTGACCGACGGCTTCGCCAACGCCGTCTGGCGGCTCGCCCTGGAGGACGGGCGCGAGGTGGTCCTCAAGCTCTCACCCCCGCCCGAGCTGGAGCAGCTCCGCTACGAACGCAACCTGCTGCGCACCGAGGCCATGGTCTACGGTCTGGCGGGGCCCGCCGGGGTGCCGATCCCGGAGCTGCTGCACGCGGGGTTCGACGACCCGGTGCTGGGCGGCGACTACCTGGTCCTCTCCGCCCTCGGCGGGGTCTCCTGGAACCAGGTCCGGCCGGCCGAGGCGGACCGGCGCGCGCTCCGCCGGGAGCTGGGCGGTCACCTGGCCCGGCTGAACGCGATCACCGGCGACGTCTACGGCTACCCGCACGCCGGCCTGACCGGCGACACCTGGCGGACCGCCTTCCTGGCGATGACCGGGGCGATCCTGGCCGACGCGCGCCGTTATGACACGCCGCTGCCGAGGCCGGCGGCGGAGATCGAGGCGGCGATCGCGGCGAACGCGGGCGCGCTGGACGAGGTGAGGACCCCCTGCCTGGTCCATTTCGACGTGTGGCCCGGCAACGTCTTCCTGACCCTCGACGAAACACCACGCATCCAGGCCATCATCGACCACGAGCGGGCGTTCTGGGGCGATCCACTGGCCGACTTCGTCACTCCGACGATCTTCGAGGAGCTGGACGAGACCGATGAGATCGTGGCGGGCTACCGGGAGGCGGGCGGCGTCGTGGAGTTCACCGGCTCCGCCCGCACCCGCCTCGCCCTCTACCGGCTCTACCTCGCCCTGATCATCCTGGCCGAGAACGGTCCCCGGCAGTATCCCGAGGAGGAGTACGCCTCCCTGCGCGACCGCTCCGCCGCCACCGTGCTCCGGGCACTCGACATGCTGGCCGCGCCGTAGCGGAACCATCGGGGCCCGTCTGTCGCCGACGCTTACAATCGTGACATCGGACACTGTCTCCGCAGGTCAGACGCCGCATCCATCAGGTCGGGCACCATATTCGGCAGATCAGACGACGCCTCCGGCAGGCCGGCCGCCGCATTACGACAGGCCGGGCGCCGCCTCCGGCAGATCGCGTGCCGGGGCGGCGCCCGCCTCACACCCGCCCGTTCGACACCGGTGACGACCGGATTGCCGGAAGAAGCTTTTTTTCATAAGCATCCTGTGTCAAAATTTCATTAGGTGATGAATTATGAATCAGAACACATGCGTGATCGCCGGGGGCGGCCCGGCGGGGGCCATGCTCGCACTGCTGCTGGCCCGATCCGGCGTCCAGGTGACGCTCCTGGAGAAGCACGCCGACTTCCTGCGCGACTTCAGGGGCGACACCATCCACCCGTCGACCCTCCAGATCCTCGACGAGCTCGGCCTGGCCGAGGAGTTCCACAAGCTCCCGCACCGCAAGGCGCACAGCCTGACGATCCGGACCGACGACGCCTCACTGACGATCGCCGATCTATCCAGCCTTAAAGGTAAATATCAGTACATCGCCTTCGTCCCGCAGTGGGAGTTCCTCGATCTGCTGGTCAACACCGCCAAGCGGTATCCGAACTTCCGCCTCGTCATGGAGGCCGAGGTGCTCGATGTGATCCGCGAGGGCAACACCGTACGCGGGGTCCGCTACCGCGACGCCTCCGGCGAGCACGAGCTCCTGGCGACGCTCACCGTGGCCGCCGACGGCCGGCACTCCGACGTGCGCCGGGCCGCGGGGCTCGTCCCCGTGGAGCACTCCGCGCCGATGGACGTGCTCTGGTTCCGGCTGCCGCGCGAGCCCACGGACCCCGCGGACCCGTTCCTGCGGGTCTCCACGGGCAGGCTGATGGTGTCGATCAACCGCGAGACCTACTGGCAGCTCGCCTACGTGATCCCCAAGGGAGGCTTCGACGCCCTGCGGGCCTGGGGCGTGGACGCGCTCCGCGAGCCGGTCGCCAAGCTGCTGCCCTTCCTCAAGGACCGGGTCGGGCTGATCACGAGCTTCGACGACGTCAGCATGCTGTCGGTCGCCCTCAACCGGCTGCGCCGCTGGCACCGTCCCGGCCTTCTGATCATCGGTGACGCCGCGCACGCCATGTCCCCGGTCTTCGGCGTCGGCATCAACCTGGCCGTGCAGGACGCGGTGGCCGCGGCCAACCTGCTGGCCGAGCCGTTGTCCGCCGAAGCCGACATTCCCGAGTCCCTGCTGGCCAGGGTCCAGCGCCGGCGCACCCCGCCCACCGTGATCACCCAGCTCGCCCAGCGCGTGGTCCAGAATTTACTGATCCGTCCGGCCCTGTCCGAGGGCGGCAAGCCGGTACGGATCCCGGCCGTCTCCCGGCTCCCGGTGCTCGGCCCTCTGGCCCGCCGTTTCATCGGCCTCGGCGTGCTGCCGGAACACGTCAGGAGCCCGGTGAAGTCTCACCAGGCATAAAGACGTTCTCAGTCTGTGGACATTGGGTCAGTTCGCCGGCCCAGTTGCAATAGCCTGGTATGTCGTGAGCATCAACCTCGATTCCTGGCGGCAGCTGCCTGCGGCGCAGCAGCCCGAATGGCCCGACCGCGGCGAGCTGGACAAGGTCGTCAACCAGCTGGGGGGCCTGCCGCCCCTCGTGTTCGCCGGGGAGTGTGACAACCTCAAAGCGGATCTGGCCGCGGTGACGCGGGGCGAGGCCTTCGTCCTGCAGGGTGGCGACTGCGCCGAGACCTTCGCCGGCGCCACCGCGGACGACGTGCGCGACAAGCTCAAGACGCTGCTGCAGATGGCGATCGTGCTCACCTACGCGGCGAAGGTGCCGGTCGTGAAGATCGGCCGGATGGCCGGGCAGTTCGCCAAGCCCCGCTCCAAGAACACCGAGGTCCGCGACGGCGTGGAGCTCCCCGCCTACCGCGGCGACATGATCAACGGCTTCGACTTCACGCCCGAGTCCCGCATCCCCGACCCGTGGCGGCTGCTGCAGGCCTACCACTCCTCCGCGGTGACCCTGAACCTCGTCCGCGCCTTCACCAAGGGCGGCTACGCCGACCTGCGCCAGGTGCACGCCTGGAACCGCGACTTCGTGAGCGAGTCCCCCGCCGGCAAGCGCTACGAGCAGCTCGCCCGGGAGATCGACCAGGCGCTGGCGTTCATGCGCGCGTGCGGGGTCGAGCCCGAGGAGTTCCACAGCGTCGAGTTCTACTCCTCGCACGAGGCCCTGATCCTGGACTACGACCGGGCGCTCACCCGGATCGACTCCCTGAGCGGCCTGCCGTACGACGTGTCGGCGCACATGGTCTGGATCGGCGAGCGCACCCGCCAGCTCGACGGCGCGCACGTGGAGTTCTTCTCCCGCATCCGCAACCCGATCGGCGTGAAGCTCGGTCCGACCACCACCGCCGAGGAGGCACTCGCGCTGGTCGAGCAGCTGAACCCCGACAACGAGGCCGGGCGCCTGACGTTCATCACCCGGATGGGCGCGCCGAAGATCCGGGAGCACCTTCCCTCGCTGGTGGAGAAGGTGACCGCCAACGGCGCCCAGGTGGCGTGGATCTGCGATCCCATGCACGGCAACACCTTCGAGGCGCCCAGCGGCCACAAGACCCGCCGCCTGGACGACGTCCTGAACGAGGTGGCGGGCTTCTTCGAGGTGCACCGCGCGCTCGGCACCCACCCCGGCGGCATCCACATCGAGCTCACCGGCGATGACGTCACCGAGTGCGTGGGCGGCGGCACGGAGATCGTCGAGGACGACCTGGCCCGGCGCTACGAAACGGCCTGTGACCCACGCCTCAACCGGAGCCAGTCGCTGGACCTGGCCTTCAGGGTCGCGGAGCTCTACCGCTCGGCCTGATCGAGGGTTCCGCCCCTCGATCCGGTCGGGAATCGGCCTCTCGGCCCGGTCAGGAACCGGCGGGGTTCCATCGCCCGGCCTGATCGAGAGGGTTCCGCCCCTCGGTCCGGCCGAGAGGCGGCGGAGCTCCGCCGCCCGGTTCGACCGGGTGATCCATGTGAAAGCCCCGCGCCGTCACCGGCCGCGGGGCTTTTCGATGCGGGCGTCAGCTTTTCTGAACGCCCACCTCGTTGGCGAGCTCGGCCCGGATCGAGTCCATGTCAAGCGCGCGAACCTGACCGATCAGGTCCTCGAGGGCGGGCGCGGGCAGCGCCCCGGCCTGTGCGAAGACGACGATGCCGTCACGGATGGCCATGATCGTCGGGATCGAGGTGATCTCGAATCCCTGGGCCAGCGCCTGCTCGGCCTCAGTATCGATCTTGCCGAACTTGACGTCGTCGTGCTTCTCCGAAGACTTTTCAAAGATCGGCCCGAAGGTGCGGCACGGTCCGCACCAAGACGCCCAGAAGTCCAGCAGGACAATCCCCTCGTCGGCGATGTCGTTGAAGTTCTTCTCGGTTACCTCAATGGTCGCCACCGGTTGGCTCCTCTTGTCGTTCGTCTGTACGGCTGGCATAACCACTTCCCGGCCCCGGGCATTCCATCCCGCCTTCCCGATGAAAAGATCAGGGCCGGGACGGCCGGCCGTACGGTGTGCGGACCGTCCCCGCCTGCTGCGGCGACGGTCCGCACACCGTCATCTCACGCGTCAGGGGCGCTCGTTTCGCGCAGGCGTCCCTCGGACAGCCGCAGCCAGCGGTCCACCCCGATCTCGGCGAGGAACCGCTCGTCGTGGCTGACCACCACGAAGGCGCCCTCGTATGACTGCAGGGCGCCTTCCAGCTGGGCGACGCCGACCAGGTCGAGGTTGTTGGTCGGTTCGTCCAGCAGCAGCAACTGGGGCGCCGGTTCGGCGCACAGCACGCAGGCCAGGGTGGCGCGCAACCGCTCGCCGCCGGACAGCGCTCCGACCGGGAGGTGAATACGGGAGCCCCGGAACAGGAAGCGGGCGAGCAGATTCATCCGCTGCGCCTCCGTCATCCCGGGCGCGAACGCGGCCAGGTTCTCCGCCACGGTGCGGCCCGGATCCAGCAGATCCAGCCGCTGGGACAGGTAGGCGACCCGGCCGTCGGCCCGCTTGGCCTCGCCGCCCTCCGGCTCCAGCTCGCCGTTGATCACGCGTAGCAGGGTGGACTTGCCGACGCCGTTGGGGCCGGTCAGAGCGATCCGCTCCGGTCCCCGGATCGTCAGGTCGGCGCCCTCCCCGGCGAAGAGGGCGCGCTCACCGTAGCGGACCTGCATCCGCTCTCCCAGGAAGACCGTGCGTCCGGCCGGGACGTTGGTCCCGGGCAGTTCCAGCGCGATCTTCTGCTCGTCGCGCAGGGCGCGACCCGCCTCGTCGAGTCTGGCCTTGGCCTCGCCGAGCCGTGCGACGTGCGTCTCGTTCGCCTTCCCCGCCGACTCCTGGGCGTTGCGTTTCATCGTCCCGGCGAAGATCTTCGGCAGGCCGGCGTTCTTGAGGTTGCGGGAGGCGTTGCTCGCCCGGCGCGCGGCGCGCTCTCGGGCCTGCTGCAGCTCCCGCTTCTCCCGCTTGACCTCCTGTTCGGCGTTGCGGATGTTCTTCTCGGCGACCTCCCGCGCGGCGCGCACGGCCTCCTCGTACTCGGTGAAGTTCCCGCCGTAGGACTGGAGCTCTCCCCGGTCGAGCTCGGCGATGCGGTCCATGCGGTCGAGCAGCGCCCGGTCGTGGCTGACCAGCAGCAGGCACCCGTTCCAGTCCTCGAGCACGTCGTAGAGCCTGTGGCGCGCGTCGAGGTCGAGGTTGTTGGTCGGTTCGTCGAGCAGCAGGACGTCGGGCCGCTTCAGCAGCTGTGCCGCCAGGCCGAGAGAGATGACCTGGCCGCCGCTGAGAGTGTGCAGGCGCCGGGCGAGGGAGATGTCCTCGAGGCCGAGCCGGTCCAGCTGGGCGCGGGTGCGCTCCTCGATGTCCCAGTCGCTGCCGATCGTGGTGAAGTGCTCCTCGCTCGCGTCTCCGGACTCGATGGCGTCCAGTGCCTTGATCACCGGAGCGATCCCCAGGACCTCGGCCGCGGTCAGGTCGCCGGCGAGGGGCAACGTCTGGGGCAGGTAGCCCAGCACCCCCTCCGCCGTGGCCGAGCCGGAGGCCGGGCGAAGCACGCCGGCGATCAGCCTGAGCAGCGTGCTCTTGCCGGCTCCGTTGGGCGCCACCAGGCCGGTGCGTCCCGCCGGAACGGTGAAGGAGAGATCCTCGAACACCGGGGTGTCGTCGGGCCAGGAAAAGGACAGGTTCGAAACAACGATCAGGGCGTCGGACATCGAATCGCTTCCGCGTTCGGCCGGCACGGCAGAGGGCCGCCCGGCGAAATGGTCAGGACACGAAGACATCGCCAATCGGCGGTCACGCGATAAGCACGTCACCGATGGTGATGAGATCCGGTGTTACCCGGAGATGTCGACGTCGCCTGCCATGTCATGCTCCCGTTCCGCTATTACTGCCCGGCTACGATATCAGCCGTTGAAGTGCCGTCTCGTACCGGTCGAGTCACGGGCCTTCAGACTCCGGCGGTCAGCTTTCGGCGAGGGCCAGCAACCTGGTGACCGTGTTCCAGTTACGCATCGTGGCGGGTGCCTTCGACCGCTTCTCCAGCAGGGGCGGCAATCTGGGGCGCCGCAGGCCGTCGGGGAAGTAGACGTACAGCTCGCGCCTGCCGACACGCATCTCCTCGGGCGCGTAGGCCGCCGGGTCGATGCCTTCCAGCACCTCCCGGTCCGGGGCCTGCGCCAGGAAGACCACCGCGAACTTGGCCGGGTCGCGCACCTCCATCGGGTTCTCCCGCACCACGGAGCGCAACTCCCCGGCCGTCCGCAGGATGACCGCCACCGACAGGCCCAGCTCGTCCGTGATCCGCCGTTCGATGTCCGCGGCCTGCGGCTCCTCCTCCGCGGTGAACAGGGCGTTCCCACTCTGCAGGTGCGTCCGTACGTCGGTGTGACCGAGCCCTGCCAGCAACGCCCGCAGATCGGACATCGCGAGTCTGCTCCGCGGATTGACATTGATACCGCGCAGCAGCGCCACGTATCGCATCGGGTGGGTCCTTTCACCGGCTGTTGACGGCCGACTTTACTTTCCTCTCCTGCCATCTCCTGTCAGGTATGCGTGGGCTTCACCGCGAAGTTGTCGGTGGAACCTCCGTAATGGTGTGCTCGTCCGACTGGGTGATCGAACGGTCAGGGCGAGGAGTACAGGTGGGTCCCGAACAACACATCGTTTACCGGCAGGCAGGACCGCAGGACCAAGAACAGATCGGCGCGATCGACGACTCGTTCACCACCGACACCGTCTACGAGGTTGCGGTCGGCGACGAGAGGTTCGCGCTGCGCGCGATCGTTGTCGATCCACCGCTGGTCAAGACGTTCCCCGCCGATGAGAGCGACGGCGTGTCCGACGACCTGCACGTTGAGGTCGCCGTCGACGACGGGAAGATCTGCGGCTTTGTTGTCGTCGGGGTGGAGGAGTGGCATCACCGCCTGGTCATTCACCAGATCACCGTGGCGCCGAAGCACCGTGGACGTGGTGTCGGCTCGATGCTGATGAGGCGGGCCTGCGCATACGGGCGCCGGCTCGGAGCACGGACGGCTTGGCTGGAGACGTCGAATGTGAATGTCCCCGCCGTCCGTGCCTACCGGCGGATGGGGTTTGTCCTCTGCGGCCTCGACACCACCTTCTACCGGGGTACGGCGAGCGAAGGTGAGACCGCCCTGTTCATGAGCAAGGCGCTCGACGCCGGATAGCCGGCCGTCGGCCTGGCGCAGACCTGGGCGTTGAGCGCGTCAACCAGGGTCTGGAGCGCGGTCTGACGCCCAGGACGGAACACGCATGACCGGGAGCGTAGGGCCCCATTGGCCGAACATTGCGTACTTGCAGGTGCATAGGAAGCGAACTGGTTAATCTTGACGCTTCACGCCTACTTGGCCCGTGAGATATGGCTTGCCTTGACCGAGAACTCGGTGCATCGGCCGTCTGCGGGTATCAACCGAGCATGAGAACTCTGGACGTGGGTTGGATCACCTGCGCCGTCTCCCCGGAGTGCACCGGATCGGCACGGCAACCGTACGGGCGCTGTCTGGCCCACCTGGACCCCGGCGAGCTGGACGAATTCGTCCAGCGCCTGTCCCCCGGCTCCGCGGTCGACCTGCGGGCCACCACCGTCAGCATGAGTCTGCTGGAACGGATCCTGACCGCCACGAAGGGCTATCTGGGCCGGGCGAGGTTCGACTGGGCGTCCTTTCCCGAGAGTGTCAGGTTCGGCGACGTCGTGTTCGGCGGGGACGTCTCGTTCGACCATGCCCGCTTCCAGCGCCTCGCCTCGTTCTGCGACGCCCGTTTCGCGGGCAACGTCTCCTTCGGGGAGGTCAGATTCGCCGAGGAGTTGTCCCTGCACGGCGTCACCGTCGCCGGTCACGCGGCCTTCGACCGGGTGACCATCGGCAGTGACGCGCTGTTCGGCGGGGCCGTGTTCGGCCGTACCGTGTCCTTCGAAAGCGCGGACTTCCATGGTTTCGTCGCCTTCGACGGCACCCGGTTCACCGGTGACGCGACCTTCAGGGGCTGCCGGTTCCGCCGGATGGTCTCGTTCAGGAAGGCGAGGTTCGGCGGGCTGGCCGGGTTCGAGGCGGCACGGTTCGCGGCGGGCGGCTATCTGGCCCCGGCCTCCGTCGGGCGCCACCTGACCCTCGCCGGCGCGTGGGCGGGCAGAGATCTCGACCTGACCGCCCACGGCTGCTCGGTGGACCTGCGGCGCCTGCGGGTGTCCGGCAGGCTGACCGTGCGCCTCACCGACGCGGAGGCCGACCTGGAGGGGGCCACGCTCCGCGGCCCGGCCACGGTCAGCGGCAAGGGCACGGCCAGGGTGACCTCGTTGCACGGGGTGGACTCCGAAGAGCTGGAGCTGGCCTGCCTGGATCTCAGTGCCTGCCGCTTCACCGAGATCCTCCATCCCGAACGCCTCCGCCTGCGCGACTGCGCTCTCGCCGCCGCCCCGCGCGGGGCGCGAGGGCTGCGCTGGTGGCCCCGGCGGCGCTCACCGGACCATTAGGAAGCCGGACCATCGGGAAGGCCGCCCATCAGGAAGATTGCCGGGCGGGCGGAAGCGAGCGGCAGCCCGGGTAAACCGTCTGTCCGGCAGGGAAGAACGCAAGGCTCTGGAAACAGTCTGCCCGGCAAGGAAGACGCAAGCTTGGGAAAACCGTCCGCCCGGCGAGGAGGAACGCGAGGCTCTGGAAACCGGTCAGAGGGGACGCGAGCCGACTCGGGGTCTTCTCAGGGTGGTCCCCGATGCGCCGGTCCCAAAGTGACGGCCAGGATGGGTGGTGATTACCCTGAATAGGGATCATGCGACTGGAGAGATCATGACGAGCGCCGGAGTCATCGACGATTACGTGACCGGGCTCAGTCATACCCTCAGAGGCCCCAGGGGCCCGAAGCTCGACATGATCACCGAGGCGCGCGACAGCCTGCTCGACACCGCCGAGGCGCTGGAGGGCGAGGGGCTGGACCGGGCCGAGGCCGAGCGGATCGCGGTCGAGGAGTTCGGCCCCATCGACGAGATCGCACCGGGTTACCAGGAGGGGCTCTCCATATCGGCGGGACGCAGGCTGGCCTTCCTGTTGTTCCTCAGCGTGCCGCTCACCTCGCTCATGTGGAGCGTGATCTGGCGCGTCATTCCCTCCGATCCGACGGCCTACGCGACCTGGCCCGTCTGGTTCGTCCCTGTCGCCCGCGGCCTGGACATCCTTCAGCTGTCCGGCGGCGCGCTCAGCGGGATCGCACTGGTCGCGCTGGGCCGCGGACTGCGCAGGATCCGGCGGCCCCGGCTCGTCACCCGGTCGCTGGCCGTGCTGGTCTATGTCACACTGCCGGCCACCCTCGCGCTGAGCACGGCATTGGCGTACGGCTCGGACCACCCGGAGGGCTTCTCCACCCACCCGCTGTTCATCGGGGTCATGCTGCTGAGCTCCACGTCCTGGTTGCTGCAGCTGTACTGCGCGACCCGGTGCATGCGGCTCACCCGGCGCGAGCCCGTCACCACGCGGCTCAAGGACGCGGTCACCGCCTGACCCGGGCTCCGGCAGTCCACCGAACCCGGCGTGAGCTCACCGCCGCGTAATCCCGAAGATCCGGCGGACCGCCGAACCCGGCGTGAGCTCACCGCCGCATAATCCCGAAGATCCGGCGGACCGCCGGATCCGGCACGCGAACCCCGTCACCGCGTGGTCCGAGGCTCCAGAACGCTGCCGATCACACCGGCGAACTCCCGCCAGGCGGAACGCTCTCCGGCCAGAGCCGTACGGCCCGCGGAGGTCAGCCGGTAGGTGCGCCGCTTGCGCCCGCCCACCGTGGCCCATTCGCTGGCGAGATATCCCGCCTGCTCCAGCCGGCGCAGCGCCGGATAGACCGTGCCGGTCGGCACGGTCAGTGTGCCGCCGCTGCGCTCCTGCAACGCCTCGATGATCGCGTAGCCGTGCAGGGGGTCGTTTTCCAGTACGGAGAGCAGCAGGGCGTCCATGTGCCCGCGGAGCGCATCGGTGTTCATGCGCTCTCCTCTACCGGCCGTCCGAAGGCCGTATCGCCGTGCTCGACGGCCTGTTCGCTTCGCTCACTCACGTCATCAGCCTATCTCTCGTATAGGCACTCTACATGTAGGCGTTCTACATGTAGAGTGCCTATAGGTAGGCAAACATAACAAGGTAGGTGAAGCCGTGGACGTGCTCGACCTGGCCCGGACGCAGTTCGCCGTGACAGGGAGTCTTCACTTCCTGTTCGTCGTGCTGACCCTGGGCCTGGCCCCCCTCGTCGCGATCATGCACACCCGATACGCCGTGACCGGAAACCCGATCCACGAGCGCATGACCCGCTTCTGGGGCCAGATCTACGTGACCAACTACGCGCTCGGCATCTTCACCGGCCTGGTGATGGAGTTCCAGTTCGGTCTGAGCTGGAGCGGCCTCTCGCACTACGCCGGAGACATCTTCGGAGCACCGCTCGCGATCGAGACGCTCGGCGCGTTCTTCCTGGAGTCCACGTTCCTGGGCCTGTGGATCTTCGGCTGGCACCGGCTGCCCAAGTGGCTCCACCTGGCGTGCATCTGGCTGGTGACGCTGACCGCCCATGTCTCCGCCTTCTGGATCATGGCGACCAACTCGTTCCTGCAGAATCCGGCCGGGGCCGTGGAGCGGGGCGACCACCTGGTCCTGACCGACTTCGGAGCGCTGCTCACCAACCCCACGCTGACCATGGCCCTGCCGCACGTGATCGGCGCGGGCCTGTGGACCGGCGGTTTTGTGGTGATGGGGGCCAGCGCGTACCACCTGTTCAAAAGAACCTCCGAGCGGGAGTTCTTCACGCGCTCGCTCCGCCTGGGGGTGATCACCTCGTTCGTCGGCTCGCTGATCACGGTCGGCTTCGGCTACGCCCAGTTCCTGCCGCTCTCCACCCTCCAGCCGGACAAATTCGAGGCCTCGGCGCTGACCGGAGCCTCACTCGGCGCCATGATCGGAATTGGGCAGCTCCTCCAGCTCGCCATCATGTTCGTGCTGATGCCCGTCGTGTACTGGCTGCCGCGCTGGCGCTGGGCACAACCGATCCTGATGGTGATCACCCCGCTGCCGTTCCTGGCCGCGATCCTCGGCTGGCTGGTCCGCGAGACGGGCCGGCAACCCTGGTTGATCTACGGCAAGCTGACCGTCGCCGACGCCCTGTCCCCCGGGCTCACCTCCGGGATGATCACCACCTCGCTGATCGGTTTCGCCGGCGTGCTCGGCCTGCTCGCCGTCGTCGACTACGTCCTGATCGCCCGTACCGTCCGGCGCGGCCCCGCCGCCGTCACCCTCGGCGCGGACGGTCCCGCCGACTCCACCGAGCGCGCGCACGCGCTCAGCTACTAGGGAGAGACCGTGGACATCCTCTGGTTCGGCGTGTTCGCCCTCCTGCTGATCGGCTACTTCGCCCTGGAGGGCTTCGACATCGGCCTGGGCCTGCTGCTGCCCGTGCTCGGCAGGACGCAGAAGGACCGGGACAGGATCGTCGCCGCCATGGCGCCGTTCGTCCTGGCGAACGAGGTGTGGCTGGTGGCCGTGGCGGGCGTGCTGTTCGGCGTCTACCCCTCCATCGAGGGAGACGTGCTGTTCGGCCTCTACCCGCTGGTGGTCTCCCTGCTGGTCTCGTGGATCCTGCGTGACGCCGGGCTGTGGTTCCGCCGCCGCCTCGACGGCCGCACCTGGCAGGCGGGCTGGGACTGGATGATCTGCATCGGTTCGTACGGCCTGGCGCTGAGCTGGGGCATGGCGCTGGTCGCCCTGGCCGGCGGGCTGTCCGGGCCCTCGATCGGCCTGCTCGGCCTGGGCGGCGGGCTGGTGATCGCCGCGGCGCTCGCCTTCCACGGCTGGACCTTCGCCTCCTGGCTGCTGCCCGGCCAGGTGACCGGTGCGAGCCGCGACGGCCGCGCGCTCCTGGCCTCGGCGTGCGTGGCCGCCGCGCCCGTCGCGGTACTGCTCGCCGCGGCGGCTCCATGGCTGCTGGACCACACCGCGCCCACCGGAACGCTGAGTGTGTTGAGTGTCATCGTCCTGCCCTTCGCACCGGTCATGGTGGGTGCGCAAGTATGGACATGGCGCACGTTCGGTCCCCGACGTGCCGCCGACCGGATCCCGTCGTTCTTCTAAGGTTCACATGCACAAGGATCTTGTACGGCTGGCCCGGAGCGAGCGGGCCGTCCGCCGTCACCTGGCCCTGTGCCTGGCTGCCGCCGTCCTCGCGGGACTGCTCATCCTCATCCAGGCGGAACTCCTCGCCGGGGTGCTGTCCGGGCGGTTCGCGACCCCGGCCCTGATCCTCCTGGCACTGGTCGTCGGGGTCCGGGCGCTGTTCACCCTGGTGCAGGGCATCGCCGCCGGGCACGCGACCACCGGTGTGAAGTCGGTCCTGCGTCACCGGCTGCTGTCGCGGCTGCAGGAGGTGGGCCCCACCAGGCCGGCCTCGCAGCGTTCGGGCGAGCTCGTGACGCTGACCGGCCGTGGTCTGGACGCTCTCGATCCCTATCTGTCGGGATATCTCCCGGCGATCGCGGTCGCGGGCGTCGTGCCGATCGCCGTACTCGTCCGGCTGTTCACCGCCGACCTGGCCAGCGCGGTGATCGTTCTGGTCACGTTACCGCTCATCCCGATCTTCGGGGCTCTGGTCGGCATGCACACCAAGGCCGTCACCGAACGCCAGTGGCGGGCCCTGTCCCGCCTCGGCGGCCACTTCCTGGACGTGGTCAGGGGACTGCCCACGCTGCGCGCCTTCGGCAGGGCCCGGTTCCAGGCCGAGGTGATCCGGCAGGTGTCCGACGCCCACAGAAGCGCGACAATGCGTACGCTCCGGGTGGCGTTCCTGTCGTCGCTGGTGCTGGAGCTGGCCGCGTCGCTGTCGCTGGCGCTGGTCGCGGTACCGGTGGGCCTGCGGCTGCTGTCCGGATCCCTGGATCTCTCGACCGCCCTGCTGGTGCTGCTGCTCGCGCCGGAGGCGTATCTGCCGCTGCGCAACATGGGCAACAAGTTCCACGCCGCGATGGAGGGCGTCGCGGCGGCCGACGAGGCCTTCGCCGTACTGGACGGGCGGGCGAGCCCGTCGCTACGGGATGCGACCTCCGGCGCGAACGCCGGCGGCACCCGGGGTACGGACGGCGCGGGCGCGAACGTGAGCACGGCCGGAGTCCCGGGCGTGAGCACCGGTACGGGCACGACCGGAGTCCCGAACACGAGCGTGGCCGGAGCCCCGGACACGGCCGGAGTCCCGGACACGGGGGCGGCCGGAGCCCCGGACAGGGGTAGGGACGCGGGGGCGGCGCCGGAGATCCGGCTGGAGAACGTCACCGTGCGCTATCCGGACCGCGAGGAGACCGCGCTCGACGACGTCTCGCTGGTGATCGCGCCCGGCGAGCGGGTGGCGCTGGTCGGCGAGAGCGGCGCGGGCAAGAGCACCCTGCTCCACCTGCTGCTCGGCTTCGTCGCCCCCGCCTCGGGCAGGGTGCTGATCGACGGCGTCGAGCTCACCGACCACCTCTCCTGGCGTGACCGGCTGGCGTTCGTGCCGCAGCGGCCGCACCTTTTTGCCGCCTCGGTGGCCGACAACATCAGGCTCGGCGCCCCGGACGCGACGATCGAGGAGGTCAGGGCGGCGGCGAAGGCCGCGCACGCCGACGAGTTCGTGACCACCCTGCCCGAGGGCTACGACACGGTGCTGGGCGAGCGCGGCGCGAACCTGTCGGCCGGGCAGCGGCAGCGGGTCGCGCTCGCCCGCGCCTTCTGCCGCCCGGCGGCCAGGCTGCTCCTGCTGGACGAGCCGACCGCACGGCTCGACGGCCGCAGCGAGGGCGCGGTCATGACCGCCACCCGCGATCTGGCCGAGGGCCGCACCGCCGTGATCGTGGCCCATCGGCCGGCGATGATCGACCTGGCCGACCGGGTGATCCGGATCGCCGACGGCCGGGTGGTGTCCGACCAGCCGGCCGGCCCCAGAGCCGGCCGGGCGGCCTACTCCGGGCGCGACCTGACCGGCGTTTCGACGCGGAAGACCGAGGAGGCCTCATGACCGGCGGCCGCTCCGGCGCAGAAGACTCGGGAAGCCCCATGACCGGCGGCGCTCCGGCGCGGAAGACGGAGGAGGCCTCATGACCGGTGGCGGCGTTTCGACGCGGAAGACCCGGGAGACCCTCGTGAACCGGATGGGTGGACGACTGGCGCTCGCCGCGGCGGCGGGCGCGGCGGCCGAGCTGGCCGGACTCGGGCTGATCGGGTCGGCGGCCTGGCTGATCACCAGGGCCGCCGAACAGCCGCCGCTGGCGGCGCTGAGCGTGGCGATCGTCGGGGTCAGGGCGTTCGCGACGACCAAGGGCGTCTTCCGGTACGGCGAGCGCCTGTCAGGACACGAGGTGGCGCTACGCGCCCAGGCGACGACCAGGGAGCGCCTCTACCAGGCGCTCATCCCCGCCGGACCGCTGAACCATCGGGGGGCGGACCTGCTCAGCCGGATGGTCGACGACACCGACGCCGTACAGGACCTGCTGGTCCGCTGCCTGCTTCCGGCGACGGCCGCGCTGGTGACCGGGGTGGCGGCGGTCGTGGTCGGGCTGTTCCTGCTTCCGGTGGCGGCGCTGGTGCTCCTGGCCGGACTGCTGGTGGCCGGGGTGCTCGTTCCCGCCGGTGCGGCCGGCGCGGCACGGCGCTGGTCGGCGCGGATCGCACCCGCGCGGGCCGACCTCGCCGCCCGGGTCGCCGACCTGGTGCACGGCTCCGCCGACCTGGCCGCCTACGGGGCGAACGACCGGGCACTGGCCGCCGCGGCCGAGGCCGACGCCCGCCTGGCGGCGCTGGAACGTCGGCAGGCACGGGCGAACGCGGTGGCGAGCGGGCTGGGCATGTTCACCCAGGGCCTGACCGTGGCGGCGATCGTCTGGGTCGCCCAGAACGCCGGAACGGGCTCCGTCGCCATCGCGGTGCTCGCGCTGACCTCGCTGGTGGCGTTCGAACCCGTCCTGCCGATGGCCGCCGCCGCCGAGCGGCTGACCGGGGTGCTCGCCGCCCTGCGCCGCCTGAGGGAGGTCCGCGCGACCCCGCCCGCCGTGACCGAACCGGCCACGCCCGCCTCCGTCCCCGAGGGGCCGCCGACCGTCGAGATCGAGCATCTGGTGGTCCGCCACAGCGCCGACCGCGCTCCCGCGCTGAACGGCGTCAGCCTGACCCTCACCCCCGGCAGGCGCGTCGCCCTGGTCGGCCCCAGCGGCGCCGGCAAGAGCACCCTGCTGTCCGCCCTGATGCGCCTGGTGGAGCCGGAGTCCGGGACCATCCGGGTGAGCGGCGTGGACATCACCGAGCTGGCCGCCGATGACACCCGGCGGGTGATGACGGGGCTGACCCAGGATCCCTACGTGTTCCAGGCGTCGGTGAAGGACAACCTGCGGCTGGCCGGACCGGAGGCCACCGGCGAGGAGCTGGCGGAGGCCGTACGGCGGGCGCGGCTGGAGCGGTGGGTGGAGCGGACCGGGTGGGACGCCGTGCTCGGGGAGGACGGGCGGACGGTGTCCGGGGGGCAGTTGCAGCGGCTGGCGCTGGCACGGGCGCTGCTGAACGATCCCCCGGTGCTGCTGCTGGACGAGCCCGCCGAGGCGCTGGACGAGACGGCCGCGGACGCGCTCATGGCCGACCTGCTGGACGCGACCCACGGTCACACGACGCTGCTGGTCACGCACCGTCTGCGCGGGCTCGAACAGGTGGACGAGATCGTCGTGCTGGAGAACGGTTCGGTGGTGCAGCGGGGCACCCATGAGGAGCTGGTGGGCTCCCCCGGCTACTACCGCGACCTGTGGCGCTCGGAGGCGCTGACCGCCGGGCGCTGACCCCTGCCTGCCACGCGCCACGCGCTCCGGGACCCGGACGCGCCTCCGATCTGCGAACCTCGCCTCCGTGCCGCTGATCTGCGAACCTCGGCCCCGCGGCATCGGCCTCCGGCCCGTGGCATCGGCCTCCGGCACGTGGCGTTGACCTCCGGCCCGTGGTGTCGGGCTCCGGACGCGGGCGGCGCCGTCCGCCGCCGGCGTCCCGCGCCGAGGCCTCGCCGGAACATGAATGTGCCGCCGGATCCGCAGCGGCTCCGGCGGCACATTCGTCTGGTGGGACCTACTCGCCGGCCATCTCGGCGAGGGTCACGGTGACGGTGTGGGGCTGCCCGTCGCGAACGTAGGAGACGGCGACCTTCTCCCCCGGCTTGAAACCGCGTACCGCGCCGACCACGGTGTTGCCGTCCTCGACCGCGGTGTCGTTGATCTTGGTGATCAGGTCGCCCTGCTTGAGTCCCGCCTTGGAGGCGGGGCTGTTGTCGGTGACCTGGGCGATCAGGGCGCCGCCCGCGTCTCCGGTGGCGTCGGTGACGCTCACGCCCAGGAAGGCGTGGGAGACCTTGCCGCTGTCGATGAGCTGCTGGGCGACCTGCTTGGCGGTGTTGATCGGGATGGAGAAGCCGACACCGATGCTGCCCTCGCCGCCGTTGGTGGCGATGGCGGTGTTGATGCCGACCACCTGGCCGGAGGCGTTGACCAGCGCGCCACCCGAGTTGCCCGGGTTGATCGACGCGTCGGTCTGGATCGCGCCGCCGATGGTGGTGGCGCCGCTGCTCTGCTGCTGCATCTGCCCACCGCCGCCCTGGTCCTGCCCGCCGCCCTGGCCCGGTCCGCCGCCCCAGCCCGGAGGCAGCTGCTGCTGCCCGCCGGGCCAGCCCGGAGGCATCTGCTGCTGCGGTCCCTGCTCGTCTCCGACGGTCAGCGTGCGGTTCAGAGCGCTGACGATGCCGGCGGTGACCGAGCCGGACAGACCGAGCGGGCTGCCGATGGCGAGCACGTAGTCGCCCACCTTGAGCGCGTCGCTGTCGCCGAGCGAGGCCTTGGTGAGGCCGGAGACGTTGTCCGCCTTGATGACCGCGAGGTCGGTGGTCGGGTCGGTTCCAATGATCTTCGCGGTGGCGGTCTTGCCGTCACTGAACTTGACGGTCATCTGGCCGCCCTGTCCCCCGGCCTCCACCACGTGGTTGTTGGTCAGGATCCGGCCGTCCTCCGAGAGCACGACGCCGGACCCCTCTCCGCCGCCGTTCGCGGTCTTGACCTGGATCGACACCACCGAGGGCTGTACGGCCTTGGCGACGTCGGCGACCGTCGTCACCCTGCTGACGGGGCTGACGAGCGTGCTGGAGGAGGAGGCGACCGTGGTGTCGTTGTTGAAGCCGGTCGCGGCGAAGGCCCCCGCCACACCACCGCCAACGGCCATCGCGGCCAGCGCCAGCCCGGTGCCCAGCTTCTTCGCGACGCCGATCCTGCCCCGCTGGGCAGGCACCGCGGGCGTCCCGAACGTCCCGGCGGCGAACGGCTCCGGCATCGGGTTGACCATCGTCGGCTGCGGTCCGGTCGCTCCATCGGCCCGGTAGGCACCCGTGCGCGGCGGCACCTTGCCGAACTGGCTCCAGCCGTCGTTCCCGGGGGTCGCCGCGGCCGGCGTGGTCTCCTGCTCGTCCTTGTTCGGGTCCATGTCTTCCCCCAAGTCCTACGTCCGCTCCTGCGTCACCGGAGCGGCGACCGGTGTCTCCCGGTAACTCAAAGAATGCCTGAGGGCGTATAAGACCTGCTTAAGCGGATGATCGCGATGATCCTTTTCCTCTGACAACCGCTTTATCAGCCGTGGTCAGGGGACGCGAGGGAGACCAGAAACTGTCTCGCATCCGTCTCCCAGGGCTTGGACAGAGGTCATTCGGCCAATGATCGGTCCCCACCGGAGAACCGATCAAGGTCCGGCCCCCGACCGCGCCGACTACCGTTCGCGGTCATGTCGTGGCCGAGGATCACGAGTACCGCAGCAATGATCTTCCCGATCCGGGTGACATACCCGATTGCCGAGGTGCGGATCATCAAGGAACCGGCCGGCACGGCGGGTCGGTCATGAGGAGCGGACGATGTCAGCGAGTGGCGGCTGTGACGAAGTCCTCATTTGTTGGTGCCCCAACGGGTAGCTCGTGCGCGGCTTCCGGTCGTAGTCCGTCCAAGATCAGGTGCAGGTAGCGCCGCCACAGGTCGGATCGTGCGGCGGCGAGCGGTGCCGCGATCCAGGTGGGGGCACTGAGCAACAGCACGATGTCGTGGCCGGTGACATCCGCCCGAACGACGCCGACCTGCCGGGCGCGTGCGGTCAGCTCCTCGGCGACCCGTGCCAGCCGGTCGCTGGCGGCCCGGACCGCGGGATCGGCGCGCGAGGTCGCGGTGACCGCCTCGCAGAATGAACGATCGTTGACCTGGAGTTCGGCGCCTGCGGTCATGAACCGCAGCAGGGCCGACCGCGGATCGGTGTGCTCCAGCAGGGTTTCGCCGATTACGGCGAGGGCGCCGAGTTGCTCGCAGAAGATCGTCGAGACCAGCTCCTCCTTGCTGGAGAAGTGGTTGAAGACCGTCCCCTTGGCGACGCCGGCGCGCGCGGCGATCCGCGAGATGGAGACGTCGAGGCCGTGCTCGGACAGTTCTGCGGAGGCCGCCTCGATAAGGAGGCTTCGATTTCGGGCGGCGTCGGCTCGGGACATGGGCCCCAGACTAGCCCAACTTGACCATGCGGTCATCTTGCGTGGTACGGTCTCCAAAATGACCATTCGGTCAACTTACGTTGGCGTCCGTGGAAGGTTGATGATGAGAGCAGTCGTCGCGAAGCAGTACGGCCCGCCAGAGGCCCTGACCATCGAGGATGTCCCCGTTCCACGGCCCGGCCTCGGCCAGATCCAGGTCCGCATCCGCGCCGTAGCCGTCAACCCCGCCGACCTGCGAACCCTCAGCGGGGTGTTGCGCGAGCTGACCCCCTTGACGTTCCCCCACGTGCCGGGCAGCGACTTCGCCGGCACGGTTACCGAGGTCGGCCCGGACGTGACCCGGTTCACGCGGGGTGACGAGGTATTCGGGGTCGGGCTGCCGCGCGCGACGCCGGCGATCGCCGCGATGCTGTCCACCCCGCCATCCCTGACCACCGGCGCCATGGCCGACTACGCGGTCTTCGAGGCCGACACCCCCGCCATCGCCCGGCGCCCGGACGGCTTGGCCGCCGACCATGCGGCCAGCCTGCCGATACCTGGGCTGACCGCGCTTGCCGTGGTCCGCGCGGGCCGGTTCGAGGCGGGTGAACGGGTTCTGGTGACCGGCGCCGCGGGCGGGGTCGGCGGCGCCGTGGTCCCATTGCTGGCCGCCGCCAAGGTATATGTGATCGCCACCGCGATCCCCGAGGACGACGAATACGTCCGCGACCTGGGCGCGACCGAGGTGATCGACTACCGGACGGTCGATACCGTCGCCGAGACGCTGCGGCGCCACCCCGGCGGCGTCGACGCCATGGTCAACCTCGCCCTGCCCGGCCCCATCCTTGTCAAGGCAAGCGACGCCATCAGGCCGGGCGGTCACCTGCTCAACGTCGCCTTTCCCAGCCCCGAGCCCTCCGCATTCGACCGCGCCGACCTGACGGTGCGCACCGTCTACAGCGCAGCGGGCCCCGCAGACCTGGATGAGCTGGCGGCACAGGCCATGGCCGGTTTCCTGCCTGCCACCATCAGTCGGCGGTATCCGCTGGAAGAGGCTGCGCGGGCCTATGCCGATCTCGTGCACACCCATGTGCGCGGAAAGATTCTCGTCATGGCCGATGCCACAGAGTGAGCCATTCCGCGCAACCCATCCATGACGCCGTGTAACAGCCGGCGGGTGACATACCCGTGGATCGCGTGTGTGCGATCGACGTGGCCAAGGACGCGGGAAAGGGGTGCGTCCGGCGGCCGGAAGTCGCCGGGAAATCTTCTTCAGGGCTTGGCGGGCCAGTACTCGTCGCGGAGAAGGCGCTTGTAGAGCTTGCCCGTGGGCTGCCGGGGCAGCTCCTCACGGAAGTCGATCGACTTCGGGCACTTGTAGGGCGCCAGCCGGGAGCGGCAGTACTCGATCAGCTCTGCCTCCAGCCCGGGGCCGGCCAGGTCCATGGAGACGGGCTGGACGACGGCTTTGACCTGCTCGCCCATCTCCTCGTCGGGGATGCCGAAGACCGCCACGTCCGCCACCTTCGGGTGGATCGAGAGGATGTTCTCCGCCTCCTGCGGGTATATGTTCACCCCGCCAGAGATGATCATGTAGGAGCGCCGGTCGGTGAGGTAGAGGAAGCCCTCCTCGTCGACGTAGCCGATGTCGCCGAGGGTGGTCCAGCCCCGGCCCCGCGGGTCCTGCGAGGCCTTCGTCTTGTCCTCGTCACCGTGGTAGGCGAACCGGGGGCCGTCCGCGAAGTAGACGGTGCCGTGCTCGCGGGGCGGCAGCTCGTTGCCGTCCTCGTCGCAGATGTGGGTGACGCCGAGCAGCGGGCGGCCGACCGTGCCCCTGTGCTTGAGCCAGTCCTCGGAGCCGACGTAGAGGAAGCAGTTGCCCTCGGTGCCCGCGTAGTACTCGTGGATGATCGGGCCCCACCACTCGATCATCTGTTCCTTGACCGGAACCGGGCAGGGGGCGGCGGCGTGGATCGCACACGTCAGCGATGAGAGGTCGTACCGCTCGCGGATCTCCCCGGGCAGCTTGAGCATCTTGATGAACATGGTCGGCACCCACTGCGAGTGGGTGACGCCGTACTTCTCGATCAGCGCGAGTGCCTGCTCCGGGTCGAATCTCTCCATGACCACGAGCGTCACGCCCATGCGCTGCATGCTCATGCAGTAGCGCAGCGGGGCCGCGTGGTAGAGCGGCGCCGTGGAGAGATAAACGCTGTCGGCCGACGGCGCGAACAGGAACTGGATGAGCTGCAGCAGCGCTCCCGGCGTGTCCAGCGGCGCCTGGGAGAGCGTGGGCTTGACGCCCTTGGGCCGCCCGGTGGTTCCGGAGGAGTAGAGCATGTCCATGCCCTGGCACTCGTCGTCGAGGGGCGTGACCGGATGGGCGGCCACCGCCTCCTCGTAGGAGGCGAATCCGGGGGCGACGCCGTCCAGCATGAGCCTGAGCTCGACCTTCGGCGTCACGTCCGCGATCGAGGTGGCCACATCGGCCAGAGCGACGGAGGAGATGAAGACCCGGGCCTCGCAGTTGTCCACGATGTAGGCGAGCTCGTCGGTCTTCAGCCGCGAGCTGATCGCCGTGTAGTACAGGCCCGAGCGGTGCGCCGCCCACGCGACCGCCAGGAACAGCGGATGGTTCTCCAGCATGAAGGCGATGTGGTCACCGGGCCGGAGTCCCGCGGCGCGGAACAGGTGGGCGAGCCGGTTGGACTCCTCGTCCAGCTCCCGGAAGGTCACGACCTTCCCTGAACTCGCCATGATCACAGCGGGCTTGTCCGGCAGCAGTGCCGCGATGGCTCCGGGGTGCATGAAACCGAACATTACTCGGTTTGATGTTCGGTGAGAAGTGCCCGCTCACACGGCAGGGCCGCGACCTCAAGAGGTCACGGCCCTGCATTCGGGGATGGATCCCATTACGTGCCAGATGACGGCCGCAGGCGGATCGAGGGTGCCTGCGAGTTGATCAGGAGCTGTGAAGAGTGCTTACGGTCAGGCGCTGTAGACGGACTGCCAGCCGCTACGGTAACCCTTCGGCTCACTCGAGGTGCCCCGGCCCACCTGAACGTCGATGTCCTTGACGTTCGTGCCGCTGAAGGAGTAGGACGCGGTGGACTTGCCGCAGTTCTTGAAGCTCTTGAACGAGGTCGAACCGTTGAAGTTCACGACCTTGAAGGTCTCCCACGCACAGCGGTACTTGGGGTCACCCCACCACTTGGAGTTCTTGAGCGTGCTGCTGACGGTGTAGTTGTACTCGTGGACCCACTTCCACGCGTGCTTCTTGTACGGCTTCTTGACGAAGCGGCACTTCTTCTCGCCGTCGTGCCACTTGCACACCTTGACGACCTTGTACTCCGTCTTCCAGTACCACTGCTTGTGCGACTTCTTCTGCACTGAGACCTTGCCCCAGGCCTTCGCCTTGCCGTCACGGGAGGAGTACGGCCCCCACGCGTCGAAGGAGACCGGGGAGTGGGGGATCACGCTGACGACCGTGCCGGGAACCGTTCCGGGCACCGGGGGGGTCGCGACGGTGGCGTTGGCCGCAACCGGAGCGCCTACCGCGATGAGGGCGGCCGCGCCGGCGCCCACCATGACTCGGGTGGTGATTCTCATTTTTGAGGAGCCTCTCGGGGGTGAGGTTTCTGACACCCCCGTTGTATGACCAAGCGATTGACAACCACTTGAAACTCGCTTAAAAGACGAGGCCACACCAATGATCAAATCAGAAATCTTTCCCGACAAACCGGAAGATTACCGAAAAGATCACTGCTGTGGCCCGTCGATTATCAGCTTGAGGCGGAAATGACCGTGTCAGCTCGTCGCGGAAATGACCGCGCCCTTGTACGTCTGCTCGATGAACTGCTTCACCTCGGGGCCGGCGAGCAGCTTGGCGAGTTTGACCACGCGCGGGTCCTTCTCGTTTCCGGCCTTCACCACCAGGCCATTGGAGTAGGGGTTGCCTTCGGCCTTCTCCAGTACCAGCGCGTCGTCGGCGGGGTTGAGGCCGCTCTCCAGCGCGTAGTTGCCGTTGATCACGGCCGCGTCCACGTCCTCCAGCGAGCGGGGCAGCTGCGCGGCCTCCAGCGGCTGGAACTTCAGGTCCTTGGGGTTGCCGGTCACGTCGCGCTCGGTGGCCGCGATGCCGACGCCCTCCTTCAGGGTGATCAGGGAGTTGTCGGCCAGCAGCTTCAGCGCCCTGCCCAGGTTGGTGGCGTCGTTCGGCAGGGCGACGGTCGCGCCCTGACCCAGCGAGGCGGCGTCGGTGATCTTCTTGGAGTAGAGGCCCAGCGGCTCCAGGTGGACCGCCTGGACAAAGGTCAGCTTGGTGCCCTTGGAGGCGTTGAAGTCGTCCAGGTAGGGCCTGTGCTGGAAGTAGTTGGCGTCAAGCTGGCCCTCGTCGAGCTGCACGTTGGGCTGCACGTAGTCGGCGAAGTCGATGATCTCCAGGTTGAGCCCCTCCTTGGCGGCGAGGTTGTCCTTGACGAACTTCAGGATCACCGCGTGCGGGATGGGGCTGACGCCGACCTTGAGCACCTCCTGAGCCGAGGCCGAGGGGGCGGCCGTCGCGTCGGCGCTGGTGGCGGGTTCGGACGATCCGCAGGCGGCGAGCGCCAGGACCAGCGCGGTCGCGACGGACGCGATCGCAGAGAATTTACGCACGGTGTGCTCCTTAGGGATGAGAAAACATTCCGGGTAGGCGGACGGAGGCCCCGTTCACGGCGGCGGCCTCTCGAGCGAAAAAGGGTCAGTGACGTGCGAGACGGCGGGCGACGACGTCGCCCAGGGTCTGTACGAGCTGGACGATCGCGATCAGCACGATGACGGTGATCACCATGAGGGTGGTCTCGAAGCGCTGGTAGCCGTAGCGGATGGCCAGGTCTCCGAGCCCCCCGCCGCCGATCGCCCCGGCCATCGCCGAGTAGGAGATCAGCGCGACCACGGTCACGGTGAGCCCCGCGACCAGGCCGGCCATCGCCTCGGGCAGCAGGACCTTGTTCACGATGGTCGTACGGCTGGCGCCCATGGCCTGGGCCGCCTGCACCTTGTCCCTGCCGACCTCGCGCAGCGCGGTCTCCACCAGCCGGGCGAAGAACGGCGCGGCGCCGAGCGTCAGCGGGACCACCGAGGCGATGGTGCCGATGGTGGTGCCCACGATCAGCCTGGTCAGCGGGATGACCGCGATCATCAGGACGATGAACGGCAGCGAGCGGCCGATGTTGACGATCACTCCCAGCACCCGGTTCAGCGTCGGCGAGGGGAACAGCCCGCCCCTGTCGGTGACGACCAGCGCCACCCCGAGCGGCAGCCCGATCAGCACCGTGAACAGGGTGGACAGCAGGATCATCTGGGCGGTCTGCAGCGTCGACTCCACGAGCAGCGGAGCCATCTCGTCCCAGGTCATGCGATCTCCTCCACCTGCGACGTGACCGAAATGCCGGATGCGCCGGCCCGCTCGGCCGCCGGGGCCTCCTCGACCAGCAGGCCGCGCTCGGACAGGTAGGTGAGGGCGGCGGCGCGCTCGGCGCCGGTGAGACGCAGGCGCAGGCGCCCGGCCGAGACCCCGGCCACCTCCTCCAGGACCCCGCCGAGGATGTTCACGTCCACGTCGAACTTGCGGACCATCTGCGACACCACGGGTTCGTCGGCCTGCCCGGTGAAGGTGATCGTGACGGTGCCGGGCTCCGGCGCGGGAAGGGGGAACAGCTCCGCGGTGAGCCGGGATCCGGGCTTGGCGATCAGCTCGGGAATGGCCCCGGACTCCTCGATCAGGCCGTCGCGCATGATGGCGGCCGAGTCGCAGATCGACTTGATGACGTTCATCTCGTGGGTGATCAGCAGGATGGTCAGGCCGAGCTCCCGGTTGAGCCTCTTGAGCAGGGCCAGGATCGACTGCGTGGTGCCCGGGTCGAGCGCCGAGGTGGCCTCGTCCGACAGCAGGACCGAGGGGTTCCCGGCCAGTGCGCGGGCGATGCCGACCCGCTGTTTCTGCCCGCCGGACAACTGCGCGGGATGCGTCCCGGCCTTGTCCGCCAGACCGACCAGCTCCAGCAGCTCGGCGACGCGCCTGGCGCGCTCCGCCTTCTCGACTCCCATCACCTCAAGGGGAAACGCCACGTTCCCTGCGACCGTACGGGAGGACAGCAGCGCAAAATGCTGGTGGATCATCCCGATCCGCTGCCGGGCCCGGCGGAGATCGCTCTCTCCCAGCCTGGTCAGCTCCTGTCCCGCCACGGAGACGGTGCCCGCGGTGGGGCGCTCCAGGAGGTTCACGCAGCGCAGCAGGGTGCTCTTGCCGGCGCCGCTCTGCCCGAGCACGCCGAAGATCTCACCTTCGCGGACATGAAGGTCGACGCCGTCGATGGCGACCACCTCGCGACCCCGATCTCGATAGACCTTTCTCAGGCCCGACACATCAATCACAGCTGTTCCCAACGTCAATGGAGCTCAGAAAAGACCTCAGACAGGGAACGGCTAGCGCATGCCGGGGTGGAAAGGGAGATGGCTCAGACGGCGCAGAATGAGATGGTCCGCGGTGCAGGTCATGGTTTCGGGCCTTAAGGAGGGAACGGACAGGGGGCAAAATTCAGCGCATTGGACACATGCGACCCATGGCGCACATGTCGCATATTGCCCTCATACGCACGTCCTGACACATGCCTTTACACATGACCCGGCCCTGCGGGGTCATGCCGACATCGTCTGCCACGTTCACGCCTGCCTCAACACGAGCCCTACTTACCCTAATTCCCTACATGTTATGTGATAACGGTCACGTTCGAGTAACCCTTCCCGGGGCTCAACCCGGCAATCCCTCCGGAACTCGGCGGTTTCCCCAGGACGGCCGACGTCACGGTTTCTCGCGTCGGTGCCGTCTCACCGGCAACGAGTCATGCCATTTCCGGCGAAAAGGACAAAGTCCTCGTTCGGTCCGTACATTCCACCGCGTTCACGCGCGGGCAGACGTCGAAGAACCCGTGAACCGGGCTCCGGCTCACGGGGTTTCGCCGCCTGCCCGCGGGGCCTCACCCGGCCGGAGCGCTCTCGCCGTTCAGACTCGGGCCACCGCTCAAGCCGTATATCGCGTGGGGGGCACCGGCGATGAACGCCCAGTAGCGGTCACCGTACGACCAGTGCCACCACTCGGTGGGATAGTTCACCAGACCCACCGCCGTCAACGCGGTGATCAGGATGTGACGGTTGTCCATGGCCTCCCGAGAGATGTCCGGCGACGCCGTGTAACACGCCCCGTCGGGGCCGGTGGGGGTGGCGTTGACCTCCGTTCCCATCATCAGTTCGGTCCCCGCGTCCGTGCACAGGGTCACGTCGACGGCGGCACCGGCGACGTGTGGCGCCACCTCCGGCGGGGAGATGTAACGACCGGCCTCGCGGCGGAGCCGTACGGCGCTCCAGTCGGGATGGAGCACCCGCAGTTCTTCGACGGACTCGGAGAAGTACTGCTCCTGCAGCGCGGGCGGGCGGTATCCCTCCACGACAAGAAGCCGGAGCTCTCGCGGGAGCAGGGTCTGCGCCGCCACGAGCCTGCCGGCGACGCTGGATCGCAGGTGCGCGAAGGCGCCCGCTGGGTCCGCCAGTCTCGGGTCGATGCGGAGCACCCCCGCTCCACGGAGATCGACCAGAGACTCGCCACACTCCTCCACCCGCAGTTCGAGGATCCGAGGATCCGACAAAAGCACTATTTCTGACATTTCGCCCACATGTTCCCTTCTATAACAGCTTTTCGAGGCACCTGACCGCTCCCGGCGAGAACGTTCAGGACAGAACCGGCGGGTTGCCCGTTCATACCGTTCATGGGATCCATGTCGCTTTTCATGGATGGATGGGGAACTGCGAAGGTGGTTCCCGGTACCGTCCCTGAGGATCGGACCGGGAACCACCGGAGCAGGCTTAGATCTCAGGGGGCGAAGCCGCTGGCGACGATCTTCTGGTCGTTGCCGTTGTAGACCGTGGCGTCACTCCAGCCACGGTTGCGGTAGGCGTGAACGGTGCCGTCGCCGAAGAAGGACACCAGCTCCGCGCGGCCGTCACCGTCGAGGTCACCGAACTTGGCGGTGGAAGGATCGGTGAACCCCGACGCCACGACCTTCTGGTCGTTGCCGTTGTAGACCGTGGCGTCACTCCAGCCACGGTTGCGATAGGCGTGCACCGTACCGTCGGGGAAGAAGGACACCAGCTCCGCGCGACCGTCACCGTCGACATCCCCGAACTTCGCACGCGCAGGATCGGTGAACCCCGACGCCACGACCTTCTGGTCGTTGCCGTTGTAGACCGTGGC
>NZ_FZOD01000051.1:0-28077 GCF_900188345.1 Streptosporangium subroseum | reverse complement strand
CGACCGTCACCGTCGACATCCCCGAACTTCGCACGCGCAGGATCGGTGAACCCCGACGCCACGACCTTCTGGTCGTTGCCGTTGTAGACCGTGGCATCGCTCCACCCACGGTTGCGATAGGCGTGCACCGTACCGTCGCCGAAGAAGGACACCAGCTCGTCGCGGTTGTCGCCGTCGAGGTCGCCGAACTTCGCGGTGGAGGGATCGGTGAACCCGGACGCCACGACCTTCTGGTCGTTGCCGTTGTAAACGGTGGCGTCACTCCAGCCCCGGTTGCGGTAAGCGTGGACCGTGCCGTCGGGGAAGAAGGAGACCAGCTCCGCCCGGCCGTCACCGTCGACATCCCCGAACTTCGCACGCGAGGGGTCGGTGAATCCCGACGCCACGACCTTCTGATCCGGTCCGTCGTAGACCTTGGGATCGTCCCAGCCACGGTTGCGATAGGCGTGGACCGTACCGTCGCCGAAGAAGGCGACGATCTCGTCGCGGCCGTCACCGTCGAGGTCGGCGAACCGCGTCGTGCCCCCATCGGCGCCGGGCGGGGTGGCGACGACCGGCCAGAGGGTGTCGACGATGATCTGCGCGTCGGCGGCCTGCGGCTGGTAGCGGTCGGGGTAGGCCGACACCTGGACCGCCTGGCACACCTCGCCGACGGAGGCGGTCTTCCACGCGTCGTTCGGATACTTCGACAGCATCTTGCCCAGGAACGCGTTGGTCGCCCAGATGGGATTGAGCCGATTGGCCACGCTTCCCCAGGACGCCCGCTGCTGGAACAGTCCCAGGCTGTCGTGGTCGAGCTCCTCGCTGATGTTGTCGATGCTGGACTCGACGATCGTCGTGGCGATGGCGATGACGGCCGCCCTCGGGTGCAGACCCCGGTCCTGCACCGCCTTGATCACCATGCGGGCGCAGGAGACCCGGTAGGCGGACATGTAGCCGCGCATCTTGGCGTTCAGCCTGCCGTTGAGCTGGGTGGCCAGGGTGGAGTCCGACGACGCGGTGCCGTTCGGGTCGCACTCCGCGATGGCCCGGGCGATGGCGACGTCGCCGGCCATCCTGCTCGGTTGAGGGTCGGGACCGGGCTTCGCGGCGGCGGGAGAGGCCAGCAGGCCGAAGGCGGTGACCGTGGTGATCGTGGCGAGCGCGGCGCGGGAGAGGAGGTGCCTGTTCATGATGTTTCCTCGGCAAGGGGGAAGGAAGCGGGGGGAAATCGAGCAGGGGGAGGGAACTCCGCGGCCCCGGTTCGGGGGCCGCGGAGTCCGGCCGCCGGTCTCAGGGGGTGAAGCCGCTGGCGACGACCTTCTGGTCGTTGCCGTTGTAGACGGTGGCGTCGTTCCAGCCCCGGTTGCGATACGCGTGCACGACCTCGTCGGCGAAGAAGGAGACGAGCTCCGCGCGACCGTCACCGTCGATGTCACCGAACTTCGCGGTGAAAGGCTCGGTGAACCCGGACGCCACGACCTTCTGGTCGTTGCCGTTGTAAACGGTGGCGTCGTTCCAGCCACGGTTGCGATAGGCGTGCACGACGCCGTCGGCGAAGAAGGACACCAGTTCCGCGCGACCGTCGCCGTCGATGTCGCCGAACTTCGCGGTGGAGGGGTCGGTGAATCCGGACGCCACGACCTTCTGGTCGTTGCCGTTGTAGACCGTGGCGTCGTTCCAGCCCCGGTTGCGATACGCGTGGACCGTGCCGTCGGGGAAGAAGGAGACCAGCTCCGCCCGGCCGTCACCGTCGATGTCGCCGAACTTCGCACGCGAGGGATCGGTGAACCCCGACGCCACGACCTTCTGGTCGTTGCCGTTGTAAACGGTGGCGTCGTTCCAGCCCCGGTTGCGATACGCGTGCACGGTGCCGTCGGGGAAGAAGGACACGATCTCGTCGCGGCCGTCACCGTCGAGGTCGGCGAACTTCGCACGCGAGGGGTCGGTGAACCCACCGGCCACGATCTTCTGGTCCGGTCCGTCGTAGACCTTGGGATCGTCCCAGCCCCGGTTGCGGTAGGCATGCACATTGCCGTCACCGAAGAAGGCGACGATCTCGTCGCGGCCGTCACCGTCGAGGTCACCGAACTGCGTCGAGTTGCCCTCGCCGGCGGGCGGGGCCTCCGGCTCGGAGGTGATGCCCACCGGCGAGCTGTAGCCGACGATGTCGGCGTTCGACCGGGAGTAGCTGTTGGCCTTGATCTGGTTGCCGCTGTTGCCCTCGATCGTGTAGACGGTGCCGGCCGTCGCCGACTTCACGATTCCGACGTGGTTGATCACGCCGTCCTGTTCCCAGTCGAAGACGAGGGCGTCGCCGGGCTGCGGGGTGTAGCCGCTGGCCCGGGAATGCCAGGTGCCGTATTTGACGCCGTAGTCCTTGAACGAGCTGGCCCATCCGGTGAGCACGCCACCGCTGCCCTCTGCGATGTCGGCGTAGCGGACACCGGCGTTCTTCCACACATACTTGGAGAAGTCGGCGCACCAGTCGCTGTTCCGGAACGGGACGCCGTCCGCGGAACCGCAACCGGCCGATGATTTCCAGGTCCGGAACACACCGGTGTAGTAGTTACAACCGCTTCCCGCGGGGTTCTCCTTGTTGCGACTCGCCTTGCCGAGCTCGCCCTGGGCCACGGAGACGATCGTGTCGCGGCTGGCCGCCGAGGCCGGGGTGGCCACGACGATTTCCAGGCCCACGGCCACGATCGCGCCGATGGCCACACAGGCGGCGATGCCACGGACGCCGGCACGGGATTTCTGGGGGGAGGCGCTCATCGCTGTTTCCTCTTTCGGTAGTTCGTTCTGTCACCGAAAGAGTCCACCGACGCGCTTCAACTCCCCTGTAAGAATGCTGCAGCGTTTTTTACAGAGGGTTCGAGGAGAGTTCTCCGTACTCGCGGGAGCCGTACACGCGGAAGACCTCGATCGCCTCCGCCCGCACCGTCTCGGCGGTCGCGGCGTCGCCGCGTTCGGCGTGCAGGAGCGCCAGATCCCGCAGGGTCCGGGCGCGAAACAGCGGCAGGTCCAGGGCCTCCCACAGGCTCATCGCCTCGTTGAGGCAGCTCTGCGCCTGGTCGAGGCGGCCCTCGGTGAGGTGTAGCTCTCCGAGGGTGCGCAGGGTGATCGCCTCGCCGTAGCGGTCGCGCAGGGAGCGGGTGGTCAGCAGCGCGCGCTCCAGCGGCTCCAGCGCCTCCTCGCACCGGCGAAGCCGTATCCGCGCCTTGGCCAGGGTCCGCACGGCGTAGGACTCCAGAAGCTGGTCGTCGAGCTCGCGGAAGATCCGCACCGCCTGCCCCGCGAGTTTCTCGGCCTGGTCGAGTTCGGCTCTGGCCAGGTGGTAGAGGGCCATCGTGCGCAGGGTCAGTGCCCTGCCCCGGCTGCTTCTCGCCCGCCCGTACAGGGTGAGGGCCTCTTCCAGGTCCGTCCACGCCCGCTCGAAGTCGCCCCGCTCCAGATGGATGGACCCGACCAGGCGCATGACGTGGGCGATGGCGGCGTCATCCTCCTGGGCGCGCCACATCTCCTCCGCCCGCCCGAGGAAGTGAAGCGCCTCGGGCAGGTATCCCTGCTCGCGGCAGGCGTTGCCGAGCCCGACGAGGGTGGCGCACTCTCCCCGGGTGTCCTTGGCGGCGCGGAACATCGACAGCGCCTGGCTGAAATACTCCCGCGCCTCGGCGTAGCGATCCTGTTCGTAGCTGAGCTGGCCCAGCTCGGCCAGGAGCGTCGCCTCGCCCGCGGCGTTCCCCCTGCGGCGTGCGACCGCGAGGGCGGCGTCGTGCGTCCGGTGCCAGGCCTCGAAGAGGTTCTCCACGACGAAGACCGAGTGACACAGCGCGGACGCCAACTCCACCGCGATCTCGTCCAGATCCATCGCCGAGGCCAGCTCGACCCCGACGATCAGCGTCTCCTGCGCGGTCCTGAACCAGGCGAGCGGCTCGGCGAGCACCGCCCGCGCGACCTGCGGATCCACCGGGGTGGCCAGCCGGTAGGAGGAGCGCATGGCGATCCTGCTCAGGGGCTCGGCCACGGTCATCCGCTCGATCAGCCAGAGCCAGCCGCCGAGCACCCTGCTCACCGCGGCGGTCCGCTCCTCGTGCGACTCCTGCGCCTCGGCGCGTTCCCGCGCGAACAGCCGGATGAGATCGTGAAGCCGATAGCTGACCTGCCCCGTCGCATCCACGCCCTCGACCTCGACGAGCGAGGCGTCCACCAGCTGCTCCAGCTCCTGCTCGGCCTCGTCGGGACTCGCCTGAGTCGCCGCGGCCGCGACCCAGGCGGAGAAATGCGGCAGGCCGAGCAGCCCGAGGTGGCGCAGCATCCTTCTGCCGGGTTCGGTCAGCTGCTCATAACTCAGCCCGATGCTCGCCCGGACCTCCTGGTCTCCCACCGTCAGCTCATCCAGCCGCCGCCGCTCATCGGCCAGCCGCTTGACCAGCAGCTGCACCGGCCACTGGCGGCGCGAGGCCAGCCTGGCTCCGGCGATCCGGATCGCCAGCGGCAGCAGTCCGCACTGCCGTACGACCATCCGCGCCGTGTCCATCTCGGCGGCGATCCTCTCGGCTCCGACGATGCGCGACAGAAGAGCCAGCGCCGCGTCCACGCTCAGCACGCCGAGCTCGGTCAGAGCCGCACCCGAGAGGCTGGGGAGCCTGCTCCGCGAGGTGATCAACACGGCGCAACCCGGCGAGCCGGGCAGCAGCGGCCGGGCCTGCCGCTCAGTGGCCACATCGTCGAGCACCACCAGCATGCGGCGACCGGCCAGCAGGGTGCGGTACTGGTTGGCCCGCTCCTCCAGAGTCACCGGGATCGCCGCCGGAGGCGTGCCCAGCTCTCGCAGGAGCCGTCCCAGGACCTCCGCGGGCGTCGCGGCGACCTCGGTGGTGCCGCGCAACTCGACGTAGAGCAGGCCGTCCGGGTAGAGGCCGGCGATCTCGTGGGCGACCCGCAACGCGAGGGCGGACTTGCCGGTGCCCCCGGCTCCCGAGATCACACAGATCGGCATCGCCGACGGCTGGGCCAGGGACTCGCGCAACGAGGCGATCTCCTCGGTCCGGCCGGTGAAGTCGGTCGCGACGGGAGGCAGCTGGTACGGCTTGCCCGCCTCGGAACCCGGCGCGGAAAGCGGCGCGAAGACCGGAACGGAGGGCGGAGGGGAAGCCGGGGCAGGGGGTGGCGCGGGATCCGGCACGTCCGGCTCGGAGCTCGCCGCCGGTGACAGGCTGGGATCCGAGCGCAGGATCGCCTCGTGCGTCTGGCGCAGGTCGGGGCCGGGCTCGATGCCCAGCTCCTCCGCCAGCACCTGCCTGCCCTGCCGGTACACCGCGAGCGCCTCCCCCCGCCTCCCGGCCCGGTTGAGCGCGAGCATGAGGTCACGGCGCAGATGCTCGTGCATGGGGTGGCGTGCCACCAGCGTGGTCAGCTCCCCGACGAACTGCTCGTGGCGGCCCAGCGCGAGCTCGGCCGATATCCGCTCCTCGGTGACGGTCAGCCGCAGCTCGTCCAGCCGTCCGGCCTCGGTGAGCAGGAAGGAGTCGCTGACCCCGCCGAGGGCGGGCCCCCTCCACAGCGCCAGAGCCGCCCGAAGGGACTCCGTCGCCTCCTGGTGCCGGCCCTCGACCGCCGCCTTCCGCCCGTCGGTGACCAGCCGATCGAACACGGTGCGATCGAGGGCCTCCGCCGGGATGTCGGCGAGATAGCCGACCCGGTGCGACACGATGACCGACGGCAGCCCCGCGCGGTCGAACGACCGCCGCAGCGACGAGACATAGGTCTGCAGGACCGCCCGCGCGGTGTCCGGCGGATCCTCACCCCACAGCACCGCGACCAGCCGTTCAGCCGGAACCACACGCCCCTCGTCCAGCAGCAACGCCGCCAGCAAAGTCCTGGGTTTGGCGCCCCCGAGCGACACCTGACGGTCGCCGCTCCACACCTCCACCGGACCAAGGAGTCGAAACTCCATGTGCCCTCCCCAAGGCATCCCCGAAGATCTCCGAGACTAGATCGTGTTCGGGCGGCGCGCCATACGGTTGATCAGAATTCGTCCCGGTTAGTGCCGATACGGATCGCGGAGCGGAACCACTCGCGCGCCGAACTCATCCTTGATCGCCTGCATCCTCGGACCGGGCGCGTAGAAGCGGCCCCTGGTCTCCCCGTACGGTGTGAGCCAGCCCTTGGCCGTCAGGTCGCGCAGGTCCCTGGCCGCCTGCCCCTGGCTGAGCGACTCGTCGAGCTGGTACCTGCTCCGGCGCAGCCGCCGGTTGACGAACACCTCGTAGAGCGCCGACACGGTCCGCGCGTTCA
Organism: Streptosporangium subroseum; assembly: GCF_900188345.1. Lineage (GTDB taxonomy): Bacteria > Actinomycetota > Actinomycetes > Streptosporangiales > Streptosporangiaceae > Streptosporangium > Streptosporangium subroseum. The sequence continues at coordinate 21,798 of NZ_FZOD01000051.1, read as the reverse complement.
GCCCGTCGGCGTCGACCCGCTCCTCCAGGAGCATCCACACCTCTCCGGCCTCGGAAAGCCTCCGCTGAACCCGCTGCGCCTGCAGGTGGTGGGCGCGCAGGCAGAAACGCACCCAGCTCAGCGTGTCCCCGTGCGGGTTCCAGCGGCCGCCCTGTCCCTCGGCCAGGGCGTCGTAGTAGTCATAGGTGTTCCTGGCCTGTCCGAGCCACTCCTCGATCGAGGAGAACTCCGGGGTGGTGATCTGATCCCTGCCGAGCACCAGCGTCTGCAGGGCACGGGACATGCGGCCGTTGCCGTCCCGCCACGGGTGGATGCCCACCAGGTTGAAGTGAGCCATCGCCGCCCGCACGTGGCTCGGCGCTTCGAGGTCGCCCTCGTTCAGCCAGTCGACCAGCTCACCCAGCAGCCCAGGCACCTCCTCGGCGTCCGGGCCTTCGTAGACGACCTCACCGGTCGCGGAGTTGCGGACGTAGATGGCGCCGGGCCGTACCGTGCCCGGAGTCTTGTCCAGGTGATGGCCGATCATCATGAAGTTGAGCGCGTGGAGCAGGCCGGCGTCGAACCCGAACGCGGACGTTCGTGAGAGGACCTGGATGTAGGTCAGCGCCTGCTGGTATCCGGAGATCTCCCGGGCAACCGCGTCCGAGGTCTCCAAGGGGGCCTCACCGGCCATGATGGACTCGATGTCCTCGACGCCTGCTCGATAGCCCTCGATCGAGTTGGAGCCCTGGATGGCCCGCGCCTGGAGCTGGCGCCGGAGCTGGCCGTCCCAGCGATGGGTCTCCGCGAGGCGGTATCTCAGGTCGCGGCGCATCTCCTCGATCTCGCCGAGGACTGCTCTGTCGATGGCCTCCAGGGAAGGCGTGCCGTACAGCATGGATCCCATAACAGCATGGTCGAATCATTCGGTCAATTGACTCGATGATTCGTCCATTTATGTCGGTGGGGATTGTGTTTCCTCCGGCCTTCGGGGCGAAGGGGATGCGGGCGCGACGCCGACGAGCTTGGTGAGGAATCGTTCGATCTGCTCCTCCAGCGGAGGCCAGGGGAGGTCGGGCTGGTTGACCCGCATCGACACGGTGCCGTGGACGGCCGCCCTCAGATCCAGCGAGACCAAACGCCGACGGTTCGGCTGCCAGGGGGCTGAGGGCGGGTTTACCGGGGCGCGGGCTCGGTGTCAGTCGTCGATCGCCTGGTAGGTCGTGGTCCAGAAGTCGTGGATGACCCGCGCGGAATCCGGGGAGGACATCCCGACCTGGGTGAGCAGGATGCCGACGAGCTGGTTGTCCGGGTCGGCGTAGGTCGAGGTGCCGGCTCCGCCGTCCCAGCCGAACTGGCCGATGGGCGCGTAGTCACCGCGGTAGGTGCGCACCGCCATCCCGAAGCCCCAGCCGCCGTGCTGCCCCTGGCCGTATGACAGATGGACGGCGCTGCGAGCCCAGGCCTCTCGGGCGGCTGTCTGCTCGAGTGTGAGGCGGTTGGTGGTCATCAGCTCGACGGCGGACCGGGACAGGATCCGTTCGCTTCCGTGCATCCCGCCGTTCAGCAGCATCCGGAAGTAGGCGTGATAGTCGTCGACGGTCGAGTCGAGTCCGCCGCCGCCTGACGAGAACGCCGGAGGCGTGCTGTGGTGTCCCCCTTCGGCCTCGTCCTCCACATGGAACTCTCCGGTCTGCGGATCGGGGGAGTACAGGGGCGGCAGCCGGTCGATCTTGTCGGCGGGCACGTGAAAGCCCGTGTCGGTCATGCCCAGCGGGCCGAAGATACGTTCGCGCAGGAACGTCTCGAACGACTGGCCGGTGACCCTGGCCACCAGCACGCCGAGCAGGTCGTCGCCAAGGTTGTACAGCCACCGCTCGCCGGGCTGGTACATCAGCGGAAGCGTGCCCAGGCGGCGCAACCACTCATCCGGCCCCGGCGCCGGCAACAACCATCCGTCCTCCTGGCCGTAGACCCCCTGCCCGAAGAGCGCGCCCATCATCGGGGAGCCCATCGCCGTCGTATCCAATCCGAGCCCGAACGTGGAGGTCAGCACGTCCCGCACGATGATCGGACGCCGCGCCGGCACGGTGTCGTCCAGCGGGCTGTCGGGCCGCTTGAGCACCTTCCGGTCGGCGAGTTCGGGCAGCCACGGATCGACCGGGTCGTCCAGCCGCAGCCGGCACTCATCCAGCAGGACCATCGCCGCCGCCGCCGCGACCGGCTTGGTCGTCGAGGCCATCCGGAAGATGGTGTCCCGGCGCATCGGCGCGACACCGTCATGGCGCATCGTCCCCAGCGCTTCGACGTGCGTCTGGCCACCCCGGCTGACCAGGGCGACAAGCCCGGGAATCTTCTTGGACTCGACATGCCGCGCCAGCACGTCGTGCAGTCTGCGCAGCCCCTTTTCCGAGAAGCCGTCGTTGCTTTTTTCCATCATGAATCTCCTTACGTACAGTGTTCGGTGTGCGAGCCCCGGCGTCTGTCAGGTCAGATCCGGGGGCCGAGGAAGCAGCCGCCGGAGGCGTCGATGACCTGCCCGGTCACCCAGCGGCCCTCCTCGGAGGCCAGGAAGGCCACCACGTCGGCGATGTCGGCGGGCCAGCCGACCCGGGGGATGGCGTTGCCGCTGCCCACCATCTGCTGGACCTCGGGGCTGTCGAGCATCCACGGGTTCATGTCGGTGACCGTCGGGCCGGGCGCCACGGCGTTGACCGTGATGCCCCGCCCGCCGACCACCTGGGCCAGGGAGCGGCTGAGCACCTCGATGGCGGCCTTACTCATCGCGTAGGGCTGCTCGGGCATCGCGATTCTGGTCGCCGCGGTCGACAGGTTGATGATGCGGCCGCCGTCGTTCAGCAGGGGCAGGGCCCGCTGGATGATGAACAGCGGCGCCTTGGTGTTGACCGCGATCAGGTGGTCGAACGCCTCCGGGGTGATCGTCTCGATCGAGTCGGCGGTGACGGCGGCGTTGTTGACCAGGATGTCCAGCCGCACCTGGCCGGTCCACGCGGCAAGGCCCGCCTCCAAGGCGGCGAACAGGGTCTCCACGTCGCCAGGCACGCCCAGCTCGGCCCGGATCGGGAAGGCCCGGCCGCCGTCCTTGTCGATCAGGTGCACGGTCTCCCGGGCGGCCGTCTCGTTGTGGCCGTAGTGCACGGCCACCATCGCCCCGTCGGCCGCCAGCCGCCGCGCGATGGCCCGCCCGATGCCCCGCGAGGCCCCGGTCACCAGCGCCGCCTTGCCTGTCAAAGGCGTCATGTCGTCACTCCAGAAGTGGTCCGACTCTCCCGGCAACTAGGATCAACGCGAACAACCACCTGGAACAACGACAACATACGCAAGGCCGCATTAACCTCCGGGTTAACGCGCAGGAGGATCAGGGCGTCACCGCCGTGCTACGCGTCGGCACGATTCCCCTCAACATCCACGACCTGCGCCTCTACTGGGAGACCTTCCGCACCCGCCACCCGCAGTGGAAGCTGCACTTCCAGCACGCCCCCTTCAGCGACCCGTTCGCCGGGTTGCGCCGTGGCGACCTCGACGTCCTGATCTGCTGGCTGCCGGTCGAAGAACCCGACCTGACGGTGGGCTCGGTCCTGTTCGCCGACCCCCGGGTGGTGGCCGTGTCCACCGACCACGAACTCACCCGGCGCACCTCCGTCTCGCTGGAGATACTCGCCGACTTCCAGCACAGCGACGGCCCGTCCATACCGGACTACTGGGCCGACGGCTTCGCCCCGTTCTACACACGCAAGGGTCGGCGGATCGAACGCGGCCCCATGGTGAGCAGCACCGAGGAGATCTTCACCCTGACCAGCAGCGGGGAGATCGTGAACCTGTTTCCCGCCCACCTGACGCGCTATTGGAGCCGGCCCGACATCGCCTACCTGCCCATCAACGACATCGACGCCCTGCCGTACGCCCTGGTGTGGCGTGCCGAGACCGAGAACGACCTCATCCGGGCCTTCGCCCGAGTCGCCGCCGACCTCGGCATCCTTGCCCTCTGAGCCGCACATCCCGGGCACGTCAGGGTGGGGCAGGGCATGTGCCGTGAAGCGCCCTGCCCCACCGGGTCAGGAGGGCATGGGGAAGCTGACGGGGCTGCGGTGCCCGGCTGCGTCTACGGCCCGTACACCGAAGAAGACGTTGTCCTTGGACAGGTCGATGCGCACTTCGGTGACGTCGCCGACCGGGATGACGTGGGTCCAGTCCGGGCTGGTGGTCTCACGCCAGACGATTTCGTAACCGGCGAGGTCGGGTTCGGTGCCGCGGGGCCAGACGAGGTCGGTGTCGTTGGTGAGCTGATTGGTGCGGACCCTGGCGTTCTTGGGTGTGCCGGGAGCCTGGGCGAGTGACCAGAGGGTCGCGGCGTTGACGCGGGCAACGCGGGCGATGTAGGCGAAGTCGCAGAACTCGGGGAGGTCGCCGAACTGCTTGCCGTTCTCGACGCGTACGTCCTGGTGCTGGTGGTCGAAGTTCTCGTTGGGTTCGGTGAAGCGGGCGGCGGGATAGCCCTGTTCGAGGAAGCCGATGTGGTCACCGCCGCGGCGGTAACGGTCGCGGCGGTAGATGATCCGGACGTTCATGCCGGTGGCGTCGTTGTCGGCGACGTTCGCGACGAAGCGGGCGAGCTGGCGGGCGGGCGAGTCGTTCTCGCCGCCGACCGAGCGGCGGGTGTTCGCCTGGGCGGGGGTCTCGGCGGTGGGCACGCCCTCGGCGAAGAGCCGGACGGTTCGGGGGTCGCGGGTGCCGTCGTCGGCGGTGCTGCTGCCGACGATGTCGTTGGTGAACATCGCCTGCACGTCGGCGGCCGCGGCCTTGTACTGCCCGGCCATGTACCGCGCCCCGTACAGGTTCTGCTCCTCCCCCGCGACGGCGGCGAAGACGATGGTGGCCTTGGGCCGGCGGGTGGCCATGACGCGGGCGAGTTCCATGGCGACGGCCACGCCGGAGGCGTCGTCGTTGGCGCCCGGCGCGTCCGCGGTGGCGTTCATGACATCGGTGACCCGTGAGTCGTAGTGGCCTGACACCACGTATATCCGCTCAGGGGTGACGGAGCCGCGCAGGGTGGCGACGACGTTGGTGATGCGGGTGGCGGTGGGGATCCCGGAGGCGGGCTCTTGGATGTAGGACTGCAGTTCGACGGTCAGGCGCCCGCCGGACGCCGCGGCGTACCGCGTCATCTCGGCGAAGATCCAGTCGCGGGCGGCGCCGATACCGCGGCTCGGATCGTCCTGGGTGGAGAGGGTGTGCCTGGTGCCGAAACTCACGAGCTTGCGGACGGTGGCCTCGATGCGTCGCTGGTCGACGTCGCGTAGCAGGGCGCGCAGTTCGGCGTCGGGGTGCTGGTTGGTGGCGGGCCGGCCGGGACCGTTCGGCCTGCCTGAGTCCGCCGCCGCAGCCGTACGGCCGTCGAGGGTCACTCCCGCGGTCGCCACGGCTGCGGCAGCGGAGATGGAGAGGAAGGTCCGACGGCTGGCTTGACTGGACGGTTGAGAATCTTTGTTATCCACATGCGGGTTTTATCCAGACATAAAAGCTTTGTCCATAGTCTGATATGCCGCATCTGGGCTTCCCAGCCGTTCGTGCTCGCCGTCTGCGGATGCTCATCGCGGTGGGAAGGGGGGCTACGCTGCGATTATCTCGTCGGCTCCGCACCGATCAGGGATGAGAGAACATCGCGCAACTGTTGAACCCGCTGATAGTGGAGCCCCGTCATCCCCGCCGAATTCGCCGCGGTGACGTTGGCGAGGGTGTCGTCGACGAACAGGCAACGCGGCGAGGGAACACCCGACCGGTCTGCCGCGATTCGATAGACGCTCGCGTCGGGCTTGGCCACCCCGATGCGCGCGGTGTTCACGACGGCGTCCACCGCGTCGGCCAGTCCCAGCCGGGCGAGATCGGCTTCCAGCCGGGTGGTGGCGTTGGAGATCAGCACGACGGGAACATGCCGGCGCGCCGCGGTCAGCAGGCCCAGCACTTCCTCGTCGACCTGGCCGGTCAGGGTCTCCCACTCGGCGACCAGGGCGCGAGCCCTGTCCGGCGATCCGCACGCGGCCACCAGGTCTTCCGCGATGCCCGAACGCCACTCCTCATCCGTGACGACACCGGTGATGGCCGGCAGGAGACGCTCGGGGCGGAAGGCGGCCGCCGCAAGCGTTCCGGCGGGAAGTCCGTATGCGCGATCAAGCCCCGGCATCCCGTCCGGATCCCACAGCCGAAGGACTCCATCGATGTCGCACAGCACCGCGTCGAAGGACAGCAAACTCATGGACGGCGATCCTGCCAGGGGCTACGCCGCCACGCATCTCCATGATTTACGGCACCGGAAAATCGGCGACATCGTCCTCACTCATTTCCAACACGACCGCTTACCGCGAAGTCCCTGAGACCACCTCACCACGTGGTCGGCGCCGGAAATCCTTCGGGTACGTCCGATGTGCGAGGCGCCTACGGCCCGGCCGGAGGTTTCCCAGGCCGAGCTGGAGTACGGCTCCGTCAGGCCGGAATGGCGCCGAGCTGTCGCATCTGCGAGAAGACGTCGACGACCCCCCAGATCTCCGCGATTCGGCCGCCGGCGAAGCGGACGATGAAGATCTCGTTGTACGTGATGGACTTCCCGGTTGGCAGGAGGCCCCTGTACTCACCCTGGTGGGTCCCGGTGACCGTGTTCCTGCTGACGACCTTGTCCCCCTCCGCGATCACATCCTCGACCTCGACGTGAATGTCGGGGAACGCGCGAAGGAGCACCGCCCACACGTGCTTGATCGCCTGCGCCCCCGTCACATCCATCGGCACCGGCGCGTGGAACAGCATGTCCGGCTCGACGACCTCGTCGATCGTCTTCGAGATGACCTCCGCGTCGCCGGTGTTCACGGCGTCATGGAAGCGGCGGAACGTCTCCTTGTTGCCTGTTTCCTGGGCTGTGGGCATGTGGCCCCTCCTCGGGTCGATACGAATGTCCGGGTGGTTGTCGCCGCTCACAGCGGGGACTCAGCCACCGGTGTGCGACAGCCCGTCCGGGCGGGAAAGGTCGTCGCTCACATCCGGTCGACGAACGGGCATCCGCCCGAGGGACGGCCCGGGTCAGGGATGTTCGAGCCGCCGGGTCAGGAACCGCCGCTCGGGGGTCGAGGTGGCCAGTTCAATCGCCCGGCGGTACGCCGCCCGGGCCTCGGTCTCACGGCCGAGACGGCGCAACAGTTCGCCGCGGGTCGAGTGGAAATAGAGGTAGCCGTCCAGGTCGAGGCGGTCGACGGCGCGCAACGCCGCGGCGGGGTCGCCGGCTTGGGCGACCGCCACGGCGCAGTTGAGCTCGACCACCGGGGAGCCGGTGAGGTCAACCAGCCGCCGGTACATCTCGGCGACCTGCGGCCAGTTGATCCGCTCGCGCGTCTGCAGCGACGCGATCACGGCCTGAACGACATAGGCGCCGCGCCCGCCCAGCACGAGCGCCCGATCGAGCGCCGCCCGTCCCGCCTCGATCTGGCGCATGTCCCACAGCGACCGGTCCTGATCGTCGAGCAGCACCAGATCCTCGCCGGAGAACCGGGCCCGCCGCCGGGCGTGGTGGATCGTCATCAGTGCGAGCAGCCCGTGCGCCTCAGGTTCGTCCGGCATACCCGCGGCGAGCACTCGCCCCAGGCGGACGGCTTCGGCACCGAGGTCGACCCGGCCGCGGTAGCCCTCGTTGTAGATCAGGTAGATGACGGCGAGCACCGCGTCGAGGCGGTCGGGAAGCAGATGCGCGCCGGGAACCGCGAACGGGATCCCGGCCAGCTTGATCTTGTTCTTGGCGCGGGACAGGCGGCGTCTCATGGTCTCCTCGGAGACCATGAAGGCCCGGGCGATATCGGCGGTCTCCAGGCCGCCGAGGGCCCGCAGCGTGAGCGCCACCTGCCCTTCCAGCGGCAGCGCCGGATGGCAGCAGGTGAAGATCAGCTCAAGCCGTTCGTCCTTGATCACGCTGTCGTCGAACTCGTCCATGACGGCCTCGGGTGCCGGTAGCAGATGGATCTTCTCGGCCAGGGTGCGCTCCCGGCGGAGCCGGTCGATCGCCCGGTTGCGGGCCGTCGTCACCAGCCACGCACCCGGGTTGTCCGGCATGCCCGACGTGGGCCAGCGCCGCACCGCGATCGCAAACGCCTCCTGCGCGGCTTCCTCGGCCCTGTCGAAGTCACGGAGGAACCCGACCAGCGAGGCCAGCACCCGGCCCCACTCGTCGCGGAACACCTCCTCGAGCACGGTCAGCGCCGCACCACCGGTCTGACCTCCACCACGCCGCCGAGCCGGGCGGCCGGGATGCGCGCCGCCAGCTCGATCGCCTCGTCCAGATCGGCCGCCTCGATCAGGCAGAAGCCGCCGAGCACCTCCTTGGTGTCCGCGAACGGGCCGTCGGTCATCAGCGTCCGGCCGCCGGTCACCCGCACACCGGTCGCCGTCTCGGCGGGCTGCAGCTGCGCGCCGACGACGCACCGGGCGTCATCGGTCAACGCGAAATACTCCGCGTACGCCGCCTCGCGTTCCGCATCGGACAGCGCCTCGAGGCGGCCGGGATCGTTGTAAATCATCAGGGCGTACTGCATCACGACCTCCGGGGCAGTGGGCTCTCCCCTGCACGACGAACGAGCAGTCACGCAAGGGACAACCGCCGGCATTTTTTCTGATTTCAGGACAGCCGAGACGCTAGTCGCCGAACCCGGAGTGGAACACCTCGACCCTGCGGGCCGGATGAACCGGCGTCTCCGTGACGCGACGAAGGAACGGCCCGCCCCCACGAGGGGACGGGCCGTTCCGGGTGGTGCGGGTCAGGCCGCGGCGTGCTCGGCGACCTGGGCCGAGGTGAGCGCGATCTCGAGGACCTCGCGCACGTCGCTCACCACGTGGATGGTGAGCTCGCTGCGGACGGCCTCGGGAACGTCGTCCAGGTCCGGCTCGTTGCGGGCCGGGATCAGCACGGTGGTGATGCCCGCCCGGTGGGCGGCCAGCAGCTTCTGCTTGACCCCGCCGATCGGGAGCACCCGGCCGGTGAGGGAGACCTCACCGGTCATCGCCACGTCGTTCCTGACCGGGCGGCCCGAGAGCAGCGAGGCCAGGGCCGTGATCAGCGTGACACCGGCCGACGGGCCGTCCTTGGGAACGGCTCCGGCGGGGAAGTGGATGTGCACCGAGCGGTCCTTGAGGGACGCCACGGGCAGCTCCAGCTCCGCGCCCCGCGAGCGCAGGTAGGAGAGCGCGATCTTGGCCGACTCCTTCATGACGTCGCCGAGCTGACCGGTCAGGGTCAGGCCGGTGTCGCCGGTCTCCGGGTCTGCCAGGGACGCCTCCACGTAGAGGACGTCACCGCCCGCTCCGGTGACCGCGAGGCCGGTGGCCACGCCGGGCACCGCCGTGCGCTGGCGGGACTCCGGAAGCGAGGACTCCGGCACGTGGCGCGGACGGCCGAGGTAGGGGACCAGGTCTCCCACCGTCACGGGCAGTTCGCCCTCGCCGAGCGCGATGTTGGCGGTGATCTTACGCAGGATCCTGGCGATCGAACGCTCCAGGGACCGGACTCCGGCCTCCCGGGTGTATTCGCCCGCCAGCCTGCGCAGCGCGTCCTCCTCGACGGTGACGTCCTCGACGGTGAGGCCGGCCTTGTCGAGCTGGCGCGGGAGCAGGTGGTCGCGGGCGATCGCGACCTTCTCGTCCTCGGTGTAGCCGTCGAGCGTCACGATCTCCATGCGGTCGAGCAGCGGGCCGGGTACGGACTCCAGCACGTTGGCGGTCGCCAGGAAGAGCACGTCGCTGAGGTCGAGCTCGACCTCCAGGTAGTGGTCGCGGAAGGTGTGGTTCTGCGCCGGGTCGAGCACCTCGAGCAGCGCGGCGGTCGGGTCGCCCCGGTAGTCGGAGCCGACCTTGTCCACCTCGTCGAGCAGCACGACCGGGTTCATCGAACCGGCCTCGCGGATCGCGCGGACGATCCGGCCGGACTGGGCGCCGACGTAGGTGCGCCGGTGACCGCGGATCTCGGCCTCGTCGCGGACGCCGCCGAGGGCGACGCGGACGAACTTGCGGCCCATCGCACGGGCGACGGACTCACCGAGGGAGGTCTTGCCGACTCCGGGAGGACCGGCCAGCGCGAGCACGGCGCCGCTGCGACGGCCGCCGACCACGCCGAGGCCCTTCTCGGCCCTGCGGCCACGGACGGCGAGGTATTCGATGATCCGGTCCTTGACGTCGTCGAGGCCGGTGTGGTCGGCGTCGAGGATCTTGCGAGCCTCGGCGATGTCGTAGGAGTCCTCGGTCCGCTCGTTCCACGGGAGGTCGAGGACGGTGTCGAGCCAGGTGCGGATCCAGCCGGTCTCGGGAGACTGGTCGGAGGTCCGCTCCAGCTTGTCGACCTCCTTGATCGCGGCTTCGCGCACCTTCTCCGGCAGGTCGGCGGCCTCGACGCGGGCGCGGTAGTCCTGCTCCTCGGTCTCCGGGGAGGAGCCGTTGAGCTCGGACAGCTCCTTGCGAACCGCGGCCAGCTGCTGGCGGAGCAGGAACTCGCGCTGCTGCTTCTCCATGCCCTCCTGGACGTCCTTGCGGATCGTCTCGGCCACGTCGAGCTCGGCCAGGTGCTCACGCGACCACTCGACCAGCTTCTCCAAGCGGTCGGCCGGGTCGGCGGTCGCCAGGATCTCGGCCTTGCGCTGGGTGCTCAGCCAGGGGGCGTAACCGGAGTTGTCGGCGAGGATCGACGGGTCGTCCATCTGGTTGACCGCGTCGACGACCTGCCACGCGCCCCGCTTCTGCAGGATGGTGGTGGCCAGCGCCTTGTACTCCTTGGCCAGCTCGTGGGCGCGCTCGTCGGCCTCGACGACGTCGATCACGGTCACCTGCACCCACAGGGCCGCGCCCGGTCCGGTCGTGCCGGAACCCACGCGGACGCGGTCGACACCGCGCACCACGGCCGCGGGCTCTCCTCCGGGCAGCCTGCCCACCTGCTCGACGATCGCCCTCACGCCCACGGGGCCGTATCTTCCGTCGATCCGGGGAACGAGGAGGACCTGGGGCTTGTTGTCAGCAAGAGCCTGAGCGGCGTCGATCGCGGCGCGGACTTCGGTCTCGGACAGGTCCAGGGGGACCACCATGCCCGGCAGCACGACCTCGTCGTCGAGCGGCAGGACCGGGAGGATCAAGCTCTCACTCATTTGAACTCCAAGGGTTGAGTTATACCGACTCAAGTAATGGGAGCCCTCAAATGTTCCCGAGATTGAGCGTGTTCGCTGTGAGCGATCGTAATCGTGTAATTAAAGCCGCGAAACGCTCGCTGTCCATCACCTCCATCGCCCTTCACCGCTCCCGCCCTCACGCTTCGCCCGCTCCTGTCGCCCTCAGGGGTGACGTCGTGGATCACTCCGTGGTACGACGCGGATCCCGGCCCCGTTCCCTAGGCTGATCGGATGACCCCCAGCTCCCCGTGGCAGGTGCTCACCCGGCGTGCGCAGCCGGTACGGGAGACCGTCATGCGGCTGGTCCATCCGCTCGTCGAGGCCCTGGCGACCGGATCACCCGATCCGGCCCGCCCCCGGTCGCGCCGCCTCCGCCGCCGCACGCCGCAGGCGCTGGGGCTACTGCCGTTCCGGGCGATCGACCTGGTCCTGGTGGGCGACCTGCTACTTGCCTTCCTCCTCTTCGGCGCCGGCCTGTCCTCCCTCCAGGACGCGGCGACCGAGACACACTCGCTCCTCGACCCACAGGGGCTCGTCTTCGCGGCCCTGGCCTTCTCCCTGCCGCTCGCGCTCCGCGACCGGTGGCCGCTGGCCGCCTGGCGGTCGGCGGTCCTGCTGGTTCCCCTGGGCACGGTCGTCTCGCAGCAACTCCTCGACGGCATCCCCTACACCGCGGCCGCCGCGATCACTTATGTGCTCGTGGTCTACACGGTCGCGGTCCGCTCCGAACGGCACATCACCGTGGGCGCGTGGGTCGTCTCGGTCCTCGGCGCCTGGATGCTCCATCCCGACTCGATGGCCGTCGCCACCGGCATCGTCACGGTGACCGTCCTGTTCGGCCACAACGTGCGCGCCCGGCGGCTGGCCATCGGCCTCCTGATCCAGGAGGAGCGGCGAAGCGAGCGGGCACTGGCCGGGCAGGCCGTGCTGGAGGAGAGGGCCAGGATCGCCAGGGAACTCCACGACGTCGTCGCCCACCACATGTCGGTGATCGCCATCCAGGCGGAGGCCGTACCGCTGCAGGCGGCCGGGGACGCCAGGCGCCTCGAGGAGGGGCTGGGAGAGATCCGGGTGCTCTCGCTCGCGGCCATGACCGAGATGCGCCGCGTGCTGGGTGTGCTCAGGGACGGGGACGGGCGCACGGACACCGCGCCGCAGCCGGGCCTCGGCCGCCTGGAGGAGCTCGTCGGCACCGCACGCTCGGCCGGGCTCACCGTGACGCTCAAGCTGGGCGGCAACCTGACCGGGCTGCCCGAGGCGGTGAGCCTGTCCGCCTACCGGATCGCGCAGGAGTCACTGAGCAACGCCATGCGACACGCACCCGGCTCGACCGTCTCGGTGAGGATCACCCGGTCCGGCACCGAGCTTCACCTCCGGGTGAGGAACGACACCGGGAGCCCCTCCCCCGCAGAACCGGGACATATAGGGCACGGCCTGATCGGGATGCGGGAACGGGTGTCCATGCTCGGTGGAAGCCTGTGGGCCGGACCGGTCGGGCCGGGCTTCGCGGTCACCGCCATACTGCCGATCATGGAGAAAGCGTGACGATCCGGGTGCTCATCGCCGACGATCAGGGCATGGTCAGGACCGGGTTCACCGTTTTCCTGGACTCCCAGCCGGACATCGAGGTCGTGGGCGAGGCGGCCGACGGCCGCCAGGCCGTGACCAGGGTCGCCGAGCTGCGGCCCGACGTGGTGCTGATGGACGTGCGGATGCCGGTCATGGACGGGCTGGCGGCGACCCGGGAGATCCTCTCCTCCGATGGTCTCCTGCCGAAGGTCCTGATCCTCACCACGTTCGACCTCGACGACTACGTCTACGAGGCGCTGCGGGCGGGGGCCAGCGGGTTCCTGCTCAAGGACGCCTCGGCGCAGCAGCTGGCCGAGGCCGTCCGGGTGGTCGCGGCCGGGGACGCGCTGCTCGCCCCCTCCGTGACCAGGCGGCTCATCGCGGATTTCGCCCGCGTCGGGCCGCGTCGCCCGCGCGGCCGGCTGGACGACATCACCGAGCGCGAGACCGAGGTGCTCGCCCTCATCGCGCAGGGCCTGTCCAATCAGGAGATCGCCGGGGAGCTCGTGCTGTCGGAGCAGACGGTGAAGACCCACGTGGGCCGGATCCTGGCGAAGCTCAACCTGCGCGACCGCGCCCAGGCGATCGTCCACGCCTACGAGACGGGCCTGGTCCGGCCGGGCGAGTGATTCCTCTCCCTCCCGGGACCGGCCGATCAGCCCGGGGTGGAACGGACGGTCCCCCGGAACCCCGCAGGCGAACGGAGATCGGCCCCGAGGAGGGCGGACCGGTGATCGTCCTCACTCCCGAGGGGGAGCGGGAAGGTGGCCTCTCCGGGGCGATGTGGGTGACGGACCTCGGCTCCTAGCGTCCTGTCCGGTTCCTCCAGACCGGACAGGAGATCTTCATGTTCCGCCGCCTACTCGCCGTGGCAGCCGCCGTCGCGCTCACCTACGTGATCGTCCCCCCGCCCCGGGGCGACCGGATCATCCGGGTGTACGGCGACCTTCGTACGGCCGAGCACGTCGCGGTCGTCGTCCCGGGCACCGACACCACGGCCGCCACCTTCGACGGCGGCAGGGTCAGGCCGTACATCACGCCGGGGGGCGGCGCGCGGGCGGTGCTGGCCGAGGCCCGGGTGCTGGAACCGGGGGCCAGGCTGGCGGTGGTCGCCTGGCTCGGCTACGACAGCCCGGCGACGGTCAGCCTTGAGACGGTGACCGTCGAGTCCGCCGCGAAGGGGGCCGTGGGGCTGCGGCGATATGTCACCGAGACCCTTCGGGGCAGGCGGGTCAGCCTGCTCTGTCACAGCTACGGATCGGTCGTGTGCGCCAAGGCCGCTCCCGGATCGGGCGTCGCCGCCATCGCGGTCTTCGGCAGCCCCGGGCTCGACGTCTCCTCCGCCGCCGAGCTGGGCGGCGTCCCGCTGTGGGTGGGGAGCGGCAGCCGGGACTGGATGCGTGACGTGCCCAAACTCCGGCTCGGCCCGCTCGGCTTCGGCCCGGACCCGGCGGATCCCGCCTTCGGCGCCCGCCTGTTCGCGACCGGCGCCGCCGGGCACAGCGACTATCTCAAGCCCGGCGGCGAATCCCTGCGCAACCTCACGCTGATCGCCCTCGGACGGGCCGGCGAGGTGTCCCGTGGCTGACCTCGCGCACCGTACGGCGGCGCCCGCGAGAAGCGCCCCGGAGGCGCGCGGCGGATGGGTCCTGCGGATCGGGAGCGCGACTCCCCTCGCCAGGGACCGGGGGGTCGACGCGCTGAGGGCGCTGGCGATCCTGGGCGTGGTCCTGGGACACTGGCTGGTCACGGCGTGGGCACTCGCGCCCACGGGGGCGGTGCGCATCTCCAGCCCGCTCGGTCATCTGCCGATGTTCACCCCGCTCTCGTGGGTGTTCCAGACGTTGGCGGTGTTCTTCTTCGTCGGCGGCTACGCGGCGGCTCGGAGCCGCCTGTCAGCCTCGACCTCGACCTCGACCTCGGCTACGGCTACGGCTACGGCTACGGCGCGGAGCCAACCGCCTGCCGCGACGCGTCCGGCCGGGGCCTGGGTGCGGGCCAGGACGGCCAGGTTGCTGGGACCGGTGGTGCCGCTGCTGCTGGTCTGGGCGGGGATCGCGGCGGGGATGGCACTGCACAGGATGCCGTTCGGGACGATCAGGGCGCTGACGCTCCCGGCGGTCGGACCGCTCTGGTTCCTGGCGGTCTTCGTCGCGCTCACCGCGGCCACTCCCCTGCTCCTGCGCCCGCGCCCGCTCGTGACGGCGGTCGTGGCGGGCGCGGTCGTGCTCGGGGTGGACGTGGCCAGGTTCTGGCTCGACGGTCCCGCCTGGCTGAAGTGGGCGAATCTGGCGGCCGGGTGGCTGGTGCCGTACGCGCTGGGGATCGCCTGGGCGAATGGGGCGTTCGCCTCGCGCCGGACGGCGGCGGGACTCCTGGCCGGCGGTACGGCCGGGGCGGTGGTGCTGATCGCCGGGTTCGGATACCCGGCGAGCATGGTGGGCGTGACGGGCGCGGAGGTCTCCAATCTCAGCCCGCCCACGCTCGCCGCGGTCTGCTTCGGAATCGCCCAGGTAGGGCTGGCGCTTCTGGTCAGGGATCCGCTGACCCGGCTGATGCGGCGACCCGGGCTGTGGGCGGTGGTGGCGCTGGCCAACGCGTCCGCAATGACGATCTTCCTGTGGCACCAGACCGCGCTGACCGTGACCGCCGTGGCCGCGCTGCGCTTCGGCGAGGTCCCCGGGCTGCTGTCCACGCCCGACGAGCCGATCTGGCTGCTGCACCGGCTGGCCTGGTTCCCGGTGCTCGCCGCACTTCTGTCGATCATCTGGCTGTCCGTTTTCGCCAAAGGAAGGTTTAATGACAGGGTGTCGTCATCGGCTTGACGAGGTCTCCCAATCTTTGTGACACTGTGTCGTGAAAGAGCCCTTCGACGCGGAGTGATCATGAGCGAGTCGCCGTTCTCCGAAGTACTCAGGAACGCCACCTGGAGCGACCACGAGTCGGCCGAGGACGACAGCTACCTCAAGGCGCTGATGGCAGGGCAGCTCAGCCGCGAGGCCTACGGCGAGATGGTCGCCCAGCACTACTTCGCCTACCTGGCCCTCGACGGCGCCTCCAAGGCACTCGCCGGCGACCCGATCGCCGCGCCGTTCGTCTTCCCCGAGCTCTACCGCGAGGAGGCGCTGGTCCGCGACCTGGAGACGATCTACGGCGTCGGCTGGAGGTCCCGGATCGAGCCCTCCAAGCCGACCCTGACCCTGGTCGCCCGCATCAACCAGGTCGCCGACCGGCCGGGCGGCTACGTCGCCCACCACTACACCCGTTACATGGGCGACCTTTCCGGCGGCCAGTTCATCCGGATGGAGCTCCAGAAGATCTACGGCTACGGGCCGGGCGGCGGCGTCGACTTCTACCGCTTCGACGAGGTCGGCAGCCTGCCCCGATTCAAGAACGAGTATCGTGCCCGGCTGGACGCCCTGCCCCTGAGCGACGCCGACAAGCAGCACCTGATCCGCGAGACCAAGCTCGCCTACCTGCTCAACACCGAGGTCCTGGGCGAGCTCGGCCGGGTCGTGCGGGCCGAGCTCGCCGCCTGACGGGAGTCCCCGGCGTCACGGCGCCGGGGTGCGGTGGCCGCGGAAGGCGGCCTCCAGGGCCAGGCGCCAGTGCCGGTCGGCCTGATCGCCGCCGGCCAGGGAGCCTCGCAGTTCCAGGCTGGCCAGTCCGTGCACCAGGGCGTTGAGGTGGACCGCGATGTCGTAGGGGTCGGACGGGGCGAACCGGCCCGCGTCGACGCACCGCGCGACGGCGGCGACCAGGGTGTCGAACGTCCCCTGGATCTGTGCCAGGGCCGCCTCGTCGGGCCGGAAGTCCGCGATGGGACGTCCGAACATCAACTCGTACAGGTGGGGATTGGCCAGGGCGGCGGCCCGATAGGCGTATCCGAGTGCCATCAGGTCGGCTTCGGGGTCGCCGTCGCGAGGCACCGCGGCGAACTCCCGGGCGAGCCGGGCGAACCCCTCCAGGAACATCGCCCGCAACAGGCCGGTCTTGTCGCCGAAGAGGTTGTACACGGCGGTCGTCGAGCTGCCCACTTCCTGGGCCACTCGCCTGGTGCTCAGCGCCTGTGGGCCTTCTTCGGCGAGCAGCCGCCCGGCGGCGTCCAGAAGGTCTCGGCGTAACTCGTCGTAATCGCGTGTGCGGGGGCGTGCCATTTGACAAGCATACCGTAACACTGTTTCATAACACCATTACCAAATGGCTCCCCTCCTGCGGCCCACCAGGCGCCCCAGGAGGAACCACATCGGAGGCCCCCATGTCCGCTCCGTCCGACCTGCATGTCGTCCTCGGTGCCGGCGGCGCCATCGGCAGCTCCGTGGTCCGCGAACTCGCCGCCCGCGGACACCGCGTCCGTGCGGTCAACCGCAGTGGCCGGGTGCCGGCGCTGCCCGGCGTCGAGGCCCACCGGGGAGACATCACCTCGGCCGAGGGCGCCAAGGCCGCGTGCGACGGCGCCCATGTCGTCTATCACTGCGCCGCCCCCGCCTACCAACGGTGGGTGGAGGAGTTCCCCCGCATGACCGACGCGGTGCGCGAGGGGGCGGTCGCCTCGGGTGCCAAGCTGATCTTCGCCGACAACCTGTACATGTACGGCCCCGTCAGCACGCCCATGACCGAGGACATGCCGTACGCCGCCCGCAATCCCAAGGGCCGCGTCCGCGCCGAGATGTCCGAGGCGCTCCTGGCGGATCACCGTTCCGGCAGGCTGCGCGTCGCCATCGGCAGAGCGTCCGACTACTACGGCCCCGGCGGCGTCAACACCGTCGTCGGCGCGACGGTGTTCGGCGCCGCGCTCCAGGGAAAGGTCGCCCGCTGGGTCGGGCCGCTCGACCAGCCCCACTCGTTCAGCTACCTGCCCGACATCGCCAGGGGACTCGTGACACTCGGCGACGACGTGCGGGCGGACGGCCAGGCCTGGCACCTTCCGGCGGCGGAACCGCTGACGGGGAGGCGGTTCCTCGACCTGGTGTTCGCGGAGCTGGGCCGTCCCGTCAAGGCCGCGCCCCTGGGGCGCTTCATGCAGCGCGCCCTCGGGCTGGTGAATCCCACCGTCCGCGCCCTCGGCGAGACCTGGTACCAGCGCGATCGCCCCTTCGTGACCGATGCCTCGAGGTTCACGCGCACCTTCGGCCCGTTCACCGTGACACCGAACCCCGATGCCGTCGCCGCCACCCTCGACTGGTACCGCGCGAATCCCACGCCGTGAAGGGCTCTCCGGCATCGCCCCGAGGACCTTCGGCCCCGGTGATCGAAAAGGGTGGCGGGTGTTCCCGTTCGGACGGGAACACCGGCCACCCGATCAACGGCACCGGCCGTCCGGCGCAGCCGGGCGTGAGCCGAGGCGTCGGAACGCGTGGGGCCCGAAACGGCCTCAGGCGGCCCGTCGGTCTCCCATGGCCGCGCGGCGTCAGAACGCGTACGGCCCGAACCGGCCCCAGGCCACGAAGGCTGCCATCACCAGGAGCACGATGTTGACGGCGATCCCGGGATACTCCCCACGCCGGGCGTGCACGATCGTGGCGCCGATCATCGTGATCACCAGGCCGGCGGCGGCGAGCGGCGTCAGCACGGTCAGGATTCCGGTGAGGGCGGGAAGGATCAGCCCGACCGCGGCCAGCACCTCCACGATGCCGATCGTCTTGACCTGGCCGTCGGAGAAGTCCTCCACCCATGGCATCTTGCCGCTCAGCTCGCTGCGGGACTTGGTGGCCTTGGTCAGACCGCCCATGAGGAAGGTCGCGGCGAGCAGTGCCTGCACGACCCAGAGGATGACGTTCATTGTGAGCTCCGAGGAGATAAGTGAAGGCAGCCCTTCGTTTGCCGGAGACCGTAGCATAAACGCAGGCATTCCTTAACTTTGTAGGATCACCCTATGGACGCGTGCAAACGGCGGGGGCTGCGCAAGGATGCCGAGATGAACCGGGAGCGCATCCTGCTGGCGGCTCGCATCGCCTTCCGCGAGCGCGGCCTCGAGGTTCCGCTGGAGGAGATCGCCCGCCGGGCCGAGGTGAACATCGCCACGCTCTACCGGCGATTCCCCGACCGCGAGACCCTCATCGAGGCGATCATGGCCGACCGGATGGCGGAGTTCGCCGCGGTCGCCAGGGCCGCGGAGCTGGCCGCCGACCCGTGGGAGGGTTTCCGCGGGCTGATCGAGCACCTCTGCGGCATGCAGGCCGAGGATCAGGGCGTGACCGAGGCCTTCACCTCCTGTTTCCCCGCCTCCCAGGCGCTGGAGGGCCCGCGGGCGCGGGCGATGACGGCGGTGGACCGGGTCATCAAGCGCGCCAGGGACGCCGGGGCGCTGCGCGCCGACTTCACCGGCCAGGACCTGATGCTGATCCTGATGGCCAACGCCGGCGTGCTCGGCTCGACGCGGTGCGCGGCGCCGGACGCGTGGCGGCGACTGGTCGCCCTGATCCTCGACGCCTGCCGCGCCGACCGGACCGGAGACCCGCTTCCTCCCGCCCCCACGGCGGAGGACCTGCACACCGCGATGCTCACGGCCCGCCCGCAGCGCTGACCACCTCCGGTCTTGAGGGGGTCTCAAACGACCCCGACCGTCACGTCGGCGTTGTGCGACCATGGAACGGTGCCCCGGATCTCAGCCGCGACCATCGGCGAACATCGCGCCCAGACGCGAGATCGCATCCTGCGCGCGGTTTCGCGGCTCTCCCGCGACCAGGGCATCGACGCCATTTCCATGACCGACGTGGCAAGCGAGGCCGAGATCACCCGGACCGTCCTCTACAACTACTTTCCCGACAAGGCCGCGCTGCTGCTGGCCTTCACCGAACGGGTGACGCACTACTTCATCGAGAGCTATCAGCAGGAGCTGCCCGAGCAGGCCTCCCCCGCCGAACAGCTGCGGGTGTTCGTCAGGCTCCAGCTCACCGGGCTGCTCGCCCACCCCCACCCCGGCCCCGCCGACCTGTCCGCGGCCCTGGGCCCCGATGCCTACCAGCGCCTGGCCGACCATGTCGCGCCGATGCAGCGCATCCTGACCGGCATCATCGACAGCGGCGTGGCCTCGGGCGACTTCCAGGCCCCCGACGTGGCCGCCACCGCCCGGATCATCCTCACCGTCATCGGCGCCGAACGGGTGCCGCTGCTCAGCGGCTCCGTCACGCTGGAGAAAGCCGAGGAGATCGTCTCCGGCTTCGTGCTCCGCGCCCTGGGCGCCTGACCCACGTCCGTCCCGCCCCATCGGCGCCCCGGCCGACTGCCGGGGCACGAGCCCGTACACCGATGTTCGCGCCGGAGCGGAGGTCAACGCCCGGAAGGCGTCTCACAGAGAGCCGCGGGCTCACCGGGTGAGATTGAATCGACGGGTGAGCGTCGGGATGGCACCCCGTGGATGGCCATCTGACAAACACCCGCCGAAAGGTGCGTTTCGGCTGTTGCCGAGGGGCGGACCCCGGCTGCTACGGTCCGCCCATGTCCGCCGTGAAGGTACAAATCACCCCGCGATCGCTCGATCGGATACCCGGCTGGTTCTGGATCACGGACCAGCTGCTCTTCGAATGGTTCCTGTCGGCGAAGGCCGAGGGAGAACCGCGAGGCGACCTGCTCGAGCTCGGGACGTATCTGGGCAAGAGCGCGGTCATGGTCGGCAGTCATCTGCGCTCCGGAGAGACCTTCACCGTCTGCGACCTCTTCGAGTCCGACGCCCCCGAGGCGGCGAACGACGCCGAGACGAGCCGCTCCTACTCCACCCTCACCCGTGAGAAGTTCGAGCAGAACTACCTGGGCTTCCATCACACGCTCCCGGGCATCATCCACGGACCGACCGCGATCGTCCTCGACCACGTCGCGGCCAAATCCTGCAGGTTCGTCCACGTGGACGCCTCGCATCTCTACATCCACGTCCGGCAGGACGTTCTCTCGGCGCGGGAGGTCCTGCAGGACGACGGGATCGTCGTCTTCGACGACTACCGGAGCGAGCACACCCCGGGCGTGGCGATGGCGGTCTGGGAGGCGGTGGCGAACCTGGGCCTGGCACCGATATGTGTCAGCAACCACAAGCTCTACGCGACCTGGGGAGACGCGGCGCCGATCCAGGCCCGCCTGCTGCGATGGCTGGAGTCCCGCCCGGACCTGTGGCACACCACGGACGCGTTCGACGGCTGGCAGCTCGTCCGGGTCAACGAGCGTAAGAAGCCCGCGGCCCCCGCCCCCGGCGGCGATCCCGCCACGCTGAAGAAACTTAGCGGCGAACTCCAGCGCACCACGGTGGAGCTGAAGAAGGCCGTGGCCGAATCACAGGCGGCCACCCAGGCCCTCAGGAAGGTCACCTCGGAGATCAGCCTGGCGGGCCCCGTGGTCCAGCGCGCCGTTCGATGGACCCGCAGGATCACCCGGGGCAAGAGCTCCTAGGGGGTCCGCGCGGGCCTCGGCGCTCTGGCCCCGCCCGGCGAGTCATGACCCCGGCCCGGCCCGCCGGGATGCCGGGGCCGTCCGTGTTGACGTGCGTGCCTGGGTGATCGAGCATCCGGGCCATGAACCGACGAGTCCGGCTCCGCATCATCCGATGCGGGGCCGGAGGGTGAGTCGGCGTGTTTCTAGATGATGAAGCCGGTCGCGACGAGCTTGTTGGTGCCGTTGAAGACGCCGCCGACATTCCAGTAGACGACCACATCACCGTTGCCGCGGACGGAGATGAGATCGGCCACCCCGTCGTTGTTCATGTCCGTGAACTTGGTTCGTGCCGGGTCGGTGAAGCCGGACGCGACGAGCTTGTTGCCGCTGAAGACGCCGCCGACATTCCAGTAGACGACCACGTCGCCATTGGCACGGATGGAGATCAGATCGGGCAGCCTGTCGTTGTTCATGTCCGCGAACCTGGTCGCCGCCGGCTCCTTGAAACCGCCCGCGACGAGCTTGTTGGTGCCGTTGAAGACGCCCCCGACATTCCAGTAGACGACCACATCACCGTTGGCACGCATCGAGATCAGATCGGCCACACCGTCACTGTTCATGTCCGCGAATCTGGTCCGGGCCGGCTCCTTGAAACCGGACGCGACAAGCTTGTTGGTGCCGTTGAAGA
>NZ_FZOD01000038.1 GCF_900188345.1 Streptosporangium subroseum | reverse complement strand
GATCGCGGCGAACCTGGATCCATGAAACAGATCACCAGAATGACCATCGCGACCCTCGGAACCGCCGCCCTCCTGGCCGGCTCGGGCGGCATCGCCCTCGCCGCGCAGCAGACGGCCACCATCACCTCCGCCGCCGGAACCGTCACGGCCACGGCCGTCGCCGCGCCGGCCGGCGCGGCGAGCATCTCCTACAGCAGGGCCCTGCAGATCGCCAAGAAGCGCGTCCCCGGCGCGCGGGTGACCAAGGTCGAGCGCGAGGTGGAGCACGGCTACCGCACCTGGAAGTTCGAACTGCGCAAGGGCGGACGGGAGTACGAGGTCTACGTCTCGACGAAGACCGGAAAGATCATCAAGTTCAAGAGCGGCCGCGACGACAGCGGCCACCACAACAGCGGCCACCACGGCTGATCGGCGGAAGAGGGCCGATCAACAACCCTTGAGCATTCCCTGCGGGGGTCCCGGTAGTAATCGCCGCAAAAACACGGAAATACTGGTGAGAGCCTCGGCGAAGGGTCTTTCAGAGTGAACCTTGAAAGGGTCCCTGACCTGCATATCCGTTGGAAATTTCGCCGATACCACTGGAATCCCCTTAAGCGTCTTTTGCAACCTTCTGCCTCATTGGAGCGTCTAAAGGGCGAAAGCGGGGAAATGCGCCACGGGGACAGGCAAGCGCGTGAGCCCGGAAGCAGACGAGAAGGGGACCCCTACAGGTGCGTGCACTGGCAGGCAAGGGCAAGGCGGCCATTTACCGGCTGTTCGAGGCCAGCAACCGAAGGCGCGAACGGGCCGCGCCACCCCCGTCCACGCACCAGATCAAGATCCTGCTCCTGCACGCGTACGGCATGGGCGGCACCATCAGAACGGTCTTCAACCTGGCCGGCTACCTGGCCTCGGCCGGGCACGATGTGGAGATCGTCTCCATCCTCAAGGAGGCGGAGGAGCCGTTCTTCCCCGTCGACCCGAGGGTGAAGTTCCGCTTCCTCGACGACAGGCTGGTCCCGCGGACCGGCCTGCGCGGCCGGCTGTCGAAGATGCCGAGCAAGCTCATCCCGCCGCAGGAGGCCGCCTACCACCGCTTCAACGTGTGGACCGACCTGCAGCTGGCCCGATGGATCCGCTCGGTCGACACCGGCGTCATCATGGCCACCAGGCCTGGGCTCAACCTGGCCCTGGCCCAGCTGGCCCCGCCGAGCGTCATCACCATCGGCCAGGAGCACGTGGCCCTGCAGGGACAGCCGCAGGAGGTGAAGGAGCTCATCAAGCGTCGCTACCGCAACTTCGACGCGCTGGTCACCCTCACCAAGGCCGACCTGCGCGACTACCGCGAGACGCTGCGGCGCAAGCCCAGGAAGCTGGCCAGGATCCCCAACGCCGTGCCGCCCATGACCGGCGAGATCTCCAAGCTGGAGAACAAGGTCGTGATCGCCGTCGGCCGCATGACCAAACTCAAGGGCTTCCACCGCCTGATCACCGCGTGGGAGACCGTGGCCGCCGCCCATCCCGACTGGACCCTGCGCATCTTCGGCGCGGGGCCGCAGGAGGACAACCTGCGCGCCCAGGTCGCCGAGGCGGGGCTACAGGGCAAGATCGAACTGCCGGGTCCCACCACCGACGTCGGCGCCGAGCTGGAGAAGGCCTCGATCTTCGCGCTCAGCTCCCGCCACGAGGGCTTTCCCATGACGATCCTGGAGGCGATGGCCAAGGGGCTGGCGATCGTCAGCTTCAACAGCCCGCACGGCCCCAAGGAGATGATCACCGACGAGGTCGACGGGCTGCTGGTCAAGCCGCGCACCAACGCCAACCTCGCCGCCGCCCTCATCCGCGTCATCGAGGACGAGGAGCTGCGTCACCGGCTGGCCGAGGGCGCTCTGGCGACCGCCGCCACCTACGACGTGGAGTCCGTCGGCGCTAAGTGGGACGCCCTTCTGGAGGAGCTGCTGGCCCGCCGCAACGGCACCTACGTCAAGCCGGCGCCCGCCGTACCGGCTCCTACGGGGGAGCCAGCGCCCGCGGTACCGGGCTCCTACGGGGGAGCCGTCTCCGGCCGTCAGACCGTCTCCAGCTCCATCGGCTCGGCGATGACGTCCACGAGCGCGCCGTTGCGGAACACCGTGATCGGCAACGGCCGCCCGATCGCCTCGGCGAACATCAGCCGCTGAAGGCTCTGCGCGTCGCCCACGGGGCTGTGTCCGGCGCTCAACACCAGGTCGCCAGGCCGCAGCTCGGCCCGTGCCGCGGGGGAGCCCGACACCACGTCCATCACCCGCAGCGCCAGCCGGCAGGCAGGTGCAGCAGGGCCTTGGTGTCGTTGATCGGCGGGGGGACGCACACGTCCACGCCGCCGACCGCGTTGACCATGCCCTTGAAACCGGTGAAGTCGACCTTTACGAAGTGGTCGATGCGGATCCCGGTCAGGGTCTCGACGGTCTTCCAAGTGCAGCCGATGCCGCCGGAGTGGAACGACTCGTTGATCATGCCCAGGTGCGGCGACTGGCCCGCCAGGTGCTGGGGTTCCAGTAGGATCGGCGAAATTTCCAACGGATATGCAGGTCAGGGGCCCTTCCAAGGTTCGCTGAAAGACCCTTCGCCGAGGCTCTGACCAGCATTTTCGTTGCTTTTGCGGCGATTACTACCGGGACCCCCAGAGGGAGGCAACTCCCCGGGGGAAGGGTACTTTCTAGCGAGTACCCTTTGCGATCTTCGGCGGAGGGAGCAACTCATTCTGTTGACATCGCCAACACGACCGGGCCAGGGACAGGATGTCCCCGCCCTCGGAAAGTGCCCGGATCAGAACGCCCCATGCCACCCCCGCACGCCATGCGGGAGGGACCCACCGCGAAGGGATGACCAGCGCTTGCTCAGCTGCTCGCGGGCCTGCTGAGTAAGCCGTTGTCCCTTGGGGCTGCGCAGGAAGGCGCGGGCGCGATCGATGATCGTCATGTCGGGCTGCTTTCGTTGGGGTGGGGGCGAGGTGCACCAATGGCGCGCTGTGATCCATACCGGCTGGCCTGTGGCCGACGCGACGGTGCGGGCTGCGCATGGTCAGGTCAGGATCGGGATGAGCCCGATGGCGAAGACGAGATAGAAGACCCCGGCCCAGGCCATACGGGCCGGTGTGAGCTTGTGCGAGCGGATGGTGAACAGCAGGTACACGATGGCGACCATGGTCATCGCACCGGCCCAGATCAGGGCGGCGTCGAACTTCCAGGTAGTGAACAGCAGGCCCAGAGCGCTGGGCACGGTGGCCTGGATCATCATCGCGCCGGAGATGTTGGCCAGCGCCAGCTTGGTCTTGCCCTGGCGCACCCAGATGATCGCGTTCATGATCTCGGGCAGCTCGGTGGCGACCGGGGACAGCAGCAGCGCGGTGACGGCGGCGGACAAACCGATCATCGGGCCGATCGCGTCCAGCTGGGACACGAACGTCTGGGAGGCGAAGAAGATGACCACGAGCGCGGCCAGTGTCTGGACCAGCACCGCCCAGGTAGCCGGGGAGGCCGCCTTGGGCTGCAACTTCAACGGCTCCAGCTCATCTTCATCCTCGTGAGCACCGCTGCCGCCGGTGTCGCCGCCGCGCATCTCGCGCCAGAAGTAGACGGCGTAGGTGGCGAAGAACACCAGGCCCAGCCAGGGCTTGATGGCGAAGGCCACCAGCCCGAGGACGACCTTGAACACGAACACCGCCAGGAACCACCGCTGGTCCTTGGCCAGCCGGGCGGCCTCGACCGGATCGGCCAGTATCTCCCCATCGCCGCCGCCCGCAGCATCCGCGGCTGCGCGGCCTTCGGCCGCGCCGACCGCGGAAAGGTGCGTGTTGCGACGCTGGCGGCGCTTGAGCAGCAGGGCGACGCCGGTCGTGCCGTAGGCGACCGTGGCCAGCGCGAGCGGGCCACCCATCGCGGCGCCGACCCCGATGTCCTTGGCCTCGGGCGTGGTGCCGGTGGTGACGGCGATCAGCGTCACCACCGATTCCGGCAGCGCGGTGCCGAAGGCGGCCAGGATGGTACCCACCGCCATCTTGCCGACGTTGAGCCGCTGGCCCAGCCATTCGACCGCGTTGACGAACCACTCACACGACAGATAGATGATCACCGCGCATGCGATGAGTAGCGCGAAATGCCACATGTGCGCTGTCCTCAAGCTCTCCCGCACGGCGGGGGGCGAGGATATGGGGCGAATTGGGAGCCCGGGCGACCTCGACCCCCACGATGCGCATATGCGTCACCGACAAGGGATCGAAGGTCTCGCCCACCTGCCTCAGCCGGCAGATTCGGCCACCGGGAACTCACCGGAGCTCCAGCATGTCGACGACCGATTTACAGGGCTACTCCCCTTCGCAAACGCTCACAATATACCCCATACCATTCGTGGGTCGTTCACCTGTTCCGGACCGCGCTTAGGGCGCGTATTGGGTTGTGATCAATGGGTGGTCCGGGTGAGGTCTTTGATCCAGATCATCGCGGCGCGAAGGTGGAGGCCGGCGAGGTAGCTCGCGGGGGTTTTGTCATAGCGAGTGGCGATGCCCCGCCAGGCCTTGAGCTTGTTGATCAGCCGTTCGACGGTGTTGCGCTCCTTGTACAGATCGGCGTCGTGACTGACGGGCCGGCCTCCCCTGCTGCCCTTGTTCTTCCGGTGGGCAGCCTGGTCCCTCTTCTCCGGGATGACCACCTTGATGTGGCGTTCCCGCAGGTAGGTGCGGTTTCCGCGGGAGGAGTAGGCCTTGTCTCCGGCGACCGCATCGGGTCGGGTGCGGGGACGGCCGACCGGCCCGCGGACCCGTATCTTCTCCAGCACGGGGATCAACTGCGGGCTGGCCGTGGTGGCCTACGAGGCTTGCCACCGCAATTTGCCCATCCGGCTCATGCCGTTTCTCGATGACGCGCACAGGCTCGGTCTGCTTCGCAGCGTAGGCCCTGTGTACCAGTTCCGGCACGCTGAGTTCCAGGACCACCTCGCGGCCCCGTACCGTATTCACACCGATTCCGCGCCCGATCTCCGTACCCAAGGGCGAACCCGGTCCTGATCGATCGTTATCTTGGGTTGATGGTCCTTTCTCGCAGGTCAGAGCGAGATAATCTTTTCTGGCACATACGGTATCCGGCGCGTTCCGTATTCAAGGCAGCCCTGCTTCCACGCCACGTAGACGTGGCAAGAGTGCCGGTTACGCGCAACATGAGGGTTGCTAGAAAAGCACGATCCTCGTCAGGATTACATTGTGGTCGGCTCGATTGATCCGGTACTCAGCGATGCCGTACCCCTTGGGGATGATAATTTCCCGCCAGTCCGGATCTTCACCCAGATGGTCGCTTCCCACCAACCAGGGGTTTTCGCAGATTTCTACCGTGAGCGCAGCCACAGCGGAGAAGACCTCGGGAGAGGCTTTCGGATCGGCAAGAGTGTCGCTCACAATTTCCGATGGGACAACCGGCCAGAGGCCGGCCTCTTCATCGCTCACTGCGTGTTGTTCTTCTGTCGACGGTGAAAGATCTCGTCCATGGTCGTCGTGGGGAGAGTTCCAGCCTCGGCGGCCGCGTGAATTCGATCACGGTCAGGGTCGGTGTCGAGCATCGCACGACCCCACCAGGCAGCGAGGACGCCGTCCAACTCCTCGCCTTGCTGTGCCTCCAGCAGTTCGGCGAAGAACTGCGCCCGACGTCCGCCCCGCAAGGCGTCCGAGATCCCGCCGATGGTGTGCGGAACCCTGATCTCGTGCGGGTGTATGGGCTGAGCACTCATCTGCGACACCTCTCCCCTTCGACTTCGTACGATAGCGTCCACGACGAAGGACGGCTGGCATCCCAAATCCCTCGAGCCCACGTTACGGGGCTGAGGGTGACGCGCGTGGAAGCTCGACCAAAAGATCGTGAGATCACTTGAGGCTCGCGTCCAGCACTATCAAGATCGATACCCCAGTGGCACACGGCTACAACCGGTGACACACCCCGGAACGCAAAACGACCTGCGTTTCCGCAGGTCGTTGCCAGGTTTTCCCTGGTGAAGCGTTGGTGCCCCCTGCAAGATTCGAACTTGCGCTCCCGGCTCCGGAGGCCGGTGCTCTATCCCCTGAGCTAAGGGGGCCAACGAGTGATTAGGCTACCAGCATCTTGAGGGGAACCGACACTCACGGCGTGAAGCAAGTGATCTCAGGGGAAGGTGTGTTATCTGGGAGCTGGACGGACGGCTCCCCGGTAGCCGAGGCGGTAGTAGGCGGAGGCGGCGAAGTTTGTCGTCCTGACGACGTCGCCGCGCTTGGGAGCGTGCACCATGACACCGTCCTTCACGTAGACGCCCACGTGGGCGGGGTCGCCCGTGCCTCCTCCGAAGAAGACCAGGTCACCGGGGCGGAGCTGGGAGAACGGCACGCGACGGCCCTGTTTGAACTGGCTGCCGGTGTAGTGGGTGAGGGCGGCTCCCGCCTTGGACCAGGCGTGCAGGGCCAGGCCCGAGCAGTCGAAGCCGCCACCGGTCGGGCCCGCGCTCGAACCACCGCCCCAGACGTATGGCGTGCCGATCTGGCGGAGCGCCGCAACCGCCGCGATCTGGCCGTGGTCCAGGGGCTGTGACCGCTTGGCGGGCGTGAGTCGAGAAGGCCCCTGTGATCGCTTGGCGGACTCAAGGTCGGACGGGCGCTGTGACCGCTGGGCGGGCTTGACGTCGAATGGGTGCTGCGACCGCTGGGTGGACGCGGGTGAAGGCGAAGTCCTGGAGGCCTTCGGCGTCGAAGGCTGGGAGGCTCTCGGCCGCGCGGAAGAGACGACAGCCGGCGGGCGAACGCGGGTGGGAGGCTCGAATAGCTCTGATAGGTCGGATAAAGAGGAGCCGTCCGCGCCCACCGTCCGCTCGTCATCCGTGGCGGAGAGATCGGCATCGCCGCGGACGTCTCCTGCCGCGAACCCGGAACCTGCCTGGTCGACCTGCGGTGAGACTCCGGAATTCAGGTCGGTCTGCGGCACGTCCCCAGATCCTGCCCGGTCAGTTCGCTGCCCGATTCCGGGCTCTGCCACCCGGCCGGTCCACGGTGTGCCCTCCGGTGCCGCCAGATCAGCTTGCGGTGGAGCCCCGGATCCCGCCTGGCCGGCCTGCGGCACGCCTCCAGGCCCTGTCTGGCCGGCCTGCGGCGCGGATCCGGCCTGTGGTGCGGGCTCGGACTCCGATCGGCCGACCTCGCAGGCAGCGACGAGGGCGGTGCGGATGCTCTCCAGGAACCGTCGCCAGCCGTTGTCCGGGAGCGCGGCCTCGGAGAGCAGTTGCTCCCAGCTATCGCCGACTTCCGAGCAGGGATGGGCCACAGGCGCCTGAGGGCCCCCGGCAAGGACTCTCGCGAGGATGGTGGCGGTGATGAGTGTCGTGATCACGCAGGCCCTCCTGGGCTCGATGAACGATCGAGGCCCCAGGATCAGCGGAACGGGGTGATCCCCAAGGATCCGAACCAGATTCTGTGGAAAACCTGTCGCCTGTGGATAGCTCTGCGTACACATCCCGTGAAACCCGCGCGTGGCGCGGATGAAGGAGTTAGCCTCACGCCCGTGGGCGAGCTTCTGGGCAAGGTCTTGGTAGTGGATGACGACGACGTCATCCGGCAGCTCATCGCGGTCAACCTGACCCTGGAAGGGTTCCAGGTGGAGACCGCCTTCGACGGCCAGAACTGCCTGGATCGGGTGATGGACGTCATGCCCGACGTGATCACGCTTGACGTCATGATGCCCAGGCTGGACGGCTGGATGACCGCCACCAGGCTGCGATGCGACGAGGGCACCAGCCACATCAAGGTGGTTCTGATCACCGCACGGGCGCAGGAGGACGACAAGCGGCGAGGGCTCGGCATCGGAGTCGACGCTTATCTCACCAAGCCGTTCGACCCCGCCGAGCTCATCCAGGTCGTCCGCGATCTGGCCCTGGCCACTCGCAGCGGCTAGAGCGGGCTCGCCTTCTCACCACGGCCACTGAACCGGCCTTGCTTTCCCATCACGATGGCCGGTCCAGCCTCCCCTCTCATCGGCCGGCTTGGATCCGTCTTCCCGCCACAGCGATCAGAGCAGACCTTCCCCACGGTCAGAGCAGACCTTCCCTGCGGGCGGCGGCGACGGCCTGGGTGCGGGAGGAGGCCCCGAGTTTGCCCATGATGTTGGAGACGTGCACGCTCACCGTCTTGTTCGCGATGAACAGCCGCTCGCCGATCTCACGGTTGGGAAGCCCCTCGGCCACCAGCGCGAGCACCTCCTGCTCCCGCCCGGTCAGCAGGTTAGGCCGCTCCGGGGAGGTGAACCGGGCTCTGCGGCCCAGCTCCGCCAGGGCGGCGCTCAGCGGCTGGGCGCCCAGTGACGCGGCGTCCTGGACGGCGCGCTCCCACTCCTTCAGCGCCGAAGCACGGTCGCCGGAGGCGAGCAGAGCCTCGGCCAACCGCCACCGCGAACGCGCGGTCTCGTAGACGAATCCGAAGTCGAACGCCTCGACCACCGCGCGCCACGCCTCGACGTCGACGCGGCCGTGCGCGCGGTGCCATTCGGCCTCGGCCCTGGCCAGCCAAGCCAGCCCTTCGGGCCCCAGCGGACCCCGGGTGCCGGAACCGGGGCCGTTGACGGCGGGCAGTTTGGCTCGCTCCAGGAAGTCATCCGCCTCCGAGGCCCGCCCCAGGTCGGCCAGCGCCCACAGGCCCGTGGTCCGAAGCCGGATTATGGCGGGATCGTTGGGAATGAGCTCTTCGAGCCCCGCGTTGACGTGCTCCAGCGCCGTCTCGGGATCGTTTCGCCACAGGGCGTGTTCGGCGGCCAGGCCGCGGGCCATGTAGGACACCAGCACGTCGGAAGACCAGAAGGGCTTCAGCCAGGAGAGCCGCTCCTCCACGACGGGCCTGCCCCGCGCCACCTCGACGAAGAGCGCGAAGGACGAGAGAACAGCCTCGGCGGGGGTGCCGACGCGGATGCCGAAGCCGGCGGCGACCTGCTCCGCCAGGTCCCACTCTCCCGCCACGTAGTGGATCAGGAAGCGCAGGAAGCGCAGGTCGGTGCCGTAGGTGCTCCAGTTGAGCCCGGTCTCGTGTGCCAGTCGCAGACCTCGGTCGGCCGTGACGGCGGCCTCCCCGAGGTCACCGTACTCATACTGGACCCGGGCGTACGTGAAGATCGCCCGCAGGTCGAAGGCGAGGTTGCCCGAGCTCTCCGCGGTCGCGCAGGCGAGCAGCCTCGTTGCCCGGGGGATGTCGTCGGCGAGCGCCGCGAGGGAGGCCAGCGTGATCAGCGCGCTGGTCTCCGCGTCGGCGGCGTCGCTGACGCGCGCCGCCTCCAGGGCCCGGGTGGCGAGGGGCTCCACCTCGTCGTGTCGTTCGCTCCAGTAGAGGGCGCGGGCGTAGGTGGCGAGTGCGCGGGCGAGCACGGGGCCCTCGGGCGCCATCTCGACCGCCGCGTGCGCGGCGGCGATGGCCCCCTTCTCCTCGTCCGCGTCGATGAGGAAGTAGGCCAGCCGCTCGTTGACCTCGGCCGAGGGCGGAAGCCGCCGCAACTGGGAGATCGCCCGGTGGTTGTCGCCGCTGTCGGCCGCGGCGGCGGCGCTGCGGGTGGCCAGTCCGGTGTGGTCGAGCCCCGCGAGCCGCTCCGCGTCGGGGACCCGGTCCCAGAGGCTGAGCGCCCGGTCGAAGTGGCGATGCGCCTCGGCGGGGGCGCCCAGGCGTTCGGCCCGCCGCCCGGCTTCGACGGACGCGGCCAGGGCTCCGGCCAGGTCGTGGCTGGCCAGGTAGTGGTAGGCGAGCTCGGCCGCCGCACCCTCCCGCAGGGTCAGCAGGCGGGCGAACTCGGAGTGCGTCCGGGTCCGCTCACCGGGCAGCAGGTCGGTGTAGACGACCTCCTGGAGGAGCGCGTGCCGGAAGGCATAGCCGTACTCCCCGTCGAGGCGGAGCAGCCCGCGCGAGACGATCTCCCGCATGGCGTCGTCGAAGGCCAGGTTCTCCAGGCCCGAGGCCTGCTGGAGCAGGTCATGGTCGACGCGGCGGCCGGCGACCGCCGCGCACCTGAGCACCCGCTGGGCGGCGTCGGAGAGCAGCTCCGCCCGGGAGAGCAGCAGGCTGGCCAGGCCGTCGGTCATCAAGGACCCGTCGGACGCGGCCTCCAGGAGCTCCTCGGCGTAGAACGGGTTGCCCTCCGCCCGGTCGACGACCTCGCCCATCATCCGGGCGTCGGTGCCGCCGATCGAGACCAGGTAGTCGGTCATCTCCTCGCGGTCGAGCGGGCTCAGCTCGACGGCCGTCACCGACGGGAGGCGCTTGAGCTCGGCGAGAACCCGGCGCAGCGGGTGGCGTCGGTTGAGGTCGTCGGTCCTATAGGTGCCGATCAGGCAGACGTGCTCGGTCTGCAACATCCGGCTGAGGAAGACCAGCAGGTCGCGGGTGGACTGGTCGGCCCAGTGCAGGTCTTCGAGAACCAGCAGCACGGGCTGGACGGACAGGAATCCGAGCATCGAGCCGAAGAGCTGCTGCTGGGTCAGGCCCGACGTGCTCTCCTGGCCGAGGTCGGTGCCGCCGGGCAGCAGCCTGCCGAGGACCGGCCGCGCGTCGAGCGCCTCCCGCAGCTCTCCCCTCGCACCGCGCAAAGCGTCGGCGAGCGGGAGGTACGGCAGGGCGTCACCGAGCTCGGCGCACTGCCCGACGAGTACGGCGAAGCCGTCCGCCCTGGCCTGCGCGGCCAACTCCGCGACCAAGCGGGTCTTGCCGATGCCCGCGTCACCACCCAGGAGGGCCACCCCGGCCAGCCCGCCGGCTGCGGCGTCGAGCACCGCGGTCAGGCGGTCAAGCTCCGCCGATCGCCCGATTAGAGCGCTCTGCGCGCCTTGCCACCCCACGTCGGTGAGTATGGCACGGCACACCGACAGCGGGCCGATTGGTCCTTAAAAGGGCCCTCTCATTGGCCCTGACCACGGGACCAAAGCGACTCCTAGGGTCGGGCGCATGGTCTCGTTGTCCACATTTCTGATATTCGCCCTCGCGTCCCTGGCACTGGTTCTGGTACCGGGACCGAACCACCTCTACATCGCCGCCCGGGGCATCGCGCAGGGCCGGGCGGCCGGAGTCGCGAGCGCGCTCGGCGTCGAGACGGGCACGATGGTGCACATCGCCGCGGCCGCCGCCGGGCTCTCCTACGTGATAGCCCGGTCCGCGACACTCTTCAACGTGATCAAATGGGCCGGCGTGGCCTACCTGATCTATCTGGGCATCCGGGCGCTGACGAGCAGGCAGGAGCTCAGGACCCGGGAGGCCGATCCGCAGCCGCTGCGGAAGATCTTCCTCGAAGGCGTGATCGTCAACGTGCTCAACCCCAAGGTGATCCTCTTCTTCCTGGCGTTCCTGCCGCAGTTCGTCGACCCCGAGGCGGGCGCGGTGCCGCTGCAGATCATCATCCTGGGCAGCACCCTGCTGGTCCTGGGACTGATCACCGACCTGATCTACGCCGCGGGAGCGGGAGCGCTCGGCAGGCGGATGCGGAACCGGTCGAGCCTGATGAGCCACCTCAGCGGGGTCATCTACCTGGGACTCGGCATCGCGACCGCGTTCTCCGGCCGCTCCACCTGATCACACCGTCCCGGCCGCTCCACCCGGCAACGGAAGAGCGCGGCGGCGAGGAGCGCGACACGGCTGACGCCCTTCGTTTCGTGTGGTTCTCGGCCGCCACGCTCCCGCGCGCCGGAATCAGAAGTCGGCCCCGGCGAACGACGATCCCATTGCGGATCAGCCGAACGGACGCATGAAGGCGTCGATCCTGTCGTCGCCCAAAGGCTGGCGGTTCGGAGTCGCGACCCGGGTGGCGGGAGGCGGCGCGATGGCGGCATGGGGGCCGAAGCCGTACCACGTGCTCAGGTTGCCGTTCTGCTGCGGGAAGCTCTTGTCGAGGCGTTCCCAGCCGGAGGTCACCTGGATCGGCAGGCCCTCCTTGGTGAAGGTCATGCTCCAGAAGATCCGGATGTTGCGGTATTCGGGCAGCAGGCGACCACCGAGAACCTTGCGGAAGGTCGGCGACAGGGCGAAAAGCTGGGCGAACGTTGCGTTCCCGTTGTAGAAGGGCACGCGGTGCCGCTTGCCGTGAGCGTCGTCGGCGAAGGTGAGCATGTCGCCGCGTTTGCTCCTGGCCATGAGGGCCTTCAGGGTCCCGGGCTCGAACACGTTGATGACCTGGTCACCGTAGGCGGCGTCGGCACCGGGCAGCTTGCCGAGGCGAGCCCAGGTCTTCCCAGCGGGCACCTTGGGCTTGTAGAGCGGGCCGGAGGCGTACGAGTAGCCCTTGACGCTGATCTTGTAGTGGGCCTGCTGCTGAGCATTCATGTCGAAGGCCCAGGGGTCTCCCTGCGCGGCCTGTTCGCGCAGATTCCGCCAGCCGGAGTCGAACTCCAGGGTACGGGTCATCTTGGAGGCGACGACGCCCGAGCGCGACAGGTTGGCCGCGCCTTTGGTCCTGATGATGTAGCCGCCGTTGTAGCGGAAGGTGCCGGTCGGGGTCGAGCCGGCGTCCCGGTAGTGCATGCCTACGGTGCCGGTCTCCTTGAATGTCAGCCCGGAGCCTTTGGCCAGCAGGGCGTTGACCGCACGCACCGGATCGCCCCAAGGAGCGTCGGCGTCGGCTCGCGCGGCCGGGGTCAACACGAGTAACGCGACTGCGGAGATGATGATCTTCCGTGCCATCATTGTCGTCCTTCTGTAGGGAAGGGATAAGCCGAAGGATCATCGCAGAGACGGCCGACGAACATCGGTGCGTCGATCATGTTGTTGTGCCGAATGTCCGTCGCCATCGCCACGGTGCGCTGGGCGACCCGGACGGCGACGCCCTCGAAGGTCCGACCGCCGTTGTTGCTCCAGGTCGAGCTGCTCTTTGAGGATCGGCCCGAAGGCAATGTCCGGGAGCCGAGGATCGGCCGGCTCGAAAGCATACGGAGCCGAGAACCGGCCGATCTGAGAACACGTCCGGGAGCCCGAGGAGCGGTCAGCCCGAGAGCGCGCCCGGGATTCGGTCCAGGATCGGGTACGGCATGAGCCCGTAGGCGTAGAAGTCGACCGCGTCTGCCCCCGCGGCCCGGACGGCGCGGACCTTGGCGGCCAGGCGGTCGGCCGAGTCGGTGTCGGGCAGGCCCGGCCGGAGCACGACCCGCAGCTCC
This sequence comes from Streptosporangium subroseum, assembly GCF_900188345.1. GTDB lineage: Bacteria > Actinomycetota > Actinomycetes > Streptosporangiales > Streptosporangiaceae > Streptosporangium > Streptosporangium subroseum. Next base: position 79,180 of record NZ_FZOD01000038.1, on the reverse strand, counting down.
TTGTCCTTGCCCGTCGAACGGCGGTAGGCGCTCACGTCGTCGGCGACCCTGGCCGCGTCGCGGGCGTAGGCGAGCACGCCGAGCGAGGGCACCAGATCCCCGAGGGCGACCAGGTCCACGCCGAGCTGCCAGGCGTCGTGCGCCGCGAGCCCCGCCGAGGGCAGGCCGTCGGTGTAGCCCTTGTACGCGCCCGTCGCGTCGAGGTAGACGAGCTTGGAGCCCTCGTCGGTGACGGCCGTGGAGATCTTGGAGACCAGCGAGGTCACCACCTCGGAGCGGGCTCGCGCGTAGGCGACCACCTCGGGCCCCGCGTAGGCGGTCAGCGCCGCCCGGGTCACCTCGCCCTGCGCGGGCGGGTCACCGTCGAGCACCCCGCCGACGATCCTGGAACACTCCTCGCGTGCCACCTCGGCCTTGACGCCCAGGTCGGCCGCGCGGCGCATGCAGAAGTCGCAGAAACACAGGCCGAGCAGGAACAGATCCATGGGCCCGAGCGGGACGAAGCTGCGCTCGTTGTGGTAACCGGGACCGAAGGTGCCGAAGTGCAGCCCCTCGGCGACCACGCTGTCCACCCCCAGCCTGGCCACCGCCCGGCCCAGCGCGACCGCGTACAGGCGGACGTCCGGGTGGGAGGGGCACAGGTCGGTGGGCGAGCCGCGGTCGCCGAAGCAGTTGCGCACGGTCACGTCGGGGTGGGCCAGGCCGAGCGTGGTGTTCTGCAGGAAGACGGTCCAGCCGTGCAGCGCGAGACCTCGCTCGGCCGTGGCCAGGCGGAGTGCGGCCAGCGGCTCCTCCTCGGCCCCGTCCTGGACGGGCGGGACCAGGCGGAGACCGCCGAACAGGTCTTCGGGCGGCGCGAAGTGCGCCCCGTCCCTGCGGATCGTCACCCGGGGCCGGCCGTGCGGGGTGACATCGCGGGCACGGTGATAGGCGGCGGCCACGGTCACCCCCGCCACGCCGTACCCGATGACCCGGTCAAGGACCGCCTCCAGGCCCTCCCCGCGTACGTCCTCGACATAGACGTATAGCGAGCTGTCCAAGCCGCCGCCCTCCCAAGAAGTCGGTCAGACTCTAACGCGCCCGGTAAGCCACGAAGTCAATCTCGACCAGGATGTCCATCAAGTCGGACCCGACGGTCGTGCGGACGGGATAGGGGCGGGTGAAATAGGACTTGTAGACCTCGTTGTAGGTGGCGAAGTCACGCTTGAGGTGCTGCAGGTGCACCGTCGACTTCACCACGTCGTCGAAACCCAGACCGTGGGCCTCAAGGATCGCCCCGAGGTTCCGCATCGTCTGGTGGGTCTGCTCCGCCACGTCGGTCCCGACGACCTCGCCGGTCCGGGGGTCCAGCGGGCCCGCACCCGAGGTGTAGACGAAATCCCCGACCACGAGTCCCTGCGAGTACGCCCCGATCGGCGCCGCGCCCTGGTCCGTCCGCAGCTCCTGCTTGTCGCTCATGTCAGCACCCCTCATCAGAAATACGTAGTAATCAAGTCGACGACGACGTAATCGTCGTCCACCACCGGCATGACCCGCCACTTGTCGAAGGCGGTGCACGGATGGGAGATCCCAAATGACACCAGATCCCCCGCTTTCACGGGGGAGTCCGGCGCGAGCCGTAGGACGGCGTGCTGGTCCTGGACCTTCAGCACCGTGGCATCGGCGATGCGCCCGCGCGGCACGGGCAGCCCCTCGTCGAAGGGCGCGTCACGCTTGCCGAACCCGACGACGGCCAGGCCGGGCTCGGGGATGCTCAGCACGTGCGCCCAGACCTCCAGCGCGGCCCGCAGCTCCCCCTCGATCCGGGTGTACGGCGTGCGCTCGCGGTAGTAGCCGTCGTCGTGGGAGACGTAGGCACCGCTGCGCAGCATGACCCTGGCCTGGCAGGCGGCGAGCTCCCTGCCGATCACGTCGAACCACTGGCTGCCGCCCACCGACAGGATCGGGTTGCGTACCCGCAGGTGCTCCAGCGCCTCCAGCAGCCGGTGCAGGTAGATCCGCACCTCGGCGGCCGACCCCAGCGCCCCCTCGTATCCGGCGACGCCCACCAGCTCGACGCCGTCCGCCGCCTGCGCGGCCGAGGCGACCTCCAGAAACTCCGTGAGCGTACGGCTGCCGCCCCGCCCGCCGTCGTGACCGAGCTCGGCCAGCACCTGGAACGGCCTGGCCCCGGCATGGGCGGACAGCGTCTCCACCCCGGCCACCGAGTCCACGAAACAGAGGAACTCGAACGACGGGTCCTCGGCGAGCCGGGCGGCGATGGCGTCGAGTCCGGCCGGGTCGAAGACCTGGTTGCCGAGGATGATGCGGGAGACGCCGAACTCGCGCAGGGTGAGCGCCTGGCTGGGAGTGGCGACCGTCAGCCCCCACGCGCCCGCGTCGAGCTGGGCCCGGATCAGCTCGGGCGACATGGTGGTCTTGGCGTGCGGGACCAGGATCAGACCGTGCTGCTGGGCGAAGACCGCGAGCGTGGTGATGTTGTGCTCCAGCGCGCTCCGGTGCGCCACCATCACGGGGAAGCTGAACGCCCCTCCGAACAGCGATGACCCCACTGCCCTCTCGGGATCCACGATCCCCTTCACGCGACGCCCCCTTTGATTGCTTTGGTGGACTCTATTCTCAGGCCCGCGTCCCCAGGCCCGCACCCTCACGACCGCGGCGCCTCGCCGGACTGATCTCAAGGAGGCGGCTTCCCCATGAGATCCCCAAGGCCGTGACGTCCTGCCCAGGACCGCTCTCCCGGCAGGATCCGCGCGGGACACCCCGCGGCGGAGTGGCCGCGAGGTTCTCAGGGCCGCAGTGCCCTGCCCGGAGTGGCCCCGGTGAATCGCCCCCCGGACAGGACGGGGACTCCGGAGACCAGGACGTCGTCGACGCCGGTGGCCAGGATGCGCGGGTCCGCGTAGGTGGCCCTGTCCGCGACCGTCTCGGGGTCCAGGACGATGACGTCGGCGGCCTGTCCCGGACGGATGAGACCGCGGGCTCCGAGACCGAAGCGGCGTGCGGGGTGGGAGGCGAGGTGGACGGCGGCCTGTTCCAGGGTCCAGTCGCCGGTCTCGCGGACGTGGTGGCCGAGCATGCGGGCGAAGGCCCCGTAGCCGCGCGGATGAGGGTGGCCGCCGACGTAGATGCCGTCGGAGCCACCCGTGTGACCCGGGTGGCGCAGGATCGTGCGGACCGACTCCTCGGCCTGGGGGCCCTCGTCCGGGCGGGCCAGCACGCATCCGGCTTCGAGCCGGGTGTCGATCAGGATCCTGCGGCAGAACTCGCCCGGTTCGACCCCCGTCTCGGCGGCGGCCGCCGGAAGCGACAGGCCCTCGGCCCACTCGGTCCCCGGCACGTGGGAGAAGGTGATCCTCGGCCAGAGCGACTCGTCCCACTCGACCGGGTGGGACTCCAGCAGCTCCAGCGTCCGGTCGGTGTCGGCGGCGGGTAGCCACGACGGCAGCGCGACCATCGCCAGGATCGTGCTGCCCCGCAGGTAGGGGTAGGTGTCGAAGGTGACGTCGAGCCCTTCGAGGCGTGCCTCGTCGACCAGGGGCAGGAGCGTGGCCGCCGGGCCGTGGTAGTGCGAGACGTGCACGGCGGCACCCGACCGCCGGGCGACGTCCGTCACCTCGGCCATGCCCTCCACGGCCTGCGCGCCGTACCCGCGCATGTGCGTGACGTACGGCAAGGCGCCCAGCGGTGCGCAGAGCGCGGCGATCTCCGCGGCGTCGGCGTAGCGGCCGGGGGCGTACTCCAGGCCGGTGGACAGCCCCGCCGCCCCCTCCTCCAGGCCGCGCTCGACATGGGCGAGCATTGCGGCCAGTTCCCCGGAGGTGGCGGCCCGCTCGGCGGCGCCCATCACGTCGTAGCGGATCGTGCCGTGCGGCAGCAGGTAGGCGGTGTTCAGCGCGGTCGCCCTGTCATAGCCCGCGAGCAGCTCTCCGACGCCGAGCGGCCCGTCGGCCGACGGGTGGGTCCCGTTGACGGCCGCGAAGTAGCGGGTGGCGTAGGCGAAGGTCTCCGGGGTGGACGCGGGCGCGTAGGACAGGCCGTCCTGACCGAGGACGAACGTGGTCACCCCCTGCCGGAGCGCGGCGAGCTGCACCCCCCTGTCGAAGACGAGGGCGTCGCCGTGAGCGTGGCAGTCGATCAGGCCGGGCATAACGCGGCGGCCGGCCGCGTCGATGAGGGTCGCGGCCTCCGCGCCGTCCAGACGGCCCACGGCGGCGATGCGGTCTCCCGTGACGCCGACGTCGGCCCGGTACGCCGGGGCGCCCGTGCCGTCCAGCACCCAGCCGCCCCTGATCAACACATCGAATGCCATGACCGGATTCAATCATTCCGAAGCCGCGGAAATTTGGGCCCCCCAGACCCCTTGACCGCGACATGTCAGGAATGATGCCATCCTTTCTTAGTTAGGAATCTTTCCTAACTAGATGACGCAGAGAGGGCATCCGCTGTGCATGCGAGACCCCGTCTCCAACGCCCCACGACCATCCTCGTCCTGGCACTGGCCCTGGCACTGATCGCATCGGTGTTCGCGCTGGTGGCGGCGCCACCCAGCTATGCGGCCGACTCCCTGCTGTCCCAGGGCCGCCCGGCCACCTCCTCCTCCAGCGAGGACTCCACGCTGGTGGCGGCCAACGCCTTCGACGGCGACGCCTCCACCCGCTGGGCCTCCGTGGAGGCCCACGACCCCGAGTGGATCCGCGTCGACCTCGGCCAGTCCGCCACGATCTCCCGGGTCAAACTGACCTGGGAGGCGGCGTACGGCAAGTCCTACAAGATCCAGACCTCGTCCGACGGCTCCGCCTGGGCCGACGTCTACTCGACCACCACCGGCGACGGCGCCACGGACGACCTGACCCTCTCCGGCGCCGGCCGCTACGTGCGGCTGTACGGCACGGCACGCGGCACCGCCTACGGCTACTCGCTGTACGGGATGGAGGTATACGGCGCCGTCGGCGGCCCGACCACGCCTCCTACCCCGACCCCGACCCCGACGCCCACCCCGCCCACCGGCGGCCCCGGCGTGCCGTTCGGCTCCCATGTGATCCCCTACGCGGCCGGGACGCTGCGGCCGAGCGGCGCCCAGGCCACGCTCGACCAGAAGGTGGTCGACTACTACACCCGCTGGAAGGCCGCCTTCGTCAAGCAGAACTGCGGCAACGGCTGGTACCAGATCATCTCCCCCGACGCCGACCACCCGTACGTGGCCGAGGCCCAGGGCTACGGCATGGTCATCTCCGCCACGATGGCCGGAGCCGACCCGGACGCCAAAAAGATCTTCGACGGCCTGGTGAAGTACGTCCTGGCCCACCCGTCCTCTATCACCCCCGGCCTGCTCGCCGCCGAGCAGAACACCGCCTGCCAGAGCGTCAACGGCAGCGACTCCGCCACCGACGGCGACCTCGACGTGGCCTACGGCCTGCTCCTGGCCGACCGGCAGTGGGGCAGCGCGGGCACCTACAACTACAAGCAGCTCGCGATCAACCACATCAACGCGATCAAGGCCGGCGAGGTCAACCCGACCACCAAGCTGATGAAGCTCGGTGACTGGAGCAGCTCCGGCGACGAATACTTCTGGATCAGCCGCTCGTCGGACTGGATGATCGACCACTTCCGGGCGTTCCGTAAGGCCACCGGCGACACGATCTGGGACACCGTCCGCACCAACCACCAGAACCTGATCGCCTCCCAGCAGGCGAACCACGCCGCGAGCACGGGCCTCCTGGCCGACTTCGTGGTCAACACCAACACCGCCCCGAAGCCCGCCCCGGGCGAGGTCCTGGAGGACGTCAGCGACGGCAAGTACTGGTGGAACGCCTGCCGTGACCCGTGGCGGATCGGCAACGACGCGGTGACCAGCGGCGACGCCAAGTCGCTCGCCGCCGCACGCAAGCTGAACACCTGGATCAAGAGCAAGACCGGCGGCGACCCGAACAAGATCGCCGTCGGCTACTCACTCAACGGCACGCAGATCTCCAGCGGCAGCGAGCCGGCCTTCTTCGCCCCGTTCGCGGTGGCGGCGCTGACCGACTCCGGCAGCCAGGCCTGGCTGGACGCCCTCTGGACCAAGATGCTCAACACCCCGTTCACGTCCAGCGACTACTACTCGACCAGCCTCCAACTCCAGGTCATGATCACCGTAACCGGCAACCACTGGGTCCCCTGATCCAGCGATCATCGTGACCGGCAGCCATCGGATTCCCTGAATCGATCAAGATACGGCTCCCGCCCGCAAGGGCGGGAGCCGTATCGCGTGGGATGGGAACGGGGCCTGCGGGGCGCAGATCGTCCTTGGACGAATGACGGACAAACCGACTCCATCACCACGAAAAGCAGCTCTACCCAGGGCGGCGGGCGAGACGGTTTCCATGATCTGGGTGACGAGGCGCATCCCCAGCGTGCACCGTTGACCTGCAACGGACTGGTTGGCGAGGTTTCCTGACGTCCTACCTCCGAGGCCGATTCGTATGACAATGACGGGGTAATCTGTATGACAGGGAAGGTTGCGGATGAGCAAGCCGCTCCCGATGATCGAATTGCCGTTGGATTGGGACGAATGGAACATCGACCATGCCCAGCGACATGGCATCTCGCGAGAGGAGATCGAGCAGGTCGTCCGCAACATGCCCGACGTGCGCCAGTCACGCAGGGACGGGAAACCGATACCTGATCACTATCTCCTGGTGGGCGTTACCGATGCGGGGCGATGCGTCACCGTGGTCGTTCTCTATCCCGTCACCAAGAAGCGCGACTGGGGTGTGTACGAACTGGAAACAGCGCGCCCGGTTACCGCATACGACACACCGAAGAGGAGTTCGCCATGATCGACAATGAACCGACCGCACAGGAAATCTCCGCGATGGACGAGGCAGAGCGTGCCAGGTGGTTCTACGACAATCGCGAACAGGTGGCCGAGGAATCCACGCCTGCCGTCCTTGATCGTGTCGTATCGGTGCGTGTCAGCCCCAGTGACCTCGGTTTGCTGACCGCAGCCGCATCGGCGGCGGGAATGAAACTGAGCGCCTGGTTGCGCAAGGTGGGGTTGGAAGCCGCGGCAATGGCACCTGCCGCCCCGCCTGCGGCAGTGCTGTCGGGAGAGGAAACACGACAGCTTCAGAATTCGGTTCTGAACATCGTGGGGCTCTTGGAACGTAGCGGTATCAGGCTTGATACGACAGGAGAATCGCGCGATCAACCATTGGTTCTGAAGTCACTGCGTCGTGCGCGCAAGAAGAAAATCAAGACTGAAAAGTAGTCCGGAAAGCCGAACCACAAGATTGTCCCAGAAACGATCAGCGGCGCCTCACCAAGGCTGGTTGCCTCGGTCAGACGCCGTTTCACGTGCTCAGCGGAGCAGCATGGCGTTCGAACTCACAAGACCGGTCACCCGATCCAGCGGTTTTCAAGGTCACTCAGTCCCGGTAGGGAGCCTCCAGTCCGTAGAACGTCTGCGGGCATGAGACGGGCTTGAGCACCGGCCGCCGCTCAAGGACCTCCCTGGCCTGCCGCCGGGCGAGGTTCCAGCCGTTCCACGGGTCGGGCCGGTCGAGCTCGTTCGCCCTGACCACGGCCGCCAGCACGCAGCTACGGGACGGCTCCGGCAGCCGGTCCAGCGCGGGTACGGCCTCCGCCCCGAGGTCGCCCAGGTAGTCCAGGTCGATCCGGTCCACGCCGCGGATGGCGATCTGGGTCTCCGCGACCCGGAGGTCCGGGTTCCACACCGCGAACGCCAGCAGCGCGACACTGGTCATCACGACGACGGCCCTGGGCAGCCACCCCGCGTGCCCCCGCCTGACGAGCCGTACCGCACCGGCGATCAGAACCAGTACGAAGATCCCGCCCAGCCACCAGATCGTGGCCTCCACCGAGGCCCGCAGCCGGGAGAGCCCGTAGACCTCGGCATACAGGTCCAGCCGGTGCAGCGCGGAGAACAGGATGACCATGGTCAGCGCGCAGAGCACACCGAGCAGCCCCGCCATCAGCCAGCGGTCGACGCCCCTGAGCTCGACCGCCCCCGAGGCGACGGCCACGATGGCCAGCACGAAAACGCTGACGATGACCAGCTGGAAGAACCCGGAACGCGCGTACTCGGCATAGGTCAGCCCGGTGGCCGACGCCACCCAGTCCGTACTGCCGAACAGCACGGTCAGCTGCATCCCCACGAAGGTGGCGAACAGCAGGTTGAGCGCGGTCAGCGGGGTCACCCAGAGACTGCGGCTCACCGTGACCCGCAGGTCCGGGGCCTTGGGCTCCACGACGGGCCGCAGGCCGACGAGCACGGCGGAGGCGACCACGAACCCGAAGACCACAAAGAGCAGGATCCGCAGCGGCACCGTCTCCGCCCAGTCCTGCGCGCTGAACACCCGCTGGACGGCCTGGGCGAAAATCGCGTCCGCCGAGGCGAACAGCGCGCCGAACACTCCCACGAGCACGATGGTCAGCCCGCCCCCGACCAGGATCGGCATCAACCGCCTGCGGACCGCCATCCCCTTGACCTGCGGCCCCAGGAACCACGGCACCGGCAACAGCCCCAGGATCACTGACGCCCCGCCCCTGACCACCCCGAGCCAGCCGCGCCCGGCCCCCGACAGAGCGAGCGCGGCCGTCAGGAATCCGGCCAGCAGGAGCAGTCCGACGAGCCAGTCCGCGTCCCTGAACATCGCCACCGCGACCAGCCCGTACGCGACCACCCCCATCCCCGCCGACCAGGGAGTGATCCTCCTGCGCACCGCGGGGACCGCCGCCGCCCCCATGGCGACGGCCACGAGCACGAGCCCCAGCCCGGCCCTGCTGTACGGCACCGCGAACGCGGCCAGCAGCCCGACGACCGCGGACACCGGCAGCACCCACCGGGGGGTGTTCGGCAGATCCGGCCGAGGAAAGATCGGCGGAGCCTCATACCCTCCCGGCCCTCCGAAGGAGGAGGGATCCCGGGGGCTTCTCAGCTCTCCGGGTGCTCCCGGCACCCCGGACATCCGGGACGCCCCGGATACTCCAGACGGGCCGGACGCCACGAACGCCACGGACGGGCTAGATGCCCCGGACCTCTCGGACGCCGCAGGCGTCACCGGCGCCCCCGGCGTTCCTGCGCCTGCCTGTCCGCCCATGCCGCCCGGCGGCTGTGCCGTCTCTCCTGAGGTCTCCAGGGGCGGCTCGCTCTCCGAATCCCTCGGGCCCGGCCTCGGTACGGTGACCGGCGCGCCAGGTCCCTGCGCCGGGGGGCGGTGCGGGAGCGGTACCTGCGCCTGGCCGGCCCAGGGTCCGCCTCCCGGGGTGGTGGCGCCGACGACCGTGCCGATGAACGCCCCGACCACGGCGAGGCCGAGACCGATCAGCATGCCCACCCTGAGGTCCAGCACCGCGAGGCTGACACCCACGACCCCTCCGCACACCAGGCCGAAGAAACCTCCGATGACGAGCCCGAGGAACGCTCCGATCCAGCTTCGCCCCCGCCCCTGCCGCACACCACCGGGCCGGTACGTGTCCCCGCCGGACATGAGGATCGGCTTGGGGGGAAACTGCCGCGCGTCGGGCGCCGCCGGTCCGTAAGCGGAGGGTTCGAGATCCGGGGAGGCGAGCACGGGCTCGGATCCCGCGCGGGTTTCGGGCGCCTCGGCGGTCACCAGGGCTCCGTGAGACATGAACGCCTCACCGGCCTCGGCTCCGTCACGAGACTCGGACCGATGACCGGCCCCAGGCACGTCATGAGACTCGGACCGATGACCGGCCTCAAGCATGTCACGCGACTCGGACCGATGACCGGGCTCAAGCACGTCACGGGACCCGGAGCGATGACCGGCCCCAGGCACGTCACGCGGCTCGGACCGATGACCGGCCGCGAACACGTCACGCGGCTCGGACGCCCGGTCAGCTTCGGCGGCTTCGTGAGGCTCGGACGTCTCGCCGGTCCCGGGTGGCGCGCCGCCCGTATCCGGGCCGGAAGGCGCGGGGGCCGTTGGATCCTCGGAGGCTCTGTCCCCCGCCGAGGAGGGGGAACCCCTGCCGGGCGAGGCAGGAGAGGACAGGGGGGTGTCCATCATGATCCTTCCAGGAAGGTCGGCCACCACATGGCAGCCGACACCGTCTTCGACATGGATGGAGCCGCCGTGGAGTTCGACGATCTCCTTGGTGATGGCCAGGCCCAGCCCGGCGCCGCCGCCGTCGGCCGCCCGGCCCGCGTCCAGGCGGGAGAAGCGCTCGAATGCCCGCGCCCGGTCCTCGGCCGGGATTCCCGGCCCGCTGTCGGTCACGCGCAGCCGTACCCCGTCTCCCTCGGCGGCCGCCGCCAGCACCACGACTCCGCCCTCCGGGCTGTGCCGTACCGCGTTGTCCAGCAGGTTCGCCAGGACCTGCGCCAGGAGGTCGGAATCGGCGCGGACGCTCAGCTCCTCGGGGACCTCGCAGCGGGCCGTGACACCCTCCCTGGCCAGTACGGCCTCCCGCAGCGCCTGGTCGCACAGCGCCCGGAGCTCGACGTCCTCCAGCTCGATCAACCGGGATCCCGACTCCAGCCGGGACAGGTCGAGGAGCTGCGCGACCAGCCGGCCCAGCCGTTCGGTCTGGGCGAGAGCTGTGCCGAGCGTGACGGGGTCGGGGTCGGAGACCCCGTCCACCACGTTCTCCAGCACCGCCCGGAGCGCGGTGATCGGCGTACGGAGTTCGTGGCTGACGTTGGCCACCAGCTCCCGCCGCTGCCTGTCCACCTCGCCCAGATCGGCCGCCATCGCGTTGAAGGCGCGGGCGAGCTCACCGACCTCGTCGCGGGAGGTCGCGGTGACCCGCAGGCCGTACCGGCCCTTGGCGATGGTCTGCGCGGCGGCGGCCATCTCCCGTAGCGGCTTCGTCATCCCCCGCGCGAGCAGTTGCATCATGATCAGGGCGAGCGCCCCGGCCACCGCGACGCGCACGTTTCGCGAGTAGCCGGCGTTGATGCCGACCTCGTTGACGACAAACGCCGCCGCGACGGCGAGCAGGATCACCATCCCGAGCTTGACCTTGATCCGGCCCAGGAAGTCGAGGGGTCTCAATGATTGACGCATCCCAGTCTTGGAGTGAGAAAAAGGAGAATCGGTTCACGGACGAACAAGGCGCAACCAACACCCACGGACGGGCAGGGACATGACCGATGTCCAGGGCAGGCGACGGTTCAACCGAGACTCACGAGCGAGAACACGGCCGACGCCCGCGGACGAGTGACGGCACGGCCGATGTTCACGGCCGATGTTCACGGGCGGACGAGGGCGTAGCCGACTCCGTGCACCGTCCGGACGACGCCGGGGCCGAGCTTCCGGCGCAGGGCCCGCACGTGGCTGTCGACGGTGCGCGTGGCCGCGGCCTCGGAGAAGCCCCAGATGTCCGCCAGCAGCCGTTCCCGCTCGAAGACCTGGCCGGGGCGTTCGGCGAGGCGGCAGAGGAGGTCGAACTCCGTCCTGGTCAGCTGCGCCTCCGCGCCTCGCACGTAGACCCGGCGCTCGGCGGTGTCGATCTCGATGTCGGCGACGCGGATGACCGTGTCGTCCACGGCCAGCTGGGAGGCCCGCTCCACCCTGCGCAGCAGGGCGTGCACCCGGGCGACCAGCTCGCGCATGCTGAACGGCTTGGCCATGTAGTCGTCGGCCCCGACCCCGAGCCCCACGAGCAGGTCGGTCTCCTCGCCGAGCGCGGTGAGCATGAGCACCGGCACCGGCCGCGCCGCCTGCATCCGGCGGCACACCTCAAGCCCGTCGAGTCCGGGCAACAGCCTGTCGAGCACCACCACGTCGGGCCCGGTCTTCGCGTAGGCCGCGAGCGCGGCCTCCCCGTCCCCGGCGACCTGAACCTCGAAGCCCTCCGCGACCAGCCGGTGCCGTACGGCCCGCGCGATCGTCTCGTCGTCCTCCACCACGAGGACACGTCGTTGCTGAGGAGTTGCCATGCCGGGCAGCGTAGACCGGACCTGTGCAGATGAACTGCGGTGAATTGTGCAGGTTTTGCGCATCCCCCAGGCGCACGTCTCCCCTAGACGCAGGTCTCTCCCAGGGTGCACGTCCTCGCTCAAGCACGGGTCTTCCCCTCGGACGCGTTCCCCGCTCAGGCAAGTGTTCTCCCCAGGACACGCGTCTCCCGCTCAGGAGCATGCCCTGCCGGATGTGGGGCCCCCCGAGGGAGCGGAGGCCCCACCCGGGTCAGACGAGGATCAGCCGGCGGCCGGTGATCCGATAGCCGATCCTGGCGAACGAGGCCGCCATGGGCGCGTTGCCCACGTCGGTGTTGTCGTTCACCTCGAGCTCACCTTCGGCGACGAAGATGTGCATCGCCTCGGTCGCCAGGTCGTCGGCGTAGCCGTGGCCGCGGTGGACGGGATCGACCCCGACGTAGCCGATCGTCGCGGTCCTGGAGTTTCGGGTGGGCATCACGATGCCCACCAGTGCCCCGGACGCGTCGCGGGCGAGCCGCCACCGGCCACGCCCGCCGGGCATCGCGGCGACCTCCGCCACGGTCTCCAGGGCGGTCGCCCTCGCTCCCTTCTCCGCGAGGTTGCGCTGGTCCCAGTGGTCCAGGCTGCCTTCGGCGATCCTGGCCAGCAGGTCCACCATCGTCTCCTCGTCGAGGACCGGGGTGAAGGTCAGCCGGGTGGACCTGGGCGGCAGGCCGTACTCGGGGATCCAGCGCAGGTTCAGCCGCTCGACGGACTGGCGCAGCCCCGCCTTCTCGGCCGCGGCGATCCGGTCGGAGGCGTCGGCGAACGCGTCGGGGCGTTCACGCCAGTCGCTCGGCAGGAACAGGTGGTAGTCCGGCCGCGCGCCGGACGGCGCGGTGTATCCGGGCGTGACCAGCGCGGCGTAGGCGGCCCGCAGCAGCTCTGCGCCCACCTCGATCCGGTCCGGGCCCGAACCCGGGTCGAACCAGTCGAGGCTGAAGGGATGCCTGGAGCCCGGCGGACCCCAGAATCCCGCCCTGGCGACGACCTCGTCGCCGCGCAGCGCGACCCAGACCCATTCGGGTCGGTAATCGAGCTTTTCGAAGGAGAGCGCACGTGCGCCCACGCCGGAGGCCGGCAGCGCGCCGTAGCGGTGGAACAGGTCGGACTCGCCCGCTTCGAGCGGACGGAAAAGCAGGTCAGACAAGGGAAACTCCAGAGAGCGTGCGCTCCCGGGGACCTCAGGCGGTCTGTTGCCCGAGGCGGGAGCGAGTGACCGGGTTGGCGAACATCTGCTCCTCACCTCCTCCGGCTCGAAGGGACGGTCAGCGTATCGATGCCTTCGTTCCGGCATCAACTAGATATTCTCCCGTCGTATCGTGACGAAGTGATCGACGTCAGCGCCTGTCCGCACCGGGTCGGGGGCAACGATTCCGCCGAACATGGAAGCCGCCACACCGGGCACATGTGGAGCGCCCACGAGCACCGGCCTGGCCTCCGGCGACCGTCCGAGATCCGGCGTCCGCTGCTCCACGGGGAACCATCGAACGCCGAGGATGTCGGAGGTTAAAGGGTGTAGGGGGTACAAGGGGCACACAACCCGCAAGGGAATCCCTCTTCATTGGTCCATATGCCGCTAAGTGACTATGTTGCTGTCCGCGATCGGATAGTGAACGGGGTGAGCAGGATCGACACTCGAGTGCTGGCAGGCCGCTACCGGCTGCTCAACCCCCTCTCCGAGGGTGGGTCGGGCACGGTCTGGCTTGCCGCCGACGAGACGCTCGGCCGTGACGTGGCGGTCAAGGAGATACGGCTTCCGCCGGACCTCGACCCCGTCCGGCGGCAGGAGACCTACGCCGCCGCGCTCCGGGAGGCCAACCTGGCCGCCCGGCTCAAGCATCCCTCGATCGTCACCGTCCACGACGTGATCATCGAGCAGGAGCGGCCCTGGCTCGTCATGGAGCGACTGTCGGGCGCGTCCCTGGAACAGACCGTCCGCAATCGGCGGCCGCTGCCGGTCCACCAGGCGGCCAGGGTCGGTGTGGGCATTCTCAGCGCGCTCGCCGCCACCCATGCCGCCGGGATGGTGCACCGCGACGTCCAGCCGGGCAACGTCTTCCTCACCAGGACGGGCAGAGCGGTCCTCACCGACTTCGGTCTCGCCGTCGTCGACGGCGAGGTCACCTCCGGGCGCACCGGCCACCTCGTCGACGCGCCCAACTACGCCGCCCCCGAACGGCTGCGCGGCGAACGCGGCACTCCCGCCTCCGATCTGTGGTCGCTCGGCGCGACCCTCTACTTCGCCGTCGAGGGCCTGCCGCCGCACCCCGCCGCGACTCCCATCGCGGCGATCAGCCGGGTGCTCACCGAACCGGCCAGACAGCCTGAGCGGGCGGGCGCGCTGGGCCCGCTGCTCATGCTCATGCTGGACCCCCTGCCCGAGGCCCGGCCGTCCTTCGAGACCGTGGCCCGCGCCCTGGAGGAGCTCGCCGCCGGCCGTACGGCCACCACGCCTCCACCCGCATCCACACCCGCGCCTGCGCCCGCGCCTGTGCCCGCGGCGGCGCCGCACCGCCCCCAGCCGGCTCCGGCCCTCCGGCCCCTCCTCCAGCCCAGGGGAGCGGCGCTGTGGGCCGCCGTCGAGGTGGCGGTGGTCGCGGTGGTCATCGGGGCCACGATGGGCGTGGTCCACCTGTCGGCGGACCGTACGGTCGTCGAGAAGCCTGCCGCGCTCAGCGAGAAACCCGGTGCCTTCGCCACCCCCGTGGACCTGTGCAAGCTGCTCCCCGTCGCCAGTGTCCAGCGGTTGCTCCCGGCACTGAACGACGAGGGAAAACCGACCAGCAACGGTGGCTGCCGGTGGACGGTCAGCGGCCTGGGCCTGGAGGTGCGCCCCTCGGGCCTGAACAAGCAGTGGGGCAAGAGCCCGCGCCAGGCTCACGAGCTGTTCGTGAACGAGCGCAACAACGCCATCCCCAGCGGCCAGCTCGCCTGGAGCTGGTCGGATATCCAGGCCGGCGCCCGCTCCGCCCGCTCCACGGGGCCGCTGCCGGTCGCACCGGTCGGGAACGAGGCTTTCGGCTACGACGTCTACGAAAATCGGAAGACCGGCAGGCTCGAACAGAGCTTCGTGGTCCTCCGCGTCGACAACCTGGTCGTCGACGTCGGCTACACCGTGGTGGACGGCAGCGAGGACGGCCCCTCGATCCGGGCGGGCGCCCACACCGCCGCCACCTGGATCGCGAACGCGCTGAACAAGCAGAAGGCTGGCGGATGAACCATCCAGACACCCCCAGATCACAGGGCAGGCACGCCGGCGGGCCCACCGATCTCAGTTCCGAGACCGGGACGGAGGTCCCGTCGGTGCTGGAGCAGGCCTCGCTGGAACAGGTGATCGGACGGCTCGGGCCGATGCCGCCGCAACGGACCGCCGTGGTCGGCCTGGCCGTGCTGGACCAGCTCGTGGCCGTGCACAACCGCGGGATGCTCCACGGTGACGTACGGCCGGGCTCGGTGCTGCTCGGCCCCTACGACCAGATCATCCTCACCGGACCGACCCTTCCGTCCCCGGTCTTCACCGCTCCCGAGGGGGTGACGAGCCCCGCCGCCGACCTGTGGTCGCTCGGCGCCACCCTCTACACCGCCGTCGAGGGGCACCCGCCGTCGCCCGGCGGCGCCCTGGAGAACGCGGGGCCGATCGCCCCCATCCTGTTCAGCCTGCTGTCCGGAGACCCCACGCAACGGCCCGCCCCCGGGTTCCTGCGCATGGCTCTGCTCGACATCGCGCAGAGCCGTGGCGAGGCCTCCGTCCCCCGCGCCGCCATGGCGGCGTCCCCTCCCCGCTTCGAGGAGTCGTTCCCGCCGCCGTTCTCCTCACAGAACTCCCTGCCGCCCGGCTCCAGTGCGTTTCCCCCGCCGTTCTCCTCACAGAGCTCCCTGCCGCCGGGCTCCAGCGCGTTCCCCCCACCCCCCAGGTCGTTCGGGTCCGGGGCGAGCGGCCCCGGGCCCTTCGGCTCCGATGCCGCGGCGCCTTCCGACCCCGAAGCGCTCGGAACCGGCGGCCCTGTCACGGCGCCCTTCAACCTCAGGATGCCCGGCGCACCTGGGCCCTTCAACGGCGACGCGACGCCTTACGCCCCGAGAACACCCGGTACGACCGAAACTTTCAGCCCCGGAACGCCTGAAACGTCCGGACCCCTCAGCTCCGGCGCATCCGGCCCCTCCGGCGCTGGAACACCCGGCCCCTCCGGCTCGGAGACGCCCGGATCCCCCGACCGTGGGCCCGGACCCCTCGGCTCGGACGCGTCCGGAGCGACCGGCCGTGGAACCGGACCTCTCGGCCCGGAGACGCCCGGAGCGACCGGACCCTTGGACCGTGGAACGCCCGGATCCCCCGGCTCGGAGCCGACCGCGCCCACCCCGCCGGGCCCCTACGAGCGGACCTCCGCCCTCCCCGCCCCGCCTCTCTTCTCCGCCCCGCCCATGCCCGGCGCTCCGTCCCTTCCGGACGATCCCACCTCGCGCGAGCCGGCCCCGGGCACCGGAACGAGAAGGGACATCCCCCTCGCCTCTCCCTCGCAGGCCCCGACCGGCCCCACCGAACGCTCCGATCTGCGAGCCGGAGTGCTCGTGCCCCGCTCCGTGGTGGCGCTGACCGGCACCCTGCTCATCGCCATGGCGGTCACCATCGGCATCCTGCTCACCTCGGTGCTCAGCGGCTCCGGCGAGAGCGATGCCGTCGCCGACTCCGCCGAGGGCGCCGGGGCCAAGGGACGCTTTGCCGCCGCTCCCAGGGCGTGCGGCCTGCTCGACGACAAGCAGGCCGAAGAGGTCGTGCCGGGGTTCAAGAGCTCGGAGGTCGAGGCCGCCGAGTGCAACTGGCTCAACTCCCACGACTGGCGCAAGCCGAACGTGGAGAAGTTCGACCTCCGCGTACGGCTGGTCGCCCAGAAGCAGGACGGCTCCGAGCTGGCGAGGGCCAAGGAGTATCTGGCCGGTAAGAAGAAGGACTTCGTCGACAAGGCCCAGTTCACCACCCCGAAGCCCGCCCCGCCCAAGGACCTGAAGGGGATAGGCGAGGAGGCCTTCTCCTTCGGCGGCTACAACTCCATCAACCTGTACGGCGGGTCCTACAAGGTGACCGTGGTCCTCCGGGTCAGCAACCTGATCGCCGAGGTCGAGTACGAGCGGGGTGGCATCAAGACGGACTCCGACGGCAAGATCACAAAAAACGCCGAGAAGGTCGCCCGCTGGATCGCCGAGTCCCTGAAGACCCATGGCTGACCCGTCGCTCCCGGTGCTCGCGGGCCGTTACCGCGCGCTCGGACGCCTCGGTGAGGGCGGGATGGGCGTGGTCTGGCGGGCCCTCGACGAGCTGCTCCACCGCGAGGTGGCGATCAAGGAGGTGCGGATCGACCCGCACCTGCCCGAGGCGCACCGCGTCGAGATGCGCGAACGCACCCTCCGCGAGGCCCGTGCCGCCGCCCGGCTGAGCCATCCGTCCATCGTGGCCGTGCATGACGTCATCGCGCAGGACGGCCGTCCGTGGATCGTGATGGACCTGGTCAGAGGCCGTTCGCTGGGCCAGGCGATGCGCGCGGACGGACCGCTCCCACCGCGGTCGGTGGCCGCGATCGGGCTGGCCGTACTCGACGCGCTGGCCCTCGCCCACAGCCGGGGCATCGTGCATCGTGACGTGAAACCGGCCAACATCATGCTCGCCCAGGACGGCGGGGTGCTGCTGACCGACTTCGGCATCGCCACGCTTGAGGGCGAGGTCCAGCTCACCTCGCCGGACGCGCTGGTCGGCTCCCCCGGCTACATCGCCCCCGAACGATTACGCGGCACCGGCGACGGCCCCGCCGCCGACCTGTGGTCCCTGGGCGCGACCCTGTACGCGGCCGTCGAGGGCCGGGGCCCCTTCCAGCGCGACACCCCGGTGGCCACCCTCGGCGCGGTGCTCACCCAGGAGACCCCGTTTCCCGCCCGGGCGGCGGCCCTGGCGCCCGTGCTGCTCGCCGTACTGGCCAAGGACCCCAGGCAGCGTCCCGGAGAGGCCGGGCTCCGTACCGCCCTGCACCGAGTCGCCCAGGGGCTTGACCCGGGGGCGCTGCCCGTGGCGGCCGCCCCGCCGGCAGCGGCACCACTGGCCATCGCGCCGCCGCCGAAGCCGCGCCGTACCGGGCTGATCGCCGGGGTCGTGCTGGCGGCGGTCGCGATCGGAGCGGCCGGAGCCATGCTGCTGGCGTCCCTCGACGGGCCGGTGACGCCCACGGCCTCGCCGGGCGCTCCCGATCCCCGCGCCGGGCGCTTCCCCACCGCTCCCAACCCGTGCACCCTGCTGACGGAGTCCCAGAGCAAGGCCGTGGTGCCGAGTGCGTCCCCGACTCCCATGAAGCCTTCCGGGCAGGACGGCGAACCGTACTGCCTCTGGGACAATGACGCGGCCGACAAGCGCAGCCTCCGCGTCGCCCTCGGCCTCAAGGGCTCCGTGCCGGGGAAGAGCGGCCCCGACGCGGCCCACGCGTTTTTCATCGCCGAGCGCACCGGGATCGTCGCCGATAAGGGAACCGGCCTCGTCGGCTCGGTCGGCCCGCTCAGGAACGTGGGCCGGGTCGGGGCGGAGGCGTTCTCCTACGACGTAGTCGCCCTGGACGAGGTCCACGCGGTCATCCGTTTCCGGGTGAGCAATCTGCTGATCAAGGTCGACGTGTCGGAGAAGGGCAAACAGGCGAGCACCGAGCTGCGCGAGCACGCCCTGCACGCCGCGCGCCAGGTCGCCGAGGAGTTGAACAGCCGTGACTGAGAACTCCCGCGTCACGGGAAACGCGACAGGGCGACCGGCAGGGGTGAAACGGCAGGCTCGGAGAGCACGACCGACGCGGTCAAGACAGCCGGCGCCGGCGAGGCGGTCGGCGCGGGCGAGGCGGTCGGCGCGGGCGAGGCGGTCGGCGCGGGCGAGGCGGTCGGTATGAGCGATCCCAGCCTCCTTGCCGGGCGTTACCGCATGCTGGAGCGCCGGGACCCCACGGGCACGAGCTGGCGCTCGCGCGACGAGCTGCTCCACCGCGACGTCACGATCTCCGAGGTACGGCTCCCGCCCCCGGGCCCGCACCGCGACCGGCTCCTCGGGCAGATCCGTGCCACGGCCGGCCTGCGGCATCCCGGCATCACCGCCCTCCACGACGTGATCTCCACTCCCGACCGGATGTGGCTGGTCATGGAGTCGGTCGAGGGCCGTTCACTGCTCCAGACGGTCCGCGCCGACGGCCCGTTCGCTCCGGAGCGCGCGGCCGAGATCGGCCTGCGTGTGCTGGACGCCCTGGCCGCCGCCCATGAGCGGGGCGTTCACCTCGCCGCCACCCCCGACGCCGTGCTGCTGGCCCCCGGCGGCCGGGTCGTGCTGACCGGCATCGCCTCCCCCGTCCCCGCCGACGAGCTGCGCGACCTGGGTGTCACCCTGTTCGCCGCCGTCGAGGGCCGGATGCCGGACACGGGATCCCAGGCCGGCCTTCGCCTGGCGGACGGAACGCCCCTGGCCGACCCCGTCACCGGCTCGACTGGCTCGGGCCCGCTGACCTCGCTGCTGGACGAGCTGCTGGCCGTGGAGCCCGCCCACCACCCCGACGCCACCTCGGTCCGGCTGACGCTGGAGAGGATCGCTCCCCGCCCCGCGCAGCGGGGCCCCCGCCGCGGCCCCCTCGTCGTTACTGCGGCCGTCACCGCCGTCCTGGTCCTGGGAGGCGCCACCTTCTGGCTCTGGCCCCGCCCCTCCGAACCGGCGCCGTCCATCACCCCGGTCGCGCTCCCCACCTTCTTCCCCAAGCCGTTCGATCCCTGCAAGCTCATCTCTCGGAAACAGGCGGCCGAACTGTCGCTGGAGACCACACCCTCCAAGGAAGGGACTTCTCACTGCAAGTGGCAAACCCCTGATACCGCTGATACGACGGGCCTGCCGGACAGCTGGAATTACACACTCGGGATCGACGCCTTCTCTTTCACCTCCGCCGGAGAAGCCCGCAAGCTCTACGCCCGTTTCCTCGAAGAAGAGCGAGGGCCGCTTACGACGGAGGCCGGCCTTCCGTTGAACAAGATCATACCCGTGACGGCGCTCCCCGGCGTCGCCACGGAGGCATACACGTACGAGAACAGCCAGCTCTCCTACAACACCGGAGTGGTCTTCCGAGCGGCCAACCTCGTGGTCGTCGTTCAGTACGAACGTCGCGGTGCCGATGACGGCGACCACAGCACGCGCAAGGGCGCGTTCACGATCACTCAATGGATTCTGGAAGGCCTCAGCCGGACAAGATGAAGCGGACCTCGCGGCGGCGGAGTGGCCGGACGCAGGCCGTACACAACAGGACCGGGTCGAACGCGGCGCCGCACGGCCTGTGGGCGATGGACAGCCCCGAGCCCTCGCGCCCGGGAAGCTCGCCCTGGGCCCAGTCGACCAGAAAGGCGAAGACCTCGAAGAAGGCCAGGCCCTTGTCGGTGAGCCGGTAGGAGCCGTCGGGGCGGGGGTCGAAGACGCCGAGTTCGACGAAGCGGCGCAGGCGGTCGGTGAGCACCGAGGGTGCGATGCCGAGGCCGGACTGGAAGTCGACGAAGCGGCTGGTCCCCAGGAAGGCCGCGGCGAGGACACTCGTGCTCCAGCGGTCGCCGAGGATCTCCATCGAGTCCGGGCAGTAGCCGATCAGGTCGGACTCCGCGACCGATCGGACCGTACGGCGATGCCGGCGGGACGAGCCGATCCGGGAGAAGATGGCCGACGGACCGGGCTCGGTCCGGGTGTCACGGGCGCTCATCGGCTCCAGGCAGGCGCCGCACCCGAGGTACGGCTTCACGTCCTCGCCGCAGAGGTCATGGCGGAGCGGCTGCAGTTGCCTCCGGTCCGCCCAGTCACGCTCCCACGTGTGGATGGCCACCAGCAGCGTCCACAACCGCAGTCCCCGCTCGGTCAGCCGGTATTCGTAGCGGGTCCGCCCGTTCCGGTAGGCCGACAGTTCGAAGATCCCGTGACCGACCAGCTCCTTGAGCCTGGAGGCGAGCACCGACTCGGAGATGCCCAGCGCGTCCCGCCACCCGGCGAAGGTCCGGATCCGCAGGAGGAACGCCCGCTGCAAGATCAGTAGCACCCATCGATCCCCCAGGATCTCCAGCGCCTGCCCGACCGCACTGAGCTCGGCTCGCGCCGGCTCCTGCTCAGTGCCGCTCACAGCCCGTCCCCCTATGATCACCGTGATTGCCGACGAAACGCCGAACCGGCCGTCCATATCGGCATGGACAGCCTTTCTTACTCTTCCGTAGAACGATCACCACGAAACGCCCATAGATGCGTTAACTTCTTTTTTCGCTACTACTGGCAGACGACGGAATCCGCAGTGATCACGGATGAGCCGGCACGCCGAATCCACACCCGCCGGGCCCGTGCCCGCCGAGCGTCCATGCGCCGATCCGGACGAGATCACGGCCGGGATCCTCACGGCCATCGGAGAGACTCCGGAGGATCCCAGCGGCATCTACCCTCGGAGCGGGCAGGACACACGGCTCCCGGGCGATCTCGCATCCCCGGGGTTCCGGCCGGATCACGATATATCTCGGATGGAACCCTGTCGGTGGGCCCACACGTTGAGTAGGCGACGCACAATGAACAACAGAAGGGGCGTCCGCCCCGCGTTCGGAGGATGTTGAGGATGTCGCCCATCCAGAAGTACGCGATCGGTGCTGGGGCCGCGGTGGTCCTGTCGTGGATCTTCCTGCCGGGTCTCGTGACCTTGCTGGTCATCCTGGGCGTCATCGCCGCCCCGGTCATCGGATACATGATGCTCGACCCATCCCAGCGCGAGCGGCTCAAGCGCTCTCGCAGGCGTGGCCTCGGCCGCTGAGCCGACGCAGGCCGGGACCCGCCCTTCACAGGGGCAGGTCCCGGCCTGCTTCATGTGGCCCTCGGAGTCCGGCGGTCTGCCGAAGGCCGCGCCGAACCCGTCAAGGGCCGCGCCAAGCAGAGACTCCTGGCCGGGCAGGAGCCGGACCGATCAGAGGCCGAGCCGGTCAGGCGGGCGCGGCCGCGAGTTCGGCCTCCACGCGCCGGGTGACCTTGCGCTCGAACACGAACGACAGAAACGGCACGGTGCCCGCGAGCATCACGCCCACGATGTACTGCCACGACCACCGGGCCTTCATTCCCAGGTTCATCGTCGCCACCAGGTAGAGCATGTAGAGGAAACCGTGGATCGGGGAAACGATCTTTGAAGGCTGCTCGATGCCGAAGCCGTACCTGAGCACGATGCAGGTGGACAGGACGAGCAGCATCGTGCCGACGATGTACGCCAGGATGCGAAAGGGCTTGAGGGCGGATTCCACGGTCATCTACCTCGGTCTGGGAGTTCGGGCACAGGAACGATATGTCGGGGGGCTCACACGGCGGCGGGTTCGGGCTCGGGCTCCTGCTCCGCCGTAGGTCCTCGCAGGGCGTCGCGCACAAAGTGCCACCACATGAAGACCGCGAACAGCCCGAAGATCCACCACTGGGCGGCGTAGGCGAGGTTGCGCCAGGTGAACCCACCCAGCTCGGTCGGAGGGGGCATGTTCACCGGCTTGGCCGCGACGGCCGGAGCGGGGGACTCCCCGGCGGCCACCACGAACCCGTTGCGCAGCTTCACGCCCTTCCACAGGTTGATCAGCTCGGCCGACGACACGGTCATCACCTGCCCGGGAGGCAGTTGCCGGGGCCGGCGCGCCACGCTGTCCAGGGTCTCCGAGGGCTGCAGCCGCCCGGTGACCGTCACCTTGCCCGCCGGCACGGCGGTGATCGCCGGATCGCCCGCCGCGGCCACCCACCCGCGCACGACGGGGATCGAGGTGCCGTCGCCGAGGTCGAGCGGGACGAGCAGCCAGAGACCTTCGTCCCGTTCGGCCACCAGGAGCTGCTTCGACGCGTCGAAGGTCCCCTCCGCCGTCACCTGACGGTTGACCGCGTCGGTCGTCATCTGCCTGCCCGCCTGCGTGAGTGTGCCGACCGCGACCGGAGCGGGGTCTAGCAGCGCATGGGGCTTACCGGAATCCTCGAAGACGCCGAGCTGCCAGCGGCCCAGCAGCCCACACGCGACAAGCGCTCCTATCGCGAGCAGATGGAGCGCCATCACGCGAGGAGAGAACAGGATCCGGAACATGCCCCCACGCTATCCGCCCTGACCGGCGGTCCTCTCCGCAGTACCGCACCTCACCCTCCGCGCCGGTCTCACGCGCCACGAGTATCTGCAAAAGTGCCACAAATCGGTGTCGAGAGGACACCTGATGTCGCTAAAGTCGACCCATGTCTGATCCTCAGATTGACCCAGCAGGTAACACCCAGGCGTTTCGCGCGTTCGCGCAGGGCAAGGAGGCGGAGGCCGTCCCTCAGAAGCGGTCGTACACCCTGCCGATAGTGGCGGGCGTCGCGGTGCTGGTCATCGTCGTCATTGCCGCATACCTGCTGCTCTAACAGCCAAGCAACCGACAGCGCCGACGGCCTGGTCCTCGGCGCTTTTCGTGTGCCCTGGAGTGTCCGGCGGCTTTCACGTTCTCTGGAGGGCATCGACAGCTTCACGTTCACGTCAGGGCCCGGCGGCCTTCATGTTCGCGGCAGGGCCCGACGGTTTTCACGTTCCACGCACGACCTGGCAGCTTCACGTTCATGGAAGGCCCGGCGGCTTCGCGTTTGCGGAGAGCCCGGCGGGGAGTGCGACCTCCAGCGGGTGACGGAACTCGTCGCGATCTCCCGATCTCATCGAGAATCCACGCCCCGCACCGGCAATCGTCACCGCTGATCGGCGAATTCGCCGATCAGCGGTGACGGTCCTACCGGCGCTCGCTCGTCACCAGGGCGCTGCCGCCGCCCCTCCTGACGGGTTCGGCCACCGCCTGGAGCCTTCCGTTGCGAAGGAACTCAATGGCGGTTGCCGCGCCGATCTCGGGGGTCGGCGCGAAACTCTGCCCCTTGAGCGTGAGCTCGGGGCCGTAGCGCTCGATGAAGTCCGGCTCGGCCTGGGTCTGGGCGATGTTGCGCTGGCTGGCTCGGGGGGCGGCCAGCGCCTGGGGCAGGGACATGCCGAAGTCCCAGCGGTTGACCAGGATCTGCAGCACGGTGGTGATGATCGTGGCACCGCCGGGAGAACCCAGCGCGAGCAACGGCTTGCCGTCCGCCAGGACGATCGTCGGGGCCATCGACGACCGGGGCCGCTTACCGGGCGCGGGCAGGTTGGGGTCGCCGGGGGCCGGGCCGAAGGTGAAGTCGGTCAGCTCGTTGTTGAGCAGGAAGCCCCGTCCGGGAACGACGATGCCGTTGCCGCCGGTCGACTCGATCGTGATGTTGTAGGCGACCACGTTGCCCCATCGGTCGGTCACGACCAGGTGGGTGGTCTCCGGGCCTTCGGCGGGCGTCGCGGTGGCCTGCGCCGACGGCGCGACCGGGCAGGGCCCGTAGCGCCCGTCGGGGTTGCCCGGCGGGGCCGGGTGGGGCATCGCCCGGTCACCGATCAGGCAGGCGCGCTCCTTGGCGAACCCGTCGGACAGCAACTCCTTCAGCGGCACACCCGGGATGTCCCCGACATATTTGCCTCGGTCTGCGAAGGAGAGGCGGGACGCCTCCAGATACTCGTGCAGGCCGATCCTGGGCAGGGCTTCGAGGATGTTGAGCGCCTCACCGACCGTCGAGCCTCCCGAGGACGGGGGCGCCATGCCGTACACGTCCATGCCCTTGTAGGTCATCTTCGTGGGCAGCCGCTCCAGCGCCCGGTAGGCCTTCAGGTCGGACGTCTCCATCAGGCCGGGGCGGATCTTGCGGGTGGAGCCGGGCGTGACCGGCGGAGCCTTCACGGTCGCCACGACCTCCGCGCCGAGAGCACCCTCGTACAGCCAGTCGCCACCGCGCCTGCCGAGCTGACGGTAGGTCTCGGCCAGCTCGGGGTTGCGGAACGTGGATCCGACCGGCGGCGGGGCGCCACCGGGAAGATAGAGCTTCGCGGTGGAGGTGAAGTCCTTGAACCGGGCGGCGTTGGCGGCCGTCTGGTCGTAGAAGGTCTGGTCGACCGCGAACCCCTTCGAGGCGACCTCGATCGCGGGGTTGAGCGCCTGCTTCAACGAGAGCGTGCCGAACCTGCGCAGCGCCAGCTCCCACTGCGCCACGCTGCCGGGCACCCCCGCGGACAGCCCGCTGGTCACGGCCTCCTCGAACGGGATGCCCTCCAGGGACGCCGGACCCATCGCCTGTGGCGCGGCCTCGCGGCCGTCGATCGTGTGGACCTTCTTGTGCCGCGCGTCGTAGTAGACGATGAACCCGCCCCCGGCCAGTCCGGCCGAGTACGGCTCGGTCACGCCGAGCGTGGCCGCCGCGGCGATCGCCGCGTCCATCGCGTTGCCACCCTGGCGCAACACCCCCAGCGCGACCTTGCTCGCGTCCAGGTCGACGGTCGAAACCGCTCCGCCATACCCTTCCGCGACGGGTTTCTTCTCCACCGCGGGCGGTGACGCCACCGCGGGCTGTACAAACAGGACAGAGGTCCCGGCCAGGATTCCGGCAAGGGGAACGGCGATGCGATGAGTGATCATTATGGCCTCCCGCAGACAGCTTGACTCAAGCCGTCCGCCTTGTCAGCCCTTTGCCCGTCAATTCAGCCCGTCCGATTTATCGACCTTTTCCCTACTACCGGCGATGTAGTCCCTCCTTCCTCCCCGGACGGACGCACCGGTCAGCGGGGCGGCCGTAAAGTGCTGAGCGTGCGCGCCAAACCCCGCTGGATCGAACGGCTGCTCCCCCTGTTCGCCGGCTTCGTCCAGGTCATGGGCACCCAAGGGGTGGAATGGAACCAGAGCGACCGCGTCCCGGTGGACCCGCTCGGCAACGCGCTGCTCCTGGTCGGACCACTCGCCCTCTTCGCCCGGCGCCGCCACCCGGTGCCCGTCCTGCTCGTCACCGTGGTCGTCACCTGTGTCTTCATCCTCCGGGGCCATGCCTACGGCCCGGTCTTCATCAGCCCGATCATCGCCGCGTACAACGCCATCCTGCTCGGTCACCGCCGCGTGGTCGCGGCGACCTGGGCCTTCGCCTACGCGTTCTTCGTCGTCTACACGAACTGGCTGGCCCCGGACCCTGTCTCCGGCTGGTTCCACAACCTCGCGGTGGCCGCGATCATGGGAATCGTGCTGGCGGTGGCGGAGTTCGCACGGGTCAGGAAGGAACGGCTGGCCGAACGGGAGCGGACGGAGACGGAGGAGGCCCGGCGGCAGGCCAGCGAGGAGCGGCTGACCATGGCCCAGGAGTTGCACGACGTGCTGGCGCACAACATCTCCCTCATCCACGTGCAGGCCTCCACCGCGCTGCACCTGATCGACGATCACCCCGAACAGGCGCGCACGGCGCTCACCACGATCAAACAGGCCTCCAAGGACGTGCTGACCGAGATGCGCTCGGTGCTCAACGTCCTGCGCGACGACGCGCCCCGCTCTCCCACCGCCGGGCTGGACCGGCTCGACGAGCTCATCGAGCGCAGCGGGCTCCCGGTCGTGAAGCAGGTCACCGGCGAGGTCAGGCCCCTGCCGCCCGGGGTCGAACGGGCCGGGTACCGCATCGTGCAGGAGACCCTCACCAACGTCACCCGCCACGCTCCCGGCGCCTCGGTCACGGTCCTGCTGGAGTACGGCTCCCGCGCGCTGACCATCCAGGTCACCGATTCCGGCGGCGACACCCCCGGAGAGAGCCTGGGCAGCGGAAACGGCATCCCCGGCATGCGCGAACGGGCCTCGGCCCTCGGGGGCACACTGACCGCCACACATCATGGACGGGGCTTCCGCGTCGAGGCGCGGCTGCCGATCCCGGAGGAGTCCGCATGATCAAGATCGTCCTCGCCGACGACCAGGCGCTGGTCAGGGCCGGATTCCGGGCCCTGCTGGACGCCCAGCCCGGAATGACCGTGGTGGCCGAGGCCTCCGACGGCGCGCAGGCCCTGCGCCTGGCCGCCGAGCACGAACCCGACGTGGTCCTGATGGACATCCGCATGCCCGGCATGGACGGGCTGACCGCCACCCGGGAGATGCCCCCGGGACCGAAGATCATCATTCTGACCACCTTCGAGCTCGACGAATACGTCTTCGAGGCCCTCCGCAACGGCGCCAGCGGCTTTCTGGTCAAGGACACCGAACCGGCCGAGCTCATCCAGGCCGTCCGCGTCGTGGCCGCCGGCGACGCCCTGCTCTCCCCCGGCGTGACCCGCCGCCTGATCGCCGAATACGCCAGCCGCGCCAAGGAACCCCGCTCCGGCCACGACCTCGGCCTGCTCACCGACCGCGAGCGCGAGGTCCTCACCCTGGTCGGCACGGGCATGACCAACGACGAGATCGCCCGGAAACTCTTCATGAGCCCGGCCACCGCGAAGACCCACGTCAGCCGGGCCATGATGAAACTGCACGCCCGCGACCGCGCCCAGCTCGTCGTCATCGCCTACGAGTCCGGCCTGGTCCGCCCCGGCTGGGGCTGACCCTCCGCCCTACCGGGAAAACCTCGTACTTGGCCCCTCCAACCGAGATACTCAACGTGTTCATCAAAACACGGAGGGGAATGGCCATGACATCGCAGCGGAGCCACGCCAAACTACGGCCTTCACCCGAGACCGCGTCCAAGCCCCTGCCAAGTACGGCGCGCGAGCTCTTCGACGCGCTTCCCCAACTTCCCGGACTACGGACCGAGATCATCGACGGGAGACTCATAGTGAGCCCGGTGGGCACCCCCGAGCACGCCAGAATCGCAATGCGCCTTTACAGCGCCCTCCTTCCGCTCATCGAGGAGAAGGGGTGGGACGGTTTCAGCGGCAACGTCGACGTCTGCATCGACGGGCCCCGCGATCCGGTCGAGCCCGACTTCGTCCTGGCCCCCGCCGACTGCCCCCGCTGGGGCGCCCGCGAGCTGCTCTCCTCCGGCCTGCTCATGGTCGCCGAGATCGTGTCGCCGGGAAGCGTCGTCGACGACCGCGACCGCAAACCCGACCTCTACGCCTCCGGGCTGGTCCCCCTGATGCTGCTCATCGACCCCGTGGCCACGCCTCCCACCGTGACGGTCTTCAGCGATCCAAAGGCGGGGGAATACCAGACCCTCACCCGCGTCGCGGTGGGCTCCGCGCTGCACATCCCCGAGCCGGTCGGCTTCACCCTGGAGACCTCGGCCTTCGAGAAGATCCTGAGTAACCTCCAGGCAAGCCCCGTCCCCCCGCAAGATCCCGGCAACTCGTAACGAGGCCCATACGCCCGCGAGATCCTGGGCGACCCGTATCACCCCAAGCTCCTGGCGACCCGTGACAAGGCCGGTAAGCCCGCGAGATCCCGTCGAGCCGGAACAAGCGCCACCCCGCGAGTTCCCTCGACCCGCGACAGACCTCACCGCCCCGCAAACCCTTGGCGACCCATAACGGGGTTCGCACACTCGTAAGGTCCGGGGCGCGCATAACGGGACCCGTACGCCCCGCGCGGTAGAGCGAGATGAGACGACGGGGCGATTCCCTTCGTGGCTTTCCAGAGGAATGTGGAGAGCGTCGAAGGAGGTAGACATGGATGTCCTCGCATTGGCTCCGCACTGGGGGCCTGGGATGTGGTGGCCGGTGTTTCCGGCCTTCTGGATCCTGTTCTGGGTCGCACTGGCGACGTTGGCGTTCCGTGCCCGGCGCAACGGGTGGGGGCCGTGGAGCGGCCACCGCGCGTCCCCGTCGAGTCCGGTCAGCACGACCGCGTCGGCGGAACAGATCCTCGCCGAGCGGTACGCCCGCGGCGAGATGAGCAGCGACGAATACTTCGAGCACACCTCGGTCCTGAGGGGCGGCGTCTCGTAGATCCCGCACCCCTCCGGGGCCCAGGCTCGCACCTTCGGGGGCCGGCCCGCACCCCCGGGAGGCCAGGTCCGCACCTTCGAGGGCGCAGACCTACCCCTTCGGGGGGCGCAGGCTCACACGCACAGGCTCACACCCTCGGGGGTACAGGACCGTCTCTCCGGGGGCGTCGGCCCGTATGTCTCGGGGATGCAAGCTCAACCCCGCCCAGGGGAGCATGTTATGAGCACAAAGTGAATATATTGTTACTGTCGGTTCCGATCTGGCATGGTTAGTTTTGCTCCGTGGGGATCTGGATCGCAACTCTGGCCGTCCGCTGAGCGCGGGCCTGGCCGCGCTGTTCGCCGGGGGGCTCGCCGCCGGGCTGGTGGCGGGCACGGCCTCGTGTACGGCGATGCAGGGGGGCCTGCTCGCCGGGCTCACCTCCCGTGAAAACCCTGTCTGTGGCGGGGACCGCCCTATGGTCCGGGAGCCGTCGGGTCCTGCGGTCGTCTCGCTGTTTCTGGCCGGCCGTTCCGGTTCGCACGTGGTGGCCGGGGCGCTTCTCGGCCTGGTCGGCTCCGCCGTACAGCTGGGACCCGAGGTGAGGGCCGCGCTGCTCGTCGTGGCGGGGATCGCGGTCATGGTCTTCGGTGCCCGCATGTTCAGGCGCGAGCCGGTCGGGTGCGCCCCGCACCGGACCGTCGCCTCCCGGGCGGCGGCTTTCGGAGGCAAGGTGATCGCCCTCCGTGCCACGGTTTTCGGGGGCAGGACGATCGCCTCACAGGCCACGGTCCCCGAGGGCGGAACGCTCCCCTCTGGGAACGGACCGGCCGTCTCTGGGGACGAAAGGCTCACCTCTGGGAGCGGGCCGGCCATCTCCGGGAACGGGACGATCACCTCCGGGACCGGGCCGGCCGCCTCTGGGAGCGGGACGATCACCTCCGGGAACGGACCGGCCGCCTCTGGGAGCGGGACGCTCGTCTCCCGGACCGAACCGACCGCCTCCGGGGAGAGGGCTCTCACCTTCGGGGGCGGGGTGGTCGCTCCCGGGGTCAGGGCGGTGATGCTGGGAGCGGCGACGATCCTGCTGCCCTGCGGGGTCACGCTCAGCACCGAGGTGGTGGCGGTCTCCAGCGGATCCGCGCTGGGCGGGGCGGCGGTGATGGCCGGGTTCGCGGTGGGGACGGCGCCCGCGTTCGCGCTGCTCGGGCTGGCCCTTCGACGGGTCGCCACGACCAGGCTGGCGGCGCTGGCGGGGATCGTCGCGCTGGCCACGGGCCTGTGGACGATCGCCTCGGGGATGAGCCTGGGCGGCTGGCTTCCCGGCTCCGGCGGTTCGCCCGCGGCGGCGGCGACCGTGCGCGCCGACGGCACCCAGCGGATCGACGTCTGGGCCACCGACCGCGGCTACCGGCCGGGGGTGGTGACCGCCCGCGCGGGCGTGTCCGCCGAGATCGTCTTCCACCTCGTGGGCGCCCCCGGCTGCACCCGGATGCTCACGATCGACGGCCGCGACGTGGCCCTGCCCGCCACCGTACGGCTTGACCCGCGCCCTCCTGGATCGTTGCGTTACGTCTGTTCGATGGGGATGTACGTGGGTTTCATCACCTTCCTCTGAGCGTTCCCCGATGAGCGTGATGAGCGTTCCTCCGATGAGGATCTCTCCAAGCCCTCCGAGCGTTCCTCCGCGCCCTTCGATGAGCGTTCCTCCGAGCGCGCCGGAAGACCGAAGTCGGTAATAACGCTCCGCTGTCGCATGGTTACGTGACAGTCTGTGCGCTATCGGCTGTGCATCGTCGGCGGGGAGGGCGACATGGGGTGGTGGCCTGACGATCGGGAGACGGCTGCGGTCTTGATACCCATCCCCCGGAGCACCGAGCACGAGAACGACACGGACCGCGAGACCGAGTTGCTGCTCGCCGCGCACGGCGGTGACATTCAGGCCGCGCACCTGCTCGGTCGCCACTTCGCCCAGCATGGCGACCGTTCGGCGGCGCGGCACTGGTGGGAGCGGGCGGCGGTCGGGGGCAACATCGACAGCGCGTACAACCTCGGCATCTGGCACGAGAAGCACGGCAGCCTGGTGGAGGCCGTGGCGTGGTACGAGCTCGCCGCGGACACCGGTGACGTCGAGGCGGCGGTGAACCTGGCGACGCTCCTGCTGGAGCAGCGCGGTGACATGCCGGCCGCCCGGCGATGGTTCGAGAGGGCGGCCAGGGCGGGTTCCCGGGCCGCGGCCCGGCGACTCGCGCTGATCTGCGAGGACGGCGGCGAGACGAAGTCCGCCTGGGAGTGGCACCGCAGGGCGGCGATGGACGGCGACCTCGCCTCCGCCAACGACCTGGGATTCCTCGCCTACGCCTCCGGCGAGGAGGAGGAGACGCTGCGCTGGTGGGAGCTGGCAGCCAGGGGCGGCCACGCCGACGCGGCCTACCATCTGGGCCTGTTCCTGCAGGCCAACCGGGATCCGGAGGGTGCCGAGGCGTTCTACCGGCTGGCCGCCAAGAACGAGCATCCCGGGGCCGCGTCCCAGCTCGGCGGGATCGCGCTGACCCACGGGGATCTGCGCACCGCCCGTGCCTGGTTCGAGCGGGCCGCCCACACCGGACGGATCGACGATCAGCGGACGGCCGGTTTTGTGTGTGTGGAGATGAGCGACTCGCAGGCGGCGGGCCACTGGTTCAGCCGTGCCGCGGCGGGCGGCGACCCCGAGGCGGCCTTCAACTTCGGGCTGTTGCTCATCGCCGAGCACAATGACCTTCAGGGCGGACAGCACTGGTTCCGCCAGGCGGCCCGGGCCGGGCACCACCGGGCCGCGGTCGAGCTGGCCTCGCTGCTCTCGGCGGCCGGTTTCTCCCAGGAGGCCGAGAGCTGGCTGTCGGACCCGCCGTCCCCGATCTGGGACCGCACCACCGAGCCCGAGCTGGTCGCCCGCGCCGAGCTGGCCGCGGCCGCCGTGTCCCGTCGGGGCGGCACTCCGCTGAAGATCGGCGAGCTGACCGAGATCCTCGGCACCTGGGATATCGTCACCCGGCCGCTGCATGACCACACCGACGTCGTGGCCTGGCTGACCGAGCGGAGCGGGTTGCCCCCGGGGGCGATCAAGCATCTGGCCCTGGTCCGGGCCGCGCTGCTCCGTCCCGGCAGCGCTCCCTGGCCGAGCCCCGCCGAGGTCGAGCACGTCCTGATCACCGCCCGCGCCCTGCGCTCGGGCCGGGCGCCGTGAGGACGACCGGGCCTGCCTTCGTAAAGATCGGAAAAGCACGGCTCCACGGTCACGGGTGCGACCATGGAGCCGTGCTTTTCCGGTCCGTCCGCCAAGCGGGGCCCGTACGGGTGTCGGATCAGGCGGCGATGACCGTTGAGACCGGCACGGACGGCAGGTCGAGCGCGAGCGCGACCTGGTCGTTGGTGAGCCGGCCCGCGTGGGTGTTGAGGCCCAGCGCCAGGGCGGGGTCCTGCTGGAGTGCCGACTTCCAGCCCAGGTTCGCCAGCTTGACCGCGTAGGGCAGCGTCGCGTTGGTCAGCGCGTAGGTGGAGGTGTTGGCCACCGAACCCGGCATGTTGGCCACGCAGTAGAAGATCGAGTTGTGGACCTGGTAGGTCGGCTCGGCGTGCGTGGTCGGGCGCGAGTCCTCGAAGCAGCCGCCCTGGTCGATGGCGATGTCGACGAGCACGGAGCCCGGCTTCATGCGGGAGACCAGCTCGTTGGAGACGAGGGTCGGGGCCTTGGCGCCCGGGATCAGCACCGCGCCGATGACCAGGTCGGCCTCGAGAACCTCCTGCTCGATCGCGTAGGAGGTCGAGACGAGGGTCTTCAGGCGGCCCTGGTAGATGGCGTCGATGAAGCGCAGCCGGTCGACGTTGAGGTCGAGGACGGTGACGTCCGCGCCCATGCCGACCGCGATCTGCGCCGCGTTGAGGCCGGAGACACCGGCGCCGATGACGACGATCTTGGCGGGGGCCACGCCGGGCACGCCGCCGGGCAGCACGCCGCGGCCGCCGTTGAAGCGCATCAGGTTGTAGGCGCCGACCTGCGGGGCCAGACGGCCCGCGACCTCGGACATCGGGGCGAGCAGCGGCAGGGTGTTGCCGACCTGGACGGTCTCGTAGGCGATGCCGGTGACCTGCTGCTTGAGCAGGGCGTCGGTGCACTCGCGGCCGGCCGCGAGGTGCAGGTAGGTGAAGAGCACCTGCCCCGCACGCATGCGGTGGTACTCCTCCGCGATCGGCTCCTTGACCTTGAGGATCATCTCGGTCTGGCCCCACACCTCGTCGGCGGTGTCGAGGATCTTCGCACCGGCGAAGAGGTAGTCCTCGTCGGGAAGGTGCGAGCCGAGGCCCGCGCCGCGTTGGATGTAGACCTCGTGACCGTGGCGAACCAGCTCGTGCACGCCCGCCGGGGTCGCGGCGACGCGGTACTCGTGGTTCTTGACCTCGGCAGGCACGCCGATCTTCATAACGGTTCCTTTCGGGATTTAAATTTCAGGGCGGAGGTCACCACCCGATTCAGGGAGGCACGGTCACGCTTGGGTGAGCCGCGAACCCCGTACGTTCAGGCAGGCGCGGTCACGCTTCGGTGAGCCGCGAGCCCCGTACGTGGCTCGGCCGCCATGGGTCATGAGACCGCGAGCGGCGTGCGTGGTTCTCAGTGGCGGTGAGCCGCCGTATGCGCGGCTCGGTGGCCGCCTGCGGCGACACGCCGGTCGCCGTACACGACACGCCGGTTACCGGGTCGTGTACGGCGGCGCGCTCAGAGCCGGTTCCCCGCCTCCGTCAGCACGGAGCGGAGGATCGACTCGATCTCGTCGAACTCCTTGGGACCGCAGATGAGCGGCGGGGCGAGCTGGATGACCGGGTCGCCGCGGTCGTCGGCGCGGCAGTACAGGCCCGCCTCGTAGAGGGCCGGGGTGAGGAAGCCGCGGATGAGGCGCTCGGACTCCTCGGCGTTGAAGGTCTGCTTGGTGCCCTTGTCCTTGACGAGCTCGATGCCCCAGAAGTAGCCGGAGCCGCGCACGTCGCCGACGATCGGCAGGTCGAGGAGACGCTCCAGGGTCGAGCGGAAGACCGGCTCGTTACGGGTCACGTGCCCGAGCAGGTCCTCTCGCTCGAACAGGTCGAGGTTGGCCAGGGCCACGGCCGAGGACACCGGGTGGCCGCCGAAGGTGTAGCCGTGGGCGAACATCTGGGTGCCGGTCTTGAACGGCTCGAAGAGACGCTCGGAGGCGATCATGGCGCCGATCGGCGAGTAGCCGCTGGTCATGCCCTTGGCGCAGGTGATCATGTCGGGGACGTAGTCGAACTTCTGCCCGCCGAACATGGTGCCGAGGCGGCCGAAGGCGCAGATGACCTCGTCGGAGACGAGGAGAACGTCGTACTCGTCGCAGATCTCGCGCAGGCGCTTGAAGTATCCGGGCGGCGGCGGGAAGCACCCGCCGGCGTTCTGCACCGGCTCGACGAAGACGGCGGCCACGGTGTCCGGGCCCTCCATCTCGATGGCACGGGCGACGCGCTCGGCGGCCCAGTAGCCGTACTGCTCCGGCGTCATGCCGGGCACGCCGGTGATCTCGTCGGCCCGGTAGTGGTTGGTGTTGGGCACCCTGATCGAACCCGGGACCAGCGGCTCGAACATCTCCTTGAAGGCCGGGATGCCGGTGATCGACAGGGCGCCGTGCGGGGTGCCGTGGTAGGCGATCTGGCGGCTGATGACCTTGTGCTTGAGCGGCTTGCCGGTGACTTTGAAGAACTGCTTGGCGAGCTTCCACGCGGTCTCGACGGCCTCGCCGCCACCGGTGGTGAAGAAGACGCGGTTCAGGTCTCCGGGGGTCTCGGCGGCCAGGCGCTGGGCGAGCTCGACGGCCTTGGGGTGCGCGTACGACCACAGCGGGAAGAACGCCAGCTCCTGAGCCTGCTTGGCGGCGGCCTCGGCCAGTTCGCTGCGACCGTGCCCGGCCTGGACCACGAACAGTCCCGCGAGGCCGTCAAGGTAGCGCTTACCGTGCACGTCATAGATATAGGAGCCTTCGCCCCGCACGATCATCGGCACTTCGGCGCCCGCGTAGGAGCTGTGCCGGGTGAAGTGCATCCACAGGTTGTCCTGCGCGGCCTGCATGAGCGAGGCCACGTCATTTTCAGGGTGCGTCATCACAATCTTCCCTCGTTGAGCTGGGCTCCCAACAGTCTGCATGCCAAAACAGCCCTTGCCAAGTGAAAACGTGGCACCAGAGTGCAAGAACTCCGGAATCCGCAAATCCCTCGTGTAACAACAACGAAATCCGCGATCAAATTTCAGGAGTGTCCAGATCATATGACCCCCGGTTTCGCGCGATGGAATCGCGGTGTGCTGGAATCAGGCGCAGCGCACCGCGCACAACACCCACCCAGCCCTCCCACCGGTTGTGATCCGATCGGACACACCAGATATTGAGATACGGGGAAAGACGTGACTCCC
The DNA here is from genome assembly GCF_900188345.1 of Streptosporangium subroseum. Classification (GTDB taxonomy): domain Bacteria; phylum Actinomycetota; class Actinomycetes; order Streptosporangiales; family Streptosporangiaceae; genus Streptosporangium; species Streptosporangium subroseum. Next base: position 44,001 of record NZ_FZOD01000038.1, on the reverse strand, counting down.
GATGAGCTCGAAGGCGCCGTCGCCGCCGGTATGCCCCAGGCGATCCAAGACCTCAAGCGGCTTGCCTCCATCCCCTCGATAGCCTTTCCCGGCCATCCCGAGGAGGCGGTGTACGCCGCCGCGGCCATGACCGAGGACCTGCTTCGCAGCGCGGGTCTGCCGCACGTGCGGCAGATTCCGGTGGAGGGCAGCTTCCCCGCCGTCTACGCCGAGGCCCCCGCCCCGCCCGGCGCACCGACGGTGCTGCTCTACGCGCACTATGACGTGCAGCCTCCGGGCGACCCCGCGCTGTGGCGCACCCCGGCCTTCGAGCCGACGGAGATCGACGGTTCGATCTACGGCCGCGGCGTGGCCGACGACAAGTCGGGCGTCATCTCCCACGTCGCCGCGCTCCGCGCCTTCCGGGGCCGCTTCCCGGTGGGTGTCAAGGTCATCATCGAGGGCCAGGAGGAGTACGCCGGCGAACGCCTTGAGGCCTTCGTCGCCCAGAACCCCGAACTGGTCCGCGCCGACGCGATCGTGGTCGCCGACACCGGCAACCCGCGGGTGGGCGACCCGTCGGTCACCACCTCGCTGCGCGGCATGGGCGCCTTCACCGTCGAGGTGCGCACCCTGAAGGAGTCGCTGCACAGCGGCTCGTTCGGCGGCGCCGCCCCGGACGCGCTCGCGGCGCTGATCCGGATGCTGGCCGCCCTGCACGACGATCACGGTGACATCCGCGTCCCCGGCCTGCCGCGCGGCAACTTCCTGGGCTCCGGCCCCTCGGAGGAGGACTTCCGAGCCACGGCGGGCGTGCTGAACGACGTCTCCCTGGTCGGCTCCGGTTCGCTGGCCGACCGGCTGTGGGCCTCCTACGCCATCACGGTCACCGGCCTGGACGTGCCGACGGTCTCGGGCGCCATCAACGCGGTCCAGGCGGTCGCACGCGCCCGGGTGACCGTGCGCGTTCCTCCGGCGGGCGACCCGAAGACGACCGTGAACGCCGTGGTCGACTTTCTCCACCAGGTCGCCCCCTGGGGCGCCCAGGTCAGCGTCAGCGACTACACGCTGGGCACCGGCTACCTCGCCGACACCGGTGGCGCGGCCCGTACGGCGCTCAACCGGGCGATGGAGCGCGCCTACGGCCGCCCGCCGCGTGACGTCGGCGCGGGCGGCTCGATCCCGCTGGTCTCCACGTTCGTCAAGCAGTTCCCCGCCGCCACGATCCTGCTCTTCGGCGCCGAGGACGACGACGCGGCGATCCACGCGCCCAACGAGCGGGTGAACCTCGAGGAGCTCCGCCGTACGGCCACCACGGAGGCGCTCTTCCTCCAGGAGTACGGCTCCACGGCGATCTAGCGAGAAGGCCGGGCAAGGCCGGCTCGGACTCAGCGGAAGGGCCTCACCCGTCAGACGGGGTGAGGCCCTTCCGCTCTTCCACGGGCGCGGAACCGGGATGCGCATAGTCGGCACCCGATAACAGCCGTTTTGTCATGATGCGTCGGCCAACCCGGCGGCGTACTGCTCTTTCCAGGTAAAACGTTTCTTCCTACGATCATTCAGTGGTCTATCCCCCCGCACGACCTCGCCGACGCATCCTGCCGTACCTGCTGGCCGTGGTGCTCGCCATCGCGCTGATCGCCGGACTGCGCTGGTTCTTCAGCAGCGGTACGGAGAACGGCGCGGAGAGCGAGCCGAGTGCCTGCTCGGGCGAGTCGACGAAGATCAGGGTGGCGTCCTCCCAGGACAAGATCGGGATCCTGCGCGAGGTCGCCAAGGAGTACAGCGGGCGGGCCGTGGCCGGGCGCTGCGCCGACGTGGTCATCGACGAGGCCAACTCGGGCACCGCGATGCGGGCACTGGCCAAGGGCTGGAACGAGCAGTCCGACGGCGCGCGGCCCGACGTCTGGTCCCCGGCCGCCTCGGCGTGGGTGACGCTTCTGCGCCAGCAGGCGGGAGGTGTCGACGGCACCGTGCCGGTCGCCGACGGCAAACCGGTCCCGATCGTGACCGCGCCCCTGGTCTTCGCGATGCCCAAACCGATGGCGGAGGCCCTGGGCTGGCCGGGCAAGGCCATCGGCTGGTCGGAGCTGGCCGAACTGGCGGCGGATCCGAAGGGCTGGGCGAAGTACGACCATCCCGAGTGGGGCCAGTTCAAGCTGGGCAAGACCAACCCCAACTTCTCCACCAGCGGCCTGAACGCCACCATCGGCGCCTACTTCGCCGCCACCGGCACCACCTCCGACCTGACGGCGCGTGACGTGGCCGACGCGAAGACGAGGAGTTTCGTCGGGGGCGTCGAGCAGTCGATCGTGCACTACGGCGACATCTCGATGACGTTCCTGGGGAACCTGCTCCGCGCGGACGACCGCGGCGAGTCGATGGCCTACATCTCCGCGATCACCGTCGAGGAGAACTCGGTCACCGACTACAACCGGGGCAATCCCTCGGGCGACCCTGCCACCCTGGGCAGACACGCGCCGCCTCGCACCCCGCTGGTGGCGGTCAACCCCAAGGAGGGCACGCTCTTCTCCGACCATCCCTACGTCCCGCTGACCTGGATGGACGCGGCCAAGAAGGCCGTCGCCGACGACTTCCTGACCTACCTGCACAGCCCGCCGGTGCAGGCGAAGTTCCAGTCGTACGGCTACCGCTCCTTCGACGGCAAGCCGGGCCCCCAGGCCGTCGAGAAGAACGGCGTCGACCCCGGCGCGAAGATCACCGCCCTCAGCCCGCCCACCCCGGCCGTCCTGGACAAGGTCCTGGCGAGCTGGTCGGAGCTGCGCAAGCGGGCCAACGTGCTGATCGTGGTGGACAAGTCCGGCTCGATGGAGGAGGAGGCCTCGGGCACCGGCGAGAGCCGCCTGGAGCTGGCCAAGAAGGCGGCGGTCAACGCGCTGCCGCAGTTCCGCGGGGACGACAAGGTCGGCCTGTGGGCCTTCTCCACGAGGCAGGACGGCGCGAAGGACTATCTGGAGCTGGTCCCGATCGACTCCGTGTCGAAGACCGGCCCCGAGCTCCGCAAACAGCTGGAAGGGCTGACCGCCGGGGGCGGCACCGGGCTCTACGACACCACGCTCGCGGCCGTCGAACGGATGCGCGGGGCCAAGGACACCGGAGCGATCAACGCGGTGGTCTTCCTGACCGACGGCAAGAACGAGAAGACCGGCGGCAGCGACCTGGACAACCTGCTCGGCAAACTCAACCCGGACGTGCGCCTGTTCACCATCGGGTACGGCGAGGGCGCGGACCAGGGAGTGCTCAGGCAGATCGCCGAGGCCACCGACGGAGCCGCCTACGACTCCTCGCGAGCTGACACTATTGACCAGGTTTTTACCAGTGTCATTTCTAATTTTTAATCGCGACGAACTCTGGCGACGGCTCATTCGTCGGATAAGTACCGACACAACCAGGAGGCCGGGTTGTACCAGACGCCGCACCGACGCAGGAACTATGCTCCATTCATCATCGCGATCATTCTCGCCGGAGCTCTGATCGTCGGCCTGCGGATATTCTTCAGCGCGGGCGCGGACACGGATCCCGCCAAGCTTCAGGGGTCCGAGCAGGTCAAGGCGTGCGACGGCAACGGGATCACCCTGACCGTGGCCGCGTCGTCGGAGAAGGCCGAGCTGCTGCGGAGCATCGCCTCCGGCTACAACGGCAAGAAGGTCGGCGGGCGCTGCGCCGACGTGATCATTGAGACCAAGGCCAGCGGTGGCGCGATGCAGGCGCTGGCCCGGGGCTGGGACGAGCGCCAGGACGGCCCGCAGCCCGACGTCTGGTCCCCCGCGAGCAACGGCTGGATCACCCTGCTCCAGCAGCGCATCTCGGGAACCGACAAGGCCTCCGTCGTCGCTGCCGACAACCCGTCGATCGCCAAGACGCCGCTGGTCATCGCGATGCCCATGCCGATGGCCAAGGCACTGGGCTGGCCGGGCAAGAAGCTCGGCTGGTCCGACCTGCTGCAGCTCTCCACCGACTCCTGGGCCAAGCACGGTCATCCCGAGTGGGGAGATTTCCGGCTGGGCAAGACCAACCCCAACTTCTCCACCAGCGGCCTGAACGCCACCGTCGGCGCCTACTTCGCGGCGACCGGCCTGTCCGGCGACCTGTCGGAGAAGAACGTGGCCGACTCCAAGGCCAGAAACTTCGTGCAGGGCGTGGAACGCTCGATCGTGCACTACGGAGACACGACGCTGACGTTCCTGTCCAACCTGCAGCGGGCGGACGACGCGGGGGCGGGCCTCAGCTACATCTCCGCGGTGGCCGTGGAGGAGAAGTCGGTCTGGGACTACAACCAGGGCAACCCGACCGGCGACCCCAAGACGCTGGGCAAGCACGACAAGCCCAAGGTGCCGCTGGCGGCGATCTATCCCAAGGAGGGCACCCTCTACTCCGACAACCCCTACGCGGTGCTGACCGAGCCGTGGGTGGACGAGGCCAAGCGCCAGGTGGCGGCCGACTTCCTGGCCCATCTGCAGGCCCCGGAGCAGCAGGAGCGGTTCGCCGAGTTCGCCTTCCGGTCGTACGAGGGCAAGGCCGGCAAGCTGATCACTCAGGAGAACGGCCTGCTGCCCGGCGAGCCCAAGACGACGCTCAGCCCGCCCGCCCCGAACGTGCTCGACAAGGTGCTCTCCAGCTGGGCCGACCTGCGCAAGCCCGCGAACGTGCTCATGGTCATCGACGTCTCGGGCTCGATGGGCGCCCCCGTGCCCGACACGGGAAAGAACAAGCTGGAACTGGCCAAGCAGGCGGCGATCAACGCGCTGCCCCAGTTCGGCCCGCACGACAAGGTGGGGCTGTGGATGTTCTCGACGGCGCGCGACGGCGACAAGGACTATCTGGAGCTGTCCCCGCTGTCCACCGTGAACGGCGCCCAGCGCAAAAACCTGCGGACCCGGCTGGAGGGCCTGACCCCCGACGGCGGGACCGGCCTCTACGACACCGCGCTCGCCGCCTACAAGCACGTGCGCGAGCTGCACAACGATGACGCGATCAACGCGGTGGTCTTCCTCACCGACGGCAAGAACGAGGACATCGACAGCATCTCGCTGGAGAACCTGCTCCCCGACCTGCGCACCGAGACCGGTCAGGATTCGGTCCGGCTGTTCACGATCGCCTACGGCGCGGACGCCGATCTCGGTGTGCTCACGCAGATCTCCGAGGCGACCAGCGCGGCAGCCTACGACTCCCGCAAACCTGGCAGTATCGACCAGGTGTTCACCGCGGTGATATCCAACTTCTGATGACTCGCTTCGTTGAGGAACTGAAAGACGCGTGGGGCCTGCTGCTCGGTGCGACCGCCGCCGGCGCCGCGTGGGCCGTCAGCGTGCACCCGGCCGCCGCCGGGTTCGTCGGGGTCGCCGTCTGGCTGGCGAAAGCGGGGATCGCCTCCGTCCAGGGGCGGGACGAGGAACGCGCCGCGCTGGTCGTCACCCCGCAGAGCCAGGAGGCCTACTGGCTCGGGCGGGCCGGCTCGGCCGCGCACGGCCTGGACGAGCTGAGCTCCTCGATGAGACGCGGCCCGCTGGCCGAGCGGATCGCGCTCATGCGGCCCCAGGTGAACGACTCGATGGCCACGCTGGAACGGCTGGCCGAGCAGGCCTCGCTCACCGGCACGGCGCTCGCCAGGTTCGACCTCGACAAGCTCAAGCAGGAGCACGCGCGGCTGGTCCGATCCAGGAAGAACGCCAAGGAAGGGCTGGTCCAGGACATCGACCGCGCCCTCGCCTCGCTGGCCTCCCAGCAGGCCGTGGTCGACCGGCTCTCCGGGACCCGCGAGCAGGTGCTCGCCCGCATGGAGGCCAGCACGATCAGCATCGAGGAGCTCCTCGCCCGCGTGGTGGAGCTGTCGGCGATGTCGGCGACCGGAGCGCTGGAGCCGACCCGGGCGCTGGACGAGCTCGCCGACGCCCTTGAGGGAGTACGCCAGGGCCTGCACGAAACCGAACAGATCACGCGCGACGCGCTGGATCGATAAGGAGCCCCCCATGTTCAGAGTCATCCGCCGCGCCTGGCGCTATATGGTCTTCGCCCTGTCCGGCCGGCTGGACGAGCTGTCCGACCCCCGGATCCAGATCGAGCAGGCGATCCAGGAGGCGAAGGAACAGCACCAGCGGCTGACCCAGCAGGCCGCCGCGGTCATCGGCAACGAGCGCGAGCTGGAGATGAGGCTCGCCCGTTCGCTGGAGGAGACCGGGAAGCTCCAGGCCAACGCCCGCCAGGCGATCCTGCTGGCCGAGCAGTCGAGGGCCGCGGGTGACGAGCGCAAGGCGCTGTCGTACGAGGACTCGGCCCGCGCCTTCGCCTCCCGGCTGGTGGCGGCCGAGACCGCCATGCAGGACGCCCAGCTGATGCACGAACGGGCCGCCCAGGCCTCCGGCCAGGCCCGTGCGGCGGTCGAGAACAACGCCATGGCCCTGCAGAAGAAGATCGCCGAGCGGATGCGCCTGCTCTCCCAGCTCGACCAGGCCAAGATGCAGGAGCAGCTCAACAAGGCCATGGGCGACCTGTCCGGCCTCGCCCCCGCCGGGGACACCCCGACCATGGACGCGGTCCGCGAGAAGATCGAGAAGCGTTACGCCCGCTCCCTCGGCGAGGCCGAACTGACCTCCAACTCCGTGGAGGCCCGGATGATCGAGGTCGAACGCGCCTCCATCGACGTCGAGGGCGCCGCCCGCCTGGAGGCCATCAGGGACAGCCTCGGCCTGAACAAGAAGCCGGAAGTCGAAAGCTGACCCGGCCGTACGGCGGAGTGGATCTCAGCGAACGGGCAGGTCGTAGATGTGGCGGACGCTGGTGGGAGTGGCGCTGAGGTCCGCACCGTAGACGTGGAGAGAGATCGCGGTCTCCTCGCCGATGTTGCGAACCCTGTGGATGTCACCGGGCGGGGCGAAGCCGCTGACGTGACCCATCTGGTTGGCCGACCGGCCGATCTCGGTCAGATGGTCGCCGTCGAAACGATAGAGCGTCTCGTACTCGGCGCCCTGCAGGACCCCGAACGCGCACCAGGCGATGTGGTCGTGGATCGCCGTCTCCTGGCCCGGCAGCCAGACCACGGCCATGATCGAGAAGGCGTCCTCGGTGTACAGGGTGTGGCCCACGTAGCCGGCGGCGTCTCCGGCCCGTTCCGCCTCGGTGAGGATCTCGGGAGAGGGCAGGTGCTCACGCAACACGTCGGCCACGGCGAAAACCGTCGTCCTGGGGTCGGCGTACCGATGGGTGACCCCTCGAACCGCCGTGACCAGCTCTGATAGGCCGGGACGGGCGAGTGTCATGATTTCCATAATTCAAGAATGCGCCGAGTGACCCATAAGGTCTAATGCCTATCTTTCTGGTTACCCATAGATAAAATTGATGGATGCTCGATGTCACACGGCTCCGCGTACTCGCCGCCGTGGCCCGGACCGGATCGGTCACCGCGGCGGCAAGGGAACTGCACTACTCGCAGCCCTCGGTCAGCCATCACCTCACCAAGCTCGAAGTCGAGACCGGGGCCAAGCTGATCCAGAAGGCCGGCCGGGGCATCCGGCTGACCGAGGCGGGCCAGATGCTGGCCGAGCGGGCCACCGAGATCATCGGCCGCATCGACTCCGCGGCCTCCGAGCTGTCGGCGCACGTGGGCCTGCGCGCGGGCCGGGTCAGGCTGGCGGCCTTTCCCTCCGCCCTCGGCACGTTCGTGCCCAGGGCCGCCGCCCTGCTCGCCCGGGAACACCCCGGCCTGGAGCTGCGGCTGACCGAGACCGAGCCGCCCGACGCCCTGCGCATGCTCCGCGCGGGCTACGTGGACGTGGCGGTCATCTTCCGCTACGACAACACCGACCCGGAGGACGACGGCATCCGCCTGGCCCACCTGCTGGACGACCCCAGCTACCTGGTCACCGCGGGAAGGACCGGCGACCTGTTCTCCCACCGGAACTCCCGGTGGATCGGGGGGTGCGAACGGTGCCGGAGCCACCTGCTCGACCTCTGCGCCGACGTGGGCTTCGAACCGGAGATCGCCTTCACCACCGACGACATCATCGCCGTCCAGGCCCTGGTCGCCGCCGGGATGGGGGTGACGGCCCTGCCCGGCCTCGCCCTGCGGGCGCACCACCACCCGAAGGTCAATGCGGCCGAGATCCCCGGCTCGATCCGGCACGTCTACGCCGCCACCTACGGCGAGCCGCCGGATCCCCCGGCCACCGCCGCCCTGCTGACGACACTGGCGACCTCGGCCCGCTCAGAACAACCGCCGAGGCAGAGCCCCTGACGACCGTTCCCCCGCCCCAGGCCCGCCGGACGGTGCCCGTAGGCCGGCCCCTCGGTTTCGATCCGCCGAGCGGTGACCGCGTAGTCCACCATGCCCCTGGCCCCGGATTTCGGAACGATCCCCACCGGCCCGCTCCTGTGGGCGACGAACGGTGTGGACCTCGCGTTGCTGGGATGCCTCGCGCTGGTGCTGGCGTTGGCCGCCCAGCCACCCGCGCTGGGCGGATTTCTGGTCGCTCAGGCACTGGCCGGAGTCGTCGTCCTGTCGGGTTATCTGCTCCGCGCGGTGAAGAGCCCATGAGGAATCCACCGCTGAAAACCTGGCGCGGTCCGCGTTATCCGATTCGCATGACGAAGAACTCCTGAGGGAGTTCGCCACCGGCGACCATGACGCGGTCCGCACTATCCGGCGGCCAAGGCCTCGGGGAGCGCCAAAAAACCTGGGGCGGTCGGAGAGCGGCCGAGCCTAGAATCCGACCATGCCGGATCTGACGACACTTGCCCTTTTTGCTGCCGCGACCCTCGCCCTGCTGCTCGTACCGGGTCCCGCGGTGCTCTACATCGTGACCCGCAGCGTCTCCCAGGGCCGGAGCGCCGGGCTGATCTCGGTGCTGGGCATCCACCTCGGTTCGGTGGTCCACGTGGCCGCCGCCGCCCTGGGCATCAGCGCGCTGCTGGCGACCTCGGCGACCGCGTTCGCCGTGGTGAAGTATCTCGGCGCGGCCTACCTGGTCTGGCTGGGCGTCCGCAAGCTGATGGCCCGCCCGAGTGGGGTCGAGGCCGTCGAGCCGCCGCTCGCGACCCGGTCCCGGATGTTCTGGCAGGGCTTTGTGGTCAACGTGCTCAACCCGAAGACCGCGATCTTCTTCCTGGCCTTCCTGCCTCAGTTCACCGACCACACCCGGGGCCCGATCGCCCCGCAGATCCTGCTGCTCGGCGTGATCTGGATCGTCCTCGGCATGGCCAGCGACGGCGCCTTCGCCCTGCTCGCCTCGGCCATGGCCGGTCGCCTCCGCCGCTCCGCCCGCGCCCGCCGCCGTCTGGACCTCACCAGCGGCGTGGTCTATCTCGGCCTGGGCGCCGTGGCCGCCTTCACCGGCGAGAGCGCGATGGCCAAAACCTGACGGCCACCCGCATCAAGCCCCACCGGCTTTTCGCTCTCCTCTTCAGTCTTCCGGAAGCGGCCGAATGCTGAAGGGGATGCTGGACAGCTCTTCACCGTCCACGGTGAAGGCCCATTTGTAATGACAGCCCGGATTCAGGGGCGGGGGCGGCACGTTTACCGTAAAGCTGCTCTGCAGTCCTATCTTGCGAAGATTTTCGTCGGCCGCCGCCTGTGCCGCATTGTCCAGACCGATGTTCCCGCTGAACTGAATCGGCCTGTCACCCTCCTGGGAAAGCGCCGTCACGGGCTTACCGTCATCATCGACCAGGTCCAGGCTGAACTCGTGCGGCGAACTCGCTTCGCTCCACGACAGGCGGAGGAAGACCGCGATCGTCATCGGTGGAACGGCGGGTCCGGTCACCGACCAGCCGGCGCCGAGCATATGGATTTTCCCCGTGGCCAGGTCGGGTTGAGCCGAGTCGCACAGGAGAAGGAACGCCTGCATCATGCGCTCCTGTGAATCAGATTGACCGCCATGGCACCCGTCGCGCTGCTCTGCGTCGCCATGGATGACTCCCCCCTGGCGTCCTCCATGTGAACGATGAGTGAGGAGGGCGCCTGAGTGGCGGGTTGCTCGACCACCGTCACGCAGACCGTGTGGCGGACCTCGGCTCCGATGGCCAGGGCGTACCGGCGGATCGTGGAGAGATGGGGGTCTCCGCCGACGCGCTCGAAGTCGGAGACGGATGGCTGGCTGCGCTCCATCCGGCTCGCCACCTCCGCCTGAGAGAGGCCGAGCTGTTTGCGGGTCCTCACGAGGGTCTCGATCAGCCGCATGTCACGCTCAACGGCCGCGCTCTCTCGGCGCACGGCGGGGTCGTCCAGATCGATGCCCAGCAGATCGGCGATGTGCTGATCCATCATGACCTCCTCATATCGGGTTCACCTTATATCCTGCCCCGCCACTCGGTCAGCCGATCCCGCGCGACTTCCATGGCTCTGTCTTGAGCTCCCGAGCTTCCCTTCAGCTGGAACTTGAGAGCGAGAAGCACGTGTTCCCCGCGGGGGTTGACGGCGTAGTACAGGCGATACTCGTTCGTCTCACGGGTGAGCCGAGCCTCGTGCAGCTCCCTGCTCAGAGGCCTGGTGTCGCGTCGAAGCGTCTCGCCGTCCTCGATGCGCTGCATGAGGTTTCCCAGCTCCACCATCGGCGACTTGCCCTGCAAGACCTCGTGGATCTCCTTGCTCACCACGGCAGATCCAGAAGCCGTGGTGTAGAGCTGCCACGTTGATCTCGGTCTGTCCTTCACCCTGCACCTTTGCCTGCGTGTGGCTGTCGATGGCGAAGGTGTTGAACCTACACGGCCCGAGGTTCGCCCACTCTCTACTCAGGGAACTCACTCCGGCGGGCGCGATCCAATGATCTTTAGCCCGGTATCAGTTCCGGCGGCTCCCTCTTCGGAATTGAGTTAAATTCGCCCATATAACCAAACAAAGGCATTTCGTTTATATAGCAGCAGTCGTGCGAGGTTTTTGCACCGGTGGATCGCCGAGGATTGGCCAACCGATTCCAGCCATTGCGTGTACCTTCATACCTCCGGCCACAGACGGATGAGCGATCCTGCCCTGTAACAGATCAGTAAGGTTTCCCGGCATTTCGTGAAAAGCGAACGTCATCACTGCGTCAATGTGAGTTCTTCGCGAACCCGCTAGAGACAGATGCGACACCGAGAGGTACAGTTTTGACTGTACACAGGAGCCTGTGCCCGGACTGCGGGCGTACCTACTACGAGTGGGGTGCGGCCAAGATGATCGAGGCGGCCAGAACCATTGCGGGCGAGTGCAGGGCCGATGCCTTCATCAAGAAGCTGGAAGCATCGCGGGCTCGCAGGGACGCCGAGAGACTCGCCGATATCCTTGTTCGATTCGAACGGTATGCAATCACGGGATCGCTCGCCATCCCCAGAGAGCTCAATGAATTGCGGGATGGCATCAAGGAGATCAAGGCAGGCGACGTACGATTGCCTTTTTTTGATGTCCCAAAGTCGTCGATAGGGGCGATCCGGTTAACCAGCGGGTTCATCAAGAAATCCTGGCGGACGCCACGCGGTTATATCGACGAGGCCATTTGGGTCAGGAGGGAGGATCTAGCATCATGAAGAGTCTCTATGATCGATTTGCTTCTACTGCTCGTGGTGCTCGGGCGTTGGCAGCAGCTCGGCTGCGCCATGAGATTTTAGGCGCTCTTCATCAGGCGCTCAAACTGTCCAGGCTTTCGCAGAGCGAAGTAGCCGGGTCCGTTGGCGTACGTCGATCCGCCGTAAATCAAGTGCTACGCGGCGACGGAAACGTTCGCATTAATACGCTCGCCGATTACCTACATGCCATGGGCTTCGAACTCGATGTTCGTCTTGTCCGCACCGGTGAGCCGCGAGAGGCCGCGTTGGAGCAGCGAGAGGTCCGGCCGATTTCTCAGGACTGGCGAGTTCGACGGCCTCAGCCCACCACATCGGGAGTTTTCATTACAAACGAATCAGACGAGAAGCCCATGCTGGTGCGATGGATTGCTTCTACGCATGTTGGAATAACAGAGTCTGTCCGCTTTGAAGCTGAATTAACACCGCTGCCGTCGGCCGACCAGTTCACACCTCTCGGTGGAAGAAATTTGGTCACGCGATGAGTCATGAAAACCATCAACCCGTAACATCATCGGTCGGAGAAATCGCCAATCTTGTTGAGATACAGGATGTTGCAACGGTAGCCTTCTCTGCAGAACGCCTCGAACCCGGAAATGGGCAAAACCTACACCTGTCAATGAATGCAGGCGCGGCTTCCGCCGATCGTTCGCTGTCCTTTAAATTCGATGTTACCGGGCAACTGGTCGATGAAGATTCAAAACCGGTAGCCAATCTGTCCATCTCTTTGGTCGCCACATACGCGCCTCGCGATAAAAGTCTGGACGCATGGGTTGACGAAAAGGATCAAGAGGCGCTCAAATTATTCTGTGACGCGATAGCCTGGCGGGACGTCTACCCATTCGTTCGCGAAGGGGTCGCTTCCTTGATGGCCAAGCTTGGGATACACGGTTGTCAATTACCGGTTCTTCGATTGGAAGATTGAATACAACGGGCCATCGGGCGGTGATATGGGAGAAGTATCGTTGCCGTCGCCTCCGCCCTCCATGCCGCTTTCGACGGTGTCCGATTGGCTGCGGCCAGGTGGTGTCAGGGGAAGCGGTAGCTCGTCGTGGAGGTGAACTCCTCGCCGGGGCGAAGGACCGTGGACGGGAAGTGCGCCTGGTTCGGTGAGTCGGGGAAGTGCTGGGTCTCCAGGCAGAGGCCGGCGTGCGTGCCGTACGCGGTGGCGATGCCGTCCAGCATGTTGCCGGAGTAGAACTGCACGCCCGGCTCGGTGGTGGAGACCTCCATGACCCGCCCGCTGACCGGTTCGAGGACCTCGATGCCGCCGTTCAGGACGTAGCAGTGGTCGTAGCCGCCGCCCAGCAGGGGGTCGTCGATCCGGGCTCCGACCTCGTACGGGGTCGTGAAGTCGAACGCGGTGCCCGCCACCGGGGCGAGCTCGCCGGTCGGGATCTTGGTGGAGTCGACGGGCAGGTAGCGGCCGGCGTCGATGCGGACCACGTGCTTGAGGATGTCGCCGTCCCCGGCGAGGTTGAAGTAGGAGTGGTTCGTCAGGTTCAGCACGGTCGGCGCGTCGGTGGTCGCGCGGTAGTCCAGCCGCAGCGCGTCCTCGGTCAGCGTGTAGGTGAGCGAGACGGTCAGCGTGCCCGGATAGCCCTCCTCGCCGTCGGCGCTGACGTACGCCAGCGTCACCGCCGAATCGGAGACCCCGGCCACCCGCCACACACGGTTGGAGAAGCCGCCCGGCCCGCCGTGCAGGCTGTTGGGCCCGTTGTTGACCGGCAGCTCGTAGGGGACGTCGTCGAGGGTGAACCGCCCGCCCGCGATGCGGTTGCCGTACCGGCCGACGACCGCGCCGAAGTAGCGGCTGCGGGTCAGGTAGTCGCCGAGGGCGGTGTAGCCGAGCACCACATCGACCCCGGAGACCTCCAGGGACTGCAGGATCGCACCGTAACTGAGGATCGAGGCGCGCATCCGCCCGTTCGTCAGCACGTGCCGCTCGACCTGCTCCCCTGACGGGGTGACTCCGAAGTTCATCGAAACTCCTTGGGCGTGGGAACCCCGGGCCTCAGCCGCGGGGCGGCGGTCAACGTCGTGCCTCTCCGGTGGACTCGCGGACGATCAGGCTGGTCTCCAGGGTCGCCAGCGCGGTGGCGGCGCCGTCGTTGACGGACTGCAGCAGCAGGTCGACGGCCATCCGTCCCGCGGCGGCCGTGGGCATGGCCACGGTGGTCAGCTTGGGCCGGTTCAGCCGTCCGGAGACGATGTCGTCGACGCCGACCACGCTGATGTCCGCCGGTACCCGCACGCCGCGCTCGTAGAGCCCCTCGATGAGCCCGAGGGCGATCAGGTCGTTGTAGGCGAGCACGCCCGTCGCGCCGGAGGCGATCACCTCGTCGGCGACGGCGAGGCCGCCCTGCTCGGTGGGCGCGTTGGGACCGAGGATCACCAGGTCGACGTCGTCCATCGCGGTGGCGGCCGCGCGCATCTCCTCGCTGGTCCACGAGCCGCTCGGCCCCGAGAGCAGGGCGATCCGGCGGTGACCCAGCCCGGTCAGGTGCTCGATCGCGAGCCGGGCGCCCTGACCCACGTCCATCAGGATGGTCGACATCCCCTTCACCCGCCGGTTCACCACCACGAACGGCACGTCGGCGTGGAGCCGCTCTATCACCCGGTTGGACAGTCGCGGGCTGCAGAGCAGGACCCCGTCGACCTGCTTGGTGAGGGTCTGGATCAGCTCCTCCTCCACCTGCGGGTCCTCGTCGGTGTCGGCCACGAACACGTGATAGTCACGCGCCCTGGCGTGCGCCTGGGCCGCCTTGATCAACGGTGGGAAGAACGGGTTGGAGATGTCGGCGACGATCAGGCCGAGGTTGTGGGTCCTGCCGGTGGTGAGCGCGCGGGCGGCGCGGTTGGGCCGGTAACCGAGATCCTCGGCCACCGCGAGCACGCGGCTGCGCGTCTCGGTGTTCACCAGGTGAGGCGCGGAGAAGGTGCGGGACACGGTCGAGACATGGACTCCCGATGCCTGTGCCACGTCCCTGATCGTCGCTGCCACTGTGCTCCTTCGTCGCGCCCTGCAGCACATTAATGCAAGCGGTTGTATCGCTGTCAACGTCGAGTCGTCGACCGTCCGGATCATCGTACGACTGGTTTGAGCACCTCAATCCCCTTAAATCCCAACGAACCAGCAGCTGGGAAAGGGTTTACCAAATTGGGCCCTTGACGTTGCTCGGAGATGTCAGCAATGTTTCATGCAACCGGTTGCAGCCCGTGACGCCGAATCGGAAGGAGTTGCCGGCATGGCAATCACTACGGCGAATCCCCGGATACGCCGCCGTCCAGGCCGCGCCGCCAGGACCCCCTACCTGCTGATCGCCCCCGCCGTGGTCGCGATGCTCGGCTTTCTCGTCTACCCGATGGCCAGCGTCATCTACTACAGCCTGCAGAACTACAACGTCACCAAACCGTGGGACAACGGCTTCGCCGGGCTCGACAACTTCCGCCGGCTGCTGTTCGAGGATCCGCTGTTCTGGCAGAGCCTCGGATTCAGCGTCAAGTGGGTCGGCGTCGAGGTTTTCCTGCAACTGATATTCGGCCTGGCCCTGGCGTTGATCGTGAACGAGAGCTTCATCGGCCGGGGACTCTCCCGGGCCCTGGTGTTCTCTCCCTGGGCGGTCTCCGGGGTGCTGACCACCGGCATCTGGGTGCTGCTCTACAACCCGACGACCGGCGTCTCGCGCTATCTCGCCGACCTGGGAATCATGCAGTACGGCGCAGCCCCGCTGGCCAACTCCGGCACCGTCTTCTGGGCGGCCGTGCTCGCCGAGCTCTGGCGCGGGGTGCCGTTCTTCGCCATCCTGCTCCTGGCCGACCTGCAGAGCATCTCCAAGGAGCTCTACGAGGCGGCCTCGGTGGACGGCGCCTCGCGCCGGCGGCGGTTCTTCCACATCACGCTGCCCCACCTCAAGGACGCGATCATCCTGTCCACGCTGCTGCGCTGCGTGTGGGAGTTCAACAACGTCGACCTGCTCTACACGCTGACCGGCGGCGGCCCGGCGCACGCGACGACCACGCTGCCGCTGTACGTGGCGGCCAAGGCCGTCCAGTCCCATGACTTCGGGTACGGCTCGGCGCTGACGACCGCCGCCTTCCTGATCCTGACCTTCTTCTCGATCGCCTACCTGCGGATGAGCAAGTTCGGAGCGAAGGCATGACACTCCAGACGGCCGAACGGCCACGCCTGTCCACACCCGCGCGGATCCCGCGGACCGGGCGCGGGGAGAAGAACAAGGTCAGCCGCTGGCAGATCTGGGTTCCCCTCGGGCTCTACCTGGTGTTCACGCTGGTCCCCTTCTACTGGATGCTGGTGTTCGCGTTCCGGCCCAGGGGTTCGAGCTCGCTGCTGCCCTGGCCGATCACCTTTGACAACTTCGCGGTCGTCTGGAACGACCTCGGCTTCGCGATCTTCTTCCAGAACAGCCTGATGGTCGGCGTCGCCTCGCTGTTCATGACCACGGTGATCGCGCTGGCGGGCGGCTACGCCCTGGCCCGCTACGACTTCCGCGGCAAGAAGCTGTTCATGATGGGAATGCTCTGCACGCAGTTCATCCCCGGCGCGATGATGCTGATCCCGCTGTTCGAGATCTTCCGTACCTTCGGCCTGGTCAACTCGCTGTGGAGCCTGGTGATCGCCGAGACGGTCTTCCAGCTGCCGCTCTCCCTCATCCTGATCAGCGGTTTCATCAGGAACGTCCCGGTGGAGCTGGAGCAGGCCGCCTGGGTGGACGGCTGCGGCCGGCTGCGCGGCTTCTTCGCCGTGGTGCTGCCCCTGCTGCGCCCGGCGCTGGTCGCCGTCGGCTCGTTCGCCTTCATTCACAGCTGGAACAACTTCCTGTTCGCGCTGATGTTCGTGAGCGACCAGGAGAAGTTCACCGTGCCCGTCGGCCTCTCCTACACCCTGGGCGAGTTCAGCGTGGACTTCGGCGCCCTGGCCGCCGGCGGCGTCGTCGCCGCGGTGCCGGTCGTGCTGGTCTTCGCCTTCATCCAGCGCTACCTGGTGCAGGGCATGTCGGCGGGAGCGGTGAAGGGATGAGAAACCGCGAGCGACAGTCCGCGGGGAACCCCCACGGTGAATGCGGCCGGCCGGGAACCGAGACCGCCGGCGCAACGAATGAGGAGCGGTGAACGACCAATGACACGAACTCTCGTCACCGGGAGCGCGGGGCGGTTCGGCCGGAGCGTGGTCACCGCGCTGGCCGACGCCGGGCACGAGGTGATCGGCGTGGACACCGCGCCGGGCACCCCCGCCGAGGCCGCCGCCGTGCTCCCCGCCGACCTGACCGATCTGGGCGAGACCTTCGAGGTGATGTCGCGGTTCCGCCCGGACGCCGTGGTGCACCTGGCCGCGATCGCCACCCCGTTCAGCCGGACCGACGCCTTCACCTACAGGGTCAACACCCAGCTCGCGTTCAACGTGTGCGAGGCGGCCACCGCGGCCGGGGTCGAGCGGATCGTGATCGCCAGCAGCCCCACGGTCATCGGGTACGGCACGGCCGCCTGGGCCCCCGCCTACCTGCCGATCGACGAGGACCACCCGGTCGCGCCGTGGAACGCCTACAGCCTGTCCAAGCTGGTCGCCGAGCAGGTGATGGCCACGTTCGCCCGCACCTCGAAGGCGAAGCTGGCGGCGATACGGCCGTGCTTCGTCGTCGCCCCCGAGGAGTGGGCGGGCGCGCCCACCCAGTCGGGGCACACGATGGCCGAGCGGCTGGACCAGCCGGAGATCGCCGGGGTGTCGCTGTTCAACTACATCGACGCCCGCGACGCCTCCGATCTGGTGCTGACCCTGCTGGAGCGGCTCCCCGACCTGCCCAACGGCGAGGTGTTCTTCGCGGGCGCCGCCGACGCGCTGGCCCGCGAGCCCCTGGCCGAGCTTCTTCCCCGGATCAACCCCGCCACCGCGGGGCTCGCCGCCGGACTGACCGGTTCGGCGCCCGCCTTCTCCTCGGCCAAGGCCGGGCGGTTGCTCGGCTGGCAGGCGAAGCGGAGCTGGCGCACAGAGATCGGAGCCGCGTAGATGAACCTCAGCGGAGTGCTGTTCTTCCCGGTCACCCCGTTCGGCGCCGACGGCGCCCTGGCCGGGGACGTGCTGGCCGAGCACCTGCGGCTCGGGCTGGAGCACCAACCGGGCGGGGTCTTCGTGGCCTGCGGCACCGGCGAGTTCTCCGCGCTGTCGGAGGCCGAGCACGCGGAGGCCGTACGGATCGCGACCGAGACCGTGAACGGCCGGGTGCCGGTTCTGGCGGGCGCCGGCGGCCCGATCGGCACCGCGCTCGCCCAGGCCCGCGCGGCCGGGGACGCGGGCGCCGACGGGTTGCTGCTCATGCCGCCCTACCTGGCGAGCGGTCCGCACGAGGGCTACACCGCCTATGTCGCGGCGGTCGCCGAGGTGCTGCCCACGATCATCTACCAGCGCGGCTCGGTCGTGCTGGAGCCCGATCAGGCGGTCGAGCTGGCCCGTCTCCCCGGCGTGGTGGGCATCAAGGACGGCGTCGGCGACATCGACCGCATGCAGCGGATCGTGCTGGCCGTACGGGAGGAGCAGCCGGACTTCCTGTTCTTCAACGGGCTGCCGACGGCCGAGCTGACCATGCCCGCCTACCGCGGCATCGGTGTGGAGCTCTACTCCAGCGCGGTGTTCTGCTTCGCCCCCGAGATCGCCGTCGCCTACCTGAACGGCGACGAGCACCTGATCAAGGAGTTCTACGCCCCCCTCGTACGGCTGCGCGCCAAGGTGCCCGGCTACGCGGTCTCCCTGGTCAAGGCCGGGGTACGGCACCGCGGCCTGGACGTGGGCGGGGTCCGCCCGCCGCTGGTCGACCCCTCCCCCGAACACGTCGAAGAGCTCGTGCGGTTGATCAAGTCCGGTCTGACCTTGGTGGAGGGCTGATGAGGAGCTGCGAAGGAAGGGTGGTGAGCGAGTGATGAGCACGAAGCGAACCCGGCGCGGCGAACGACCGGTGATCACGGATCTGACGACGACGCTCAAGACCGTGGCGCTGCCCCGGCCGTGGGGCGCCGACGTGCCCGCCAACCACGTGATCATCGTTGAGCTGACGCTGGCCGACGGGCGGACGGGAGCCGGGTTCTCGTGGACCCCGCAGATCGGGGCCCGGGCCGTACAGGCCCTGCTCGACAACGAGATCCGCCAGGCCGTCATCGGTCTCGAACCGCACCCGGAGGTCGTCTGGGATCTGCTCTGGCGGCATCTGCGCGAGGCGGGCGGCGGCGGTCTGACCACGATCGCGATGGCCGGGGTGGACCTGGCGCTGTGGGACCTGCGCTGCGGCGCGGCCGGGCTGGTCGAGACGCTCGGGCGGCGACGGGACAGCGTGCCGGTGTACGGCAGCGGCGTGAACCTGCACTACTCGCTCGAAGAGCTCCTCGCCCAGGCACGACGCTGGCGGGCGGCGGGCCACCCGGCCGTGAAGATCAAGGTGGGCCGTGACGCGCTGAGCGAGGACGTGGCGCGGGTCGCCGCGGTCCGCGAGGTGATCGGCCCCGACACGCTGCTCATGGTCGACGCCAACCAGCGCTGGGACCTGCCGAGGGCGCGGCGGGCGATCGCCGCACTGTCGGAGTACGGACTGCACTGGGTGGAGGAGCCGCTGCCGGCGGACGACGTGGTCGGGCAGGCTCGGCTGCGTGCCAGCGTCGACATTCCGATCGCCGTTGGGGAAAGCGCTTACTCGATCTACGACTTCAGGGACCTGCTGATCGCCGGGGCGTGCGACATCCTCCAGCCGAACGTGGTGCGGGTGGGCGGGATCACCCCGCTGCTCCGGATCGCCGAGCTGGCCAGGACGTTCGGGGTGCCGGTCTATCCGCACCTGCTGCCGGAGATCTCCGGCCAGCTCGCGCTGTCCCTGCCGCTGCCGTGCATGGCCGAGGAGGTCGAGGACGCCTCCTTCGCCGCGCTCGGCCTCATCGCGGAGCCGTACCCGGTCTCGGTCGACAAGTGCGAGCTGCGCGCCGGAGACCACTCCGGCCTGGGACTGCGCTGGAAGGTGACGGAATGAAACCGGTTCGCGTGATACTCGCCGGGGCGCACGGGCACGGCTGGTGGCACCTTCGGAATCTCAGGCGGCTGTCCGAGGCCGGGCTGGTCGAGTTCGTCGGAGTATGCGACGTGCGGCCGGTCGACGGGCTCCCCGCCGGGGTGGAGTTCTCCGGTGACCTGGTCGAGCTGATCGGGCGGACCGGCGCCGAGGTGACGATCCTGTGCACGCCGATCCAGACCCACACCGGGCTCGCGGCCAGAGCGCTGCGCGCCGGGTCGCACGTGCTGCTGGAGAAGCCGCCCGCCGCCACGTTCGCCGACTACGAGCAGATCGTCGCGGTGGCCCGGGAGACCGGTCTCTCCTGCCAGGTGGGGTTCCAGAGCCTCGGCTCCGAGGCGATCCCCGCGATCCGGAAGATGATCGCCGACGGGCTGATCGGCCGGGTCGCCGGGATCGGCGCCGCGGGTGCGTGGGAGCGCCCCTACTCCTACTTCAGCCGGGTCCCGTGGGCCGGGAAACGCGAGGTCGACGGGGTGGCGGTGGTCGACGGCGCCCTCACCAACCCGCTCGCGCACGCCACGGCGACCGCGCTGGCCATCGCCGGAGGCGACGTCAAGAGCGTCAAGGTCGAGCTCTACCGCGCCAACACGATCGAGGCGGACGACACCTCGTGCCTGCGGCTGCGCATGGACGACGGAACCCCGGTCACGGTGGCGGTCACCCTGTGCGCGGACCGGCGGCACGAGCCCTACCTGATCGTGCACGGCGAGACCGGGCAGATCCGGCTGACCTACACCGAGGACCGGGTCGAGTTCGGCGGGACCTCCACGGTGTACCCCAGGACCGACCTGCTGGAGAACCTGGTCGCCCACCTCCGCGAAGGCACGGACCTGCTCGTCCCGCTGGAGCGGACCGCCGGCTTCATGCGCGTCCTGGAGTCGGTACGGCTGGCGCCCGACCCCCTCGCGATCGCGGACCGGTTCCAGGAGATCGACGAGGAACGCCGGGTGCTGCCCGGGATCGCCGAGGTCACGGCGGCCAGCGCGGAGCGTCTCGCGCTCTACTCGGAGCTGGGACTGCCGTGGGCCCCGGCCGGCCGCCGCGCCGGAGACCTCACACCGGTGGGGGTGCCACTGGCACCGGGCACCCCGATATCCGCGACGCCCGCGCAAGACACCCGGTCCAGGACGACCGCACAGGACGCCCGGCCCGAGACGCCGGGGGCCTTCGGGGACGAAGGCGCCGAGACGGTGGGCGTCGACATCTCGGGAGTGCGGGTGGCCGAGTACGTCATCGGGACGCGGCTGCCGAGGACGTCATCACCCCGGCCCTACCTGCATCCGGTACGGACCCTGGGCGGGACGGTCGTGACCGAGTTCGCCCCCGCCGACCACGTGCATCACCTGGGGGTGAGCGTGGCGGTCTCCGACGTGGGCGGCAGCAACTTCTGGGGTGGCCGCACCTACGTCCGAGACCGGGGACCGTCCTGGCTCGGGGACCACGGGACGCAGCGGCATCTCGGATTCTCCTGGCGGGACTCGTCCGGATTCGGGGAGTCCCTGGCCTGGGAGGGGGCGGACGGCTCCGAGATCGCCCGCGAGGCGCGGAGCGTCCGGGCGGTGGAGCTCGACGGGTGCTGGGCCCTCGACTTCTCCTTCACGCTGACGAACCTCACCGGCGCGCCGTTGCCGGTCAGGAGCTCGGCCACCAAGGGACGTGCCGGAGCCGGATACGGCGGGTTCTTCTGGCGGGCGCCGGGGTCGGCCGCCGATCGCCAGGTCTTCACCGAGGACGCGGAGGGCGAGGAGGCGGTGCACGGCTCCACCTCCCCCTGGCTCGCCATGGCGTCGGCCGACTGGACCCTGGTCTTCGTTCAGCGGGACGATCCCTGGTTCGTCCGGGTCGTGGAATACCCGGGAGCAGGACCGGCACTCGCGTGGGAAACGCCGCTGCTCATCGAGGGCACCCTCGCGCGAAGGATCGTCACCGTCGTGGCAGACGGGCGGTTGAGCCGTGCCGACGCCGCGGCGCTCGCCTCGGAGGTCTCGCGGTGAAGAGCAGGCCGGAGGTCTCGCGGTGAAGAGCGGAAGGGCTGCGCGGAGGTCTCGCGATGAAGGACGGAAGGGCTGCGCGGAGGTCTCGCGATGAAGGACGGAAGGGCTGCGCGGAGGTCTCGCGATGAAGGACGGAAGGGCTACGCGGAGGTCTCGCGATGAAGGGCAGGTCGCGGGCGAAGTTCAGTGATTGCACGGTTACAGCGATGTCGGGGGACATGACACAGAGAGGCAGCGAACAATGATCACACGCTCGAAACACCTGGCGATCCTGACCACGGCGCTCATGCTCGGCGCGGGACTGGCCGCCTGCGGTTCGGACGAGACGAAGTCCGCCGACGGCAAGACCACGATCACGTTCTGGGACGACAACGGCGGCCCCGCGCGCACCCCGGTGTGGCAGCACATCATCGCCGAGTTCCAGAAGGCCAACCCGACGATCACCGTCAAATACGTCGGTATCCCGATCGCGCAGGTGCAGCAGAAGTACGACACCGCCATCGCCGGCGGCGGCCTGCCCGACGTGGGCGGTGTCTCCACCGCGATGCTGTCGAGCCTGGTGGCGCAGAAGTCGCTGGACGCGGTGGACGACCGGCTCTCCGGCGGTGCGCTGAGCGGCAAGCTGAACAAGCAGGTCGTCGCGACGGTCAAGGGGACCGTCCCCGACGGCAAGACCTACATGGTGCCGATGTCCACCAACATGGGCGTGTTCTGGTATCGGACCGACTGGTTCAAGGAGGCCGGGCTGGAGGCGCCCACGAACTGGAGCGACTTCTTCGCCGCCACGGAGAAGCTGACCGACACCGCCAAGAACCGCTACGGCTTCACCATCCGCGGCGGCGCGGGCTCGATCGCCCAGATGCTGGAGGTGATGTACGGCCAGTCCGGCATCACCGAGGTCTTCGACGCGTCCGGCAAGGCGACGGTCAACGACCCGAAGAACGTGGCGGCGCTCGAAAAACTCGCCGGGATGTACAAGAAGGTCACCCCCGAGGCCGACATCAGCAACGACTACGTGAAGATGGTCGCCCAGTTCGACGGCGGCAACATCGCGATCATGCAGCACAACCTGGGGTCGTACACCGACCACGTCGAGACGCTCGGCAAGGACAAGGTGGCGGCGATGGCCGTGCCGAAGTCCGACGCCGGCGTGCAGGCGATCCTGTCCAACCCCGTCGCGGGCATCGGCCTGTTCGCGAGCGGCAAGCAGAAGGACGCCGCCTACAAGTTCGCCGAGTTCGCCGCCTCCAAGGCGATGAACAGCTACTGGGCTGAGCAGACCGGCGTGCTCCCGGCCAACACCGAGGTCGCCGACGAGGCGTGGATCCAGCAGTCGCAGCACGTCTCCATGGCGGTCAAGGTGCTCAACGACCCGGCCACCAAGATCGTGCAGCTGCCGTACCACCTGCCCGAGTTCAACGCGATCACCAAGACCGACTCGGAGCCGGAGTTCCAGAAGGTCCTGCAGGGCTCCCTGCCCGCCAAGGACTTCCTGGACGTGCTGGCGACCAAGCTGACCGAGGCGCAGGCCGCGTACAAGCAGCGCAACGGCGGCTGACCCACCACTTCGGGCGGGCGCCCCCATCCCCTGACCATGGGGGCGCCCGTCCGTTGCATTCCGGAAGGCTCTCGGGGGCCGTACGGAGCCTCCCTCCCACCTGACCTGTGGAGGAATCCCCATGAAACGAGCCGTCGCGCTCACCGCTCTTCTGTCCCTGGCGATCCTCGCCACCCCGCCCGCGTCCGCCGCCACCGGTTCCCGGACCACCGCCGGCCCCGCCTCCCCGGCCACCGGTTCCGCCTCCCCGAGCGGCCGGCACACCGATCCGGGCCGCCAGGTCCTGCCCGCGAACGACGGCTGGGCCGCCGAGGGCTCCGGCACCACCGGCGGCTCGGCCGCACCGGCCTCGAACGTGCACACCGTCTCCACCCGGACCCAGCTGGCCACCGCGCTCGCCGCCCCCTCACCGAAGATCATTTACGTGAAGGGGACGATCGGCACCGACAAGACCTGCGCCGACTACACGACCGGCGGCTACACCCTGCAGGCCTACCTCGCCGCGTACGACCCGGCGGTGTGGGGCAGGACCACCGAGCCCTCGGGCCCGCTGGAGGACGCGCGGGCCGCCTCGGCCGCGAAGCAGACCGCGAACATCAAGCTCAAGGTCGGCTCGAACACCACCATCGTCGGCCTCGGCAAGAACGCGCGCATCCGCGGCGTCAACCTGCACGTCGACAAGGCCGACAACGTCATCGTCCGCAACATCGGCTTCGAGGACACCGCCGACTGCTTCCCGCAGTGGGACCCGACCGACGGCGCCGAGGGAAACTGGAACTCCCTCTACGACAACATCTCGGTGACCGGCTCCACGCACGTGTGGGTGGACCACAACACCTTCACCGACGGCGACAACCCCGACTCGAGCCAGCCCCTGTACTTCGGCAGGCCGTACCAGGTGCACGACGGGCAGCTCGACATCACCAACGGCGCCAACTACGTCACGGCCTCGTGGAACCGGTTCGCCGGCCACGACAAGACGATGCTGATCGGCTCGACCAACACCCCCGGGGCCGACGTGGGCAAGCTGAAGGTCACCGTCCACCACAACCACTTCGACGACGTGCTCCAGCGGCTCCCCCGCGTCCGCTTCGGACAGGTGCACGTCTACAACAACTACTACGAGGTGCCGGACGCCTCGACCTTCGTCTACGCGCTCGGCGTGGGCGTGCAGTCGCAGATCTTCGCCGAGAACAACTTCTTCCGCCTCGGCCGCGCGGTGGACCCGGCCAAGCTTCTCTACAACTGGGCCGGCACGACCCTCACCGCCCGGGGCAACGTGCTGCGCGTCGGCGGCCGGGTCACCCCGATCGACCTCATCGCCGTCTACAACGCGGTCAACGACCCCGACTTCGGCACCGACGCGGGCTGGACCCCCACCCTGCACACCGGGGTCGACCCGGCGGAGTCGGTGCGCCTGTCGGTCTCCCGGCACGCGGGCGTCGGCGAGATCAGCTGACCTCGCACGGCAGCGCATCCGACTACCCGCACGGCGGAACCGCCGGCTGACCTCCCACGGCGGAATGGCCGGCTGAACCCCGCACGGCAGAACGGAGCGCGCCCGTCCGCGCTCACTCGCTCACGAGAGGGCTCCCGTCACAGGCGGGAGCCCTCTCCTCGTTCCGGTCCCGAACGGAGCCGCCTCACCTGGGCCGACGGGTCGCCGGATCCGGCTGACAGGTCGCGGGCTCGGTCGCGCCCGCCCGCTCAGGCACGCCCTTCGCCGGCCGGTCCGGCCTGGTCCGCCCCGCCGGCCGGTGCGATGTTCGCCGCGACGGCCCGGAGCGCCACGGTCAGGTCGCGGCCGGAGGGGGCGCTGTCCGGGGCGATCAGCCACTGCCCGAGCACGCCGGTGAGCATCATCTGGTAGAACGCTCCGACCGCCGCCTGCTCCTCCTCTTTTCCCTCGCCCGTGGCGAGGATGTTCTGGAACAGCTCGGCGAGCCCGACGCGCGCCGCGTCCACTCCCGCCGCGAGCAGTTCGCGCACCTCCGGCAGATGGTCGATCTGGGCGATGATCTCGAACTGGGTGACCCAGAGCGGCCGGTGGGTGGTGAAGGATTCGATCACCCGGTCCCAGGTCGCCGCGAAGCGCTCGGCCGGGGTGGCTCCGGCGACGCCCTCGGTGGTGAAGGCCCGTTCGATCTCCTCGCCCCACTCCTGCATCGCCTGGTAGAGCGCCGCGTTCATCAGAGCGTCCTTGGACCTGTAGTGGTAGCCGATGGCCGCCAGGCTGACGCCGGAGGCCGTGGCGATGTCACGCGCGGTCGTGCGCACGTAACCCTTCTCGTACAGACAGCGCTTGGCTCCGGCGAGCAGGTCCTCACGATTTCCCATGCCCCGGATCCTATCGGAGTCTTAAACATTTGTCTTGAACGCTTGTACTAGACGTTCGTTTTAAACGCTTGTACAGTTCGTGGAGCAGGCAGGGACCGCAACGTCCCCGGCGAAACCGCCCGCCTGACCGAGACACCCAGGAGCCCCCCGTGCCGAAGAACCTCGACGTCCTCATCTCCGGCGGCAGCGTCGCCGGACTCGCACTGGCGTACTGGCTGCGCCACCACGGCTTCAACCCCACCGTCGTGGAGCGGGCACCGGCGCCACGCCCCGGCGGCTACAAGATCGACATTCGCGGGGCTGCCCTCGGCGTGGTCGAGCGCATGGGGATCCTGGACGAGATCCGGAGGGAGAGCACCGACATGCTCGGGTCGTCGCTGGTCGACGGCGAGGGCAGGCGGCTCGCGACCATGGACGCCGATCTCTTCGGCGGGCGCGAGGGCGACGACGTCGAGATCATGCGGGGCGACCTGGCCCGCATCCTCCACGGGCGGATCACCGAGGGCGTCGAGTACATCTTCGACGACTCCATCACCGCCATCACCGAACACGCGGACGGCGCCGACGTCGCCTTCGAGCGGAGCGCACCGCGAACCTTCGACCTCGTGATCGGCGCCGACGGACTCCACTCCAACGTGCGCTCACTGGTCTTCGGCGACGAGTCGCGGTTCATCCGCGACCTCGGCTACCACATCTCGATCTTCACCACCCCCAACCACCTCGGCCTGGACCGCTGGGAGCTCATGCATCCCGCACCGGGGAAGAGCGCCGGCATGTACAGCACGCGGCAGGACGCCCAGGCCAAGGCCATGTTCATCTTCGCCTCGGGGGCCCTCGACCACGACCACCGGGACGTCGCGCGGCAGAAGAAGATCCTGGCCGAGACCTTCGCCGGAGGGGCCTGGGAGGTCTCCCGGCTGCTGGACTCCATGTGGGACGCGCCGGACTTCTACTTCGACTCCATCAGCCAGATCCACATGGACCGCTGGTCCAGCGGGCGGACGGCGCTGGTCGGGGACGCGGGCTACGGCCCCTCTCCCGCGTCGGGCCAGGGCACGAGCCTGGCCCTGGTCGGCGCCTACGTGCTGGCCGGCGAGCTGGCCGCCGCGGCGGGCGACCACCGTACGGCGTTCGCCCGCTACGAGGAGGAGATGCGCGACTTCGTCACCCAGAACCAGAAGCTCGCGCAGACCAACATCAAGGGGATGGTGGTGACGTCCAAGGCACAGATCTGGGTCCAGACCCGGATGCTCAGGCTGCTCCCCCACCTGCCCGCGTCCTGGAGCGACCGGGTCATCGGCCGCATCACCGAAACGATCCGCAAGGCCGCCACCGCCATCACGCTCAAGGACTACCGAAGCTGACGGGAGAAGCGGCGCTGCCACACGGCACCTCACCCGCCGGCCGAAGCGAAGGGTCAATATCATGAGGCATGGCCGCTCCTTACGTGTCACGCCCCACGCCGCCCTACTACGCGGTCATCATCACCACCGAGCCGAGCGGCGTCGATCCCCACGGGTACGCCGAGATGAGCCGTCGGATGACGGAGTTGGGCGTTGCCCAGCCCGGCTACCTCGGGCGCGAGTCGCTCACCGCCGACGACGGCAGCGACCTCACCGTGCTGTACTACGCGGACGCCGAGTCGATAACGGCTTGGAAAGGCGACCTTGAGCACCTCGAAGCCCAGCGACTCGGGCGGGAACGCTGGTACGCCCGCTACCGGGTCGAGGTCGCGCGAGTCGAGCGGACCTACGCCTTCGACCGCGACCTGTCAGGGCATGCGTCATGATCTGCGTCGAGAGTGATGACGCGAGCGACCTGGCGCACCGTTCAGAAACGGGTCGCTCATAATCAGGCCGCTCTACGCAGGTGCCTTGAACCTCCCGCCGCCTGATCGAACGCTCGTCTCGCGCGGCCCTCAAGTCAGATGACGACGGCGTCCGGCACGATCACCGGCCGGAACACCTTCGACCGCTACGCCGGCTGAGCCCGCGGCGGTCCCCCGAACCCGTACGGCCCGGCAGCCGAAGCCGGTGGCGAGGCCGTGCGCTTCCCCTGCGTACGGGTCACTCAGGTTTCCGAGCTGAGACGTTTGTGTGTCGCGGGTCTTTACAGCGGCTCAGCGGATGGATTAGAACGGACATTCATCCGATGTTATCGGGCCATCCCGACACATCTGGTCACTTAGTGCTCATTTATTCCCCGGGCACGGATTATTCATCGGACTATTTTTCGACCGTTGGTCGAGCGTCGTACAGCCCTGGAGGGCATCGTGCAGTTCACCCCCCGCAGTCGCCGGGTCCCGCTCCGGCGCATCCTCTCGCTCTGGTCGGCGCTGCTCGCCGCGCTCGCGGGGATCGTCATCGTGAACCCCGGTACGGCCGAGGCGGCGGCGGGGGCGACGACGGCCTGGCAGAACGGGAACTTCCGGCTCGACCAGGCCGGGGTCGTCAGCCGTTCCGACCTCGTGCTCGGATCGCCGAACACCGATCCCACGGCGTCCATGCCGCTGGGCAACGGGTCGCTGGGTGTGGCGGCGTGGGCGGCGGGTGGCTTCACCGCGCAGCTCAACCGGTCGGACACCATGCCGGACCGCAAGTCCCCGGGCCAGGTCAACATCCCGGGCCTGTCGGCGATCTCACACGCCGCCGACTTCAGCGGACGGCTGGATCTGACGGACGGCGTGCTGCGCGAGTCCGGCGGCGGCATGTCGATGAAGGCGTGGGTGGCGGCGGAGAAGGACGAGCTGATCGTCGAGGTCTCCGGCGCGAACCCCGACCTCGCCCAGACGGCCACCATCAACCTGTGGTCCGGCCGCAAGCCGGCCGCCGCGGTGTCCGGTGACATCGGTACCCTCGCCGAGACCTGGGTGGACGGTGCTCCCTCGATCGGCAGCGGAAAGACGTTCGGCTCGCTGGCGGCCATCACCGCGGGCGGCAGGCAGGTGACGACCACGGTCGCCGGCCCGACGCAGGTGAAGGTCAGTTTCAAGCCGCACGAGGATGGAACGTTCCGCGTCGTCGTGGCATCGCCCGCGTGGACGGGCGGCGACGCCGCCAAGACCGCGAGCAAGCTGATCGACAAGGACGCGACCGTCCCCGAGTCGCAGCTGATGTCCGCTCAGGACCGCTGGTGGGACCGCTACTGGAATCACTCGGGCCTGGTCGCGATGGACTCGGCCGACGGCACCGCCGCCTACATGGAGAACCTGCGCACGCTCTACCTCTACGAGGAGGCGGCGTCCATGAGGGAGGGCATCTACCCCGGCAGCCAGGCGGGCCAGGCGGACATGTTCTCCTGGAACAAGGACGCCCAGACCTGGAACCCGTCGGCGTACTGGCTGTGGAATCTGCGCACGCAGATCTCGGCGAACATGAGCTCGGGTAAATACGACCTGAACACTCCGATCTTCGACATGTACTCCGACGACCTCGCCGACATCGAGGCGTGGACCAAGATGGCGATGGGCGGACTTCCCGGCTCCTGCGTGTCGGAGACCATGCGCTTCAACGGCAACGGCATCGAGGTCAACGGCAACGGCAGCTGCAGCCAGGCGAGCGCACCGAACTGGAACGCGCTGAACATCACCAGCGGGCCCGAAGTGGCGATGTACATGTGGCAGCAGTACCAGGCCACCGGCGACCTCAAGATGCTGAAGAAGTACTGGCCCTTCATCAAGTCCACGGCGGTCTTCCAGCTCGCGTACCAGAAGGTGGGCGCGGACGGCCTGCTGCACGCGAACGCCAACGCGCACGAGACCCAGTGGTCCGTCAACGACCCGACCACCGACATCGCGGCCGACCTGGTGCTCTTCCCGATCATCCAGCAGGCCGCGAAGGAGCTCGGCACCGACAAGAAGGCCGACGCCGCCCTCGTGCAGCAGGCCACGAAGGCCCTCACCCAGATCCCGCCGTACCCGCGCACCGACCCCACCCTCAAGCAACTGCTCAACCCGCACTACACCGCGGCGGAGACGGCCGCCGCGGACGCGACCGGCACCGACGTGCTCGCGATCTCCTACGAGCCCGCCGCGGCGCGCAGGAACGGCGAGAACATCGAACTGGAGCCGCTCTGGCCGTGGAGCACGGTGAGCGACCAGGATCCGAACCTCTTCGCGCTGGAGCAGCGCAGCTACGCCCACCGGCCGAACAAGGGCGGCAATGACTGGTCGATGGACGCGATCCACGCGGCGCGCCTGCAGAACCCCGCCGAGGTGCGCAGCAACCTGATCTCGATCACCGAGGGACACCAGGTCTATCCGAACGGGTTCGCCGACCTCGGCAACACCGTCGGCTACCAGCCCTACATCGAGCAGGCGTCCGGCGTCGCGACCGCGGTCAACGAGGCTCTCGCACAGGACTATGACGGCATCATCCGCTTCGCGCCGGCGTGGCCGAGCGACTGGAACGTCAGTGGCACCGTCTACATCCGGGACAACGGCAAGGTCGACGTCCAGGTGCAGGACGGCCGTCTCGTCACCGCCGCGATCGAGACCGGGGCCTCCGCCTCCGGCACGCTGCGGGTCAAGAACCCGTGGCCGGGTCAGCAGGTGGAGGTCGTCGACGGCAAGAACGGCCACAAGGTGGTGGCGCCCACCAGCCAGGACATCCTGACCGTCCCGGTGAAGAAGGACAAGTCGTACCTCGTGCAGCAGGTCTCCGCGCCCACCACCGGCCTGCCGTTCGCGGAGGTGACCGGGAGCGCGCCGACCGCGGCGCGCCACCTGGGCAAGGTGCAGCTCGGCCTCGACAAGACCACGCAGTCCGGCACCGCCACGGTCGGCACCGTCCTCGGCGGCACCAACCAGAGTTACGGCCTGACCCAGGTCGACTACAGCGGCTCCGCCGGCGCCACCACCACGGCCGGCGACGTGAGCGGCCTGACCGCGCGCACGACCGGAACCGGGACGGGGGCCGACGGCAGCGACATGTACTTCGACGTCGACAACAACGTGGCCGCGACCGGGTCGTACGACGGGAAGGTGGCCGTGTCCTACTTCGACGCCGGCACCGGCGACGTCTCGGTGCAGTACGACGCCGGGCCGGGGAAGGCCTACCAGGTCGCCGGCAGCATCGCGCTCACCGACAGCCGCACCTGGAAGACCGCCGAAGTCCCCGTCGCCGACGCCTACTTCGGCGGGTTGCAGAACGCGGGGGCCGACCTGCGGCTGCACGCCGACCACGGCATCACCGTGCACAGCGTCGGCGTGACCGTCACGGGGCCCTGGGTGCCGAACCGGCGCGTGTTCCCGCCGGCACCGGTGATCGTCACGCCGCGCGGCGGTGCGACGGTCAAGCTCGCCTCCTCCATCTCGGGCACGACGATCCCGAACGGTGTCGTGACCGTGCGCAAGGGATCGGCGGTCGTGTGCACCACCACAGCGAACGGCGCCGGCGCCTGGAGCTGTGCCCCCGACGGGGGACTGGCCCGGGGACAGCAGACCATCAACGCCACGGTGGCCGACCCGACCGGACTCACCGGCGACGCCTCGGCGGCGGTCAGCTTCAACGCCTCCGACCTGCCGCCCGGCACGGCCGTGGTCGGCGCGGTCGTGGGACCGACCAACCACGCGTACGGGATGAGTGAGGACGAGAAGCCTTCCGGCGGCTTCGACGGGCCGACGACCGCCTCGGTGATCGACGGTCTGACCGCACGCACCAGCACCCAGAGCAACATCTACTTCGACATCGACGACTCGATCGCCCATGCCGGGTTCTACTCGGCGACGTTCACCATCTCCTACTACGACCAGGGTTCCGGCTCGTTCGCCGTGCACTACGACAACGGCAGCTCGGACCCGTACAAGTCAACGGCCGGCATCCAGCTGACCGGGACCAACACCTGGAAGACCGCGACGGTGAGCGTCTCCGACGCCTACTTCGGCGGCCAGCAGCACTCCGACGCCGACTTCCGGCTCCGCAACGGCGGCGGGCAGGTGACGGTGCACAGCGTCGTCGTGAAGGTCAGCGGTGACGGCGTGCCCACCGTCACCCGCTTCGCTCCGCCGGTGACGATCACCTCGCCGGTGGCGGGCGCCACCGTCACCGGCACCCCGGCCGTCTCGGGAACGAGCGAGCCGGACGCGAAGGTGACCGTGACAGCGGAGGGGACGCCGGTCTGCACGGCCACCGCGTCGGACGACGGCACGTGGACCTGCTCCTCGTCCACCGCCCTGGCCGCGGGAGAGCACACGCTCACCGCGACGGCCACCGACGTGACCGCCACGCCCGCGGCCGCGGCCACGGTGGCGGTGACCGTCCAGTAACAAGCGACTGTTCGCCGACCGCGGCTGCGAGACCGCCGCGGTCGGCGAACGTTCCGGCTTCAATGCCACCCCGAGGATCCGGCGGATGCCGAGAACGGGTCCGGGCCGGGAGGGCGGAAAACGCCCCCGCGCACAGTCTGCGCGGGGGCGTCCTGGCTGTTTAAGTGATGTGGTCAGGGGCGGCCCTCGACGAGGACTCCGTCGACGCGGCGGGGGATGCCGAGCGGGTTGTCGTCGCGCAGTTCGACCGGGAGCAGCTCGGCCGGCCAGTCCTGGTAGGCGGTGGGGACCAGCCACCTGCGGATGGCCGCGGCGCCGACCGAGGTGTGGGTGGCGGCCGTGCTGGCGGGCCAGGGGCCGCCGTGGTGCATGGCCCAGCGGACCGCGACCCCCGTCGGCCAGCCGTTCCAGATCAGCCGTCCCGCCTTCCTGAGCAGCACCTCTGCGCTCTCGCGCGCCTCCGCGGCGTCCGTCGCGTGGATCGTGGCGGTCAGTGATCCGTCCAGCCGCTCCAGTACGGCGGGTAGCTCCGCCGGGTCACCGTAGACCACCACGACGGCGGCCGGGCCGAAGCACTCCTCGGAAAGGACCTGAAGGTTTCCGGCGAAGGCCGCGAGGTCGGTGACGAACACCTTGGGTGTCACCGCGAAGGCGCCCTCCCCGGGCTGCCCCTCGGCCAGTGAGGTGAGCCCGTCGAGTCGAGCCAGCCCACGCAGGAACCCGCCCTGCATCCGCTCGGTCAGCATCGGCCCGCCCGTGGTCGCGGCGACCGCCTCGGCGAGGGAGGTCAGAAGCTCGACGTCGTCGGGGACGAACAGCAGCCCGGGGTTGGTGCAGAACTGCCCGACTCCGAGGGTCAGCGAGGCGGCGAACCCCTGGGCGAGCCCCTCACGGGAGGCCGAGGGCAGCACGACCACGGGATTGACGCTGCCCAGCTCGCCGTAGAACGGGATGGGATCGGGGCGTTCGGCGATCAGTGCCTGCACGGCCTTGCCGCCGGGAATGGATCCGGTGAACCCGACGGCCACGACGGCCGGATGCTGGGCCAGCCGCCTGCCCGCCTCCAGCCCCCGGACCAGGCCGAGGAGCGCCGGATCGGGCAGGGCGCCTCGGATGATCTCCGCCGACAGCTCCGACGTGCGCGGGTGGCCGTCGTGCGCCTTGACCACCACCGGGCATCCGGCGGCCAGGGCCGAGGCGGTGTCACCGCCCGCGACCGAGAAGGCGAACGGGAAGTTGCTCGCCGCGAAAACCCCGGCCACGCCGGGCAGTGGGTGGTTCATCCGCCGCAGGTCGGGGACCGGCGGCTGGGCCGTCGCGTGGTCGATCACCGCCTCGACGTACCCGCCGTCACGCAACACCTGGGCGAAGAGCCGGAACTGCCCGGCGGCCCGCGCGACCTCGCCGCGCAGACGGACCTCCCCCAGCGCCGTCTCGGCGTCGGCCGCCTGCCACAGCCACTCGACGTTCTCCTCCAATGCGCCCGCGATCGCGTCGAGCACCGCGGCCCGGTCGCCGGAACGCCAGGCGGGCCCCGCCGCGCGGGCCGCCTCGACGACCGCGTCCACCTCCTCGTCCGAGGTCGACGCCAGGGGCTCGTCGAGAGATTCGCCGGTCCGGGGGTCATATGAATGGATCAACGCAGAGCCTTTCGTCACGGAGCACGCCACATCGCGTACGGTGCCACCCTCTTACGGTAAGCGCTTTCCCCGACAGTGGCGACTCCGTGGCGGACCAGTAGCCGAACGCGAGGTCGCCCGCCGTCCCGGCATCCCAGCGGGCGAAGTTCGGCGAGGGTGGTCAGGCCTGGGCGGCTTGGGCGGTCTCCTTGGCCCAGCGGTAGTCGGCCTTGCCGGCCGGGGAGCGGACCATCTCGTCGACGAAGGCGAACGTCCGGGGAACCTTGTAACCGGAGATCTTCTCCCGGCAGTGGGCGCCGAGTTCCTCGGCCGACGGCTTCATGCCGGGACGGAGCTCGATCACGGCGGCGACCCGGTTGCCCCATCGTTCGTCGGGAATCCCGGTGACCACCGCGTCGAAGACCGCCGGGTGGCCCTTGAGCACCGCCTCGACCTCCTCGGGGAAGACCTTCTCCCCGCCCGTGTTGATGCAGGCCGAACCCCGGCCGAAGATCGCGATCGTGCCGTCCTCCTCGACCTTGGCGATGTCGCCGGTGAGCAGCCAGCGGACACCGTCCTTGTCGGTCACGAAGGTGCTGCGGGTCTTTTTCTCGTCCTTGTAGTAGCCGGAGGCGATCCGGCCGCTCCTGGCGACCGTGCCGAGCTCGTCCGTGCCGGGTTTGACCGGCTCCAGCGCCTCGTTGAGCACGGCCAGGTTGGCGACGGGGTTGGGCTGGTACCGCAGGCCCGACTCGGGTGAGGAGCCGGGGACAGCTGAGGCGGTGTAACCGGACTCGGTGGAACCGAAGCTGTCCATGATCATCCGGTCGGGGAGCAGTTCTTCCAGGCGGGCACGTACGGAACCGGTCAGGATCGCGCCGGTGGAGCTGAGCACGAACAGCGAGGACAGGTCGTAGCCGCCGGTGGCGATCTCTTCGGCCAGCGGGCGGGCCATCGCGTCCCCGGTGATGTTGATCGTGAGGACCTTCTCCCGCTCGATCGTCCGCAGCACCTCGGCCGCGTCGAACTTGCGGACGTAGGTCATCGTGCCGCCCATCCACCAGCTGATGAAGGTGGCCATCTGGGCCGCGCCGTGCATCAGCGGGGCCGCCGCCATCATGGTCATCGGCCCGGCGACCACGGCGGCCTCGATCACCTCGTCCGGCGTGGCGCGCGGCTCACCGTAGGCGTTGCCGCCGCCGAAGGCGAAGAACAGGTCCTCCACCCGCCACATCACGCCCTTGGGCATGCCGGTCGTGCCGCCCGTGTAGATGATGTAGAGGTCATCAGCCGACCGCTCGGGGAATCCGCGCGTCTCGGGCTGCCCCGCCAGCGCCTCCTCGTACGGCACCGCCCCCTCGATCCCGGACCGGCCGCCCACCGAGATCAGGTGCTTCAGCTCGGGCGCCCGCGGGGCCACCGCCGCCACCCGGTCGTCGAACTCCACGTCGAACAGCAACGCCACGATGTCGGAGTCCTGGTAGAGGTAGAGCAGTTCCGCCTCGACGTAGCGGTAGTTCACGTTGACCGGCACGGCTCGGATCTTGAGCGTGGCCAGCACGCCCGCGACATACTCGATGCCGTTGTACAGATGGATGCCGACGTGCTGTCCGGCCCGGACGCCCCGGGCCTCCAGGTAGTGCGCGAGCCGGTTGGCGTGCGCGTCCAGCTCGGCGTAGGTCATGCGGCTGTCGCCGCAGATGACGGCGGTGCGGTCCCCGATCGCGTCCGCCAGTCCCTCGAACAGATCTGCGTGGTTGAACTCCATAGAGCCCCTCCTGGGGGGAGATCAGGGTTTGTCGCTGCCGACCATCCACATCGCGAAGAACTGGGCGCCGCCGCCGTACGCGTGCCCGAGGGCTCGCCGGGCCCCGTCCACCTGGTGCTCCCCCGCCATCCCCCTGACCTGGAGCGCCGCCTCGGCGAACCTGATCAGCCCGGACGCGCCGATCGGATTGCTCGACAGCACTCCGCCGGAGGCGTTCCACGGGATGTCGCCGTCCAGGGCGGTGGCGCCGGACTCGGTGAGCTTCCAGCCCTCCCCCTCGGCGGCGAACCCGAGGTTCTCCAGCCACATCGGCTCGTACCAGGAGAAGGGCACGTACACCTCGGCCACGTCGATCTCCCTGCGCGGGTCGGTGATCCCGGCCTGCCGGTACACATCGGCCGCGCAGTCCTTGCCGGCCTGCGGGCTCACCGTGTCCCGGTCCGCGCGGGAGATCGGCTCGGAGCGCATCGCCGTACCGAGAACCCAGGCGGGGGTGCTGTCGGTGATCTTGTCCTCGGCGGACAGGACCATCGCGCACGCGCCGTCCGAGGAGGGACAGGTGTCCAGATAGCGGATCGGCTCCCAGAGCATCGGGGTCGACTCGACCATTTTCTGGTTGATCCCCTGGATCTTCAGGTGGGCGTAGGGGTTCTTCAGGGCGTTCTGGCGGTCCTTGACCGCCACCAGGTGGCCGATGTGCTCGGGGGCACCGGAGCGGCGGATGTACTCGCGGATGTGCGGGGCGAAGTAGCCGCCCGCGCCGACGACCAGCGAGGCGCTGAACGGCAGGTGCGTGGAGAGCGCCCAGGTCGCGTTAGACTCCGACTGCTTCTCGAAGGCCACCACGAGCACCCGGTCGTGCACGCCGCCCTGGATCAGCGAGGCGCCGACCAGCGCGGTGGACCCGCCGACCGAACCGGCCGTGTGCACGCGCATCATCGGCTTTCCCGAGGCGCCGAGCGCGTCGGCCAGGTAGGACTCGGGCATCATCACGCCCTCGAACAGGTCGGGCGCCTTGCCGATGACAACGGCGTCGATGTCCTTCCAGGTCAGCCCCGCGTCCTCCAGTGCCCGCAGCGCCGCCTCACGGACCAGCCCGGCCATGGAGACGTCCCGCCGCTTGGTCGTGTAGTGGGTCTGACCGACACCGATGATCGCGCAACGATTACCCATTCTCTGCCTCCATGACGGTGACGAGGTTGTGCTGGAGGCAGGGGCCGCTGGAGGCGTGTCCGACGGTACGGCTCGCGCCGCCGTCCAGGATGCGCTGGGCCGCCTCGCCGATCCGGATGAGGCCGGTGGCCATGACCGGGTTCGCCGCGAGGGGCCCGCCGCTCGGATTGACGACCGTGCCCTCGCCGAGCTCCAGCGCCTCGCGCAGGATGAGCTCCTCGTGGCTGAACTGCGTGTGCAGTTCAGCCACGTCGACATGACCCTTGCCGACCCCCGCCGCGCGTGCGGCGTCGGCGGCGGAGGCCGACCGGGCAAGATCCCTCATGCCCAGATAGTGGGGCTCTATGCGATGGGCGATGCCGGTTATCCAGGCGGGGTTCTCGCACAGCTCCCTGGCGAGATCCCCGGCCGCCAGTACCACCGCGGCGGCGCCGTCGGCGCTCGGAGCGATGTCGTACGGCCTCAGCGGCTCGACCTCGAAGTCGTTCCCCGCGGGGTCGGGCAGGTCGAGGGCGTAGGGGTTCGCCCTGCCGTCGGCACGGCTGCGCCGTACGATCTCGTCCAGCTCGGCGCGGCCGGCCCCGGCGGCCGAGGCCTGGAGCGCGGCGAAGGAGACCTGGTCGAGCCCGAGGGGGGCCAGGTAGTAGGGGTCGAGTTGGAGCGTCATGATCTCCCGAAGGTCTCCCTGCGACGGCTTTCCGAAGCCGTAGACCAGCGCCGAGTCGATGTCGCCGTGCTGGAGTGCGACCCAGGCCTCGTACAGCGCCCAGGCGGCGTCCATCTCGACGTGGCTCTCCGAGATCGGCGGCCAGGCGCCGATCGCGTCGAGCACCGAGACGAAGGAGAACGGCGCACCCGCCAGATAGTCACACGATCCCGAGCAGGTGAAGCCGAACCTGCGCAGCCCCGTCTTGGCCCTGACCTCGTCCAGGACACCGACGATCAGCTCGGCCTCGCTCTGCCCGTCGTCGGTGGCGCTGTGCCGGGTCTGCGCGAACGCGACGACCGCTATCTCCCGCATCTACAGCTCCGCGTCCGGCTCGCCCGTGGGGGCGAACCACTTGATGTTCGACATGGACGTCGTCCGCTCCTCTTCGGGAACCCACACGGCCCGCACCCGCATGCCCTGCCGTACCTCGTGGGCGGCGATCTCACCGACCAGGGCGATCATCGGGAGGTCGGATCCGTCGAGCAGGATGTACGCCGAGACGAACGGCACCTCGGGGGCCCGCGGATCGGGCAGATTGTTGATGGCGAAGGTCGTGATCGTTCCGGTGTCCGGGAGAACGACCTCCTCGGTGATCGCGACGCCGCACTCGGGGCAGGTGGTCCGGTAGGGCACGTAGACCTTGTGACAGGAGCCGCACCGGCCGCCGATGAAAACACCCTCGGCAACGCCCTCCAGGAAGCGGGCGAGCGCCAGTCCCGGCTTCACGACGTACTCGCTGCGGACCACGGACACGATCTTGGTGACGTCGGGCACGAAGCTCTCGATGTCGGTGATGTGCCCGGTGCGCTCGGCCCGCCAGCGGGGACGGACCCGCAGGCCGGGGCGCATGCTCTTGACGTCGCCCGCGTCGACCGCGTGGACGAGCGCGGTGTCGGCGCCGTCCAGCCTGATCAGGGCCCAGGCGAACGGCCGATCCAGCGGGTGGGCCTTTCTGGGGGCGTGCACCCACGACCAGCTCTCGACCGTCCCGGCGGGGCCGACCTCGACGAACTCCTCGGTGACGGCGTCACCGGTCGCCGGGTCGTACTCCAGCGGCGGCACCAGCGTCCGGCCTTCGGCCGTACGGACCCCGACGATGCGCCCGTCCCTCAGCTCGGTGAGGAAACGCCCGATCACCGGCCCCGTCGTCCGCGTGTAACCTCCGGGGAACTCCAGTACATACCGCGCTTCCAGATTTCGCGCTTCCACGGTCATCCGCGCCTTTCCTTCCCCACTGAGTGCCGGTTTCCTGCCGGGTGCCCGTGCATCGCGGGGCACCGGCGCGACGCCGGGTGCCCGGGCACCGTGAACACGGCGTCTTCCCGGTCGGCGGAACGCCGGCGCTCGTGACTCTCAGATCGCACGGTCTCGCCCCTCCCAGTACGGATCACGCAACTTGCGTTTGAGGAGTTTGCCGTTGGGCTCGCGTGGCATCTCTTCGATGAAGTCGATGGACTTGGGCCATTTCATCTTCGACAGGCGGCCCCTGAGCGAGTCGAGGATCTCCGTGACGAGCTCGGGCGAGGGGGCGACGCCGGGCATGAGCTCGACCACCGCCTTGATCTGCTCTCCCCACTCGTCGTCGGGGATGCCGAACACGGCCACGTCGGCGATCTTCGGGTGGACCGTCAGCTCGTTCTCGATCTCGGCCGGGTAGATGTTGGTCCCACCCGAGATGATCATGTCGGCCTTGCGGTCGCAGAGGAAGAGGAACCCGTCCTCGTCGAGATAGCCGATGTCGCCGACGGTGAAATGGTCCCGGAGGCGGTTGGCCTCGGTCTTCGCCCTGTCGCCCTTGTACTCGAACGCGAGGCCCATCATCTTCATGTAGATCGTGCCGGGGGTCCCGGTCGGGACCGGCTTCAGGTTCTCGTCCACGATGAGCAGCTCGCTGATCGGCCAGGCGTTGCCGACGGTGCCCGGGTGCTTCTTCCAGCCCTCCGGGGTGGCGAGCGTGCCGCCGCCCTCGGTCGCCGCGTAGTACTCGTAGATGCAGTCGCCCCACCACTCGAACATCGCCCACTTGACAGGGACCGGGCAGGGGGCGGCGGCGTGGATCATCCACCGGAGCGAGGAGAGGTCGTACTTGCCCCTCGTCTCCTCGGGGAGCGCGAGCAGGCGCTTGAAGTGGGTGGGGACCATGTGCGAGTTGGTGACGCGGTACTTCTCGCAGAGCCGGAGTGTTTCCTCGGCGTCCCACCTGTCCATGTAGACGAGCGTGTGGCCCATCTGCAGGGCCGTGCCGCCGAACTGGGTGACCGCCGTGTGGTAGTTCGGCGAGGTGACCAGGTGGACGTTCTCCTTGCCCGGGGTGATGCCGAACAGGCTGGGCAGGAACGCCATCGACTCGGCGGCGTCGTCCGGGTCCAGGCCGGTGAGTGCCCGGCGCACGCCCTTGGGCTTGCCGGTGGTGCCGGAGGTGTAGTGCATGGTGGCGCCCGCCGTACGGCCGGCGGGGGCGGTGGCGGGCCGGCCGTCCGTCAGCTGCGAGGCAGGCGCCACCCCCTCCACCTGCCCGAACGCGAAGACGCGCTCCGGGGAGATGCCCGACTCGGTGACGCCCCGCAGACCTTCCTCCGCGTAGCGCTCGTCGATGAAAAAGGCCTGGGCCTCGCTGTCGGCGACGATGTAGCCGATCTCGGGTCCGGTGAGATGCCAGTTGATCGGGGTGTAGTACCAGCCGGCCTGCAGCGCGGCCAGATAGAGCACCAGCCCGTCGGAGCCGTTCGGCACGAGGCCGCAGAGGCCGTCGCCCGCCTTGAGTCCCAGCTCTCGCAGACCGTGCACGAGGCGGTTGGCACGGGCGAGCAGGTCACCGGCACGGTGCTCGGCGCCGTCCGGGTCCACGGCGGCGATCCAGTCCGGATCCGCCTGCGCCAGCCTCCAGAAACCGAGCGTGCCCATCGGAAATCCTCTCCGCCGAAAGGCTCCCTGCCACCAAAGTGAATCACGTTCTAGATATCGCGAAAGACCCTGGCGGTACGGGAGGGATAGAACAAGAATCTGTTCTCGTACGCAGGGGCAGACTAACCCGGTGAAGAGGCGGCGAGCAATCGCTTGATCTAAACTGTGAGCCCGAGTGCGATCTTGGTCCACTTCACCCGGAACCGCGGGGAACGCTCACCTCGGCCCTCATTCCCAGGAGACCGGCGCCGTAGTCGCGAAGGCCGTGATCACCTCTCCCGCGTGTCGCCTCCGGGGCCGTCGCGCCGGCGATGGGCCAGGCCGCTGGCGGTGGGAGCCGGGGCGGATCTACAATCCCCTAGCAATTGCTTGCTAGTGCGATAGGGGTCGTCCGTGGAACTTCTGCCGATCAGCACACCGCACTGCCGCATCGAGCGCGACGATCACATCGTCGTCGTCACCATGGACCGGCCCGAGGCGAAGAACGCGCTCTCCTCGGACATGCTGGTCGGCCTGGCCGACGCGTGGGCCTACGTCTCGGACGAGCCCGAGGTCCGGGTCGCCGTACTGACCGGCGCGAACGGGACCTTCTGCGCGGGCGCCGACCTGAAGGCCATGGGCACCCCGTCGAACGACCCCCGGGTCCAGCGGCGGGTGGCGGAGATCCCCGACTACCACTGGAAGGGGCTGCTTCGCGACTCCGAGGCGCTGCCTGCAAAACCGATCGTCTGCGCGGTCGAGGGCTACGCCGTGGCCGGAGGCACCGAACTGCTCGTCGGCACCGACCTGCGCGTGGTCTCCGAATCGGCCACTCTCGGCCTGTTCGAGGCCCGCCGCGCGCTGTTCCCGATGGGCGGTTCCGCGATACGGCTCCCGCGCCAGATCCCCTACGCCTTCGCCATGGACATCCTGCTGACCGGCCGGCCCGTCACCGCGCAGGAGGCTCTGAGCATGGGTCTGGTCAACCGCGTCGTCCCCGACGGGCAGGCGCTCACGGTCGCCCTGGAGATCGCCGCCCAGATCACCGAGTGCGGCCCGCTCGCCGTACAGGCCATCCTCCGCGCCTATCGCGAGACCCTGGGCCTGCCCGAGGCCGAGGCGCTGAAGGTCTCCGACGGCATCGGCTGGCCGGTGATCGGCTCCGAGGACGCCAAGGAGGGCTCCCGAGCCTTCAGGGAGAAGCGCCCGGCCCTCTACCAGGGCAGATGAGCCACCCTCGGAGCCCAGGGCAAGCGATTCGCGTTCGAAGCCCCGGGCGAGTGATTCACCCTCGGGTCCGGGGCGAGTGATTCGCCCTCGGAGCCGACCCGCACCGCCCAACTCGATCCCGTCACGGGTC
Source organism: Streptosporangium subroseum (assembly GCF_900188345.1). Lineage (GTDB taxonomy): Bacteria > Actinomycetota > Actinomycetes > Streptosporangiales > Streptosporangiaceae > Streptosporangium > Streptosporangium subroseum. Next base: position 2,737 of record NZ_FZOD01000038.1, on the reverse strand, counting down.
CCCGGAACCCTGAGCCCCGTCTACCCGCACTGCCCGGCTTGGTCCTTCCGCGGGTTCCGCGGCCCCCGACGCCCCGGGCCCGGCCGTGCCGGACGGTCACCAGCACATGACCGCCGTCTGGCCCGATCCCCACGCGGAGTGCAGACGCACCCGGACGACGTAGCGGCGTCCCTTGAGCAGGTGAGCCGACACGGAAACGTTGTCCGGCCGCCCGCCGTCGTCCTCGCCGGTCAGGTAGCGCGGCTCCCCGTCGACCTCCTCGAACAGCACGAGCACCGCGTCGCTCTCGCCGAACGTGGCGACGGTGTAGTCACGCGTCGCCTCCGGCACGATCACGAAGTCGGCCTGGGCCCCCGCTTCCAGACCGAGCGGGACCGAGCGGAAGGGGACGAGCAGGGGCGGCTCGGCGGCTCCGAGCGGCGGATACCAGCGGTGGACGAACGCGGCGTCGATCTCGGAGATCCTTCCCGGCGGGAAGAGCCCCGCCCGGTACTTCTCCGGCTGCAGAATGAGGCTCGGGTGGAAGGGATACTCCATGATGGAGTCCGGGTCCCAGACGGAGCCGTTCACATCGCTGGGCCTGTACTTGCTGATGATGTTGTTAAGCGTCTTCTCCGGTGGCCAGAAGTTCGGCGGACCGGCCAGGTCCGCGTAGACCGCCTCCTCGTCCCAGACGATGCCCGCGAACGGGCTCTGGTGCTCGTGCACCATCCCGAAGGCGTGACCGATCTCGTGCAGGGCCGTGGATCGTTCGCCCGGGGGCGTGAGGCTCCAGCCGAAGTTCATGGTGCGCTGGTCGGTCCCGACCGTGAGCGCGCTGCGCCCCAACCTGGAGTACGATCCGTTGCCGCGCTGGAAGCCGATGCGTATCTCCGCCTCGGTCCTGTCGGTCACCTCGGCGAACTCCAGGCCGATGCCCAGGTCCTTCCACGCCTGGAAGCTCTCGCGGACGACGTCCTGCTGGTCCTTGCCGCCGACCCAGGACACCCAGCGCGTGGTGCCCTCTCCCGGGATCGGGATGACGGACCCGTCGGTCTCCCCGTCGAAGAAGTAGTAGTGGAGGACCGTGCCGTTCAGCCACATGAACTGCCCGGCGATGAGCGCGTCGAGCCGGTCGGCTTCGAGGCCCGCCGGCAGCGACGGCGGGGGCTGTGGAGGAAGCGAGCAGTAGTTAATGTTCATGGGAACAGGCTGAGGGCGGCCACCCGGCGGGCGCATGGGTCGAGACCTACTCAATCGTGCCTGTATCAGATGTGAGTAGTACGGCTCCCACTACCGTGGAAAATCTCTGGCCGTCCTGGCCGTTCGCCGGCCGGGACGAAGAACTCGAGCTTGTACGGCGAAGCCTCTCCGCAGGTCACCGAGGCACCGCCGTGATCGGCGCGTCCGGGATCGGCAAGACCCGCCTCGGGACGGAGGCCGTACGAGGCACGGAGCACGTTATGGTCGCCGGGACACCGGGAGCCCGGTCGATCCCCCTCGCCGCGTTCGCCCACCTGCTGCCCGACACGATCTCCCTTCACCAGGCGGCGAAGGCGCTGCGGGCGGTGCGCGTGCTGGTCGTGGACGATGCCCACCTGCTCGACGACGCCTCGGCGACGCTGGTCCACCACCTGGCGGTGCACGGACGGACTCGCCTGCTCGTCCTGGCCCGGCCGGACGGCGGTGCGCCGGAAGCGGTGTCGCGGCTCTGGACGGGCGACCTCCTGCCGCGCCTGACCCTGGACCCCCTTCCCCGGGAGGCATGGACCCGGCTCATCGAGGCGGAGCTGGGCGGCCACGTGGAGGCTCTCACCGCCGGTCGTCTGCACCGGGCGTGCCAGGGCGACCTGCGACTGCTGCGCGAGCTGGTCGACGCCGTTCGCGCGAGCGGGCGGTTGACCAGGGAAGCCGGCCCGTGGACCTGGCGGGGCCCGGTACCGGTCACCTCGCGTGTCGGCGAGCTGGCGGAGGCCACCATCGGCGACGTCGACGCGGAGGAGAGGGAGACGTTGGAACTGCTGGCGTTCGGCGAGCCGCTGGAGGCCTCGGTCCTGCCGGAGGCCGTGCTCGAACGCCTGGAAGCCAGGAGGCTCGTCGACGTCGACGACCGGTCGGCGGCCCGCCTCGTCCATCCCCTGCACGGTCCGGTGCTGCGTGCCCGGACCGGGAGGTTGCGTGCCGACAGGCTCCGCCGTACCGATCGGGATCTCGGCGCGGCACTGGCCGCAGAGTGCGACGACCTTATGGAACGTTCCAGAAGCGGGAATGTCCGGGAACTCCCCGCCGGCGTCGGGGACCGGTTGGCCGAGGAGGACGCCGGCTGGGACGAGCCGGCGATGCCGGAGTTCTGTGCCCGCCGTGCCCGGCTCGCCAGGCTGCGGGGCGAGATCCGCGACGCCCTCTCCTGGAGTCGTGAAGGGCTGCGCCGGCGTGCGGACCATTCCGCCTGCCTGGCCGAACTCGCCCACGCAGCCGCCTATCTCGGTGACCTGGAGACGGCACGGTGGGCTCTGGGCGGAGCGTCCGCGTCCACCCCGGCCCGCACGTGGCTGCTGGCGGCCGAGGGGGACCTCGACGGGGCACTGCGATCTCTCACGGAGGTCTCCGTGCTCGCCTCGCACGACGCGTTCGATTCGTACGGTGTGTTCGCTCCACACGAAGTGCCCGTCCCGCACGACGCGTCCACCTCGCATGACATGTTCGCCTCGCATGACGTGTTCGCTCCGTACAAGGTGCCCGTCCCGCACGACGCGTC
>NZ_FZOD01000123.1:6847-9262 GCF_900188345.1 Streptosporangium subroseum | reverse complement strand
AACGCCTCCCACGAGGTCTCCAGCAACAACCGCTGCTGCGGATCCATCGCCAACGCCTCACGCGGCGAAATCCCAAACAACCCCGCATCAAACTCACCCGCGCCATACAGGAACCCACCCTCACGGGCATAAAACGTCCCAGCATGATCAGGATCCGGGTGATAAAGCCCATCCAGATCCCAACCCCGATCCGTCGGAAACGCCCCGATCCCATCCCCACCCGCAGCAACCAAATCCCAGAACTGCCCGGGCGTCTGCACCCCACCCGGCAACCGCAGCCCCATACCAACGATCACGATCGGATCGTCATCGATCGAAACGACCGGGGTTCGGATGTCCGCCGAAGCCGCGTCCGGGCCGGTGACCTGGCTCAGCAGGAAGTCGGCGAGCCGGGCCGCGCTCGGGTGGTCGAAGGCGAGCGTGGCCGGCAGGGCCACGCCGGTCGCGGCCTGCAGCCGGTTGCGCAACTCCACCGCGGTCAGCGAGTCGAAGCCCAGCTCCTTGAACGCCCGGTTGGGTGCCACCGCCTCGCTGGACGCGTGACCCAGCACCGCGGCGACGTGAGTACGCACCACCTCGGCGACGAGTCGTTCCCGGTCGGCGGCGGCCAGACCGGACAGCCGCTGCGCGAATGCGGACACCGCGGGGCCGCCGTGCGGTGCTGGGGTTGCGAGGGTCTGGGCGGCCGAAAGGTCCGTGAAGAACGGCCGAGCCCGGCTGGCTGTGAAGAGCGGCAGGAACTCCGCCCACCGCACATCCGCAACCGTGACCGACTCCTCACCCGCACCGACCGCACCGGCCAGCGCGGCGAGCGCAGGCCCGGGCTCGATCGGCGTCAAACCACGCCGCCGCAACTGAGCGGCGGTCTCATCATCAGCGGCCATACCAACCTGAGCCCACGGACCCCAGGCCACAGCCGTACCCGGCAGACCACTCGCCCGGCGCCGGGCGATCAGCGCATCCAACGCGGCGTTCGCGGCCCCATAAGCGGCCTGCTCCGCACTCCCCCAGATCCCCGAGATCGATGAGAACACCACAAACGCGTCAACGTCACCGACCAGCGCGTCCAGGTACAGGGCCCCGTCGACCTTGCCGGACAGCACCCGGTTCAGGTGCGCGGCATCGGCGTCGACCAGTTCGGCATCCTCGGCCACACCGGCGGCGTGCACCACCGCGTTGACCTGGCCGATCGTCGCCAGCAACCCCTCCACCGCCGACGGGTCGGCCAGATCGCAGGCGTGTGCCTCGGCGTTGGGAAGTTCGGCGAGCAGCGCGTCCGCTCCGGGCGCGTCCACACCACGCCGCGAGACCAGCACCAGCCGCTCGGCCCCGTTCTCCGCCGCCCACCGGGCCACCTCAGCGCCGAGCCCACCGGTACCACCAGTGATCAGCACCGTGCCACGCGGACGCCAGGCCGGGGCCGCGCTCGCCGGAGCATGCTCCAGCCGCCGGACCAGAACCCCACCGCTGCGCACCGCCACCTGGTCCTCGGCGCCGAGCGTCCCGGCCAGCACCGCACCAAGCCGCACGATAGCCCGGGCATCAAGGGTCTCCGGCAGATCGAGCAGACCGCCCCAGCGCTCCGGGTGCTCCAGACCGATCACCCGGCCCAGGCCCCACTTCGCGGCCTGCGCGACATCCGGCGCACCGTCCGCCCGCCCCGCGGCCACCGCACCCCGGGTCACCAACCACAACGGCGCACTGCTCTCGACATCCGCCAACGCCTGAACAACCGTCAACACACCGGCGAGAGCAACCGACGGAAGCACCAGAACCCCGGCCGGCGCCAGCTCACCCAGACGCACGGCCAGGTCATCACGCTCGCCAAGCGGCACGACCACGGCCTCGGCGCCCATCCCCGTCAGCGCCTCGACAAGCCCCAACGCATCGGCTGCTCCCAGCACGTCATCACCGACGAGCGCCCAAGTTCCCCGGGGCACAGCCTCGGCCAGATCGGTGACGGGCTTCCAGGTAACCCGGTACCGCCACCCGTCGACCAACGACCGCTCCCGGCCACGGGCCCGCCAGGACACCAGCGCCGGCAGGAGCGGTTCGAGCGTGGTGACCGGAACGCCCAGCCGGGTGGCGAGCCCAACGGTGTCGCCACGGTCGATCGGGTCCCAGAAGTCGGTGTCAGCCGCTGCGATCGGCGCTTCGGCGCGGGTGCGCAGCCAGTAGCGCTGACGCTGGAAGGCGTACGTCGGCAGCTCGACCGGCTGAACCCCGGCAAAAAGCGCCGACCAGTCCACCGGCACGCCGTTGACATGCAACGTGGCCAACGCGGTCAGCGCGGTGGTGACCTCATCGCGCTCCCGGCGCAGCAACGGAACCGCGACGGCATCCGGCTGCTGCACCAGCGCGGCCAGCACCCCATCCGGACCCAACTCCACAAACCTACTGACACCCTCCAACGCG
>NZ_FZOD01000123.1:4412-6672 GCF_900188345.1 Streptosporangium subroseum | reverse complement strand
CCACGAACAACCTCGGCGAACTCCGCCAGCATCGGCTCCATAAATCGCGAATGGAACGCATGACTCGTCCGCAACCGCGAGACCTTCCAACCCCGCTCCACCGCCGACTTGGCGACCCGGTCGATGTCCGCCTCAGCCCCAGAGACCACCACCGAAGCCGGACCGTTCACCGCCGCGACATCAACGGCCAAACCGCCGCTGGTCGACTCGCCGACGCCCACAACGGCCGAGCCACCGCCACTCGACTCGCCACCGCCGTTTGACCTATCGCCGCCCGCGGAGGTCAGACCACCGTCACTTGCCTCGCCGTCGGTCATGGAGTCCAGGAGCGCCCGGACATCCGCCTCGGTCGCCCCGATGGCGAGCATCGCTCCGCCAGCGGGCAGCGCCTGCATGAGCCGCCCCCGGGCGGCGACCAGCGTGGCCGCATCCGCCAGCGACAACACCCCCGCCACCTGCGCCGCAGCGATCTCCCCGATCGAATGCCCCACCAGCACATCAGGGCTCACACCCCAGTGCGACAACAACGCATGCAGCGCCACCTCAACCGCAAACAACGCAGGCTGCGCATACCCCGTCTGGTGAATCAGCTCCTCATCGGAATCGGCCAGCATCACTGCCAGCGGCCGGTCCAGATGGGCATCCATGTGCAACGCCACCTGGTCGAACGCGTCCGCAAATACCGGGAACGTCTCATACAAGCCCCGGCCCATACCGACCCGCTGCGACCCCTGCCCAGAGAACAAGAACGCCATCCGGCCGGCACCCACGGTCCCGGACAAACCACCGGCGCCGACGGCAACACCACGCACACCGTCAACCAGCGTCTCCCGATTACCCGCAAGCACGACCGCCCGGTGAGACAGCGCGGCACGCCGTACCGAAGCCGCACCCAACTCCGCCAGCGAAACAGCATCCACACCGGGATGGTCGAGCAGCCGCTCCGCCTGCGCCCGCAGCGCCGCCTCATCAGCCCCCGACAGCAGCACCGGCACCACCGGCAGATCCGCAGCCGGCACCGGCGCGGCAACCGGCTCTACGGCCGGAGCCTCCTCCAGGATCACATGTGCGTTCGTGCCACTGACACCGAACGCCGACACGCCCGCCCGACGCGGCCGGTCAGCGGCCTCCCACGGCTGCGCCGACGTGAGCAGCGACACCGCGCCGGAGGCCCAGTCGACGTGCGACGAGGCCTGTTCCGCGTGCAGCGTCGCGGGCAGCAGACCGTGCCGCATGGCCAGCACCATCTTCGCGATACCGGCGACACCGGCCGCGGCCTGGGTATGGCCGATATTCGACTTCACCGACCCCAACCACAACGGCGTCTGCCGATCCTGGCCGTAGGTGGCCAGCAACGCCTGCGCCTCGATCGGATCACCCAGCGTGGTGCCGGTGCCGTGCGCCTCGACCGCATCCACATCAGCCGGGGACAGACCCGCATTGGCCAGCGCGGTCCGAATCACCCTCTGCTGCGACGGACCGTTCGGCGCCGTCAACCCATTCGACGCACCATCCTGATTCACCGCCGTACCCCGCACCACCGCGAGGACCTCGTGGCCGAGCCGTCGGGCATCGGACAGCCGCTCGACCAGCAGCATGCCCGCACCCTCGGCCCACCCCGTGCCGTCCGCTTCGGCGGCGAAGGACTTGCACCGGCCGTCAGGAGAAAGACCCTGTTGCCGGGAGAACTCCACGAAGATGTCCGGATTCGGCATCACGGTCACGCCGCCGACCAGGGCCATCGAGCACTCGCCCGATCGCAACGCCTGTGCGGCCAGGTGCAGTGCCACCAGCGACGACGAGCATGCCGTGTCCACCGTCACCGCCGGACCTTCGAGCCCGAACGTATAGGAGAGACGCCCCGACATCACCGACGACGCCGTACCCGTCAGCAGATGCCCTTCGACGCCATCGGCCGCCTCGACCGGTCCGCTCCCGTAGCCCATGAACGAGGCGCCGACGAACACGCCGACCGGCTCACCTCGCAGGCCGAGCGGGCTGACCCCGGCCGCCTCGAACGCCTCCCACGAGGTCTCCAGCAACAACCGCTGCTGCGGATCCATCGCCAACGCCTCACGCGGCGAAATCCCAAACAACCCCGCATCAAACTCGGCGGCGTCATACAGGAACCCACCCTCACGGGCGTACGAGGTCCCCGCATGCTCCGGGTCCGGGTGGTAGAGCCCCTCCAGGTCCCAGCCCCGATCGGTCGGGAACGCCCCGATCGCGTCGGTGCCTGCGGCGACCAGGTCCCAGAGCT
>NZ_FZOD01000123.1:0-2186 GCF_900188345.1 Streptosporangium subroseum | reverse complement strand
GGCCGCCCGGTCACCGTCGACACCACCGGAATCGACGGCTCAGCAAAGCTCAACCCACGAACAACCTCGGCGAACTCCGCCAGCATCGGCTCCATCAACCGCGAATGGAACGCATGGCTCGTCCGCAACCGCGAGACCTTCCAGCCCCGCTCCACCGCCAGTTCGGCAACCCGGTCGATGTCCGCCTCAGCCCCAGAGACCACCACCGACGCCGGACCATTCACCGCCGCAACATCAACGACCAAACCGCCGTCGTTCGACTCGCCGCCGCCTACGACGGCCAAGCCGCCACCACTCGACTCGCCACCGCCGTTCGACCCATCGCCACCCACAGAGGCCAGAGCACCATCACTCGCCTCGCCGTCGACCACGGAGGCCAGCAGCGCCCGGACATCCGCCTCGGCCGCCCCGACCGCGAGCATCGCTCCGCCAGTAGGCAACGCCTGCATGAGCCGACCCCGAGCCGTGACCAGCGTGGCCGCATCCGCCAGCGACAACACCCCCGCCACCTGCGCCGCAGCGATCTCCCCGATCGAATGCCCCACCAGCACATCCGGAGCGATGCCCCACGACCGCAGCAGAGCATGCAACGCCACCTCAACCGCGAACAACGCCGGCTGCGCATACCCCGTCTGATGAATCAACTCCTCATCGGAATCGGCCAGCACCACTGCCAGCGGCCGATCCAGATGGGCATCCACATGCAACGCCACCTGGTCGAACGCATCCGCGAACACCGGGAAGGTCTCGTACAACCCCCGGCCCATACCAACCCGCTGCGACCCCTGACCGGAGAACAAGAACGCCACCCGACCGGTGCCGGCCACTCCACGCACCGCACCGGCCCCAGCCGCGACCGCGGCAAGACCACCGGTCAACGCCTCGGCATCACCCGCAAGCACCACCGCCCGATGCGCCAGAGCAGCCCGCCGGATCGACGCGGCCCCTATCCCGGTCAGGTCGGCGCCGTCCGCGCCGTCGGCGACGACCCGCAGGACGCGCTCGGCCTGAGCCCGCAGCGCCTCCGCGGTGTGTCCGGACACCACGACCGGCACCATCGGCAACCGTGCCGGGACGGCCACGGGCTCGGCCGCAGCCGGGGGCTCCTCCAGGATCACGTGCGCGTTTGTGCCGCTCATGCCGAACGACGAGACGCCCGCCCGGCGCGGCCGGTCAGCGGCCTCCCACGGCTGCGCCGACGTGAGCAACGACACCGCGCCGGAGGCCCAGTCCACGTGCGGCGACGGCTCGTCCACGTGCAACGTGGCGGGCAGCAGACCGTGCCGCATGGCCAAAACCATCTTGATGATCCCGGCGACACCCGCCGCGGCCTGCGTGTGACCGATGTTCGACTTCACCGACCCCAGCCACAGCGGCGTTTCCCGATCCTGGCCGTAGGTCGCCAGCAACGCCTGCGCCTCAATCGGATCACCCAACGTCGTCCCGGTGCCGTGCGCCTCGACCGCATCCACATCAGCCGGGGACAGACCCGCATTGGCCAGCGCGGTCCGAATCACCCGCTGCTGCGACGGACCATTCGGCGCCGTCAACCCATTCGACGCACCATCCTGATTCACCGCCGTACCCCGCACCACCGCGAGAACCTCATGGCCAAGCCGTCGAGCATCGGACAGCCGCTCGACCAGCAGCATGCCCGCACCCTCGGCCCACCCCGTGCCGTCCGCGTCGGCGGCAAAGGACTTGCACCGGCCATCGGGGGCGAGACCCCGCTGCCGGGAGAACTGGACGAAGGTCTCCGGCCCCGACATCACGGCCACACCGCCGGCCAGCGCCATCGAGCACTCGCCCGACCGCAGCGCCTGCACCGCCAGGTGCAGCGCGACCAGCGACGACGAGCACGCGGTGTCGATGGTCACCGCCGGGCCTTCGAGCCCGAACGTGTAGGAGAGCCGCCCGGAGACGACGCTCGCGGCGGTCCCGGTCAGGAGATGCCCTTCCAGCCCCTCCGGCAGTCCGTCGGCCCGGCTGGCGTAGTCGAGGCTGTTCGTGCCGGCGAACACGCCGACCTGCTCGCCCCGCAGCGAGAGCGGATCGATCCCGGCCCGCTCAAACGCCTCCCAGGAGGTCTCCAGCAGCAACCGCTGCTGCGGATCCATCGCCAACGCCTCACGCGGCGAAATCCCAAACAACCCCGCATCAAACTCCGCCGCGTCATACAAAAACCC
>NZ_FZOD01000169.1 GCF_900188345.1 Streptosporangium subroseum | reverse complement strand
GAGGGGTTGATTCACCAGACCGGGTATGCGCAGCCGGCACTGTTCGCGGTTGAGGTGGCGCTGCATGCGTTGTTGTCGCACTGGGGTGTGAGCCCTGATGTGCTGGTGGGGCATTCGATCGGGGAGATCACCGCTGCGTATGCGGCGGGGGTGTTGTCGCTGGCGGATGCGGCCGCCCTGGTCGCCGCCCGGGGCCGGTTGATGCAGGCGCTGCCTTCAGGTGGGGCGATGCTCGCGGTCGGGGCGGCCGAGGTGGATGTCCGAGCGCTCCTGGACTCCATGACCGATGGCGAGGCAAGTGACGGTGGTCTGACCTCCGCGGGCGGCGATAGGTCAAACGGCGGTGGCGAGTCGAGTGGCGGTGGCTCGGCCGTCGTGGGCGGTGGCGAGTCGACCAGCGGCTTGGTCGTTGATGTTGCGGCGGTGAATGGTCCGGCCTCGGTGGTGGTGTCCGGGGCTGAGGGTGACATCGAGCGGGTCGCCGAGCTGGCTACGGAGCGAGGTTGGAAGACGAGCCGGTTGCGGACGAGTCATGCGTTCCATTCGCGGTTGATGGAGCCGATGCTGGCGGAGTTCGCCGGGGTTGTTCGTGGGTTGAGTTTTGCTGAGCCGGTGGTTTCGGTGGTGTCGACGGTGACCGGGCGGGCGGTGGAGTCGGGGTTGTGGTCGGATCCGGAGTACTGGGTCGAGCAGGTTCGCAAGCCGGTCCGGTTCGCCGACGCGCTGGGCGCGTTGGAGGGTGTCAGCCGGTTTGTGGAGTTGGGTCCGGATGGGGTGCTGGCCGCGCTGGTGCAGCAGCCGGATGCCGTTGCGGTTCCGTTGTTGCGTCGGGAGCGCGATGAGGTCGCCACCGCGCTGACCGCGTTGGCGACCCTGCATGTCAACGGTGTGCCGGTGGAGTGGTCGGCCGTGTATGCCGGAACCGGCGCTCAGCCGGTGACCTTGCCGACGTACGCCTTCCAGCGCCAGCGGTACTGGCTGGAGACCCGACCGGAGAAGGCCAGTGCCGCCGATCCCGTCGAGGCCGGGTTCTGGGACCGGATCGAGCAGGGCGATCTGCCCGGCCTGGCCATGCAGCTTGGCGTCGCGGAGACCGCCCTCGAAGGCGTCCTTCCGGCGCTGACCAGCTGGCGGGCGCAGGGCCAGGAACGGTCGTTGGTCGACGGCTGGCGGTACCGGGTCACCTGGGAGCCGGCCCCAGAGCCTGGACCCGCGAGTCTTTCGGGCACCTGGGTGCTGGTCGGCGACGCTCCGCTCGCCGCTGCGCTGGAGTATCACGGCGCCACGATCGTCTCGGTGCCGGCGGGGTCGAGGGCGGAGCTGACCGCTGTCCTGCGTGGCCTGGATGCCACCGGCGTCGTAGCGGCCCCGGACTCCTTGGAAGAAGCACTGGCGCTGGTCCAGGCGATGACCGACGCCCCGAGCGGCGCCCAGCTGTGGCTGGTGACTCGGGGCGCGGTGGCCACGGGGCGGGCGGATGGCGCGGTGGACGTCGATCAGGCGCAGCTCTGGGGTTTCGGTCGGGCGGTGGGGCTGGAGCATCCGGAGTTCTGGGGTGGGTTGCTTGATTTGCCGGTTGAGTTGGATCGGCGGGCGGCGGCTC
>NZ_FZOD01000040.1 GCF_900188345.1 Streptosporangium subroseum | reverse complement strand
CGCCCGGCACCGCGATCTCCCTCATGGTCGACGACGCCCGCGCTGTAGCGTTCGCTTTCAATCCATTGCAACGTGCACGGGAATGACCGTTGCATTACTCTCAAGGCCATCGCAACGATTTTACCGTATCTGCCTGCATAAACGCCGATTATCCGCAACGAGCATGTTGCCCTGAATTGGAATGCAACGTAGCGTTTCCACTGTCAGAAACAACAAGGCACGGGAGCACACCATGCAGAAGTTCGCCACCCCCACCCCGATCACCACCATCATCGACATCCCCGCCGGCCGCCTCCAGCTCATCGCCGCCGACCGCACCGATGCCACCGTCGAGATCCGGCCCACCAACCCCGCCAAAACCCGCGACGTCCAGGCCGCTGAGCAGACCACCGTCACCCACACCGACGGCATCCTGCGCATCCACACCCCCCAGCCCACCCACCAGCTGTTCGGCCCCTCCGGCTCCCTGCAGATCACCGTTCAACTGCCCACCGGCTCCCACCTGCAGGCCACGGCCGCCGCCGCCGAACTGCGCGGCGTCGGCCGCCTGGGCGACATTGCCTTCGACGGCGCCCACCACCAGATCAAAATCGACGAAGCCGCGAGCGTCCGGCTCACCGCGATCGACGGCGACGTCGAGATCGGCCGCCTGGGCGGTCCCGCCGAGATCAGCACCACCCGCGGTGACATCCGCATCACCGAGGCCGCACGCGGCACGGTGGTGCTCAGCACCCAGTCCGGTGACATCTCGATCGGCGCCGCGGCCGGGGTCTCGGCCGCTTTGGATGCCGGTACCGGCTACGGCCGCATCAGCAACGCCCTCAAAAACAACGGCAGCGCCGATCTCGACATCCGTGCCACCACCTCCCACGGCGACATCACCGCCCGCAGCCTCTGAACCCACCCCCTCCGACCTCGCACCCTCTGACGGAGCATCCCTCATGACAAACCTGGCCATCGCGGCGAACGGACTGCGCAAGTCCTACGGCGACAAGGTCGTGCTCGACGGCATCGACCTGGCCGTCCCCGAAGCAACGATCTTCTCCCTGCTCGGCCCGAACGGCGCCGGCAAGACCACCACCGTCCAGATCCTGTCCACCCTGATCGCCGCCGACGGCGGCACCGCTGCCGTCGGCGGCCATGACCTGGCCCGCAAACCCGACGACGTGCGCGGCGCGATCGGCGTCACCGGCCAGTACTCGGCCGTCGACAAGCTGCTCACCGGCGAGGAGAACCTGCTCCTCATGGCCGACCTCAAGCACCTGTCCCGCAGGGACGGCAAGCGCAAGGCCGCCGAACTGCTGGAGCGCTTCGACCTCCTCGACGCGGCGCGCAAACCGGCCGCCACCTACTCCGGCGGCATGCAACGCCGCCTCGACCTGGCGATGACCCTGGTCGGCGACCCCCGCCTGATCTTCCTGGACGAGCCCACCACCGGCCTGGACCCGCGCAGCCGCCGCTCCATGTGGCAGATCGTGCGTGAACTCGTCGCGAGCGGCGTCACCATCTTCCTGACCACCCAGTATCTGGAGGAGGCCGACGAGCTCGCCGACCGCATCGCCCTCCTCGACCACGGACGGCTGATCGCCGAAGGCACCCCCGAAGAGCTCAAGCGGCTCATCCCCGGCGGCCACATCGAGCTCACCTTCGCCGACACGCACCTGCTCGACGCCGCTCGCCACCTGTTGGGTACGGGGATCGCCGACCCCCAGGCGCTCACCCTGCAGGTGCCCAGCGACGGCGGCGTCCGCGCGATCCGCGAACTGCTCGTCGTCCTGGACGAACACTCGATCGACATCGCCGACCTGAGCGTCCACACCCCCGACCTCGACGACGTCTTCCTCACCCTCACCGGCCAGCACAAGGAGACCACCCGATGAGCACCCTGACCCTTGCCGTGCGCGACTCCTCCACCATGGTCCGGCGCCAGCTCAAGCGCCTGATCCGCTACCCGTCCATGACCGTGCAACTGGTCGTCACGCCCGCAATCTTGCTGCTGGTGTTCGTCTACGTCCTGGGCGGCACCCTGGGCAACGGGCTCGGCGGTGGAGGCGGCGGCCGTGACGCCTACGTCAACTACATCGTCCCCGGCATCCTGCTCATGGCGGCGGCCACCGCCGCGACCGGAACCGCCGTCATGGTCGCCACCGACATGACCGAAGGCATCATCGCCCGCTTCCGCACCATGCGGATCTATAGGGCCTCGGTCCTGACCGGCCACGTCGTCGCCAGCGTCATCCAGCAGCTGCTCGGCATGATCGTCCTCATCGTCATCGCCCTGGTGATCGGCTTTCGCCCGAACGCCACCGCGATCGAGTGGCTGGCCACCGCCGGCCTGCTCACCCTGTTCGCCATAGCGATCACCTGGCTGTCGGTCGCCCTCGGCCTGAAGTCCCCGACCCCCGAGGCGGCCAGCAACGCCCCGATGCCCCTGGTCTTGCTGCCCTTCCTGGGCAGCGGCTTCGTGCCCACCGACTCCATGCCCACCGTCCTGCGCTGGTTCGCCGAATACCAGCCCTTCACCCCGATCATGGAGACCATCCGCGGCCTCCTCCTGGGCACCCCGATCGGCAACAGCGCCGCCATCGCCCTCGCCTGGTGCGTCGGCCTCACCGCCGTCTCCTACCTCTGGGCCAAGAACACCTTCAACAAGGCCTGACCGTGAAATGGGCCATTCAGGGCCGTCAGACCAATGGGTCTGACGGCCCTGAACCTTTTCGCCCGTCGCCGCGTCCTGAACGCCGCGACCGCCGAATTCTCCGCCCACGGCCTCTCCGGTGCCCGCACCGCTCGCATCGCGGAGAGCGCCAAGGCCAACCAGTACATGATCTACGCCTACTTCGGCTACAAGGACGGTCTCTTCGACGCCGTCCTCGAACGCAACGCCACGTAGCCGACGCCGGAGCCCGCCGCTCCCTGTGCGTGGCCGCCCGGGACGTGATGTCCGCGGGGGGACGTTGGTCTGGCGCTGGCAATGCACGGGCACTCTTTTGGTTCAGATGTGGGCCTTTCATTGCATGGCCGCTTATCTGGCGATTACCGTCAAAGGTGACCTGACCTGGACTTGTGTAAGAAGGGAGGGCCATCTTGGGAGGCAGACGGGGATCATTTCTTCCGGATTCGCTTCAGGCGCGCACCACACTGGCGGTCGCGGGCCTGGCTTTGATCTTCCTTACCATGATCGGTGCCGGCCTCGACTTCCTGGTTCTGGACAGGGCCCAAGAGCAGGTTTTCCAGCAAGCCCAGCGAGTCGCCACCAACTGGCTCGGGTCCTTCCAGCCCGGCAGCACGCCGCCGCGGCCGATCCCGAAGACTCGCATCAACCTCCTCCAGCTCATCGACTCCCACGGCCGGGTGGTGGTGGCCAGCGCCGCGGCGGCGGGCAGGTCGGCCCTGAGCACGGTGATGCCTCCGGTCGACGATCGGATCCAGGATGACACCCAGTGCTTCCCGCAGGGCGGGTGCGTCATGCTCTCCGCAGTCCGGCTCTCTCCGATAGAGACGCGCGAGCTTTGGCGAGGTGTTCCCCACTTCGTCTACGCGGGAATGACTGAGCCGCCCATCCTGGCCACGTACCGACTGGAGATTCTCACCGGCGCCGGAATCCTGCTGACCACCGGCCTCGTGGCGGGGGGGAACTGGTGGGTGGGAGGCCGTTCCCTGCGTCCCGTGGCGGCGATCCGCGCGACCATGGAGGAGATCACGGTGAGCGACCTGAGCCTGCGGGTGCCCGAGCCCTCCGGCCGCACCGAGTACGCGCTGCTCGCTCGCACCGCCAACCAGACCCTGGCCCGGCTGGAAGAGGCGGTGAAGCAGCAACGCAGATTCGCCTCCACCACCTCTCACGAACTCAGGACCCCGCTCACCGGCCTGCACACCCGGCTGGAGGAGGCGGTGCTCTATCCCGACGACGTCGACCCTCACGAAACCATTCGAGAGGCGTTGTCGATCACTCGCCGGCTGGAGACGATCGTCGATGACCTGCTGGTGCTGGCCCGCCTCCGCGCGGGCGACGCGGTGGCGCACGAGCCGATCGACCTCGGCGCGCTGGTCACGGAGGAAGCGGGGGCCCAGATGGGCGGCGTGCCGGTTCACGTCCACGTCGACCGGGATGTGACCGTCCAGGGCAACCGGATCCAGCTGATCCGGGTCTTCGACAACCTCCTGGCCAACGCCCGGCGGCACGCCGACACCAGAATCGAGGCCACCGCCGAGCGCGCGGCCGGTCAGGCCGTGGTCACGGTGACCGACGACGGTGACGGCATCGCGCCCCAGGACCGCGAACGCGTCTTCGAGCGCTTCGTCCGCCTGGACGCCGGACGGCGCCGCGAACCCGGGGGCAGCGGGCTCGGCCTGGCCATCTCCCGCGACATCGCCCACGCCCACAACGGAACCCTGCGGGTCGAGGACTCGCCACGAGGCGCCCGATTCGTGCTTCGGCTGCCGTTGATGGACGCGACCGGGCGGCCGCCCATCGGTGAAGCCTCTCCCGGCGCATTTCACGTCGTCGACGAGGGGCAGACGCCCGCATGGCGGATCTGACCGGCGCCGAGCTCGTTCAGGGCGGAATGGTGACCGCCGCTGGGGCTGGTGATGCCAAGGGAGGCACGCCGGCGCAGGATCGATTCAGGGAGTCCATGGTGTCCAACGACCAGGAAGTCACGGACGAGTTCGTAGCCACGTTCAACGCGCATGATTTCGAAACGGCGGCGAGTTTCTTCGGCCCGCGTGCGATCTACGTCTGTCCGGGTGGCATCGCCGAGGGACGTGAGGAGATCGCGTCCTACTTCGCGCTCTACGCCGAGGGAATGCCGGACATCAAAATAACGCCACACAGCGGAGCCGTATGCGGAGATCTCGTGGTGAGCGAGTGGACGGCCACCGGCACTCATACCGGGCCGTTCCTGTTGCCCACCGGAGGAGCCGTCCAGGCGACCGGCCGGCGCGTCGCCATCCGCGGCTGCGACATCCGCACCATGGAGGACGGGCTGATCGCCAGCCAACGTGTCTACTACGACCAGTTGGAGATGCTCACCCAGCTCGGTGTCCCCTGCATCTCCGAATGACTCACAGACTCAGGAGATCGGCGGTCGCCGGCTCCCGAGGGCGGGGGCCGTGGCGGCGTCCGGCTTCTCCGCGCCCTGTTCGGATCTTTTGTCGAGTGCTTCACCGGCCGCGACCTGTGGGATCAGGACACTTGGGACGGGGTGGCGGTCCAGGTGTCGCAGGCGGCGGGAGAGACCGCGCGGTAGCCACGATTGAACCAGCGGACCCGGTTGGCGCCGGTGCCGTGGGCGCGGTGGTCGCGGTCGTCGCCGCTGGCGCGGAGCGTGTCGGACAGCGACTTCCAGTCCTGCTCGGTGCGTGACGACGAGCGTCGTACGCTGCCCAGGAACACGCCTGACAGGCAGTCCGCCTGAAGTTCGTAGCGGCGGCCGAGTTCGGCCTGGTGGGCGTGGTCGGAGCGGACACGGGCCTCGTAGCGATCTCTGATGCCGGTGAGGCTCTGCAGGTGGTGGCCGTACTCGTGGGCGGCGGTCTTGAGGGGATACAGATCGGTCCGGTTCTCGATCCAGTCGCCGGTGAGCGGGAACACCAGCGTGGCCCGTTCGGTGCAGTAGAAGGCCGCCACGTAGACCGGCCAGGGTATTCCGCAGACGCGCTCCACGGGTTCTTCGTAGAAGGCGACCGTGGGCTTGCGGAACTTCAGCCCGGCGCGAGCGAAATGGGCGGACCATGATGTGTTCAGGCATTTCATGGCCGCCGCCAGGTATTCACGCGTCCTGGGGATGCCCAGATCGATGATCGGCGGTTCCGGGCACGAGGTGGCCGCCAGCCGGCCGGTCTTCAGCAGCGAGCTCTTGGGCGAAGCGGCCTGCGCGACCCCGGATGGCAGGACGGCGAGGCACAAGGCCACCGGGAGAGCCCGTCGCGTGAAGGCGGCCAGGCGTCGGAGAGATCGCGGGGAACCGGCGCCGGGCGGGAGGGAGCGCATGACCCGACAGCCTAGAACTCCTGGGCGTCGAGTCGGCACGCCGTAACCGCTCACGTCCACCGGATCGTGGCGATGGGCTTGAACCTGCCGCGACGGAAGGTCCTAGCGTTGTGGACGTGATCGGGAAAGACGACGCCGGGCGTCGGTGGAGCATCGGCGAGATCGCGCGGGCGAGCGGGATGACCGTGCGCGCGCTGCGCCACTACGACGAGATCGGCCTGCTGAGCGCGGACGAACGCACCGCCTCGGGGCATCGCCGCTACACCGAGCGCGATGTGCGGCGGCTGTATCGGGTGCGGGCTCTGCGGGCGCTCGGGCTGTCGCTGGAGGAGATCGCGAGCGTGCTCGCGGACTCCGAGGGCGACCTGGCGGCGATGCGCGATCTGCTGACGGCCCAGCTACGCGGGCTGGAGGCGCACGCCGTACGGATCCAGCAGCTCACGCACCGGCTTCACGGGCTGCTGGAACAGATCGACGGCGCGTTGATGCCCGATCCGGACCAGTTCATGACGACCTTGGAGATGATCTCTGTGTTCGAGACCTCATTCACGACGGAGCAGCGGGAGCAACTGGCCCGGCGCAGGACCGAGCTCGGCTCGGAGGCCGTCGAGGCGGCCAAGACCGAATGGGCCGGGCTCGTCGAGGAGCTCCTGCGGCACGTACAGGACGGCACTCCCGTCGACGACCCGCAGGTGCGGGCCCTGGTCGGCCGCTGGGACACGCTGGCGAGCGGGTTCCACAGCGACGGCGAAGACGGCGAACGGACCAAGGCGGCGGCGCAGAGGACGTGGGAGGAGAACAGCGAGGAGATCGGCCGGGGCCTGCCGTGGCCCGTGGACCGGATGCGTGACCTGGTCCACTATCTGGAGCGGGCCCGGCAGGCCGGATAGCCGCGGCCGACGGGAGGAGAGGCGCCGGCGAGGCCTCTCCTGCCGCGACAGACAGCCCTGATCGCTGGAGTGTTACCCCATGCCGCCGACGCTCTCGGGCTTGATGACGAACATCACGCGCACCTGGTCGCGACCTCCGTACCAGGGGTACGGCTTGCCGAGGTATTTCTGGGCGAGCGCCTCGATGTGGTCGGCCGCGCCGATGGTGGTGACCTCGATCACCCGGCCGCGCACCTGGAAGTACCGCGAGGGGTCGTCCGGGTGGGAGATGGCGACGGCCACGCGCGGGTCCCGCTCGATGTTCCTGGTCTTCACGTGGCTCTGCACGCTGTTGATGATCACGTTCTCGCCGTCGGTGTCGACCCAGACCTGGGTCACCTGCGGCGAACCGTCGGCCATCGAGGTGGCGATATAGCAGATGCTCGGCTGACGCAGCAGCGCGAGCAGTTCTTCGGTGAGTTTCACGGCGATCTCTCAGCCAGTCGGATGCGGCGCTCTCTTGAGCTGCTCGGCACGGTTGCGGAGCAGCATACTTGCTCCGTCATGGCCGGAGATCGCGGTGTACTACCGGCCCGTTCCCACTCTGAGGTTGCGGTAGTGCCTTCATGCGTTCGGGAAACAGCCCGTCTCCGCCGACTGCGGAGAGTGCCGATTTCCCGACCATTCGATGTGTGGCATCTGGTGTATTCAGGATGGTTTCGCCGAGACGTGCCCGCGTCTGGACGCCCAGCTGTTCGCTGTTCGGCTGCGGCCTGCCCACGCCTTCGGGATTGCTTGACAGTGTGTTGGCAGAGCCCTACATTTAACACATCGGTTAATTAACAGCAAGGTTAAATGCGATGGCAGTCGATCGGCTCAGCATGATCTTCGCGGCACTGGCGGATCCGACCCGCCGGGCGATCCTGGCCCGGCTGGCAGAGGGTGACGCCACCGTCTCGGAGCTGGCTGAGCCGTTCTCCATCAGCCTTCCGGCGATCTCGCGGCACTTGAAGGTGCTTGAGAATGCCGGGCTGATCTCCCGGAGTCGTTCGGCCCAATGGCGATCGAGCAGTCTGGAGGCCGGGCCTCTCAGAGAGGTCACGGCCTGGATGGAGCCCTACCGGCGGTTCTGGGACGTCAACCTCGACCGGCTTGACGCCCATCTGCGACGAATCCAGCAGGACCAATCGGCACGGCGAAGCGAGAGCACGCAAGAACGGTCAGAGCAGCAGGACAACGGCACACTCGAGAGAAGGAAAGCGCCATGACGGACGCGACGGCCAGCAAGGAACTGATCATCACCCGGACCTTCGACGCTCCGCGGGAGCTGGTCTACCGGGCTTTCACCGACCCCGACCAGATCGTGCAGTGGTTCGGCCCGGTCGGATTCTCGGTGCCTCGCGACACCGTCGAAATCGACGCCCGAGTCGGCGGCCACCAGCGGCTCACGATGGTCAGCGACGACGACCCGAACATGACGTCGCCCGTCGACGCGACGTTCACGGAGGTCATCGAGAACGAGCTGCTCGTGGGCACCGAGGAGTGGGAGGGCATCCCGGGCCAGCAGGAGGGCGGCAGCATGTACATGAGGATCGAGTTCCACGACGAGGGTGGCAAGACCCGGCTGGTGCTGCGGCAGGGCCTCTACACCGAGGAAGTGGCGGACATGGCTCGTGAGGGCTGGGAGAGCTCGTTCACCAAGCTCGACACGCTGCTCGTGGACTGACCCGCTCACGACGACGGCCGGCCCCTCGCCATGGACGGGCCGGCCGTCGTCATCTGACGGTCTCCGCAGGTAGGGCGCTTGGAGATCGACTCGATCCCGGCCTCCGCTCTCCATGACCTGCGAGTCTCCGAGGTTCCTGTGAATTTCTTTCGGGAGGAATGCCCAGGGCGAGCGGGTGGTTGCTTACACGCTGGACGGCCACGTTGCCGGCGGGGTTGAGTCCGGCGTTGATGTCCATGCTCAGCCCGCAAGGAGAACTTCCCCACGTGACGACAGTGACTTCGGAGGGCGTTGGTTTCAGGTCGAAGCGTGGGCCGGTGCTTGCCGCCATCATGCTCTGTACCGGCCTGGTGGCAATCGACAGCACGATCATCGCGACGGCGGTGCCATCGGTCGTCAGCGACCTGGGGGGTTTCTCCCAGTTCCCCTGGCTCTTCTCGATCTACCTGCTCACCCAGGCGGTGACGGTCCCCCTCTACGGCAAGTTCGCCGACATCTTCGGGCGTAAGCCGGTGATGTTCTTCGGCATCGCCGTGTTCCTGCTGGGCTCCGTGCTGTGCGGGCTCGCCTGGAGCATGCCGGCGCTCATCATCTTCCGCGCGTTGCAGGGCATCGGTGCCGGGGCCGTGCAGCCCATGAGCATCACGATGGTCGGCGATCTCTACTCCGTCGAAGAACGCGCGCGCGTGCAGGGGTACGTCGCGAGCGTCTGGGGCGCCGCCTCCGTGATCGGGCCCACTCTCGGCGGCCTTTTCTCGGAGTACGCCTCGTGGCGGTGGATCTTCTTCATCAACCTGCCGCTCGGCGGCATCGCCGCGCTGGTGCTCGCCCGGCGGTTCAAGGAGCAGGTGACACGGAGCTCCCACAAGATCGACTATGTTGGGGCGACGTTGCTCACGGGCAGCTCCTCCCTGATCATTCTCGGCCTGCTCGAAGGCGGGGTGGCGTGGAGCTGGGGATCCGTTCCGAGCCTGCTCATCCTCGCGGCGGGTGTTGTCCTGGCCGTCGCGTTTGTCCTCGTGGAGCGCAGAGCGGCCGAGCCCATCCTGCCGCTGTGGGTGTTCCGTCAACGGACGCTCACGGGCGGCAACCTCGTCGGGCTGAGCGTCGGCGCGCTCATGATCGGGCTCAGCTCGTACGTGCCGACCTACGCGGAGGGCGTTCTCGGCACCGGCGCGCTGGTGGCCGGTTTCGCCCTGGCCGCGCTCACCATCGGCTGGCCCATCGCAGCGACCCTGTCGGGACGCATCTACATGCGCATCGGCTTCCGTGACACGGCGCTCATCGGCAGCGGCCTGATCGTGGTCGGCGCCATCCTGTGCGTCCTGCTCACCCAGCGCGCCCCGATATGGGCGGTGGCGGGAGCGTGTTTCGTCGTGGGCGCCGGGCTGGGGCTCGCGTCGAGCCCGACGATGGTCGCCATCCAGTCCGTCGTCGGATGGGAGCGCCGCGGCGTCGTCACGGCGACCAACATGTTCTGCCGCTCCATCGGCAGCGCGGTCGGAGCGGCGGTCTTCGGAGCCATCTCCAACGCCACGCTGGCCGGCCACTTCGCCCACCCGCCGGCCGCGGTGGCCGCCTCACTGCCCGACAGCGTCGACGCGACGAGCCTGGTGCTCGGCGGCCAGGACGCGGGCGGGAATCCGGCCGCGGCGTCCTTCATCCGCACGGCGCTCTACGACGCCACCCACAACATCTTCCTCGCACTTCTCCTGGTGGCCGTGCTGGGTGTGGGCGCCATGCTGCTCATGCCCAGGCGCACCGAGCAGCTCACGTTCGACTGACGTCGGCGGACGCGGCCACCGGTGCTCGCCGTGGGCGTTGGCGGGGCCGGGCTACGACACCCGCCGGTGTTGCGGTCGACGCGGCCACCGGTGCTTACCGGGGGTGTTGCCGGGACTGGGCTACGGCGTCCGCCGGTGTTGCGGCTGACGTCGGCGGACGCGGCCACCGGTGCTCGCCGTGAGCGGGTGGCGCGGCCGGGTTACGGCACCTGCTGGGGTTCCGGGGTCTGCCGAGGATCAGGCTCCGTGCGGCGGAGCAGGGCCCAGGCGGCGGCGCCGATGGGCAGGGTGAGCCAGCAGGTGAGCAGCCGGTAGACCAGTACGGCCGCCGCGACCGGCGCGGGAGCCGCTCCGGTGGCGACCAGGCCGGTGATGAGACTGGTCTCGATGATGCCGATGCCGCCGGGGGTGAGCGGGATCTGCCGCAGCAACTGGGTGGCGAGGTAGAGGGCGGCCAGCCGTACCGGGTGGACGTCCAGGTCGAACGCGACGGTAGCGGTGTACAGGCAGGCCAGGTCGGCCATCCAGGCGATCACGGCGAACCCGAGCGCGGCCGCCGCGTCACGGCGTGGAAGGGCGGCGACCGTGCGGAAGGTGGCGCCGACCGGCGCGAGGGCGGCGGACACGCGGGACCACCGAGGTGAGGTGGGCCTCCGCCGGCGCAGGCGTCCGGCGGCCAGTACGACCGCCGCCACCAGGACGAGGACTCCGCCTGTGATCAACGTTCCCTGGGCGTCGACGAGCAGACCGGGATCGATGACGAGGGCCAGGGCCATGCCGGCCAGGTAGAGCAGCAGTAGGCCGAGGGCCGAGACGGTGCCGGACAGAATGGTGACCGAGGCGGCGGTGGTACGGCTCGCGCCGTGGGCGCGGAAACGCTGGAAGGCATAGGCGGCCGAGACCGCGGATCCGGCGGGAAGGGCGGCGGCTATGGCGGTGCGCGCGTAGGCCAGGGCCAGGGCATACGACGGTCCCATGGCGACGCCGTAGGCGTGCAGCAGCGCTCGCTGCTGCCGGGCGAACATGGTGACCGACAGCACCGAGGTGGCCAGGGCGACGATGAGGCCCCCGGGATGGGCTTCGCCCATGGCCTCGCCGATCTGCGCGGGCGCCGGCAGGCTGTCGCGGAGCGTCCATATCCCTACGGAGATGACCGCGACGGGCAGGAGGAGCCGGATCCACCAGCGGACGGTGGGCGACAGCGTCCGGGACGGCGGACCGTCCGCGGGCGACCGGTCGGGCAGGGGTTGCTCCTGGGGGTCATCGTCGTCCTGCACGGAGGGGGGTGTCAGGGGGAGCCGAGGGCTGCGGGTGCGGACGTGAGATGAGCCTTGGAGGCGCGATGTTCGACAATCAGGCACAGTCACTACTCCCACGACGGTCCAAGCGAGCGCCCGATGAGCGCCTGGACGGCGGAGGTGCCGTCGAAAGAGCCGTCGAGCGCAGCAACGTCACCGGCGTGACGGGCGATGGCACCAGGCTGAGGGGCACCCGGGTGGGTGGCAGCGAGGTGGCCACCGGCAGGTCGGACGGCTGGTTGCCGAAAGGGACAACAACCGGCGAGCCCAGAACGATACCGCCGATTCCTTGACTGTTCGGGCCGAGAACGGTGGACGTCCTGGTCAAGTGGGATGTGGGCTGCCGCGGGAGGGTGGTTTCGACGCTCACGGCGAGGCCTCTGGCGGCGTGGGCAGGGGGTTGGCGTGGTCCGTAACCCGTAATAGTGCGCACTGGACGGTGTGTGTGCATTCCTGCGCAGAAGGGGCCGGTGAATCTTTCTAGTGTCAGGGGCGTAGGGAAGCAGCAATATCTCGTTTCACAGGAGAAACACCATGAGACGATGCGCGCCCCGGTCGCCGGAGCCGCCCCGCTGAGGGCCCCTTCCGCACCGGAAGGCCCTCCGGTCCCAGGCAGATCCGCTCGGGGGAGCAGATCTGCTCGGGGAGGAGAGTCACCGAGATTCTCTGAACAGTCGGTTCAGTGATCGAGAACGCGGGCCAGGGCGTGCAGGTCCTCCTGGCACGCTCCCGGAGAGGGGGAGATTCGCAACACGGGTGTGGGCAGGTCCGCGGGGGCTCTGCCGACTGGTACGGCGCCGATCAGCAGGGACGCTTTCGCCGCCCGTGACCTGGCGTTCTCGACGGCCGTCGCGGGTTCCACGCCCGGCGGCGGCCTGAGGGTGACGATGGCGGACGGTTCGTCGAGGGGTTCGACCGCCCGCCAGCCGCCGGCCCCGTCGAGGAGGCGACGCGCCGCGACACCGAGTTCCGCCAGGCACGCGTGGATCGCGGCGGGGCCGAGGGCGTGGTGTTCCAGTACGGCGACGCCGAACCCGACCCGCCCGGCGATCGGCCCCTCGGAGGTCTCGTAGCGAGCCGCGCCGGCCAGCGGTGAGGGGTCCCCGTGCACCCAGACGTGCCCGCCGAGCGCGGGAGCCGCCGCGTCCATGTCCTCGCCGTACTCGGCGAGGCCGGGCACGATCAGGAAGCCGACCCCTCGGGGCCCGGCGAGCCACTTGCGAGAGGTCCCGACATAGGCGGTCGCACCGGTGCCGCCGACGTCCACGTGGCCGAGGGACTGGCAGACGTCGAGGACCAGCGGCACCCCGGCGGCGCGGCACAGCCGTCCGGCCGCGGCGGCGGGCTGCACGATGCCGTGGTGGGAGGAGATGTGCGGGAGGGTGACCAGGTCCAGCCCGTCTGACAGCAGGGACGTGAGCCCGTCCAGATCAAGGCGGGAGTCGTCGTCGGCGGGCAGTTCGAGGAGTTTCCAGCCGCGGAGCCGCGCCAGACGGTGCAGCAGCATGAGGGTGCTCCCGTACTCGGCGCGGGGAACGCCGACCCGGCTGCCCGGCGGAAGCCGCCATCCACCCAGCAGCGCCACCATCGCCGCCGTCCCGCTCTCCAGGAAGGCGACGTCGCCGGCGTCGGCGCCGACCAGGGTGGCCAGTGCCGATTTGGGGGCGTGGAAGTCCGGCATCGCCTGGTAACCGCCCACCTCGCGCTCAAGCCGGAGGTGCTCGACGACGGCGTCGAGCACCCGGTCGCTGGGGACGTTGCATCCGGCGGCGTCGAGGTGGCCGGGCGGCGCGGAGGACCGCGCCGCCCGCCAGTCGTCAGCGATCACGCACTGGCCAGGAAGAGGCTGAAGTCACCGGTCGAGTCGATGTAGCGGTGGTTCACCTCGAATCCGGCCGCGACGAGCTCGCGTCGCAGGTCGTCGGGGCGGAACTTGGCGCTGATCTCCGTACGGACCTCCTCCCCCGCCTCGAAGGAGACGTGCAGCCCGAGATCGCCGACCCGCACGTGCATGTCCCGTGTGGCGCGGAGCCGCATCTCTATCCAGTTGTGCTCCGCGTCGTACAGCGCGACGTGCTCGAAGGCGTCCGGCTCGAAGTCGGCGTCCAGCTCCCGGTTGATCACGTGCAGGACGTTCCGGTTGAAGGCGGCGGTCACCCCGGCCGCGTCGTCGTACGCCGCGATCAACCGGTCGGTGTCCTTGATCAGGTCGGCGCCGAGCAGGAAGGTGTCGCCGCGTCGGAGCGTGGTGCGCAGCTCCTTCAGGAACATCTCGCGTGCCGCCGGATCGAGGTTGCCGATGGTGCCGCCGAGGAAGGCCACCATCCGGCGCCCCGTTCGCGGCAGCAGCGTCAGGTGCTGCTCGAAGTCGGCGCAGACCGCGTGCACGGTCAGACCGGCGTAGCGGGAGGCGAGCCGTCGCGCGGCGTCGGCGAGGGTGATCGCGTCGACGTCCACCGGCGTGTAGGTGTGCAGCGTCCCGGCCGCGGTGAGGGCGTCGAGCAGCAGGACGGTCTTCTCGCTGGTCCCCGAGCCGAGCTCGACCAGGGTGTCGGCGCGGCTCCGCACCGCGATGTCGCCTGCGTGCTCGCGCAGGATGGCCAGTTCGCGACGCGTGGGATAGTACTCCGGCAGCCGGGTTATCTGGGAGAACAGCTCGCTGCCCGTCGCGTCGTAGAACCATTTGGGCGGCAGCCACTTGGGCGTCGACGTCAGCCCCGTGTGGACGTCGTGCTCAAGCGCCTGGCGCAGGTAGTCGCGGCCGAGATGGTTGATCAGGTGTACGGCTGACTGGCTGACGGACATGGGTCCCCCCGAAGTCGATGGATCACGGTCCTTCTCGCCTGACGGCTCACCGGCCCGTGACCGGGTGCTGTGTCTTCTGCATGACCTCGCTCTGCTCGGTCATGGTCCTTCTCGCCTGACGGTTCGTCGGTTCGTGGCCGGATGCTGTGTTTTCTGGATGACCTCGCTCCGCTCGGTCGTGGTCCTTCTCGCCCGACGGTTCGTCGGA
The DNA here is from genome assembly GCF_900188345.1 of Streptosporangium subroseum. Taxonomy (GTDB): domain Bacteria; phylum Actinomycetota; class Actinomycetes; order Streptosporangiales; family Streptosporangiaceae; genus Streptosporangium; species Streptosporangium subroseum. Next base: position 73,557 of record NZ_FZOD01000040.1, on the reverse strand, counting down.
TCGCGGCCGGGACGGTGCCGGGTCAGAGTGGCTGGAAGTGCACGCCCTCGGGAGAGGCGAGCACCAGGGTCCGCTCCGGTACGGCCTGCCAGCCGGGCCGGTCGTCCAGCGGCTCGCTCGCCACGAGCACGCCGTCGTCGAGGTGGAGAAAGAGCGTGTCGCCCCAGACGGTCGCGGCGATCGCCCCCCCGTCGCAGGCGAGCAGGTTCAGGCGGGCGTCGGGATCCTTGGTCCCGGCGTGGATGACGACCTCCGCCAGGGCGTCGCCGAGCGGATGGCCCGCGCGCCGCCGTTCGAACACCGCGGCGGCGAGCCACGCGGCGTCACAGGAGCTCTCCGCGCCGTCGGCCAGCTCCCTGACCGCCTCTCGCGCGACGCGGCCGTTGTGGCTGAGCAGCCACGGTCCGTCGGCGAAGGGCGCGGTCGCGGTCTCCTCGATCGGCATGCCGACGGTGGCGGACCGTACGGCGGCCAGCAGGCAGTGTGAGCGGGCGACCTGCGCGAGGGCCGGCAGGTTGGCGTCCGTCCACATGGGGATCGCACGGCGGTAGCGGACCGGCTCAGCGCGGGCGGGGTCGTACCAGCCCATGCCGAAGCCGTCGGCGTTGACCGTGCCGTATCGCTGCCGGCGCGGGGCGTGGGACTGCCGGAGCAGACCGTGCTCGGGCTCGTGGATCAGTGAGTCGAGGGTGCGAGGGGGGCCCAGCCAGGCCGCGTGGCGGCACATCTACTTCTGCCCCGGGGAGGAGACGCGCTCGGGGGAGGCCGATCGGGCGCAGCGGAAGCCGGAGAAGATCTGCCTGCGGATCGGGTGGTCCCAGTTCCTGAACGTCGTGCGGACCGCGGCCGGGTCGGCCGCCCAGGATCCACCGCGCAGCACCCGGTAGTCGCCGCCGAAGAAGACCTCGCTGTACTCGGGGTAGGGGAAGCTGCTGAAGCCGGGATAGGCCAGGAAGCGGGAGCCGGTCCACTCCCACACGTCGCCGATCATCTGTTCGACGCCGTAGGCGCTGGCCCCGGCGGGGAAGGCGCCGAGCGGCGCGGGCCGTGCCGCCCTGTGCCCGAGGTTGGTCCTGTCGGCCCCGGGAACGTCGTCGCCCCACGGATATTTCCGCGCCCGCTCGGCCTCGGGGTCCCAGCCGCAGGCCTTCTCCCATTCGGCCTCGGTGGGCAGCCGCTTACCGGCCCAGCGGGCGTAGGCGTCGGCCTCGTACCAGCACACGTGCTGGACGGGCTCGTCCATGGGCACGGGCTCGGTCCGGCCGAAGCGGTTGCGCCACCAGGTGCCGCCGTCCCTGGTCCAGAACAGCGGGGCGAAGGCGCGGCTCTCCTGCCGCCAGCGCCAGCCCTCCGGGGTCCACCACCGCGGGTCGTCGTAGCCGCCCTCCTCGATGAAGGCGGCGTAGGCGCGGTTGCCGACGGGGAGCCTGTCGATCCAGTAGCCGGGCAGGTCCACCCGGTGGGCGGGCCGTTCGTTGTCGTAGGCCCACGGCTCGGTGTCGGTCCCCATCAGGAAGGACCCGGCGGGAATGAACACCTCCTCGGGGCCTCCCGGCCTGCCGGGGGGCAGGTCGCCGTCGCGGACCAGGCCCGGCTCCTTCGACAGCTGCAGGGTGGCGAGCATCGTCTCGTCGTGCTGGTGCTCGTGCTGGATCACCAGGCCGAAGACAAAACCGCCCCGGTGCAGAGGATCGGGGCTGTGCAGGTCGACCTTGTCCAGGACGTCCAGCACCCGGCCGCGCACGCCTTCGATGTAGTGGCGCGCCTCCACCGGCGCCAGCATGGGCAGGCTCGGACGGTCCTTGCGCGGGTGCATGAACGCGTCGTACATGTCGTCGATCTCGGGCCGGAGCGGGGTGATCCCTCCGGCCTCCCGCAGCACCCACAGCTCCTCGTAGTTGCCCACGTGCGCCAGATCCCACACCAGCGGTGACATCAGCGGTGAGTGCTGCCGCAGCAGCACGTCGTCCTCGGCGTCGGTATAGGTCAGGGAGCGGTTTCGCACCGAGACCAGCTCGGCGGCGATCCGCTCCTTGAAGTCGCTCATTGAAATCTCCCTGTGAGTGGAGACCCCGGGCTTTCAGCCGCGGGGAGGAGTCAGGCCGGTTCTTCCTCGGTCAACCAGGCCGGCAGGCGCCGTTCCGGTCCTCTCACCAGATCCAGCAGGTCGACGGCCGGAGATCGGCCGGGTGTCACATGGCGATCGGCGAACGCGGCCACCTCGCGGACCAGGTCCGCGCTCGCCCCCAGGCGGGGCAGCGCCTCGATGGCCGCCCGGAAACAGGCGTCGGCGGCCTTCCGCAGCCCCGGGTCCGCCAGACCGCAGCGCGCCGCCTGCGACCACATCGCCGCGTACGGCTCGGCCGCGGCCACCGCCGCGTCGGCCGTACGGTCGTCCATCACGAGAGCGTGGGTCACCGCTACGCACACCGGCCAGTTCGCCGGGTGCTGGGCGTCGAGGTAGCGGATCTCCAGCCAGCCGCGCGGCCGTACCGGAGGGAAGAGGGTCGTGGCGTGGTAGGCCAGGTCCGTCATGGTCAGCGGGTGGGCGGACGCGCCCAGCCGGTCACGGAGGGTCGAGCCGTCGTGGATCGGACGGCCTCGTTCCCCGCCCTTCCCCTTTTTCTCGCGCGCCTCATCCGTTTTGCGAATTTCGCGCCCTCTATATCGTTTTTGTTCCTCTCCGACGAGCATGAGCCGGGCGTCGAGCAGGTAGTCCGTCCAGGCCGCGGCGGGATCCTCGACCACGGGGACGGGGGTCGTCCGCGTGGGGTCGAGCCGTTCCCACACCATCTGGCGGCCCGACATCCATCCGTGCGGCCGGCCCTCGCTGAGCGGCGAGTTGGCGAAGGCCGCCACCAGGACGGGACCCAGCAGGTGCGCGCGCTCCCACCGGGCCGCGGGATTCCTGCCCAGATCCAGGTTGACCTGGATCGACGCCGTCGAGCACATCATCAGCGATCCGTACGGTGCGCCGAGGAACGCGGCCATCGTTTCGTACCGGGGCAGGCGCAACTGCCGCCGGGCCGGGCGCAGCGGGTCGAGACCCACCCCGACCAGCGCCATGCCGGCGTCCCACAGCGCCCTGCGGGTGACGTCCACGTCGGCGGCGAGGCGGGCGATCGCATCCGGTAGCGAGCCCTCGGTGCCGGAGAGTTCGAGCTGGCCGCCCGGCTCGAAGGTCACCTTGCTCCCTCCGGGCAGCGGAGGCAGGGCATCGGAGATCCTGTCCATCGGGACCTGGAGATCGGGAGCCGTACGGTCGAAGACCAGGAACTCCAGCTCCACTCCCACCTGATCGCCGGTGGAGCCGAGGAAGCAGCCCCGTGCGAAGTCCTCAACGTCCGAGGTGTTCCGGATGAGGGCGTTCTCGGTCGTCAGACCGGTCATCCTCTTCCCCTTTCGCCCGATATGTATGGATCTATAGATCCGCGAAGCGCGCGAACGTTACAGAGAAGCGGGATGTAACGGATCGATCCGCAAGCGGAACTACGTGACATGGGGCACGAGTGGGAATGATGCGAGCCGGATCTCGCCTCGGCCGATCGGCAGGCTGCCGTGAGGTTCTGGGGCTTGTCACCGATTACCTCGAAGAGGCGCTGCCCGCCAGGCGGAGGCGGCGCTTCGAGTCTCACCTGGCCGGATGCGCCGGCTGCCTTGGCTACCTGGAACAGGTTCGGGCGACGATCAAGGCACTGGGCCATCTCGGAACCGACGGCGTTCCGGAGCGCGTGCTCAGAGAGTTGTGCGGAGCATTCCTCGGCGCGGGCGCGGGCGCAGGTGCAGCGGGTGCAGGCGCAGGTGTAGACGCGGGCGCGGATCCGGGTTCGGGCGCGGGTGCGGAACCGGGTACGGACTCGGGTTCGGGCGCGGGTGCGGAATCGGGCGCGGACTCATGTTCAGGCCCGGACTCAGGCCGTCCGCCGGTCGCGGAAGGCGGACATCAGGCGGTCGCGCGTGGCGCGTGACAGGCCTTCGTCGCCCGGCAGACCCTCGTGCCGTGGCGCGCCGGGGGTCTCGACCCTCAGCGTGCCGAGGGCGTCGACGGTGGTGCGGAACTGGCTGAGGTAGTGCTCGCAGCCCTCGCAGCCGACCAGATGCTCCTCGAACCGGGAACGGGTGGACTCGTCGAGGTCGTTTTCCAGGAAGGCGGTGACGAGCTCCACTAACTCGTCGCAGCTGAACCGCTTCACAACTTCGACCGCCTTACCGTCTTGAAACTGAACCGTTTTCACTACGCCGACCGCCTCGCCGTCTCGAAATAATCTTCCAGTTGCTCGCGCACCGCCGCGCGGGCGCGGTGCAGCAGAACGCGTTGGTTGGCCGCGGAGATATCCAGGATCTCGCAGACCTCCTCAGAAGTGCACCCCTCGACGTCGCGCAGTGTGATCACGGTTCGCTGTCTGGGGGGTAATTCGGCCAGTGCCGCCCCGATCCGGACGCGTACCTCCGCGGCGAGCAGCTCACCCTCCGGAGCCGGAGTCGGCCAGATCGCGGGGAGATACTTCCAGTGGCCCGGGAGAGGGTCGTCCACGCCCTGGAAAGACGAGCGGTCGACGGTCGGTCTCTCCTGCTCGAAGACGCTGCTCCACGGAACCGTGCGGTTCTCGCGCACGCCGCGCTTCCTGGCCGTGTTGACCAGGATCCGGTAGATCCAGGTCTTGACCGACGAGCGGCCCTCGAAGCCGTCGATTCCCTTGATCACCGCAAGCCAGGTGTCCTGCACGACCTCTTCGGCCGAGTCGTTGGTGGACACGTGCGAACGGGCCAGCCACAACATCCCTCGCGACCAGGTGTCCAGCAGCGTCGCGAACATCGCTTCGTCTCCGGCGCGCAGGGCCGCGACGACGACATCGTCCGGGGGCAACCTGCCGCCCGTGAACGACTCCACGATCGCTTCCTCCATATGGGACATTTAGGACATTCGTAATGTTGGAACGTTCTGCGGCTCGTCCCGGCTCGGGAGCGTATCGGCCTCGCCGATACTTGGCGCGCCCTCTCCGCCGAAGCGCTCCGGCGGAGAGCTTCGGGTCCGGGGAGGAAGATTCCCGCTCTGACCTGGTCTGACACCTTTTCGCTTGATTTCTGTCCGACCGGGTCGCATGGCCTCCTCTTCCTCTCCCATCTACAGTTCCGCACCTTGCCCTTTTGTTACGCGGTCACGCGATTTGTTACGCGCTCACGCGACCGGAGCGAAGAGGCCAAGGTCGCGGCATCCGTACGGCGTGCCGGACAGGCTGAATGGAGCCCGGGACCCTACCTCGTCCACAACGCCTCCTGGACGGCCTGGACCAGGACCATTAGCTCGGGCGAGACATGCTTGGGGGACCAGGCGAGTCCGTACGTCATGCGCAGGTCCCCGGCGTCGAGGGGGACGAAGTGGACGTCATGGCGGCGGATGGCCTTGACGAGCAGATGGGGTGTCGGCAGCAGGCCGACACCGGCGGCCACGAGGTCCAGTGCGGCCGCGAAGTCGTCGATGTCGTCGGCCACCACGTGGTGCTGGTGCGGTCCTCGCAGTTGGGCGGCGAACCGCGCCCACATGCCGCCGGGCGTGCGGTTGCGCGGCATGAGGATCTTGTATCGGGTGAGCTGCTCGGGCCTGATCCGCGACAGGGCGGCGATGGGATCGCCCGCCGGTACGGCGAGATGACCGACCGTCACGTGGAAACGGGCGGCGGTCGTCAACTCCCGGGGGAACGGCGTGCTGAGAATCGCCGCCGAGATGTCGCCCCGTTCCAGGGCCGATGTGGCGGCGCTCCACCCGGCCGCCCTGAGCTCGACGTCGATCGCGGGCTTGCGCCGGGCCAGGCGGCGGGTGATCCGCGCCGCGAGAGGCCCGACGATCAACGGATAAGCCAGGCGAATGGTCGGTCTCGCCGACATGGCCAGTCGTGTGCTCTCGGCCATGAGCGCGGCGGAGGCCTCCAGCATCGCGTCGGCGTAGGGCAGGAGTGCCTTGCCGGCTGCCGAGAGCCGGACCTCCCGGCTGGTCCTCTCGAAGAGGCGGATGCCCAGGGATCGCTCCAGGCGGCCGATGGCCTGGCTCATCGCCGGTTGGGACATGTGCAGCTCGGCCGCGGCGCGCGAGAAGCTGAGGTGCTGGGCGACAAGCGCGAAGCAGCCGATGTCTCGCAGCGGCGGGCCGGGATCCACACTCCAGTATGGTCGGCTCGCCCGCACCTCGTGCCCGGGAGCCCGGCCATAAGCAGCCTCGATGGATCGAGCCCGATGAGGCGGGGCGCCGCCGGCCGGGCTCACGGTCCAAATTATTCTTGATAAGACCGTAAAAGATCAACGGCGTGGAGAATTTCGGCACGTCATGGAGGGCGGAGATGAGCAATCCGACATCGGTCGAGATTGTGGAAGCGTTCTGGGACGCCGTATGGAACGCACATGATCCCGATGCGATCGACAGGTTCGTGGTCGACGACTTTGTCATCACCAGCGGTGGCGAGGATGTCGTCTCGAAGGAGAGCTTCAAGGAGTGGGTCAGGAACTTCCTGGAGAAAATCAATGACCTGAACCTCGAAGTCATCGAGTCATTCCAGAACGAGGACGGAAGTCGTGTCGCGTCTCGTTGGCGCATAACCGGGAGAAACAACGGGGTGCTCGGCACGGCGGCCGACCAGCGGCCGATAGCCTTCACGGGCACCGCCGTCTGGGCGGTCCGCGAAGACGGCAAGCTGCTGCACAACTGGGTCGAGCGTGCTTCATGGGAGCTGTTCCAGCGGTTGACCGGAGAGTGAAGGCCATGCTCGGCGACCTTGAAGCGGCCCCGCCCGAGGCGGCGGCCTGAACGAGGTCGGCTAGGGTGCGTGGTGAAAACGCCGCCCAGAGCCGGTTGTTGAAGTGCTGTTCAGAGCCGTTCTTCGCCGGCCGCGACCGGCACGACTGCCTCGTACAGGAGACCGCGCACGTTGTCCGACAAACGCGAACACGCAGAGCCCGCCGCGGCGCCCATCTCAGCGCCCGTCTCGGCGCCCGTCTTGGCGTCCACCGCAGCGTCCCTCTCAGAAAAGGGGCGCCACAGCCTGCGAGCCGACTGCGAGAGCTGTTTCGCCCTGTGCTGTGTCGCACCGGCCTTCTCCGCCTCGACGGACTTCGCGATCAACAAAAACGCAGGGCAGGCCTGTCCCAACCTGCGGCAGGACTTCCGCTGTGGCATTCACACGCGCCTCAGGCCGCAGGGCTTTCGGGGCTGCACGGTCTACGACTGCTTCGGCGCCGGGCAGAAGGTCTCCCAGATCACTTTCGGCGGGCAGGACTGGCGGCAGGCTCCGCGAACCGCACGGCAGATGTTCGAGGTGTTCCCGATCGTCCGGGACCTCCACGAGCTGCTCTGGTACCTGACCGAGGCGCTGACGCTGCAACCGGCCCGCTCCCTCCACGGTGAGCTCGGCCTCGCGCTGGAGGAGATCGAACGCCTCACGCACAACAGCCCCGACGCTCTCGCGAAACTGGACGTGGCGGCACTCCGGCGAGACGTCAACGTCCTGCTGCTGCGCGCGAGCGAACTCGTGCGAGCCGAAGTCCCCCGTAAGAAGAAGGACCGCAGGGGAGCCGACCTCATCGGCGCCAAACTCAAGGGCGCCGACCTGAGAGGCGCCAACCTGAGAGGGGCCTATCTCATCGGTGCCGATCTGAGAGGCGCCGACCTGAGAATGGCAGACCTCACCGGGGCCGATCTCAGAGATGCCGACCTCAGAGGCGCCGACCTCACCGACAGCATCTTTCTCATCCAGTCCCAGCTGGACGCGGCCAAGGGCGACGCCCACACCAGGGTGCCGCCGTCGCTCACCCACCCGGGGCACTGGTAAGTCTTCGGACGCTCCGGCGGCTCAGCCACCCCGCTCGACGGATAATCCCGGGCAACCCTGTGGCACCCGAAAACATAATTCTCCCGGTGGAGGCGCCACGGTCCCGGCACGTCGACGCTGTGATTTTTTATGGATGGTTTTTGTCGCAGCCGAAACGAGGTGAGCGAGCGATGGAACGCATAGCCGTACCGGCGGTGAGCATGGGCCATGTCGGCATGGCCGGGCTGCGGCAGGGTGACCGGCCATGCCAAGGCTCCGTCGAGCATGAGCGGATTTCGTAGCCGTACGTGAACCGCCGAACCAGTCGCGACTTTTTGACGTCTGATACAGGTGGTACGGCGGTCGGTAAACGGGCAATCGAAGCAAGAGAAATCGGCGGGAAGAATGCACCCCTGTATGCGTGTGGGATTAGCCGTGATCGGGATGACCGGCATGATGCTCACCGGGGCGTGCAGCGAAGGCGATGGCAGTGAGAGGACATTGCTCAAGAGGACGGCGCCCAGTCTGCCGGCCGTCCCACCTGCCGCTCAGACGCCGGGGACCACTCTCCCGCCCGCTCAGGCCGGGGCCGTCACCCCACCCGTTCAGGCGCCTGGAATCACCGCCCCACCGATTCGGACGCCGGGGATACCCGTGCCACTTCTTGGGGTAACCGTTCCGCCTGCTCAGACGCCCAGGGCAATCGGCCCGCTGCTTCAGACGCCCGAGGCGACCGGTTCGCCGTTGCCGGCCACCGGTCCACCACGCTTCATCGTGATTGCCAGGACGCCGATAGCGCGGTTCATTCCGGCGAACTCAAAAACGGCGACCTTTACACCGGTCCGCCCCAGCGTGCAAGATGCAAAAACAGGGAAGTTCCTGTTCGACATTCCGCTGCCACCCGGTGTGAAGTCGTCGTGGCAGGTGCTCGCGGCGGCACCCGACAACCGTACTTTTGTACTGTCCGGATGGACCGGGCCGGACTCACCCATCCGGTTTTTTCGAATCCACCTCGACGAGAAGGGCCGCCCCGGTGAGCCGGCGCTCATTCCGGGATTCGACACGGACGGGCTCAGCCCCGGGTATGTCATGGCGTTGAGCCCCGATGGCACCAGACTCGCACTCTCCGCCACCGTCATCGGTGGCGGAGTGAACGTGTCCGTGGTCGACCTGTCGACCGGTCACCGTCGAGAGTGGAGCACGAGTCAGCCCGGCATGGTGTTGAGCCTGGCCTGGGCGCCGAACGGGCACGACCTGGCGCTGGCGTCAAGCAGAGGCGGCCTGCGGATCCTCGACGTCCGCCGGCCGGGTCCGGAATTGTTCGGCGCCACCCGGTTGGTCAAGGCGGTGGAGGGTTTCTGGCCCCTTGGGTCGGTGGCCTACGCGCCTGACGGCAAAACCCTGGTCTACGCGGTCAGATCGGCCATCGAACGGATTTCGATTACCGGGGAAGAACCGCCGCAGGTCCTCGCTCAGTTGGACAGGCCCGCAACCGCGTCTCTCACGGTTGTCTTCAGCCTCGACGGAACGGGACGGCACCTGCTCTACGTCGAGGGGTGGCGGTCGTTCCAGCTCGATCTCGTCAGTGGCCGGGTCACCGGTCTTCCGATCCTGGTGGGCGAGCACCAGAAAAAAGGCGGCTCTCCCCAGGCCGCTTGGTGAAGCGGCACCCGATCGGACCGGTCATGCGGCCTTGCCGACGTGAATGCGGGCGACGACTTCGGGCGATGGTGAACGTGCAAAAACCAGGCGGAGCGGTCAGGACGCGGAGGCGGCGGGCCTTCGCGATCATCCTCTTGGCCACCGGTCGCCCGAGTAGCGATGGATCAGCACGCTCGCCACGAGATATACGACGCCCAGGAAAAGGACACCGAGTAACAGCAGGAGTACGATCCGCTCGAAACTGTACCCAAGCATGAACACCCCAATTAATCGGTGGCCGACGCACTCTGCTCGCCAGGGTACGGCCAATGATCGGGTTTCGGGTTTTCGCTCTGCTCAGTTGGTAGTGGTCATCGTTCTACCGACGGGAGAGAATCCCGGCCGGTTTCAGCGAGACCGTCGGCTGCCTCTTCTCCTCGACGGGCAGCTCGGTCCATCCGCCCTGCGAAGAGCCCGAATTCGGGCCGGAGCTCCGTGGCGGGCGATTTTTGCTGCGAAGAAGCTGATGATCAATGGATAAGCGAGGCGAACTGTTGGTCTCGCGGTGAAGCGGTCGGGTTCTCGCAGCGACCAGGATTCACGCCCCACCGAGGTCTTCCCCGCTGATGACGCATGCCGGAGCCATCCATAAGCAGCATCAATGGATAGAGCCTGAGCGGCGCGCGACGGGCAGGATTCTGCCGTCCGATCCGCCTCAGTGCATGGAGTCAGCGTGACCGCCGTACATACATCGTCATTTCCCACCTCCACGGTCCTCGGGTATCCGAGGATCGGTCCCCGCCGTGAGCTGAAGCGAGCGCTGGAGTCCTACTGGGACGGTCGCTCCACTCGCGAGGATCTGCACGGCGTGGGATCCGGGCTGCGGGAGGAGAGCTGGCGGCGGCTCGACGCGCTTGGCCTGGGCGCGTCGCCGTCCAACACCTTCTCGTACTACGACCAGGTGCTCGACACGGCGATGCTGCTCGGCGCGGTGCCCCAGCGATATCGCGGAAGGTCGGTGGAGGACACCTACTTCGCGATGGCGCGCGGTGCCGAGGGGATCGCGCCGCTGCGCATGACCAAGTGGTTCGACACGAACTACCACTACATCGTTCCGGAGATCGGCGCAGACACCGTCTTCGCGCTCACCGGTGACAAACCCCTCGCGGAGGTACGGCAGGCGCGTGAGCTGGGCTTCGAGACGCGACCCGTCCTCGTCGGCCCGGTGACGTTCCTCCTGCTGTCGCAGGCGGCGCCCGGAAGCCCGGCGGGATTCGTGCCGCTGGACCGGCTGGCCGACGTGCTCGGCGTGTACGAGGAGTTGCTCGGGGCGCTCGCCGCCGAAGGCGTCGACTGGGTACAGCTGGACGAGCCCGCACTCGTGGCCGACCGCACGGACGCGGAACTCGCCGCCGTCCGGACCGCCTACGAGCGGCTCGGCTCCCTGACCGAGCGGCCGTCGCTGTTCGTCGCCTCGTACTTCGGCGACCTCGGCGACGCACTGCCGATCCTCGCGGGCACACCGGTCGAGGCGATCGGGGTGGACCTGGTGCACGGTGCCCTGGCATACGGCGGTCCTGCGAACGGCGGATCTGTGGACGGCGGTCCTGCGAACGGCGGATCTGTGGATGGCGGTCCTGCGAACGGCGGATCTGTGGATGGCGGTCCTGCGAACGGCGGATCTGTGGACGGCGGTCCTGCGAACGGCGGTCCTGCGAACGGCGGATCTGTGGATGGCGGGTCTGTGGACGGCGGGAGCGGCGACTTCTCCACGTTGGATGTCCTCGCCGGGAAGATCGTCGTGGCGGGCGTGATCTCCGGGCGTGACGTCTGGCGTACCGATACCGAGCGGGCGCTCGCCACGCTGCTCGCCGTACGCGACCGGGTGGACAACGTGGTCGTGAGCACCTCCTGCTCGCTCCTGCACGTTCCGTACGACGCGGATCTCGAAACGGATCTCGATCCGGCGCTGAGGCGGCGGCTGGCCTTCGCGGAGCAGAAGGTGGCCGAGGTGGTCGAGCTGGCCGGCCTGCTGGCCTCGACCCCGCGCGGCGGAGCGGCACCTTCGGTGCGGCCGACGCCCGCGCTGCCGGTCGGAGGATCGCCGGCAACGGCAACGGCAACGGCAACGGTGACGGCGACGGCACCGGTCGAGGGGTCGTCGGCGTCGGTGATGCCGGCCGCGGGGCCGCCGAAGCCGGCGCCGGGGGAAGGGACGCCGGTGCTCGCGGCGCCGGTTGAGGCGGGGGCGGCGCGGGAGGGCCGGAGTCCGTACGCGGTGCGGGCGGCGGCGCAGGCCGAGCACCTGCGGCTGCCGCTGCTCCCGGTCACCACGATCGGCTCGTTCCCGCAGACCGCCGAGCTGCGGGCGGCCCGCGCGGCGACGGTCACGGGAGAGCTGGACGAGGCCCAGTACGAGCACCGGGTCCGGGCCGAGATCGAGCGGGTCATCGCCCTGCAGGAGCGGCTCGGGCTGGACGTGCTCGTCCACGGCGAGCCGGAGCGCAACGACATGGTGCAGTACTTCGCCGAGCATCTCGACGGCTTCGCGGTCACCCGCCACGGATGGGTGCAGTCATACGGTTCCCGCTGCACGCGGCCGCCGATCCTCCACGGCGACGTCCGGAGACCGGCACCGATCACCGTGCGCTGGGCCCGATACGCGCAGTCGCTGACCGGCATGCCGGTCAAGGGAATGCTGACCGGGCCGGTCACCATCGTCGCGTGGTCGTTCGTCCGCGATGACCTGCCGCTGCGCGACGTCACGTTCCAGGTCGCCGATGCCATTCGTGCCGAGGTGCAGGACCTGGAAGCCGCGGGTATCTCCATCATCCAGGTCGACGAGCCCGCCCTGCGCGAGCTGATGCCGCTGCGCCGCGAGTCGCAGGACGCCTACCTCGAATGGGCCGTGGACGCCTACCGGCGGGCCACGTCCGGCGCCGGCGACCGTACCCAGATCCATACGCACCTGTGTTATTCGGACGCGGACCAGATCCTGGCCGCGATCGACGCCCTCGACGCCGACGTGACGAGTATCGAGTCGGCCCGGTCGCACGCGCGGATCCTCGGCGAGCCGGCCGTGGGTGACTTCGGCCGGGGGCTCGGCCCGGGGGTGTACGACATCCACTCGCCGCGCGTGCCCGCCGCCGAGGAGGTCGAGGAGCTGCTGAGGACGGCGTTGCGGGCGTTGCCCGCCGATCGGGTCTGGGTCAACCCCGACTGTGGCCTGAAGACCCGCACCTATGGCGAGGTCGAGGCGGCGCTCGCCAACGTGGTCACGGCCGCGCGCCGTCTTCGCAAAACCGCCGTGCTCACGACCCCTTGAAATAGTCGCTTCTCCTGTTTGGAGAGGGTGATACGTCGAGAGCGCTGACCGAGCTCCGCCCCGGTGCCCCCGAGTCCCGGGCATCTCAGCGTTCCCGGCGTTCCCGGCTCCCGATGGCCCTCGATCGTGGAAGGCCTCACGGCTTCGCGGGCGATCGCCCCGCCCGCGGTGGTTCGGGCGCTTCCGCCGTCAGGGCCGGATATGCGCGGTCTCCGCAAGGTAACCCTAGTGGGGGTATGTATGGGTTATAAATGGAGACGACTGCCTTCGAGCACGCCCACGTCGGTGACGAGCGCCCGTCGCCGGAGCTGATCGACCGTGGCGTCACGGCGGCCGGTGCCCCGGCTCGGGGCCGTGGCGTTCGCCGGACGACGGGCTGCCCGTGGGTCGAACTCGTGACGGTCCGTCGAAGGGATCAATGTGGTGAAGCGTGTGCTGCTGCTGGCGACCGGTGACACCATCGCCCACTCGTACCGCCCCGGCCATCCGGGCGTCGCGTCCGGGACCGAGCTCCTGGCGACCATCGCCTCCGGCACGCTCCCCGCGGACGTGGTGGTGGAGGTGGAGGACGTGATGGCGGAGCCCAGCTGGGACATGTCACCCGCGACCATGCTGGGGCTGGCCCGCAGGGCCCGCTCGGCCATCCTTGAGCGGGGATTCGACGGTGTCGTGATCACCCACGGCACCGACACGCTGGAGGACTGTGCATTCCTCGTGGACCTTCTCGCGGGCCGGGCCGCGGAGCAGGGCACGATCGTGCTGACCGGTGCCATGCGATCCCTGGGCGAACTGTCCAGCGACGGCCCGCGGAACCTGGCCTCGTCCATCGTGGCCGCCGCCGATCGCGCGCTGCACGGTGCCGGCGCCGTCGTCTGCGTCAACGACGAGGTGCACGCGGCCCGCTGGGTCACCCTGGTCGACGCCGCGAGTGTGACGGGGTTCTCCTCGGCGCCCTTCCCCGTGCTGGGACACGTGATCGGCGGACGGGTCGAGACGCTGGCCGCGCCGCCGGCCCGGCCTCCCCTGGTCGCGGGGGAGCCCGAGTCGGACGTCGCGTTGATCAAGACCTATCCGGGGATGGACTCCGCGCTGCTCACCGCGGTCGTGGACGCCGGTGCCCGGGGCATCGTCCTGGAGGGCACCGGCCTGGGCAACGTACCGGTCGACCTCTTCGCGACGATCGGTGAGCTGTCGGAGTGGGGCATCCCGGTGGTCATCGCGTCCCGGAGCCGTACGCGCGGGACGCCGCTCGAAGACCTGCACCTCATCGCGGGCCTCGCCGGCAAGCTGGGGGCGATCGGAGCCCGGGGCCTGGCGCCCTCGAAGGCGCGCAGCGCGCTGATGGTCGCCCTCGGGACGGGTGGGGTGGAAGCCGTCCGCGACTGGTTCGGCAGGCTATGACGACGCCTGTCCCCGCCCGGCCACGGGGAGAGGCCGCAGGACCGTGTCGATCGCCGGGCGCTCATGGCGATCGTTGTCACGGTGCCGCTGGGGACCTCCGCATCCGCCGGGCCGGAACCAGGCGGACCGTGGAAGAAGTCATGCTCCGTAGGCCGTCATGCGGATCGCGGCGTCGAGTTCGGTGGGACGGCCCATCTCGGGGTTGGGAACGTCCGCTGAGGGCTGGGCGCTCGTCATCTGGTCAAAGGTGATCCGCTCGGGAAGCTGCTGCCACTTCTTGGGCTTTTCCTGGTCCATAGGCTGGTCCACAGATTCCACCTTTTCCTGACTCAAGGGTTCCGCAGCGTGTGTCCCACGGCCTTTCCCTTGGGGTATGTCCCGCTTTCTTCAGCGTACGTTCTTCGGGCTTGTCCTGTTGCTGGACATCTCACACCAAAGTCGCCGGCCGACGATCGGCGCACGCCCCCACCCGCCCGATGAGCCGGGAGACGGTCAGAGCATGAGGTCGTAGCAGGGGGTGAAGGTATTCAGGCCCGGCGTCGTAGCCCAGCCGGCGTCCGGGTCGTCCGGGGCGGGCTGGGAGGTCGTCATCTGGTCGAAGGTGACCCGCTCGGGAAGGCTCTGCCACTTCTTCGGCTCTACCTGCTCCATGGCGCCTCCCAGTGACCTTTTCTCCGGATTGCACTCCATCGCGCTGTCCGGAGACTTTTCTCCGTGATGTCCTCAGCGTTCGCGCGGGGGAAAATGTTCCTCCGGTGCTTCAGGCGGGAATCGAGATGCCCAGGCCACCGCGGGTCTGCGCGCCGTACCGCCCCTTCTCCTTGGCGATGTCGAGGGGCTTGACGCCGGCGCGCGCGTTGAGCACGTCGTCGGTGAGCAGGTCGGCCGGGACCAGCCAGGACACCTCGAACTCCAGGCCGTCGGGGTCCTTGGCGTACAGGGCCTTGGTGGTGGAGTGGTCCGAGGCGCCGACCAGGGCGTTCATCTCGCCGAGCTTGAGGGAGATCCGCTCCAGCTCGTCCAGGGTGTCGACCTCCCAGGCTAGGTGGTAGAGCCCGACGTTGGTGCGCCCCGCTCCGGAGGCACCGGCCTGGGCGCCGACCTCGAACAGGCCGAGATCGTGGTCGTTGTTGGAGCCGGAGGCCTGCAGGAACGCCGCGCCCTGAAAGCCCATGACGACCTTGAAACCGAGGGCCTCCCGGTAAAAGGCGACGCTGCGCTCGACGTCGCGCACGTACAGGACCGCGTGGTTGAGCCGCTGAACCGGCATGATTCCTCCTGGAAGCTTGAACTCTCAAGTAGATTACCTTCATTTTATTGAGAGTTCAAGTAAGATGGGGGCGTGACGCGATGGCTGGACGATGACGAGCAGCGCACCTGGCGTGCGTTCATGGCGACCTCGCAGCTGGTCAACGAGGAGCTGGACCGGCAGCTGCAGAGAGACTCCGGCATGCCGCACACCTACTACGTGGTGCTGATGAAGCTGTCGGAGGCGCCCGACCGCATGCTGCGGATGAGCGAGCTGGCGATGGAGCTCAACTCCTCGCAGAGCCGGCTCTCGCACGCGGTGGCGCGGCTGGAGGAGCGTGGCTGGGTGCAGCGCCGTCCGTGCGCGACGGACAGGCGTGTGAGCTGGGCTTTCCTGACCGATGAGGGGTTCGCGGTGCTCGCCGCGGCGGCACCGGGTCACACCGAGGCCGTACGGCAGAGCTTTTTCGACCGGCTCACCCCCGAGCAGGTCCGCCAACTCGCCGAGATCTGCGAGGCGGTGCTCGGGAAAGCGGACTCCTGAGCGACCGAGCGCCCCTGAGCGACTCTCCGCACGAGTCTCAGCGGGTCCCCCAAGCGGTTCCGAGCAAGTCTCGGCGGTCGCCGAACGAACGGGCCTCAGCCGTCTCCAGGCATCTTCGAATGAGTCTCGGCGGTCGCCGAACGAGAACGGGCCTCAGCCGTCTCCAAGCATCTCCGAACGAATATCAGCGGTCCCCAGGCGTCTCCGAACAGGCCCGGGCCGAGTTTCACGAGCACTTCCGGGAGGGGGTCCGGAGCTCCCTGCCGGTTTCCGGGTGGTTCCCCGAGCGGGCCTCCCCGAGACTGTCGGTCGCGGGTCGTAGCGTTGATCCGGTCGTTCGATGAAAACAGGGGGATGCGGGCATGACGGAGGCTTCTCTGATCCGGACGAACGTCGAGCACGAGGCGAACCGCGTGCTCTTCGGGATCGTCCACGAGGTCGCGATGGGATACGCCGGGGCGAGCGTGTTCGAGGTGGCGGCGGTGCTCCGCCGGAGGCTGGTCAGTGTGCCGGGCCTGGACGAGCAGGGGATCCGGCGGATCGCCGAGGAGATCAGCGTGGGCCGGGACCCGTCCGGCCTGTAACGACGTGGGTCCACGGGTCGGCGATGACCCGGTGGATGACCTGGCCGGCGGCGCCCAGGGTCGCGGCGTCGCCGCCGAGCCGGGAGACGGTCAGCTCGGGGACGGCGTGGCGCATCATGGCCAGCCGGGCGGTCATCGTCTCGTGGACCGGGTCGCGGATCCAGGGGAACAGCGGGGCGAAGATGCCGCCCAGCACGATCGTCCCCGGATCCGTCAGGTGGATCGCCGAGGTGAGGGCGATGCCGAGCGCCTGCCCGGCGCATGCGCACGCCTCCAGTGCGCGGGTCTCGCCCGCGTGAAGGCGCTCCAGCAGTTCGGGAATGCCCGCCGGCCCTCCCCCCAGGCCCGCGGCTCGCAGGAGGGCCTCCTGGCCCGCGTACTGCTCCAGGCAGCCCCGGCCGCCGCAGCGGCAGCTCGGGCCCTCGGGGGAGACGATCACGTGTCCCAGCTCTCCGGCGAGCCCGCGTGCGCCGCGGAACAGCGCGCCACCGACCACCAGACCGGCGCCGATTCCTATCTCCCCCGATACGTGGAGGAAGTCCCCAGGGCCGGAGCCGAACCAGAGCTCGCCGAGGGCGGCGAGATTGGCCTCGTTGTCCACAGCCGCGGGAAAGTTCAGCAACTCGCCGACGCGCACGTCGTGCCAGCCGAGGTTCGGGGCGCTGTGGAGGCGTCCTCCGTCCACAGGGCCGGGCACCGCGAGGGTGGATCCGGCGATGGAGAGACCCTCCGAGCGTGCTTCATCCACAGCCTTGTGGAATAGTTTCTGCAGGTGGGCCAGAGTTTCCACAGGCGAGGCCGTCCGGTTGTCCACAGCCTGTGTATATCGGAGCCGCACCGAGAGGGTGAGGTCGACGACGCACGCCGACAGGTAGTCGACGTTGATTTCCAGGCCGAGGGCCGCGACCCGCTCCCCGCTGAGGGTGACCGCCGTTCCCGGCCGTCCCCGCTCGCCGTCCCTGAGCGCGCCCGATTCGGTGACCATGCCCGCGTCGATCAGGTCGCCGACCATCTTCGACACCGTGGTCTTGGTCAGCCCGGTGATCTCCGCCAGGGCCGCGCGCGTGATCGGACCGCTCCTGCGAACCTCGCCGAGGACCACTCCGAGGTTGCGGGCGCGCATCGAATCGTGGCGTACGGCCTGCGTCATGAAACACCCACCCCTTGACGATCCCATCACCTCAATCCATATTAAGTCCATAAAGTGGATTAAATCGGAGGAACAACAGATGAGCGCCTACACCCCTAAGCCCGAAGATCGCTTCACCTTTGGGCTGTGGACCGTCGGATGGCAGGCCCGTGACCCCTTCGGAGACGCCTCGCGGGCGCCCCTGGACCCGGTGGAGAGTGTCCACAAGCTCTCCGAGCTCGGCGCGTACGGCGTCACCTTCCACGACGACGACCTGCTGGCCGTCGAGCCGGACCGGGACAAGGCGATCGCGAACTTCAAGAAGGCGCTGGCCGATACCGGGATGAAGGTCCCGATGGTCACCACCAACCTGTTCACCCACCCGATCTTCAAGGACGGCGCGTTCACCAGCAACGACCGCGAGGTCCGCCGCTACGCGCTGCGCAAGGTCATCCGCAACGTCGACCTGGCCGCCGAGCTCGGCGCGAAGACCTACGTCTGCTGGGGCGGCCGTGAGGGCTCCGAGTCCGGTGCCGCCAAGGACATCCGGGCCGCGCTCAGCCGTTACAAGGAGAGCATGGACCTGCTGACCTCCTACGTGATCGAGCAGGGCTACGACATCCGGTTCGCCATCGAGCCCAAGCCGAACGAGCCGCGCGGTGACATCCTGCTCCCGACCATCGGTCACGCGCTCGCCTTCATCAACGAGCTCGAGCACTCCGACCGCGTCGGCCTCAACCCCGAGACCGGCCACGAGCAGATGGCGGGTCTCAACTTCGCGCACGGCATCGCGCAGGCGCTCTGGCACGGCAAGCTCTTCCACATCGACCTGAACGGTCAGCACGGTCCCAAGTACGACCAGGACCTGATCTTCGGCCACGGCGACGTGAAGGACGCGTTCTTCGTGGTGGACCTGCTGGAGAACGGCGGCTACGACGGCCCCAGGCACTTCGACTACAAGCCGCTGCGCACCGAGGACGCCGAGGACGTCTGGGTCTCCGCCGCCGCCAACATGCGCACCTACCTGATCCTGAAGGAGAAGGTGAAGGCGTTCCGCGCGGACCCCGAGGTCGTCGAGGCACTCGCCGCGAGCAAGGTCGCAGAGCTGGCCGAGCCCACGCTGGCCCCCGGGGAGACGCTCGCGGACCTGAACCGCGACGAGTTCGACCTCGACAAGGTCGCCGAGCGCGGCTTCCACTTCACCCGCCTGAACCAGCTCGCCGTCGAGCACCTCCTCGGGGTCCGCGGATGACCCTCGTGGCCGGGGTCGACTCGTCGACCCAGAGCTGCAAGGTGGTGATCAGGGACGCCGAGACGGGCGCCCTGGTGAGGCAGGGGCGCGCGGCGCACCCGGACGGCACCGAGGTCGATCCCGAGGCCTGGTGGACGGCGCTCCAGGAGGCGATCGCGCAGGCGGGCGGCCTGGACGACGTCGCGGCCATGAGCGTCGGCGCCCAGCAGCACGGCATGGTCTGCCTGGACGAGTCCGGGGCCGTCGTCAGGGACGCGCTGCTCTGGAACGACACCCGCTCTGCCGGGGCAGCCCGCGACCTGGTCGACGAGCTGGGCGGTCCGGTCAAGTGGGCCGAGGCGGTCGGCAGCGTGCCGGTCGCGTCGTTCACCGTGACCAAGCTCCGCTGGCTGGCGGAGCACGAGCCCGACTCCGCCCGCCGTACGGCGAGGGTGTGCCTGCCGCACGACTGGCTCACCTGGAGGCTGGGCGGGGAGTTCGTCACCGACAGGGGCGACGCGTCCGGGACCGGATACTGGTCGCCCGCGACCGGGGCCTACCGGACCGACCTCCTCCAGGCGGCCTTCGGCGCGGTCCCCGGACTGCCCCGCGTCCTGGGCCCCCACGACGCGGCGGGGGAACTCCGCTCCGGTCAGGGGTCGGTACGGCTCGCGCCGGGAACCGGGGACAACATGGCGGCGGCCCTCGGGGTCGGCGCCGAACCCGGGGACGTGGTGGTGTCGATCGGGACCTCGGGGACGGCGTTCGCGGTCGCGGAGAGCCCGAGCGCCGATCCGAGCGGTGCCGTGGCCGGGTTCGCCGACGCCACGGGGCGCTTCCTGCCGCTGGTGGCCACGCTCAACGCGGCCAGGGTGCTCGGAGCCACCGCCGGGATGCTCGGGGTCGGCCTCGACCGGTTCGACGAGCTGGCACTGGAGGCTCCCGCCGGATCCGGGGGGCTCGTCTACGTGCCCTACCTGGAGGGCGAGCGGACTCCGAACCTCCCCGACGCGACCGGGTCGCTGCACGGGCTGACCCTGAAGACCTCGACCCCCGCGCACCTGGCGAGGGCCGCGGTGGAGGGCCTGCTCTGCCATCTGGCCGACGCGTTCGACGCGCTCGGGCTCGACCCGGCCAGGGTGCTGCTCATCGGGGGCGGGGCCAGGTCGGAGGCCGTACGGCGGATCGCACCCGCGGTTTTCGGGCGGCCCGTGGTCGTCCCGGAACCGGGGGAGTACGTCGCGGACGGGGCGGCCCGCCAGGCCGCCTGGCTCCTTCGCGGCGGCGACGAGCCCCCGGTCTGGGAGGCGGGTGGCACGGAGCACTTCGAGGCCGACGCCACACCGGAGGTCAGGTCCCGTTACGCCGAGGCCTGCGACAGCCGTTGAGACGGATGCCGAAGTAGATGGTGAAGCGGACGTTGAGACGGATGCCGAAGCAGATGGTGAAGCGGACACCGGGGGATACAGCCGCCGGTTGAGGGACACGGGGCCGCCCGAGGACGCGAGCCACTCCCCCGAAGGGCGTGGCCGTGTCTCAGGGACGGCTCAGGGTTGGATCAGGGGTGCCGCCGGATGCCCGCAAGGGTGTCCGGCGGACACTCTTGGACCATGCTGAAGATTTACCCCCTGATCGCCTGCGCCGGAATCGCGACGGCCGCGGTGGCCACGACGGCCATCGGTCTGATCGACCCGGTTCCGTATCCGGACCCGCTCAATCTGACGATCAGCGAGTACGCCGCGCTGAGCGGCGGGGGAGTCACCCAGTTCGCGATGGCGTCCCTGGGGATCGCGTCCTTCGCGCTGGTCGCGGGACTTCGGGCGGTCAAGGCGCCGGTGGGGGTGGCGGCGGAGCGGCTGATGCTGGTGTGGAGCGCGGCGCTGCTCGTCCTCGCGATCGTGCCCGCCGTGACCTCCGGGCCGTTCGCGGATCTGAGCGCTCAGCTGCACCGCTACGTGTCCATCGCCGCGTTTGTCGCCATGCCCGCGGCGGGCGCGCTGATGGTGGCGCGGTTCAGCGAGGACGAGCGGTGGCGGGCGGTGGCCAGGCCGGTGGAGTGGCTGGCGCTGGCCGGCGGGTTCGGTCTGCTGGCGATCACCTACGTGGCGCTTCCGGGGGACGGGGTGCTGATCGGTCTGGTCGAGCGGGTTCTGCTCGGAACCGAGATCGCGTTGGTCGGCGTGCTGGCCGTACGGCTGGCGCGGCTGACCTGGGTGCGCAGCGCCGCCCGCGCCTCACGCGCCGCTCTGGGCTGAGCCGTACGCGCGGTGCCGCCCGCACCTCACACGCGCTCTGGGTTAAGCCTCACGCGCGGTGCTACCCACCCCTCACACGCGCTCTGGGTTAAGCCTCACACGCGATGCCGCCTGCACCTCACGCGCCGCTCTGGGCTGATAAATCACTTCTCATTGCCATTTCCCCTCATGTCACAAATAGGCTACAAATGGGTCGAGCGTTCGGTGCTATCCTCGTCGGCGATCTGGAGATCGCCCGGGGACCCCCCTCCCGGCGCTCCGAGACCGAACCGTTGAGGTGACATGGCATCGAGAAAGTCCATCCGGTTCAAGGTCTCGGTGCTGCTGGCCATCCCCCTGACCTCGCTGGTCGCGCTCTGGGGCTTCGCGGCGACGGTGACCGTCGGCGACTCCATGAAGCTGCTGACCATCGGCACGCTGTACGACTCCGTCGGCAAGCCCGGCGGTGACCTGAGCAGGTCCGTCCAGCGCGAGCACCTCCTGTCGGCCGAATATCTGGCCAGCCGCTCGGACGCCGACCGCGACACCCTCGCCGGGCAGCGCACGGTCACCGACCAGGCCCGTGCCCGTTTCCAGCAGGAGGCGGGCGGCGCCTCCGCGCAGTCGGCCATGACCGCGGAGATGAAGCGCCGCTTCGGCGAGCTGGTGAACCAGGTGAACGGGCTCGACGAGATCCGCTCCAAGGTGGACAACGGCCGGATCGGACTCACCGGACTCTCCGCGGAGTTCGCCCTGGTGCCCGACGCGATGAACCTGCTCGTCAACAGCATGAGCCTGAACAACGACCTGACGCTCTACCACCAGTCGCGCACCGTCACGATGATCAGCCAGGCCAAGGACCTCCTCAACCGCGAGCGGGCGCTCGCCGCCGGGGCGCTGGCACTCAAAAAGCCGCTGCCGTCGGAGGAGATGCGCCTGTTCACCCAGCTCGCCACGAACCGGTCCTTCCTCATGGACCAGGCGCTGCCCGAGCTGGAGGCGGACCTGCGCGTTCCCTTCGCCGAGCTGACGGCCTCGGCGCTGTACGCCCGGTTCGCCGGCCTGGAGAACCGCCTGCTGTCCGGCGGCGTCGTATCGGCCACCGACTGGCGGAGCACCGGCGACGAGCTGGAGGCCTCCTACGAGAGGTCCCTGACGTCGACGGACCAGGCGCTCACCGGCCGGGCGGCCCCCACGGTCACCGGAGTCTTCGTCAGGGCCGGGGTCGCCGGCGCCCTCGGGCTCGTCGCGGTCATCGCGTCGCTGATGGTCTCCTACCGGGTGGGCAGCGGGCTCACCCGGGAGCTCGCCGGTCTGCGGCGGTCCGCCATCGATCTCGCGGAGGTACGGCTGCCGCGGGTCATGGAGAAGCTGCGCAGGGGCGAGAAAGTGGACGTGGAGGCCGAGGCGCCCCCGCTGGAGCCGCTGGGCAGCACGGCCGAGGTTCTCGACGTCGCCGCCGCCTTCGACAGCGTCCAGCACCGCGCCGTGGACGCCGCCGTGGAGCAGGCCAGGCTACGCGAGGGCGTCGGCCAGGCCTTTCGCAACCTCGCCCGGCGGAGCCAGTCCCTGCTGCAGCGCCAGCTCAAGCTGCTCGACGGAATGCAGAAGCAGGCGGAGAACCCCGAGGCGCTGGAGAACCTGTTCCGGCTCGACCACCTCACCACCCGCATGCGCCGCCACGCCGAGGGCCTGGTGATCCTGTCCGGTGGAGCCGCGGGACGCAGGTGGCGCTCCTCGGTGCCGATGGAGGACGTGCTGCGCGGCGCCGCCGCCCAGGTCGAGAACTACGCCCGGGTGCGGATCTACTCGATGGACGGAATCACCCTGGTCGGCAACGCGGTGGCGGACATGATGCACCTGTTCGCCGAGATCATCGAGAACGCCACGGTCTTCTCCCCGCCCGGGAGCCAGGTGTCGGTCCAGGGCGAGCTCGTGGGCCGGGGCTTCGCGATCGAGATCGAGGACAGGGGACTGGGTCTGTCCCCGGAGAAACTCGCCGCGATCAACGAGCGCCTGGCCAGTCCACCGGAGTTCGACCCGGCCGAGACCGACCGCCTGGGCTTCGCGGTGGTCGGGCTGCTGGCCGCGCGGTACGGGGCCGACGTGAAGCTTCGGGCCTCGCCGTACGGCGGGACCGGGGTGGTCGTCCTGATCCCGGAGGAGCTCCTGGGAGAGCCGGAGCCGATGGAGCCCGAGCCGGTGCTGTCGCTGCTGTCCGAGCGCACGGCGCCCGGGGAATCCGCGGAGACGATCTCCGCGGACCTGTGGAGGCCGATGCGGCGCGGAAACGGCGGGCTGCCCCGCCGGGTACGCCAGGCGAACATGTCGGCGCGGCTGGGGCAGGAGCCCCGGTCGGCGATGCCCGAGATCGAGGCCAAGGAACGATCACCTGAGGAGGCCAGGGCGGTGCTGAGCTCGCTCCAGTCGGGATGGCGGCGCGGACGCGCCGAGGACGACGAGACCGAAGGCGAGAAGCGGTGAGCCGGGACCGTGGGCGGGACCGCAGGCAGAGACACAGCCGGGAACACAGCCGGAAACGCCTCGCGGGACCGGCTTCACGGAGCCGGCGAGGGCAGGAAACGAACGAGATCATCAGAGGGGAAGGGGTTTAACCACGTGCCCGGTGAGCTGTATTGGCTTCTGGATGACTTCGTCACGAGTGTGGCGGACGTCTCGCATGCGCTGATCCTGTCCAACGACGGGCTGATGATGGCCTCGTCCCGAGGGCTGAGCAAGGAGGACGCCGATCACCTCTCGGCGGTGGCCTCCGGATTCCAGAGCCTCGCCAAGGGGACCAGCCTGCAGTTCGGCGGAGGGGCCGTACGCCAGACGATGGTGGAGATGGACTCCGCGTTCCTCTTCGTCACCTCGGCGGGCCAGGGAAGCTGTCTGTCGGTCATGACCACCGGCGCCGCGGACGTGGGCCTGATCGCCTACGAGATGGCACGTCTGGTCACCCGCGTCGGTCAGCACCTGGCCACCGGTCCTCGGATGGCAGGCCAATGAAAGACGACGTCGAGTGGATCGATGATGAGGCGGGACCCGTCGTCCGCCCCTACGCGCTGACCGGTGGACGGACGAAGGCGTCGTCCACCGCGTTCGATCTGCTGTCGATGGCGGTGGCGACGGGGTCGGCGATCCCCTCGAACTCGCGGCTGGGCTCCGAGCACCGGCGGCTGCTGAGACTGGTGAGACGGGCACGGCCGGTGGTGGAGATCGCCTCCGAGGCCGGCCTGCCGCTGGGAGTGATCAAGGTGTTGCTGGGAGATCTGCTGGATCAGGGTCTCATCCTGGTGCGGTCGCCGCTTCCGACGGCCGGGGTGCCCCCTGAGAGCCTTCTCAGAGAAGTGATCCGCGGCCTCCGGGCACTGTGACCACGACTCGTGACCGCTGCCCTTCAAGGGCGTCTGAGCGCTTCCGCGGGACAGGAAGCGCTCAGACGGCCTGGCCGCGTGTCTGCGACGAGGACCTGGCCGTGCGTCTGGGGAGCATGGTCATGCGTCCGGGAGGCGTGCCCGTGCGTCCGGGAAGAGAGCATGGCAGACCGGTAGTCTCGCGACGAAGGGTCGCGGGCTACCGATCCGCTCAGCTCTGGCTGGCCGTCAGCACCTTCAGGGAGTGCTCCACGAGCGCCACCAGCACGGTCTTGGCCGAGACGCGGCGCCGTACGTCACACAGCAGCACCGGCACGTCCGCGTCCAGATCCAGGGCGATCCGCACGTCGTCGGCTTCGTGCCGATCGGCACCGTCGAAGCAGTTGACCGCGACGATGAACGGCGTGCCGCGCTGTTCGAAGTAGTCGATGGAGGGGAAACAGTCGGTCAGTCGACGGGTGTCGGCCAGCACGACCGCGCCCAGCGCACCGTAGGACAGCTCGTCCCACATGAACCAGAATCGTTCCTGTCCCGGGGTGCCGAACAGGTAGACGACCAGGCCTTCCCTGATCGTGATGCGACCGAAGTCCATGGCGACCGTGGTGGTGGTCTTGCCTTCCACACCGTCGACGTCGTCGATGCCGATGCCGCGGTCGGAGAGCACCTCCTCCGTGCGGAGCGGCCGGATCTCACTGATGGCGCCGACGAGCGTGGTTTTGCCCACCCCAAAGCCGCCCGCGATGAGAATCTTGAGCGCGACGGGTTCGTCAGAGGGCCCGAAGTCCATTGATCACTTCCTTGAGAATGCGCTCGCTCGCAGAGGCGCGCCCGATCGAGATGAGCTTGTGGTCCTGCAGATCGCCCAGAAGGACGCGGACCACGCCGAGCGGCAGGTTGAGGTCCGAGGCGACGTCGGCGACCGAGGTCGCGGTGGTGACCATGGCGAGGATGCGTTCCTGCTCCGGTCCGGGCACGAACCCATCGGACGAGATGGCGCCGGTCGAGGTGACCATCGCGATCAGGTCCAGCGTGTCACCGGATGACCGGGTGCGGCCTCCGATGAGGGCATAGGGGCGAACGACCGGTCCGGCTTCCTCGTCCATCCACTGGGTCATCCGGTCCTCCCGCCCGTGGCTCGGGGATCGAACGGCCGATGGAGGCCGCGGTGGCCGGCGCTCTCATTCACGAGAGACCTTGGCGCGGATGGGTGGAGATGTGCTGGCCGACGCGTTTGACCAGCATCGCCATCTCGTAGGCGATGTGGCCGACGTCGGCGTCGGAACTGCTCAGCACCGCCAGACAGGTTCCTCGCCCCGCGGCGGTGACGAAGAGGAACGCCGATTCCATCTCCACGATGGTCTGGCGCACCTCGCCGCCGCCGAAGTGGCGCCCGGCTCCGCGCGCCAGGCTCTGGAACCCGGCGGCAACCGCGGACAGGTGTTCGGCGTCCTCGCGGCTGAGACCTTTGGAGAAGCCGACAGCGAGCCCGTCGGTGGACAGGATCACTGCCTGGCGCACCGCGCCCACTCTGCTGGTCAGGTCGTCGAGGAGCCAGTTCAGCTCGCCGGTGTTAGTCAGCTTTCCGGTCATTCGTCCCCCTTGTCGCCTGTCGTCATGTGGTGTGCGAAGTCATTTTCCTGCTCCTCGCGCCCTCGCTGTGATCCTGCCTGGAAGGCGGAGAACAGCGCGCGAACCTTCTCCGGCGAGCGCTCCTCGACGGGCTCGGGCTCCGGTACGGCGGGCGGCTCGGACTCCTGGCGGAGCTGTGGAGCCAGGTTCGCCTGCCGTACCCGGCGGGGCAGGCTGCCCGGTCCGGTGGTGGTGTGGAAGGACGCCTGGCGCGCCGTCTCACGGACCGGCTCGGGATCCGGCTCGCGGTGCGTTCCGTGAGCCGGCTCGGGATCCGGTGCGCGGTAGGTCTCACCGGCCGTCTCGGGAGCCGGTTCGCGGTGTGCCTCACCGCCCGCCTCCTGGCGTGCCTCGCCGTCCGGCGCGGAGTTCACCCCGACGGCGAACGGGCGGTCGGCGGGCAGGTCGGACACCACGCTGAGAGCAGGGCCCGCGGCGGGCTGAGCGGCGGAGACCGTCCTCGTCCTGCGGGGCAGGCCCTTGCCGGAGGGGCCGGGCTCCAGGGCGCCCGGAGGCGTGGATTCGAAGAGCTGTCCCGGCCGGTCGGCGTCGTGTTCGGCGGAGAAGGGCACCCGCTCGGCGGTGAGGGCCAGCGGCGAGGGACGCTCGGTGAGCACCGCGCGGGGGATGAGGACGATGGCCGTGGTGCCGCCGAACGGCGAGCCGCGCAGGATGACCTGGACACCGTGCCGGGAGGCGAGCTGGCCCACCACGAACAGGCCGAGGCGGGCGCTGTCGGCCAGGTCGAACTCCGGCGGGCTGGCCAGCCGCTCGTTGATCGCCGCGTACTCCATGCCGGTCAGGCCCAGGCCGCGGTCCTCGACCTCGACGGCGAACCCGTTGGCCACCACGTCGCCGCGTACGGTCACCGTGGTCTGCGGCGGCGAGTAGATCGTGGCGTTCTCGATGAGCTCGGCCACCAGGTGGGTGATGTCGGCGACGGCGGCCCCGTCGAGCGAGAGCTCGGGCAGCGGCAGCACGTTGACCCGGGTGTAGTCCTCGACCTCGGCGATCGCGGCCCGCAGGATGTCGATCACCGGCACCGGCCTGCGCCAGGATCGGCCGGGCGCCGCGCCGGACAGGATGATCAGGCCCTCCGCGTGCCGCCGCATGCGGGTGGTCAGGTGGTCCAGCCGGAACAGGTCTTCAAGACTGTCGGGGTCGGCCGCCCTGCGCTGCATGCTGTCCAGCAGGGTGAGCTGGCGCTGGAGCAGGCTCTGGTTGCGCCGGGCCAGGTTCACGAAGACCTGGCTGACGCCGCGCCGCAGGTTCGCCTGGCCGACGGCGGCCTCGACGGCGGTGCGCTGCACCGAGCCGAACGCCTGGGCCACGTCGTGGACCTCGGGCGAGCTGTTCGAGCCGCCGGTCTCGATCGGCGGCGCCTCGGCCCGCACGTCGACCTCCTCGCCGCGCCGGAGCCGCTCCACGACGTGCGGGAGCCGTACGTCCGCCAGGTCCAGCGCGGCCGATCGGAGCCCCGCCAGCTCGTTAGCCAGCCGGCGGCCGAAGCGGATCGAGAGGATGATCGAGGCGACCACCGCGATCAGGCCGACGCCGCCGGCGATGACGATCCGGATCATGATGCCGGTGGCCACCGACTGGGCTCGGTCGGCCAGCGCCTTGGAGGAGGCGAGGCCGATCTGGTCCAGCCAGGACGAGACCCCGTCCGAGGTCGCCTTCCAGTCCGCCGCCTCGGGAGACAGCCGGTTGCCGGTGCCCGAGACGATGGCCTTCTCCAGGGTGGTGAACTTCTCGAAGGCCGTGGAGTTGAAGGTGTCGCGGTACGGCTTGCTCAGCGTGGAGTCCAGGGAGGACAGGCCGTGCGCGTACAGGTAGCGCCGGTTGGCGACGTACTCGCCGAAGGCGTTGCGCTCCTCGTCCGACAGCCGGTAGTCGACCAGCGCTCCGCTGATCAGCGCGTTCTCCCTGGCGATCATCTCGCGGCCGCTGCCCATCGACTGCATGGCCGTGGCCTGCTGGAAGATCGAATGGTCGGGGACCGCGGCCATCTGGTCGTACAGGATGAAGACCGAGTCCAGGATCTGGTTGTAGTTCGACAGCACGCTCAGCCGTGAGTGCTGGCCGTCGTCGATGCCGTCGCGGATGCCCTTGAGCCGGTCGAGCTGGC
Source organism: Streptosporangium subroseum (assembly GCF_900188345.1). Taxonomy (GTDB): domain Bacteria; phylum Actinomycetota; class Actinomycetes; order Streptosporangiales; family Streptosporangiaceae; genus Streptosporangium; species Streptosporangium subroseum. The sequence continues at coordinate 45,287 of NZ_FZOD01000040.1, read as the reverse complement.
GGATCAGCCCGTCCAGCGACGCGTGGAGTTCGGGGGTGCCGGAGGTGAACCCGGCCTCGGCCTTCTTGAACGCGTCGGCGGCCTGATCGGTGCGGGCGCGCTGCCCGTCGACCTCGCTGGTGCGCACCCGGGTGCTGATCACGACCGAGGATTGCATCCGCTCGGCCTGAAGTTGAAGTCCCAGCTCAGTGGAGGTGAGGCCGACCCCTTGGTAAAGGGTGTTCGCTCGCAGCAGTGCCGCCCCGTCGCCGACCGTCAGGTTGAGGACGAAGCCCCACAGGGCGCTCAGCGACAACAGAGGTAAGAGCAGCAACAGGAAGATCTTAAACCGAATCGACCGGTTTCCAGAGCCCATGTCCACTCGTCCCAACCTCTGAGCGTGTGGAGGCTTGCGCCGTTTTAGGGATAAATACGCCTCCGGAAGATCGCACAGGAGACTAGCACCGAATAAGGTTTCTGCGCAGTGGAGGATCTGATGATTAGTGTGATTACAGGGGCTAGTGCCGGAATCGGCGAGGCCGCTGCGGTGGAACTCGCCAAGCGCGGGCAACATATTGTTCTGGTCGGCCGGAACCCCGGCAAGCTGGCTCGCGTGACAGATCGGGTGAAAGCGGTTACCGGTACGATTCCGGATACGTTGACCTGCGACTACACCTCTCTGGAAGACGTAAGGAAGCTCGGCGCGGAGCTGCTCTCCCGCTACGAGCGGATCGACAATCTGGTCAACAACGCGGGCGTCATGACCACCGAGCGGAAGCTCACGCGCGACGGCCACGAACTGATGATCCAGGTGAACCACCTCGCCCCCTTCCTGCTGACAAATCTGCTGCTGGAGCGGGTGAAGGGCAGGGTGATCACCACTACGTCCCGGGCGGGCAAGAGCGGGCGCCTGGATCCGGCCGACCTGAACCGGGACCGGCGGCGGTGGAGCGGCTGGCTGCAGTACGGCGACTCCAAGCAGGCCGGAGCGCTGTTCACGGTGGAGCTGGCCCGGCGGCTCGCCGGGACGGGCGTGACCGCCACTTGTTTCCATCCGGGTGTGATCAAGACGGAGTTCGCCCCGGGGACGTTCGTGATGTGGATGGTGATGAACATCCCCGGCATGGGGCAGAGCGTGGACGAGGGTGCGAGCACCATGGTCCACCTCGCCACCCACCCGGACGGCGCCGCCCATCCGGGCCGCTACTTCGCCAAGAAGGCCCCGGCCGCGGTGCCCAAGGGGATGAGGGACCCCGACCTGGCGCGCGCCCTCTGGGACGCCAGCGCCGCGATCGTCGGGTAGGCCCTCTGGGACGCCGGTGCCGCGATGCCGGGTTGCGGGGAAGTCCTCCGGGACCCCTCGGCGCCGCGGCCGTCGCGCAGACCGTGAGGCGCGCTCCGGGACGCCGGTGTCCTCTGGGATGCCGGTGCCGCAGCCGTCAGGTGGGCGACGGGGAAGTTCCCCGGGGTGTCATCGGGCGTTCGCCGGATGTTGGGCGGGGATCGTTACCGTCCGGGGGCTGTGAGTGTCGCAACCCCGCTTCGGGCGGTTTTCCCGCCTGCCGCCGACAGGGACCCGTTTTTCGACAACGCCAAGTTTCTGGCGATCATCCTTGTCGTCTGCGGGCACCTGATCGAGAACCTACGGGACGTGCCGATCGCGCACGCTGCGTACTTCTACGTCTATCTGTTCCACATGCCGCTGTTCATCGTGCTCAGCGGCTATTTGTCGCGAAATTTCACCTTCGGGTCGGGTAAGGCGCGCAAGCTGATCAGCACGCTCGCCGTGCCGTACGTGATCTTCGAGCTGATCTACTCGCTGCCCCGTCTGATCCTGTACGGGAAGCTGGACATCAGCCTGCTCGACCCGTACTTCCTGACCTGGTTCCTGATGTCGCTGTTCCTGTGGCGGCTGTCCACGCCGGTCTGGCAGCAGCTCAGGTGGCCGCTGGCGGTCGCGGTCGGGCTGTCGCTGCTGTCGGGGATGAGCAGGCTGCCCGACGAGCTGTCGATGAACCGCACACTCGGGCTGCTCCCCTTCTACGTGCTCGGGCTCATGCTCCGGCCGGAGCACTTCGAGTGGCTCAAGCAGCGATGGGTCCGGATCGCGGGAGCGGTCGTCCTCGTCATCGGGGCGGTCGCGGCGTTCGCCCTGCACACCCACGTGAAGACCGAGTGGATCCGCTGGAGGAACGCCAACGACGCGATCGGGGTGGACGACCTCACCGGCAGCCTGATCCGGCTGGGCATGCTGGCCGCGGGGGCGCTGCTGGTCGCCGCCTTCCTGGCGGTCACGCCGTCCCGGCGCACCTGGTACTCCGGGCTCGGCATGTCGACGATGTACGCCTACCTGCTCCACGGCCTGGTGGCGAAGACCGTCGAGCGGTTCTACGGCGACTGGGCCGCCACCCTGCCGGGAGTGCTGATCGTGACGCTCTTCGGGGTGGGGCTCGCCGTGGTGCTGTGCACGGAGCCGGTACGGCGAGTGGCCCACTGGGCGGTCGAGCCCAAGATGAGCTGGGCCTTCACCAGGCTGAGACGCCCCGGCTGAGACCGGCCGGACCCGGGGCTCCCGATGGGTCCTGGCGGTCGGATCCGGTGCTCCCGGATGATCCCTGGCGCGTCAGGTCCGAGACTCCAGGGGCTGGGGCCCCTGATGAGGTCGACCGGTCCGGCCTCCCGGATGATCCCTGGCGGTCAGGCCTGGAGCTCCCGGACCGCGCGGTAGGCGGCGGTGATCGCCGCGTCGGCGCTGGGAGCCGGTACGGAGTCGGAGTTCGCGATGGCGATCCGCCCGATCCGCCGCCGCGCCACGGCGGCGGGGAAGGGGCCGTCGGGATAGAAGCCGAGGTTCCACGGGGTGGCGTACTCGGGTGCGCGGCCGTAGCTCCACCGGTTGACCGTGATCGCCTCGATGTCACGCCTCGGGTCGAAGCCCCCCGGGTGGAGCAGTCGGTCGAGCTGGTCGCGGATGCCGTGCTCCAGGTGGCTGTAGGGCGTCGCGAGCAGTCTCCGCCGCCCGAGGATCGAGCCCTCGGCGGGCGACATGCCTACTACGGCCGGCGTGGCGGTCATGTGCACGATGATCGGCTCTTTCGAGTTTTTCGGGCATCCGTAGCTCCCGAGGCTGACCGGGCGGTCGAGCTCGGCCACGCACCAGTAGGCGCCGGTGAACCGCGCGCGGTTGATGCCCAGCTCCTTCCAGGCCCGCCAGTCGCGGATCTGGACCGTCGCGTGGAGCATCGGCACCTTGACCGCCTCGCGCAGGGCCGACTCCTGCTCGGGAGGGAGACGGTCGACCAGATCGGGGATCAGCTTGTTCCAGCACGCCATGATCACGTTTCCGGCCCGGACGGTCCTGACCCTGTCCCCGTCGAAGTAGCCCACCGTGGCGCCGGTGGCCGTGCGGAGGTCGCCCTCGTTGGCGACCGAGACCACCGGGCTGGACAGACGGACACGGACCCTGCCGCCCGGCCGGTCGAGCCTGCCGTGGTCGAACCTCGCGGTGGTGATCTCCTCCATGCCGGTGGCCGTGGCGAAGCCGGGGATCATCCGGCCGAGCATCATCCGGACGAGTGCCTGGTTGCCTCCGGGGAAGTGGTAGATGTCCGGATCGTCCGCCTCCCACCTCTTGATCATGGTTGGCGAGTTGTACCTCGACGGCCTGGAGCGGTCGAGCCCGAGCCCCTGGAAGCCCGGATAGTCGTGGTCGCCGGCGCTGCCCCACGCGTCGATCGCGCCGAAGGCGTCGGAGCCGTAGCCCCAGGTGTCGCTCGGCATGGTCGCGACGTAGCGCAGGACGTCCGGGTGGACCTTGCAGACGTCCTTGAGGAAACCCGCGTAGGTCAGCTTGGCCAGCCGCGCCTGTTTCTCCTCGGCGGACAGCCCGGGGAACCAGTCGGGTGGATTCCCGTAGAGCATGAGCAGGTCCTTCCTGGCCCGCCCGGCGACGGGCAGCTCGGCGATCCACTCGGGGGCCGCCCTGCCCGGCGCGAGGACGACCAGTTTCTCCTTGGGAAAGCTCTCCCGGTCGCAGAAGACGCCGCCGTGCATCCCGAGGCTCGGGTACAGCGCCCGATCGAAATACCTCTCGAACCTCTGGACCCGGACGCCCAGCCTGCCGAGCAGTTCCTTGCCCTCGGCCGTCCACACCGAGGGAGCCTCGATCGACGCCGATCCGCCGTGCCCGATCAGCGGACCTCTCCCGCCCTTCGGGGAGAACTCGTTGCTCTGGGCGTGCCCGCCGACGTCGTCGTGGTTGTCCAGGATCAGGATCCGCGCCCGCGGGTCGCGCTCCAGCCATTTGTACGCCGCGCTGACGCCGCTGATCCCGGCGCCGACCACCACCAGGTCGTAGTGCTCGCCGGTGGGTTCCGGCGTGCCCGCGTACGGCCAGAACCGGTGGTCCCGCAGAGCGTGGGGCACGCCGAGCGCCGCCGGAGTGTCGCCCCGCAGCCCCGTGAGGGTCGATGGACGCGAGGTGCCGGGGTGAATCTTCAGGTCCTCCGCGGTGACGCCGCCGGATCCCGTCGCCGCGTCACCGGCGTGTCCGCTCGCCGAGCCCATCGTCGCGAGCATCGCGGCCGCGGCCACGCCGTCGAGGAAGTCGCGGCGGGAGATGGGCCGGTCCATGCCGAGTTCCACGGCCTTACGGGGATTGATCTCGTGAGGATCGGTCATGGGGCGATCCTCACGATTGGAATGATCGTCGGTGGTCGCCGCGCTGCGTGCGCGGGAACTTTTTACCCACGCAGTTGAAATGTTATTGGCGACATCCCCCACATGATGGTCATGTCTTGATCGTTGAAAATTCAGGCGATTGGCTGAAGGGGGTGATTCGTTTTATAAGCGATTTATGCGCATTATATTGGATGAGGCTTCCAGGGAAATACGGAGGGCATTCATCGAGCCCGTCTCGATGAGATGGCCGGGTCGCCAAGCGCGGTGATCAGGTCCGGCGCGAGTGCGACGGTCCGAGGTGAGTGCGGTGGCGGGCCCGAAGAGAAGCACGGTAACTCGCTTGATGTGAGTGATCCGTACTGGAACGTTCTCATTCGGCCGATCGTTATCGATATGAAGGTTAATCATGATGATTGGCATTGATGGTTAGACGGCGTCATTTTCGTGCCGTAATGGGTGGTGAAGTCGGTCGTATCGGAGTAGCGTCCGCGTCTGCGGGTGTGTTTCACGATGGACGGGGAGTCTCGCGTGGTCGGTAAGCAGGGCAGGGTCACCGGAAAGATCGGTCCCGGCCTGGTCGGGGAGGTGATGGTGGCGGTTCGCGGGGGCGTCGAGGCGTTCTACGCGCATCCCACGGTCCCCGACGAGGAGATCTCCGCGGGTTCGATCGTCGTCATCGTCGAATACTTCCCACCCCGTACGGTCTACGTCGCTCGCGCGCTCGTCTGACCTCCCCTCTCCTCCCCACCCCCTCACCGCGGAGGCCGCGATGCCCACGGAATACTTCGTCATCGGGGGCGTCGTCCTTGCCGCCCTCCTCATCCTCATCCTGCTGTTCAAGGCCGTCTGGCGGGTGGCCGAGCCCAACGAGGCGTTGATCATCTCCGGCCTCGGCGCCCGGGGCAAGACTGAGCTCACCGACAGTCTCGGATTCAAGATCATCACTGGCAAGGGCACCTCCGTGCTCCCCGGGTTCCAGACGGCACGCCGCCTGCGCCTGGACAGCCGCGCGGCCAACCTCCAGGTCTCCTGCGTCACCCAGCAGGGCATCCCGGTGGTGGTGCGAGGCGTGGTGATCTACAAGGTCGGCGACGACCTCCACTCCATCGCCAACGCCGCCCGCCGCTTCCTCGACCAGCAGGACTCGATGAACGGGGCCATCCACGAGCTGTTCACCGGTCACCTGCGCTCGATCATCGGAAACCTGACCGTCGAGGACCTCATCCTCAACCGCGAACGGCTGACCGGCGAGACCCGCGCCTCGGCCGCCGATGAGATGATCAAGCTCGGCCTGATCGTCGACTCGCTGCAGATCCAGGAGATCGACGACGAGACCGGCTACATCACCAACCTCGGCAAGCCGCACGCCGCCAGGATCGCCGCCTCCGCCCGCATCGCCGAGGCCCAGCGCGACCAGGAGGCCACCGAGGCCGAGCAGGTCGCCGCGGCCAACAAGGCCTCCGCCTGGCGTGATTCAAAGATCAAGCAGGCCTCCTACCAGGCCGAGATCGACGAGGCCCAGGCCAGGTCCCGCCAGGCCGGTCCGCTGTCGGAGGCGTCGGCCCGCCAGGAGGTCGTGGTCCAGGAGACCCGCGCGGCCGAGCTTGAGGCGGCGCTGGCCGAACAGAGGCTCCAGGCCCAGGTCCGCAAGCCCGCGGACGCCAAGGCGTACGAGACCGTGACGGCCTCCCGGGCCGAGCGCGACGCCCGCATCGCCCAGGCCGAGGCCGAGGCCCGCGAGACCGAGCTCCGCGCCGCCGCGCAGGCCTCCCAGGTCAAGCAGGCCGCCGCGGCCGAGGCGGAGTCCGTACGGCTGCGCGGTGTGGCGGCCGGTGAGGCCACCAAGGCCACCGGTACGGGCGAGGCCGAGGCGGCCAGGGCCCGCGGCTTCGCGCTGGCGGAGGCCACAGAGGCACAGGGTCTGGCGGAGGCGGCCTCCGCCAGGGCGAAGGGTCTGGCGGAGGCCGCCGCGATCCGGGCCCGGGCGGAGGCCCTGGCGGACAACCAGGAGGCGGTCATCGCCCAGCAGCTCGCCGAGAACTGGCCCCAGATCGTCGAGGCCGGCGCCAAGGCCTTCGGCAACGTCGATCACATGGTCGTTCTCAACGGCGCCCAGGGCATCGAGGAGATGCTGGCCAAGGCCCTCACCCTCGGCGGCACCGGCCTGGGCCTCGCCCGCTCCCTCCTGAACGGCGCCACCCCCGCCCCCCTCGCGAACGGCGTCGAGCCCGAAGCCGCCAAGCGGCCCGCGGACACCACCCCCTGACCCCCGGCCGCCGTACCGGCTTCAGCGCTGACGCATGACACCCGCACTCGCTTGCCTGCCGTACCGTCCCCGAGTCCGGGTACGGCAGGCGTCCAGGATGAGCGCGGTGATCGGTGGGACCCTCGTTCATCGGTCGCGGGTGTAGGTCAGCTCAAAATCGAGGTTCCACGTCACGCCGTCCGCCGACATCTCCCATCGCGCGTCCACGGTGCGGACGTCGGCGCTCAGCGTGGCGGTGAAACGCTGGTTGAACCCGGGCGCCTCCCGTCACATCGTCCACACACCGTCGGCGAGCGAGACCGAACGCGGCGAACACGTAAGCTGCCGGGCCGTTGGAATCGGCTGTTCTCCCGTCAGCCACCGGGGAACCGTCCCGGGCGCGGTAACGCCCGGTGGGTCAGTCCCTGCTGCGGCTGTGACCGCTACCGCTGGGGCCGCTGCCGCCGGAGCCGATACCGCCTCTGAGCCCGCCACCGCCGACGGTGCTGTTGCCGGCGCGCCGCGCACGGCACCTGGCGGGGTTCTTGGCCTTCCGGCAGGGCTTCTGAACGGACGGGAGAGCAGGCGACGCGGAGACGGTCTCGGTGACGGCCGCGACGGAGGGGGCGGACATCATCGTGGGTGCGACCAGGGCGGAGGCCATCATTATCCCGGCCCCCAGGACGTTTCTGATGTTGATCATGACGTACCACTCCATGTCTGATCAGCTGCGCCCCGGGCGACGCCCGGGCCGGCGGAACGCCGGATCGGCATCGAAGACGCCGCCGACACGGCGCGGAACCCTGATCTCACGGTAGGCGGGGAGAGTCCGGTGGTCTTCCGTGGAAATCCAAAGTCTTGAGCCGCTCCGATTACCCTTCGGAAACGGACGGTAACCGAGGGGAGGATGTGAGGCACGCTCGGTTATATCCAGCAGTGGAGATCAGCCTCGACCGGACGCCGACGGACCGGATCGCACCGTCCAGGCAGGTTGTTCACAGGGCTGATGACCTTCTTTGCGCCGGGGATTCCGCCGATCTGCCGGTCCTTTGTCCTTCTCCATGGTTGTGGGCCGGATCACCCTGTCGAGGGAAAGCCTGAGCTGGAGGGCCGGGTCCGCGTTCGAAGGCACGCCCTGACCCTCGGTTCCGTGAGGTCCCGCGCTGATCGGCGGGACTGGGTCACTCCACTCGCCCTCGATCGCCATCTTCGTCGGCAAGATCAGGTACCGATGAAGAACCGCATCAAGGACCTTCGGGCCGAACGCGCCTGGACGCAGGCTGACCTGGCTCTGTGTGCCGGCGTGTCAAGGCAGGCGATCAACGCGATCGAAACAGGGAAGTTCGACCCGAGCCTTCCGGTCGCCTTTCGTCTCGCCAAGCTGTTCAACCTGAGGATCGAAGAGCTCTTCCTCGACGATCAATGAGGTGATCTCGGCGAGTCACCGCTGGAAAGTCGTGCTCGAAACGGGTGGGGACAAGCGCCGCACGGGCGATGTCGCCGATCTCGCCCGACCTCACGATCTGCGGCTGGAGTACTGGAGGGTCGGGAAAAGGTTGATAAATGCGAAATGGGCTCTTCCGGGGGAGGAAGAGCCCACTGGGGGTTAACGACTACAGCGTGCCGTAGTAACCGCTAAGACTGTCGCGGTAGCCGGGCTCCCTGTAGGTTTTCTCGTCGAACTCCGGCGCGTCCTTGATCTCTTCCTTGGTGCGGGCGACATAGATCTTGCGCTCCTGGGGGTCCACCCGGTGCACGGTGCCGGCGGGCAGCACGACCTTCTTGCCGAAAATCCAGAAGCCCGTGTCGACGACGATATAGCTGTCGCCCACCACGTTGTTGTCCTCGTCCACCGAACCGATCTTGCCGTCGGTGGCCTCGACGTCGAACCCGACCAGGTCCAGCTTCTGGTCGTCGCTGTAAGCCTGGGGGCTGTAGTCCCACATGTTCTCGATCATGATCGGACCCTCTTTCCTTAGCGATGGTGGGGCACTCATCGCTCTACCCCGCGTGCTCGCATTAAACAAATAAGAAGGGTGCGCATACGCGGCCCCGGGCGCGGATGTATGGATTTCAACCCTGACCCAAAAATGTCCCCAGAGTATTGACCGATGCTTCGCCATATCGATATGGGTAAAAATGCCGATAAAATGGTTTGCATTAATCTAAACATATCGGCTTGGATAATTTCCAGCGTATATGTACCGGCAGGATCGGTGTCACCGGGATACGCGTCCATGGCGCATGGCGAGTATGTCGCCGACGCTCAGCAAAATCAGAGGAAGGGCCGTCACGGGCGAGGTTCCCGAACCGCCGGGCACCGGAATGAGTCGCCCTCGCACCCTGTGCGGGCACCGGAAAACGAGTCGTCCTCGCGCCCTGTGCCGGACACGGAATGAGTCGCCCTCGCGTCCTGTCCGGATCCGTGGGAACCTCCGCACCACTCCCGCGGACAGGGCGAAACCGGCATGACCGTACGGCTGCCGCTCGAAGGCCGGGTCAACCGGACCGGGGCCTTCGAGCGGCAGCCGTACGGACTCAGATCATGACGTGGTCTTCGGGGTGGCCGCCGAAGGCGAACTGCGCGCCGCGGGTGAGCTTGTGGTCGTCGGGCTGCCAGGTGTGCATCGCGGGGTCGCCGCTGCGCCAGTAGACGAAGTTGAACCGGTCTGCGGAGTAGATCTTGACGCGGTCCTCCTTGAGCCGGCGGACCAGATTGGTGTCCTCGCCACGGGTGATGTCCTCGAAGCCGTAGTGGCGGAACATGTCGGCTTTGCCGAGGAAGGTGCCGCCCTGGACCAGCCAGGCGTAGCGGTGCTCCAGGCCCGGCATGCGAAGCATCGTGGCGTTGGTGCCCTCGAAGTAGGCGTAGTGCGCGCCCTTGCCGACGAGCTCGGCGCCTGCGTAGTCGAAGGAGCGGGCGAGGTCGGACAGGTAGTGCTCGCCGTAGAGGTTGTCGTCGTCCATCTTGGCGATCAGCTCGCCCTCGGCGGCGGCGATGCCCATGTTGAGGCAGGCGCCCAGCGAGAGCGAGGAGTCGGCGGGCAGCACCACGACGTCGGAGATGCCGGCCATGCGGGCCTTGTCGGCGACGACGACGGGATCGATGTCGAGGCCGTGCAGGACCATCACGAGCTGGAGGGGCCGGTGGATCTGGCGGGCCACCGAGGAGATCGCGTGCTCCAGCTGGGAGGCGCGGTTGGTGGGCAGCACCACGGAGATCGACCGGGTCCGGGGCTCGACGGGCTTGCCGAGGACCTGGAGGATCTGGTCCACGCGGTGGGTGAACAGGTGCTTGTCGAAGACCTCGCGCATGGCCAGGTGGCCCTGACGGGCGCGGAGCTCGGGGCTGTTGATCAGGTGCAGGACCTTGTTGTAGGACTCCAGCTCGTCGCGGGCGATCGGGATCAGCGAGCCGAAGGTCTCCTCGATGGCCCGGGACCAGCCCGAGACGATCGAGGTCGAGCAGGCCGACAGCTCGAAGACCCGGCGGGCGCACATGGTCGGGGAGTCGAGGACCGAGTTCACGTTGAGGAAGACCTTGTACATCTTGTACGCGGCCAGCATCTGGTCGTAGGGGAGCTCGCCCACGATGTGCGGGACATACTCGGCGGGCCAGGCGTACTTCTCGTCCACGGTGCCGTTGCGGGCGAAGATGTGCAGGCCGAGCTCGCGGATCGGAGCGAGAACGGTCTCCATCTGCTCGCGGCGCTCGGGGTGCTTGTCCCTGAAGTACATGCCCGCGAAGACCACGTCGTGCAGGCGCCCCTGCTTCTCCTGGATGGGGTTGTGCACCCGGGGCTGGGCCGCGAACTGCAGGACGTCGACCCGGTCGTGTCCCAGCACCTCGCGGTAGCGGGGCACCATGTCGCCGTCGCACGTGAAGACGTGGTCGAACAGCTTGGCCGTGTCGATGAAGAACTCGAAGTTCGGCGGGTCCTCCTTGTTCCAGAAGATCGTGGGGATCCCCTCGGCGCGGCACCAGTCGATCAGGGCGTGCAGCTCCGGCTTGGGGGCGTTGTTCCCGGTCATCTGGTAGCGCCAGCGGCCCTGGTTGCCGTGCCAGGCCGACTCCACGAACAGCAGCTCGGGCCGGTTCTCGGCGAAGATCTCCGGCCAGTCGCGGAGCCCGAACTCGATCTGGTCCCACTCGTACTTGAACGCCATCCGGGAGAAGTCGTCCAGGATGACGGCGACCTTCATGTCGGGACGCGTGATCGGTCCCGCCGGCCACTTCACCTGCGGCACGTCCACGGCCGGGCCCTGGTGGTTCAGCTCCTCGATCACCTCGGACACCGGCCGGGGCGGCTTGGGCCCCTTGCGAGCCCGCATCGCCGAGCGCAGCTTGCCCGGCAGGGCCACGACCCCGGCTCCCTTGGCCCCGGTCAGGACCTCGGCCACCCGGTAGGGACGCTGGATCTTGGTGGACTCCAGCTTCCACTGGGCGTAGTCGGCCCGGGCTTCGGAGATGGCAAGCCGCCGCTCCAGGTCCCGGACGCGCTCCTCGAAGCGCTCGACGACCTTGCGCTCCTCGGGCAGCCAGTTGATCGGCCCGAGACGCTGATACTTCGGCTCTTCAGGGGTCTCTTCACTCATGGGGGCTCGCCTTTATCCGGGGTCGTGCCAGGGTACGGCTTCGGCCGTACCTAATTAGCCTTTTTAAAGGGATTTGGGCGGTACGGCCTGTCCCGCCGGGGAGAGGTTCTCGCCGCGGAGCCAGGACGCGATCACCCGGGCGATCCGGGGCCCGGCCTTGCCGTCCCAGAGCGGGGGCAGGTCGCCGGAGGGCGTCGCCGCGCCGTCGGTCAGGGCCCTGTCGGCGGCGGCGGGCAGCAGCGCCGGGGTGACCAGCCGGTTGGTGCCGTGGGTGATGGTGATCGGCCGCTCGGTGTTGGGCCGGACGGTCAGGCAGGGGACGCCCAGCATGGTCGTCTCCTCCTGCACGCCGCCGGAGTCGGTGACGACCAGGGTCGCGCCCCGCACGAGCGACAGGAAGTCCACGTAGCCCAGCGGGTCGATGATCGACAGGTTCCCGCCGGTCACCAGTCCCGCCTCGGCCAGGCGCTCGCGGCCCCGCGGGTGGATCGGCACCACGATCGGCAGGCGCTCGCTCACCTCCCGTACGGCGTCGACCAGCTCCTTCGCGGAGGCCGGGTCGTCGACGTTGGCGGGACGGTGCAGGGTGGCCACGCCGTACCGCTCCGGAAGCCCGAGCCGCGCGCGGACCGGGGCGGGGTCGAGACGGTCCAGCGCCGAGAACAGGCTGTCGATCATCGGGTTGCCGACGAGATGGACACGCGCCGGATCCACGCCCTCCGCGGCCAGATGCGAGAGCGCGTCCGGCGAGGTGGCGAAGAGGATGTCGGAGAGGGCGTCGGTGACGACCCGGTTGACCTCCTCGGGCATCTCCCGGTCGAAGGAGCGCAGGCCCGCCTCGACGTGCGCGGTCGGGATGTGGAGCTTGGAGCAGACCAGGATCGCGGCCAGCGTCGAGTTCACGTCGCCGTAGACGACGACCAGGGTGGGCGCGTGCTCCAGCACGACATCCTCGAGGCCGATCAGCAGGGCGGCCGTCTGGCGCGCGTGCGAGCCGGATCCGACGCCCAGGTTCGCGATCGGCTCGGGCAGCCCGAGGTCGGCGAAGAACACGTCCGACATGAGCACGTCGTAGTGCTGACCGGTGTGGACGATCCCCTGTCTCACTCCCAGTTCGGCGAGAGCGCGCACAACGGGAGCGGCCTTCACGAAGTTGGGCCGCGCGCCGAGCACGTGCAGGACGAGGGGATTTTCAGGGCTCGCGGTCGTACCCGGAGGACCAAAGTCCCTCATTGACCTCGCCTTTCATACGGCAGTGGGGCAAACGTTGCCTATGGTACGGTCACGGCGTGGTATCCGATGCCAACAGGCCAGACTCCCCCGCGGTTACAGCGAAATCGGTTCCAGCTTCAGCGGAGTCCGTTCCAGATTCACCGAAGTCGGTTCCAGCTCTATCAGAGTCCGTTCCGGCTCCGGCGACGTCCGTTCCGGATTCATCTGAACCCGTTCCGGATTCGGTGAAGCTCGTTCCAGATTCACAGGAGCCCGCTCTGGTCTCAGAGAAGCCCGTTCCGGCTCCCCCCGAGCCCGTTCCGGCAGAACCCGTTCCGGCTTCCTCCGAGCCCGTTCCGGTTTCAGTGACGTCCGTTCCAGATTCACAGGAGCCCGCTCCGGTCTCGACGGACACCACTCCGTTCGAGGCCGTTCCGGCAGAGCCCGCTCCGGTTTCGGCGGAGCCCGTTCCGTCCGAGCCCGCGCCCGCTTCGGCGAAGCCCGTCTCCGCGAGGTCGGCCCGCGCCGGTCTGCGCGGGCTCATCAGGGGGTTCGCCAAGCATCCGGTGATCGTTTCCCGGGTGGTGGTGACGAAGGTCAAGTCGGATCCGCTGCGGGTGGCGCAGGCGGCCGCGGAGACGCTTCCGCCGAAGATGCGTCCCGTCGTGGGCAGGTTCGCCTGGCCCGTCGCGCGCCGGGCCAAGGTCGTCGTCCGCAAGCTCGGGATGCGTCTCGTGCGAGGACCGTGGGACGAGGCGAAGGCGCACTTCGACGCCGGCCGGATGACCGAGGCCGCCGCGGTGCTCCAGGGGCACACCCGCTACCCCTTCATCAAGCGCCGGGCCCAGTACTACGCCGGTGAGCTGGCCTCCATCCAGCCGAACCCGATCCCGCCCAAGGCCAAGGTGATCGTGGGCGAGCGGATCCAGGGACGGGTCCTGCACTGCGTCACCAACGCCCTGCCGTACACGCAGGCCGGATACACCGTGCGCACGCACCGGATCGTCACCGCGCAGAGGGCCGCCGGGCTGGATCCGCACGTCGTGACCAGCTGGGGCTGGCCGATGATGCAGGGCCACGCCGACGCCACGCCGTACGAGGAGATCGACGGGACCCCCTACCACCGGCTGATCCCGAGCGGCGAGGTGCCGTTCGAGAGCCAGGGCCGGATGATCCGGGGCGCCGGTGAGGTGACCGAGCTGGTCAGGACGCTCCGGCCGCAGGTGCTGCACGCCGCGACCGACCACCGCAACGGTTCGGTGGCGCTCGCCGTGCGGGACCGTACGGGCACGCCGATGGTCTACGAGGTCCGGGGCTTCCTGGAGGAGACCTGGGCGTCCCGCGACCCCAAGCGCATCGGCAGCCAGCGGCACGTGCTCCAGCGGGACCGCGAGGCGTTCATCATGCGCTCCGCCGACGCCGTGGTCACCCTCGCGGAGACCATGGCCACCGAGATCGTCGAGCGGGGTGTGCCGAGGGAGAAGATCTTCCTGGCGCCCAACGCGGTGGACGACTCGCTGCTGGTCGCCGAGTACGACGGGGCGGCGTTCCGCGCCTCCTACGGCATCGAGCCCGGCGAGATCGTCATGGGCTCCGTGTCGAGCATCGTGGCCTACGAGGGCTTCGCGACCATGATCAGCGCCGCTGCGCTCCTGCGGGACCAGGGCGCGCCGGTCAAGGTGCTGCTCGTCGGTGACGGCGTGGAGCGGGCGGCGCTGCTGGAGCAGGTCGAGGAGCTGGGGCTGGGGGACATCGCGATCCTGCCCGGCAGGGTCGGTCCCGAGGAGGCGCTGCAGGCGCAGTCGGCCATCGACATCTTCGTCTGCCCTCGCGAGGACCTGCGTGTTTGCCGACTTGTTACACCATTGAAACCGGTCGAGGCGATGGCTCTCGGCAAACCGGTCGTGCTGAGCGATCTGCCGGCGCTGTCGGAGCTCGTGGGCACCGACGGAGCCGGGCTTCTGGTGCCCGCAGGCGACCCTGAGGCGCTCGCCAAGGCGATCGCGGGGCTGCGTGACGATCCGGAGCGGCGGGCCGTGATGGGTGAGGCTGGACGGGCTGAGGTGGCGTCCAAGCGTACGTGGAGCCGCATTGCCGAAACTTACCGTGACATCTACCAATCCATTGCCGGTTGATGGTCTTGTGTTGACGATGAGAAGACCAGCCGTTTGCGATGCGTTCAATCGCATTAGGCGTGGCTCGTTCGGACTTGAGATAGCCTTTGCGACCATGAAGTGTTGTTTCCGGCATTCCAGGGTCTCCCAGTGACTGCCTACGACCTGGCTGTCATAGGTCTGGGCTACGTCGGCATGCCCCTGGCCAAGGAGGCCACGGCGGCGGGGCTGCGGGTCGTCGGCTTTGAGGTTGATCCCCAGAAGGTGGACGCCCTCAACGCCGGTCATTCGTACATCGACGACCTGACCGACGCCGACCTCGAACACATGCTCGTCAGCGGTTTCAGGGCCACGCTGGATGAGTCCGTGCTGGCAGACAGCCGGACCATCATCATCTGCGTGCCGACTCCGCTGGACGAGGACCATCGTCCCGACCTGTCGGCGGTGGAAGGTGCGACCGGCACCGTCGCCCGCAATCTGAGCGCGGGGTCCCTGGTGGTTCTGGAGTCCACGACGTGGCCCGGCACCACCGACGAGATCGCCCGCCCGATCCTGGAGGCCAACGGCCTCGTCGCGGGCGTCGACTTCCACCTCGCCTTCTCGCCCGAGCGCATCGATCCGGGTAACCCGAAGTACGGCCTGCGCAACACCCCCAAGGTCGTCGGCGGCTACACGCCCGCCTGCAAGGACCGCGCGGTCGGCTTCTACTCCCAGTTCATCGAGCAGGTCGTGCCGGTCAGCGGCACCCGCGAGGCCGAGATGGCCAAGCTCCTGGAGAACACCTACCGGCACGTCAACATCGCCCTCGTCAACGAGATGGCGATCTTCTGTGACGAGCTCGGTGTCGACCTCTGGGAGTCCATCGAGGCCGCGGCCACCAAGCCGTTCGGCTTCCAGAAGTTTCTGCCGGGGCCGGGTGTCGGGGGACACTGCATCCCCGTCGACCCGTCCTACCTGTCCTACAGGGTGCGCAAGCTGGGCTACCCGTTCCGGTTCGTGGAGCTGGCCCAGGAGATCAACGAGCGGATGCCCTCCTACGTGGTCGCTCGCGTGCAGCGGCTGCTCAACCGGCAGAAGAAGGCCGTGAACGGCTCCAAGGTGGCGCTGCTCGGCGTCACCTACAAGCCGGACATCGCCGACGAGCGCGAGACGCCGGCCGTGCCGGTCGCCCGCGTGCTCCTGGAGCTCGGCGCGGAGCTCGTCTTCGTTGATCCATATGTAAAGGAATGGCACGTGGACGGCACCTCGGTGCCACGTGAAGAAGATCTTGCCAGGGCGGTCGCAGACGCGGATGTGACGCTGCTGCTTCAGCAGCACGCAGCCTTCGATCTGTCGATCGTCGAGGACCACGGCAGACTCGTGCTCGACACCCGAGGCGTGCTCGCCGAGGGTGAACGCGTCGAGCGGCTCTAGCGACGAAGGGCTGCGCGCAGTGCACGTGCTCGTCATGACGGTGGTGCATCACCCCGAGGACGCCCGGATCCTGCACCGGCAGATCCGCGCGCTCGTGGATGCCGGTCATGAGGTCACGTATGCCGCGCCCTTCAGCGCGCGGGGCGTCATGGCCCGATCCTGGGTGAACGGCGTCGACCTCCCCCGGGCGGCCGAACGCAAGCGATTGACGGCCGTTCGCGCGGCCCGCAAGGTGTTCAAGCGCATGCGCAGGCAGGTTGACCTGGTGGTCATCCACGACCCCGAGCTGTTGCTCGCGGTCGTGGGGATGCGCAGGCGGCCCCCGGTGGTCTGGGACGTGCACGAGGACACCCCGGCGACCCTGTCGCTGAAGCCCTGGCTGCCCTCCTTCCTGCGTCCCCCGGTGCGATTCCTGGCCCGGATGCTCGAAGGGACGGCCGAGCGGCACCTGCACCTGCTCCTGGCCGAGACCGCCTACGCCGGACGGTTCCGCCAGGCCCACCTGGTGGTGCCGAACGAGACCTGGGTGCCCGACGAGGTGGTCGCGCCGGGTGACGACCGCGTCGTCTACCTCGGCTGGTTGTCGGAGGCCCGCGGAGTGCGCGAGGCCGTCGAGGTGGGCAGGCTGCTCCAGCCGTACCGGGTGGCGGTCGAGCTGATCGGCTACGCCGACCCCCAGTCGCGGCCGATACTGAACGAGGCGGTGGCCGAGGGCGTGCTGGAGTGGCGCGACTTCATGCCGAACGACGAGGCGCTCAAGCGACTCGACGGCGCGCTGGCCGGGCTCTCCCTGCTGCACGACGAGCCCAACTACCGGCACTCCATGCCCACGAAGATCGTGGAGTACATGGCCCACGGCATTCCCGTGATCACCACCCCCTCACCCCGCGCGGTCGAGCTCGTCGAGCGCTACGACAGCGGGATGGTCGTGCCCTGGCAGGACCCCAAGGCCGTGGCCCAGGCCGTGCTCTGGCTGCGGGACGACGTCCGGGAGCGGCATGCCCGGGGCGCGCGAGGGTATGCGGCGGCCCGTGCGAACCATCACTGGCCCAACTCCGCCCGACGTTTCGTCGCGCAGCTTGAGGCGTGGGCAGGCGTCAAGAGCTGAGCTCCGGTATGGCGAAGCAGCTTATGTCCGCCTGATCGCAAGAACGGTAGTGTCCTGATCGTGCGCTGGCTCATCGCTTTCCTGGGCGTCGTGATCATCGCCGTGGTGGCAGCGGTCGTGCTGGTCATCCCCATCGACGAGATCGCTCCGACGAGCGAGAGCTCGCCGATCGCGTCCTCCCCCGCTCCCTCGCCCACCTCCTTCTCCTCCACCCCGACTCCGAACACGGACGAGTTCACCGACGCGTGTGGAACGTTCGATACGGATACGCCCTCGCCGTACGCGTTGAGCGGCTACTGGCTCATCCCGACCGTCGACCACTGCACCTGGCGGCGGCAGTTCGACGCGATCCACAAGGTGGGCGGCGACACCGTCATCCGGATCGGGTGGGGCCTGCAGGCCCGCCGGGTCGACGACGACGGCCGGATCCTGGACATGGACGGGGAGAATCCCGACCCCCGCTACGAGCCGTGCGAGGAGGACGGGCTGCCGTGCGAGGCGGCGGCGGAGAGAGACCTCAAGGCGGCCAACCCAGGCAATCGAGTGACCTGGACGTTCGTCTACCGGACCGACGAGGCCTTCGGACCGGATCTGTTCCGCTGTCCCGAGTTCGAGAAGAAGATCACGGTCGGGAAGACCGTCTTCTACCGGATCGTCGCGCCCGACGACGGCACCGACGACCCGAGCTGCACGAACATCAGGAGCGAGGGGCGTGGCTACCACGTGATCCTGATCGCGGGCGCGGAACAGGACAGCCTCACCGAGCTGCTGGATCTCGGCGACCAGTTCGGCATCAAGGTCTACCCCGCGCTGCCGCTGGCCCCGCGTGATCCGGCGCAGAAGACCCGGGCGGCCGAGCAGGGTACGGCCACGCTGACCACGCTCACCCGGCGGATCATGCAGGACTACGGCGCCCGCTTCCAGAACCGGGCCTCACTGGCCGGCTTCTACCAGCCGTTCGAGCTGCAGATGCGCGACATGCAGTACATCGGGGACGACTCGGAAGCGGCGAAGAAGGACAACCCGACGCTCAAGGTCTACGCCTCGCAGCACGAGATCGTGGAGCAGGAGATGCCCGGCAGGCCGATTTTGGTCAGCCCCTACCTCGACGCGCGCAAGCGGCTTCCGTTCAGCGCCACTCCCCAGCAGGTCGCCAAGGGCTTCGAGGCCCTGGCCAGAACCGGGGTCGGGATCATCGCGCCGCAGGACAGCCGGGGCACCGGCAAGGTGGGGCTCTTCTGGCCGGACCAGCGCGAGGAGAAGGTGGACGAGCGGTTGCGCTCGGTCGTGGGGGAGGCGTCCAACGGCACCGCGTACTACGGTTCGACCCGCGACTACTACCGGGCGATGGCCGAGGCGCGGACGAAGATGGTCGCGCAGGGCTACGACGTGCAGCTCTGGGCCAACGTGGAGGCCTTCGAGCCGTCCGACGAGGATTTCTGCGAGGAGAGGACCGGCAGCAGGGGACGGACCGACAAGGAGCGGCTCGACACGGCCATAGCCCAGGTCGGACGATATGTCTCCAAGGTCGTCTCCTACATGTGGAGCGACTTCTTCACCTGCGGCTCCCCCTCCCTCTCCGAGGAGATCGCCCGCGACTACGACCGGCCCATCGCGGTCGACGCGGTCCGCAAGGGCCGTGACATCCAGGACGGCATGGAGATCCGGGGATACAACATGCCCATGGGCTCCAAGGTGACGCTCACCTGGGACGGCCAGGCCAGTCCGAGGGTCGTCGAGGTGGCAGGGGTGAACCTGACGGAGTCGCCGCCCGACCTGCCCATCAGGATGGAGACGGCGTGGATCCCCCTCGACTGGTCGCAGGTGCCCGCCGGTGCGTGGATCAAGGTCTCGGTCGCCGCGGCCGATGGGCGGGCCGCCGCCGAGACGTTACACGTCCGCATTAACGCCTGATCGGTGTAACGTGCCTGGCATGGTTCCGCGCGTTCCCGTCAGCGTGGATCTGGTCGTCCTCACGGTGCGGTGCCAGGCGCTGAGCGCCCTCGTCTGGCAACGGAACAAATCGCCCTACGAGGGACGCTGGGCCCTGTCAGGCGGCTTCATCCACCTTGACGAGGACCTGCCCGCCGCCGCGGCGCGAGTCCTCGCCGAACGATCGGGTCTGCCCGGTGCCGCCGTCCATCTGGAACAGCTCCAGACCTACGGCTACCCCGACCGCGACCCGCGCCAGCGCGTCCTGAGCGTCGCCTACCTCGGCCTCGCCCCCGACCTGCCGGCCTCCACCGAGGCGCACATGAGCTGGCAGCCGGTCTCGTCCCTCCGGGAGATGGCCTTCGACCACCGGCGCATCGTGCTCGACGGGATCGAGCGCGCCCGCGCCAAGCTCGAATACACCCCGCTGGGCGCGGCCTTCTGCCCCCCGGAGTTCACCGTCGCCGACCTGCGCCGGGTTTACGAGATCGTCTGGGGCCGCTCCCTGGACCCGCGCAACTTCCACCGCAAGGTCACCAAGGCAGAGGGCTTCCTGGTGCCCACCGGCGGCATCACCGCCCGCGACGGCGGCCGCCCCGCCAAGCTCTACCGCCGAGGCCCGGCCGCGATCCTCCACCCCCCGATGCTCCGCTCGCTCAAGGACTGACCGCCTCTCCGGCGCCCGGTCGGCTACCGGACCGAGATCGATCAGAGGCCGTCGATCTCCGTCAGGTCGATGTCGACGTCGAACGGGATGCTGATCTTGAGGCGGTCGTGGTGGATTCCCATGAACGCGTAGGCCTTGGTCGCCGGATCCAGTTCGTAGACGTAGACGGTCGGTCGACCGTGCTTCTCCTCGATCCGCCAGAAGTGGACGATGCCCGCCTCCGCGTAGAGCACGGGCTTGCGCTTCCGGTCGCGGATCTCGGACTCGGCGGAGACCACCTCGACGGCCAGGAGCACATCGGCCGGCTGGTAGGTGGTCTGGTTCGGATCCAGATCACCGTCGGCCCGGATCACCACAAGGTCGGGCTCGGGACGTTGACGTTTTCCAAGCGTCACCGTCATCTGTCTGCGAACCCGCAGATCCGCCGGAACGGTGCGATGTAGTTCGCTCTGCATGAGAGACAGGGTGAGTGAGTGGAAGCGGGTCTGGGGGCTCACGAAGACGAGAGCGCCATCAATCAGTTGGGTGTGAGAGGGGATCCCCCGCAGCCGGTCAAGGTCTTCGGCCGTGTAACCCTCCGTGGGGGGAATCACCCAGCCGGGCAACGGCTCGAAATCAACGGCCTCGGCCTCGCCCGTCTCCGTGCTGGCATCCTGGCCTCGGTCGGCGGTGCCCTCGGCCACCCCATAGGTGTGATCGGCCGCGCCCTGGGCGAGCGCCGCCTGAATTTTTTCCAGGTAGAGCTTCTCCGCCATCCGCGTCACCCCGGCATGCTGGGCTAGCCAGGTGCGCTGCTCGGAGGTGGGGCGGAGTTTGACCCGATAGCCCTGCAAGGAGCGTGCCCACTGCCACGCCATCTCGGACACTCGCTCCCCTTTCCTTCGACTCGAACCCATGGGCGATGGTAGTCGAACGGTCACAGAGCGTCTACGAAAATGGCAGGACCCGACAAGATGACAGAGAGGACAGGAGGAAGGCTGAACAAACAGCAAGCAGTTCGGAACTCCATCCGCCCGGTCCTAAAGTAAGAGCATGCCTCGTTTCCGCGCGATTCTGGACACGGTGCCCGCCTACAAGGCGGGCAAGACCGCGATGTCCGCCGACGGTCGGTCCTACAAGCTGTCTTCGAACGAATCCCCCTACGGACCGTTGCCCTCCGTGGTCGAGGCGGTTTCGAGGGCCGCATCCGAGATGCACCTCTATCCCGACCCGGCGTCGACGGCGCTGACCAACGCGATCGCCGAGAGGCACGGCGTGCCGCCCGAGCACGTCGCGGCCGGAGCCGGTTCGGTGACGCTGCTCCAGCAGCTCTTCGAGACCGTCGGCGAGCCGGGTGCCGAGGTGATCTACGCCTGGCAGTCGTTCGAGGCGTACCCGCTCATGGCCGACCTGTCCGGGGCGACCTCGGTCCGGGTCCCGCTGCTGGGTGAGACGCACCACCTGGAGGCCATGGCCGACGCGATCACCCCGCAGACGCGCATGATCCTCGTCTGCAACCCGAACAACCCCACCGGCACGGTCGTCCACGCGGCCGAGCTGGAGGCCTTCCTGGACCGGGTCCCCGAGGACGTGCTCGTCGTGCTCGACGAGGCCTACCGGGAGTACGTCAGGGACGCCGGCGTCACCGACGGGCTCACCGTCTACGGCGACCGGCCGAACGTGGCCGTGCTGCGGACGTTCTCCAAGGCGTACGGCCTGGCCGGGCTCCGGGTGGGCTATCTGATCGGCAACGAGCCGGTGGCGTCCGCCGTTCGCAAGACGACGGTGCCCTTCGCGGTCAACCACCTGGCCCAGACCGCCGCGATCGCCTCCCTGGCGGCCGAGGACGAGCTGCTGGAGCGGGTGGACATCGTGGTCAAGGAGCGCGAGCGGGTCCGCGAGGCCCTGATCTCCCAGGACTGGACGGTGCCCATCACGGAGGCCAACTTCGTCTGGCTCCGCCTGGGCGACCGCACGATGGACTTCGCCGGGAGCTGCGCGCTCGAAGGTGTCGCGGTGCGCGCCTTCGCGGGGGAGGGCGTCCGGATCTCCATCGGCACTCCCGAGGCCAACGACACCCTCCTGGCCGCCACGGAGGCCTTCAGACACGCCTGAGCCGCTCGATCCGCCGGGGGAGCCACGGGCCTTCGAAGGAGACGCGTCGCGTGGCCTCCACGATGTCCGAACGCTCAGGCCACGGCCATCGGGGTGACCGGTGCGGGGGAGCCGCCTCCCTCGCGCCGGCGAATCAAGGCTCTACGCGGGCGTGGGTTCCGGCTCCGGTACGACCTCGGCCTTCCTGCGCCGCTCGGTGGACACCACCAGGGCCACGCCGAGGACGATCACCACGCCCGCCGCGACCATCGAGGTCGTGACCGGCTCGCTCAGGATGAGCGCGCCGAGGACGACCGCCACGACCGGGTTGACGTAGGCGTAGGTGGACACCAGAGAGATCGGGGCGTTGCCGAGCAGCCAGACGTAGGCGGTGAAACCGACCAGGGAGCCCATCAGGACCAGGTAGACCAGGGCGATCCAGGACCGTCCCGAGACGGCGGTGAGGTCGAGGTGCTCGCCCACGGCCAGGGCGGTCAGCACCAGCCCGGCGCCGCCCGCGGCCATCTCGATCGCGCTCGCGGCGAAGGGGTCGGCGGGCATCGGGATCCGGGCGGACAGGAACGAGCCGAGCGACCACGACAGCGACGCCAGCAGGATGACCGCGATGCCCGTGCCGTCCGCCGCGCTGCCCCCGCCCGTCAGCGACAGCACCGCCACCCCGCCGAACCCGATGAGCACCCCGGCGAGGGTCATGATCTGGGGCCTGTCCCTGGTGACGATCCTGAAGATCACCAGCCAGAGCGGCACCGAGGCGACCAGCAGCGCCGCCAGCCCGCTGGAGATGTGCTGCTCGGCCACCGCGACCATGCCGTTGCCGCCGGTCAGCAGCAACAACCCGACCAGCGCCGCTCCGCCGAGCTCTCTGCGGTTCATCCGGAAGGCCTGCCGCCCGCGGAACAGGAACACGACCGCCCCGAGGATCAGCGAGGCCGTCACGAAGCGCATGGCCCCGCCGAGCAGCGGAGGGAGCGTCTCGACGACGATCTTGATCGCCAGATATGTGGAGCCCCACACCACATATACGATCGCGAGCGCTCCCCACACGAGAAGCGTTTTGCGGCTGTCAGTAGTGTCACGACCCATAGCGCATGACAATAGACCCAAAGTGCGACAATTCGCTCGCGGGTTTCGGACCGTGGGATCTCGCGTGAGATCGGTGTTCCGGACTGTGAGACTCCACCCGGGGACAGCGCCTAAGACTGTGAGACTCCACCCGGGGTCAGCGCTTCGGACTGTGAGGCCCCTGCTCGGGGTCGGTGTTTCGAACTCTGAGACTCCGCGCGGGATCGGCCGTGAGCCGAGAGGTTCCTCCGGGTGGGTACGGCGGAACCTCTCAGCTCAGGACGGGCGACCATTCGGGTCTCAGCGGGTGCCGAGCTTCTCCACGATCAGACGGTAGAGCTGGCGAGGACGTCCCGGCTGGGGGGTGCGGTTCGGCGGAAGCGGCCACGCGAGTCCCTCGTCGACCAACGTGCGCAGCAGCCGCCGTGCCGTACGAGGGGTGACGCCGAGCATCTTGCCCGCGCCCTCCGCGTCCACGACCGTGTCTCCACCCTCCAGCTTGGCCGCCAGCCTGGCCAGCACCTCCACGCCCTTCGGCTTCAGCGGGCCCGTGTTCTGCGGGGGCATCCTGGGTGCGGGGATCAGCGCCCGGCCTTCGCGGTCCACCGCGAAGCCCTGAGCCTGTTTGCCCGCCTGGGTGCGCGCCAGTGCGGCACGGGCGTGGGACTCGGCGTCGTGGGTCGTACGGCCCATGCCGACGCCCACCTCGACCGCCAGGCCGAGCTCGTCTCGCACCCGCGCGGCGAACGGCAGCACCCGGAAGCCCTCGGTGGCCGCGGCCACCGAGCCGCGGGTCGCGGTGACCATGTAACTGTGGTCGTCGACCGCGGTCACCGACGCGTTGATCCGGTTGGCCTCCTGCACCAGCAGCCGGTGCAGGGACAGCCGGAGCTCGTCGCGCCAGTAGCGCGGCGCGGCCCGGCGGATCGGCTCGCGGAGCGTGGGCACCTCGACCAGGACCACCGTGAGCTGGGACTCCTCCAGTCGATGGTGCGCACCGAGCAGCGCGGCCGTGTGCAGTGCCGTACGGACCGCGGCGGAGGTCGGGCGGATCCTGATCACCGGGATGCCGGCCGTCTGAAGACGGTCGGCGACCGCGGGCAGGCAGGTGAGCGCCCCGCTGGTGCCGCCCTGGCGGGCGAGGCGTTCGTGGAAGGCCGCGATCGTGCCGGTGGCGCCCGGCTCGTCACGGCTGTGCACATCCCCGAAGGGAAGGCTCAGGTCGCCGTAGGCCTCCTCGACGTCGGCCCGGCTCAGGACATCGATGCTGACCCTGCGCGGGTCTATCCGTTCGTCCAGCGCTGCCCTGGCCAGTGCGGCGATCAGTGCGGCGCCGCCGAGCTGGACATACGTCGCGGGCATCGTCAGCACCCCCGATCGCCGGGCCAGATCGTAGGGGACCGGGCTGGCGAACAGGCATGCGTCCACCCCGGCCCCCAGTCGGGTGACCTTGTCGGCGGCTTCTTGTTCGTCCCGGTAGGCCGCCGCCACCAGGCGGCAGGGCAGTGGGGCTGCCGCGTGCCCCATCAACATCACCCGCTCGACGAGGTCATGGGGGCCCACCACACCGATAGTGAGGTCCGGTGTCATGGCACCCGGGCGTGACACTCGTGGCGCTTCTTCGGCCCGCTCGACCAATGTTCGTCCCATCATGCCGTCCGTTTGTTTTCGGCTCTCTTTTGGAACGATCGCTTGCGGGGGCCGTAATGTCACGCCCGTTTTGTGTCCAATTCCGGAAGGGCCTTCCGGGGTAAACCCCTGACTAGTGCTATTTACACAGGTCAGCGCGGTTTTTGAGCGTCTCAAACCCGCTGATTATGATGCTGAAATCTCTCGCCTGACATCTGCCCCGAGAGCCTGCATACGCTCGGCGAGATATGAGTGGCCACGGTCGATGAGATATCCCGATTCGATCACGGTCTCCCCTTCGGCGGCGAGGCCGGCGAGTACGAGGGCGATTCCTGAACGGAGGTCGTGAGCGGTCACCTGGGTACCGGTTAGCGGAGTCGCTCCGCGGACGACCGCGCTGTTCTCCTTCACCTCGATGTCGGCGCCCATTTTGTTCAGTTCGGAGGCCAGCGCGAACCGGCCGTCGAAAATGCGCTCGTGAATGTAGCTGGCGCCGTCGGCGAGGCAGGCGACCGTCATGATCGGCGACTGCAGGTCGGTGGCGAAGCCGGGATAGGTGTCGGTAATGACGTTGATCGGGCGCAGCGGGCGGTCCCGGCGGACGTGGAGGACCGCGCCGTGGTCGGCGAACTCCACCCCCATCTGCTCCAGCTTGTAGCGGACCACGCCGAGGTGGTCCAGGTTGGCGCCGACCAGGTTGACCTCGCCGCCGGTGATGGCCGCGGCCATGGCGAACACGCCCGCGTCGAGGCGGTCGGGCATCACGGTGTGCTCGACGGCCTGGAGCTCCTCCACGCCCTCCACGGTGATGAAACCGGTGCCGCCGCCGCTGATCTTCGCGCCCATCCGGCTCAGCATGTCGATCACGTCGAGGACCTCGGGCTCCAGCGCCGCGTTCTCGATCACGGTGGTGCCCCGTCCGAGGGCGGCGGCCATGATGAGGTTCTCGGTGCCGGTGTGCGAGGGGGTGTCCAGATACAGGGTGGCGCCCGTGAGACCGGAGGACTTGACGTGGATGACGGAGTCGCCCTCGTCCACGATCGCGCCCAGGCGCTTGTAGCCCAGGTAGTGGAAGTCCAGGTTGCGGCTTCCCAGGTTGCAGCCGCCGACGCCCTCGATGATCGCCTCACCGAGGCGGTGCAGCAGCGCGGGCACGAACAGCACGGATCCCCGGAAGCGGCGGGCGATCTCCGCGGGCAGAACCGGGCTCTTCAGCGTCGAGGCGTCGATCACCAGCGTGCGCTCGGCCTCGTGGAGCTCGACCTTTGCGCCGATCGTCTCGGCCAGCTCGACCGCTCGGCGCACGTCCTCGATGATGGGAACATTGCGCAGGACCGTACGGCCCTTGGCCGCCAGCAGCGCCGCACCGATCATAGGCAGAACGGCGTTTTTGGCACCCTGGATGAAGGCGGTTCCACGAAGTGGGTTGCCACCGCGCACGCGGTAACGGACCATGCGTCATGCTCCTTGCAAGTGATGTTTAAGTGATTCGTGTGGCAAGAGGCGGCAGCCGAGGTTTATCGGCCTACAGTAGCCGTTAGATGCGCCTGAACCGGCCACTTCGGGCGGGAACTACCCCTTGGACAGGCGACTAGTCCAGCGGTGGTGAGTTTCGGGGTAACGATTGTCCTTCCGCTCGACGATCTTCCCACACGGAAGCCCCGTCGACGCCGGTCCTCCGAAGGCCGGAAACCCGCCTGAACAGGGGCCGACCGATCAATGCGCGTGGTGACCCGCCCCCATTCTCCCGGCCGGCGGACAGCCGGAAGAGAAGGGCTCGACCTGGTCCTATCTGGTCCGGGTATTCGCGGCCGGAGTGAGCGGTGAGGCGGCGACCAGAAGGGAGTCGGCTCGCTGGTCGACAAAACGAGTGACGATCTGCTGGCCGTACCCGAACGCCATGGCCCAGACCAGAATCGCCGGCTGGGAGCCGAGCCCGGAGAAACCGGGAACAAAACCCGAGTTCAGGATCAGCAGGCCGAGCACGGCGGTGGCCACCCCCGCCGGCGCCTTGAGCAGGTTCTGGACCACCGCCAGCGAGTAACGGGTGGACAGCTCGGAGCGGGTCGAGATCGAGGCGGCGGTGGCCAGTGCCGCGCCCAGCATGCCGATCAGGGCGACGAGCGGGACGTCGCCGCTGCTGGGCGCCAGGCCGCCCGTCGGGCAGATCTGGGCGGGCATCAGCCCCTGGGCCCTGATCACCGACTGGTTGCCGCACATGGGGATGGCGTTCGGCCAGATCGCGCCGACGACCACCACGCCCAGCACGATCAGGGTCAGCATGACCACCCAGCCGAGCAGCAGGTTGCGGAAGTTGCGGACCCTGCCGGTCTCCATCGCCTGCGCGGTGTAGGCGGCCCGCAGGACCGACTGCATCAGTGGCCTGTCGCGCTCCTCCAGATCCCCGGCGGAGAGCCTGGCCTGGAGGTGGACCAGCCGGGGGTCGTCATTCGGCAGGTAGGCCCGGCCGATCGCCGACACCTCGGGACCGCGTCCGCACAGCTCCGCGGTCGGCAGCACGCCGTACAGCATCACGGTCGCACTGTTGACGTTTGACCAGGCGCCCTCGATGGCGTGACCGGTCAGCCAGCGCCGTACGCCGTGCCTGCCCCGGGCGTAGGACTCCGCGCGGGCCAGGTGCGTGCCGATGCCCTCCCCCACGGACAGCAACTGGCCGGCCTCCTCGCGCAGGGTCAGGGCGCGCTCGGTGTCGGCCTTGATCTCCTCGCTGCGCGTGGCGACGTATACCCGCCAGGTGCCCGGCCAGCGCAGCACGCCGGTGTCGCCGATCCGTTCGGGAACCGCTGGGTCGAGCGACATCGTTCCTCCGTGGGGGGCGGAGCGGCCAGGGACGGGCGAAGACTGCCCCCTGCCTTTCGGGACATGCCGATCAGGTGCTGCGTCCTGCGATGTCGGTGCGGTGGTGCGAGCCGCGCAACCGGATGCGGCCGACCGCCTCGTACGCTACCGCGCGTGCCGTGGCCACGTCCTGGCCTGTGCCGATCACGCTGAGCACCCGCCCGCCGTTGGAGACGATCCGGTCGCCGTCGAACGCGGTGCCCGCGTGCAGCACGTAGGCGTCCTTGACGGGGTCGGCGAGCCCCTCGACGACGTCGCCCTTGACGGGGTCGGCCGGGTAGTTCTCCGCCGCGATCACCACCGTCACCGCGGCGCCGTCGCGGTAGGACAGCGGCCCGAACCCTTCGAGCGTCCCATTCGCGCAGGCGAGCAGCAGGCCCGCCAGCGGCGTCTCCAGCCGGTCGAGGACGACCTGCGTCTCCGGGTCGCCGAACCGGGCGTTGAACTCGATCACCTTCGGGCCCTTGGACGTGAGGGCCAGCCCCACGTAGAGCACCCCGGTGTACGGCATGCCGCGCCCGGCGAGCTCGGTCATGGTCGGGAGGACGGTCTCGGCCATCACCTGCTCGGTGAGGCCGTCGGGAGCCCACGGCAGCGGCGTGTAGGCGCCCATCCCGCCGGTGTTGGGCCCCAGGTCGCCGTCGTAGGCGCGTTTGTGGTCCTGGGCGAGCTGGAGCGGCACGGCGGTGGAGCCGTCGCAGAGCGCGAACAGCGACACCTCGGGGCCGTCGAGGAACTCCTCGACGACGACCCGGCCGCAGGCGGCGGCGTGCCGCAGCGCCTCGTCCCGGTCGTCGGTGACCACCACGCCCTTGCCCGCCGCGAGGCCGTCTTCCTTGACCACGTACGGCGCGCCGAACTCGTCGAGGGCGGCGGCGGCCTCCTGCGGCGTGACGCAGGTGCGCGACCGCGCGGTGGGCACGCCCGCCGCCGTCATGACGTCCTTGGCGAAGGCTTTGGAACCCTCGATCTCCGCGGCCTGCCCGGACGGCCCGAAGCAGGAAATGCCCGCCTGCCTGACCGCGTCGGCGACCCCGGCGACCAGCGGTGCCTCGGGGCCGATCACGACCAGGTCCACCTCAAGCTTTCCGGCCAGCTCGGTGACCGCCGCCGGGTCGGTGGGGACCACCGGGTGCAGGGTCGCCACCTGCGCGATACCTGCGTTTCCGGGAGCACAGTGGACTTCGGTGACCTGGGGGTCTGCTGTCAGAGACCGGCACAGAGCATGTTCACGCCCGCCGGACCCAATCACAAGAACGCGCACGTTACAGAGCCTATCGGCCCCGGCGCCACCGCCCGCACTCTCTGTCCACAAGCTGTGGACAGAGAACTCGCCGGACGGCCGGGGCCGTCGCGCGCCGGTCCGATCACGACGGACCGCGACAAACTGCGATAAACCGCGACGAACACCGCCTGACCGCCGGGCACCCGTTTGATCGCGACGGATGTCGTCGTGCGGTCGCCCCGTCTTCAAGGGGTTTCCCCGAAGGGGTGATCGCGCCCCGCGAAGGTCGTCTCCGCCGGCTGGAAAGCCGGGACGGCGGCCGCGTCTCGACGGCTCCGTAAGCGGAGAAGCCATTCTCCAACCGGGTAAGCCCGGAAAGCCGCCTCGCTAGACTTGATAGGTGGGTGAATTTTGTCAGGTTATGCATGATCCCTGCATGTGGCTGCGGGTAGTCTGAGAGACACCCTGGATTCGTGTTAGATTTGGGCGGCTTTGCGTGTCTCCTGCTGATTGGAGGTGGTTCGGGATGTCCTCTGGCGATCCCAGCAGTACGTGCTCGCGCACATCTGCTGTGCGCACTCTCGACCACTCCACTTCGGCGCCCGACCGGCTCCGCACGCATTCCCACTTCGAACCGAGGTGACATCGCGTCGCGTGCGGATTCTGCCGGACTGGGCAGGAAAGGCTCGCCATGCGCTCCTCGCTCCTTTTTCCCCGCATCAAGCACGCCGGCGTGATTCGTGCCCCGCATGCCCCCACCGTCGCCATCCGTGACCGGATGACCGGCACGTGCGTTCCCCCGAGTGACTCACTCGTCGAATACGCCGCCTACATCGGCGGCAAGAGGATCGAGGCTCTGGGCATCCCCGACGCCCTCGATCTCGTCCGCGAGCACAACGCGGCCGTGCGGAGCGCCAACGAGGCGAACGCCGGCGAGAAGAGCAGCGAGAAGGGCGCGGACAAGGGCAACGCCTTCGTCTGGGTCGGTCTTCATGAACCCGACGCCCCCGAGGTCGAGTGGCTGGCAGAGGTCTTCGCCCTGCACCCGCTCGCTGTCGAGGACGCCGTCAAGGCTCATCAGCGGCCCAAGGTCGAGCGCTACGACGACTCGCTGTTCGTCGTCCTGAAGACCGTGGCCTACCTCGACCACGACGTGCTGACCGCGACCAGCGAGATCATCGGCACCGGCGAGATCATGGTGTTCGTCGGCCCCGACTTCGTGGTGACCGTACGGCACGGCAGGCACTGCCCGCTGTCGGATGTGCGCGAGCGCCTGGAGGACAAGCCCAAGCTCCTCAACCGCGGCCCGACCGGCGTGCTGCACGCGATCGCCGACCACGTCGTGGACCGGTACCTCGGCGTGGCCGACCTGATGCAGGCGGAGCTGGAGGACGTCGAGGCCATGGTCTTCGCCGACGTCAGCGCCCGCGACATCGGCCGGATCTACAACCTCAAGCGCGAGATGATCGAGATGAAGCGGTCCGTCATGCCGCTCCAGACGCCGCTGTCCACGCTGTCCCAGCGCCGGATGATCCCCTCCGAGATGCGCGAGTACTTCCGCGACGTCGTCGACCACCTGGCCCGCGTCTGCGAGCAGGTCGAGTCGTCCAACGAGCTCTGCAACTCCATACTGCAGGCGGCGCTCGCCCGTTCGAACGCGCTGGCCAACGAGGACATGCGGAAGATCTCCTCGTGGGTCGCCATAATGGCCGTCCCCACGATGATCGCCGGCATCTACGGCATGAACTTCGAGCACATGCCCGAGATCAAATCCATTTTCGGCTATCCCGTCGTGATCGGCGTGATGGTGCTCGCCTGCTCGCTGCTCTACCGGGGGTTCCGCCGCAACGGCTGGATGTGACCTCCGCGCCGGGTCCGGCTCACGCGGTGGACGCGACTCCGCGCCGGGTCCGGCTCATGTGCCGGACGCGACCTCCGCGTCGGCCGGGTTCCCGCGTCGGGCGCGACCTCCGTGCGGCTCACGCGCCGGATCAGGCCTTTAGGTGCCCGCATGGCGCATGGGAGTGATCGGCTCGGGCATGGGCATGCCCCGTTCGGCCCACAGGGCGCGGATCCGGTCGGGGTAGTCGGTGACAAGTCCGGCCGCGCCGAGGTCGAGCAGCTCGGCGGCCCGGCCGGGCTCGTTGACGGTCCATACGACCATCGGCAGGTCGGCCTTCTCGGCCCGGCGGGCGAACTCCGCGTCCACCAGCACGTGCTCGGGGGAGATCGTGGTGCCCCCGGCGGCCGCGGCGGCGGCGGGGATGTCGCCGTCGAAGTCGTCGAGCCGCAGGCCGTTGAGCCAGGCGCTGTCCATGGTGGCCCGCTCTATCAGCGCGTATCGCCGGGTCGCCGGGGCCAGAGAGCGGGCGATCTCAAGGATGCGCCAGTCGAAGCTGAGGATCGCCGCCCGGTCGAGCCTGCGGTGCCGGTCGAGCTCGGCGACCACCCGCTCGGTCAGCTCGCGGGGGTCGGCGCTGAGCTCCGGTCTCGTCGGATCGGACTTGAGCTCCACGTGCATCCGCACGCCGTGGGCGCCGTAGGCGTCCACCAGTCCCAGCACGGCCCCCAGGGTCGGCATCCGGGTGTTCGGCACGGGCACCTGGGTCGGGGCGAAACGGTCGTTCTCATGGCGCGGCAGCCGTACGCCGACCTCAAGGGTGTGCAGCTGCGCCAGCGTGAGCTCGCGGACCGGTCTGCCCACGTAGGGGAAGAGGGGGTCATCGTGGAAGGCCGGACGGACGTCGGCACTGGTGATCGGGGACACGGTGAGGTCGTGTGTGAGCACCAGCCGCCGGTCGGCCGTCAGCGCGACGTCGAGCTCCAGCGCGTCGACACCCAGCTCCAGGGCGTGGGCGAAACCGGGCAGCGTGTTCTCGGGACGGAGCCCGCGGGCTCCGCGATGGCCATGAATCTCGGCATGCACAGAGGGACCTTATCGACCTCCTGCGCCGATCACCCGCTACGGCTCACCTCTGGGGTTCCCAGGCGCGCGCCGTAGCGGGAAAAAATCAGATCAATGGGTTGATCTGGAGAGTCTCGGTGCGGCCGGGGCCGACGCCGATGGCGGAGATCCGGGCGCCGCTCATCTTCTCCAGGGCCTTCACGTAGGACTGCGCGTTGGCGGGCAGGTCCTCGAAGCTCCTGGCACCGGTGATGTCCTCCTTCCAGCCGGGGAAGTCCTCGTACACCGGCTTGGCGTGGTGGAAGTCGGTCTGGGTCATCGGGATCTCGTCGTAGCGGACGCCGTCCACCTCGTAGGCGACGCAGACGGGAATCGTCTCCAGGCCGGACAGCACGTCCAGCTTGGTGAGGAAGAAGTCGGTGACGCCGTTGATCCTGGTGGCGTAGCGGGCGATCACCGCGTCGAACCAGCCGCAGCGGCGGTTGCGGCCGGTGGTCACGCCGTACTCACCGCCGGTGGTGCGCAGCCACTCGCCCATCTCGTTGTCGAGCTCGGTCGGGAACGGTCCGGCGCCGACGCGGGTGGTGTAGGCCTTGATGATGCCGATCACGCGGGTGAGCCGGGTCGGCGGGATGCCCGAGCCCGAGCAGGCGCCGCCGCTCGTCGGGGAGGAGGAGGTGACGAACGGGTAGGTGCCGTGGTCGATGTCGAGCAGGTTGCCCTGGCCGCCCTCCAGCAGGACGACCTTGCCAGAGTCCAGAGCCTTGTTCAGGATCAGCGAGGTGTCCGCGATGTGCGGCTTGAGGCGCTCGGCGTAGCCGAGATACTCCTCCAGGACCTTGCCCGCGTCGATCGCCCGGCGGTTGTAGATCTTGGTGAGGATCTGGTTCTTCTCGTTCAGCGCGACTTCGATCTTCTGCTGCAGGATGCCCGGGTCGAGCAGGTCCTGGACCCGTACGCCCATCCGGTAGATCTTGTCCCCGTAGGCGGGGCCGATGCCCCGGCCGGTGGTACCGATCTTGGCCTTGCCGAGGTAGCGCTCGGTGACCTTGTCGATGGCCCTGTGGTGGGGCATGATCAGATGCGCGTTGGCGGAGATCAGCAGCCGCTCGGAGGAGACCCCCCGGGCCGCCAGCCCGTCGATCTCGCTCAGCAGCACGCTCGGATCGATGACAACGCCGTTGCCGATCACCGGGATGACGTTCGGGGAGAGCACCCCCGTCGGCAGTAGATGCAGCGCGTACTTCTGGTCGCCGATCACAACCGTGTGACCCGCGTTGTTTCCTCCCTGGTATCTGACGACGTAGTCGACCTGGTCGCCGAGCAGGTCGGTCGCCTTACCTTTGCCCTCATCGCCCCACTGGGCACCAAAGAGAACGACAGCCGGCATCGTGAATCTCCCACCACAAAAACGAAAACCCCTGGCGCAATCGCGACAGGGGCTCTTGCGTGGAGAGAATACCCGACGACGTCCGAAATGGGCATCTCCCAGCCAAGGAAGGACGATCCCTTGACCTCGGAGACTTCGGTGACCTGGGTGATTTTGGTGGGTTAAGCGACCTCTGAAGCCTCAACGATCTCGGGGATCCCAGGGCCTCAGAGGTCGCCGGGGATTCAGCGGCCGGTCAGTTCTTTGGAGGCCTCGGCGCTGGAATCCTTCAGGAACTGGAAGCAGCGCTCGGCCTCGTCCTTCTCCCCGATGGACTGGGCGGCGCGGGCCAGCGCGTGCAGGCATCGCAGGAAACCGCGGTTGGGGACATGGCTCCAGGGGATCGGGCCGTGTCCCTTCCACCCCGACCGGCGGAGCTGGTCCAGGCCGCGGTGGTAGCCGGTGCGGGCGAACGCGTACGAGGTCACGGCGTGTCCGGCCAGGAAGTATTCGTCCGCGAGGTCTGCCCATGCGGCCGGGTAGGTGGGGAAGCGCGCGGCGACGTCGGATGCTTGGGCGCCGGACTCCAGTGCCTCCCGGGCCTCGGACAGGTCCGGGAGCAGGGTGGGCGGCGGGCCGGCGATGAGATTCTCGTGCGATTCCATGACGACAGTCCTACCCGGTGAAGACGTGTCAGGCCAAGATCGGCCCTCGGAGATTTCTCTCCGAGGGCCGATTCGGGAGCCGGTTTCCGCTGGTTTCTCGCTAGGAGATCTTGGTACCCGCGGACTTCAGGTGCTGGCAGGCCTCGACGATGCGGGCCGCCATCGACGTCTCGGCGGCCTTGCCGTACGACCGGGGGTCGTAGGCCTTCTTGTTACCAACGTCACCGTCGACCTTGAGTACGCCGTCGTAGTTTCTGAACATGTGATCGGCGATCGGGCGGGTGAAGGCGTACTGCGTGTCGGTGTCGATGTTCATCTTCACCACGCCGTAGGAGATGGCCTCCTGGATCTCCTCCAGCAGCGAGCCGGAGCCGCCGTGGAAGACCAGGTCGAAGGGCTTCTCCTTGCCGTACTTGGCACCGACCGCGTCCTGGATGTCCTTCAGCACGCTCGGCCGGAGCTTGACGTGACCCGGCTTGTAGACGCCGTGCACGTTGCCGAAGGTCGCGGCGAGCATGTAACGGCCTCGCTCGCCGAGGCCCAGGGCCTCGGCGGTCGCCAGGGCGTCATCGGCGGTGGTGTAGAGCTTCTCGTTGATCTCGCCGACGACGCCGTCCTCCTCGCCGCCGACGACGCCGATCTCCACCTCGAGAACGATCCTCGCGCGGGCCGCCTTCTCCAGGAGATCCGCGGCGATCTCCAGGTTCTCGTCCAGCGGTACGGCGGAGCCGTCCCACATGTGCGACTGGAACAGGGGGTCCTGTCCCTTGGCGACCCGCTCGAGCGAGATGTCGAGCAGCGGTCGTACAAAGCCGTCCAGCTTGTCCTTGGGACAGTGGTCGGTGTGCAGGGCGACGGTCACGGGATATTTGGCCGCGACGACGCGGGCGTATTCCGCCAGCGCCACCGAACCGGTCACCATGTCCTTGATGGTGGTACCCGAAAGGAAGTCGGCGCCGCCGGTGGACACCTGAATGATGCCGTCGCTCGAAGCCTCGGCGAAGCCTCTGAGCGCGGCATTGAGGGTCTGGGACGAGGTTACGTTGATCGCCGGATAGGCGAACCCGCCCGCCTTTGCTCGGTTGAGCATCTCGGCGTAGACCTCTGGAGTCGCGATAGGCATCGGTGTCATCTCCCTGGAGACGGCTGTGAGCTGTTAACAGCTGGCGCGGGGCTTCGGACAATGCCCGTCCGCTAGTATTCCGGGTTCTGCCCCGGCCGGATAGCTTCGCAACCACTTCGAACGGTGCGATCTGTCGGCGGCGGGGCTCCGTCGCCGATAAGCTTCACGCTGATGGACCTCCTGCACAATCTCCTTGACCCCAAGTGGTGGCTCGGCCTTCTTGGCCCGTTCGCCACCATCGGGGTGCTCGGCATCATCTTCGCCGAGACCGGGCTGCTGCTCGGATTCTTCCTGCCCGGCGACTCTCTGCTTGTCGCCGCGGGGGTCTTCAGCACCGTCGAGGCGGCCGCGGCCATTCCCGGGCTCACGCCGCTCTCGTTCCCCGTGCTGCTGGTCCTGGCCCCGCTCTGCGCCATTGCCGGGGCACAGCTGGGACATCATCTGGGCGCCACATTCGGCCGCAGGCTGTTCGACAAGCCCAACTCCAAGCTTTTCAAGCAGGAGCACGTCGACAAGGCCGAGTATTACTTCCAGAAATTCGGTCCGGCCAAGGCCGTGGTGCTCGCCCGGTTCATCCCGATCGTGCGCACGTTCCTCAACCCGGTCGCCGGCATGCTCGGCATGGACCGCAAGCGATTCTTCCTGTGGAACTGCGTGGGCGGCATCCTCTGGACCGACAGCATGTTGATTTTCGGCCGCGTGGTCGGATCCGCGGTGCCCGACATCGACAAATACATTCTGCCGGGCGCCCTCGTCATCATCGTGCTCTCGCTCATCCCGATTGTCATGGAATTCGTGAAGGGCCGTAAGGGTGGCGGTTCCGGTGCTCCTGAATCCGGAGGAAAGCACCGTCTGGGTGCTCCTACCACCCCGGCCAGGCGAGACATCCAGCCGTAACCGATGTGACCGGTCGGTCGTAAGACACCCTCACCAGCCGCTAACCTCCACAGTGTGGGACGCCACAGCTCTGATCCGATGGGTGTCGCCCGACTGGTTCTCGCAGGTCTGGCGGTGCTGGCGTTTGTTGCCCTGATCGTGGTCGGCGTTCTCTCGCTGGTCGGCGCGCTGGACCCCGACCCGGAATCGGTCGCGCTGCCCCCGCCCCCGGCCTCCTCGCCCGCGGACGTCACCCCCATGGCCGTCGCCTCCACGGGCCCCACAGCCTCCGCGGCCGCCCCCACGGCGTCCGCCGCCGCCTCGGGGCGGGTCCCCACGGTCCTCGTCCAGTGTGAACGGGACCGCTGCCCCATGGTCTTCCTCAAGGTCGTCGGAGGCGACGTGCTGCTCAACCGGGAGATGGTCAAGGACGAGCAGGCCCAGTCCTTCGATGCCAAGATCGACGTGGTGCTGGCAGACTCCACCGCCGTCCGCGTCCAGGTGAACGGCGCCGTCCGCCCCCCGGGCAAGTCCGGGGAGCGTCAGGAATTCACCGTCTCCCGAGACGGGTGACTCAGCCCAGGCCGAGGTCATCCAGGCTGTAGGCGGTCCTGTAGGGCAGGCCTGCCTCGGCGATCGCGGAGGCGGCTCCCCGGTCCACGATCGTGGCCACGGCCACGACGTCGGCGCCCGCCTCGCGCAGCGCCTCTACCGCGGTCAGCGGAGATCCGCCGGTCGTGGAGGTGTCCTCCACCGCCAGCACCCGCCGTCCCGTCACGTCCGGTCCCTCGATCCGGCGCTGCATGCCGTGCGCCTTCTGCGTCTTGCGGACCACAAACGCGTCGAGCTTCCTTCCTCGCGCCGCCGCCGCGTGCAGCATGGCGGTCGCCACCGGGTCGGCGCCCAGGGTGAGCCCGCCGACCGCGTCGTAGTCGAGGTCCTCGGTGAGGTCCAGCATGACCCGGCCCACCAGCGGCGCCGCCTGCCCGTCGAGGGTCACCCGGCGCAGGTCCACATAGAAGTCCGCCTCCTTACCGGAGGACAGCACGACCTTGCCGTGCACGATGCCCTTGCTCTTGATCTCGACCAGCAGGTTCTCACGATCACTCATGGCATCAAGGTTAGAGCGGACCACAGGACACTCGGTTCGAACCTGGTCCCCACGGTAAAAATCCGATCGGGGTTTAGTCGTGCCATGGGCTGCGGAATCATGCGGTGGGTAACTCTCGGTATTTATGAGGTCACAATGAGCGCAAATCCATCTCAAGGCGACGCTGAACTGCTGGCGGCGACCCGCGCGGCGGACGCGGGGGCTGCGGGGGTTGTGGAGCCTGTGGAGGCTTATTACCTGCTCTACCGGCGGCACGTGTCCGCGGCCTGGGCGCTGGCCCAGCAGCTTGTCTCGGGCGCGGCCGAGGTCGAGGACGCGGTAGAGGAGACGTTCACCAGGATTCACCACGTGATCGGGCGGGGCGGTGGTCCGGAGCGGGCATTCCGGACCTATCTGCTCACCGCGCTCCGCCGTACGATCCATGATCGATCCGAGAGGGACAACGGTCGGACGTCCGACGGGGAGAGCCGTACGATCCGTGATCGATCTGCGAGGGAGGACGGTCAGGCGTCCGGTGGGGAGATCGGTACGATCCATGACCGATCTGGGAGCGAGGGCGGTCAGGGGTCCGGTGGGGAG
Source organism: Streptosporangium subroseum (assembly GCF_900188345.1). Classification (GTDB taxonomy): domain Bacteria; phylum Actinomycetota; class Actinomycetes; order Streptosporangiales; family Streptosporangiaceae; genus Streptosporangium; species Streptosporangium subroseum. Next base: position 7,844 of record NZ_FZOD01000040.1, on the reverse strand, counting down.
ATCGGTACGATCCATGACCGATCTGAGAGGGAGGACGATCAGGCGTCCGGTGGAGAGATCGAGTTCTCCGATCCGAAGGTGCCCTTCGTGGATCCGACTCTGGCCCATCTGGAGCACTCGCCGGTGGCCAGGGCCTTCCTGTCCCTGCCGGAGCGGTGGCAGCTCGTCCTCTGGCACGTTGAGGTCGAGTCGGGCAGGCTCGACGACATCGCCGTTCTGACGGACCTTACGGAGAACGGGGTGGCCGCGCTGGCCTACCAGGCTCGGGAGAAGATGCGTCAGGCCTGCCTGCGGATCCACCTGGCCGAGACGCCCTCCCCGGAGTGCCGCTCGATGCTGCGCAAGATGGGGCACCATGTGCGGGGCGGCCTGGTCAAGGACGAGAGCCGGGCCGTGGACGAGCACCTGAACGGCTGCCCCGACTGCCACGCCGTGTTCGTCGAACTGGCCGGTATGGGCCAGAGCCTGCGTGCCGTCGTCGGTCCGCTCATCGCGGGTCCGGCGTTCGCCGGATACCGGACGGCGCTCGGCAAGATGGGCGCCACGGCCGGAGGCGGGGTGCCCGGCTGGTGGCGGCGGGCGCCCAGATCCCGGCGGCGGGTGACCATGGCCGGAGCGGCGGCCACGGCGGTTGTGGTGGCGGCGCTCGCGCTGGTGTCGGCCGAGGAGCCGTCGCCCTCGTCCGTCGCGGCGCCGTTGGTCGTGACCCCGGATCCCGAGCCGCAGGCCCCGTGGCCGTCTCCCGGCGGGGAGGCAGGGAGAGGTGGGGAGGCAGGGAGACGAGAGAGCCCCGGGCCCGTGGCGCCACCCGTACGCGAGCCGAGTCCCGGAGGTGGGACGGATCTCCACGGCGAGACGACTCCTGGAAACGCGACTCCCGGAAACACGAGTCCCGGAAGCGCGACGCGTCCTGGAGGTGGGACGAGTCCCGAAGGTGAGGCGCGTCCCGCAGGTGGCACAGGTCTCCAAGGAGAGGCGAGTCCCCGGAGCAAGGGGAGTCCCGGCGGTGGGGCGAACCTCCGGAGCGAAGCGAGTCCCGGGGGTAAGGCGAGTCCCGGGGGCGGGGCGAACCTCGGGAGTACGGGGAGTCCCGGGGGTAAGGCGAGCCCCGGCGGTGGGGCGAACCTTGGGAGTACGGGGAACTCACGAGGTGAGGCGAGTCCCGGGGGCAAGGGGAGTCCCGGCGGTGGGGCGAGCCCCGGGAGTACGGGGAGCCCGCGAGGTGAGGCGAGTCCCCGGAGCGGGATGAGCCTCCGAGGCGAGACGAGTCTCCGAAGCAAGGCGAGTCCCGGAGGTGGGGCGAGTGCCCGGGGTAGGACGGACTCCCGGGGCGCGGCGGATCTGGAGCGGCAGACGAGTTCCACGTCCCCGTCAGGCCTGGTCGCCAGGATCGACGCGCTCGGTGCGCTGGTCAGGTCCGAGTCAGGCATCGTGGCGGTACGGCTGCGCAACTCCGGCGGCGGGGAGAGCGGCGAGCTCGTCGCCGACGTCGGCCTGCCGGGCGGGGTGACGCTGCTGGCGGGGGCCAAGCGAGGGCGGGCGGCCGCCGTGGTCACGCCGGTCGGCACGGTCGACGGCTGGTCCTGCCGGGTACGGGCCCGAGGCGCGCGATGCATTCGGGGCCCGCTGGCGGCGGGCCGGGCCACGGCGGTGTTCCTGCGGGTCCTGGTCTCGGCGGCGGCGGTCGAGGGTTCGGCGCCCTCGGTCACGGTCTCCGCCGAGGGATCGCGGATGACGGCCAGGTCGAGCCGCGGGGTGCGGGCCACCGGCGCTCCCGCCCGGTTCGCCACGGACGGCCAGGTGGTCACCTCCGCGATCGGGAACACCCTGATGAGCTGCGCGTATGCCGGTTCCGTGTGCTCTGCCGCCCGCTCGCGCACGAGTGACCGCCGGGACAACAACGATTGGGCGATGCGTCCTTTCGACCAGGACGGAGACTCCTCGACGACAAACTCGAGCGCCGCCCAGCTGCTCCTGCCGAGGACGAGCAAACTGGTCTGGGCCGGTCTCTACTGGTCGGGGAGCGCGCCTTCCAGCGGGCAGATCAAGTTCAGGGCGCCGGGAGACGAGAGATACCGGCAGGTGAAAGCGGCGCGGGTGATGGAGAGGGAGCTGCCTGCCGGCCGGAGATACCAGGCGTTCGCCGACGTGACGGGGCTGGTGGACGAGGTCCGCGGAACGTACTGGGCGGCCGACGCCTCGCTGCGGCCCGGCGTCTCGCAGCACGCCGGATGGAGCCTGGTGATCATCGTGGCCGATCCGAGCCGGCCGTACAGCCAGGCCGTTGTCGTCGACACCGCCACCGTGCTGGACGGGAGGCACCGATCGGTGCGGGTCCCTCTCGACGGGCTGACGTCCACCGGCATGCCCGCGCGGGTGGCCCTGGTGACCTGGGAGGGCGACGCGGCCGTGCGGGGAGACAGGGTGACGCTGGGCGGCCACACGCTCCGTCCGGACAGCGGGGACAGGGATCAGGGCAATCCGTTCGACGGATCCGCCACCGGGGCGAGGGACACGAGCATGACCTTCGGCACGGACGTGGACGGTTTCCAGGCGACCCTCGGGCGGGATCCGGCGCTCACGGTGAGCACCCGTCAGGACGTCTTGCTCTTCGGGGCCGCGGTGGTGAGTGTCCAGACGCGTCCATGACGGGAACGGCGAGCGTCCGGATCGGTCCGTGAGAGCGGTGGTGTTCATGTTCACGCAGGTGGCGAGCGGGTTTCGGGAGATCGTGACGGGGGTGAACGGTAGGTGTCGGGAGGGGGCGGAGGGATGGACCGGTCCCGGAAAACGAAGGGGGAGGTGGCGCCGGGATGAGGTGAGTAGACCTCGCGGGTGGCATCTCAAGAACGGGACAAACTGGTACGGTCTGCGTAAACGGTCCGGCGTATGGGCGGGCGCGGGTGGAATCGTCGGGATTCACCCTCGGACGATCAGCTGCTTGATTACCCTGAGGAAGGGCCGTCTATCTGGTCTCTCCGGGGTTCCTTCAGACTTGTCTGAGTCCAAGGGTCGGGCCACGTAAGAAGGGCGGTGTCGCGTGGATCGCTGCGCGCTGTTCGTGGACGCTGGCTACCTGCTGGCCGACGGCGCGATGGCCGTGCATGGGACCCGCCATCGCGAAGCAGTCTCCTGGGATTACCCAGGCATGCTCCAAATGCTCAACAAGCTCTCCATGGAGCGCACCGGCCTGCCGTTGCTGCGCTGTTACTGGTACGAGGCGACCGTCGAGGGCCGCCGCACACCCGAGCACGACACGCTGGCCGACATTCCCGGCCTCAAGCTCAGGCTGTCGCGCATCCGCCCCGGCCGTCGCGAGGGTGTGGACGCCCAGGTTCACCGTGACCTGATGACGCTGGCCCGCAACAGCGCGGTCTGCGACGCGGTGGTGGTCAGCGGCGACGAGGATCTGGCGCAGGTCGTCTGCGACGCCCAGGACCTCGGCATCCGGGTCACCGTGATACACATCGCCGCCGACGGCAGCTGGGCGGTGTCCCGCACGCTCCGTCAGGAATGCGACGACCTGATCGAGATCGGCGGCAGCCACCTGCGGCCCTATGTCAGCCTGAGCGGCGGCACCATGGAGTCGCCCGCCCTGGGCAACGGTCTCCAGCAGATCGCCAACAGCCAGAGCAGCGGTTCGCACAGCGGCAACGGCCAGGGCAGCGCCTCCCACGGCGGGTCTCACAGCGGCAACGGTCAGACGGGTGGCTCCCACAGCGGCAACGGCGCCGCGCCCACCAGTCCGATTCCGGCGGCCCAGACCTCTCGCGCGGCCCACTCCCAGCCCGCGCTTCCGGCCTATCCGAGCTACACCCGCGAGTCTCCGGCGCTTCCGGTCCAGCCGCCTCCGACTCCTCCGGCCCCGCCCCCCGCGGCTCCAGGCGGCCCGACCGGTCCGCTGACGGCTGCCCCCCAATACTCCTTGGGCAACACCGGCGGCATGCCGGGCTACCAGGCATCCCAGCTCGGTGCCTACACCGGGCCCCAGGCGGCTCCCGTGCCGATTCAGACCGCGGCCACCAGCGGCACGACCACCCTCTCCGACGCGGTGAAGGCCGCGCACAAGGAGGGTCACGACTTCGGTGAGTCCGTGGCCAAGGACGCGCCCGCCCTGTGGCTGGAGGCGGTGCTGGCCCGCAAGCCTCGCATGCCCTCAGACCTGGAGGCACGCCTCCTCCAGGGCTCCTCCCTGCCGATCGACTTCCTTCTCCACGACGAGGTCCGTCACGCCCTCCGCAGGGGCTTCTGGGACGCCCTCGAACGCGCCCGCCGCTAACCACTTCCTCAGGGCCGGTCGCGGGTCACCCCTTTGGGCGCTCCCCGAGCGGCCCGCAGCTATCGCGCGGCCCTGAGATTTCGGAGTGACCGCTTGCCGGTCTCCCGGGACGCCCCTGGCGCCGGAACCCGCGCGGCCCCCGAGGCCGAGCGGTCGGTCGCGGGCCGCCTTCCGGGACCTCGTGGTCCGATGCTCCGGTCAGGTGAGGGCGTCGAAGCCGGCGCGGAGGTGTTTGAGGCGGTTGGACAGGTCGGACAGCGAGCCGGTGAGGCTGGAATCGCCGCCCTTGCGGGCCAGTTCGACGACGCGGGTGAGCTCGTCCTCGACCGCTGTGAGGCGTTTGGAGAGCTCGGGGAGCACGGCTGCGTGCTCGGCGGCGTCACCCGGCGGCAGCTCGGTGTTCAGGCGCTCGCGGAGCATGGTGGCCTGCTCGGCCAGGCGGCGGTTCATGTTGTAGAGCTCGACGAACACCGCGACCTTGGCCCGGAGCACCCAGGGGTCGAACGGTTTGGTGAGGTAGTCGACGGCACCCGCCGCGTAGCTGCGGAAGGCGTAGTCGGGGGCGCTGTCGACCACGGTCAGGAAGATGATCGGGATGTTGCGGGTGCGTTCGCGGCGTTTGATGTGGGCCGCGGTCTCGAATCCGTCCATGCCCGGCATGCGGACGTCCAGAAGGATCAGGGCGAATTCGGTGCCGAGCAGGGCTTTGAGCGCCTCCTCCCCCGACTTGGCCCGGATGGGCATCAGATCGAGCGAGCTCAGGATGGCTTCGAGCGCGATCAGGTTCTCCTCCCGGTCGTCGACCAGGAGAATTTTGGCTCGCTCCGGCATCGATCACACGCCTTCGTTCGAATCGGTGGCCGGCTTGCCCCGGGTGAGCCATCCGCGCAGGCGTTCGAGCAGGCGGTCGACATCCACGGGCTTGGGTACGTAGTCGGAGGCGCCGGAGGCGATGCTCTTCTCCCGGTCGCCCCGCATGACCTTAGCGGTAAGCGCGATGATCGGTAGATCGGCGAACTGCGGCATCCGGCGGATCGCGGAGGTGGTGGCCCAGCCGTCCATCTCGGGCATCATGATGTCCATCAGGACCAGGGCGACGTCCTCGTTGCGCTCCAGCTGCTCGATGCCCTCGCGGCCGTTCTCGGCGTAGACCACCGTGGATCCGTAGCGTTCGAGCACGCTGGTCAGCGCGAACACGTTACGGATGTCGTCGTCCACGATCAGGATCTTGGCCCCGGTCAGCGGGTCCTCGCCCTTCCACGGCTTGCCCTCGCCCTGTGAGAACGGGGGAAGGGACAGGTCATCGGAGAGCGGGATGTCGGGCAGGTCGTCGGGGTCCTCCAGCACTCCGACGAGGGCCGGGTTGCGGGGCGAGGAGTTGGGCGCGGTGGCCCCGCCGTCGCGCGAGGCCAGCGGGCCGCCGTAGGACGGCGGCAGGTAGAGGATGAAGGTGCTGCCCTCGCCCACCTTGCTGACCACGTGGATCTCGCCGCCGAGCAGGCGGGCGATCTCGCGGCAGATGGAAAGGCCCAGGCCCGTCCCTCCGTACTTGCGGCTGGTGGTCCCGTCGGCCTGGCGGAACGCCTCGAAGATGACCTCCAGCTTGTCGGCGGCGATGCCGATGCCGGTGTCCACCACCTCGAAGGCCAGTATGCCGTCGGCGCCGCGCAGGGTGTCGTCCACGAAGGCCACCGCGGGCTGGGCGCGGATCACGCGTAGCCGTACCTCGCCCTTGGGGGTGAACTTGATCGCGTTCGAGAGCAGGTTGCGCAGCACCTGCTGGAGGCGTTGCTCGTCGGTGCGGAGCTCCTGCGGGATCGACGGGTCGACCTCGACCGCGAACGAGAGCCCCTTGTCCTGGGCCAGCGGGGCGAAGGTGGCCTCGAAGTAGTCGACGAGCTTGGGCAGGGAGATCTGCTGGGGGTGGACGTCCATCCGCCCGGCCTCGACCTTGGACAGGTCGAGGATGTCGTTGATCAGCTGGAGCAGGGCCGAGCCGGCGCCATGGATGGTCTTGGCGAACTCCACCTGCTGGGCGGTGAGGTTGCCCTCGGCGTTCTCGGTGAGCAGCTTGGCCAGCACGAGGAGGCTGTTCAGGGGAGTGCGCAGCTCGTGGGACATGTTGGCCAGGAACTCGGACTTGTAGCGGGAGGAGACCGCGAGTTGCTCGGCGCGCTCCTCCAGCGTGCGGCGCGCCTGCTCGATCTGGAAGTTCTGGATCTCGATGGCCCGGTTCTGCTTGGCCAGCAGCGCGGCCTTGTCCTCCAGCTCGGCGTTGGAGCGGCGCAGCTCCTCCTGCTGTCGCTGGAGCTCGTCCGAACGCTCCTGCAGCTCGGTGGTGAGGCGCTGCGACTCGGTCAGCAGGTCCTCGGTCCGGGAGTTGGCGATGATCGTGTTCATGGTGACGCCGATGGTCTCCACGAGCTGGGTCAGGAAGTCGTGGTGGACCTCGCTGAACTGGTTGAACGAGGCCAGCTCCAGCACGCCGAGCACCTGGGTCTCGAACAGGATCGGCAGCACGACGATCTGGGCCGGGGTCGAGGTGCTGAGGCCGGTGTCCACGGTCAGATACCGGGCGGGGACGTTTCTGAGCATGATCCCCTTACCCTCCATCGCGGCCTGTCCCACGATTCCCTCGCCGGTGGCGAAACGCTGGCGGGGATGGGAGCCGGGACGCGCGCCGTACCCGGCGATCAGGTGCAGATCATGCTCGCCGAAGGGATTCGCCAGGTAGAAGGCGCCGTAGTGGGCCGAGACCAGGGGGGTCAGCTCGCTCATGATGAGCTTGGCGACCTCCATCAGGTCGCGATGGCCCTGCATGAGGCGGGAGATGCGGGCCAGGTTGGACTTGAGCCAGTCTTGTTCCTGGTTGGCCGTGGTGGTGTCGCGCAGGTTGGACACCATCGTGTTGATGTTGTCCTTGAGTTCGCCGATCTCTCCTTCGGCGTCGACGGCGATCGAGCGGGTCAGGTCGCCGCGGGCGACCGCGGTGGTGACCTCGGCGATCGCGCGGACCTGGGTGGTGAGGCGGCCCGCCAGCTCGTTCACGCTCTCGGTGAGCCGCTTCCAGATGCCCTCGGCGCCCTCGACCCGTGCCTGGCCGCCGAGCTGGCCCTCCGAGCCGACCTCGCGGGCCACCCGGGTGACCTCGGAGGCGAAGGAGGAGAGCTGGTCGACCATGGTGTTGATGGTGGTCTTCAGCGCGAGGATCTCTCCCTGCGCGTTCACGTCGATCTTGCGGGTCAGGTTGCCGTTCGCGACGGCGGTGGTGACCTCGGCGATGTTGCGCACCTGGTAGGTCAGGTTGTTGGCCATGGAGTTGACGTTGTCGGTGAGGTCTTTCCAGACGCCGGAGACGCCGCGGACGCGGGCCTGGCCGCCGAGCTGGCCCTCGGTGCCGACCTCGCGGGCGACGCGGGTGACCTCGTCGGCGAACATCGACAGCTGGTCGACCATGGTGTTCAGGGTGTCCTTGAGCTGAAGGATCTCGCCCTGGGCGTCGGCGGTGATCTTCTTGGACAGGTTTCCCTGGGCCACCGCGGTGGACACGGCCGCGATCTGGCGG
>NZ_FZOD01000085.1 GCF_900188345.1 Streptosporangium subroseum | reverse complement strand
GGAAGTTCAGCTACAGCCGCAACAGCGGCTTCGACGGCTTCCGCACCCGCATCGGCGAGGGCAACTCCCGCGACTTCGACTGGGGCAACTACTACCGCCACTCCTTCTGAGCCGCCGGGTGACGGTGCGACGCGCTTCGCGTCCGAGGGCGATCCGGCCGATACTTCCGTCGGCCGGCGCCACCCCTCTCAAATGTGACAGAGGGCCGAGATGCGTACGGGCTGCTCCACGCAAGCGGGTGCGGCCGGTCAGCTTAAGGCGAGCTCGGTATTTTCTCCTGCCGACCTTGGATAGCGTCGGAGCCATGCGGCTTCATGTGGGATGCGCGATGTGGACTCACGCGCCATGGCAGAGGCGCTTCCTGCCCCATCCGCTCCCTCCCGGGGAGCGCCTGCGGGCCTATGCGACCTGGTGCAACGCGGTGGAGGGCAACACGACGTTCTACGCGACACCGACAAGAAGCACGGTGGAGTCGTGGGCGCGGCAGACCGACCCCGACTTCCGTTTCGTGGTCAAGCTGCCCAAGCCGATCACGCACGAACGTCGCCTTACCGACACCGACGATGAGCTCCGATCGTTTCTGGAGGCGATCGAGCCACTCGGACCGCGAGCCCACGCACTCTGGATTCAACTGCCGGGATCATTCGCTCCGACCGACCTCGGCACTCTGGCGGGCTTTCTTCGCCGTCTTCCCCGCTCGCACAGATACGCCGTCGAAGTCCGCCACCGCGCGTTCTTCGATGACGCCCGATCCGGACGGCTTCTCGAAAGGGTCCTCGCCGGCGCCGATGCCGAGTGGATCCCGTTCGACACCACCGCGCTCTTCCAGAGTCCTCCGACCAGCGACGCCGAACGAGACGCGTGGATGAAAAAACCGCGCATGCCACACCGGGCGTCCGCTCTCACCGACCGTCCGATCGTTCGCTATCTCGGCCGGGACGACACGGCGCGCACGGTCGAGGGCTGGCAGCAATGGATCGGCATGGTCACCGAATGGCTGCGCGAAGGCCGCTCGCCGACCGTGTTCATCCATACTCCCGACAACGCCGACGCGCTGATGCTCGCCCGCCGGTTTCACGACGACGTACGGGCCCGGCTGCCCGAGATCGAGCCACTGCCCGAGCCCATGCCGACCGAGCCGCTGACTCTCTTCTGACCGCCGAACCTTCCGTCCTGCCTTCTGAGCGCTGAATCCGCCCTCCTACGCAGGCGGGCAGATGATTTTGTCAACCTGTTGTGGCCCAGGTCTGTCGCTCTGATCTGGCCCAGTCGGCGGCCCTTGGTAGCCTGTCAGGGCGTCTTCACCGCGGGTGAGATTGTGCCGATCGTGCCGGGTGAGCTCGTGCATCTGAACAGGGCGGAAGAGCGTGGAAACCGTTACGCGGGGCGACGTTGGTCTGGATCATGCACCTGGTGGGGTGCGACCGAAGAAGTTGCTGTTGCGTGCGCTTGCGGGCGAGCCGACGGAACGGCCGCCGATCTGGTTGATGCGGCAGGCTGGGCGCTATCTGCCTGAGTATCACGGCGTTCGTGAGGCGGCCGGCGGGATGGTGGGGTTGTGTAATTCGCCCGAGCACGCGGTCGAAGTCACCCTGCAGCCGATCCGACGCTTCCCGCTGGATGCGGCGATCTTGTTTGCGGATCTTCCGCAGATCGCTGCGGCGTTGGGTCAGACCCTGGAGTACCGGGTCGGTGATGGCCCGGTTCTGACACCGCCGATCCGTTCGGCGTCGGACATCACCGAGTTCTTGAGCGCGTCTCGCTTGCACGAAGAACTGGCCCCGATCTACGAGACGGTCCGGCAGCTCACGCACGCCTTGCCTGAGGATGTGGCGCTGATCGGCTACGCCGGTGCGCCCTGGACGGTCGCGACGTACATGGTCGAAGGGCGCGGCGGCGGCAACTCCGAGCACGCCCTCGTCAGGCAATGGGCGCTGAGCGACCCCGACAGCTTCCAACCCCTGATCGATCTGCTCACGGCAGCCATCATCGAGTTTTTGGACCGTCAGATCGAGGCAGGCGCCGAGGCGATCCAACTGTTCGAGAGCTGGGCCGGGATACTCCCGGACCCGCTCTTCCAGCGTTGGTGCGTCAAGCCGGTTGCCGTCATCGTCACGGCGCTCAAGGCGAAGCATCCGAGCGTTCCGATCATCGCGTTCCCGCGCGGTGCCGGGCTGGCGTACGACGGCTTCGTGCAGGCCACCGGCGTGGACTGTGTCGGCCTCGACTCGACGGTGCCGCTGGGATGGGCGGCGCAGAAGGTGCAACGCGAGTTGGGCCGCTGCGTGCAGGGCAACCTCGACCCTCAACTCCTCGTCACGGGCGGCCCGGCACTCCACGCCGAAACAGACCGCATCCTGCGCGCTCTTGGCGGCGGCCCGTTCGTCTTCAACCTTGGCCACGGCATCGTCAAGACCACACCCCCCGAGCACGTGGCCGCGCTTGCCCAGCAGGTACGCTCCTGGGTCGCACCCTCGACGCAGTAGACGGCCCGAACAGGTCGGCAACTCGCGCGCTCGGCCCAGAGCGGTCTGTTCTACGGCGCGTCAATGTCCTGCCGCGACGCTGCGTCGTTGGCTGTCCGGACGGCTCGCCCGCTGCGCCGTCGGTTATCTCAGGGGACGAGTGGCCGGACCTTTTCTGCCACGAACCGTACGAAGCCCTCGGGGTCCGGTTCGTCGGCTGTGGGCTGGAGGATCACGGTGTCGGCTCCGGCGTTCGCCAGTCGCAGGACGGCCTCCGCGACCGCGTCCGCGTTTCCGGCGGCCCCGATATCCGATATCGAGGCGTCGCCCCAGCGCTCGAGCTCGGCCGCCAGGCGCGCGGCTCCGTCCGGTCCGGTCGCCGCGTGGAGGTAGGCGACCACCTCGTGGTGGTCGGTGCGTCCACCCGCCGCGCGCCCCTCGTCGATGAGCTCGCGGGCCCGCCGCACCTTCTCGGGCGGAGTGCCGGCGACGAGGATGGTTCCGTCCGCGGCCTCGCCGCTCAGCCGCAACGAGCGCGGCCCGACCGCCCCGGAGAACACCGCGGGCGCCGTCGCCGGCGGCCAGTCGAGGGCGACGTCGTCGAGCTTCACGTAACGGCCGTCCGTGGTGACCCGCTCGCTCCGCAGCAGCGCCCGCAGCGCGGTGAGGTGCTCACGCAGCAGCGTCATCGGCGACTCCGCCTGCGCACCGACCTGTGCCATCCATGACTGGACGCCGTGGCCGATGCCCAGAAGGACCCGATCCGGGAACAGACGGTGCAGGGTGGCGGCCTCCATCGCGGTCAGTGCGACGTTCCGCAGGGGCACGGGGAGCAGGCCGACGCCGATGTGCAGCCGTTCCGTCCAGGCCAGGGCCGCGGCCGCGCTGGCGATGCCGCTTTCCAGGAAGCAGTCCTCCCAGAGCCATAGTTGTTCCAGGCCCGCCTTGTCCGCCGCCTGGGCCACGTCGCGCAGCCGTTCGGGGGGTAGCTGGGGCCTGAACACAGCGCCGAGAGTAGTCATGAGATCTTTTCTATCGGTCCGTTCTCGGACAAACAATACTTTTCGGGCACGGAAAGCCGTGGGCATCATTACTCTCCGAGCGTCCACCAAGATTAACCTGCGACCGTCAGCCGGCCCGGTTCGCGATGACGGCGACCACGGCCGCACCGGGGCGGACGGCCGAGCAGGTCGATCACCTCTCCGCCCGGCAGGCTGGGTCACCGGGTGCCATCGCCGGACACATCGGCCCGGTCGTCGGAGGCCGGACCGCTCTTTCCCGCCATCCCGCCGACCCCCGTCGGCACGGCCACGTGACGGTCGGCCATTCCCTTGGAGGAATTGTTGCCCAGCGGTCCTTCTCGCAAGATTCGGGAGAGACAGCGACACATCAGCCAAGGAGAAACAGTGACCGATATCCATGCCCAGGACCTGGCCGCCCGCTACGTCGCCCTCTGGAACGAGCCGGACGCCGAGCTACGTCGCAAGGCCATCCGGGAGCTGTGGGCCGAGGGCGGTTCCCACGTCCTTCAGCCGCCCCAGGAGATCCGGGAGATCGCCGCGAGACTGGGCTTCGGCTCCACCACCCTCGAAGCCCACGGGTACGACGCGCTCGAAGTCCGGGTGACCCACGCCTACGAGGAGTTCGTGGCCCCGGGGCAGTTCGTCTTCCAGCCGCGGGACAACGCCGTCCGCCTCCACAACGTCGTCACGTTCAGCTGGGAGATGGTGCCCGCCGGTGGAGGTGAGGTGGCGGGTGGCGGCCTGGAGACCCTCGTCCTCGACGAGAACGGCCACATCGCCACCGACTACATGTTCCCCGCTATCTGACGGAGACCGGCCGCGATTCTCCCGGCGCCCGACAGATCGGTGGCGGTTTCCGGGATCCGGCAGGTCGGTGGCGGTTTCCGGGATCCGGGAGGCGGTCGCGATTCCCCGGGATCCGGCAGGCCGGTCGCGATCGAGCCGCTCCGGGGTGTCATTCGGCCAGTAGCGCCGCCGTGGCCGCGTCGGCGGGCAGGAACGCCTCCAGCTTCAGCTCCGCCACGGTCACGTCGGTCGCGGTGGCGAACGTCGTGATCGTGGTTGTCAGCCGCAGCTCACCGCGGGCCGAGCGCAGCCGTACGGGCACGGCGAAACCCACGTGGTCGGGCCCCGGCGCGACGTGCGGCACGTAGCCGGACAACTCGTCGTAGAGGTCGCCGGGTGGGATGCGGTCGAAGATGTGCTGTGCCCACTGCGGCAGGTTGACGATCCGCGCCGCCAGGCCCTCCGGGTGCAGGGAGAGGCGCAGCACGTTGACCGGCGGGCGCAGGAGGTGCTCCGCGACGCCCTCGGTGAGCAGGGAGAACGCGTCGTTGGCGAGCACCAGCTCGTGCCCCGCGTCCACGACGATCGCGGGGTAGGGCAGGTGCCCGGCCAGGATGTGCCCCAGCGCGGTGCGTACGTGCTCCAGGCTCGGGTCGTCGAGCGGGGTCTGCGGGTAGACGGGGGCGTAACCGGCCGCGAGCAGGAGCTCGTTGCGTTCCCTGAGCGGCAGTTCCATCGACTCGCCCAGCCGTACCACCATGGTCCGGCCGGGCCGGGAGCGTCCGCTCTCCATGAAGCTGAGGTGACGCTGCGTCGTGCCCGCGCGCAGGGCGAGATCGAGCTGGCTGAGGTGGCGGCGATGCCGGTTCGCGCGCAGGGTCTGAGAGAAGTCCACACTCCCAGTCTGCGGGGTCCGTCTATTCCGTCGAGGGAATTGTCGGTATTCATGGACAGGGGCACGATCTGTCCCACGGCCTGCCGTACGAGAGGGTACGGACGATCCAGGTGACGGTCGCCGATCCCCCTGAAAAAACGGGACACCTCAGATTTCGCCGCGGGCGCGAATTGCTCCCAGGTCCTCCTTGATCTTGAAGATGACGATCAGCAGTTCCATCCATACGCGGGTGAGGAGGACGGCGAAGAACCAGACGATCGGTGCGATCAAGAACGTGATGATGCCGGCCGTCGTGCTCGCGACGAAGGCGGAGGCCACGAAGGAGAGCGCCGAGAGCCCCTGGAGCACCACAATGACGATAAAGATGACCTTGATGACGCTCGTCGTCACGTAGTGGTCGAAGCTGAGATCGAAAAGGCGGGCGAAGAACCCGGTTCCCGCGGTCTTGGGCTGCTGGTACATCTGCTGCTGGTAGGTGGGCTGGGAGGGCTGCTGTCCATAATTTCCGTAGCCCTGCTGTGGATCCTGAGTCTGGTACGGGTTGGCGCCGTACTGCGGTTCCTGGGCCTGGTAGGGGCCGGCCCCGTACTGCGGGTCCTGGGTCTGGTAGGGATTGGCCCCATACTGCGGATCCTGCGCCTGGTAGGGGTTGGCGCCGTACTGCGGATCCTGGTTCTGGTAGGGGTTGGTCATCGTTCCGTCCTTGATCGGGGGGATGGTGATCCCAGATACCTTGCCAGAAAATCGGCAGGGGCAAGGGGGGCGTTATACGGAGAGGTTCGACTTCATGCGAGATTGATCGCGATCACCATGGACTCGCAGCGAAGAGTCCCATTGGGGTTTTACGGGCCTGCGCTTGATGGTGTGCTCTGATCTCCCGTTTCACAGGGGAAAGAACGTGGAAATCGGGAGATGGCCCGCCGCGCGCGATCGTACGTGCTCCCCTCGGTCTTCGTCAGGTCCTCGGCGATTTCCGCAGCGCTGTCGCCTGTCGGCTCCGGCGGAACGGGCGACGCGAGGTGAGGGCGCCGCCGGGTGTCACGGCGAGGCCGGCTCGAAGGAGGAGACGACGAGCCAGACGGCCGCGACCACGATCACGACCAGTACGGCGAGGTCCTTCGGCCGTCCTGGGATCCTGCTCCGCAGCGAGCGAACGACTCCGGTCACGGAGAGCGGCTCCCGGCGGCTCCAGGCGGCTGCCACGACGAGAGCGGCCGCGAGGAGCAGGGGCCATCTGACCAGGCCGAGGGGATATTCCTGGAAATCACCCTCGTAGGGGCTGAACTGCACCACGGCGTCGAGCAGGGCGAAGACAAGAAGGAGCGCTCCGGCTCCGGCGGCGGCCGACCGCCCCCACCGGGCGGAGGCGCCCTTCGCCGCCGCGGCCAGTGCGACGATCACGACCGGCAGGCCGATCGCGGCGGCTCCGGGGACCCATGCCTCAAGGGCGTTCCAGAACGACTCCGCGGGTCCGTAAGCCTCCTCGTAGCGGAGGCCGGGGATCAGGACGTCGTCGGTCGCTGCCGGAAGGCTCCAGGTCATCGTCGGAAGGCGGCAGGTGATCGCCGTCCACGCCGCGGCGGCGACGGCGAGCGTCCAGAGAGCGCCCCCCCGCTCCGTGCGTGACAGCGGCGACCGGGCAGCCAGAGCCAGTGACACCGCGGCCACCGGGTAGCAGGCGATCATGAGCCAGGGCAGCACGACGGGAAGTTCGCGCTCGCCGCACAGGTCGGTGCCCGGCAGGAAGATCGCCGTGAACAGCCCGAGCGCGAGCACGGAGCCGATCGCCAGGGTGGCCGTGAGAGTGGCCCGGCGCGGCGCGCGCAGGACGAGGCCGGCCAGGACGACCGGCAACAGGAGCGTGGCCCAGAACAGCAGTTCTCGCGCCGCGCTCTCCAGGGCGTGGGGACTGGAAAAAGTTCCGGAGCAGACGATCCATATGGTGCTTTCCCCGCCGACCTTGAAAGTTGGCAGGATCACCGGTCCCGCCGCGGCCAGAACCGCGCCGAAGCGGAGAGCCGCCGTCGCTGAGGATTGCGTCTCCGCCTGCGGTACCTGAGCCATGTGACCCTTTCTGTCTTCGCCCCCGAAAACAGATCAACTCAGGTGAGAGTAGTGGAGTGCCGTCCGCTCCGCGGCACAGCACGGGTGCGACCTCGGCTGATGATTCACTTCAGGATTTTTGTGACGAGAGAGAACGCCGAGAGGCAAGGGAATAGGCCTCGCGGAGACCGTGCGTGAGCATCTGGGTTCCGTACCGTGCCGCCACCTCGGACGCCTGCTCTCCCCACTTCGCCCGCTGTGCCTCGCTCTCCATGCTCCGGATCATCTCAACGTAGTCCGTTACCGTCTCGCCGTGCACATACGCATCCTGAAGCCAGTTCTGATAACAATCCAGGTCGCTCAGGATCAGGGGCAGGCCGGCGGTGGCGGCCTCCAGGGTTGCCAGTCCGAATGTCTCGTGTTTGGACGGAAGAAAGAAGACGTCGGAGGCCGCGTAATATTCGAAGACCTTTTCCCGGGGAAGCAGTCCGGTGAACCTGACGTTTTCCGGTGCGTCCTCGCAGAGACGTGTGAGCTCGCTCCGCCTGTCCGACAGCACGCCGAACGGCATTCCGCCCACCCAGACGAACCGCAGGTGCGGGAGCCTCCTGGCGCACTCGACGAATTCTTCTATGCCCTTTCGCGACTGTATTTGGCCAACGCCGAGGACGACCAGTTCGTCCCCCCATCCAAACTGCTGGCGCAGGCTGCTTCTCTGGTGGGAAAGCAGTTGGATCTGCCGTTCGTTGATGGCGTTGACCGTGAGATGGATCCGGCGCCGGACGCCGATCTCCTCAAGCTCCGCCGTCGTGGCCTGGCTGACCGACAGGACAAGATCCGCCAAGTTGTAGACGACCTTCATGTACCATCGGGCGAATCCGGGGAAGTAATCGGCTCCAAGAATGTTTCCGATAAGCGATGCCGGCGTGACATGAGCGGTGATCAGTCGCGGACCTCGATGGGTCAGCATCCGAAGCACCATTACGGGGCCCATCGTGTGCACGTGAAGAATGACGGATCTTCCATACGCCCGAAGACCTGAAACCTGCTCTACGTCGGGCATTCCACTGGTCGCCTGGAGGCACTCCTCATAGGCGGTGTGCACCCCGTGGCCACGTATGGTGAAAGTGGTCTCTGATACCACACGCACCCGTAAGGACGACGGTCCGCCTGACGTGGGCTTGCGTCGGAAATGAAGCACTCATCGAGCGTAGCAAAAGCAACGCTAATCCCTTGGGTGGTAACTGAGGATTATCCGCCTATTCACCCTGTGATACGGCTGTGTCCCCGAGCTTGGGCGAGAGCGGCGGCCCGCCGGGTGGGATGCGGTGGCGCTCTCCACGGAGGGAAGCCCTTCGGCGGCGGCCGAGAAGGACCGCCGGCCCTCGGTGGCGCTCTCCGTGGGAGAGCGCCACCGAGGTCGGTCCTAGTAGAGGGCGTTCATGGCGGTTCGCACCTCTTTGAGGGTGGTCTCGGCGACGGTGTTGGCGCGTTCGATGCCGTCGCGCAGGACCTGTTGGATGTAGGCGCGCTCCTGGGCATACCGGGCGCGGCGTTTCCGGATCGGGGCCAGGTATTCGTTGACGGCCTCGGTGACGGTCCGCTTCAGAGCGGCCGCTCCTCCCGCACCGATGTCTTCGGCGACCAGACGGGGGTCGCGGTTCAGGCAGAGCGCGGCCAGCAGGACGAGGCTGGAGACCTCGGCCCGGGTGGCCGGATCATAGGTGATGTGCCGGTCGGCGTCGGTCTTGGCGCCCCGGATCAGTTTGGCGGTCTCATCGGCGCTCGCGGCCAGGGCGATGGCGTTGCCGCGGCTCTTGCTCATCTTGGTGCCGTCGGTGCCCAGCAGCAGCGGCGCGGTGGACAGCAGGGCGTCGGGCTCGGGGAACACCGCCGCGCCGGTGCCGTAGCGGTCGTTGAAGCGGCGGGCGATGGTACGGGTGAGTTCCAGGTGGGGCAGCTGATCCTGGCCGACCGGGACGAGGTTGGCCTTGCAGAACAGGATGTCGGCCGCCTGGTGGGCGGGGTAGGTGAACATGAGCCCGCTGACGGAGGACTGCCGGGAGTGGGCGATCTCGTCCTTGACGGTGGGGTTACGGCTCAGCTCCGCGACCGAGACCAGGCTGAGGAAGGGCAGGAGCAGCTGGTTGAGGGCGGGGATCGCGCTGTGGGCGAAGATCGTGCTCCGGCCGGGGTCGATGCCGATGGCCAGATAGTCCAGTATCAGGCCCTCGACGTGCTCGGTGAGGTGATCGGCGACGTCCCGGTCGGTGAGGACCTGGTAGTCGGCGATGACCAGGAACATCTCCACACCGAGGTTCTGCAGGCGGACCCGGTTGTGGAGGGTGCCGAAGTAGTGGCCCAGGTGCAGCAGGCCGGTGGGACGGTCTCCGGTGAGCACGCGGAACCGCCCGGGATCCCGGCGGATCGACTCCTCCAGCGAAGCGGTGCGGCGCTGGGCGGTGGACACCCCCAGCAGGTCGGAGGGAGGAGGAAGGCGTGCGGGGCGGACGGGCTGTTCGACATCGAGGCTGGTGTTCACAATGGTCTCCTGGCTGCTGGGTGATCCGCCGTTCTGAGGGCGGCCCCTTCATCCAGGGAAGACGCGGAAGCATCCAGGAAATGCAGAAGGGCCGTCCATTCGAACGGCCCGGGGTCATGCGCGAGAGATGGCCGCTCCTATGAGGAGCGCCACCAGCTCAGACACGACAGACGATGCATGCCTCTACTTTATCAGCCCGGATCATCCGGCCCCGGACCGAACGATCCGTCTGGTGATCAGGAGGGCGCCGCTCAGATTCTGCTCTGTCCGGCCATGGATGGTTTCTCGCTCGGTTCCGCCGTGGACCGCTCGGGGAGATGGTCGACGAGCCGGAGGTAGTCCGCCGTCGCCATTTGAGGAAACGCACGGAAGTGCTTGTCCAGGCGGGTGATTCTGAGGAGCGACAGGACGATGGGCGGCGTTCCGGCAAGCACCAGTTCCGTGTGGACCAGCTGCGCCTGACGCTTGATCATGATGAGCGCGCTCAGGCCCTGGGCGTCGATGAAGGTGATCCCGCTGAGGTCGAGAACGACCATGCCGACGCGAGTGCTGAGGATGTTGTTCACATAGTGGATGAGCTCCGGTTTGGTGGCTATGTCGAGTTCGCCGGAGACCGTGACCAGCACGCAGCCGGTCAGGCTCTTGGTTGTGAACCGCAGCGCGGTCATCGTCACCTCCTCGCAGGTATCGCATGAAGACACGTGAAGGCGGCGGAGCGGCATCGAGGTGTCGACCTCGGTCGCGATCGCTCAACCCCCACCGCGTCGATGCTGCAGGGTCTTGACAGCCCTGGAGCTTGCGATGTTCGCGACGCTTCGGACGGTACAAATCATAGCGTTCCTTGATGAAAGGCATTCGAGATCAATCGCAAATGTAACTTTTCGCATTCATCATGAAATTCAAATATCCGAGGACCCGATATGAGCAAGATCGGCGATGGGATCCCGACTCGCCGGTAATCACTTACCGGTGATCACATTGCCGGGAACGTGGCGCATATGAGTTGTCGCGTTCTCTGACAGAAGTCCGCGCCGAAGCAGTCTTTCATGGAGCCTTTTGCCGAGGAATCGGATTTCTCCCAGGATATGCACCGCTCTCGCGGTGCGGGTCATCGGTGGGTAAAGAGCGTGAGGCCGAACAGCCGTCAACGACCGGACCTCGGCCGAGGTCCTGCCTGCTTCGGCGTGTCATGCCCGTCCAGCTTGCGCCCCTACCCCCAGAAACTCCCTGCGAACGCCCTGGGAACTTCCTGGGAATGAGCAGGGGAGCCGGCCTCAGACGAGGTCGCCGATGCGGAGGCTGGCGGGAGTTGGGCGCGGCGGAGGCAGGGCGTGGCGGGGCTGTCTCGCAGCCTCTATCACGCGGTCGACCGCCTGGCCCGGGACGAGTTGATCGTGCCCTTCGAGACGAGCCGGGAGGGCCGCCGTCCGGAACGACGGGCTCGCGGGCCTGGCCCGCCGCCCGCGCGCGGACAAGGACCGAGTCGGCCCTCGCCTACCGCCTCTGTTGTTTGATCCAAAAATGGATATCTGGGGGTTTCGGGGGAGCGATCCGAGCCCTTTGACTGGATCCGTAGGAGGCTGATCTTTGGGCTGTGGCTGATGGCGTGTGACCGAGGCTTCTCAGTAGCCGGAACAACTAACCACAAGGGGTTGATCCATGAGAACCCAAGACATCCACGAGAGCCACAAGACGGTATTGGCGACCTACGGCACCTACGAAGCGGCCCAGCACGCGGTGGACACACTCGCCCGGCACGACTTCCCCGTCGAAATCAACGAGCCGACCGCGGTCTCCCTGGCCTGCGGCCTGGACAAGAAGGGCAGCGAAACCATCCTCGTCTTCGACGACGGGCGGCTCACCGATGCCCAGGGCCGTACGGTCAACTTCCGCAACACCGTGATCATCATGACGTCCAACATCGGCTCGCAGGCTGGAGAGTGATTCCAGGCCGGAAGGAAGGAGACCCCCATGGTTCTCATGGCGGTGTCGAGATTCGAACGTTTCTTCCGCAGCGCCGCGGGTGTCGACGTCGACAAGGACGACCTCCGGCGCTACAGCGGCTTCGTGAACGACAAGGTCTACGACCTTCTGGTGATCGGCCAGGCCCACGCCAAGGCGAACCGTCGCGACATCATCGAACCCTGGGATCTACCCGTCACCAAGGGCCTCCAGGAGAGCATCCACCGGTTCCGCCTCCTCGATGAGGACATCGAGCTGAAACCCATCCTGGAGCAGCTCGCCATGCTGCCTCCGCTCGACCTGTCGGTCGGCGAGGAGACCGCCGGCCGCCTGCCCGAGATCGTCGGCGGCCTGTCAGTGGCACTGGCTCAGGCTTTCAAGATCGTGGATCCGGAGGTGAAGAACCCCGCGACCGAGCAGTGGGAACGCACGATACGTGTCTTCGACCTGCTGCTCTGAGGCGGCCGGAACGGCCTCGGCGATCAGCTCGGAACGGCCCGCCCCGGACACCCGGTGAATCCGGTGCCGAGCCCTCCCAGGGGCGCGGCCGCGGCGAGCAAGGAAGGAGGAACGAACCGTTGATGTGCTGTACGGCGTAGAACCTCTCGCCCCGTCGCTGACGGGTAAGGCGATCCTTCGCAATCAACCGCATGCGAGGAAATCATGAAAGCAATCGTGTACAACGGACCTCGACAGGTCAACGTCGAGGAAGTCCCGGACGCGCGCATAGAGCGGCCCACCGATGTCCTGGTTCGCATCACCACGACCAACATCTGCGGGTCGGACCTGCACATGTACGAAGGCCGGACCGACTTCGAGACGGGCCGCGTCCTCGGTCACGAGAACCTCGGCGAAGTGGTCGAGGTCGGACCGGCCGTCGACCGCGTCCGCGTCGGCGACGTGGTCTGCATCCCGTTCAACATCTCGTGCGGCTTCTGTGCGAACTGCGAAAAGGGCCTGACGGCCTACTGCCTCACCACCAATCCCGAGCCGGGCATGGCCGGGGCGGCCTACGGCTTCGCGGACATGGGGCCCTACAACGGCGGCCAGGCCGAGTTGTTGCGCGTGCCCTACGGCGACTTCAACTGCCTCGTCCTCCCCGACGACGCGAAGGAGAAGCAGAACGACTACGTGATGCTCGCCGACATCTGGCCGACCGGCTGGCACGCGACCCAACTCGCCCAGGTGGAGGCGGGCGACTCGGTCGTGATCTACGGAGCGGGGCCCGTCGGGCTGATGGCCGCCTACTCCGCCACGTTCAAGAGCGCGAGCAAGGTGATGGTCGTCGACCGCCACCCCGACCGGCTCGCCAAAGCCGAGGAGATCGGCGCGATCGCGATCGACGACTCCCGGACGTCACCGGTCGATCAGGTCATGGAGCTCACCGACGGCCTGGGCGCCGACCGGGGCTGCGAGTGCGTGGGCTACCAGGCCCACGACCCACAGGGACACGAGCACCCCAACATGACGCTCAACAACCTCGTCAAATCGGTCAAGTTCACCGGGACCATCGGCGTCGTCGGCGTCTTCGTCCCCTCAGACCCCGGCAGCCCGGACGATCTCTTCAAGCAGGGCGAGATCGCCTTCGACTACGGGATGTTCTGGTTCAAGGGCCAGAAGATCGGCAACGGCCAGTGCAACGTGAAGCACTACAACCGGCAGCTCCGCACGCTCATCCACGAAGGGAAGGCCCGGCCGTCCTGGGTCGTCTCGCACGAACTGAACCTGGACGACGCACCGGACGGTTACGAGCACTTCGACCGGAGGGATCTCGGCTGGACCAAGGTCGTCCTCCATCCCGGCGAGCTCAGCTGATACGCGGCGCCCGGACCACCGCCGCGAGTGCGCACGCCATCGTGCCGACCAGCCCCGGGCGAAGGCCGGCCGCCGTGATGGCGCGTCCATCGCCGGAAGGATCCCAATCGAAGGGATGATGACCATGGGCGACGCTCGTGCGCTCAAAGACAAGCTGCTCGAGGCCTTCAACGCCCACGATCTGGATCGTGTTCTTCAGTGCCACAGCCGGGACGGGGTCCTGGTGACCCCGGCGGGCACCGCGGAAGGACACGACCAGATCGCCTCGTTCTACGAGGAGGTCTTCAAAGGGTTTCCGGACCTGAGCATGACGGTCTGGCACACGGTGTTCTGCGCCGATCCCGCGGTGACCGAATGGATGCTCACCGGCACGCATAACGGGCCTGTCATGCTGCCCGGCGGGGGTGTGCTGGACGAAACCGGCCGTCCCGTCGCCGTTCGCGGCACCAGCACCTGCTCCGTCGGCAACGACAAGATCATCACTCATCGGATCTACTACGACCAGCTGGAGCTGTACAGTCAGCTTGGTGGCGAACTCGTCTTCGGCGATCGCTCATCATCCGCCGGCGAGGGACGGCCGTCGCCCGGCGACTGAGGATTCGATGTCGCCGCCGTTTGGCGTGGCTGTCGGGCGGCTCCGCGGGCATCCGCCGGTCACTCCGCTGACGGTGGTCCGCCGCCGTTGCGGGACTCCAACTGATCGGCAAGGAGCTCGGCTGCTCGACGCGTTGCTCCGATCACTGGGGACGGCGGAGCCTGCTCGATCAGGGAGCGGCGCCGCCGGGCGGGGCCTGCTCGGCCGCGATGTCGAACCGGCGAGGGTCCTGCCGAGAGGACGGCTCGGCAAGGTCGAATGACGTCTTTCCCAAGGACACGACCTGCGCCGGCTCTTCCTGGTCCGCCATCGCCTGAAGCCTCTCCAGGTCGGCGATGGACACCAGGGCGACCGCGGGCTTGCCGTGGCGGCTCAACACGATCCTCTCGCCGCCGTACGCCACCCGCCCCATCAACTCGGCCAGCTGGCTGCGCGCCACCGTGAAGGGCACTGTCTCCGCGCTCATAGCTGCACAGTACTGCAGTTCTGTACGTCTCTAAATTGTACAAAACTTAAATTCTGTACATAATGACCAAGCGGCCCCCAGCCCGATGGGACGGCCACGCTTGTTCGAGCTCGGCGACATCGGCGGAGGGCATCATGACCAGCACGGGTCAGATCGATGAGAACGAGTCCGGGATGGCCTCGGAGCCCTTACGACGCAATCGGGACTTCGTCCTGCTGTGGAGCGCCAACTTCACCTCCACCCTGGGCGCGCAGGTCTCGTCTCTCGCCTACCCCCTCATAGCCCTGGACCTGACGGGGTCGGCCGTACAGGCGGGACTGATCGGGTCGGCGAGCATCGTCACGCACATCGTGTTCAGACTGCCCGCCGGAGCCTTGGTGGACAGATGGAACCGGCGCCGGACCATGCTCACCTGCGACCTGGTGCGGGCCGGCATGCTCCTCGCCATCATCGCCACTCTGATCTCGGGGCTGCTCACCTTCTGGATGCTGCTGGGCGCGGCGGTGATCAACGGCGCCTGCGCGGTCTTCTTCCACCCGGCGGAGATATCCGCGCTGCGGCGCATCGTGCCGACCGATCGCCTACCGCAGGCCTTCGCGCAGAACGAGGCGCGCGACCACGCGGCAACGATCGCGGGGCCTTCCCTGGGTGGTCTGCTCTACGGTCTCGGGCAGGTGGTTCCGTTCGTGGGCCAGCTCCTGGCCTATGTCTTCTCCTTCCTCGCGATACTGATGATCCGGACTCCGATGGACGTCCGGCTCCGGGAAGGACGGGGGGAAGAGCGCAGGAGCCTGTTCCAGGACATCGTCGAGGGGCTTCGATGGACCTGGGGCCAGCGGATGCTGCGCGTGATGCTCCTGGCCGCGGCGGGCATCAGCCTCGTGTTCTCCGCCCTCACCTTCGGCGTGATCGTCATCGCCAAGCAGGGCGGAGCCACATCAGCCGAGGTGGGCCTGATGCTGGGCATCGCCGGCGTGGGCGGCCTGCTGGGCGCGCTGATCGCTCCCCGTCTCATGCGCTTCAGCCCGGCGTTTGTCATCCTCGCGGTGTTCTGGATCAGCGCGGCGCTGATCCCTCTCATGGCGATCAGCCCCACGATCTCCGTCATCGGTCCCACGCTGGCCGCCATGCTTTTCCTGATGCCGACGGCGAACACCATCCTCGGCGCCTACCAGGTCGCCGTCACGCCTGATCATCTCCAGGGCCGGGTGATCAGCAGCCTCGCGCTCATCGGAAGCGTGGCCACCCCCGTAGGTCCTGTGGCGGCGGGATTGATCATTGAGCGGTGGGGTGCGACGGAGGCCCTGCTCACGATCGGCCTCGTCATGCTGATCGTGGCCGCGGGCACCACGGCGAGCCGCACCATCAGGCACCTGCCCTCCCTGGCCGACGCGGCACACTCGGCCACGTAACCACCCAGGGCGCGGTCTCCCGCTCTCTCCGGTCAGGGGCGGGCTGGGGGTCCCCTCGCCCTCCGGCCGACGGGGTCTCCCGGGACCGTCCGTGGCGTACGGGCGCCGTCACCCGGAGGCCGGAAGTGTCATTCACGAAGGTACGGCCCACACCATCGATGGTGTGGGCCGTACCTTCGTGAAATCAGGACATTTTCTTGGAGATCTGGTCTGCCTTCGAGTCGGCCTTTCCGCCGAACTCGTCGACCTTCGACGCGGCGTCATGTGTCGCGCCGGAGACCCTGTCAGCCGTCGTCTCCGTCTTCTGCCCGACCCAGTGCGATGCGTCGGACGCGCTGTCCTTCATCGAGTCCGCCCACTGGTCGGCATTCTTGCGGTACATCGCATAGCCGACGGCTCCGACCGCGAGGCCCATGAACAACAGGAGCACCGGTGCCCTGTTGCGGGTTTTGACGGCGGGAGCGGGATCGATCCTGGCGGCCGCCTGGGACATCATCGCGCTGATCTTCGGCGCGATCTCCTCCGCGATGGAGTGAGCGGCAGCGTCAAGCTTGGGTGCTGCCCACCCTCGTGCAACGACGATCTTCTCATTGGCGGTGTCACGGGCTTGTGTGGCCATTGGGCCAACCCGATCCGCGGTTCGGACGGCCTGCGCCTTCACCTGGCGCAGCCGCGTTTCCGGAATAACGATCTTCATGTTGCGCTTTCCGAATAGTACTAGAGGCACGACAACCTCCCCAGATCTGTTGGGGCCCCGTCGCCACCCCTTCCCGCTCGAAGGCGGCTCAATCATGACGAGCCGTGGGAGGATGCTTGATGGATCGGCTACGGCCGTATACGTCAGAACATCACAGAAGCACCGCTATACGCAGGCTTTGCCTAACTGACCTGAAGGGGGCAGTCCGATCGTGGCTGAGAAGTTGATTGCGAATCTGAAGACCAACCGCGGCACCGTGAGGGTCCAGCTCTTCCCGGACCACGCGCCCAAGACCGTGAGTAACTTCGTCGAACTGGCCGAAGGCACCCGTGAGTGGACGCACCCGGAGACCGGCGAGAAGACCACTGACAAGCTCTACGACGGCACGGTCTTCCACCGGGTCATCGAGAACTTCATGATCCAGGGTGGGGACCCGCTGGGCCAGGGCGTCGGCGGCCCCGGTTACAAGTTCGACGACGAGATCCACCCGGATCTCTACTTCAACCGTCCGTACCTGCTCGCCATGGCCAACGCCGGCATCCAGTTCGGCCGCGGCACCAACGGCTCGCAGTTCTTCGTGACCGTGGTGCCCACGCCGCACCTCAACGGCAAGCACACCATCTTCGGTGAGGTGGTCGAGGGCCAGGACGTCATCGACGCCATCGTCAAGACCGAAACCGACGCCCGGGACCGCCCGAAGAACGACGTGATCCTGGAGTCGGTCACCATCGAGCGCGTCCAGAGCTGATCATTCGCCCGGCGGCCTCCCTCGGGAGGCCGCCGTTCGCGTGCGCGGATGCTCGGGATCATGAATAGGCTGGCAGTCTGTGGATAACACCACCCTCGAAGGGCCAGCCACGCGTCATGACCACCCAGCCACCCAGCGAGCCCGAAACCGCGGCCGTTCCCACCTGCTACCGGCACCCCGGACGCGAAACCTACGTGCGCTGCCAGCGCTGCAACCGTCCCATCTGCCCTGACTGCATGCGCGACGCCTCCGTGGGCTTCCAGTGCCCCGAATGCGTCGCCGAGGGCAACAAGACGGTACGGCAGGCGCAGGCGACCTTCGGCGGCCGGGCGGTCACCGTCCCCCGGGTCACCTGGACGCTGATAGTCATCAACGTCCTGGCCTACCTCGCGGAGATCGTGAACCCCACGTGGGTGATCAACACCTTCGCGATGAGCGCCGCCCACGTCGCCTACAACGACGAATGGTGGCGCCTGATCACCGGTGCCTTCCTGCACCAGTCGCCGAGCGGCGGCTCCTTCGCCCTGACCCACATCCTGTTCAACATGTGGGCGCTCTACGCCATCGGCCCGGAGCTGGAACGACGCCTCGGTCACGCGCGGTTCCTGACCCTCTACATGCTCTCCGCGCTCGGCGGATCCGTCGCGATCTACCTGTTCGGGAATGTCGCGGTGGGCGCCTCGGGTGCGATCTTCGGCATGTTCGGCGCGCTGTTCGTGCTCGCCAGGAAGCTCGGCTTCGACGTCCGCGGCGTGCTCTGGCTGATCGGCATCAACGTGGTGCTCACCGTCGTGGTCCCCAACATCAGCTGGCAGGGCCACCTCGGCGGCCTGATCACCGGCGGCCTGGTTGCGACGATCTTCGCCTTCGCCCCGTCCAAGAACCGCAACGCGGTCCAGTGGGGAGGCTGCGTCGCGCTCGCCGTGGTGCTGGTCGCGCTGGTCATGCTGCTGCCACCGTTCGCCGTCCAGGCCGAACTCGGCCTCTTCGGCTGATCCACACCCTGGAATCCCCAGGGTGTGGATAAACGCTGTGGAAAAAACTAACGCCAGCGCGTGGACAACACCACACCGAAGATGATGAAAACGAACCCGATCAGCAGGTTCCAGTTCTGGAGGGTGCCCAGAAGGGGTGCGTTGGGCGCCACGTAGTAGATGGCGATCCACAGGATCCCGATGATCCAGGAGGCCACCATGACCGGCGCCAACCAGCGCGGGCTCATCTTGACCTGCTGGGACGTCTGCGGCGGAGTGTAAACCGCCTTCTTACGAGTGTTGGGCTTGGGCACTGGGGTTTCTTCTCCTGCGTCAACCCTGCGCGATCCGGATCATGCGCAGGCCATGTCGGCTAGCGTAATCGCTGGTGAGCGATGACCTGATTAAGAATAGTCGGGTCATGTAGGCCGTGGCGATTCCGCGGGGAACCATTACGGGGCAAACCTTGGTTCAACGGCGTGATTCGCGTCCGTCCGGCCCGTCCGGCCGTCACTAGCCTGACCTCATGAGAGCCACACTGAGAGCTCTGGGGGAGCTGAGCATCACGACGGGTCTGGTCCTGCTGCTCTTCTGTGCCTACCTCCTCTGGGGCACCGGCTCCTACACCGTGGAGCAGCAGACCCTGCTGCAGAGGCAGCTCTCCGAGGAGAAGGGGCCCCGGCTGCTCGGCAAGGTCCGGCTGGGCGGAGCGGTGGCGATGCTCAGAATCCCCCGGTTCGGTGCCGACTACCGGTACGCCGTGGTGGAGGGCATCGACCGGGATCGGCTGCGGATGGGACCGGGCCACTACCCCGGGACCGCAATGCCAGGAGAAGTCGGAAATTTCGTGCTTTCGGGGCATCGAACTACCTACGCCGCGCCCTTCAACCGCATCGACGAGCTCCGCCGGGGCGACGACATCGTGGTCGAGGCTCGCGAGGCTCGCTACACCTATCGCGTCACCCGCACCCGCATCGTCGAGCCCACCGAGGTGGACGTCATCGCCCCGGTCCCCGACCAGCCGGGACGCGAGCCGTCCAAGGCACTGATCACACTGTCCACCTGCCATCCGGAATACTCCGCGGCCCAGCGGCTCATCGTCTTCGGGGAACTGGACAGACGCGAGGACCGCCGGACCTAAGGACAAGCAGACAAGGAGTCTCATGTACGGCTGGATCTGGCGGCTGCTCCCCGGTAATCTCGCGGCCCGGACGTTCGTCACGGTGGTGCTGGCCGGGCTGGCGGTGGCCGTACTCTGGTACGCGGTGTTCCCCTGGCTTGAACCCCGCATCCCGCTCGACCAGACCGTCCTGAACCGATGAACCCGTGAACCGATGACTCGAGTCCTTGTCGTGGACAACCACGACAGCTTCGTCCACACGATCGTCCAGTATCTTCGCGAGCTCGGCGCGACCTGCGACGTACGCCCGCGTGACCGGGTCGTGGTCGAGGACGCGGACGGCTTCGACGGGGTTCTGATCAGCCCCGGCCCGGGCACGCCCGAGGACGCGGGGGTGAGCGTCCCGCTTGTTGGTTACTGCGAGGCCCGCGACCTCCCCCTGCTCGGCGTCTGCCTGGGCCACCAGGCCATCGCGATCGCCCACGGCGCGACCGTGGCACGGGCTCCCGAGCTGGTGCACGGCCGTACCAGCGCGATCGCGCACGACGGACGCGGCGTCTTCGCCGGGCTGCCGTCTCCGGCGACCATGACGCGCTACCACTCGCTGGCGGTCCTGCCCGAGACCGTCCCGGAGACCCTTGAGGTCACCGCGACCACCGTCGATGGAGTGATCATGGGCCTGCGCCATCGCACCGCACCCGTCGAGGGCGTGCAGTTCCACCCCGAATCGGTGATCTCCGAGCACGGTCACCGGCTCCTCGGAAACTGGCTTGCCGGAATCGTGTAACGCCGGCCCCAGCCTGAACGATTAACCAGTGAGCCCTTCCGCCATCGCCCCCGAGTGACGGAAGGGCTCGTCCCTTTTCTCGGGAAGAACTCTCCGGCGAGTTCCAGAGAAAAACCCCGCGACTTCGCAGGGGTCTCTGCTTTCCAGGGGGTTCCCACGGGGCCGAACCCAGCCCGTCTCCGGTCACGGCACCGGGCCCCGGTCCTCGGGGCACGACGCCGAACTCAGCCCCCGTCTCCGGGCCCGGTCCCTGCCTCCAGCCACGGGCCGAACCCGGTCCCCGCTTTCGGCTGTGCGCCGAACCCGGTCCCTGCCTCCGGTCGCGGCGCCGGACCCTGTCCTCACCTCCGGCTACATGCCGAACTCGCTCCCTGTCTCCGGTCACAAGCCGAGCCCGGCCCCGTCTCCAACGACGGGGCCGGGCTCGGCTTTTCTGCCTTCGGTTACGAGGGTGAGATCAGCCCCCGTCTCCGGGCGGCGGGTCGAAGATCTGGCCGTCGTCGGGCTGGGTGGGATCCGGTTCCGTGGGCTGGTCGTCGAAGGTCGGCTCGTCGCTCGGGAGGGTCGGCTGCTCCGTCGGCACGGGGGGCGCACCGCTCGACACGATCAGCGTGACCGTGATCCCCGGCTGGTACTTACTGCCCGCCTCGGGAGACTGGCTCAGCACGGTGCCCTCCGGCAGATCGCTCTCCTGCTCAGCGACCTTGGCCTTGAAGCCGGCCTCCTTGAGCGTCTGCTTCGCGTCGTTGACCGTGATGTTGACGACGTTCGGAACCTCCACGGACTCCATGGGCACGTAGATCCGGACCGAGCTGCCCTTGCTGACGCTCTTGCCCGCGACGGGTGAGGTCTCGAAGACGATGCCCTGCTTGCGGCTGGAGGCCTTGGTCTGCAGGCTGACATTGAAGCCCTTGTCCTCGAGCGCGGCGGTGGCCTCCTCCGTGGTCATGTTGACCACGTTGGGCACCTCGACCTTCTCCAGGCCCTTGGAGACCTTGAGAATGACCTCGCTGTCCTTCTCGACCTCGGTGTCGGCCGCAGGGTCGGTCTCGATCACCGTGCCCTTCTCCAGCTCCTCGTCGAACGCCGTGACCACCTTGACCTTCAGGCCGAGACCAATCAGCGTGGCGGTCGCCGCCTTCTCGGTCTGGGAGCTCAGCAGCGGGATCTTCACCTTGCCGCTCACGACGGGGTCGCCGGGGGAGCTCAGGAACAGGTAGCCCACGCCGATGAAGGCGCCGACGACCAGCAGCGGGATCAGGATCCACGCGGCGGTCTTGACCGCCGCGTTGCCGCTCTGCTGCTGCCGCCGCCGGCCGCCCCCGCCACGCCCGCCTTCCTCCGTGCCGTATTCGTACGCCGGGACGGCGGTGGTGCGCTGGGTGCCCGGGCCGCCGGCCCCGGGCTGCGGCTGCATGGTCCGCGTGGCCGAGCCGTAGTTGTTGGCCAGCGCCATGGTCTGGGCGTCCATCGGGATGCCGGACATGGCCCGCTGGATGTCGGCCCGCATCTCCCCGGCGTTCTGGTAGCGGTGCGCCGGATCCTTGGCCATCGCCTTGAGCACGATGGCGTCGGCCCACTTGGGGATGTCGGGGTCGATCTGCGACGGCGGGATCGGCTCCTCGCGCACGTGCTGGTAGGCGATCGCGACGGGGGAGTCGCCGGTGAACGGCGGCTGCCCGGTCAGCAGCTCGTACAGCACGCAGCCGGTGGAGTAGATGTCGCTGCGGGCGTCCACCCGCTCGCCCCTGGCCTGCTCGGGCGAGAGGTACTGGGCGGTGCCGATCACCTGGGCGGTCTGCGTCATGGTCGCGGCCGAGTCGGCCATCGCGCGGGCGATGCCGAAGTCCATGACCTTGACGTCGCCATTACGGGTGATCATGACGTTCGCCGGCTTGATGTCCCGGTGGACGATGCCGCCGCGGTGGCTGTAGTCCAGCGCTCGCAGGATCCCGTCGACCAGCTCGGACGCGCGCTCCGGCAGCAGGCGCCGATCGGCCCGCAGCAGGTCGCGCAGCGTGCGACCGTCGACGTACTCCATCACGATGTACGGCACGGGCGCGCCCTCGGACGTGTCTTCGCCCGTGTCGTAGACCGCCACGATGGACGGGTGGTTCAGCGACGCGGCGGATTGCGCCTCCCGGCGGAACCGGGCCTGGAAGATGTGATCTCTCGCCAGGTCCGC
The DNA here is from genome assembly GCF_900188345.1 of Streptosporangium subroseum. Classification (GTDB taxonomy): domain Bacteria; phylum Actinomycetota; class Actinomycetes; order Streptosporangiales; family Streptosporangiaceae; genus Streptosporangium; species Streptosporangium subroseum. The sequence goes on along the minus strand of NZ_FZOD01000085.1, from coordinate 13,264 downwards.
GCGGAGGGTCTTGATGGCGACGATCCGATCCAGCCGGATGTCTCGGGCGCGATAGACCTCGGCCATGCCGCCACGCCCGACGACGCCGTCAAGCTCGTAGCGATCGCCGAGGCGTCGGGGCTGAGTCATTTCCTGCACTGTCCCTTACCGTTCATCTTGGGTGCCGGCGGGCTTTTGGGCCACCGGTGTCCATCATCGACCCGTTGCCGTCTCACGTCTCCCCATTCGACGGGGCTGTGTCGCCGGGGCCGGGAGTGGTGCTTGGTGTGGGGCTCGGTGTCGCCGTCGGGGTGGTGGGCGTTGGGGTCGAAATAGTCGGGCTGGGGCTGGGCGGTGGCGACTTCGTCGGCCGGATGGTAGGCGTGGCCGATGTGCTTACCGTAGCCGACGGCGTGACCGATGGGCGGTGCGACTTCGTCGGTGTGACCGGCGGTCTACTCGTCGCGGGCTTGGTTCTGGTCGGCCGGACCGTCGGATGCTTGGTGATCGGGCTCGACCTGATCACCGGTTCTTCCGGCTTGTTTCCGCTCGGCCTGTCCGTCAGATCATGGACCACCAGCGCGCCCAGCCCGACGGCCGCGGCACATCCCGCGACCGCGGCGGCGATCACCGTCGTCCTGCGCAGACCACGCCGCCCCGTGGAGGTCCGTACGGTGCCCGCCGAACCCCAGCCCGGACCCGGGCCCCGATCCGGGGGCGGGGACAGGATCGGTGCGATCTCCTCCGGCCACTCGGTCGCCGGTTCGGCTCGCCATCCCGCCGGATCGGTGAGCATGCTCAGGCCCGTGGCGCCCCCGGTGGCGAGTGCCTCAAGCAGCAGGTTTGCCCGGTCGGACAGCTCTCTGGCACTGGCCGGACGCCGCTCGGGGTCCTTGGAAAGACACGCCATGATCAGACTGCGCACTCCGGCCGGAATGGCTTCCGGCAGCGGCGGCGGAGGCTCGCTGAGATGCATGAGCGCGATCGCCACCTGCGTCTCGGCGACGAAGGGTGGACGTCCCGCCAGGCACTCGTAGGCCACCACGCCGAGCGAGTAGATGTCCGTGGCGGGGGTCAGCGGGAGCCCGGAGGCCTGCTCGGGGCTGACGTACTGGGCGGTGCCGAGCAGGATGCCCGTCTGGGTCACCGGTGCGGCCTGCAGAACCCTGGCGATGCCGAAATCTGTGATCTTGATCACGCCGGCCTCGGTGACCAGAATGTTGCCCGGCTTGATGTCCCGGTGGATGATTCCCGAGCTGTGCGCGGCCTGCAGTCCCTTGGCCGTCTGCTGGACCACGTCGAGGGTGACCTCGACGCTCAGGCTGCCGTCGCGGACCAGGATGCCCGCCAGCGACTCACCGGGAACGAGCTCCATCACCAGATAGGCGATGCCGTCGGCCTCGCCGTAGTCGTAGACCTGGGCGATGCCGGGGTCGGCCAGCCCCGCCGCGATCCGGGCCTCGGAGCGGAACCGTTCGCGGAAGGCCGGATCCGCCGCCATGTGCTGCCGGAGCAGCTTCACGGCCACCTCGCGGCCGAGCAGCTCGTCCTCGGCCCGCCATACCTCGCCCATGCCGCCCGTCGCGATGCGACCCAGGGGGCGGTATCGGCCCCCGAGCAAGCCGGCGGTCATTTACCCAGCACCGCTTCAATCACGCTCTTGGCGATGGGAGCGGCGGTGTGGCCACCGGAGGCCTCGCCTCCGGCGCTCCCGGACTCGACGATCAGAGCAAGGGCGATCTTGGGGTCTTCGGCGGGGGCGAACGAGATGAACCACGCGTGCGGGTCACTGCCCTGGGAGGTCTCGGCGGTGCCGGTCTTGCCGGCGACGGTCACCCCCGGGACCTGCGCGGCGCTCGCGGTGCCCTTGGCGACGACGTTGACCATCATCTCCGTGAGCTTGCGCGCGCTGTCCTCGCTGATCGCGGTGGACAGCTCCTCGGGATCGGCGCTCTGGACCTCGCCGCCCTCCGAGTCCGCGATCTTGTTCACCAGGTACGGCTTCATGACCACGCCCTTGTTGGCGATGCCCGCGGCGACCATGGCCATCTGCAGGGGGGTCATCTGGTTGCTGCGCTGGCCGATCGAGGCCTGGGCGAGCGCGGCCTGGTCCTCGCGGGGACCGATCGAGCTGGGCGAGACCGGCATCGGGATCGCCACCGGGTCACCGCCGATGCCGTACTTCCTGGCCTGCTCCTGGATGGCGTCGTAGCCGAGATCCATGCCCATCTTGGCGAACGGCGTGTTGCAGGACTGCTCCAGCGCGAACGACAGCGTCACGCGTCCGGAACCGCACGCCGCGCCGCCGAAGTTGGGCAGGTCGGCGGTGGTGTTGGGCAGGTCGAGCACCGTCGGAGCGTCCACCTGGGTCTCCGGGCCGGCGGTGTCGTCGCTCTCCAGAAGCGCGGACAGGGTCACCACCTTGAACGTGGAGCCCGGCGGGTAGGTGCGCTCGATGGCCCGGTTCAGCAGCGGCTGGTCCTTGTCGGTCTCCAGCTTCTTGGAGGCGGCGTTGACCGACTTCTTGTCCGGCTTGGACAGCAGGTTGGGGTCGTAGGTGGGGATCGAGACCATGGCGAGGATCGCCCCGGTCTTCGGCTCGATCGCGACCAGCGCGCCCTTCTTGCCACTCTCGCCCAGCGCCTTGTAGGCCGCCTCCTGCGCCTTGGGGTTGATCGTCAGGTCGACGTCGGCGCCCTTGGACTGCTTGGCGGTGAACAGGTCGAGGCTGCGCCGGATCAGCAGGTCGGCGCTCGTCCCGTTGAGCAGGGTGTTCTCCGCCAGCTCCATGTCGCGCTCGCTCTCCGGCGCGAAGAAGCCGGTGACGGGCGCGAAGACCTTGCCCCCGGGATAGCGTCGCTCGAACCGGAAGTCGTTGGTGCCGGTGTCGACGGACTCGGCGAGGACCTTGTCGCCCGCGGTGATCCGGCCGCGCTGGATGTCGTAGCGGTCGTAGAAGTTGCGGACGTTGCGCGGATTGTCGCTCAGACCGTCCGCCCGTACGGCCTGCAGATAGTTCACGTTGATCATCAGCAGGCCGAACATGAGCAGGCAGGCCAGGGCGGCACGCTTGAGGGGGCCGTTCATCGCTGGAACACCTGCGTCATTCCTTCGTCCTGGATGGCTTGGGGTGGCGGCTTCCTTGCCGCATCCGACATGCGTACCAGTAACGCGATAAGGATCCAGTTAGCCAGCAGAGCCGAACCGCCCTGGGACATGAAGGGCGTGACCAGGCCGGTCAGCGGGATCAGGTTGGTCACGCCGCCGACGATGATGAAGACCTGCCAGGCCAGGATGAACGACAGGCCGCCCGCCAGCAGCTTGGAGAACGGGTCGCGGGCCGCGATCGCGGTGCGCAGGCCGCGCTGTACCAGCAGGGCGTAGATCATCAGCAGGGCCATCAGCCCGGTCAGGCCGAGCTCCTCGCCGGTGGCGGGGAAGATGAAGTCGGAGAAGGCCAGCGGGATCAGCTCTGGGTGGCCCTGGCCGAGTCCGGTGCCGAGGATTCCGCCGTTGGCCATGCTGAACAGGCCCTGCATGAGCTGGGCGCTGCCGCCGATCTTGTCGAAGAGCGCCGGATCCTCGGGGTTGAGGTAGACGGTGAAACGGTCCTGCACGTGGCTGAAGAGCAGCCCGGCCATGATCGCGCCGCCGACGAAGAGCAGGATGCCGATCAGCACCCAGGAGGTGCGCTGCGTGGCGATGTAGAGCATCGCGATGAACGTGCCGAAGATCAGCAGCGAGGAGCCGAGGTCCTTCTGCATGATCAGCACGCCGAGGCCCAGGCCCCAGGTGATGAGGACCGGGCCGAGGTCGCGGGCGCGGGGCAGGTCGATGAAGAACAGCTGCCGTCCGGCCAGGGCCAGCACGTCACGCTTGGCGACCAGATAACCGGCGAAGAAGAGGACCAGGGAAAGCTTGGCGAACTCGGCGGGCTGGAGGTTGAAGCCGGCGATGCTGATCCAGATGCGGGCGCCGTTGATGTCCTTGCCGATGAACGGCAGCAGCGGTGCGATCAGCAGACCCAGGCCGATCGCGCCGGCGGTGTAGGTCAGACGCTGCAGCGCGCGGTGGTCGCGCAGCACGATCAGCGTCACGGAGAACATGACGACCCCGACGGCGGTCCACAGGAGCTGGGTGCTGGCCGACGCGAGGGGCATCTTGCCCGCCTCAAGCCGGTAGATCATCACCAGCCCGAGGCCGTTGACCAGCGTCACCAGTGGCAGGATCAGCGGATCCGCCCAGGGGGCGAACTTGGCCAGCACCAGATAGGCGGCCAGCACGAGCCCGCCCAGGCCCAGACCGTAGGTGAGCATTCCCGCAGGGATCTGCTTGTCGATCGCGAGCCCCACGTTGGCGTAGGCGATCATCACGATCACGACCGCGAAGGCGAGCATCGCCAACTGGGCCACCCGCCGTTTGGCGGGCAGGGGGACGGGCTCGACGCTTGGGGTGCTCATGTGTTACCGGCTACCTTGAGGGTTTTGGGGTCGGGGTGGCGCTCGGCGAGACGCTCGGTTGAGAGGTCGGCTCGTCCTTCCCGTCGGGGCTGGTCGACGTCTTGAGTTCTTCGATCTTCTTCAGGCCCGCGTCGACGCTGGGAACGGAGATGCCGTCGCGGATCTTGCCCTGCTCGTAGGCGCCGAGGGTCGAGATCGACTCGGCGGTGCTCTTGGCGACGTGAAAGAGGTCGACGGGGCCGACGCTGGTCGGCAGGCCCTGAAAAACCACGATCTCGTTACCCCGAGCCCCTACGAAGTATTGGCCGTCGAGCCATTGATTCCCGAAATACCAGCCGAAGCCGCCGCCGATGACGACGACGCCTCCCACGACGACCATAAGCGGCCACAGTCGACGACGTTTGGCCGGCCGCCCTGTGGCCCTGGCGACCGGCTCCTCGAGATCGTCATCCGTGATGACCGGCTGGGGCATCGTGACCGCGCCGGCATGTCCCGCCGGCGCGTCCGATGCCGGTGACCGCAGGGTCGACCCGGCCGCACCGACCACGGCGGCCTCGGCGAGCGGGGCGAGTGCCTCGTCCACCTCCAGGACGTCGGCGAGAACGCAGGTGATGTTGTCGGGACCGCCACCGCGGTTGGCCAGGTCGATGAGCGTGCGGACCACGGTGTCGGGGTCCTCGATCGTGGAGAGCGTGTGATGCATCGTCTCCGCGGTCACCACCCCGGACAGTCCGTCGGAGCAGAGCAGGTAGCGGTCGCCGACCTGGGCCTCGCGCAGTGACAGGTCGGGGTCGACCTCGCCGCTGCCGTCGAGCGCCCGCAGCAGGATGGAGCGCTGCGGGTGGGTGGCGGCCTCCTCCTGGGTGATCCGGCCGTCGTCCACCAGGGACTGCACGAGCGTGTGATCGTGGGTGATCTGGTAGAGCTCCCCCGCCCGCAGAAGATAGGCGCGTGAGTCGCCGACGTGGACCAGGGCGACCCTGGTGCCGGACCAGAGCATGGCGGTCAGGGTGGTGCCCATGCCCTTGAGGCTTGAATCCCGGGCCACCATCTCGTGCAGCCTGCGATTGGCGTCGCGTACAGCCGCCTCGATGGCGCTGAGCAGGTCACCCCCCTGGGTGTCCTCGTCGAGGGAGGACATCGCGGCGATGGCGACCGAGCTGGCCACCTCACCGTGTGCGTGGCCGCCCATACCGTCCGCGACGGCGAGCAGGCGGCCGCTGGCGTAGGCCGAGTCCTCGTTGCCTTCGCGGAGGAGGCCGACGTCGGAGCGGGCGGCGTAACGGAGTGCGATGGTCATTTGCGCAATTCGATGACGGTCTTGCCAATGCGGATCGGAACACCGAGCGGCACCGGAGTCGGACGGGTGACTTTAGAGCGGTCGAGGTACGTTCCGTTGGTCGAACCGAGATCTTCCACGATCCACTGACCGTCCTGGGGGAAGAGCCGGGCATGCCGGCTGGAGGCGTAGTCGTCGCTGACTACCAGCGTGGCGTCGGTTGCTCGGCCGATGGTGATTGGCGTCTCCGAGAGGGTAATGGTGGTGCCTTGCAGGGGGCCACCGGTGACGACCATTTGCCGTGGTTCCCCCTTCTTGGATTTGACCGCGGCGGGCTTTGCGGGTTTGGGGACCTTGCGCGCGGTGACAGCGGCGGCCGTGCGTGATCCGAACAAGTCTGTCCGGATCACACCGACCGCGGCAATCACGAAGAACCACAGCACCGCGAGGAACGCGAGCCGGATCAGCAGCAGCGTGAGCTCGGACATGGACCGTCTGTTTACCTTTAATCGCGCCGGAAAACCAGAGTCGTCCGCCCCAGGGTCACGCGAGTGCCGTTCTGGAGCTCGACCCGGCGAACCGGCTGGCCGTTGACGAAGGTGCCGTTCGTGGAGCCGAGGTCGACGAGTGCGACCTGGGGACCCTCCACGCGCAGCTCGGCGTGGTGCCGGGACACACCCGGGTCGACCAGCCGTAGATCACAGTCGGTGCCCCTGCCGAGCAGCGTCACCGGTGTTGTCAGATCGTAGGACCGTTGTCCCTGCGGGTCGTCCTGGGTGGAGACCAGCAGGCGGGGGTGGCCCTCGAAGGGATTCAGTTTGGGCGCGGGAACGTCGCTCACGGGCTGGCGGATCTCGTCCTGCTCGACCGTCGCGCCGCGGATCACTCCTGAGCGGATGCGGAACAGGCCGACCGCGAGATCACCGGCGGTCTCGAAGCGGACCCGGACAGGTCCCACGAATGAGTAACCCTGCTCCTTGGCGTACTCCCTGGCGAGGTTCGCGAGCTCGTGGCCGATGCTGTCGGCATAGACCTCGAGGCGTTCGCTGTCGGTCGTGGACAGTTCCACCACGAAGTCGTTCGGCACGAGCGTGCGCCCCTGCGCGACGATCGCCGCCCGTTCGTCCATCTCCCGTTGGACCGCGCTGGCGACCTCTACCGGCTGAAGGTCAGATTTGAACGCCCGCGCAAAGGCCCCTTCAACCAAGCCTTCGAGCCTTCGCTCGAAACGCTGAAGGACTCCCACCGGGTACCTCCCTTCCTCCGTCTATCTGGTCGCGGTCGCTCGGGAACTCGTCGGCTCGGTCGTCGCCTCTCCGCACCCGGTTCCTCCGCCCGCTTACATGATCGCGGTCGCTCGGGCGCTCGTTGGCTCGTTCCTCGCTCTCCTGCACCCGGCCCCTCCGCTTCGCATCTAGGAGGATCGTATCCGGGTTCATGGGTACCGGCCGATTCGTGCTAATGTTTCGACCGCACCCAACAAGGGCGGGTGGCGGAACGGCAGACGCGCACGGTTCAGGTCCGTGTGTCCGAAAGGACGTGAGGGTTCAAATCCCTCCTCGCCCACTTAAGGCAATCACGCAAGGCCCCGATCGCGCGGACAGCGCGTCGGGGCTTTGTTCGTTTCTCGGGAGCTGCGCGTTCATCGGGGCCGTCCGTGGAGTTTCGAGTCGGGTGAGCCGGTCAAGCGATCATCGATCAAAGTAGCCGTTCGCTCCGTTATAGAGAAGACCCAGCCGTTACGCACGGTCCTTTTACCTTTTGGGCCGACTGTGGGGTGCGCCCCCGTTTCTAACCAGCACCGCTTGCCGATCACTTTCGGATCACTTGCAACCTCCGCGTCGAGGGCCGATCCGATTACGCTGACAGAGAAAACGGGCCGGGGAGAGGTTTCTCCCCGGCCCGTCTGTCCTGTTCGCTAGCGCGTGACGAGAGCCCGGACGTCCAGAAGCTCGCCCAGAAGGTCGGTGAGGCTCACCATCCCGATGACCTCGCCGCCCGCGTCGGTGACGATGCCCACGTGGGCGTGGGCGTCCTGGAGCGTGGAGACCGCCTCGGGGATCGTCGTGGTCTTCTGCAGCCGGGGCGCCGGCCGGGCGAGCTCGGAGGGGCTCGCCTCGGGCCGGATCAGGATGTCCCTGACGTGCAGCACGCCCAGGACGTCGCTCGGCCTGCCTGAGTTGACCAGCAGCCGCAGGTGCCCGCTGTCCGCGGCGATCCTGCGCATCTCGGATCCCGTGGCGTCCCCGGTCACGCAGGTGACCCGCGCGATGGGCAGCATCAGCCGCTCGACCGGCTGCTGGTGAACCCGCAGGGCCCTGGTGAGCAGGTCGTGCTCGTTGCGGTCGAGCAGGCCCATCCGGCCCGACTCACCGACCAGCATGGCCAGCTGAACCGGGGTCCTGGTGGTGGCCAGTTCGTCCTTCGTGTGCACGCCGAACAGCCTGAGCATCGCGTTGGTCAGGCCGTTGAGCGAGGCGAGGACCGGCCGCACCACCCAGGTGAAGCCCCGGAACGGCAGGGCCAATCCCATCGCCGCCGTCTCAGGGTGGGTCAGCGCCCACGACTTGGGCGCCATCTCGCCGACCACCATGTGGAGGAAGGTGATCAGCGCCAGCGCGATCACGAGCGAGACGGGCACCCGCAGCGAGCCGGGCAGGCCGACCGCCGCGAAGACCGGTTCGAGCAGGTGCTCGATGGCCGGCTCGGTCACCATGCCCAGGCCGAGCGAGCACAGGGTGATGCCGAGCTGTGCCCCGGCGAGCATCAGGGGAAGCTCCCTGCTCCCGCGTACGGCGGTGCGAGCGGCGATCCGGGTCAACCGGCCGCCCTTGCCCGCGAGCTCCTCCAGGCGGTGCCTGCGAGCCGAGATCACCGCGAACTCGGCGGCGACGAAGAAGGCGTTGCCGATCAGCAGGACCACGCCGAGCAGCAGGGCCGCGGTGGCGCTCATCGTTTCTCCACCGCGCTTCGCTCGATCATGGGTGTGCCGGGGCCACGCTCGATCATCCGCGGCGCGGTCATCGCCGGTTCGTTCTCTTTCTCGTCTGTGGGCACGGCTTCCCCGGGGGCGACGGGCGCGAGCCGTACCCACTCGGGAACCCTGCGATGCACCGACAGCACGGTGAGCACCGCGTCGGCCTCGTCCGCGCCGTCGTTTTCCAAGGGGTCGTTCTCCATGGTCAGGGTGACGGTGACCTGGTCGCCGGGTTCGGCCATCCGCCCGAGGGCGGCGAGCACGAGGCCGGCGATGGTGTCGTAGTCGTCGCTCTCGGGGAGCGACAGCTTGGTGGCCCGCTCGACCTCGTCGAGTCGCAGCGTGCCCGGGAGGTCCCAGGTGCCGTCGTCGCCCGCGACGACCCCCGCGGGCTCCGGGTCGTTCTCGTCCATGAGCTCGCCCACGAGCTCCTCGGCGAGGTCCTCGATGGTGACCACACCGGCCAGACCGCCGTACTCGTCGATGACGCAGGCCATGTCGTCGCCGGCGGAGCGCATGCGCTCCAGCACGGCCGGCAGTGGCAGGGAGGTCGGAACCAGGAGCGCGGGGCGGGTGATCTTCTCCAGCGAGCCGTCGGACAGGCCGGAGCGCAGCAGCTCCCGCACACCGGTGACGCCGACCACGTCGTCGCCGTTCTCGTTGCAGAGCACCGGGTAACGGGAGTGACCGTGCTCGCGGACCGCGTCGAGCAGGTCGGAGATCGGGCGCTCGTCCCTGAGCAGCACCACGCGGGGCCGCGGCACCATGACGTCCTCGGCGGTGCGGTCACCGAACTCCAGCGCGCGCTCCAGCAGCTCCGACAGCCCCGGCGGGAGGTCGCCGGCCATGGCCGACTCGGAGATGATCCGGGACAGCTCCTCGGGGCTGGCGCCGTGCTCGATCTCCTCGACGGGCTCCACGCCCACCAGGCGCAGCAGGCCGGTGGCGGCGGAGTCGAACAGCCGGATGATCGGCCCGGCGATCTTGAGATAGACGAGGGTCGAGCCGGAGAGGAACTTGGCCACCGGTTCGGGACGGGCGATGCCCAAGTTTTTGGGGGCCAGCTCGCCGAGCACCATCTGGACGACCGTGGCGATCGCCACGGCCAGGGCCACGGCGATGCCCGGTACGGCGCCCTCGGGCACGCCCGCCGCCTGTAGCCACGGGCGGATCACCGTGGCGATGGCGGGTTCGGAGATGAAGCCGACCAGCAGGGCGGTGACGGTGATGCCGAGTTGCGCGCCCGACAGCATGAACGACAGGCGTCCGGTCACCTCCAGCGCCCGCTTGGCGGCGGCGTCACCGGCGTCGGCCTGTTCGCGCAGCACGCCGCGGTCGGCGGCCACGAAGGCGAACTCCTGGGCGACGAAATAACCGGTGGCCAGGGTGAGAAGTAGTACGGCCAGCAGGCCAAGAGCCGTGTTCACCGGGTTGCTCTCCCGGTTGAATCAGCGATTCCCGTGCATTCGCACGGGCAGGTACTCCACGGGTCCGAAGTGGACACGATCATCCTTTCGAGCAGCAGTCGTCTCTACCGTAACGATCCAGATGGGGGTCGATGTTTCCGGATCGGCCGACGATCGCATTGCCGGTGGCTAAGTACCCTTCTGTGTACTTTTACGCAGGAGAACCTTTAAGACCTATCTGCGCACACGGGAGCGACGACGTAGCGTCGATAATGACGTTCTCACCCTGAGATCGAGAAGTGGCGGAACACGACGTGGCTGACTGGCCGGAAGACGACGATCGCACCCGTAAGCTGCGGTCGCCCATGCCCGCGCCCATGCCGCCGCGAGCGGCTGGGCAGCCGGCCTACCCGGTGCCCGGCGCACCCGCGGAGCCCGTGAGGGAAGCGCCGGCGGACGACGCGTGCCCTCGGGGATCCTCGCGGGTGTACGGCAAGGCCAGGTCGGGCTCGACCCCCGTCAGGCCCCTGTCGTCGTCCGCGGAGGCGCCCACCACCGCCTTCCAGGGCGGCCCCTCGGCCGTCTCCGGCGGGGGCTCCGGCGGGAAGGGCGGACCCCGGACCCCGAGCCGCTCCTGGCGGCCCAAGCGTCCCGGCAGGCTGGCCGTGCGGATTCTCGTCGGTCTGCTCGTGGTGCTGCTGGTGCTGGCCATCGGCGGATATTTCGTGATCAGTTCGAGATTGGACAAGGTCGCCGCTCTCGAAGACTACGAAGGCCGTCCCGCCGCCACCGCCGGCACCAACTGGCTGCTGGTCGGCTCCGACAGCCGCGAGGGCCTGACCAAGGCCCAGCGCAAGAAGCTCGCCACCGGCGCGGCCGTCGGCCGCCGGACCGACACGATGATGCTGCTGCACATCCCGGACGGCGACGGCCGCCCGACCCTGGTCAGCCTTCCGCGTGACTCCTACGTGCCGATCGACGGCCACGGCAGCGACAAGCTCAACGCCGCCTACGCCTTCCCCGACGGCGGTCCCAAGCTGCTCGCCAGGACCGTGGAGAAGGTCACCGGGCTGAGGCTGGACCACTACATGGAGATCGGCTTCGGCGGCTTCGTGGGCATCGTCGACGCCATCGGCGGAGTCGAGATCAACGTCCCGCAGGCCATCAAGGACCGCAAGGCCGGGATCAACCTGAAGAAGGGACTGCAGGTGATGGACGGCGGAACGGCCCTCGGATACGTCCGCACCCGCGCCACCGGCGCCATCCCCGACTTCGACCGGACCCAGCGCCAGCGCCAGTTCTTCTCCGCGGTGGTGAAGCAGGCCGCGAGCCCGGGGGTCCTGATCAACCCCTTCACCTCCATCCCGCTCGCGCTGAGCGCCGCCGACTCCGTGGGCGTCGGCGAGGAGAGCGGCGTCTTCAACCTGCTCTCCCTCGCTCTCGCCATGGGCGGCAACCCGGTCACCACGGTCGTCCCCATCGGCTCGCTGCCCACCATCAACGGCCAGGCCGTCGTCAAGTGGGACCAGACCAAGGCTCTTCGCATGTTCAAGGCACTGGCCGAGGACAAGCCCGTTCCCAAGGACGTCCTCCCGAAGTGATCCCGTGTCTCCCGCGTGAACACCGGGGACGCCTCCCGCCGCACCAAGCGCGGGCCCTTTTCCCGGCGTGAAACCGGGGAAAGGGCCCGCGTCTCCGCGGCGGTCGTGGCGTCCGGCAGACGCGGAGGCCGCCGGCCGTCGGATTCACGGCGGGACGATCCGGCGAAGGCGGTGCGCGGGTGAGACGGAGGGCCTCTGAGCGGCTTTGGGCCACATTCGGTGAAGGACTTGGGACAATGGGTTCATGAGTGTTCCTGAAATCGAAGTGCAGGCCGTGCCGGATGATGCGTTCCTGCTCGACGTACGCGAGACCGACGAGTGGCGAGCGGGCCACGCGCCCACGGCCGTCCACATCCCGCTGGGCGAGCTGCAGGCCCGGGCCGAAGAGGTGCCCAAGGACGCGCCCGTGTACGTGATCTGCCGCCTCGGCGGTCGTTCCGCGAGCGCCGCCGCCTGGCTGAACCATGTCGGCTGGGATGCGATCAACGTCGGTGGCGGCATGCAGTCCTGGGACCTCGCAGGCCGTCCCATGATCGGCGAGAACGGTGGAGACCCGTTCGTGGCCTGAGGGCCGGCAAGAACGCCGGGGCCGTCCTTCATCCCCCGGATCCCGGGCCGATCCGCCCCGGCCGGTGTCGAGCACACCGGGAGGTGTCATCCGGGGCGTGAGCGGCCCTCGCGGTACCGGTCGCCGGTGGATCCCGTGATCAGTCTCCAGAAGTCCCTCCAGGTCTGGAGAGAGAAGACCTCCAGACCTGGAGGAGCGGTTTCGACGGCGGTCACCGCATGACCGGGACGGGGGTGGCAGAAGCCGCGCCTCGCCCGAGGTTCCGTCCCCTTAGGTCCCGCGCGCTTGCGACACCGGCCGCGATGGGCTCGCTCAATACAGATGGGCTCGCTCAATACAGAAGTCCCTGAAATAGTTCTGATATCTCATTTTTCTTCATTCCGTCATGTTTCACGGAATCATTGTTGCTTGATCCGCAAGATGATCGTTTCATGGCATGAGAATTCGGCCCCACCCCGGATATTCGAGGCGCCAGCCGACATTCATGCCCTTTTGGCGCTCATTCGTGAAGAGTGTGGAAGTTGTTGTAAACTATCCTCACCTTCCCGTGATCATGGCCCTGAGCTGCAAATATGTGCTCTCCTGGCGAACTTTCGCCGCGGATGAACCCCCTTGGCTTCCCTGGGGGCGGGTCGACATCAATGCATTTGAGCATAAATATTAGGTGGACTTAATAAATTATCTTCAATTCATTTCTTTACTCGGGTTTTCAATGGCAATGGGCGGAGAACAATCCGTCCGGGCATCCAAAGATGCCGCTGTCATTGAAAGGGGCTCTTATGCTTCATCTTCGGAATGTTGCCGTCAGTACCGCTGCGGTCGCCGCTTTCGGCCTGGCCGTGCTCGGCACTCCTGCGACCTCCAGCGCCGCCACGCCGGACCCCGCTCCCGCCGTCTCCAGCGATGCCATGATGGATCCCGCTCCCGCGGTCTCCAACGCCGCCATGATGGATCCCGCTCCCAGCGAGGCCAAGGAGGACTCCGCTCCTGCGGT
>NZ_FZOD01000134.1 GCF_900188345.1 Streptosporangium subroseum | reverse complement strand
CGACGCGTGGACGTGGTTCCACTCCTTCGCCTTCGACTTCTCGGTGTGGGAACTGTGGGGAGCACTGCTGCACGGAGGCCGGCTCGTCGTCGTCCCGTTCCCCGTGTCCCGGTCGCCGGAGGACTTCCTGCGTCTGCTCGTCCGTGAACGCGTCACAGTGCTGAACCAGACACCGTCCGCGTTCTACCAGCTCATCCAGGCCGACGGCGACAACCCGCAGATGAGGCGCGAACTGGCACTGCGGACGGTGATCTTCGGCGGTGAGGCACTGGACTCCGGCCGGCTGGAAGCCTGGTACGCCCGCCACGCCGACAACGCGCCACGCCTGGTCAACATGTACGGCATCACCGAGACCACCGTCCACGTCACCTACGCACCGTTGACGGCGCAGGACACGTCCCGGACGGGAAGCGTCATCGGCCGGGGAATCCCGGACCTAAGGGTGTACGTGCTCGACAGAGGGCTCCAGCCGGCGCCCGTGGGCGTACCCGGAGAGATGTACGTGTCGGGCGCCGGCCTGGCCCGCGGCTACCTCGACCGGTTCGGACTCACGGCCGAACGATTCGTCGCCGACCCGTACGGCGGCCCCGGGGAGCGGATGTACCGGACGGGCGACCTGGCCCGCTGGAACACCGACGGCGAACTGGAATACCTCGGCCGGGCCGACGACCAGGTCAAGATCCGCGGATTCCGCATCGAACTCGGCGAGATCGAAGCCGCGCTGGCCGCGCACCCTGTGGTGAGTCAGGCCGCGGTGGTCGTACGCGAGGACCAGCCCGGGGACAAGCGCCTTGTCGGCTACGTCGTCCCGGCCGGTGAGCTGTCCGCCGAGGACGTGGAAGCCCTTCGCGCAGCCGGCGGCGCGCTTCGCACCCATGTCGGGACCCTGCTGCCGGAGTACATGGTTCCCGCGGCCATCGTGGTCATTTCCGCGCTGCCGTTGACCGTGAACGGCAAGCTGAACCGTGCCGCCCTGCCGGCACCCGACTACGCCGGCCAGACCACGAGACGGGAACCCACCTCGGCCGAAGAGGCGGCCCTCTGCCACGTGTTCGCGGAGGTGCTGGGCGTCCCCGGCATCGGAGTGGACGACAACTTCTTCGATCTCGGTGGGCACTCCCTGCTCGCCACCCAGCTCGCCGGTCACATCCGCGCCGCCCTCGGCAGGGACGTCCCGATCCGCGTGATTTTCGAAACGCCCACGCCGGCCGGACTGGCTAAGCGGCTCGGTCCAGAACAGCAGCGCCGGCCGGTACTTCGTCCCCGGTCACGCTGACCACCGCCCGGTCACCACCCCCGTACAGCCCGTCGTTCGTCAAAGAGAGCTTCGATGATTCCCCTTTCCTTTGCTCAGCAGCGGTTGTGGTTCCTGGACGAACTGCAGGGTCCCAGCGGGCTGTACAACATCCCGATCACGCTGCGGCTGGCCGGCGACCTCGACCGGGAGGCCCTGCGTACGGCACTGGCGGACGTGATCGAGCGGCACGAGGTGCTGCGCACGGTCATCTCGGCGCAGGACGGTGTGCCGGAGCAGCGGATCCTCACCCCGGAAGAGGTCGATCCGCGGCTGCCGGTGATCGACGTGCCGGAGGACGAGACGGCGCGGGTGGTGGCCGAGGAGTCCGGCCGTCCCTTCGACCTCGCCCGCGACATCCCCCTGCGGGCCTGTCTTCTCGCGGTGAGCCCGCGGGTGCACGTCCTGGTCCTGGTGGTGCACCACATCGCGGGCGACGGATGGTCGCTGGCCCCCCTGGCCCGGGACGTCTCCACCGCGTACACCGCCCGCGCGGGCGGCCGGGCCCCGGCATGGGAACCGCTGCCGGTGCAGTATGCCGACTACGCCATCTGGCAGCGTGATCTGCTAGAGGAGTCGGACGATCCGGCGAGCTTCCTGAACCGGGAGCTGGCGTACTGGCGGAACGCTCTGGCCGACCTGCCGGAGGAACTGCCGCTGCCCTTCGACCGCCCCCGCCCCTTGAAGGCGAGCCACCGCGACGGCACCGCGGACCTGAACATCGACGCCGGCCTGCACCGGCGGATGATCGCCCTCGCCCAGGCCGAAGGCGTCACCATGTACATGGTGCTCCATGCCGCCCTCGGCACCCTGCTGTCGCGCCTCGGCGCGGGCACCGACATCCCCATCGGCACCCCGGTGGCCGGACGCACCGAGACGGCTCTGAACGACCTCGTCGGCCTCTTCGTGAACACCCTGGTGATCCGTGGCGACCTGTCGGGACGCCCCTCGTTCCGTGAGGTGCTGGGCCGGGTGCGCGAACGCCAGCTGGACGCGCTCACCCACCAGGAGCTGCCCTTCGAACGCCTGGTGGAGGACCTGGCACCCGCCCGGTCCATGGCCCGCCAGCCGTTGTTCCAGGTCATGCTGGCGTTGCAGGACAACGCCGAAGCGGTCCTCGGGCTGCCCGGTCTCGACGTGACCGTGGTGGCCGGCAGGGAGGTGCCGGCCAGAGCCGACCTTTCCGTGTCCCTCGGGGAGAGCTTCGGCCCCGGCGGCGTCCCGGCCGGTATCACGGGCGGTATCGGCTACTCGGCGGACCTGTTCGACCACGGCACGGTGGAGGCGCTGGCCGAGCGGTTCGTCCGGGTGCTCGACGCGGTGACCGCCGACCCCGCACGGCCGGTCACCGACATCGACCTGCTCACCCCGGCCGAACGCCACCGGGTCCTGGCCGGATGGAACGACACCGCGCACGAGATCCCGGCGGCCACGCTGCCGGAGCTGTTCGAGGCGCAGGTGGCCCGCACGCCCGGCGCGACGGCGATGGTGTTCGAGGACACCGAGGTGACCTACGCCGAGCTCAACGCCCGGGCCAACCGGCTCGCCCGTCTCCTGACCAAGCATGGGGCGGGCCCGGAGACCGTGGTCGGGGTCCATCTCGAGCGCTCCGCCGACCTCGTCGTCACCCTGCTGGCCGTGGTGAAGGCCGGTGCCGCGTACGCGCCGGTGGACCCCGACCACCCGGTGGAGCGGCTCGCCCATCTCCTCGACGACGCCCGCCCGGCCCTGGTCGTCACCACCGGCGACCTGCACCCGCGCCTCCCCGCCGGCGGGAGGCATCTGATCCTGGACGCCCCGGACACGGCGGCCGTCCTCGACGGCCAGTCCGATGACGACCTGAACGCCGGCGACCGTCACGGCACGCTGCTACCGGCGCACGCGGCTTACGTCATCTACACCTCCGGCTCCACCGGACGTCCCAAGGGTGTCGCCGTGCCGCATCAGGGAGTGGTCAACCGGCTGGCGTGGATGCAACATCAGTACCCCATCGGGGACGCGGACCGGGTGCTGCAGAAGACGCCGTTCGGGTTCGACGTGTCGGTGTGGGAGTTCTTCTGGCCCCTGCTCCAGGGAGCGGTCCTGGTCGTGGCCCGTCCGGGCGGGCACCGTGACCCCGCCTACCTGGCCGACCTGGTGCGGACCCGGCAGGTCACCGTCACCCATTTCGTGCCCTCCATGCTCAGGGCGTTCCTCACCGAGCCGGCGGCTGCCCGTTGCACGTCCCTGCGTGCCGTCCTCACAAGCGGTGAAGCGCTCACCCCCGACCTGCGCGACCGTTTCCTCGCCACGCTCGACGTCCCGCTGCACAACCTCTACGGCCCCACCGAAGCATCGATCGACGTCACCCACGCCTCCGGCCTCACGTCGGACGACCCCACCGTTCCGATCGGCGCTCCGGTCTGGAACACCCGCACCTACGTCCTCGACGCCTACCTGCGGCCCGTCCCCGTCGGCGTGCCCGGCGAGTTGTACCTCGCCGGCGTGCAACTCGCCCGCGGTTACCTGAACCGTCCGGGTCCGACCGCCGAACGGTTCGTCGCCAACCCTTACGGCGCACCGGGGGAGCGGATGTACCGCACCGGTGACCTAACCCGCTGGAACGGCAACGGCGAACTCGAGTACCTCGGCCGCACCGACGACCAGGTGAAGATCCGCGGGTTCCGGATCGAGCTGGGTGAGATCGAGGCCGCCCTGGCCTCCCACCCCTCCGTCACCGGGGCCACCGTGATCCTCCGCGAGGACCAGCCGGGCGACAAACGCCTCCTCGGGTACGTGGTCACCGGTGCCGGCATCGACGGTGCCACCGTCCGTACCCATGTGTCCGGGCTGCTGCCCGAGTACATGGTGCCCTCGGTCGTGATGATCCTGGACACGTTCCCGCTCACGGTCAACGGCAAGCTCGACCGAGCCGCACTTCCCGCTCCCGACTACACCACCACCGACAGCCGCGGACCGATCACCACCCGCGAGGAAATCCTCTGCGCCGTCTTCGCCGACGTCCTCGGCCTGCCCACTGTCGGAGTCGACGACAACTTCTTCGACCTCGGCGGGCACTCCCTCCTCGCCGTCACCCTCGTCGAACGCCTTCGCACCCACGGCCTCGTCGTCGACATCCGCGCACTGTTCACCACCCCCACCGTCGCAGGCCTCGCCGCCATCGCGACCAACCCCGCCACCACCCACGCCCCCGCCGACCGCATCCCCGCCGGCGCCACCGCCATCACCCCCGACATGCTTCCCCTGGCCGACCTGACGGCACAGGAGATCGCCCGAATCGTCGCGGACATCCCCGGCGGCGCCCCCAACATCGCCGACATCTACCCCCTCGCCCCTCTCCAGGAAGGCATCCTCTTCCACCATCTCGTCGACCACGACACCCACGACGACACCTACATCCTCCCGACCGTCCTCGCCTTCGACACCCGCACCCGGCTCGACACGTTCACCACCGCCCTGCGGAAGGTCATCGACCGCAATGACCTCCTCAGAACCGCCATCCTCTGGCGCGACCTCCGCCAATCCGTCCAGGTCGTCCTCCGCCAGGCCGCACTGCCGGTCAGCGAAGTGACGCTGACCGGCGAACCCCAGGATCCGGTCGCCGAACTCCTGGCCGTCTGCCCGAAGACCATGGACGTCACCCAGGCCCCCCTCGTCCACGTGCACGTGGCCGAAGACCCTGGCGCCCCGGGCAGATGGCTCGCCCTGATCCAGGTTCACCACCTCATCCAGGACCACACCTCGCTCGACATCATCCTCAGCGAGATCAGCGCCTTCATCCACGGAACCGATGACCGGCTCCCCATCGCCACCCCCTACCGGGATGTCGTCGCCCTCACCCGATCCCAGGTCTCCGCACGAGAACACGACGCCTATTTCCAGCGCCTGCTCGGCGACGTCAACGAACCCACCGCCCCCTACGGGCTGACCGACATCCGCGCGACCGGCGCGGACACCGCCGAATCCACCACCCGGATTCATCCGGACCTGGCCGCGAGGCTCCGCGAGCAGGCACGCCGCCTCGGCGTCAGCCCTGCGACGATCTTCCACCTCGTCTGGGCCCGTGTTCTGGCCGCGACCTCCGGCCGCGATGACGTCGTCTTCGGAACCATCCTGTTCGGTCGGATGAGCGCGGGAGCGGACCGTACCGTCGGGCTGTTCATCAACACCCTCCCGGTCCGTCTCAACACCCGCGGAACCGCGGTGCTGGACGCCGTCCGCACCACCCAGACCCAGCTCGCCGAGCTGCTCCGCCACGAACACGCCCCGCTCACACTCGCCCAGCAGGCCAGCGGCATCCAGGGGAACGCCCCCTTGTTCACCTCGCTGCTGAACTACCGCCACAGCAACGTGAGCACCGATCGGACCGGCACAGGACTGCCCGGCGTGGAGGTGCTCTTCACGCACGAACGCAGCAACTACCCGGTCGGCATGATCGTGGACGACACCGGCGACACGTTTCACCTCACGGCACAGTCCATCGCGCCGGCCTCCCCCCAAGCCCTGTGCGCCATGGTGGAGACAGCTGCGGAAGGCGTCGTCACCGCGCTGGAGACCTCACCCCACCAGCCGCTGGACGCCATCGACGTGCTGGGTGAGGTCGAGCGTCGGCGGGTTCTGATCGAGTGGAACGACACCGCGCGTGACGTCCCCGCCCGGACCCTGCCC
>NZ_FZOD01000097.1 GCF_900188345.1 Streptosporangium subroseum | reverse complement strand
CCGGGTACTCCTGGTGCTCCGGGTGCGACAGGTCCGGCGGGCCCTGAGGGGCCTGCGGGTCCGGTTGGCGGTACAGGTCCCGCGGGTCCGGCCGGTACGCCGGGCGCCACGGGTCCGGCGGGCCCGGCGGGTGCTCCGGGTGCTCCGGGTGCCACGGGCGCCACGGGCGCGACGGGCGCGACGGGCGCCACGGGTGAAACGGGCGCTCCGGGTACACCGGGTGCTCCGGGTGCTCCGGGCGCCCCGGGCGCGACCGGTCCCGCGGGTCCTGCGGGTCCTGCGGGCGACACGGGTCCTGCGGGTCCGACGGGTGCCACGGGTGACACGGGTCCGGCTGGTCCCGCGGGTGGCACGGGTCCTGCGGGTCCCGCGGGTGCTCCGGGTGCGGCCGGCCCTGCAGGCGCCACGGGTCCTGCGGGTCCTGCGGGTGCGACGGGTGCGACGGGTGCGACGGGTGCCGCGGGTCCCGCGGGTGCTCCGGGTGCTCCGGGTGCGACCGGTGCAGCCGGTCCGGCCGGTGAGGCCGGTCCTGCGGGTGCGACGGGTGCGACGGGTGCGACGGGTCCCGCGGGTCCCGCGGGTACTCCGGGTGCGGCCGGTCCTGCCGGCCCCACGGGCGAGGCGGGTCCTGCGGGCCCGGCGGGCGCGACAGGCGCGACAGGCGCGACGGGTCCCGCGGGTACTCCGGGTGCGGCGGGTCCTGCGGGTCCGGCCGGTGCGGCCGGTGCCACCGGTCCGGCCGGTGCCACGGGTGCCACGGGTCCTGCGGGTCCTGCGGGTCCGACGGGCCCTCTGGCGCCGCCGTCCGCTGTCGACTCGGCGTTCCTGCTGCTCGACGAGATCATCACATCGGTGCGGACCGACTCGACGCTGTTCCTTCGCGACCCGCGAACGACTCCCGTCTGGCATGACATTTCGGGGATACCCAACTACCCCGCGGATGCGGTCGACGTCGCTACCACGGAGTTCCTCGACGGGGTGCTTCCGTACCTTCACATCACGGTGCAGAACGAAGTTGGAGTCATCGCTCACTCGAGGTGTCTCCTGGGACTTCCCGTTCCGGTGTTGGGAGGCTTCTTCGCTCCGGGAGCGCCCCTTGGGCCTCCTGCTTACCCGGCGAACTGCACTCCCTTCGTCAACGCGACTCCGCCGCTCTGATTTCCTGTCAGAGCATGACTGAGTAGCTGTGAGTGCCGTGCCCGGTGTTATCCGGGCACGGCACTCATCATGTAGGCCGTCCTGAGTTGTCCCTCACGACCGCATATTTGCATCGACAGAATCCTGCAGATCGCAGAAAATCGGTCTGTTGATAGGGCGGCCGGCCGGCGTGCGGTCACGCCGACCGGCCACGTCAGACACCGCGTGGCATATCCGCGCCGCTCTCGTCCTTCGAGGCGCCGACCCTCAGACGAGGGTGACCGGAAGATCCTTGATGCCGTTGATGAAGTTGGAGCGGAGCCGGCGGGCCGGCCCGGCCTGCGCCAGGTTCGGCAGCCGCTCGGCCAGGACCTCGAAGAGCACCCGCAGTTCCAGCTTGGCGAGGTGGTTGCCGAGGCAGAAGTGGGCGCCGCCGCCGCCGAAGCCGATGTGCGGGTTGGGGTCGCGGCCGATGTCGAAGCTCTCGGGGTTGGCGAACACGTCCTCGTCCCGGTTGGCCGAGCTGTAGAACACCACGACCTTGTCGTCGGCCTTGACCTCCTGGTCACCGATCATCGTGTCCACGGTGGCCGTACGGCGGAAGAGGTTGACGGGGGAGACCCAGCGGACGATCTCGTCGGACGCGGTCCGGGCGAGGGAGGGGTCGGCGACCAGGCGCTGCCACTGCTCGGGGTTCTCGAAGAAGGCGAGCATGCCGCCGGAGGCCGCGTTGCGGGTGGTCTCGTTGCCCGCGACGACCAGAAGGAGCACGAACATGTCGAACTCCTCCTCGGTGAGCGTCTCGCCGGCCGCGTCGGGCATGAGCAGCTTGGTGACGATGTCCTCGCGGGGATTCTTGTGCCGCTCGGCCGCCAGGGCGTTGGCGTAGGCGTAGACCTCCATGGCCGCGTTCGTGCCCTCGGCGGGGTCGGCCGCGTAGTCCGGGTCCTCGGCCCCGATCATCTCGTTGGACCACTTGAAGATCTTGTTCCGGTCCTCGACGGGGGCGCCGAGCAGCTCACAGATCACATAAAGCGGCAGCGGGGCGGCGATGTCCCGGACGAAGTCGACGGAGGGAAGGCCCTTGGCCTCGTCGACCAGTTGGTTGCAGAGGTCACGGATGCGCTGTTCCAGAGCGCCCATCATGCGCGGGGTGAAGCCCCGGTTGACCAAAGAGCGCCGCCGGGTGTGCTCCGGCGGGTCCTGGTTGAGCATCATCATCCGCTGGAGCTCACGCTGCTCCTCGGGCACCTCGTCGAACAGGGCGAGCTTCTTGCTCGACGAGAACAGGTCGGACCGGCGGGAGATGTGCACGACGTCGGCGTGCTTGGTGACCGCCCAGAACCCGGGCCAGCCGCGCTCGGTGTCGCCCTCGTGCAGGTAGACCGGCGTGTTGGCTCGCAACCAGCCCAACTGGTCGTAAGGCGCGCCGTTACGCCAATAAAAGTCTTTGTCGACCAGATCGATGTCCATTGGTCCTCCTGCGCGAACCGTGCGTGCGTCCTCGTGACGCGGCTCATAACGGTGCAGCCTACGTGGATACGGGCTCGGTAGGCCGTACTCGGCTGATCTTGCGACAAGCTCCTCGCGAGGACGCCTGTCGCGGACGGGAGAGTCGCGAGGACGTCAAGGAGCCCACCTTCCATGAAGGCCGTGCCGAGCCGTCAGGCACGTGATCAACCGCTCGACGGGACAGCATTCTAGAACGTGTTCTATTACGTGGCGACGGCGGCGTCAAGAGGGGCGGCGTCAAGGAGGCCCGGGGAGCGGTCGCTCCCCGGGCCTCGTCTCAGATGGGCGCCGGACGTCTCAGGCGACCGGCGGATGGATCAGATGATCGCCTGACGGGTCAGAAGGCGATGTCACGCCAGGTGCCGACCTCGGCCGCGGTCAGCGCCCGGGGAAGGATGGCCATGCGGTCGACGGCTCCGGTGAGACGCTGGCCGCCGTCCTGGTCCGCTCCGAAGCGGAGCGGGCGTGCCGTACAGCCGGTGATGCCGTCGGTGGTCGCGGTGCCGCCGCCGACCCGGGTGCCGTCGACGTAGGTGTTGATCACGCCGTTGCGGTTCATGGTGACGACGAGGTCGATGTAGCGGCCGGTCGGGATCGTCCCGCTCAGCCCCACGTTCTGCCCGGCGCCGATGAAGCGCAGGGTGTTGGAGGGGGTGAGGTCGACGATGATCCCGTCGGTGCCGGGGTTGCCGCCCGGCTGGGAGTCGAAGAGCCTCCGATAGCCGGTCCCCCCGATCTTGACCTCGGCCGCGAACGTCGCCTCGGGCATGTAGCCCAGCAGCGTGCTCGCCGTGGTGAGGTAGGTCGAGCCGTTCAGGACCAGCCCGCTGCCGCTCGGGGCGGTGGCGTCGTAGGTCGCCGTACCGACGACGTTGGCGTTCCTGCCGCTGCCGGAGCTGTCGGTCACGGTCGTGCCCGACGTCGGGTCCCAGGCGACGACGGCCCTGTCCGTCGGCGGGGTGACGCACGGGTTGAGGCCGACGGCCGCCGAGCTGCCCGCCTTCCAGTCGTCGCCAGAGAGCTCCGCCGCGATCCGCGCGGACCTGGTCCCGTTCGCGGGGCCGACGGCCACGGAGAACGAGAAGGTCTTGGGACTGCCCGGCGAGACGGCGGGCACCTGGATCGAGGCGGGGGTGGAGGTCCAGCCCTGCGGCAGGGCGAGGGTCAGCGTGCCGGCGGGCACATCCTTCGTGCCGGGCGCGGTGACGGTGACGGTGACCGGGATCGTTTCGCCGGCGCCCGCGATCACGGGTGCGGTGATCTTGACGGTCACCCCGTTGACGATCGTGTAGGACTCCCCGTCCTTGGCGTCGATGGTGATGACGTCACCGTCGCGGGGCGGGTTGATCGTCTTGCCGCTCTCGTCCTCGACGTGGTACGGGCCATTGATCATGGCGGCGCGGACCTTGAGGGGGCCGGACCTCCCGGCGTGCACGGTGACCCTGTCGGCGTTGCCGTCCTTCCACGAGGCGTCCACGGTCGCGTCGCCCCGGGCGCGCAGGCCGGTGACCGAGCCGTTGGACCAGGCCGACGGCAGCGCGGGCAGTACGTCGATCGTGTCGTGCTGGCTCTGCAGCAGCATCTCGGCCATGCCGGAGGTGGCGCCGAAGTTGCCGTCGATCTGGAACGGCGGGTGGGTGTCCCACAGGTTGTCCAGCGTGGAGCTCTTGAGCTGCTCGCTGAGCATCTTGTGCGAGTGGTCGCCGTCCAGCAGGCGGGCCCAGAAGTTGACCTTCCACGCCTTGCTCCAGCCGGTGCCGCCGTCGCCTCGCGCGGTGAGCGAGATCTTGGCCGCCTCGGCCTCCGGGGTACCGGCCGTGATCTGCCGTCCGGGGTGCAGGGCGAAGAGGTGGGAGACGTGCCGGTGGTCGTTGCGCGGATTGTCCAGGTCCGTCTTCCACTCCTGGAGCTGTCCCCAGGAACCGATCCGGATGCCCGGGTCGAGCTTGTCCAGCGCGGCCTGCAGTTCGGCCTGGAAGGGCTTGTCGTTCTTCAGCTCCTTCGCCGCCTCCAGGGTGTTGGTCAGCAGGTCGAAGACGATCTGCTGGGACATCGAGGCGCCCGCCGTGAAGTCGCCCTGCTCGGGGGAGTAGCTGGGGGAGACCACGAGCTTGCCGTCACGCGGGTCGGTGTAGAGGGTGTCCAGCCAGAACTCGGCCGCGCCCTTCATCACCGGATACGCGGTCGTGCGCAGATACTTGTTGCTGCCGCTGAAGCGGTAGTGGTCGTACATCTGCTGGGTCAGCCAGGCCGCCGCGTCGGGGAACCAGAACGAGCTGGCCCAGTTGTGCACGCCGGTGAAGCCGAA
Source organism: Streptosporangium subroseum (assembly GCF_900188345.1). Classification (GTDB taxonomy): domain Bacteria; phylum Actinomycetota; class Actinomycetes; order Streptosporangiales; family Streptosporangiaceae; genus Streptosporangium; species Streptosporangium subroseum. Next base: position 23,193 of record NZ_FZOD01000097.1, on the reverse strand, counting down.
CGGGTTGGTCTCGTTGTTGACGACCCACCCTCGCGAGCCGAACATATCCTGGGCGGTCTTCGTGCCGGGCGCGACCATCGACTGGACGTAGCGGTCGTACGGCTCGGTCGTCTCGGCGAGGTTGGTCTGCTCGGCGAGCCAGTAGTTCATCTGCAGGTTGATGTTGACGTGGTAGTCGGCCGACCAGGGTGGATTGGTGGAGTTGTTCCACACGCCCTGCAGGTTGGCCGGGAGCGACCCCTCCCTGGAGGAGGCGATCAGCAGGTAGCGGCCGTAGGCGAAGAACAACGCCTCCAGCGCCCGGTCGTCGGTCGAGGCGCCGCCGGTGTACGCCGCGCGCAGCTTGTCGGTCGGGATGGCCGGCGCCTTCTGCCCGAGGTCCAGCTTGACCCGGTCGAACAGGTTCCGGTAGTCGGTCTGATGCTTGGACTTGAGCCCCTCGTACGACCTGCCGGCGGCCGCGTCGACCGCCGCGGTCACCTTGGCGTGCGGGTCCTCGGTCCGGTAGGTCGGGTAGACGTCGGAGTAGTCGGTGCCCGCCGACAGCACGAACATCGCGCTGTTGGCGCCCGTGACGGTGACCCTGTCGGTGCCGTCGGTGCGGGTGCCGCCCTGGGTGACCACCTGGACCTGCGACTCGAACTTCATGCCGTTGTCGGCGAGCACGCCCTTGACGGTGAGACGGCCCTTGGAGACCGAGACCTGCTTGTCGTTGCGGGGCGAGGAGGTGCGCAGCGTGAAGGAGACCTTGCCGCCCTTGTCGGCGGAGATCCGGCCGACGACGACGTTGCTGGGGTGGCTGGCGAAGTACTCGCGGGAGTAGGTCACCCCGTCCGCGGTGTAGCCGACCTTGGCGACCGCGTCGCGCAGGCTCAGCTCCCGGCGGTAGCCGGTGACCGCGCTCGCGGGGATTTGTGGCATGTCCAGCCAGAGATCCCCGAAGGTCTGGTAGGCGCCGAAGCCGCTCTTGGGCTGTCCGAGCTTGGCCGCCACCGCCTCGGGGGACATCTTCCCGTCGCGGTCGATCTGCGCCTGAACCTCGGCGATCGCATTGGGCCGGGGACTGGTCCAGTTTCCGAAGTTGTAGCCGCCCGCGCCGGGACCGCCGGTCCACAGCGACTTCTCGTTGAACTGGATCTGCTCGCTGTTGACGCCGCCGAACACCATGGCGCCCAGCGCGCCGTTGCCGATCGGCAACGCCTGGGTCTCCCAGTCGGTGGCGGGCTTGTCGTACCAGAGGGTCAGGTCATCGGGTGTATCGGCTGACACGACGGCTCCTTCCGACTTTGCCTGAGCTAGATTCTGGCCGTAGAAGCTGGTGGCAAGAGTCAACGCGGCTAAGAAGGCAACGGCAAGTCGTCTTCTTGGGGGGTGGAACAACGAATTCCTCCGATCACAGGGCCGACCTGCTTCAAGGAGATAGCACTGAAATTCGGACGTAACAAGGTTCATCCTCCGATGTTTATGACTTCTCGATCAACGAGATGCCCGCCGGCCCCGGGGATCCCGTGAGCGGGCCCGTCCGTCGTCTGAACAGAGCAACCCGATGACTCATCGCCCGCGATCCGGGGATGTACCGTTATATGGCTGCCAGCTGCGGTTTCGTGTCGATAACGGATCGGATGTATCGGTCCATGAGGGGTTGACACGGGGGTTCGGCGTCATCGAGCATCACGGGACAAGACATCCGATGTATGAATGAAGGGTGCGGTGTGAAGCTGCTGCGAGTAGGACCCGTCGGCCAGGAGCGACCGGCGGTCCTCGACGGCGCCGGTAATCTCCGCGAAATCTCGGAAGCCGAGATCGACGGGGCTTTCTTCGCTTCCGGGGGAGTGGCACGCGTCCGCGAGGCGTTGGAGCGGGACGAACTTCCCGTGCTGGACGGCGAGGGGCTGCGGATCGGTGCGCCCATCGCCCGGCCGGGGAAGATCGTGTGTATCGGGCTCAACTACCGTGACCACGCGGAGGAGACGAACGCCGAGATCCCGGCGGAGCCGATCATCTTCATGAAGGCTCCCAACACGATCGTCGGACCCTACGACGAGGTGCTGATCCCGAGAGACAGCGTGAAGACCGACTGGGAGGTCGAGCTGGCCGTCGTCATCGGCCAGACCGTCCGCTACGCGGAGAGTCACGAGGAGGCCCTGGCGGCGGTCGCGGGCTACGCGATCTCCAACGACGTCTCCGAGCGTGAGTTCCAGCTGGAGCGCGGGGGACAGTGGGACAAGGGCAAGTCCTGCGAGACCTTCAACCCGCTCGGCCCCTGGCTGGTCACCGCCGACGAGATCGCCGACCCGCAGGACCTCGGTCTCCGGCTCTGGGTGGACGGCATGCCGTACCAGAACGGAAGCACCAAGAACATGATCTTCCATGTGGCCGAGGTCGTCCGTTACCTCAGCCGGTTCATGGTCCTGGAGCCCGGTGACGTCATCAACACCGGCACCCCCGCCGGCGTCGCGCTCGGCCTGCCGGACAAGCCCTATCTGCGCGCGGGCCAGGTCATGGAGCTGGAGATCGACGGCATGGGGCGCCAGAGGCAGACGGTGGGACAGGCATGAGTGAGCGAAACGAACCGACCGGCGCCGTGGCGTCCGGCACCGGGGAGAAGGGCGGCGACGCCTACCGCATCACCTCGATGGAGACCCACGACATCCGCTTCCCGACCTCGCTGGAGCTGGACGGCTCCGACGCGATGAACCCGGACCCGGACTACTCGGCGGCCTACGTGGTGCTGAAGACCGACGACGGGTTCGAGGGCCACGGCTTCGCCTTCACCATCGGCCGCGGCAACGAGGTGCAGACCGCCGCGATCAGGACGCTGGAATCGTACGTGGTCGGCAAGGACGCCGAGGACATGGGCGCGCTCTGGAAGGACATGGTCCACGACTCCCAGCTGCGCTGGCTCGGCCCGGAGAAGGGCGTCATGCACATGGCGATCTCCGCCGTGGTCAACGCGCTCTGGGACCTGAAGGCCAAGCGGGTGGGCAAGCCGCTCTGGCTGCTGCTCGCCGAGATGTCGCCCGAGGAGCTCGTCGCGCTGGTCGACTTCCGCTACCTCACCGACGCGCTCACCCCGGAGCAGGCACTCGACATCCTGCGCGCCGCCGAGCCCGGCAGGCAGGAGCGGATCGCGCACCTGCGGGAGCGGGGCTACCCGGCGTACACCACCTCCCCCGGCTGGCTCGGCTACGGCGACGACAAGCTGCGCCGCCTGTGCAAGGAGGCCATGGCCGAGGGCTTCACCCAGATCAAGCTGAAGGTCGGCGCCGATCTGGAGGACGACCGGCGGCGGATGCGCATCGCCCGCGACACCTGCGGCGAGGACTTCCCCATCGCGATCGACGCCAACCAGCGCTGGGACGTCGACTCCGCCATCGCCTGGGTGAACGCCCTGGCGGAGTTCCGGCCGCACTGGGTCGAGGAGCCGACCAGCCCCGACGACGTGCTCGGTCACGCCGCCATCGCCCGCGGCATCGCGCCCATCCCGGTCGCCACCGGCGAGCACGTCCAGAACCGCGTGATCTTCAAGCAGCTCCTGCAGGCCGACGCGATCTCCTACCTCCAGATCGACGCGGCCCGCGTCGCCGGGGTGAACGAGAACATCGCGATCCTGCTGCTCGCCGCCAAGTTCGGCGTCCCGGTCTGCCCGCACGCGGGCGGGGTCGGCCTGTGCGAGCTGGTGCAGCACCTGTCGATGTTCGACTACGTCGCGGTCAGCGGCTCGATGGAGAACAAGGTGATCGAGTACGTCGACCACCTCCACGAGCACTTCATCGACCCCGTGGTCATCAAGGACGGCGCCTACGTCGCACCGAGCCTTCCCGGCTTCAGCGCGGCCATGCGCGCCACCTCGATCACCGATCACACATATCCCGACGGTCCGGTCTGGAGGTCCCTCAATGGGTGAGTTCGACGGTCTGCGCGCCCTGGTCACCGGTGGCGGCTCAGGCATCGGCCTGGCCACGCTCACCCTGCTCGCCGAGCGAGGGGCGAAGGTCGCCTCCCTGGACGTCAACGCGTCCGGCGGGCCGTTCGTCGAGGTCAAGGCCGACGTCACCGACGAGGTAGGGGTCATCGCGGCGGTCGCTCAGGCCGTCGAGCAGCTGGGCGGCCTGGATATCCTGGTCAACAACGCCGGAATCGGCGCCGCGGGGACGGTCGAGGACAACCCCTACGACGAGTGGCTCAGGGTCCTGGACGTCAACGTCCTGGGCACCGTCCGGGTCACCCGGGCGGCCCTTCCCCACCTGCGACTCTCGGCGAACGCGGCGATCGTCAACACCTGCTCGATCGCCGCCACGGCCGGACTGCCCCAGCGGGCGCTCTACAGCGCGTCCAAGGGGGCGATCCAGTCGCTCACCCTGGCGATGGCCGCCGACCACGTCCACGACGGCATCAGGGTCAACTGCGTCAACCCGGGCACCGCGGACACCCCGTGGGTGCAGCGACTCCTCGACACGGCGCGGGATCCGGTGGCCGAGCGCGGGGCACTAGAGGGGCGCCAGCCGATGGGCCGCCTGGTGAGCGCGGAGGAGGTCGCGGCCGCGATCGCCTACCTCGCGAGCCCGCTCGCGGCATCCACCACCGGCACGGCCCTGGCCGTGGACGGAGGGATGCAGGGGCTCAGGCTCCGGCCCAAGTCGTAAGAATCACGAGGTCGTACGGGAAACCGTGAGCATCACGAAATCGTGACGGTAAAGCCATGAGGATCGTGACGGGAAGCAGTGAGGATCGCGGAGGTCGTGACGGGAGACCGTATCGACCACCGGATCGTGACGGCGGAGCCGTGAGGATCACGACGGGAAGAGACCCTGTCGAATGAGTTATCAGACTAGAGACAATTCACCCCCCATATGGTTTCGAATCGAGGCAACGGTATGAAACTCGGAACTGCGGCGACGGGCGCGGCACTACTTGCGATCACTTTCACCCTTTCGGCGTGCGGTTCGTCGGAGCCCACCGACACAGCCGCCACCACTGCCGCTCAGCCCACCGCTGACGCCGGGGCCGCAGGCGGCAAGGTCGGGATCGACTTCCCGCGTGCCGACTCCGACTTCTGGAACTCCTACAACAAGTACGTCCCGCAGATGGCGACCGAGCTCGGCGTCGACCTGATGCCGCCGACCAACTCCCAGAACGACGTGGCCAAGCTGGTCGCCAACACCCAGGCGCTGATCGGCCAGGGCGCCAAGGCGATCGTCATGGCTCCGCAGGACACCGGCGCGATCGCCTCCACGCTGCAGACGCTGGAGGGCAAGAAGATCCCGGTCGTCACGGTGGACACCCGCCCCGACAAGGGCAACGTCTACATGGTCGTGCGGGCCGACAACAAGGCCTACGGCACCAAGGCGTGCGAGTTCCTCGGCGAGAAGCTGGGTGGCAAGGGCAAGGTCGTCCAGCTCATGGGCGCGCTCTCCTCGATCAACGGCCGCGACCGGGCCGAGGCCTTCAGCGCGTGCATGAAGGAGAAGTTCCCCGCGATCACCGTCTTCGACGAGCCCACCGAGTGGGACGGCACGAAGGCCGCCTCGATGCTGCAGACCCGTCTCCAGCAGCACCCGGACATCAAGGGCATCTACATGCACGCCGGCGGTGTCCACCTGGCCCCGACCCTGCAGGTGCTCAAGGCCAAGGGCCTGATCGTGCCGCCGGAGGACCCCAAGCACGTCTTCGTGGTCTCCAACGACGGCATCCCCCAGGAGTTCGAGGCCATCCGCAAGGGTGAGATCGACGCCACGGTCTCCCAGCCGGCCGACCTCTACGCCAAGTACGCGCTCTTCTACGCCAAGGCCGCGCTCGACGGCAAGACCTTCCAGCCTGGCCCGACGGACCACGACAGCACGATCATCCAGCTGCCGAACGGTCTTGAGGACCAGCTTCCCGCCCCGCTGGTTACCAAGGAGAACGTGGACGACCAGGCTCTCTGGGGCAACCAGGTTAAGTGATGACATCTTCTGTTAAGGCGGTTGAGGCGCTTGGGATCACCAAGCGCTTCGGCCCGACCACCGCGCTCAACGGTGCCGGGATCGCCATCACCGAGGGGGAGACGCACGCGCTGGTCGGCAGGAACGGCGCGGGCAAGTCCACGCTGGTGTCGATCCTGACCGGCCTCCAGCGGCCCGACGAGGGCGAGGTCCGCTTCGGCGGGCAGCCCGCGCCGCCGCTGGCCGACCGGGACGCCTGGCGGCAGCGCGTCGCGTGCGTCTACCAGAAGTCGACGATCATCCCCTCGCTCACGGTCGCGGAGAACCTCTTCCTCAACCGTCAGACGGAGCGGGGGGCGATCAACTGGCGGGCCATGCGCACGCGGGCCAGGCAGCTCCTGGAGCAGTACGGCGTGGACGTGGACGCCACCATCCTCGCCGGGGACCTCGACGTCGAGCAGCGCCAGCTGCTGGAGATCGCCCGGGCGCTGTCGTTCGGCGCCCGGTTCATCATCCTGGACGAGCCCACCGCCCAGCTCGACGGCCCGGCCATCCAGCGGCTCTTCGACCGGATGCGCGCGCTCAGGGAACAGGGTGTGACGATGATGTTCATCTCACACCACCTTGAGGAGGTGTACGAGGTCTGCCAGAGCGTCTCGGTCTTCCGCGACGCCCGGCACATCCTCACCACCCCGGTCGGCGACCTCCCGCACAGCGAGCTCGTCGACGCGATGACCGGTGAGGTCACCGCCGCCTACGAATACCGCTCCCGTACGGCCGACGCCTCGGCCCCCGTGGTGCTCGCCGCCGAGGGGCTCGGGCTCGAAGGCCGCTACGAGAACGTGGACCTGACCGTCCGGGCCGGAGAGATCGTCGGCCTGGCCGGATCCGGCAGCAGCGGGAAGGTCAGCCTGGCGGAGACCCTGGTCGGCCTCCGCAAGGCCGGCACCGGCACGGTGACGGTCAACGGCACCGTGGTCAAGCAGGGGGACGTGCCGTCCGCGCTCGCCGCGGGTCTCGGCTTCGTCCCCCAGGACCGGCATCACGAGGGCTTCGTCCCGCTGCTGTCGATCGCCGAGAACGCGACCATCCCGATCGCGCGCAAGCTCGGCCGGTTCGGCACGATCTCCCCGTCCCGCCGCCGCGAGCGCGGCACCCAGATGATCGAACGGCTGGACATCAAGACGACCGGCCCCGACCAGCCGGTGGCGGACCTGTCCGGCGGAAACGCCCAGAAGGTCGTGTTCGCCAGGGCGCTGGCGGACGACCCCCGGGCACTCGTGGTCATCAACCCGACCGCCGGTGTGGACGTGAAGGCCAAGCACTCCCTCCTCGGCGCCGTGGAGGACGCGGCCGACCGGGGCGCCGGAGCCGTACTGGTCTCCGACGAGCTCGACGACCTGCGTATCTGCGACCGGGTCCTGGTGATGTTCCACGGGAAGATCGTGAAGGACGTCCCACGCGGCTGGACCGACACCGAGCTGGTGACGGCGATGGAAGGTATCCACCACTGATGACCACTACCAAGACCCCGCCGACCCCGCCCGCGGTGGCCGCCCCACAGGGCAGGCGAATTCAGCTCGGGCGGTTCCGGGACCTCACCCTCGTCCCGGTGATCGTCGTCCTGCTGATCGCGGGTTCGTTCGTGGACCCGGTCTTCCTCACCATGGGCAACCTGACCAACGTCCTCCAGCAGCAGTCGGCCCTGGCGCTGGTGGTGCTGGCCGAGGCGCTGATCCTGATCGCCGGCAAGTTCGACCTGTCGCTGGAGTCCACGGTCGGCATGGCGCCCGCCGTGGGCGTGATGCTGGTCATCCCGGTGGCGGCCGGCGGGTTCGGCCTCGAACTGCCCGGGATCCTGGCGATCCCGCTCTGCCTGCTGGTCGGCGGCCTGGTCGGCGCCTTCAACGGCTTCCTGATCATGCGGTTCCAGCTGTCGGCCTTCATCGTCACGTTGGCCATGATGATCGTCGTACACGGACTCCAGCTCGGCCTCACCCAGGGCAAGAGCCTGTTCGAGCTGCCCGAGTCGTTCCTCTACCTCGGCAGCGCCACCTGGCTGGGCCTCCCGGCCGCCATCTGGATCACGGGCGCGCTCTTCGCCGCGGCCATCGTCGCGCTCGGCTACTTCCGGGTCGGCCGCTCGCTCTACGCCATCGGCGGCAACGCCGACGCCGCCCGCGCGGCCGGCATCCGGGTCGAGCGGGTCCTGTGGGTCGTCTTCATCATCGGCGGAGTCATCGCCGCGCTCGCCGGAGTGCTGGAGACCGGTCGTCTGGGCGGCATCAGCGCCAACCAGGGTGTCGGCTGGATCTTCATGGCCTTCGCCGCCGCCGTCATCGGCGGGGTCAGCATGGACGGCGGCAAGGGCACGATCCTCGGCGCCCTCACCGGTGTCCTGGTGATCGGCCTCGTCGAGAACATCCTGACGCTGAAGGGCGTTCCCGGAGAGTGGAAGCAGCTCGTCTACGGCGCCATCATCCTGATCGCCCTGATGATCAGTCGCCTGGCGGGCGGTAAAGCCCAAGATTGACGCGGCACGGCTCGCCCCCCCCCGCCGATGCGGCTCGCCCCCCGATGGGGCGCGAGCCGCATCGGCGTGTGGCCGTACGGAGACTTCGAGCCGCACGAGGCACACGGGCCCGAGGCGCGCGGCTCGCGTGAGACACGTGAAGCCGGGGCGCGCGCCCGCATGAGAGACGTCAAGCCGTGCGGAGACCTCGGGCCGCACGAGAGACGTGAAGCAGGACAGACCATCAAGCGGTAAGGAACGGAGCGAGCGGTGCAGGTCAGCAGGTACGGTTTCGGCGCGGCACCGATCGGGAACCTGTTCTCGGCGGTGGACGACAACGCGGCGCGGGCGGCGGTGGACGCCGCCTACGAGGCGGGGTTCCGCCTCTTCGACACCGCGCCCCACTACGGGCTCGGCCTGTCGGAGCGGCGCCTCGGCGCGGCCCTGGCGGGAAGGCCCCGCGACTCCTACACCCTGTCGACGAAGGTCGGCCGCCTGCTCGTCCCCTCCTCGGATGGAGGCAGGGACGACCAGGGCTTCGACGTGCCCGCCGACGTCCGCCGGGTGTGGGACTTCTCGCGGGACGGGGTGCGGCGGTCGCTGGAGGAGAGTCTGGAGCGGCTCGGCCTCGACGCGGTCGACATCGTCCTCATCCACGACCCGGACGACCACTGGGAGCAGGCCGTCTCCGAGGCCTACCCGGCGCTGGCCGAGCTGCGTGACCAGGGCGTCATCAAGGCCGTCGGGGTCGGGATGAACCAGGCCGGAATGCTCGCCGCGTTCGTCCGTGAGACGGAGGTGGACCTGGTCATGCTGGCGGGGCGCTACACCCTGCTCGACCAGTCGGGGGCCGAGGAGCTGCTGCCGCTCTGCGAGGAGCGCGGCGTCTCCGTGCTCGCGGCGGGAGCCTTCAACAGCGGCCTGCTCGCCACCCACGACCCGGCGGGCACCTACGACTACGCCCCCGCCTCCGAGCCCCTCCTCGCCAAGGCTCGCCGTATCGCCTCCGTCTGCGAGCGACACGACGTCACCCTGCCCCAGGCGGCGCTGGCCTTCCCCCTTCGCCACCCGACGATCGCCTCTGTTGTCGTCGGCGCCCGTTCCGCCGACGAGGTCATCGCCAACGCGGCCCTGGTGGCCGAGCCCGTCCCCGAGGCCCTCTGGGCCGACCTCGTCGCGGAGGAACTGATCCCGGCCTGAACGGCCAGGCCCGCTCGCAAACAGTCGGGCCCGCTCGCGAACGGCAGGGCCCGTTCACAAACGGGCGGGTCCGCTCTTGAACGGCCAGGCCCGCCCGCAAACGGTTGGGCCCGATCTCGAATGGTCGGGCCCGCTCGCGTCGCAGACGCCACGCCGAGCGTCTCGGCGGGCGCGCGGCTCGTCGAAGACACGCACCGACTCCACACCGCAGCCGAGGTCGCAGCCGGATTGACACGATAGACAACCTGGTTCACTATTTAGACAACCATGTTGTCTATTTGAGGGATTGCCCGATGCCTGTCATCCGCCATGCCGAAAGCCGCAGGACCGAGACGCCCAACGCCGTCATGACCACGCTCGCCTCCCCGTCCCAGGGCGGTGCCGGCCAGGTCGTCTGGCGCGTCGACATGAACCCCGGCCAGGTGGGGCCGCCGCACGCCATAGACGCCGAGCAGGTGTGGACCGTGCTGGACGGCGGTGCGACCGTCGAGCTCGGCGACGAAACTCTCACCGTCGAGCCGGGCGACACGCTCGTCATGCCGGCCGACGTGCCGCGCCGCCTGAGCGCGGCCCCGGCGACCGGCTTCACCGCCATCGTCGTCGCCCCCGCGGGCATGCGTGCCTACGTGACCGACGGCATCCGGGTCTCGGCGGAATGCGCCGTGCCCGACGGCGACAAGCTCGTGCCGGCCTGGGTCGTCTGAGCGTGGACCGCCCGCGTGGGTCCGGCGTGAGGCCGGGCTCTCGCGGGCCGCCCTCGGGCGGTTCCTCCCGGACGCAGGGCTCTCGTGGGCCGATTCAAGCGGTTCCTCCCGGACGCCGGGCTCTCGCGAGCCGCCTCAGGCGGTTTCTCCCGGACTGCAGGGCTTTGGCGAGCCGTCCCGAGGGGTTCCCCGGACGTCGGCTCGCTACCGGGCGAACCGGTCGAGTGCGCCGCGCATCTCATCGCGCATCGCGTCGCTGCCCGTATGTCCCGAGTCGTCGACGACGATCAGCTGCGCGTCGGGCCAGGCACGGGCCACCTCCCAGGCGGTGCCGAGCGGGCTGCCCAGGTCGAGGCGGCCGTGGAGCAGGATGCCGGGGATCCCGGCCAGGCGTCCCGCCTCGCGCAGCAGGACACCTTCGTCGAGCCACGAGCCGTGCGCGAAGTAGTGCGAGCAGATCCGGACGAACGCGAGCAGGCCGGCCGGCGGGCGGTCGCTGTAGGCGTTCGGCGCACCGTTGGGCTCCATGGAGATCACGGCGTCCTCCCAGGTGACCCAGTCGGTCGCGGCCTTCGCCCGCACGTCCGGGTCGGGGTGTTCCATGAGGCGCGCGTAGGCCGCGACGAGGTCGCCGTCGGGCTCGGGAACGCCCGCCCGGAACCGGTCCCACTGCTCGGGGAAGAACCGCCCGACGCCCCGGTAGAGCCAGTCGATCTCCGACTGCCGGCTGGTGGTGACGGAGGGGATGACGATCTCCGACACCCGATGCGGGTGGCGCTCGGCGTAGGCGAGGATCAGCGTGGACCCCCACGAGCCGCCGAAGAGCAGCCAGCGGTCGATCCCGAGGTGCTCGCGCAACTTCTCCATGTCGGCCAGCAGGTGCTCGGTGGTGTTGAGGCTCATGTCCGTGGCCGGGTCGCTCGCGTGCGGCGTGCTGCGTCCGCAGCCGCGCTGGTCGAACAGGACGACCCGGTAGCGGTCCGGGTCGAAGTATCGGCGATGGCCGGGGGAGCACCCCGAGCCCGGCCCGCCGTGGACGACGAGGGCGGGCTTGCCGTCGGGGTTGCCGCAGACCTCCCAGTAGACGAGGTTGCCGTCACCGGCATCGAGCATCCCGTGGTCGTACGGCTCGATCGGCGGATAGAGCTCGCCCATGTTCAAGATCCCTTCAACAGAAATACAACAGCGCTGTTATATTCCTTTCATGGCTTCTCCCGCAACCGGACCCGAGCTGCTCGGAACCCGGCTACGCCACCTGTTCGATCTCCTGGACGCCGATGTCGCGGCCGTCTACACCGACCTCGGACTGGACGGATTCCGCCCGCGCTTCACCCCGGTCATCCGGGTGCTGGCCGCCTCGGGCCCCAGCTCCATCCGCGACCTGGCACAGGCGATCGGCGTGACCCATTCCGCGGCGAGCCAGACGGTCGCCCAGATGGTCAGGCAGGATCTGGTCTCCATCACCCCGGGCGAGGACGCCCGTCAGCGGATCGTCAGCCTGTCACCGAAGGCCGAGCCGCTGTTGCCCACGCTGGAAGCCGAATGGGCCGCCACCACCGCCGCGGCCACCGAGTTCGAGGCCGAGCTGTCGTTCCCCCTGAGCCGTCTTGTCGACGAGGCGCTCGACGCCCTGCGCCGGCGTCCGATGCGGGAGCGGATCGCCGCCGCGGCCCCGGACCTCATCGCCCGGGCCCGCGTCGACCGGGGGCATTGACGACGGTGCGCGTGCCGTTCCGGCCTCGGCGGTCATGCTCGGCTCCTCATGCGGCCCGGGGCGGTTTCGGGAGAAGAGGTCCGGCTCAGCGGCGCAGGGCGGTCTCCCGCTCCATGTGCGACAGCTTCTCGGGATTGCGGACGGCGTAGAGCCCTGTGATGAGGCCGTCGTCGATGCGCACCGCCATGACGGTGTCGACCCCGCCGTCGAGCCGCAGAACCAGCGCCGGACAGCCATTGACCTGTGCCGGCCGCAGCGACACCGCGGCGGCGATCCTGCCCAGCACGTGGGCCACCATCTCGGCTCCCACCACGGGCGCCGGTGCGGCCTGCACGACGCCGCCACCATCACCCAGGAAGACGACGTCCGGCGCGAGCATGTCGAGCAGGCTCTGCATGTCGCCCGTTTCGACCGCCCGCTGGAACGCCTGGAGCGCATCTCGGGTCTCGGCCGCGGAAACGGTGCCGCGTGGTCGGCGGGCGGCGACGTGGGCCCGTGCCCGGTGGGCGATCTGGCGTACGGCGGCGGGGGTCTTGTCGACGGCTTCGGCGATCTCGTCGTAGGCCAGATCGAACACCTCGCGCAGCACGAACACCGCCCGCTCGGTCGGCGCCAGCGTCTCCAGCACCAGCAGCATCGCCATCGAGACGCTGTCGGCCAGCTCGACGTCCTCGGCCACGTCGGGCGAGGTCAGCAGCGGCTCGGGCAGCCAGGGGCCGACGTAGGACTCCTTGCGCCGGCCGAGCGTGCGCAGCCGGGTGAGTGCCTGGCTGGTGGTGATCCGGACCAGATACGCGCGCCGATCTCGCACCATGCCCAGATCGACGTTCGTCCACCGCAGCCAGGTCTCCTGCAGGACGTCTTCGGCGTCGGCGGCCGAGCCGAGCATCTCGTAGGCGACGGTGAACAGCAGGTTGCGGTGGGCGACGAACGCCTCGGTGGCGGAGTCCATAGGACCACTACGAGTGAGTCGCTCACCGGTGTTCGTGGGACCGCCGCGAGCGAGCCGTTCGCCGGTGTCCATTGTTCGCTCGCTGCGCTCGTTCATAGCCGGCTCCCGCCCGTTCGCTCTCGATCGTGCCATACGCACAAGACGCCGGTCCCCACTGCTTTGTGACACCCGTGACCGGTGGCGCACGTCACATCGCCGCGGCGTCACGGGGATCGGGCCGCCGGCATCTCTTGTTCGCCGGACGCCGCGCGAACGATCCGCGCGGCGCGTCAGACAACGAGTGAGGACGACGTCATGGAACCCCGTTTCAACCTGATGACCAACGAGATCGGCGCCAAGATCGGTAAGCGGTTCACCAACGTCAGCCTGGCGATCCAGCAGTCGCCGCTGCCCGGGGACGTCCAGGAGCTGGTGATGCTGCGCGCCAGCCAGATCAACGGCTGCGGTTTCTGCCTCGACTACCACACCAAGGAGGCCGCGGCCGCAGGGGAGAGCGCGGTCCGGCTCCACCTGGTCGCCGCCTGGCGCGAGTCCATCGTGTTCACCGAGGCCGAGCGGGCCGCTCTGGCGCTCGCCGAGGAGGGGACCCGACTCGCCGACGCCTACCACGGCGTGTCCGACGAGACCTGGGCTCAGGTGCGCAAGCACTACGACGACGACCAGGTCGCCGCGCTGGTCTACCTGGTCGCCATGATCAACGCGGCCAACCGGCTCGGCGTGATCGTGCGCAACCAGGGGGGCTCCTACGAGCCCGGGATGTTCGCCGGTCTGCCGAGCTGATCGGCGGGAGAGCCGCGCCGGCTCGGGATCGTTCGATCCGGGCCGGGCCCGTTCGCCGAGGTGTCGGGCGATCACGCGCCCGGACCCCGGCCCACCCGGTGGCTCCCGTCAGGCGAGGGCGCTGCGGAGCCACTCCTCGACGCCGGCGATGTGGACCGTGGCCCAGGCCCGGGCTATCTCCGGCTGGCGGGTGGCGATGGCCTCGCAGATCGCGCTGTGCTGCTCTCGGGTCTTCTCCAGGGCGTTCTCCTGGGTGAGACCCCGCCAGATCCTGGCCCTGGTGGTGGGGCCCGACAGACTGTCTATGAGGGAGCACAGCACCGCGTTGCCCGAGCCCTCCGCGATGAGCTGGTGGAACTGGAGGTCGTTGGCGACGAGCTGCTCGACGCTCGGGTCCACGGGGAGCGCGTCGAGGATCTTGCGCAGCTCGGCGACCTCGGCCTCGGACATCCGGGTCGCGGCCATCGCGGTCGCCGCGGGCTCCAGGATCCGCCGGACCTGGAAGAACTGCAGGACGGTGTCGTCCTGGTGGAAGTCCACGACAAACGACATCGCGTCCAGCAGGAGCCGCGGCTCCAGGCTGGTCACGTAGGTGCCGTCGCCCTGGCGCACGTCCAGCACGTTGATCAGGGCCAGGGCGCGGACAGCCTCACGCAGGGAGTTTCGTGACAGGCCGAGCCGCTCGGCCAGATCGGCCTCCTTGGGCAGCCTGCTGCCCGGAGCGAGCTCGCCAGACAGGATCATCTGCTTGATCTTGTCGATCGCGGCGTCGGTGACCGCCACACTCCACCGTCCTCAGGGTCGCGCAGACATCCGATGTCTACCCTATGAGTGTAGGGCGAAGCGGACTGGATCGGTCCCCGTGGTGCGACGGATCACGCCGCGCACCTCCAGGGTGCGCAGGTGGGCCGCCGCCTCTCCGGCCGCCATGCCGCGCAACATGGGAGGAAAGTCCTCCCATGGGCGGTTCCAGGTCATCCGGGCGGCGATCTCCCAGATGGTGAGAGGCTCCTCCGCCTCGGAGAGCAGGGCGGCGATCCGGATGAGCTTCTCCTCGTGGTGGGCGACGATCTCCGTCGCGCGGGCTGCCGTATCGGGAAATATCCATTCATGGGCGGGGAGGGCTTCGAGGTCGCCGAGACCCTTCACCTTCTCCAGCGAGTCCAGGAAGTCGCTGAGCGGGTCGACGTCGGCGCGGTCGTACGGGTAGATGCCGATGTGCGGGGTGATGGCCGGGAGCACGTGATCCCCGGTGAAGATCCGGTCGGCGTCCTCAAGGTGCAGGCAGATGTGACCCGGCGTGTGGCCGGGGGTCCAGATCGTACGGAGCCTGCGCCCCGGCACGTCGATCAGGTCGCCGTCGCGAAGGACGAGATCGGGCCGCGCGGGCGGCCGCGGCCGGTTCGCCGTCACCTCCTCCACCTCGACGGCGCCCGCTCCGGCGCGGCGCAGCATGTCGGCCTGGAAGTCCTGGTGCGCGCCCTCCTCGAAGTCGCGGATGAGCTCGACCAGCGCGACGTCGGCCTCGTGCATGGCGATCCACGCCCCGGACTCCTCCCTGACCTGCCCGGCCAGCCCCGCGTGGTCGGGGTGGAAGTGGGTGACCACCACGCCCCTGACGTCGCGGATGTCCATGCCGACCGAGCCCAGTCCGTCACGCAGCGCCAGCCACGACTCCGGATCGTTCCACCCGGCGTCGATCAGCACCGGCCCGGCGGGGGACTCGATCGCGTAGATCAGGGTGTAGCCGAGCGGGTTGCCGGGGATGGGCACGGGCACGCTCCACACCCCGCCGCCGGCGTCGATCGGGCGTTGTTCGCTGTACGGCCTGCGGCGGGACTTCACGGGGGAGGGCTCCTATCGGCCTGTTCAAAGGCGCTCGAGGATCGTGGCGGTGGCGAGCGCCCCGCCCGCGCACATCGATACCAGCGCGGTCGAGGAGTCTGATCTCTCCAGTTCGTGCAGGGCGGTGGTGATCAGCCGGGAACCGGTCGCACCGACGGGGTGGCCGAGTGCGATGGCGCCGCCGTTGACGTTGACCCGGTCCATATCCGGCTGATGAACCGATGACCAGGATAGGACCACCGAGGCGAATGCCTCATTAACCTCGAACCGATCGATGTCCTCGATGGTCGTCCCCGAGGCGGCGAGGACCTTGGCGGTCGCGTCCACCGGGCCGTCCAGGTGGTAGTACGGCTCGGAGCCGACGAGAGCCTGGGCGAGGATCCGCGCCCGGGGCCGCAGGCCGTACCGGGCGGCGGCCTCCTCGCTCATCAGCAGGACCGCCGCGGCGCCGTCGGAGATCTGGGAGGAGGTGCCCGCGGTGTGCAGGCCGTTGTCCCCCATCACCGGCTTGAGCCTGGCGAGCCCCTCGGCGGTCGTCTCGCGCAGTCCCTGGTCCCTGTTGACCGTACGGCTCTCGCCGGTCGGCTCGCCGTCCTCGCCGAGGACCGGTGCGGTCACCTCGACGACCTCCCGGTCGAACCGGCCGCCGGCCCACGCCTCCGCGGCGAGCCGCTGCGACCGCGCGCCGAACAGGTCGAGCCGCTCACGGGTCAGCCCGCGCCGCTGCGCGATCCGCTCGGCGGCGGTGAACTGGTCGGGCAGGTCGAGGTCCCAGTCGTCCGGCCGCGGCCGCGCGGGGAGCACGTTGCTGCCGAGGGGCGCCCGGCTCATCACCTCGACGCCGCAGGCGATGCCGACGTCGATGACGCCCGACTGGATGAGGGCGGCGACCAGGTGCACGGCCTGCTGCGAGGATCCGCACTGCGCGTCGATCGTGGTCACGCCCGTCCGGTACGGCAGGCCCGCGTACAGCCAGGCGTGACGTCCGATGTGCCCGCCCTGCTCGCCCGCCTGCGTGACGCATCCGGCGAAGACCTGATCCACCGTCGCCGGGTCGATCCCCGACCTGGTGACGAGGCCGTTGAGCGCAGCGGCGAGCATCGCCTGCGGCTTCATCCCCGCCAGCCAGCCGTTGCGCCTGCCGATCGGAGTTCGTACGGCTTCGACGATCACTGCACCCATGGGGATCCTCTCGCCCGCCGGCTCGGAACCCGCATCCGCGAGCACCCCATGCCTGCCGGCCCGCTCGCTCGCGCGTCGCTCCAGAACGTCACTCTGGTCATCTTCCGGTTGCGACTGTAACCCGTTCTAGTTTCGGGCGGAAGGAGGGGCCTGGAAATCGGCGAGCAGGCGGGCGGCGGCGATCTCGATGCGGCGCTGGATCTGCTCGTACGTGCGACGGCCGCGGAGCATCTCCATCAGCTCGTGCACCCAGATGCTGGACAGCGAGCCCGCGAGGGCGAACTGCTCCTCGGTGGCGGTCTCCACCGTGAGATCGTCTCCGGCGACGCGGAGCAGCAGCCCCGCCATGCGGTCGCCGAACGGGGTGTCGACCTCGGCCATGATCAGAGACCGGATGAGCGCGTCGGCGAGCTCGGGCTCGCGCATCAGGCCGCGGGTGGCCCGCATCAGGATGTCGACGGCCCGCCCCGACGCCGTGACCGCACTGGGCGGACGGCGCTCGATGCTGCTCTCCAGAAGGTCTATCTCCTCGCCGACGACGGCGACCACGAGATCCATCTTGGAGGGGAAGTAGCGGTAGAGGGTCCCGAGGGCGACCCCGGCGCGCTCGGCGACCGTGCGCATCTGCATGGCCTCGACACCGCCACGCGAGGCGAGGGCGGCGGCCGCCTGGACGATGCGCTTGCGCCGCTGGTGCTGACTCCTCGTGCGGACGCCGACGGAGGCCGGCTCGCTCTGCATGTCGGATGCCCCCTTGATCATGATCGATTCGGCGTCGCTCGGGGCTGCCGTGCCGGCGGGGCGCGGGGTCGACGGCACTTCCGAGGGCACATGCGGGGTACGCATGAGAACACGTTATCTGATTTCTGGATGCGCGGATGCGTTACTCGCCGGTCGTAAAGACGCCCTGCTCTTACATGGGATATGCCGTGCGGGGGTTATTCCGTCACCCGCCGCGATCGGCAGGCCCTAGACGCCGAATAGAATCTGTTCTATTTTTTGGAACGGCTGGTTTGGCATCCCTGGCATTCCTTGCGGAAAACGGGATGTCCGGCAGATCGACGACGGGTTCATCGGCACGGTCGACAGCACCCCTGGAGCACTAGTGGACTTCAATCTTGATGAGACGCAGACCGAACTGCGCAAACTCGCGGTGGAGCTACTCGGCCGGGAGGTGACCGTCGGCAGGCTGGAAGCCCACGAGGCGAGCGGCGCGCCGTACGACATCGGCCTCTGGCGCTCCCTCGCCCAGGCCGGGCTGCTCGGCGTCTGCCTCCCCGAGGAGGCGGGCGGCGCGGGGCTCGGGCCGGTCGAGCTGGCCGTCATCCTGCGGGAGATCGGCGGCCACGTGGCCCCGGTTCCCGCCGAGCAGAGCCTGGTCGCCGCGCTGGTCATCGCCCGGCACGGCTCCCGCGGGCAGCGCGAGGCGCTGGCCCCGCTGGCCGACGGAGAGATCGCGCTGACCTCCGCGCTGCGCGAGCCCGGCCGCGATCTCGGCGCCACACCCACCACGACCGCCCGCAGGGACGGCGGCGGATGGGTGCTGAACGGCGCCAAGGGCACGGTCTCCTACGCGGCCGAGGCGTCGAGGATCCTCGTCCCGGCCGTCACGGACGGCGGCATCGGACTGTTCCTGGTCGAACCGGCGGCGGTGACCCTGCGACCGGTGACCGTCACCACCGGCGAGCCCGCCGCCACGCTCATCCTGGAGGACGCCCCCGGCGAGCTGGTGGGGGCCGAGGACGGCGAGGCGTTCGACGAACTGCGGCGGCTGGCGCTGACCGGGATCATCGCCGTCTCCTCCGGCGTCCTGGCCGGGGCGCTGGCGCTGACCACGGAGTACATCAGGACCCGCAAGCAGTTCGGCCGGGCCCTGGCCGAGTTCCAGGCGGTGACCGTGCAGATCGCCGACGTCTACATCGCCGGGCGGGCGCTGGACGTGGCCGTGTGGTCCGGGGCGTGGCTGCTGGCCGAGGGATCGGCCGAGGACGCCGAGACGGACCTGACCGTCGGGGCTTTCAGCGTGACCGACTCGATGCTCAGAGCGCTCTACACCTGCCAGCACCTGCACGGCGGGATCGGCGTGGACGTGACCTACCCGCTGCACCGCTACTTCGCCTGGGGCAAACACCACGCCCACCTGCTGGGCGGCGTGGAGGCCCGGCTCGACACGATCGGAGCACGCGTCTGATGCTGATCGACCTGACCCCCGACCAGAAGAGGCTCCGCGGCGAGCTGCGCGAGTACTTCGGCGCCTGCCTGACCGCCGAGGACCGCAAGAAGATCGCCACCGACCCGTTCGGCCAGGTCTACATGGAGCACTGCCGCAACCTCGGCCGCGACGGCAAGCTCGGACTGGGCTGGCCGAAGGAGTACGGCGGCGGCGGGTACGGCCCGCTGGAGCAGCAGATCTTCGCCAACGAGATCGCCCGCGCCGAGGTGCCCTACCCGATCATCACGGTCCAGACCGTCGGCCCGACCCTCATGCAGTACGGCACGGCGGAGCAGAAGGAGTTCTTCCTGCCGCGCATCCTGGCCGGGGAGTGCCACTTCGCGATCGGCTACAGCGAGCCGGGGGCGGGCACCGACCTGGCGTCCCTGCGCACCGCCGCCGTCCGCGACGGCGACCACTACGTCGTCAACGGCCAGAAGATCTTCACTTCGGGCGCGCACTACTCCCAGTACATCTGGCTGGCGGCCCGCACCGACCCGGACGCCAAGAAGCACCGCGGCATCACGATGATGATCGTGGACTGCGCCGACCCCGGCTTCTCCTGGACCCCGATCAGGACGATGGACGGGCGGCACCACACCAACTCCACGTACTACACCGATGTGCGGGTGCCGGTGGACATGGTGGTGGGGGAGGAGAACAAGGGCTGGGACCTGATCGTCAACCAGCTCAACCACGAGCGGGTCACGCTCGGTCCCGCGGGCAACATCGCCCACACCTACGACAGGTTCCTGGACTGGGCCCGCCGTACGGGCCTGATCGAGGAGCCCGCCGTACGTCGGGCGCTCGGCCAGGTCTACGCCTACTTCCGGACCAACGAGCTGCTGAACTGGCAGGTCGCGGCCAACATGGACCTCGGCTGGCTGGGCGCCCCCGACGCCTCCGCGACCAAGGTCTACGGCTCCGAGCGGCTGCAGGACGTCGGCCGGATCGTCGGCGACGTCCTGGCCCGCTTCGGCGACCCGGCCGACCCCGAGACCGCGGACCTCATGGAGCGGGTCGACCGCGGCGCCAAGGGCTCGCTCGTCCTCACCTTCGGCGGCGGCGTCAACGAGGTCCAGCGGGAGCTCATCGCCATGCTCGGCCTGAACCTGCCGAGGCCGCCCCGATGACGGCGGGTACGGGCGCGGCGGAGGGCGGCACCTTCCACGAACGGCTCACCGCCCTGGCCGAGCGGCGGATCGAGATGGGCGAGGTCCGGGGCGTGGCCGCGGCGGACCCGGTGAACCTCCCGATGATCCGGCACTGGACCGACGCCATCGGAGACGCCAACCCGCTCTACACCGATCCCGAGGCGGCCGAGGGCGGCGTGCACGGGGAGATCGTGGCGCCCCCGGCGATGATCCAGGTCTGGAGCATGCCGGGCGTGAGAAGGAGCGGGAGGCAGGTGAGCACGCCGGTCGACGACGTGCTCAGGATGCTGGACGAGAACGGCCATACGGGCGTGGTCGCGACCAACTGCGAGCAGACCTACCACCGCTACGTGAGGCTCGGCGAGCGGCCGGTCCCGGCCACCCGGTTCGCCGGGCTCTCCGGGCCGAAGCGGACGGCGCTCGGCGAGGGCTACTTCGTCACCTGGAACGTCACCTGGTACGCGGGCGACGAGCCCGTGGCCACGATGCTGTTCCGGGTGCTGAAATTCCGGCCCAGGGAACGGGAGGAAGTCCCACCGCCGAAGCCCGCGACCATCAACGCCGCACCGCGTGCGCCGTATCTGCTGAGGCCCGCGACCCCCATGGACGACGCGGCGCGCACACCGGACCCGCCGAAGACCGTGACCGCCATGGACGACGCGGCACCGCGTGCGCCGTATCCGCTGAGGCCCGCGGTCAACAGGGACACCGAGTTCTTCTGGGAGGGTGTCGCCAAGGGCGAGCTCCGGATCCAGAAGTGCGCGGGCTGCGGGGAGCTCCGGCACCCGCCGGGGCCGGTCTGCCCCTCCTGCCGCTCGGCCGACCGGACGTACGTGGTGGCCGGAGGCGAGGGCGAGGTCTACAGCTACGTCGTGCATCACCATCCACCGGTTCCCGGACGCGAGACGCCTTTTGTGGTCGCCGTGGTGGAGTTGCCGGAGGGTGTGCGCATGGTGGGCAACGTCACGGAATGCGCTTCTTCTGAAGTGGGTATCGGTATGCCGGTGCGCGTGACGTATCGCCAGATGGACGACGAGCTGACCCTGCCCATGTGGATCCCCCGGGAGGCGTGATGCGGACACTTACCGACGACGAGGTCGAGATCGGCGCGGTTCTCCCCGAGCTCACGATCGAGCTGAGCCCCACGCTGATCGTCTCGACCGCGCTGGCGACGATGGACTTCACCTCGGTCCACCACGACGTCGAGGGCGCCAGGGCGCAGGGGTCGAAGGACATCTTCCTCAACATCCTGACCACGATGGGTCTCGTCGAGCGCTACGTCACCGACTGGGCGGGTCCGGAGGCGATCCTCCGCGGCATCAACGTCAAGCTCGGCGCCCCCGCCTACGCGGGCGACAGGTTGTCCTTCACCGGCGCGGTGGTCTCGCAGGAGGGCGACGAGTTCACCGTCGAGATCCGGGGCAAGGTCAGCCTCGGCGACCACGCCTCCGGAACCGTCAGGCTCGTCCTGCCCCGTCGCTGACCGCGATCCCCCTTCGCAGAGAGGTTCCATCAGCGTGGTCTCCTTTTCGGGGAGTACGGCCGTCGCCGGCATCGGCGCGACCGAGTTCTCCAAGCAGTCGGGCCGGTCGGAGCTCCAGCTCGCCGCCGAGGCGGTGTCCGCGGCGCTGGACGACGCGGGCCTGACGCCGTCGGACGTGGACGGGCTGGTGACCTACACCCAGGACGCCAACGACGAGATCGCCGTGGCCCGCGAGGTGGGCATCGGCGACCTGTCGTTCTTCTCCCGCGTCCACTACGGCGGCGGCGCGGCCTGCGGCACGGTGCTGCACGCGGCGATGGCGGTCGCCACCGGCGTCGCCGAGACCGTGGTCTGCTACCGCGCGTTCAACGAGCGTTCGGGCCGCAGGTTCGGCCAGCCGGACGCCCGGATCGGCGGCGAGCCCTCGTCCCAGGGACTCGAGATGAGCTGGCACGTGCCGTACGGGCTGATGACCCCGGCGGCCTGGGTCGCCATGTTCGCCCAGCGGTACATGCACGCGTACGGCGTGACGTCCGAGGACTTCGGCAGGGTGGCGGTGGCCATGCGCAGGCACGCGTCCACCAATCCCGCCGCGTGGTTCTACCAGCGGCCGATCACCCTGGAGGAGCACCAGGCCTCCCGATGGATCGTGGAGCCGCTGCACCTGCTCGACTGCTGCCAGGAGAGCGACGGCGCCGTGGCCCTGGTGGTCACCTCCGCCGAGCGGGCCAGGGACCTGCGCAGGTCGCCCGTCCTGATCACCGGCGCGGCCCAGGGCGCGGGCGCCGGCCAGATGATGATGACCAGTTACTACCGCGACGACATGACGGGCCTGCCCGAGATGGGGGTGGTCGGCGGCCGGCTCTGGGAGCAGTCCGGGCTCGGGCCTTCGGATGTCCAGACCGCGATCCTGTACGACCACTTCACGCCGTTCGTGCTGACCCAGCTGGAGGAGCTCGGCTTCTGCGGGCGCGGCGAGGCCCGCGACTTCGTGGCCGGAGGCGGCATAGAGATCGACGGTCACCTGCCGGTGAACCCGCACGGCGGACAGCTCGGAGAGGCCTACATCCACGGCATGAACGGCATCGCCGAGGCCGTCAGGCAGATCAGGGGGACCTCGGTGAACCAGGTCTCCGGCGTGCACAACGTCCTGGTCACCGCGGGCACGGGTGTGCCGACCAGCGGGCTGATCCTGTCGGCCGAATGACGGGTGTGCCCCTCCGTCCGTGAGATCCGGGTGGCGTGGGGGCCGTCTGCGGCCTCCGCCCGGGTTCGTGGGATGAACCGGACACTCAGCGGTCCAGCAGAGACCCGCACTCCGGGTTGACTAGCCGCGCGAGCCGCCGTCGCCGTCTTCGTCTTCGGGACCGACCTCCTGGGTGTCGTCGCCGTCCATGGGTGGCGGCGCGGGCCGGCAGCTCTCGCCGCAGCCGCCGAACCGCTCCGAGTTGATCGGGGTGAACGACGTCGGCGGGACGTTCTTCAGCGCCGCCAGCATCGTGTCCTTCCAGATCGGACCCGTGATGCTGGC
>NZ_FZOD01000099.1 GCF_900188345.1 Streptosporangium subroseum | reverse complement strand
GACCCGGGTGCACATCCGCGGCCACGGCGACGGATTCAGCGTCTCCGGCGACAACGTGACTATCAAGGACTCCTTCGTCCTGCTGTGCAGCAACTCGGGTGACCATTCCGACGGCATCCAGAGTGTCGGCGCCAGCAAGAACCTCACCTTCCACCACAACACGGTCGATCAGCGCAAGGCTCCGTCACACACCGCCCCGGTCTTCCTGGTCGATCCCACCCAGGGTGTCACGGTCACCGACAACCTGCTGATCGGCGGGACCTACACGGTGCAGATCAGGACCGCGCCCGGCGCGGTCGCCCGGAACAACGCCGTCGTGGACCACTCGTGGGACTTCGGTCCGGCCTCGGTCGACTGCGCCAACACCGACTGGTCCGGCAACTCCCTGGTCACCATCGACGACGACTACAACGTCACCTCTACCGTCGGGCCACTGGCCTGTCCCACCTAGGCGCGGACGGCGCCTGCTGCCGCGGCCGCTTGCGTTCGTCCTCGACGATGCGCAGCATCGCACCGCAGGCGCCGATCAGGAAGAACATCAGAGCGGTGACCTGCGGGAAGGCGAGCAGGTCGAAAGTGACCGCGCCGACCAGGGGCACGATCGCGGTCGCGGCGAGGGTCAGGGCCAGGTTGCGGTCGCGGGGGTCGACGCTCAGGTAGCGGGCCTTGGACGCGCCGTACGCCGCGATGAGGACGATGCCGACCAGCACGGTGATGCCCACGATGCCCGCCTCGACCAGCGTGAGCAGATACTGGTTGTCGAAGACCTGGTGCTTCGGGGCGTACCAGGTGCCGATGCCGCGGCCGAACCAGGGGCGGCGCAGAAACTCGGCGGTCGCGTTGGGGTAGTCGTGCACCCGGTAGCGCACACTGTCGTCGGAGCCGATGCTGGTGAACAGGTTGTAGAAGGTGCCGAGCAGGCCGGGGAACAGCACCTGGACGACGACCAGGAAAGCCCCCACCACGCCCATCGCCTGCAGCCTGCGGCGGCCCGACCAGCCGATGAACAGCACGATGCCGACCGTGGCGATGGCCAGGATGCCGGAGCGGGAGACCGCGAACATCAGGCCCATCGCGATCATCACGGCGGCGATCCACCAGCGCCGGGGGGACTCGCCCCGGTCCCGGGCGTGGAAACCGTAGTGGACGGCGAACGGCAGGATCATCGCCATGATCACGCCGAACTCGATCGGGTGACCGGTGGTGGCCGGCACCCGCTGGATGCCCGACCTGGCCTCGACCGCCTGGACGACGACGTCGTTGGCGTGAAGGATGGGCAGTTCCATGTAGACGGTGAGGTCGATCCCGGAGATCCACTGGACCCCTCCGATGAACGCCATCCCCACCCCGGCGACCACCATGGCCTTCAGCACGAAGTCCAGCCGCTCGCGCCCGCGCACCCCGTCGACCATCCCGAGCGCGAGCCCCAGGTTGGCGACGACCAGCACCAGCGAGTGGTCGGCCGAGTTGAGCTCGTCGCTGGGCAGGTAGGCGAAGGTCGCGTAGCCGTACACGAACAGGAGGGCGAAGCCATAGGTGAACATGCCGCGGCGGACCGCGTTGGGGCCTTTGGCGATGCCCAGCGTGGTGGTGAAGTGCGCGCAGAACCACAGCGTGATCGTGAACAGGCCGAGCACGTCGGCCGGGGTCAGCGACATCGGCAGGCCGCGCAGGATCAGCCGGGCGGGGGTCAGCAGAATCACCATGACGTAGACGCACATCAGGGTCGCGCCGTCGGCGCGCTGGTACAGCGGGGTGTCCAGGGAGGCGATCTGGATCCGGGGGGATGCCGTCGTCATCGCATCGCGCCCAGGGGCTGCGCGCCGCGTGGCTCTGAGGACGGCCTGTCCGGCTCCGACTCCTTGCGCCTCTGCCGGGCGACCAGGTAGCTCTCCACCGCGAACGTGCTCCACAGGCTCAGCAACGCGCCCACTCCGGCCGCCGCCGCGGCCCCCCTGGCCTTGCTGCCGAGCTGGGGCTGCGGGGTCGTCGGTTCGACCACCTCGATCGCGGTGAGGAAGGTCTGCCGCGGCGCGCCCACCTTGGTCTGCCGCTGCACCAGCTCCTGCTTGGTCCTGGCCAGCACCTTGGCGACCATCTGGCGCGCGCCCTCGGCGCTGTCGCTCTCGCCCTCCACGAACACGAACGGGCTGCTGGCCATGCTCTCCGGGTTGGTGCTGCCGTTGGTGACCTTGTAGGAGGTCGGGTCGCCGGGCAGCACGCCGAGCTCGGCGGTCATCTCCGGGGAGCCCATCGCCTGGATCAGGATCGAGGCGGTCATGTTGAGGCCGTAGTCGAAGTTCAGCAGCGGGTTGGTGATCGGGTTGGGCAGCTTCGGGTCCGGCGGGACCGTTCCTCCGGTGGTCGGGATGCTCAGCACGATCACACCGTTGGAGATGTAGGTCGGCGGAATGGTCAGATAGGCCATCGCCGCGCCGCCCAGCCCAAGGAGCAACATGGGAAGGGCGATATACCAGCGCCGGATCAGGACGAGAACCGTCCCCCAGAAGTCCATATGATTCCTTCCCCGAACCTCTCATTCCTATCGCGGCTTGGTGCGGGTGGTGTTACGCCTATCCGTAACGAATCAGGTGATGGGGCCGATAGCAGATGAGAAGCCGCCCAGGGGGCATAGCCTAGCTGTTTACTCACCGTTGAACGTTGGTCGATGTCGCACGTTTGCGACAGAAAAAGCGTCAGAAAGACTGGAGGCCATCGGCCCATGACTGAGCTGGCCGTCATCACGCCGACCTGGAAGCCAGACGGAGCCTTCTTCGCCGAGCTGCACCGGTCGGTGCTGGAGTTCACCTCCGATGACACCGTGCATCACGTGATCGTGCCGGCCGCCCACAAGAGCGCCTTCAGCGGATACGCGGGCCCCCGCTGCCGGATCTGGACGCATCCCGAGCTGTTGCCCCGCCGTTACTGGCGGATGCCCGGCGGCACCTGGCTGAACGCGGGCCATCCGTGGCCGCCGGTCCGCGGCTGGGTCATGCAGCAGGCCGCCAAGATCGCCGCCGCCGGGATGATCGACGCCGACGCGATACTGCTCGCCGACTCCGACGTGGTGCTGGTCCGCCCGGTCGAGACCGCGAACTTCCGGGTGGACGGCGAGCTGTCGCTGTTCCGCAAGCCGGACGCTGTGCACGACGGCATGGACCGGCACGTGCGCTGGCACCAGGTGGCCCGCGACCTGCTCGGCCTGCCCGCCGCGCCGCCCCCGCCGCTGAACGACTACGTGGACGCGCTGATCTTCTGGGACCCGGTCGTCGTCCGGGCGATGCAGGACCGCATCGGCGAAATCACCGGCAAGCACTGGGTGGACGCGTTCACCCAGCAACTGCACATCTCCGAGTTCATCGTGTACGGCGTCTACGCCGACGAGCTCATGAAACAACGTCCGCCGAGCAGCCCGCTCATCTGCCACAGCAGCTATGACCGCCGGCCGATGGACGAGGCGGGCGCGCTGGCCTTCGGTGACGGGATCGGCCAGGACGCGGTCGGCATGATGATCTCTTCACACTCGAACACGCCCCTCGAGGTCCGTAGGACCGCCGAGCGGCGCTGTGTCGAGGTCGCGAGAAAATGAAGGGGTCAGGACTGCCGATCGTCGGGAGCGGAACCGTTCTGGGTGACCCAGCCGCCCGTCCCGACACCGTCGTCACCGTCGGACAGCACGATGACGATGGTCTCGTCGTCGTAGCGGTCGTCGTCGCGGCCGATGGGCGCCACGCGGAGATCGTCCACCCTCTCCTCGTCCACCCGCTCCACGGTCGTGTTGCTGATCATCGGCGGGTACGGCTTACGCACCAGCCGGTCGGCACGCCACTGGGTGGTGGCGGTCATGTCCTCCCGGTCCGGCCAGGGGGAGATGTCCGGGTCCGGCCGCTGCGAAACCGGCACGGGCCGCTTGACCATCCGCGAGCGCGCGAACGCGTACGCGATGCCGAAGGTCCCGGCCAGGGTCAGCACGAACGCCACGGCGGCGGCCTGCCACTTGCCGCCCAGCTCCATCTCCGGCTCGGAGGCGGGGACGATCCCGGCCACCATGATGAAAGTGGAGCGCGGCGCGCCCAGGCTCTTCTGGCGGGTGTCCAGTGACTCGCGGATCAGCGTCTGAGCCTTGTCCACCACGCTCCTGGCCTGCGTCGCGGTCCTGGCGTCCACCGAGATGTAGATGTACGGGCCACTGATGTCAAGAAGATCAGGATCGGTGCGGCCGTCGTCGATCACCAGATCGGTCGTGCCACCCACCGGCGCTCCAAGAGCACTCTTTATGTCCGGTGTGTTCATCGACTGGATCAAAATGCTCGCCGTCGTCTTGAGCCCGTCGCTGAACTGCAGCAGCGGATTGGTCAGCCCCGCCGGCTTGGTGGGGTCCGTGAACGCCCCCTTGGCCGATGTGGTCAAGACCATCAAGACGTTCGAGGTGTAGTGGACCGGTACAAAATAAAAAGAGGCCGCAGCCACGGCAAGGGAGAGCAGGACCAACGGCGGCCCCACCATCTTCCGTGCAGCTAGGCCGAGGATGATCTTCCAAAACTCCATCTGTTCCCCCGCCCAGTGTCATGGCGCACGGGAGCGCCTCGGGCGGCCCCGACCCTACACGGTAGGAATCGCCCTACACCTATCGATCGTTACATCCGCAACTCACCAGTGACCATCTACCGACCTACCAACTATCCACTGACTTTCCAGCCTACGCACTCCCTGCAAGGGTTATACGCGGTGCATCTTCTCCGATAGACCTACGGAGGACCGGTTTGTCGGGGGAAAGGACCACATGACGTCAGCGACGGACGGTGCGGCGACCGAGTCGGCACCACCGGGCCAGGACGGGCGAAGGCGCCTCGTCGGGCTGGACGGGATCCGCGGGCTGGCGGCCCTGTTTGTGGTGCTGCACCACTGCTGGCTGTCGTCGTTTCCCGGTTTCCCCCTCAACACCGGCCCAAAATGGACAGATTGGTTGCTCTACGGGCATTTCGCGGTCGCGGTGTTCATCGTCCTGTCCGGCTTCTCGCTGGCGGTGGCCCCCGCCCGGCGCGACTGGGAGCTGGGCGGCCTCCGCAGGTTCGCGCACCGGCGGCTGTGGCGCGTTCTGCCGCCCTACTGGCCGGCTCTGGCGATGAGCCTCATCATCGCCTGGACGCTCATCCCACAGCCCGGTCAGGGCGCGCCGAACGCCAAGTCGGTGCTCTTCTACGGACTGCTGATCCAGGACGTGTTCGGCTCGCCCAGCCCGAACGGCGCGTTCTGGTCGATCGCCATCGAAGCCCAGCTGTATCTGGTCTTCCCGCTGCTGCTGCTGATGGTGCGCCGGGCGGGCATGGTCGTGATGCTGGGCGCGGTCACCGCCGTGGTGGTGGCCATCGGCCTGCTCGCGCCCTCGGTTCCCGCGGTCGACATGCTGATGCGCTTCACGCCGCAGTTCGCGGTGCTGTTCGCGATCGGGGCGGTGGTGGCGAGCGTGGCCGGGGGCCGCTGGCTGCGGGTGCCATGGGGATGGCTGTCCGCGCTGGCCGTGATCCCGGTCATGGTGACGGTCGTGATGCGCGGCTCGGTCTGGACCGCGGAGAACTTCTACTGGGTGGACCTGGCGCTCGGCCCGGCCGTCGGCTGCCTGCTCGCGGCGATCGCGGCGGGCCGTCCCGCGCCGCTGATCAGGGTGCTGGACACCCGGCCGCTCCGCGCCCTCGGGTCGTTCTCCTACAGCCTCTACCTCACCCACGCGCCGATCGTGGGCGCGCTGCACGCACTGGTCATCGCGCCGAACGTGCCGCCGGGCACGCCGGCGTTCCTAGCCACGCTGGCACTGTGCGTGCCGGTGACGCTGCTGGTGGCGCGCGGCTTCGCGGCCGTGTTCGAGCTGCCCTTCCAGCGGCACAGGAACTGGCCCGCCCTGCGCGCGGCCATGCTGGCCCGGGTACGGCGGCGGCGCGACAGGGCTAGCGCGCCATCAGACGAATCCCCCGCTCGGCAAACGACCTGATCCGCTCCAGCGGCACCACGACCACGATGTAGGTCAGCATGCCCAGAGCGCCCGCCACGCACAGCGTGACGAACGCGTTCCCGGCGGTCAGGTGGGCCAGCGCCATCGTGACGACGAAACAGGCCAGACCGCCGGCCAGCGGCCGGACCAGCATGGGCAGGACCGGCAGCAGACGCACCCCGGCCCTGTTGACGGCCAGGATCGCCAGCGGCAGCGCGACCAGCAGCGCGGCGGCGGCCTGGCCGAAGGCCGCGCCGCGGATGCCCTCCAGCTGCGTGCAGACGATGACGGTCGGCACCATGGCGGCGCCGTACCCGAGGTTCATCCACACCGTCGAGCGGGTCGCGCCCTGGCCGTTGAGGATGTCCAGCGCGAAGGAGGTCATCATCCGGACCAGCATCAGCAGCGCGAGGAAGCGCAGCACACCGGCCGACTGGCTCCACTCCACGCCGTACAGGACGTGGATGATCGGGTGCGCCAGGGTGCCCATCAGCACGGCCAGGGGCAAGACCGTGGCGAACAGCAGGGCGACCGAGCCCTGCACGCCGCGCGAGAGCTCGTCGTCCTTGCCCTCCGCCAGCCGGGAGAACCCGGCCAGCGACACCTGTCTGATCGCGGTGCCGACCAGTCCCGGCACCCAGCTGGAGACGTTGAAGGCCAGCAGGTAGTAGCCGAGCCACGGGCGGTCGTTGCCCATGATGTTGCCGACGATGACGTAGCCCACGTTGGCCAGGACGGTCTCCAGGCCGATCCCGGCCGCCGACGGGATGCCGAAGCGCAGCAGCCGCTTGGCGATCTCCCGGTCGAAGCCGACCCGGAACGGCATCTTGGCGAAGAAGAGCACGAGCACGCCGGTGACCACGGCGGCGGCCACCTGGCCCCAGGCGAAGCTGAAGGGCCCGGCGCCACCGGCCGCCAGCGCGATCGCCACGCCCGCGTTGACCACGAACCCGGCCAGGATCGCGATGCTGCTCCTGTCCTGCTGGAAGCGCCGCAGCAGCGCCCCGGTCCGGACGGCGGTGATCGCCTCCACCAGGATGACCGCGGTCAGCAGCCGCACCACCGGCGTGGCCTCGGGGTTGCCCGCGGTGGCCGCGAAGTATGGCGCGCCCACCCAGAACACCCCGTACAGCGCGGTCGCCGAGAACAGGTTCAGCAGCGTCGCGGTGGGCGCCATCTCCTCGATCTCGCCGCGCCACTGGATGGTCGCGGCCATGATGCCCAGGTCCTTGACCACCATGACGATGTTGGTCGCGGCCAGCGCCACCGCGTAGATGCCGAAGTCCTCCGGGGCCAGCAGGCGGGCCAGTACCAGGCCCATGACAAAGGACCCTGCCTTCATCACCAGGTTGCCGAGCAGGCTCCAGCCCAGCCCGCGCCCGGCCTTGCGGCGCAGCGACGCGGGGGGCGGGTCTGCCGTGCCGGCCGCTGTGGACGTCACAGCCGCTACAGCCGCCGGGGTTTGTGCGGCCTGTTCGCCGGTCACGACCTTCTCCTCACGGGCGCAGCGAATCGTCGATCGTACCGTCGGCGCGCCGGGCGGAGAGCCGGGCGAGCCTGGTGAACCGATTGACGAAGGCGTCCTGCGTCAGCTCGAAGCGCCGGTAGGCGTCGATCAGCTCGACCGCGCCCGCCTTGACCGTCCAGCCGGCTTCGTAATCGGGCAGCGCCGTACGGATGCGGGAGAAGTCGACGCGGTAGGAGCGGGGGTCGGCGCCGAACTCACCGGTGACGACCAGGGTCGAGCCGGGCACCGCCTCGACCACCTCGGCGGCGATCTCGGCGACGGTCAGGTTGTTCTGCTCGGAGCCGACGTTGAACGCCTGACCGTGCACCGCGTCCCTGGGCGCGACCAGGCAGGCCGCGAACGCGTCCGCGATGTCCTCGGCGTGCACCAGCGGCCGCCACGGCGTGCCGTCCGACATCACCTTGACCTGGCCGCTCAGATAGGCGTGCCCGACCAGGTTGTTGAGCACGATGTCGGCGCGCAGCCGGGGCGAGAAACCGAACGCGGTGGCGTTGCGCAGGAACACCGGGCTGAAGTCGTCGTCGGCCAGTGCGAGCAGATCGTCCTCGACCCGCACCTTGGACTCGGCGTACGGCGTGACAGGGCGCAGCGGCGCGTCCTCGGTCAGCAGGCCGTCGCCGCCGGAGGCGCCGTAGACCGAGCAGGTGGAGGCGTAGAGGAACCGCTTGACGCCGGCGTCCTTGGCCAGCCCGCCCAGGCGGGAGGAGGCGTGGTGGTTGATGTCGTAGGTCAGCTTGGGAGCCAGCGCGCCCAGTGGGTCGTTGGACAGCGCCGCCAGGTGGATCACCGCGTCGAACCCGGCCAGGTGCTCGAGCCCGACGTCGCGCAGGTCCACCGCGTAGGTCTCGATCTCGGCCGGAGCCGGCCCGAGCAGGCAGTCGGCGAACAGGCCGGAGTCCAGGCCGACCACCTCGTGCCCGGCCGCGGCGAGCACCGGGGACATGACACTGCCCAGGTAACCCTGGTGTCCGGTCAGCAATACCCGCATCAGTTCTCCAGATCGAGAGTCAGTTTGTTGACATGAAACGCCTCGGCGTAGCGCGCGTGGCACTCGATCCCGCGGATGCGTGCGAGCCCGAGGAAGGCCTCGCGGTCATACCACGGCTTGCTCCGCTGCGAGGGGTAGTGCTCCTGCAGCAGGCTGACCTTCGCCTCGGCGATGTCCGGGGCGAGCGGCTGGTAGACCGAGGGAGCGGCGAGGTCGCCGTCCCACTTGACGATCTCGTAGGAGAGCGCCAGATGGTTCCTGAACGCGGTCGGCACGAGCTTGGCCAGACCGCGGTGATCCTGGTGGGCGTCCTTGCTCCAGGGCGCGAACAGCAGGTCGGGGTCGGTCCTCGACCGAAGCTCCTCGACCGCCGCCTTGGCCTCGTCCCAGTGCGCGGGCAACCGGCCGTCGGGCAGCTTGAGCACGGTGACGCGCAGGTCGGCGCCGGGGCAGAACGCCTCCAGCGCGGCGCGCTCCTCGTCCTCGCGCTCGGTGCCGCCGCCGGAGAGCACAAGCGCGTCCACCCGGATGCCCGGCCGTGCCGTGCAGAGCGTGAGCAGGCTGCCGCCCGCACCGATGGCCAGGTCGTCGCAGTGCGCCGCGAGCGCGGCGACCCTGGCGATCCCCGGCGACCTGAGGCCGATCACGCGCGCTCCCAGAGTGCCCAGGGACGCTCGCCGCGGGCGTACTCCTCGTTGAGCGCGACGCGTTCCTTGACCGTGTCGGTCGGCCGCCAGAATCCCCGGTAGGGATAGGACAGCAGCCTGCCGCGCTTGGCCAGTTCGGCGCAGCCGTCGGCGACCAGGTCGCCGTTCTCCGGAATGTGGTCGAAGATCTCCTGGCGGAGCACGAAGTAGCCGCCGTTGGACCAGAGCGGCATGTCGCTGACCGGGGTGATGCCGCCGACCCGGCCGTCCTCGCCCAACTCGATGCAGTGGAAGGTGTCCGACGGCGGGACGACGGTCATCGAGGCCCCCGCGTCGGAGCGGGCGAAGCGCGCCACGATGTCGTCCAGCGGCGCGTCGGTGAGCACGTCGGCGTAGTTGGCCAGGAACATCTCCTCACCCTCCAGGTGGCCGCGCACCCGGCGCAGCCGCTCACCGATCGGGGAGTCGATGCCGGTGTCCACGAACGAGATCGACCAGTCGGAGATGTCGGTGGACAGCAGTTCCACCCGGCCGCCGCGCAGGATGAAGTCGTTGGACGTGGTCTCCTCGTAGTGCAGGAAGAAGTCCTTGATGTGATGCGCGCCGTAGCCCAGGCACAGCACGAACTCGGTATGGCCGAAATGCGCGTAGTACCGCATCACATGCCAGATCAACGGTCGAGGGCCCACCGGCTGCATCGGCTTGGGGACGTCACCGGGCGCGCCGCTGCGCATCCGTGTGCCGTACCCGCCGCAGAACAGGACGACCTTCACACGATCTCCAAAGACGGAACCGGGAAGACAAGTCTGCCTCCCCATTCACGGACATAAAACAACTTCTCCACCAACTCCCCCGTCACATTCCAGGGGAGCACCAATACATCGTCCGGTCGGTCCACCGCGCTACGCCCCGGCGTCGAACCCGGCACCGGGACAGACCCGCGTTACCCCCGTCTGGCATATCCATGACGCGGCTGAGGCAGGAAAGGTTGGCGGGCCGACACCCATAGGTCTCGCCCGCCCCACACCGATCCGGAGGAGTCAGGAACGGCCGACGGCCATCCGGGTGACCTTGCGAACCCGGCGCACCGCGGTCTGCCGGTGCCTGCGCACGTACAGGGCGCGGACCGCGCTGCGGATCTGGCGGTACTGCTCGGCCGTGAGCGTGCCGTCCTCGACCTGGGCGTGCGCCCAGAACAGGGTCTCGCGGCACTGCAGCAGCGTGGAGCAGTAGCCCTTCCAGGTGGGCACGCCGAGGCGGCGGGCCAGCTTGCCGCGGTGCTTGATGTCCCAGTGACGCTCGGCCAGCACCTCGTTGATGTGCTCCCACGGCCCGGCCATGGCCAGCCGGGTGGCGAAGACCTGGTCCTCACGCGGCATGTTGCGGCGGGTCATCGCGGCCACGGGCTCGCGGCGGACCATGCCGTACAGCGGGTCGATGATCAGGTAGCTCTCGTTGAGCAGGCGGAGCAGCTCGGTCACCCGCTCGGCCGGGTCGTCGGAGCCGAGCCCGAAGCCGGGATTGGCCTCCTCGTAGCGCTGGGTCCGCACCACGCCGTCACGAGTGTCGGTGTAGGAGATCTGGGTGGTGACCATCAGCAGCCGGGGGTCGGCGGTGAAGGCGTCGACGCACTTGGTGGCATAGGTCGGGTCGAGCCGGTCGTCGTCCCCGATCCACCGGAAGACGTCGCCTTTCGCCACCTGGATGGCGTAGTCGAAGTTACGCAGCATGCCCAGGTTCTCGGGCTGGCGGTGGTAGGAGATGCGGCTGTCCTGCGCGGCCAGGCCCCGGCAGAGCTCCTCGGTCGAGTCGGTCGAGGCGTTGTCGGAGATGACCAGTTCGACGTCGCCGTACTGCTGCGCGAGGACCGATCGGACCACGCCTTCCATGACGTCGGCGCCGTTGTAGACCGGCAGGCCGATGGACACTAGCATCTGTCTCTCCTCGGGGGGTCGTTCATCAGGGGGTCAGCGCGATTCGACCCGTTCCAGCCAGATCTCGCGCCAGAACGGCAGGTGCCCTCGCGGGCAGTTCATATTGGGGACGCCGGGGCAGACGAAATCCTCCAGCAGGATGCACGGGGTCTTCATCTCCAGCATCCGGCCGGTCGGCTCGTCGATGCAGCGCTCCACCCGGCCGACGACCTTGGCGGTCCGACCGCAGAACGCGGTGAGGCCGACCTCGAAGCCCATGCCCCGGTTGCGGAGGTTCGGGTCCAGGGTGGCCGCGATCTCGTCCTTGGACTTGACCCGGACCAACTCGCCCGGCTGCAGGTCGAGGGTGGCCACCGGGGTGCCGCCGATCGCGCGGCCCTTGAGGAACCCCCAGGCCAACCCCTCCTTCAGCAGGAGGCGCTTGGGCAGAACCCGCTGACTCAGGCTCTGCACGCGGTTGAACAGGCCGATGAGGAAGGCCCGCACGGTCTCCCAGGTGGTGGCGTTGCCGGAGCGCACGTCCCAGACGTACTGGCGCATGTCCTTGAGCGGCAGGCGGCCGGGGGCGGCGCGGAGGATCTCGGTGGCCTGGCAGGCGTAACGCGGTGCGCCGTCGTCGAACGGCTCCCTGATCGCGTTGCGGTGCAGGATCTGCACGTCCACCGGCTTGGCCGGAGGCGGCGGGTCCTCGACGCCCTCGGCCCTGCGCAGCCACGCGGTCTTCCAGTAGAACAGGCACGCGGTCTGGCAGCCGCCGTGGGCGGCGCCGTCACAGCGGGAGCCGGACAGGTGCAGGGCCTCGGTCATGTGGCGCAGACCGGTGCGGTCGATGGTGTCGCAGAGCTTGTGCGCCACCTTGTACACGGTGAGCTTCCTGCCGCAGAACTCCAGCATCTCCGGCATGAACGGCAGGCCGTCGAGCTCGCCCTTCTCGTCAAGCGTCGCCAGGATGTCCTCCGCGCTGAGAACCTCCACCAGATCGCCGACTTTGAAGGACTCGGCGGTCTTCATGGCCTTCATGCTCGCTCCCCATGGGATTGTGATGGCTGCCGGCTCGCCTCGTCCAGGAGACCGCCCTCCGACAGTGCCCGTGCCGCCTCCACCAGGGCGGTGAAGGGAATCGCCGACCGCTCCGCGATGTCCAGAAGGCTATGGTCACCGTCGGAATAGTTAAGTATCCACAGGATGGCCATCTGATGCTGCTTGTTGTCCTTGTGCAGGGCCGGTGAACGGTAGAGTCCGCGCTTGCCGAGCTGGGGTTCGCCGTACGGCTGCAGGTTGAGATAGGTGCGGTTCCCCTCAAGGACTTCGACGATCTCCCGCACCGCGGCCAGGGTGTCGGCCATCGCCTCAGGGGTGACGAGGTCGGGGTCGTCCGCCGAGGTGTGATACTCCGGGTACGCCTCGTTGGGGGACCGGGTCAGCAGCCCCACCGGCAGGTTGAAGCCGGGCGAGCAGAACTGGCGCTCGTCGTAGCCGTACGGGGTGAAGTCGAGGAGTTCGTGCTCGCGGGTGCTCAGCACGTGGGCGGCGGCCCGGTCGATGAGCGTGTCACCGCGGCGGCTGCGCTTGTAGGTGAGACGGCCGGGGTCACCCGCGCAGGCCAGCACGAATCCGTGCTTGATGCGATCCACCCTGTTCCGGTTGCGAGCCAGCCAGGTGATCGACCCGATCGTGCCGGGCGCGAACACGAACCGGTAGGTGTGACGGGGGCGGGACTCGGCGAGAGCCTGGGCGAGCTGAACCGCCACCGCGATGCCCGCCAGTGTCTCGTTGGCGAGAGCGGGGTGGCAGGTGTGGCAGACGATTATCACCTCGTCGTCCAGCTCGCCGGGCACGACGTGCTCGGCGTAGGTGAGGTGCCCGTCGGCCAGGGTGGCGTCGATCCTGACCTCGTACTCGCCGTCCTGGAGCTCCCTCAGCGTGTCCTCGCTGAGACAGAAACCCCAGTTCGCCGCGTAGTAGCCGGTCCGGTACGGGACGAGGCCGGGCTGGTCGGGCAGCGTGTGCAGGTGTTCGCGCAGCTGCGACAGCGGCATCGTCGCCTCGACCGGCGTGCTGTAGCCGACCACGTGCAGCGGGGTCTCGGCGAAGTCGATCACCCTGCGGCCGGAGGCGTCCTTGACGTAGGCGTCCCGGATGTTCCACTCCTGGGGGACCGTCCAGTCCAGCACCTGCGTCCCGGTCGGCACCTCGTGCACGTCCAGCGGGATCGACTCGCCGATGATCTCCAGGGTGCGCCGGACGCCGTCGCCGGTCATGCTGCGGCAGATCGGATGCAGGCGCTCGACCAGCGCGTGCATCTCCTTACCCGCTCTGTCCGGATCGTTCACGCGTTCTCCCAGAGTGCCCAGGGGTGCATGCCGCGCGCGTACTGCTCGTTCAGTGCGAAGCGCTCCTTGACCGTGTCGGTCGGCCGCCAGAATCCCCGGTAGGGATAGGCGAGCATCCGGCCGCGCTTGGCCAGCTCGGCGCAGCCGTCCGCGACCAGGTCCCCGTTCTCCGGGATGTGGTCGAAGACCTCCTGGCGGAGCACGAAGTATCCGCCGTTGACCCAGAGCGGCATCTGGCTGACCGGGGTGATCCCGTCGACCATCCCGCTCTCGCCGAGCTCGATGCAGTGGAAGGTGTCCGAGGGAGGCACCACCATCATCGACGCGCCGGCGTCGGACCTGGCGAAGCGGTCGACGATCTCCGGGAGCGGCGCGTCGGTGAGCACGTCGGCGTAGTTGGCCAGGAACATCTCATCGCCGTCGAGGCGGTCGCGGACCCGCCGGAGCCGCTCGCCGATCGGCGACTCGATCCCGGTCTGCACGAACGAGATCGACCAGTCCGAGATGTCGGTGGACAGCAGTTCGACCTTGCCTTCGCGCAGGACGAAGTCGTTGGAGGTCGTCTCCTGGTAGTGCAGGAAGAAGTCCTTGATGTGGTTCGCCCCGTAGCCGAGGCAGAGGATGAACTCCTTGTGCCCGAAGTGCGCGTAGTAGCGCATCACATGCCAGATGAGCGGCCGGGGGCCCACGAGCTGCATCGGCTTGGGAGCCTCACCGGGCGTGCCGTTGCGCATCCTCGTCCCGTACCCGCCGCAGAAAAGAACGACCTTCACGGATTCACCTCCACGATCTCCAGGCTCGGGATGGGGAAGACCAGCCGGCCCCCCCAGGCGTGTATGAAGGAAAGCTGGCCGATGAGCTCCTCGCGGAGGTTCCACGGCAGGACGAGCACGTAGTCGGGCCGGTCCTCGGCGATCCGCTCGGGCGGCAGGATCGGTATGCGCGCGCCCGGGGTGAACCTGCCGTGCTTGTAGGGGTTGCGATCCACCGTGTAGGAGAGCAGGTCCGCCCGGACGCCGCAGTGGTTGAGCAGCGTGTTGCCCTTGCCCGGTGCTCCGTAGCCGACCACCGTCTTGCCCTCCTCGGCGGCCCCGACGAGAAACTTCAGTAGGTCCCGCCGTACGCGGGCCACCCGCTCGCGGAACTCCGCGTAGCCGGACAGCTCGTGCAGCCCCGCGGCCTTCTCGGCCGCGAGCAGCTCGGCCACCCGCTCGCCGGGCTCGCCGGCGACCTCGGCGGGCCGCGCCCACAGGCGGATCGAGCCCCCGTGGGTCGGCAGTGTCTCGACGTCCACGAGGGTCAGCCCGCCACTGGCCAGGGCGCGCTGCGCGGAGGCGACCGTGTAGTACTGGAAGTGCTCGTGGTAGATCGTGTCGTACTGGTTGAACTCCATCAGGGTGAGCAGGTGCTGGACCTCGATGGAGACCCAGCCGTCGTCGGCCACGAGGGCGCGCAGGCCCTGGGTGAAGCCGATGACGTCCGGGATGTGGGCGTAGACGTTGTTGGCCACCACGAGGTCGGCGGGCCCGTACTCCTCGCGCACCGTGGCGGCGGTCTCCGGCCCGAGGAAGGCCGTGAGCGTCGGCACGCCCCCGTCCCTGGCCGCCTGGCCGACGTTCTTCGACGGCTCGATGCCGAGACATCGGATCCCCCGGTCGATCACGTGCCGCAGCAGGTAGCCGTCGTTGCTGGCCACCTCGACCACGAACGAGTCGTCGTCCAGCCCGAGCCGGTCGACCGCCCCGTGCACGAACTCCCGCGCGTGCTCCACCCACGACGTCGAGTACGACGAGAAGTAGGCGTACTCGGTGAAGGTGTCCTCCGGCGTGATCATCGGCGGGATCTGCGCCAGCCAGCAGCCGGTGCAGACCCGCAGATGCAGCGGGTAGGTGACCTCGGGCTCCTCAAGCTGCTCCGCGGTCAGGAAACGCTCACAGGGCGGGGTCGCCCCGAGGTCGACGACGCTGGCCAGGCTCGTCGAGCCGCACAGCCGGCATGCTGTCATCACTATGCTCCCTCGCCGCTGAACGCGGCTCGACTCGTCTTCGACTGGATATCGGCCATCGCGCGTGCGTGGCCG
Source organism: Streptosporangium subroseum (assembly GCF_900188345.1). Taxonomy (GTDB): domain Bacteria; phylum Actinomycetota; class Actinomycetes; order Streptosporangiales; family Streptosporangiaceae; genus Streptosporangium; species Streptosporangium subroseum. The sequence goes on along the minus strand of NZ_FZOD01000099.1, from coordinate 11,253 downwards.
ACCGCGGTGATCTCGTCGCCGCCGATCGTTACGGCGGTTCCGTCACCGCTGGTCATTGCGGCGATCCCGTCGCCGCTAACCGCCGGCAAAAACATCGGACTCTCGCAGCGCCTCTCGCCAGTCCCGCATCGGCGGCAGTCCCGCCCGGCTCCACCCGTCGTGTCCCAGCACGCTGTAGGCCGGCCGTCGCGCGGGGCGTGGGAACTCCTTGGAGGAGATCGGGTTGACCCGGTCCGGGTCGGCGCCGACCAGCGTGAAGATCTCCCTGGCGAAGGCGTGCCAGCTCGTCCGGCCGGAGTTGGTGGCGTGGTAGACACCGGGCGGCGCCTCGGAGAGTGCCAGCCGGACGATCCGGTCGGCCAGGTCACCGGTCCAGGTGGGCTGGCCGAACTGGTCGTCGATGACGTTCACGGTCGCCCTGTCCTTTTCGAGGCCGGCCATCGTGCGTGCGAAGTTCGGGCCGGCCGCGCCGTACAGCCAGGCGGTCCGCACGACGTAACCGGTGTCGGGCAGCAGCTCCAGCACGGCGCGCTCGCCCACGAGCTTGGTACGGCCGTAGGCGTTGACCGGGCAGGTCGGCGCGTCCTCGGGGTAGGGGTCCAGCGCGGTCCCGTCGAAGACGTAGTCGGTGGAGGGCTGGACCATCCGCGCGCCGAGGCTCGCGCACGCCTCGGCCAGTGCCCGCACCCCCAGGCCGTTGACGGCGAGCGCCTCCGCCTCGTGCGTCTCCGCGTCGTCCACGGCCGTCCACGCCGCGCAGTTCACCACGATGTCCGGCTTGCACGCCGACACCAGATGACGTACGGCGGACGTGTCGCAGAGGTCGAGCTCCCCCCTGCGGAGCGCGAGGACGGAGTGCTTCCCGGCCGCCAGGCGGCCCAGCAGCTCGGTCGCGAGCATGCCGGAGGCACCGGTGACCAACCACCGGCTCATCGAACGTCCTCCCGCGACGGCTCACCACTCGCGCCCGGCGGGGCTCCGTCCTCGTCGTCCCCGTCGTTTCCGCCGTGCTCGCCGTTTCCGCCGTGCTCGCTCGCGACGGCGGCCTCCCACCAGTCCGGGTGGTCGGCGTACCAGCGGACCGTGTCGGCCAGCCCCTGCTCGAACGGGACGGCCGGCCGGTAGCCGAGGGCTCGGAGCCGGGAGTCGTCCAGGGAGTAACGGCGGTCGTGTCCCTTGCGGTCCTCGACGTACTCGACCATGTCCCAGCCGACGCCGCAGGCCGCGAGCAGCCGGGTGGTGAGCTCGACGTTGGTCAGCTCCGCCGTACCGGCGATGTGGTAGACCTCGCCGGGCTCACCCAGCTCCGCGACGAGCCGGATGCCCGCGCAGTGGTCCTCGACGTGAACCCAGTCGCGGACGTTGCCGCCGTCGCCGTAGAGCGGAACCCTGCGGCCCCGGAGAAGGTTGGTGATGAAGAGGGGGATCATCTTCTCCGGATATTGGTTCGGTCCATAGTTGTTGCCGCAGCGCGTGATGGACACCGGCAGGCCGTGGGTGACCGCGTAGGCGCGGGCGATCATATCGCCCCCCGCCTTGGCCGCGGAGTACGGCGAGCGCGGCCGGACCGGTGCGTCCTCGTTCCAGGAACCGATGTCGATCGACCCGTAGACCTCGTCGGTGGAGACCTGCACCACCCTCGGGGTGCCCGCGTCGAGACACGCCTGCATCAGCGCCTGCGTGCCGAGCACGTTGGTCCGCACGAAGTCCGCGGCCCCGTCGATCGACCGGTCCACGTGGGACTCGGCCGCGAAGTTGACGACGAGGTCGTGCCCCGGGACCAGCTCGGCCAGAAGGGCCGGGTCGCAGATGTCGCCGTGGACGAAGTCGTGGGCGGCACCTTCCAGGTTCGCCGGGTTGCCGGCATAGGTGAGCTTGTCGATGACCGTCACAGCCGTACCGTCCGCGGCGAGTGCGCGGACGTAGTGGGAGCCGATGAATCCGGCCCCACCAATGACCAAGACCTTCATGAACTGATCTGAACCTTGCTGTGATCGCCCAGCACGAGGCGGTGGGCTCGGGGGGTGTTGGGGGCGGGGGTGACTTCGACATCGTGACCGATGAGGGACGCCTCGATCCGGGAGACCCCGGAGATCGAGGATCTGGGCAGCACGATCGAGTATTCGATCTCGCTGCCGCTGATCGTGCAGTCGGCCGCGATCGAGGTGAACGGCCCGATGTAGCTGTCCAGAATCCGGGCTCCGGCGCCGATGATCGCGGGCCCGACGATGCGGGACCGTTCGACCACGGCGCTCGCCTCGACGACCACCCGGCCGATCAGCTGGCTGGCGCCGTCCACCGTGCCGTCCGTGCGCGCGTCCAGGGACTCCAGGACCAGCCGGTTGACCTCCAGCATGTCGGTGACGTTGCCGGTGTCCTTCCAGTAGCCGGAGATGACGGTCGACTCGACCCACTGACCGTCGGCGATCAGCCACTGGATCGCGTCGGTGATCTCCAGCTCTCCCCGCCACGACGGCTTGAGCTCGGCCACCGCCTCGTGGATCGCGGGAGTGAAGAGGTAGACCCCGACGAGCGCGAGGTCGCTCTTGGGGTTGGGCGGCTTCTCCTCCAGCCCGACCACCCGGCCACGGGCGTCGAGCTCGGCGACGCCGAACTGCTGGGGATCGCCGACCTGGGTGAGCATGATGTGGGCCGCGGGCCGCTCCTGGGCGAACCGGTCCACGATGTCGTTGATGCCGCCGACGATGAAGTTGTCTCCGAGATACATGACGAAGTCGTCGTCGCCGAGGTAGTCGCGGGCGATCAGCACGGCGTGGGCGAGCCCCAGCGGGGCCTGCTGGCGGATGTAGGTGACCTGCAGGCCGAGCGCGAAGCCGTCGCCGACGGCCGCCTCGATCTCGGCCTGCGTGTCGCCCACGACGATCCCGATCTCCCGGATCCCGGCGGCGGCGATGGCCTCGAGCCCGTAGAAGAGCACGGGCTTGTTGGCGACGGGGACGAGCTGTTTCGCCGAGGTGTGGGTGATCGGTCTCAGCCGGGTGCCCGATCCTCCGGCGAGCACGAGTGCTTTCACGGCTAGTAGGCCCCTTCTCCGCCGGTGACGGCGCTCCAGGTCTTCCAGAGGATCTGCAGGTCCAGGAAGAGTGACCAGTTCTCGACGTAACGCAGGTCCAGGCGGACCGACTCTTCCCAGCTCAGGTCGGAACGGCCGCTCACCTGCCACAGGCCGGTCATTCCCGGCTTGACGACGAGGCGCCGGCGAACGTCCTCGCCGTACTGCCTGACCTCCTCCGGCAGGGGAGGCCGCGGCCCGACGAGCGACATCTCGCCGCGCAGCACGTTGAGCAGTTGCGGCAGCTCGTCGAGGGAGTAACGGCGCAGGTACGCACCCACCCGGGTGATCCGTGGATCGTTCCTGATTTTGAAGAGAACCCCGTCGAACTCGTTCTCTCTTTCGAGATTCATTTTGAGTCGTTCGGCGTTCACCACCATGGTGCGGAACTTCACGACCTGGAATTCCTTGCCGCCCTTGCCCACCCTGATCTGCCGGAACAGCGCCGGGCCCGGGCTCGTCGTACGGATCAGCGCGGTGATGACCAGCATGGGAACGGCCAGCACCAGGAGAGCGAGACCGGCGCTGACCCGGTCGAACAGGCTTTTCGCGAGCTGCCTGGCGCCGCGGAAGTCGGGGTGCTCGACGTGGAGCAGCGGCATCCCCGCCACCGGGCTGATGCTGATGCGCGGACCGGCCACGTCCATGAGCGCGGGCGCCACGAACAGGTCGGTGCGGGCGTCCTCCAGGCCCCAGGCGAGCCTGCGCAGCGCCGCGCCGTCCAGCTCCGGACAGGCCAGGATCGCGACGGCGTCGGCGTTCACCTTGCTCACCACCGCGGCGACGTCGGAGAAACCCCCGAGCACCGGGACTCCGTCGACCTCCACCATGTCGGAACCGGAGGGCAGGCAGACGGCGACCACGGTCATGCCGTGATGCGGCTGCCTGCGGAGCTGCATCACCAGGTCCAGCACCGACTCCCGGTGCCCCACGGCGACCACGTGGCGCATGTACTCGCCGTGGGCGCGCCGCCGGTGGAGCCGCTTGCGCATCCGGTATCGGAAGAAGACCGTGAGGATCAGGGCCAGCGGGAACATGGCCATGACGAAACTTCGGGCAATCGGCGTCTGGGTGACATAAGCCCCGATCGCGACGGCGGCCGTCAGACCGATCCCGCCGTCGAAAACCGCCCGGAACTCATCCGTTCCCTCACCGTGTGTGCGCTTGCGGTAGGCGCCCCCCGCCGCCAGAGCCAGCGGCCATGCCAGGGCGAGACAGAGCCCCAGCAGCGCCTCCGTCTCCGGGATGAAGGCACCCAGCCAGAGCCGGACTCCCAGAACCGACTCGCAGGCCACCACCGCGCATGCAAGATCTCCGGCCAGCAGGATCCGGGCATAGGACCGCGTCCAGATGCTCGGAGCAGTGCGTACCGCGTTGTCGAGGAGCGCAACAACAGGCTCCTCAAGCCCCACCCTCATATCACTCCGCCCAAACACCCCAGCGTTAACGGATAAGTAGACGCCCATCCCGGTTCAATGGTTGACAGCTTTCCCGAATGCATCAAGAGCGTGGATACCCATGGAAATACTAGTGATCAACTTCCACCAGGGGAACAGCGCCTCCTGTCCACTACTGGCCCAAGTTTGAGCAGGGAAAACACCTTGACGGAACGGTCCAAACGTGTAGGTTTGTCCGTCCTATTTGGCCGATTAACTAGTGATTAGTCATATTCGAAATCCGGGAGTGTCGAAGGGGGTTCCGGGCTGCGCCAGACGACGACGTAGTCATCATGCGCAGCCTCCACCGCCGCACCCAGCCGGTCAAGATCAAAATCGGGAAGGTATCGGAGACGTGTGAGGAAGGACGCGTCGGTCGCCGACTTGGGCACCACGCAGCCCTGGCCGTCTCGGTCGAGAAGGATGTACAGGATGTCCGAGTCCGTATCGCCCACGACCCGCACCTCGACGACGTCCTCCCACGCGAGGGCGTCGACGCTGCCGTCCGCGTAATGGCGGGTCACGCCTTCTTCGGTGACATAAACGTAGGAGTCCGGCACTGAGTTGCCGTGCATGGCCGCGATTGTGACGACTTCAGGGTGTCCGGTGCAAGAGAAGCGTGCAACTGTGGCGGTTAACCGGCGATTAAGGTGTGCCCCAGCCGTGGTCCAGATGGGCGGCGACGGCCCTCCTGGCGGCCTCCGCCGGGCCCCGGCCGATCGCGTCGAGCAGATCGCGATGCTCGGCGACCAGCAGGTGCCTGTCGGAGTAGACGGTGCGCAGCCGCACGAGGCCGAGCCGGGTCTCGACGGCCAGGGCGGCGTAGAGCCGCTCCAGCCGCGGACTGCCCACCGCGACGACCAGTGCCTGGTGCAGGGCCATGTGCTCGGCCACCACGTCGGACCAGGGGGCGTCACCGGGCAGCGAGGCCATCCGCTCCAGCGCCCCGTCGGCCTCCTCGACCCGGCGCCCGGCAAGTGCCGTGGCCATCAGATCCTCCAGCGGGCGCCGGACGAACATCAGGTCGTCCAGGTCCGCCTCGGTCACCTGGGTCACCTGGGCGCTGCGGTGGCGTTCGCGCCGGAGCAGCCCCTCGTGCACAAGCACGGCCAGCGCCTCACGGACGGTCGGACGGGCCACGCCGTACAGGGTGGAGAGTTCCTGTTCCGGCAGCGCGGTGCCCGGCGCGATCTCGCCGGAGAGCACTCGCCGTCGCAGGGCGTCGGCGAGCGCTCCGACCGCGGAGACGGGATGGAGCGGGAGAGTCACGCCGACGACTTTATTGCCTCCTGCGTTGCCTGTTGCGTTGCTCACTGCGCAACCGGCACTGCGTCACCGGCCGTCCTGCCGGCGCGTTCGGGAAGGGCCACCGCGACCAGGCTCGCGCCGAGCAGGAACAGCCCGGCGGCCGAGACGAGCGTGAGCCGTTCGCCGAGCACTGCCACGCCGAGCAGGGCCGCCACCGCGGGCTCGGCGAGGGCGAGGGTCGCGGCGGTCGCGACCGGGGTGGTGCGCAGGCCCCTGCCGTACAGGAAGTAGGCCAGCGCGGTGGTGGCGCAGCCCAGATAGAGGGCGGTGAGCAGACCGCGCGGCTCGGCGAGCCAGCCGGTGCCCGTCCACAGCAGGACGGGGACCATGACCACCGCGGCCCCGCCGAACATCACCCCCATCACGGCGTCGGAGGAGGCTCCCCCGCTGATCACCCGGGCCGCCGTGACCGCGTAGAACGCGTAGAGCAGGCCGCCGAGCAGCGCGAGCAGGATGCCGTCCGCCCGCGCCTCGCCTCCTCCCCCGGTGAGCACGGCGCAGCCGGTGATCGCCACCGCGGTCGCCCCCGCCCAGCGCCGGGTGGGCGGCACCCGGTCGAGCATCCAGGAGAGCAGGCCGGTGAAGACGGGACCGCTGCCGATGGCGACGACGGTGCCGATGGCCACTCCGGTCCGGCTGACCGCGGCGAAGTAGCAGAGCTGGTAGGCGGCCACGGCCACCGCGGCCGGCAGGAGCGTGCCGAGGCGGAGCGAGGCCGCTGCCGGGAAGCCGGTACGGAGCCAGGCCGGTGGTGTGCCGATACGGAGCGAGACCTGCGGGGGTGCGCCGATACGACGTGAGGCCGCCGATCGCATCGCCGGGCCGGCGGCGATCGCGAGCACCAGGCCACCGATCACCAGACGGGCCGCGGCCAGGGAGACCGGATCGACCCCGGCGACGAGCAGTCCGGCGGTTCCCGCGGTGCCCCACAGCACGGCGGCTCCGACGACAGCGAGTTTCATAGGAATATTGTCTGACAACCAGACAATCCCTGTCCAGTCTTTTGCCGACGGCAGGACCGTCCCTTTGCCCGGACATGGAAGCCATGACCGAAAAGTCGTGACTGTCCGGCCGTTTCGGCGCAGCCCTTGACACGCATCATCACCGCCGAACGGCCTGGCGTGGCGTGCGTGGCGCGGCAATGGGGCCCATACAGGCGACGGCACGGCCATAGGTGACACAGCGTGGCGTTACAGGCGTGGCCATACGTGTGATGAAACGGTCATATGTGACACGGCATGGCGCTACAGGCATGGTCATAGGCGGCGTTACGGGCACCGCCCCGGCATCTACTGCACGGCGGCAAGCCAACCCGCCGATCTGCGGCCGCTCGGCCTACGACGCGATCGGGAACGTGCTCTCCGGTGCCGGCGGCGCTTCCGGAGAAGCCTTTCTGTCCGCCCTTACCCTGACCGACTGGGCCGTCGCCACGCAATGCGCACAGAAGGTCCCACTTCGGCCCTCAAGGCAGGTGCAGGACCAGCGCAAGGTTCCGTCGACGATCCGGAACTCCACGCAGGCGGCGCCGTCGGCCACCTCGGCGGTCACGAGCGGCGGGCTGAAGCGGACCAGCTGCACCGCCCCTGACTTCTCCAGCTCATTACCGTGTGTCAATGCCACCTGATCCGCGCGGTCCGCCTCCGCTCCGATCAGATCCGCGATCCTCTGCATGGATGCCCCTCTCTATCTAGAAAGACGTACAGGGAGAGCTGGTGGTTCCTAATCACTGCGTAGATCAATATGAAGGCATAAATCCTTTCTTGATCTAAATCGCCTGCACGTCTGGTCGCCGATCATCCACGTTGCTAGGGTTTCGCCACCGTTAACCGCGCATATCGGTAATGCGAGGCATTATGGCTAGCCGCAAACACTCGATCAGGGCTAAGATTTCCACCCTGCTACTGGTGCCGATTGTCTCCCTTATGGCGATTTGGGTATTTGCGGCGACCCTTACCGTCCAGGACGGTCAACAGTTACTCAGCGCCAGCAAGGGCTACCAGTACGGGGTGGTCCCCACCCGGGCGATGACCACCGCGTTCCAGCACGAGCGGTTGCTCTCCCTGTCCGTGCTGGGCGACGACATGATCTCGCGCGGCGCTCTGGACGCCCAGCGGATCCGGACGAACGCCGCGCGAACAGAGCTGGAACGGCTGGCGCCCGCGCTTGAGACGGGCTTGAGCCCGGCCGTGTGGAACCGGCTGCACCAGTTGCTGACCATGTTGGGCCGGGTCACCGAGCTCCGGAGCGGAGTGGACGCCCGTTCCGCCACCCCGTTGCAGACCCTGAACGGCTACAACGCGATCATCGCGGCGGCCTTCGAGGTCTACGAGAGGATCCGGGTGTCCTCGGACACCGAGCTGAACGACCAGACCCGGGCCGTCGTCATGGTCGGGCGGAGCCGCGAGATGCTCAGCCAGCAGGCCGCGTTGATCTCCGGCGCCGTGGCCGCGAAAGTCATGGGCGACGAGGAACGTGCCAAGTTCAGGGAACTGGTCACCGGCCGCAGGCTGCTCTATTCGGTGGGGTTCAACCAGTTCGACGAGGAGTTCCGGGGGCTGTACGGGGAGCTGCAGGACTCCCCCGCCTACACCTCGTTCGAACGGATCGAGAACGCCATCGCCGCGGAGGCGAATCCGGAAACCTCCTGGATGACGGTCGCCACGCCCCTCTCCGACAGCTTCGACAAACTCGGCGGAGAGGTCAGCAGGCGCATCACCGAACGATCCATGCCGCTCGCCGTCGGCATCCTGATCCAGATCGGTCTCGCCGGCGGGCTCGGCCTGGTCGCGGTCGCGGTGTCCATCTTCGTCTCGGTACGGTTCGGCCGCCGGATCAGCGCCGAGCTCGTCGGCCTCCAGCGGGCCGCCCTCGACCTGGCGGACAGACGGCTGCCCGAGGTGGTCGAACGGCTCCGCCGGGGTGAGGACGTCCGCTCCGAGGTGCCCGAACTCCACTACGGCAGCACCACCGAGATCGTCAGTGTCGGCGAGGCGTTCTCCTCGGTGCAGCGGACCGCCGTCGAGGCCGCCGTCGGCCAGGCCCACATGCGCGAGGGCCTCAACAAGGTCTTCGTGAGCCTGGCCAGGCGGAACCAGTCTCTCCTGCACCGCCAGCTCGCCATGCTGGAGGCGATGGAGCAGCGGGCCACCGACCCGGAGACCCTTGAGGACCTGTTCGGCCTGGACCACCTGACCACGCGTATGCGCCGTCACTCCGAGGGCCTGATCATCCTGTCCGGTTCGACCCCCGGCAGGGGCTGGCGGGTGCCGGTCACGATCTACGACGTGGTCCGCGCCGCCGTCGAGGAGGTCGAGGACTACCTGCGCGTGGCGGTGAGCGTGCCGCAGGGGCCCGCCGTGATCGGCACGGTCGTCACCGACGTGATCCATCTGATCGCCGAGCTGGTGGAGAACGCCGCCGTCTTCTCGCCCCCGCACACCTCGGTACGCGTCAACGGCCAGATGGTGGCCAACGGCTACGCCATCGAGGTGGAGGACCGAGGGCTCGGCATCCCACCGGACAGCATGGTCCAGCTCAACGAGCGACTGGCCAACCCTCCGGAGTTCGACCTGGCCGACAGCGACCGGCTCGGCCTGTTCGTCGTCACCCAGCTCGCCGCCCGCCACAACATCCGCGTCTCCCTGCGTTCCTCCCCCTTCGGCGGCACCACGGCGATCGTGCTCCTGCCGAGCGAACTGATGGCCGAAACGTCCACGCCCCGGTTCGCCTACTCGGTCGAGGTGGAGCAGGTCGCCTCGGGCGGCGGCCTTCCCCGGCGGACACGCCATGCCATACCGGAGCGGACGCGGAGACCAGCACCAGAACCGGGATCCAGACCGGCGCCGGCATCGGCGTCGAACAGCGCGCTGACGTCGTTCCGTGAGGGATGGCACCGCGCCGAGCAGGACAGTGGGGCGCCATGACGGAGCGCTGGCTCGACCGGGAGGCGGGCCCGATCGTCCGCCCCTACACGGTCACCCGGGGCCGGACCAAGGCCACCGGTGCGCAGTTCGACCTGATCGCCGTGGTGGAGGCGACCAGGACCACGCGGCGGGACCTGCCGCCTGAACATATGTCGATCATCAATACCTGCCACGTGCCGACCTCGGTCGTGGAGGTGGTCGCGGAGACCGGCCTGCCCATCGGAGTGATCCGGGTGCTCCTGGGCGACCTGCGCGACGCCGGCCTGATCACCATCCGGCTCCCCACGGGCCCCGTCACGGCTCCCAGGGAGAGCCTTCTCCGCGACATACTCGCCGGGCTCAGAGCGCTGTGACATCCCTGCCCGGCCGCCCGATCAGAGCACGCGACCCCGCCGGCGGAGGTCAGGGGAAGTCAGTCGGTGGCCAGCCGGGCGTGCCGTTCCACGTCGTATCGCACGCCCTCGTAGTTGAGCTTGGCCCGCTCGATCCCCTCCACCAGGAAACCCGCCCTGGTCGCCACCGCGCAGGAGGCCGGATTGTCGAGCCGGTGTCCCAGCTCCAGCCGGAACAGCCCTCGCTCCTTGAACGCCCATTCCGCCAGCTTCCTGGCCGCGGCCGCGGCCACCCCGCGTCCCCTGGCGTGCGGTGACGTCCAGTAGGACACCCAACCGGTGTCGTGCGTGTCGATGTTGCTCACCGCGACGTTCCCCACGACCTGACCGTCCACCACCACGGCGAACGCCTTCGCGTCGTCCCGGAATCCCCACAACCCCATCCACTCCAGCGCCGCCGCGGGAGTGTCGACCGGGCGCGCCGCCTGCTGCGCCATGTCCGGAGAGCTGAACGCGTCCAGCAGGGCCGGCGCGTCGTCGGGATGCCACCCACGCAATTCCACTTCAATCATGCCGTGCAGGGTATTCGTCCTGGCAAGACCACGGCCTCCAAGCGCGGTGTCGCCTGGTCCAGGCTCCTTCGGAGTCGCCGCGTCGAGGGCGATACGCGGCGTGTCGGCGTTTGAATCGGAAATCCCAGATAGATCTACGATCTGGCGGGCACTCAGCAACCATGAGTGACGCTTCGAAGAACCATGACGTCCGCGGAAACCGTGTCGGCAACGGACCTTTGAGCCGGCCGAAGACGATGGGAGAGGTGGCCGTGACTCTGGCGGTCAGCGAATCACTCGCCAATCACGGCCACCATGCGCTGGTCAACGCGCATGAGACCGCGGCCGACAATCATCAGCTCATGGCTGACGCGGGTGTGGGTGACGTCGAGGAGCACCTTGATCTGGCGCGCTGGCACCGCTGGTGCGCGATCGTGGAGAATCAACTCGCCGACGAGGCGGATCGGCGGACTCCCACCACCCGGAGAAGTAAATCCTGAGCACGGCGTGATCCCACCGCCACTCCGATTTCGCGGTTCACGACGGATAGCCGTTCACGACGGATAGCCGTTCACGACGGATAGCCGTTCACGACGGATAGCCGTTCACGACGGATAGCCGTTCACGACG
>NZ_FZOD01000100.1 GCF_900188345.1 Streptosporangium subroseum | reverse complement strand
AATCGAGGTCGACCTTAAATCGACACTTAATTCGGTTATTGGCTGATCTGTTGCTATCTCGCCGTGTTCGTCCTCGACAATCGAGAGATTGTCGAGGACGAACACAACCGGACGGCGTCACCCGTGGCTACCTGGGACAGGGCAGCGGTCCGACGGTAGAGGTGACGTTGTAGTTGTTGTCGATGGTGACCAGGGAGTTGCCGGACCAGTCGGTGTTGGCGCAGTCGATCGAGGCCGGGCCGTAGTTCCACGAGTCGGCCACGACGGCGTTGTTCCGGGCGACCGCGCCGGGCGCGGTCCTGATCTGCACCGTGTAGGTCCCGCCGATCAGCAGGTTGTCGGTGACCGTGACACCCTGGGTGCGGTCGACCAGGAAGACCGGGGCGGTGTGCGACGGAGCCTTGCGCTGGTCGACCGTGTTGTGGTGGAAGGTGAGGTTCTTGCTGGCGCCGACGGTCTGGATTCCGTCGGAGTGGTCGCCGGGGTTGCTGCACAGCAGGACGTAGGAGTCCTGGATCGTCACGTTGTCGCCGGAGACGCTGAATCCGTCGCCGTGGCCGCGGATGTGCACCCGGGTCGCGGTGAAGTTGGCGTCCAGGATGCCCGGCGCGGTGTCACAGCGGTTGGTCGGGCCGATGGTGGAGTCGCTGACGGTGAAGGAGTAGCGCTTGTTGTCGTAGACGCCGATGATCTGGCCGTCGATCTGGCTGTTGGTGATCGTGACGTTGTCAGCGGTGATCAGCAGACTGCCGGGGATGTGCACGGCGTTGAGGACGGTTCCGGGTTTGGTGATCCTGACCGAGTCGCCGTCCATGTTCAGCTGGAGCTGGGTGAGTTTCGTGCCGGGAGGCACGCCGGTGCACGCCGGGGTCGGATAGTCCGCGCAACCGCTGCCGCCACCGGGAATCGGGGAGAGCGTCGGGCCCGGAGAGAACGTCGGGCGTGGGGAGAACGTCGGGCCGGTGCTCCGCGTGGGTGTCGGGCTCGGAGTGGGGGTCGAGTCGGGTTCCTGGCTCGGACTCGGCTCGGCGCTCGCGGTGGGCGGCTGGCTCTCCGTGTCCGTCGGGTCGGAGGGGGCGTCCGGGATCGCCGTGGTGTCCGGATCCGCCGTGGCATCCGGATCCACCGTGTCGATCGGGGGCTCCGACGGCCGGGGCCTGGGAGGCCTCGTGTTCCACGGGTTCGGATCGCGGTCACGCCAGCGGAAGATGACGTCCACCCAGTAGTTGTAGCCCTTGGGGTTCGACTGGCGAGGGAACCTGCTGTCGCCGTACCCGAACACCCCGGCATTGCGGGACGCCGTGTTCAGCGGGCCCGAGCGCGCGGAGGTGAAGCCCCTGCTGCCCACGTAGGTGCCGTTCCTGCTGTGATAGGAGACCGTGTAGACCTGATCAGCCTGGAGCTCCACGGGCTCGGCGAAGCGGGCCTCCTGCCAGCCGGACTCACTCTCCCCGGCGAACATGACGCTCGCCAGCCGCTGCCCGTCCGCGTTCCACAGGCTTCCGACGTGCCGGCCCTTCTCGCCCTCGGCCTTGTAGAACCGCACTCCCGCCACCGAGCCGTTCTCGGTCGGGGTGAAGCGCATGCCCAGCTCGACGGGCGCGCGGTCCGCGTGTTTCGGGACGTTCACCTCGGTGGTCGTGGACCAGAAGCTCGTCTCTCTGGGTGCCTGGTCCTCGGAGGGCTCCTCGAAGGGTTCCTCAGCGAACTCGGAGGGCTCCTCGGTGAATTCGGGCTGGTCAACGGCCGCCTGCCGCACGGTGACGGTGTCACCCGTGACGATCCAGGCCACCGGGACGGATGCCGCCAGCAAGGCCAAGGTCAGAGCCGGTAGGAGACTCCGGCGTGCTCGCCGGCGGCTGGGTAACCTGCCCTTGGCGTCGCCGCCGCGGTCTTGCGGGTTTGTACTGGCCATTTCGCTGACCTCCGCGCCGATGGGGGATCGGCTCGATAATGTGTCGGTTTTTGCCCTTGTACAGAGGCCATTGTTACGGCTGGGACCTCGGATACGCATCGGCTTCGCGAGTATTAGCCCTTAAATGTCGCCAAATATCGACTTTATGTCTACGCCGCTTCTTGATATTCCATGATGAATGATCATTGAGTCATTGCCGGCAACCGGGGTTCACCCCCGGGGCAACCGCGCGGGCATCCGGCTCGTCGCGGAGCCGGGCTCGCCCGGCGAGGTCCACCACAACGGGACTCCGGCTCTCCACCGTGAGGCACTTCCCCGGCCTTCGGCCGTCGAACGAAAAAGTCGGGGCCCCCGCGGGGGCCCCGACCTCTCCGTCGATCCGTCGATCAGTCGATGCGCCAGGTGTCGCCGGCGAGCAGCAGGCTGTCCAGGTCGCCCGGGCCTCGCTCGTCGATGGCCTCCTCAAGCTGTTCCGCCATCAGTTCGTCGTAGGACGGGCGGTCCACGCTGCGGAAGACGCCGATCGGGACGTGGTCGAAGGCGGGCTCGTCCAGCCGGGACAGCGCGAAGGCCAGCGACGGGTCGGCGCGGTGGGCGTCGTGAACGAGGATCTCGTCCTCGCTCACCGCCGACCTCGGGACGACCTCGATGCCGCCGTCGGCCGCACGCCGTACCGCCTTGGAGGCGGAGGCGATCGGCCGGCCGTGCTCCAGACGCAGCGTGATGTCGTCGCGCTGCGCCGGGTCCTTCAGCTGCTCGAAGGCGTTGTCGTTGAAGATGTTGCAGTTCTGGTAGATCTCGACCAGGGAGGTGCCCTTGTGCTCGACGGCCTCGCGCAGCACCGACTGCAGGTGCTTGCGGTCGGAGTCGAGGGTCCGGGCCACGAAGGAGGCCTCGGCGCCGATGGCCAGCGAGATCGGGTTGAACGGCTTGTCCAGCGAGCCCATCGGAGTGGACTTCGTGATCTTGCCGATCTCCGAGGTGGGGGAGTACTGGCCCTTGGTCAGGCCGTAGATCCTGTTGTTGAACAGCAGGATGTTCAGGTTGACGTTGCGGCGCAGCGCGTGGATCAGGTGGTTGCCGCCGATGGACAGCGCGTCGCCGTCACCGGTGATCACCCAGACCGACAGGTCGGGACGCGAGGAGGCCAGGCCGGTCGCGATCGCCGGGGCGCGGCCGTGGATCGAGTGGAACCCGTAGGTGTTCATGTAGTACGGGAACCGGGAGGAGCAGCCGATGCCCGAGACGAACACCATGTTCTCGCGCTTGAGGCCGAGCTCGGGGACGAAGGCCTGGACCGCGGACAGGATCGCGTAGTCCCCGCAGCCCGGGCACCAGCGAACCTCCTGGTCGGTCTTGAAGTCCTTCATTCCGAGTTTGATCTCGGACTTCGGGACCAGGGACAGTCCCCTGCCGTTGGCGACGGCTTCGTGGGGAGCGGACAGGTCAGCACTACTCACTGTCGATCACGTCCTGAATCACGCCGGCGAGTTCTTCGGCCTTGAACGGAAGCCCGCGCACACGGTTGTAGCTGATGATGTCGACCAGGAAGCGGGCGCGGAGCAGCAGCGCGAGCTGGCCGAGGTTGATCTCGGGGAGAAGCACCTTGTCGTAGGAGCGCAGAACCTCTCCGACGTTGGCGGGCAGCGGGTTGAGGTGCCGCAGGTGCGCCTGGGCGACCTTGCCGCCGGCCTTCCTGATCCTCCGTACGGCCGCCGCGATCGGGCCGTAGGTGGACCCCCAACCGAGCACCAGCACGCGGGCGTCCCCGTCGGGGTCGTCCACCTCCAGCGCCGGGATGTCATCGGCGATCCCGTCGATCTTGGCCTGGCGGAGCCGGACCATCCGATCGTGGTTGTCGCCGTCGTAGGAGATGTTGCCGGTGTCCTCGGCCTTCTCGATGCCGCCGATCCGGTGCTCCAGACCGGCGGTGCCGGGAATCGCCCAGGGGCGGGCGAGGGTCTCGGCGTCGCGCTTGAACGGCAGGAAGGTCACGCCGTCCTCGTGGTTCGGCCCGCTGGCGAACTCGGTGGAGATGTCCGGCAGTTCGGCCGCGCTGGGCAGCTTCCACGGCTCGGAGCCGTTGGCCAGGTAGCCGTCGGAGAGCAGCATGACCGGCGTGCGGTACTTCACCGCGATCCTGACCGCCTCCACCGCCGCGTCGAAGCAGTCGGACGGAGTGGCCGGCGCCACGATCGGCAGCGGGGACTCACCGTTGCGGCCGAACATGGCCATAAGGAGGTCGGTCTGCTCGGTCTTGGTGGGCATGCCGGTGCTGGGGCCCGCGCGCTGCACGTCCACGACGATCAGCGGCAGCTCGGTGGTCACGGCCAGGCCGACGGTCTCGGCCTTCAGCGCCACACCCGGCCCCGAGGTCGTCGTGACTCCCAGGGCTCCGCCGAAGGCGGCTCCGAGCGCCGCGCCGACGCCCGCGATCTCGTCTTCGGCCTGGAAGGTGCGGATACCGAAGCGCTTGTGCTTGGACAGCTCGTGCAGGATGTCGCTCGCCGGAGTGATCGGGTAGGACCCGAGGAACAGCGGCAGCTTCGACTGCACCGAGGCGGCGATCAGGCCGTACGCCAGGGCCTGGTTGCCGGAGATGTTGCGGTAGACGCCGGGAGCCAGCTTGGCCGGCTTGACCTCGTAGGAGACCGAGAAGGACTCGGTGGTCTCACCGTAGTTCCAGCCCGCCTGGAAGGCCGCGATGTTGGCCTTGGCGATGTCGGGCTTCTTGGCGAACTTGTTCTCGAGGAACTTGATCGTCGCCTCGGTCGGCCGGTGGTAGAGCCAGCTCAGGAGCCCGAGGGCGAACATGTTCTTGGACCGCTCGGCGTCCTTCTTGGACAGCGAGAAGCCTTCGAGGGCCTTGACCGTCAGCGAGGTCAGCTGCACCGGGTGGACCCGCCACTCGGCGAGCGAGCCGTCGTCGACGGGGCTGCCGTCGTAGCCGACCTTCTGCAGGTTGCGCTTGGTGAACTCGTCGGTGTTGACGATGATGTCGGCACCGCGCGGCAGGTCTCCGAGGTTGGCCTTCAACGCGGCCGGGTTCATCGCGACCAGGACGTTGGGCGCGTCGCCGGGGGTCAGAATGTCATGGTCGGCGAAATGCAGCTGGAAACTCGACACACCCGGAAGCGTTCCTGCGGGAGCGCGGATCTCGGCGGGGAAGTTGGGGAGGGTCGACAGGTCGTTGCCGAACTCCGCGGTTCCCGCCGTGAAGCGGTCACCGGTCAACTGCATGCCGTCGCCGGAGTCACCGGCAAATCGGATGATCACGCGGTCGAGTTGCTGAACCTGCTTGGTCACAGCTCAGTCCTCCTCGACGCGACAGGGCGCCGTTGCTGATAGCACATTCTTTTTTCCATGCTAGATCCTCGGGGTCACGCGTAGTCTTTCGCGTTCCACTCGGCGGAGAGGAGAGTGACATTTGTCGCACGTTCTCGGCGACCGCTGAGGTGGAGTCTGGGGCGCGAACGGTGCGGCCATTCCATGGCCTACCTGAAGGTCACGATCGCGAACAGTTAGCCCGACACAACCCGGCGACGACCCGGCACAGGTCTATGTGCAGGCGGCCGAAAAGGACAGTTAGGGTCACGTTGCCTAACTATATGTCCCGCATACGGGCCGGTCTCATCACCTCTGGCTATGGACCCATAGCCAGAGGTTATGGCATCGCCCGCCCGTGGAGGGCGGAAGAGGTGCTCGCGGAGTCGTATGTCCTGCCCGCCAGGGCTCCACGAGCACCATACAGCTCCGGAACGGTGACAAAGGTGTATCCCTCGGCCGTCAGACGCCGCAGGATCTCGGGTGTGGCGTCGACGGTCGCGCTGTGAACATCGTGCAGGAGGATGATCGCGCCGGGGGCGGCCCTGGAGACGGTCCGGTCGGCGATGGCCCGGGGGTCCGCGTCGCGCTCGTCCTGGGTGTCGACGTTCCAGCGGATCACCGCGAGACCCAGGGTGCCCGCGATGGAGGTGACCTGGGTGTCGGTCGCGCCGTACGGCGGGCGCATCAGCGTGGGAACCTGCCCGATCGCCTGGGTGATCTCGCGCTGCGTGCGGACGAGCTGGTCGGCGATCTCGATGGGGGACATGGCCGTGAGGTCGCGGTGGGACCAGGTGTGGTTCGCCGCGAGGTGCCCCTCGTTCCGTATCCGCTGGAGCAGTTCGGGATGGGCCGAGGCGTTGGAGCCGAGGCAGAAGAAGGTCGCCCTCGCGTTGTGGTCGGCGAGGATGTCCAGCAGCCGCCCGGTCTCGGGCCCCGGCCCGTCGTCGTAGGTCAGTGCCACGCATTTGGCCTTCGCGCAGTTCACACTGCCTGTCAGGGAGCTCGCGGCCCGGGGCTTGGCCGTGTTCTCCGCGTCGATGGACGCCTTCGGCGGCGGCGCCGAGGTCGCCGCTGCCGCCGACCTCGTGGCCGCCCGCTGTGCCCGTAGCCCGGACGCCGACAGCAGCGTGTCCGCCTGCGCGTGGGACAGGGCGACCGCCACCCGGCCGAGAGACTGCGGCCCCACCTGACGGTCGTCGAACTCCACGACGAGCTCGCCGCGGGGGTTGAAACCGAGGGAGTCGAACATCTTCGGGTCCGGCCTGACCGAGGAGGGATTAGTCTCCGGTCCCCGCTGGGCCAGCTTGACCCTGACGAGGGCGGCCAGCGTGTTCAGCGCGGCCTTGTCCTTGAGCAGGCCGGTGGAGTCCAGGGCGCGTTTGGAAGTCCGGTCGTACCAGATCGTGGTCCGGGCCTCGGACCAGCTGGATCCCGTGGACGCCCCGAAGCGCAGCCGTACGCCGACGGCCTCGGGGGACACGGCGGAGAGTTGCCATTCCACGTTGAACTCGGGAGGGGGCAGGACGCCGGCCACGCTGCCGCTTCCGGGGTCCCTGGGGTTTCCGGTGCTGCGGGCGGGCACGGTGGACTCGGTGAACCTGTCGAGTTCCTCGTTCACCGTCCTGCGAAGCTTCTCGTTGAGGAGGGGGGCGTCGGCCAGGGAGGGATAGACGACGTGCACGTGCCGGGCGTCGAGGTCTCCTTCCGAGATGGTCTGGGTGCTCAGGCCGGAGACCTGGGAGGGGTCCACGTAGTCGATCAACGTGGGTTCGGAGGGGACGGGGCCTTCCACACCGGGAGAGGTGCTGTTTATGCCACAACCAGCGACTGATGCGGCAATCAGCGCGATTCCTCCCAAGACTCGGGCTTTAGGCATAGTTGTCACACTAAACGTGGGTTGATCCTATTTACTCCGTTTTGGGGTTAAGCGGGCGCAGGCTTTAGCGGCTCGGCGGTTTGGCGAATCCGGCGGGTGACGGGGCCGGTGGATGCTGCTAATACTGCTAGTAGCCGACGGGCGGAGCGGGAGACCTCCGCGCGGCCGGGGCCTTCCTGAGAGGTGGAGCCATGGGCGGATATTTCAGCTCTTATGCGGCGGTCCTCGTGCTGTTCGCGATCGGCCTGGTGATCGTCGCGGGGGCCCTGTCCGTCAACCGGCTCCTCCGTCCGAGCCGCCCGACC
Organism: Streptosporangium subroseum; assembly: GCF_900188345.1. Classification (GTDB taxonomy): domain Bacteria; phylum Actinomycetota; class Actinomycetes; order Streptosporangiales; family Streptosporangiaceae; genus Streptosporangium; species Streptosporangium subroseum. The sequence continues at coordinate 18,851 of NZ_FZOD01000100.1, read as the reverse complement.
CCGGAGAAGCTGCTCACCTACGAGTGCGGCGTCGACCCGGTCGGCGGCGACTGGGCCCAGTCGCAGGTCCGTTATTACGTCTATACATACTTGTACGTAGTGTTCGCGGTGGACGCGGTCTTCCTCTTTCCCTGGGCGACGATCTTCGCCGCGCCGGGCTTCGGGATGACCACCCTGGCCGAGATGTTCGTCTTCCTGGGTTTCATCGCGCTCGGGATCCTGTACGGCTGGCGCAAACGCGTTCTCACCTGGACCTGAGGGTCCGGACGGGTGGACGTGATGGCTCGGGCGGCCGGGCGAACGTGGACCTGTAGGGCCCGGGCGGCCGGGCGGACGCGATCGACTCCGAAGGAGAATACGGGTCATGACGGATCTCCCGATGCCCACGCTGGGGCCGGTCTCGCGGCTGGCCCCCAAGCCCATGCGCTTCATCCTCAACTGGGGGCGCCGCTACTCGCTGTGGGCGTTCAACTTCGGCCTGGCCTGCTGCGCGATCGAGTTCATCGCGACCTCGATGAGCAGGCACGACTTCATCAGGTTCGGTGTCATCCCGTTCGCCAACGGTCCCCGGCAGGCGGACCTGATGATCGTCTCGGGGACGGTGACCGACAAGATGGCCCCCGCGGTCAAACGGCTGTACGAGCAGATGCCCGAGCCGAAGTACGTGATCTCCTTCGGCGCCTGCTCCAACTCCGGCGGCCCCTACTGGGACTCCTACTGCGTGACCAAGGGCGTCGACCAGATCATCCCGGTGGACGTCTACGTCCCCGGCTGCCCGCCCCGGCCCGAGGCCCTGCTCCACGGCATCATGATGCTCCAGGAGAAGATCGCCGCCGAGAACATGGGCGAACGGTATGCCTGACCCCGGCGCGTGGATCCCGAGGCCCGAGCCCCGCCGACCCGGCTCGATTCCCGACTCTGATGTCCGTTCCTGATTCCTGAATCCGATGTCCGATCCGGCGAGGAGCCGAGCGTATGCCGAGCAGCGAGGGGTGGTGAGCGGCCGATGAGCGCCGGTCCGATCGAGGAGCGATACGGCACGCGCGTCCAGGTGTCGGAGTCCTTCGGCGAGATCACGGTCGACGTGGCCGCCGCCGACTGGATCGACCTGCTGGAGTTCGTCCGTTCCCAGGGCTACGAGTTCTTCGACTGGCTGACCGGCGTGGACGAGCCGCCGGACGAGTTCGGGATCGTCGCCCACGTCTTCGACCAGGCCTCGCGCCGTCACCTGCTGCTGCGCACGCGGGTGCCGCGCGCCGACCCCCGGCTGCCCAGCGCGGTCGGCGTCTTCCGCGGCGCGAACTGGCACGAGCGCGAGACCTTCGAGATGTTCGGCGTGATCTTCGAGGGGCATCCGAACCTGATCCCGCTGCTGCTGCCCGACGGCTTCGAGGGGTTCCCCCTGCGCAAGGACTTCGTGCTGGCCGCCCGGGTCGCCAAGGCCTGGCCGGGGGCCAAGGAGCCGGGCGAGTCCGATCACGGCTCGCCGAGCCGCCGCAAGACGCTCCCGCCCGGCGTGCCCGCGGACTGGGGGCGTGATGGCTGAGGTGCTCGACGTCGCGGTCCGGCTCGTTGTGATCATTGCGATCTTCCTGGTGCTGCCGCTGGTCGCCGGGCAGATGGAGCACAAGGTCATGGCGCACATGCAGGCGCGCCTCGGCCCGATGTACGCCGGGGGCTTCCACGGCTGGGCCCAGCTGATCGCGGACGGGGTCAAGTTCATGCAGAAGGAGGAGGTGATCCCCACCGCCGCCGACCGCCGGGTCTTCGTCCTGGCGCCCGGGGTGGCGCTGATCCCCTACCTCGTGGTGATGATCGTCATCCCGGTCGGCCCCGGGCTGGTCGGCGTGGACCTGGACGCCGGCCTGTTCTTCGTCCTCGCCGTGATGGGGGTCGGCGTGCTCGGCTCGATCATGGCCGGATGGTCGTCGGGCAACAAATACTCGGTCCTGGGCGGGATCCGCTCGGCGGCTCAGCTCATGTCCTACGAGCTTCCGCTGGTCCTCGCCGCCTCCAGCGTCGCGATGGCCGCCGGCACGCTCTCGCTGCCGGGCATCGTGGAGTCCTGGCAGTGGTGGTGGCTGCCCTGGCAGGCGATCGGCGGGGTGGTCTTCTTCACCGCCGGGCTCGCCGAGCTGCGCCGCCCGCCGTTCGACATGCCGATCGCGGACTCCGAGATCATCATGGGTCCGATGACCGAGTACACCGGGATGAGGTTCGCCCTGTTCATGCTGGCCGAGTACGCCGGGATCATTGTGATCTCCGCGCTCACCAGCGTATTGTTCCTGGGCGGCTGGCACGGCCCTTTCCTGCCCGGGCCCGTGTGGATGCTCCTCAAGGTGTTCCTCCTGGTGTTCGTGGTCATCTGGCTCCGGGTGAGTTACCCCCGGCTCCGTGAGGACCAGCTCCAGAGGCTCGCCTGGGTCGGCCTGGTGCCGCTGGCGCTGGTCCAGCTCGCGCTGACGGGGGTCGTCAGGGTCCTCGCGGGATGATCTCCGTTCGCCCTGCCGGATCGAGGCGGGCACGGTCGCGGGCCTGCGGGAGGGGCACGCCGCTTCGCCGTACGGCCCGTTGCGACGTTCGAAGTTCGCACACCGGGCAGGAAGGCACACATACGTGTGACATCACAGGTCAAGGACGGAATGTATGACCCTCGCGCTTGCCGTGGAGAGAGACGAGCTGATCGTCGACGTGCCGGAGCACCGGCCGGTACGGCTGCCGCTGTCCGGGCGGGACCGGGTGAGCACGCTGCTGTTCTTCGGTTACCCCGGTAGGGGCAGGACGAGGTACGGCCTGGCGATGCTCGACGAGTCCGGCCTGGTGATGCTGCAGGCGCCGGGTTCCCGCTCGCGCGGGGCGGTGCAGGCGTTCGCCGCGGAGATCGGCCTGAAGTTCGAGGCGCGGGTCTTCGACACGGCGCAGCAGGCCAGGGTGGCGCTCGCCCGCAGGTCGCCGCGCTGGCAGGGGGTGACCTGGCGCAGGCCGCCCCCGCCCCTGCCCCGGATCCGCGTGCCCGGGGTGAGGAGCCTGCGTCCGCCGATGAGCTCGCCGAAGGTCTGGTGGCGCGAGCAGCTGCTGTACGGGCTCATGTGGCTGGTGCTCGCCTACGGCGCCGTTTTCGTGGCGCTGGTCGTCATCAACATGACGGACACCCGCGCCGAGGTCACCCGGGGTATGGGCCCGCTCGGGATCGCGGCCCTGGCCCTGGCCGCGCTGACGGTCATCGGCGCCGTCGTCGTGGTCGGGGTCGGCCGTCGCCGCAGCCGTAACCAGACCACCCAGGGACGGGTGCTCCGGCGCCTGGGCGACCCGCACTGCCGCCTGGTGGCCGTCCACGGCCGGTTGCTGCTGGAGACCGCGCGCAGGACCCGCGAGATCGACGCGTCCACGTTGCTGCTGTACTCGGTGGAGTCCGGGGTGACGGGGCTGGTGATGGGCGACGGGCTGTTCCACCTGCCGGGATACTGGGATCCCCGGGAGACGGAACGCTTCGCCACACGGAACGGCCTGGCCCTCACGACCCGCACGCTGAGCCGCGAGGAGTATCTCGACCTGACCGTCCAGATGAAGGACGCGGTGCCCTGAGTTCCAGGCGGCGCTCCCGGTCCCGTGGCGTCCAGAACCCGCCGCGAACGTGAGGGCCCCGCGGCCTGACGCGCGCTCGGTGCACGGGTCAGTGCACGATTCGCAGCATGACGTCGGCCGCCGTGGGCCTGTTGCCCGGCTGTTTGTCCAGGCAGGAGGCGGCCAGCGGGCGCAGTGAGACGGGCAGGGACGACAGGTCCGGGTGATGGTTGATCACCCGGTTCAGGATCGCGGGGATGGTGTCCTCCCCGAAGGCCGCACGGCCGGAACCGGCGAAGATCATGGTGGCCGCCCAGCTGAACACGTCGGACTCCGGGCCGACCGCGCCTCCCGCGAGCTGCTCGGGAGACATGTAGGCGGGGGTGCCCATGATGTTGCCCGACGTCGCGGTGACCTGGTCCAGGGCACGGGCGATGCCGAAGTCGATCACGCGCGGCCCGTCGGAGCCGATCAGCACGTTGGCCGGCTTGAAATCCCGGTGCACCACGCCCGCCCGGTGGATCGCGGCCAGCGCGCCCGCCGTGGCCAGGGCCAGCCGGGTCAGCCCGTCCTCGTGGCGCGGCCCCCGGTCGCGGATCAGCTCCTCCAGCGAGACGCCTTCCACGTATTCACTGACGATGTACGCCTGGTTGTCGTTGATGTTCACGTCGAGCACCCGGGCCGTGGAGAACGTCGCCACCCTGCGCGTCGCCTCCACCTCCCGCAGGAACCGTGCCCGCACCACCGGGTCGCCGCTGAAGCGCTCGTGCAGGACCTTGACCGCGACCTTCTGCCCCTGCGGGGTGAGCGCGAGATGGACCGTTCCCTGACCGCCCTCGCCCAGTCTGCCGATCAGCCGGTACGGTCCGATCCAGCCCTGGGGCCCCTGGGGCCGGCGGTCGTGGGCCTGGCGATCCTGGCCGTGATGCTGCTGGTTGGTGGGGGCCGGCATGCGATGAGCCTGGCCGGGAGGGATGGGCGTGTGGTGAGCCTGGCCGGGAGGGATGGGCGTGTGGTGAGCCTGGCCGGGAGGGGCGGGCGTGTGGTGGGCCTGGCCGGGGTGATCCTGACCGTACCGGCCCCGGGGCCGGTCGTGATGGGGCCGGTCGTGCTGCGCCTGGGGCCGGTACGCGGGCGCGTACGCGCCCGGGGGACCGGCGTGGGCGATGGGGTACGGCGTCGCCGAGGGCGTGCGCTGCTGGAACACGGCGCCCCTGATGATCAGCGCATGGCCCAGCCCGCCAAACCAGCTGCCGAACAGCCCGATCGTCCCGAGAGCGTCCAGCCAGGCCGGGATCAACTCTGAGTCTTCGTAGGCCACCGCGCCGACCATGAAGCTCCCGATGCCGAGTCCGTAGAGGATCGCGGCGAATACCAGCCAGGGGCTCCGCAGCCGGTATGCGGCATGGCCCATGATGGCCGGAGTGCCGATGCCGCACGTGAAGACGGGCACCAGCGTCCACACCACACTCCACCCCGTGTTGGATCGCGAGGGCGGCTGCGGATACCAATCGGATCCGTACTGGTGGGACATGTCGCGAAGAATACGTATTTTTTAAGGTCCTCGTACTCCCCTTGAGATTGATTGGGCAATGAGGCTCAATAGTCGAACACACAGACTGTGGATAACTGCTGTGGATAACTTGGGAAGATCGAGGGCGAGCCCTTTCCCTGGTCTGCCGCATTCCCGAGTGCCCCGCCGTACGTCATGATGTTGAGTTGTGGCACGCATACCAGGAGTGGGGTTGGCAAAGGGACTATCCATCACCCTTCGCCACATGCTGAGCCGATCCGTGACCCAGCAATACCCCGAAGTCCAGCCGGAGCTGCCTCCCCGGAGCCGGGGGGTGATCGGGCTGGTCGAGGAGAACTGCACGGTATGCATGCTCTGTGCCCGTGAGTGTCCCGACTGGTGCATCTACATCGATTCCCACAAGGAGACGCTCCCCGCACCCGAGGGCGGCCGTCCCCGCGCCCGAAACGCGCTCGACCGCTTCGCGATCGACTTCTCCCTGTGCATGTACTGCGGGATCTGCATCGAGGTATGCCCGTTCGACGCGCTCTTCTGGGCTCCGGAGTTCGAGTACGCCGAGGGCGACATCCGCAACCTCATCCACGAGAAGGACAAGCTCGCGGGCTGGATCCAGGCCGTCCCGCCGCCACCGGCCCACGAACTCAACGCCGATCCCCCGAAGGAGCTGTCGGCCGCTTCCCGTCCGGCCCGCTCCGGCGCGGGAAGGACGGCGCCCGGCGCGCCGCCCAGAACGGCCGCCACCGCCCCGGATGCCGTCCCGAGCAGCGCTTCCGGTGCTTCCGACGCCTCTGACGCGGCCGCCACTGGCGATTCCGGTACGGCGAGCGGCCCCGGTACGGCGAGCGGCTCTGAGACGGCGGGCGGCTCCGAGGCGGCCGGAACGGCACCCGGCGCGAAACCGGATAGACCAGCTAGACCGGTACGGCCGGCACGGGGGACTTCGGCGGGACATGCGAATGTCCGAGCCATCCGCCCGCCCGGAGCCCTCCCGAAGAAGGACGATCCACCCACGGGCGGTTCGTCCACAGAGGGCCCATCTACAAGTGGTTCATCCATGGGTGGTTCATCCACAGGCGGCCTGCCCGCAGGTGGTTCATCCACAGGCGGCCCGCCCGCAGATGAGTCATCCACAGAGGGCCCGCCTGCAAGTGGTTCATCCACGGGCGGTTTGTCCACAGGTGGGCCATCCACGGGTGGCTCGTCCGGGGGTGAGCCATCCGCGGACGGCCCGCCCGCAGGAGAGCCATCCACAGGTGGCCCGTCCACGGACGAGTCATCCACAGGTGAGTCGTCCACGGACGAGTCATCCACAGGTGAGTCGTCTACCGGAAAGTTATCCACAGGTAAAGGCGGCGTACCCCCGGCAGCGGGCACACCAGGGCAGACTTCGGCGACGGATCCGAGTGGAGAGCCGGAGGAGAAGCCGTGACCGAGGTGCCGTCCTATCTGCCGCCGACCGGGCAGGAGATCATCTTCCTTCTGCTGGGTGTGGTGGCCGTCGGGTCGGCACTGCTCGTCGTGACCACCAAGCAGGTTGTCCACGCGGCCCTGTGGCTGGTCGTCTGCTTCGGCGCGCTGGCCGGGTGCTATCTGATCCTGACCGCCGAGTTCGTCGCCTGGGTCCAGGTGCTGATCTACGTCGGCGCGATCGTGGTCCTGCTCCTCTTCGGCATCATGCTCACCCGCGCCCCGATCGGCAGGACCGCCGACCTTGACAGCCGAAACCGCCCGGCCGCCGCGATCGTGGCGATCGCCACGGCGGCCGTGCTGGTCACCGTGGTCATCGATGGCTTCCGCGCCGCCTACGCCCCCCTCGAAGCCGGTGGGGGGTCGGCCAAGGAGCTCGGCTCCAGCATCTTCCGCAACTGGGTGCTCCCCTTCGAGGTGCTCTCGATCCTCCTGCTGGCCGCCCTGATCGGCGCCATCGTCCTGTCCCGCACCGACATCCGCGGGAGGGACTGACGTGCACGTCGTCTATCCGACGGTTGTCTCGGCGCTGCTGTTCTCCATCGGCGTGTACGGCGTGCTCGCCCGTCGCAACACGATCCTCGTGCTGATGTCCGTCGAGCTCATGCTCAACGCCGTCAACCTCAACCTGGTCGTGTTCGACGTGTGGCTGCGTGACCGGCTCCACGGTGGTCAGGTTCTCACGCTGTTCGTCATCGTGATCGCCGCCGCGGAGGTCGGGCTCGGCCTGGCGATCATTCTCGCGCTCTACCGCAACCGCCAGACCATCGACCTCGACCGCCTCCGCACCCTGACCGAACCCACCGATTCCGGCACCGATCCGGAAGGCGGCTCAGCCCCCGACGCCTCGTCCAACGCTCCCACTCCCGGCCCCGGCCCCGATGCCGGCCCGGCCCGGGGGGCGGCCCCGGCCGGCTCACCCAGTGGCACCGTCTCCCCGGGCAACCTCCTTAACAGCGCCGCCGACCGGGCACAGACCAACTCCGAACCGATCATCCGGCCAGGTGACACCTCGTGATCACCATCGCCGCGCTCGTCATCCTGTTGCCGTTCGTCGCGGCGGCTGTAGGGCTTCTCGGTTCCCGGTTTCCCCGGGGACTCCGTGGTGGGGCCGCCGACGCGGCGGCGAATCGCCGGGCGGCCTGGATCGCCGTCGTGCCCACCGCGATCTCCGCGGTGCTGGCGATCTGGCTCGCCTACTCCAATTGGGCCGGCATGGGCGAAGGGCGCGGAGAGCTGCTCCCCGTCCCCGCCGGATCCGGGGGCTCGGCGGGGATCGAGGGCGTCACCGCCACGTTCGACGTCATCGAGACGGGCTCGGTGTCGATCTCGGTGGGGCTGCTCGTCGATGGCCTCGCCGCGTCGATCGCGGTGCTGGCCGCCGTGGTCGCGCTGGCCGTGCAGGTCTATTCGATCGGCTACATGCGCGATGACCGCCGCTACCCGTCCTACAGCGCGTTCATCAGCCTGTTCACCAGCGCCATGCTCCTGGTCGTCTACGCGGCGGACCTCCTGGTCCTCTACGTGGGCTGGGAGATCATGGGTCTCTGCTCCTACCTGCTGATCGGGCACTGGTGGGAAGACCGGGCCAACTCCCGGGCGGCGATCAAGGCGTTCCTCGTCACCCGGATCGGCGATGTCGGCTTCCTGTTCGGCATCTTCGTCCTCGGGACGGCGGCCGGCAGTTTCAGGATCGCCGACGTCATCGCCAAGGTTCCCGAGATGTCCTCCGGCACGATCATCGCCGCGACCATGCTGCTGCTCGCCGGGGTCGCGGGAAAGAGCGCCCAGGCTCCGCTGCACGTCTGGCTACCCGACGCGATGGCCGGACCGACCCCGATCAGCGCGCTCATCCACGCGGCCACCATGGTCGCCGCCGGCATCTTCATCGTCGCCCGGCTCTACCCGGTTTTCCTCGGCGCCCGACCCACCCTGGACGTGCTCGCGGTTCTCGCCGCGCTCGGCATGCTCGGCGCAGCCCTCGCCGCCCTGGCACAGGACGACCTCAAACGCGTCCTCGCCTACTCCACGATCAGCCAGCTCGCCTACATGGCGGGTGCCCTGGCCGCCGGATCCGATAGTGCGGCGATCTTCCACCTGATCACCCACGGCGCCTTCAAGGCGCTGCTCTTCCTCTGCGCGGGAGCGGTGATCCACGCGGTCGGCTCCAACCTCATGAGCGCGATGGGGGGCCTGCGCCGGGAGCTCCCCATAACCTTCGTCACGATGACGATCGGCTTCGCCGCTCTGATGGGTCTGCCTCCGGCCAGTGGCTTCTTCAGCAAGGACGAGGTGCTGGTGGCCATGGAGCGGGCGTTGTCCAGCGGACCGCTCACCGACGCGGCGGCCCTGCTGCTGTACGGCTGCGCGCTGGTCACGGTCGCGGTGACCGGCGCCTACGCCACCCGCGCATGGCTACGCACCTTCTTCGGAGAGCGTCCCATCATCGCCCTCCCCGAGCCCGCGCCCGGGACGGCCCACGTCATCGACATTCACGAGGCACCGGCCACCATGCGCTGGCCGATCATGATCCTCTCCGTGCCGGCCCTGCTCCTGGGCTTCGTCGGGATCGCGGACGTCCACTGGGACGCCGCCGCCCTCAGCGTCGTGATGGCGCTGCTGGGCGCAGGCGTGGTCTATGTCGTGTGGCGCAGCGACCCTCTGAGCGACCCGGCCCGCATGCTCGGCCCCTTCCGTGTCCCCTGCGAGCAGGCCTTCTACGTCGACTCCGTCTACAACGCACTGTTCGTCCGGCCGGTGCTGGACCTCGCCCGCCTTGTCGTCCGTACCGATGACCACCTGGTGGACGGCGCGGTGCGCGGCTCGGGCCGGGCGACCATGAGCCTGTCGAGGCTGGTGCGTCTGGCACAGAACGGCAATGTCCAGCTCTACATCACCGGCCTGCTCTCGGGTGTCCTTCTCATCGTGGCCTGGGCGGTGATCTTTAGATGATCTCTCTGCTCTTTTGGGGAACCGTGGCCGCCGTCGTGTTGCTCCTGATCCGTCTGGCGGTGATGCGCCGATGAGCGCGGACTCGATCGCGTCACCTGGGCGATACGCCCGAACCGTCGTGTCGCCCAGGCGGTATGCCCGAACCGTCATGTCGCCAGGGCGACCAGCTCGAATCATCGTGCCGCTCGGGCGACACGCCTGGATCACCACCTCCCCGACGCCGGGAGAGGTGGCCGAGTCATGAGCTGGGTGCTGATCGCGCTCCTCGGGGTGCCGCTGGCCGGTGCCGCCGTGCTGCTCGCGCCGTCCAGGACGGACGCCGTGGCCAGGGGGCGGCTGCTCAGGGTGCACGGCCTGGCCGTGTCCGGGGTCACGTTCGCGCTGTCCGTGGTGCTGGCCGCCGGGTTCGACTACGGCGACGCGGCCCGGGTGCAGTTCTCGACGGACCTGGCCTGGATTCCCGGGCTCGACCTCAGGTTCCACCTCGGCCTGGACGGCATCTCACTCCCGTTGGTCGTGCTGACCACGCTGCTGACCTTTCTCTGCTTCGTCTACCTGTGCTGGGGCAGCGCCGACGGCCCCGGGCAACTACTGCGGCCCAAGGCCGGCGGTAACCGTCCCAGGGCGCTGGTGTTCACGCTGCTCATCCTCGAAGTGGGCATGATCGGCACGTTCCTCGCACTCGACCTGCTCCTGTTCTTCGTGTTCTTCGAGGTCGTCCTCATCCCGATGTACTTCGTCATCGCCATCTGGGGCGGGCGAGCCCGGCGGGCGGCGGCGATCAAGTTCATCCTCTACACGCTGCTCGGCTCGGCCGTTCTCCTGCTCGGTCTGCTGCTCATCTGGGCGCAGACCGGGACCCTGGACATGGTCGCCCTCGCGCGGGCGCAGGGGGCGGGCATGTCCCGCTCGGTGCAGATCATCGCCTTCATAGCCGTCGGCATCGGCTTCGCGGTCAAGACCCCGATGTGGCCGCTGCACACATGGCTGCCCGACGCCCATACCGAGGCGCCGACCGTCGGCTCGGTGCTCCTGGCGGGCGTGCTCCTCAAGATGGGAACGTACGGCTTCGCCCGTATCGCGATCCCGGTCCTGCCGGACGGCGCCGCGGCGGCCGCCCCCTGGCTCGGGGCCTTCGCCGTGATCGGCATCATCTACGGCTCCCTCGCCTGTCTCGCCCAGCGTGATCTCAAGCGGATGATCGCCTACTCCTCGGTCGGTCACATGGGCTTCGTGCTGCTGGGGTTCGCCACGCTCACCCCGGTCGGCTTCAACGCCGCCCTGTTCGGCAACATCGCCCACGGCCTGATCACCGCCCTGCTCTTTTTCATCGCAGGAGCGATCAAGGAGCGTCACGGCACCTCCGTCATGCCCGCGCTCGGTGGCGGCATGCTGTCACGTCTGCCGCACCTCGGTTCCCTGCTGACCTTCGCCTGCATCGCCTCCCTGGGACTACCGGGACTGGCGGGTTTCTGGGGCGAGATGCTCGCCCTCCTCGGCGCCTTCGAACCGGCCGCCGGCCTGTCCCGCCCCCTCTACCTGACCTTCATGGTCATCGGAGGTCTCGGCACCGTGCTGACCGCCGCCTACTTCCTGCTCATGCTCTCCCGGGTCACCCACGGCCGGGGCATCAAAACCATCCACGCCCCGGTGCTCGCCGCGGTGGGCGGAGGGACCGATCCCTCCCGGGTCGCGATGGGTGCCGGAAACGCGCGCATGCGCGACGTCACGAGCTACGAGCTGGCCGCCTGGGTGCCGCTGGTCGGGTTGATCCTGCTGTTCGGTCTCTGGCCGAAAGCTCTTCTCCTCCTCACCGATCCGGTGGTCCACACCCTCCTGGGGGCGCCGTGATCCAGTCAATCGACTACTACGCGGTCGCCCCGCTGCTGATCCTCGCCCTCACCGCCGGGCTCGTGCTGATTCTGGACGCCTTCCTGCCTCACCGGCCGTATGTCCGGCGGGCGCTCGGCGGGGTCACTCTGGCCGGTGTGACCGGCGCCCTGGCCGTGGTGGTCTCCCAGGCCATGCGCACCGGAGGGCCGCTGAAGACCTTCTGCGTGCCGGACGGGCTGCTCGGCCCCTCCGGCGGCGCGGGTGGCGGGGCCGCGCTTCTGACGGTTCCGCCGGTGGCGGGCCAGGCCGCCGCGGCGCCGTGCTCGTTCGTGGTCGACGACTTCACGCTGATCTTCGCGGGCCTCGCGCTGGCCGCGGGGATCGTCGTGGTGCTGCTGTCGGCGGCGGAGCTCTCCTCCGGAGACATCCCGGTCGGCGAATGGTACTTCCTGCTGCTCTGCATGCTCGCGGGTGCCGTCGCCCTACCCGCCTCCCGCGACCTGATCATGCTGTTGGTCGCGCTGGAGCTGGTCTCGCTGCCGGTGTTCGCGCTCACCGCGCTCAAACGCTACGACGGCCGCAGCTCCGAGGCGGCGGTCAAGCTCTTCCTGGTCTCCGTGGTCTCCACCGCGGTGATGCTCTTCGGGGTCTCCCTGCTGTACGGAACGACCGGGACCGTCTACCTCGACCGCATCGCCCAGATCCTGAGGGAGGGCGTTCCCCCGTCCATCGCCGGTCTCAGCCCGGGCCAGGGCGTCGCCGGCGTCTACTCCTCCTCGCTGGAGATCAGCCACGACCTGCCCGCGGTGGTCACCGCGGCCGTGGTGCTGGTTCTTGCCGGGTTCGCCTTCAAGATCGCGGCGGTGCCGTTCCACGCGTGGGCAGGCGACGTCTACCAGGGCGCTCCCATCCCCGTCGCGGCCCTTCTCTCCGTCATCTCCAAGGCGGCCGGGTTCGCAGGCCTGATCCTCATCCTGGTCATCGCCCTGGGGAGCCAGGCCGCCACCTGGGTCCCGCTGATCGCGATCATCGCCGCGCTGACCATGACCGTGGGCAACCTGCTCGCCATGCGGCAGCGCCACGCCGTGCGCCTGCTCGCCTGGTCCTCCGTCGCCCAGTCGGGCTACATCCTCGCCCCCCTCGGCGTCCGGAACGACGCGGCGATGAGCGCGTCGATCGCCTACCTGGTGTTCTACGCGGCGATGAACATCGGGGCGTTCGCGGTGGTCATGCTGGTGTCGAGACGGTCCTCGCGAAACGAGCTGGACGACTACCGGGGCCTGGTGTTCCAGAACCCAGCGGCCGGGCTGGCGCTGGCCTTCTTCCTGATCTGCCTGGCCGGCCTGCCCCCGGGGCTGGCCGGACTGTTCGCCAAGATCGTGGTGTTCCGGGAGATCGTCGACGGAGGCGGCGGCTGGCTGGCCGTGGTGATGGCGGTCAACACGGTCATCGGCCTCTACTACTACGTCGCCTGGGCCGTGCGGATCTTCACTCCGGCCCCGGTGACCACGGGCGGCGTCATGGACATGACCGCCGGGGCGGGCGGCAGCCGTACCGGATGGGTGCCCGCGGGCGTGGCGATCGCGCTGGCCGCAATCATCGCGGTGGCGTTCTCGATCGCCCCCCAAATAGTGCTCGATCTCCTTCCGGCGGAGTTCATTACCCCGGGCTGAACGCTCAGGGGAACGTTCGACCTGGCCGGAGACGTTGGACTGGTGAAACAGCATCAACCGATAAGGGGGATGTAGTGCACCACAACGGTCTGCGTACGGCGATCCTTCTCGGCGCACTGTCCGCGGTGATCATCGCGGCGGGAGCGTGGCTGGGAGGCGGTTCCGGCGTGCAGATCGCGGTTCTGATCGCGCTGGTGACGAACGGCATCGCCTACTTCTTCTCCGACCGTATCGCCCTGTCCGCCATGCGTGCCCGGCCGGTGGGCGAGGTCGAGCAGCCGACGCTCTACCGGATCGTGCGTGAGCTCTCCACCGAGGCTCGCCAGCCCATGCCCAGGCTGTACGTCTCGCCGACCATGCAGCCCAATGCCTTCGCGACCGGGCGCAACCCCCGCAACGCCGTGATCTGCGTGACCTACGGGATCACCCAGCTGCTCGACGAGCGCGAGCTGCGCGGGGTCATCGGACACGAGCTGTCCCACGTTTACAACCGGGACATCCTGATCTCCTCGGTGGCGGGGGCGCTCGCCACGATCATCACCTACCTCGGCTACGTCGGCCTGTTCTTCGGTGGCGGAGACGACGACGAGGGGCCCGGTTTCATCGGCGCGCTGCTCATGATCGTGCTCGGTCCGGTCGCCGCCGGAGTGATTCAGATGGCCATCTCCCGGTCCCGGGAGTACCAGGCGGACGAGTCCGGAGCCCGGCTGACGGGCGATCCGCTGGCGCTCGCCTCGGCGCTCAGGAAGATCGAGATGGGCACCCGCCAGCTGCCGCTCCCCGAGAACGGCCGCCTGGCCTCCGCCTCTCACCTCATGATCGCCAACCCCTTCCGGGGTGCCGGAATCGGCCGGATGTTCTCCACACACCCACCTACCGCCGAGCGCGTCGCCCGTCTGGAGCGGATGGCGGGCTACCGCCGCTGACGCCGTCGCCCCGTCCCGCATGGCGGGCAGGGAACCCCTTGGCCTCCTCCGCCGTGGCTCAACCCGACAGTGATGATCACTCCAGCGGGAACGGCAGGCAGGCGCAGCGGCCTCATCGAGCGCCTCCTGCCCTCTCGGGCAGGAGTCCCACCACGTACAGACCTACCGGACGCCCGTGGGATGCCGGCCGACGGCGCCGCCACACCTGTCGTTGAGATCAGGGCGGTCCCGATATCAGGAGTGGTGGGCTACCGGATTGGTCTCCTCCGGGGAGAGACCGGGGATGCCGTCGATACTCTCGCGGTTGTTCTTGGCGCGGTAGGCGCGCTGCTGCTGGACCTCCTTGCGCCCCGCCCACTCGTCCAGGAGCGTCCGGTCCTCGTCGAAGGACATGAACGGCACCGAGAAGCCGCAGGAGTCGGAGATCCGGTCGCAACTGACGATGATGATCGACCTGACGCCGGGGTGCGGGCCGAAATTCTTGATCAGCTCGGAGAACTCGGAGTCCTTCGGCACGACGACCCGGCCGGTGCCGTACAGGCGAAGAATGTTGGGGGGACCGGAGAAGGCGCAGAACATGACCGTGATGCGGCCGTTCTGGCGGAGGTGGGAGATGGTCTCCACGCCGCTGCCGTCCAGATCGAGATAGGCGACCGTGAGGTCGTCGAGGATGGCGAAGGTGTCGGCGTATCCCTTGGGAGAGACGTTGACGTGACCACCCTGCTCGGGGGCCGTCGCGATGAAGTAAACCGGCTGGGCTCCGATGAACTCACGTAGCCGATCGTTGAGCCTGTCGTGAATTTTCCCCATGAAAGCGACGATAGTTCGTCGTCGCTCGCCTGACAGCTCCGGGATCCACGAGCTGCCGTCTCCGCCCATCGCCTGTCAGGAACGTCTCCGTCCACCGCCTGTCAGGAAGGTCCCTGTCCACCGCCCGTCGGGAAGGTCGCCGTCTACCGCCCGCCAGGAACATGGCCTGTCAGGAACACCGGCCGGTGGCCATGTCGACGAACTACGAGGCAGGGCTTCTCCACCCACCACCCGGAGCCGACATCCGGCTCCCGTCGATTTCGGCGATCTCGCGGGCGACCCGCACGAAGTCCCGTACCAGCGGGGTTTCGTGATCAGCGCGCCAGGCCACGACGACGGAGGTGGGAGGTAGCCCCGTAGTGGGGACGAAGGCCAGGCCCGGGCGCGCGTGGAAACGTTGCGACGAGGCCTGCGCGAATGCCACCCCGGCGTCCATGAGAATCGACTCCAGGCATTCGTCCACCGTGACGACCTCTCGGCCGATACGGACCGGGTTGCCCTTCCGCTGGTCCAGGGCAAGCCAGAAGTCACGGCAGGGCTCCGGCGCTTTCCAGGCGACGAACGGCTCGTCGAGCACGTCCTCGACACTCACCACGTCGCGACCGGCGAGAGGGTTGGCGGCGGAGACGACGAGCACGCGCGGCTCGGTGAAGAGGGTCTCGGTGTGCAGCCACGGGATGTGCCCCAGCGGAGGCCGGGTCAGCGCCACGTCGACATGGCCGGTGCCGAGTCCGGCGAGCGGCTCGCGGAAGTCGTACTGGTGCATCTCCACGCTGACGCCGCCATGGTGGTCGCGGAAACGCCGTGTGATCAACGGGGTGAGTTCGGCGGCGGCATTGGCCACGAACCCGATCACAAACGTCTGTGCCCGTTCCTCGGCCACTCTCCGGGTGACCACGACCGCCTGCTCCCAGGCGGCGAGGACCGTACGAGCCTCGCCCTCGAACTCCTTGCCCGCAGGGGTCAGAATGACTCCGCGACCGGTGCGTTCGAACAGTCGCACGCCGAGGTGCTGCTCAAGACGGTGGATCTGATCGCTGAGCGTCGGCTGCGAGACGAACAGGCGTGCGGCGGCCCGGCGGAAGTGCAGCTCCTCGGCGACCGCGAGGAAGTAACGCACCAGTCGGAGACTCTCGTCCACCCTTCCACGGTAGAACTCGTCCCTCACGGACCCGATACCCGGGTGATAGACCGCGGCTATCACCCGGCCCGGATTCGCTATTGGACTTCGGCAGACGGCGTTCCTAGCGTCGGGAATGTACGGGGAACCCATCCGTGACCGGGTCCGGAGCGGGGAGGGACGTCCATGAGCACCACGTATGCGGCCGATCGCTGGGCGACGGAATTCCAGCACGTCTCCGACGACGACGCCGAGCTCTCGGCGCACGGGAGGTATTTCTCGTGCGACTACCTGCTCGACATGGGCGAGCGAAGCTACATCGTGCGCGTCCACCGAGGAAAGATCGAGGAGATTGTCGTCGATCCCGGCCCGCTGGAGGCCTACCAGTTCGCACTCCGGGCGAGCGCCGACACCTGGCGGAAGTTCTCTCAGGACCCGCCTCCGCCGATGTTCCACGGAATCTGGGCCGCCTCGTTCAGGGAGGACATGAGCCTTGAGGGCGACCTGCTCGTACTCATGCAGAACCTGCGATGCCTGACCCGCCAGCTCGAACTGCTGCGCGTCACCGGCGCGCCGGTGTGAGGGGGAGACCATGGCACGGGGAGTCATTTCGCCCGTCACCGGGCACTACGTCACGATCGACGTACAGGGCGACCGATGCAAGGTCTTCTACCTGGAGAACGGCCGGGGCCGCCCGCTCGTCTGCCAGCACACCGCGGGCTGCCACAACCACCAGTGGCGTGACCTGCTCGAGGACGAGGTGATCACCCGCGACTACCGGGTGATCGCCTACGACCTGGCCCGGCACGGCAAGTCCGACCCGCCGCACAACACCGAGTGGTGGAAGGAGGAGTACAGGCTCACCGCCGACTACTTCGTCGACTTCATCACCGAGTTCTGCGACGCCCTCGAACTTGAAGACCCGATCTTCATGGGCTCCTCGTTCGGCGGCAACGTCGCGCTGCAGCTCGCACTTCGCCACCCGGAACGCTTCGCCGGAGTCATCCCGGTCGAGGCCGCCGACTACTCACCCGGCTTCTACCTCGACTGGTGGCAACATCCTCATGCCAACGCCGCCCAGGTGTGCGCCAGCGGTGTCTGGGATCTCATGGCGCCCCAGTCGCCCGAGATGGATCGGCGGCTCACCTGGTTCTACTACAGCCAGGGCGCGGAGGCGTTCAAGGGCGATCTGTACTTCTACTCCGTGGATCACGATCTGCGAGGCCGGCTCCACGAGATCAATGGGGAGGAATGCCCGGTCGTGCTGATGACCGGGACCTACGACTACCTCACGACGCCGGAGGACAGCCGGCGCAGCGCCCAGCAGATCAAGGGCGGTCATTTCATCGAGATGCCGGACATCGGCCACTTCCCGATGAGTGAGAACTACCCGGTGTTCAGGACCTACCTTCAGGAGGCGCTGCGCCACATCGAGGGGGCGACGCCAAAGCGATAGGCCGGTTCGCACGCGGAGGGGTCCGAGACGCGACGGGACGACACCGAAGAGACAAGCCGGTCCATACGTGGAGAGGCCCGAGACGCGCGAGACACGATGGGCGACACCGAAGAGACAAGCCGGGCCCGTACGCGGAGAGGTCGAAAACGCGGTGGGAGAGACCCGAGACACGACGGTGAGGCCCGAGACAGGGGAGAAGAAGGCGGGCACGACGGGAGGCCCGAGGCACAGGAGAAAACACGCGCCCTGATGGACGATGCCCTCAGCCGTGTGCCCCGGATATGCCCTCCCGAGCAGAGCAAACCCTGAACATGCAGCCCAGAGCCCTGATTGCCCGGCCTGCTATCTGTAGTTCGTGAACTGAAGGGCGATCTCCAGGTCCTTACCCTTGAGCAGGGCGATGACCTCCTGGAGTTCGTCCCTCTTCTTGGAGCTCACCCGCAGCTCCTCGCCCTGGATCTGGGCCTTGACGCCCTTGGGCCCCTCGTCCCGGATGATCTTTGAGATCTTCCTGGCGTGATCCTGGTCAATGCCCTCCTTGAGGGTGACCAGGAGGCGGTAGTCCTTGCCTGACAGCTTGGGCTCATCCGCGTCCAGGATCTTGAGCGAGAGATTCCGCTTGATCAGCTTGTCCTTGAACACGTCAAGGACCGCGTTAACGCGCTCCTCGCTGTTGGCTTTGATCTCGATGGCCTTCTGGCCGCCGGACCAGGCGATGGTCGCGCCGGTGCCCTTGAAGTCAAATCGGTGCCCGACCTCCTTGACCGTCTGGTTCAGCGCGTTGTCGGCCTCCTGGTGGTCGATCTTGCTGACGATGTCAAAACTGCTGTCGGCCATGCGTCGACTATCCTCTCTAGCTCTCTTGTCGACCCTAGCGCTTCGCTTATCGGCTCACGATGAAGGTGACCGTCAACATCGAGGCGACGGCGCCAAGGGGTCGGTTTTCCTGCCATCCGCGCATCGGATCGGGGCGAGGAGCGGCAGAGGCTCATCCCCGCGCAGGACCGCCGTGAGGGGCGGTATAGGTCGCGAAAGTCCTGGTTGGGCAGGCTATCGACGGGGGGACTCCGCGGATGTCACGTCACGCCCCGAAGTCCGCTATTCTTCTTCCTGTCGCCGCCGCAAGCGGAGGACACGGCAGGTTGCCCGAGTGGTCAAAGGGAGCGGTCTGTAAAACCGTCGGCTCAGCCTACGCAGGTTCAAGTCCTGCACCTGCCACACCAGCTTTTCCCAGCTCAGAGCCCCGCAAGGGGCTCTTTTGCTTTTCCGGGACATGCAGCCAGATGCCGCTCTGAGCGGCCTCATGTCGGTGGTCGCGTAATATACGCGCAATGATCTTGAGGCTGTTTTCCCAGGTCGCGCCGGGCTTTCAGCGTGGTTCAGAGGCGAGAAGCAGCTGGTGAAAGGTCGAAGGGTCCCGGATGGTGTCCGGGGTCGAGGAACATGGGGACAGCCATTAGCGGTACGGGCTGTTCGAGCAGGTTAGGGCGGTGCCCGTGAGTCGGCTTTCAGCTCG
>NZ_FZOD01000172.1 GCF_900188345.1 Streptosporangium subroseum | reverse complement strand
GTGATCGACGGGGTCACCCACCTGCGGTGGAGCTTCGGCACCCCCCGGGTCCTGATCCTCGGCCATCACGACACGGTCTGGCCGGTCGGGACGCTGACGAGGATTCCCTGGTCGCTCGTGGACGGCATCGCCCGCGGGCCGGGCGTGTTCGACATGAAGGCGGGGCTGGTGCAGACATTCCACGCGCTGACCGCGCTGCCGTCGCTGGACGGGGTGTGCGTACTGGTCACCGGGGACGAGGAGGTCGGCTCGCCGTCCTCGCGCACGCTGATCGAGGAGACGGCGCGCGAATGCGCGGCCGCGTTCGTGCTGGAGGCCGGCGCCGACGGCGGCGCGCTCAAGGTCGCCCGCAAGGGCATCTCGATCTACGAGCTCATGGTGCACGGCAGGGCCTCGCACGCGGGGCTCGACCCGGAGAAGGGCGCGAACGCCGGCATCGAACTGGCCCACCAGATCCTCGCCATCGCCGGGATCGCCGACCGGGTGAACGGCGACCTTCCAGGCAGGCCAACGTCGGAGGCGTCACTCGTCGCCGGAGCACAGGAAACCAGAGCACGAGAGACCGGGACGCGAGAGGCCGGAGCACAGGAAACCAGAGCACGAGAGACCGGAGCACGGGAAGCCGGGATCCGGGAGGCCGGAACGCGGGAGGCCGGAACGCAGGAGACCGGGACCTCGCCGGGATCCCTGGGGACGACCACCGTCACGCCGACGGCGCTGTTGGGCGGGACCACGGTCAATACCGTGCCCGCGCTGGCTCGCGTGTCGGTGGACGTACGGGTGCCCACCCTCGCCGCGCAGGAACGGGTCGACGAGCTGATGCGCGCCCTGGCCCCCCGGCTCGCCGGGACCAGGCTGGAGGTGAGCGGGGGCCCGAACCGCCCTCCCCTGGAGGAAGCCTCCTCGGCTGCCCTGTTCACCGTCGCCCAGCGGATCGCCGCCGACCTCGGGCTCGCCCCCCTCACCGGTGTCGGAGTGGGCGGAGCCTCCGACGGCAACTACACCGCCGGCGTCGGCTGCCCGACGCTCGACGGACTCGGCGCGGTGGGCGGCGGCGCCCACGCCGACAGCGAGCACGTGGTCGTGAGCGAGATGCCCGGCCGTACGACACTGCTGACCGGTCTGGTCCAGGCGGTGCTCAGGTGACCGGCGCGGTGCTGCGCGAGCTCCACTTCATCGAGGAGCTCGAGGACGTCATGAAGCTGTTCGACGGCATCTGGCGTTTCGACCCGGGGAGCGCGCCCGTCACGGTGGAGATGATGCGGGCGCTGTCGCACGCGGGCAACTACGTGGCCGGAGCCTACGAGAGCGATCGCCTGGTCGGCGCCTCGGTGGCGTTCCTGGGCGCACCCCCCGGACAGGTACTGCACTC
>NZ_FZOD01000101.1 GCF_900188345.1 Streptosporangium subroseum | reverse complement strand
GACAGCTCCAGGCCGTCGAGCGGGTGCAGGACGGTGATCTGCTCGCGCCCGGCCTCACGCCCCACGTGCGCTTCGACCTTGAGCACACCGTACGGCTTGGCGATCTTGGCCGGGGCCGTGACCGTGCCGTTTTCGACGGAGGCTCCGGGTACGGCCCATCCCACGGACTTCGGATCGATCGTCACCGCCGTCTGGTGGTCGTCGATGCCCTGCGCGATGAGCGCGCGGCGCAGTCCCGGGAAGACCTTCAGGTCACCGTCGGCCGTGGCCGAACCCGGCGCGGGCTTGATGAGGACCTCGTGCGCCTTGCCGTCGCCCTTGGAGACGAACACGCCCACGCCGTTCGGGTCGTTGCGCTCGGAGCCGTCGGACGGGACGTTGCGGACGGTCGTGGTGTCCTCGCCGAGCGCGCGGGCGACCATCGTGGTCGAGCCGCCGCCGTCGAGGTTGACCGCGGTCTGCACGCCCATCGCGACGAGGTCGCGCGCCTCCTTGTCGATCCCGATGCCGCCCTTGCCGGTGCCGCCCGGGCCGTCCCAGGTGGCGAGCACGAGCGTGTGCCCGTCGTCCTTGAAGCCGAGCGCGGTGCGCGGGGCGATCGAGGTGTCGAGGCCGCCGACGACCCGGCCGCCGGAGACGATGGTGCCGCCCTCGCCGAGCGCGAACTTCATCGTCTTGGCGACGTTGTTGGCGAGCGCGTAGCTGAGCGTCATCGGGTCGCCGGGCTGCAGCGCGCGGATCGCGGTCGCCGAGGCGCCGCGCCCGACCAGGTAGAACCCGTCATCCGGAATCGTCCCCGAGCCCGCGGGACCATTCGGCGTGACCGACACGACCGAGCCGTTCTGGACCAGGACCTCGGCGATCTGGTCGTTGGCCACGCCCGTCAGGCCGCGGTTGCGGCTGTAGTCGCCCCACGCGGACGTGAACGCGATCAGGCCGTCCGCGGGGATCCCGCCGCCGTTCGCGGCGTTGATCGACAGGACTCCGTGGTCCGCACCCGAGAAGTTCGCGGTCGTGTTGACCGTGAGGTCCACGAGCTGGGCGATGCCGTCCTTGCTGACGCCGACGTGCTGGCGCCCGCCGATGTCTGCGGTCTTGATGAGCTGCCCGTTCTGGACCTCACCACCGAGCGCCGCGTTGGAGTTGCCGATGTCGAAGAACTCGCCGTTGACGCCCGCGACGGCGCCGGCCTTGTTGGCGGCCACGCTGAGCGGCCCGCCGGACGCGACCGGTCCGGCGGTCAGCAGGTCCGTGCCGACCGCGCTGTTGGACAGGTCAACGGTCAGGAACTGCGCGTTGTACCAGCCCTTCTGGTCGAGCGCCTGCACGTGCTGCAGGTTGATCCCCGGACCGATCTTCTCGGCCGTGTTGATCAGGGGGATCCCGCCGGTGACCGGTGCGGGCTGACTGCCGTCCGCGTACGCGGCGGCGGGCAGGGCCGCCAGCGTGGTCGCCGCGGCGAGCGCCACCAGCAGTGGCCTCGTATAGCGATGGTTCAAGACCATCAATTTCATTGGAACCTCAGCTGAAGAGATGACACGGAGGCAACGCCCCCGCTACCGCCCAGTTCGATCAAGGGCAGCACTCGATTAAAGAGATCAACTGAGAAGCGCTGATGACGCCATCACGAGCATGCGGTGAACCCTGGCGGAAGAGGCGGTGATCGTACTCGGCGGTTCGCCGCCGCGACCCCGCCTCAGGCACCCGTTCATTCGGCGGCCCTTCTCGCGCCATGTCCTCGCCATAGAAATTTGCGCATTGTTTTCAGAGAAGCCGCCCACACCTGTCGAGTGCCGGACGGACGTCGAATCGGTCTGGCAGCATTACGGTGCCATTGTTTTCTGGATTCACCGAGCCAGGACCGATGCGTAAACAACCAGACGGCACACTCCGCCTTGGAAGAAATTGCGAGGCGGCCCACCGGACGCGAACAAGCGATGTCAGATCAGGAGACCATTCCCGACCTGCGCGGATATTCCCGCGCACACCGACATCGCTCATCGAGCATCGGCAACCCGGATCACCATTGATCCACTCCGCTGAGAGTCCGGCTCCGGCGTCGCTGCCAACCCCGGTGACACTCCGATCACCGGGAAAACGATCCGCTTCTTTCCCGCCGCGATACGCTTCGCCGTGGAGCGGGACCTCCAATACAGAGATTCCATGACGACGATCACCCGCCCCGCCCACTGGGACCGCTCGAATCGTCATTATGGGCGCGGCAGGGAATGCCATTACGTCCACATGCAGACGATCCAACGCTGGGCCGGTTGGCGATCGACGCAATGAAAAGCGGGACGGCACGTAGGTCGAAGCGGGAAATTATCCGGCGGCGGATGCGAGGCTGCGCCGGCTCTCAAAAGAGGCCGTCGCCCCGAAGCCGCCTCGGCGTCCCACGTTTATCCAGAGCCGTCAATGGCCCTGGATAAACGTTACGGAGACAGCGGAAGACGGACGACAAAACGCGCACCCTGGGCGCTTTCGTGGATGGTGAGCGTGCCGCCGTGGCTCTCGGCGATCTGCCGGGCGATGGGGAGTCCGAGTCCGACGCCTCCCGCATCTCTGCTCCGGGCGGTGTCCAGCCGGGTGAACCGCTGAAACACCGTCTCTCGCTGGTCGGCGGCGACTCCTGCGCCGTCGTCGAGTACCTCCAGCTCCGCGGCCTTCTCCGGGAATCGAGGGTCGTCGTCCGCGTGCCGTACGGTGATCGTGATCGTGGAGGAGGCGTGTCGCTGGGCGTTCTGGACCAGATTGCTGACCAACTGGCCCAGTCGCGTCCTGTCGCCACTGACCGTCACACCCGTTGCCAGATGCTGGACGATCTCCCTGCTCATCCGGTGGCCGTTCAGCTCCGTGGCGACGAGCTCGGCAAGATCCACGAGTCGTCGCTCATACGGCACGCCCGCGTCCAGGCGGGTGAGCGTCAGCAGGTCGGAGGCGATCGATTGGAGCCGTTCCACGCTCGGGAGCACGGCGTTGCACAGATCGGTCGGGTCGACGTCCTGCGGCGCCAGAAGGGCGTACTCCATCTGGACGCGGATGGCGGTGATCGGGCTACGCAGCTCGTGGGAGGCGTCGGAGCAGAACCGTCGCTGCTGCTCCAGCATGTCCTCCAACCGGTCCAGTGTCTGGTTGACGCTGCGGGCCAGCCGGTAGATCTCGTCCTTGGCCATGGGGACCGGGACCCGGCGGCCGAGATCGGTGCTCTGGATGTGGTCGAGCTGGGCTCGGATGGCGTCCACGGGTTTCAGCGAGTGGGTGACGGTGTGCCGCGCCCCGTAGGCCACCGCGACCGTGAAGATGACCGTCCCCGCGATCAGCAGGGTCATCACACCCGGATAGACGGCGAACGGCAGCGTCGGCGCGGCACTGTAAATGGTCCAGTCGCCGTTGTGGAACACCTGCTGCGCGACGACGATGTGGCAACGGCCTGACGTGAAGACAGAGTGGCAGACGACGGCACTGGCCACCCGGTGAGGGGACTTCGGAGTGAAGTGCGCCATGGCCGGTTGATTCTGCAGATCTCTGGTCGCCGCGACCACCCTCCCTTGGGGGTCGACCACCTGGACGGGGCGGATCAGGTTCTGCGGGATGGGCGGAAGCGGATCGACGAGTTTCCCGCGGTCGACGTAGTAGGCGGTCAACTCCCCCACCGCGGTCACCTCTTTGGTGAGGTTGTCGGTGGCCGTCCTGTTGATGGTGAACAACAGGACGGTGGAGAACACGATGCAGAGCAGACCCACCACCACACCGGTGAACAGTGCCAGGCGGCCTCTGATCGTGCAGCGTTCAAGCCTCATGATGACCCCATTCGCGTGGCAGGACTCGGGGCAGCCGAAGGACGAAACACGCACCGCCGGTGGTGCTCTCCTCGACGCTGAGGGTTCCGTGATGCGCGTGGGCGATCTCACGGGCGATGGCGAGGCCGAGGCCGGTGCCGTTGCGGTCGAGCCGGCGGGCGTCGTCCAGCCGGGTGAGACGGTGGAACACCCGCTCCCGGTCGTCGAGTGCGATTCCCGGCCCGTCGTCACTGACCGCGAGCTCGACCACGGTGGGGGCGGCGTGCACATCGACGCACACCTGGTGCGTGCAGTGCCTCTGGGCGTTGTCCAGCAGGTTGGCGAGCAGTCGGCTGATCTGGGTGGGCACGGCATCGACGGTGCTGCCCGGCGTGAGGTGGAGTTGTACCGGGCGCTGAGCCGACCGCTGGGAGATCTCGGCCCGGACGAGCGCCGCGAGATCCAGCCGCTGTTGTTCGGCGGCCACACCGGTCCCCATGCGGGCCAGGAACAGCAGATCATCGGTGATCGCCTGGAGCCGATCCACCTGGCCCAGCGTCGTTCCGAGCAGGTCTGGCAGCCGAACCCCGCCGAGATCCTGTTGCGCCTCCTCCAGCTGCGCGCGCAGTCCGGCTATGGGAGTACGCAGCTCATGGGAGACGTCCGAGGCGAACTGCCGCTGGACGCGCGCGAAGTCCTGGAGCTCTTCCTTGCCCTCGTTCAGGCGCCGCAGCGCATTGTTGATCGTCCGGCACAGACGGGCGACCTCTTGCGCGTTGGCCGGTTCGGAAATGCGAGCGTGCAGGTCACCGAAGTCGATCACTGCCAGTTCGGCGCGCACCGCGTCCACGGGGCGCAACGCCCAGCCGGTCACCTTCCACGTGGCCCACGTGGTCAAGGAGATCAGCGCGACAGCCTCGATCACCAAGATCAGGTGAAAAGAGTTCCGCGACAGGAGACCCGTGACCCGCTGCCCGGTGGCGTATACCGGCGAGGCGGCCGAGCCACTGGATTCGAACGCCGACAACCGCGGCTCGCAGGTCCGCACCTGTTGCCCGCCGTCGCACGGAGACCGCCAGATCGCCTGCTTGGGGAGCGATCCCAGGGCGGCGGCCCGCGAAGCGACCACATCGTGGCCCCGCACCACGGTCAGAGTCCGGCTGACGTCGTCGCCACGCGCTCGCAACCGGCCGGGTGCCGTTCTGGAGTGGATCTCATTGACGGCGAGCGCGGCCCGCTGCGGGCCCTCCTGCAGTCGGGCGGTGCGTGCGTGGTCCATCGAGTACATCCCCGCCCCCGCGACGAGGAGGGCGAGGAGGGTGAGGACGGCCACAGCGGTGGTCAGCAGGGTGATCTGCCCCCGGACCGATCCCGGCCTGCACCGGATGGCCCGCATCGGTGACCTCGTACGAGCCGACTTCTGCCTCCGGCCTATACGCGGCAGGCGCAGGTGACGCCCGCGAATACTCGTGCGGCCTGTCGAACCGGGCACCCGCCCTCGAACAGGGTCGTCACCCACCCGCAAGGAACGGGTGCGGGGCCGGTCGGCGGGGTCGATCGTCGAAAGCGCATGAGGCGAACAGTAAGGCTCCGGTAGACGGTAAGGCGGATCCTTTGCCCCATGACGCCGATAGTCGTCATCATCGATCTTTCCGCAAGTGAGCTTCCTGAAGAGCGACGTCTCAGGGGATGGGCGATCGGACCGCCGCTCCCATGATCTGTCAGTCAGCAGACGCATAAGGCCTGTGGCGATCGCCATCCACGTAAGCAGAGTGATCAGGGGCCACATGAGTATCAGCCAGTCTTCGTACGGGTCCACCATTGCCATCCTTGTCGAAAATAAATTCGAGGGGGATGCCGGGATTCCGAGAGGGTCGGGAGCCGCTACCGGCGGGCCGCTACCGCTGTCGCTCCCTCACGCGCCTCAGCCGAGGGGACCCTTTCGCGCCACTTCACCGAGGATGAGTGAACGGTATGAGCTTGGCCTGCGGCGAAAGGCCCCCGTATCGCACATTTATGCGCGTTTATACTTCTGCGCTCCGCACGTGCGATCACCGGCTTGAGGTCCAATTGGGGTGGACTTAATCCCGCTTTTGCCGACATCCAAGATCAAGTGTTCACCCCCAGGGCCATGTCACATGACAAAAAGCACGGGAAGGATGAAGCCGGGTGAAGACCGTGCGTTCTTGGGCGGGCAACGGCTTTCTGCGCGAAAGTGACATCACGGAGGCCGGAGAACATCGCGGACCTCCGTCCAACCCCGTACTTGACACGGCTGACATCTGGGTGGTTCATGGACACATGGGGCATTCATCCCACCGTGACCACGAAGCTGCCGGTGGGGCCGATCTCTGTCGATCATCGTGGCCTGGTTGGCGTGGCCGCGCGCGGGAGTGGGAGCTTGTCGTCGGATTGCTGCAGGCGGCCAAGATCGGCCGGGGCGGGATCATACTGATCGAGGGCCGGTCGGGCGTCGGAAAGAGTCGCATGCTCGACATGGCCGTCACCGCAGCGGCGAGGGAGGGGTTAGGGGTCGCCCAGGGCGCGGCGGACGAACTGACCCAGCTGATACCGCTGGCCCCGCTGACGTCGGCGCTCGGAAAATCGGGCTGCACGCTTCCCACGGGCGATCACCTGACCGTCTCGGGTCCGGCCGATCAGCGATTGCTGCTGGTGGAGCAACTGCAGGGACCGCTGGAACAGCGGGTGTCTCGGGGACCGATGCTCCTCACGTTGGATGACATGCATTGGGCCGACCCGATGACTTTGCTGGCGCTGCGGTCGATGACCAGAGATCTCGCCTCCTACCCGCTCGTCTGGATGCTGACCCGTACGAGCGGCAGCGGCGACGTTCCCCGCCTCGACCGTCTGTTCGACGTGCTGGAACATGATGGCGCGAACCGGATCACGTTAGAGGCGCTGGACGAGCGAGCAGTGGCGGACGTCGTCACCGACGTCCTCGGGGCAGCGCCCAATCCGAACGTGCTGGCCCTGGCCGACATAGTGGACGGCAATCCCTTCCTGCTCGTCGATCTCCTTGAGAAGCTCAAAAGCGAGGGCGTCTTCCAGATCGCCGATGGTCACGCGCGGATGGTCTCGGCGCGGCTGCCGTGTGCTCAGGCGGTCACGCAGGAGCGCCTGGAGGAGTTGTCCACACGGACCAGGCATCTGCTTCAGGGCGCCGGAATCCTGGGCCGCTCGTTCTCGGTGACGGATCTGGCCGAAATGCTCGGCGAATCGACCAGTGGTCTGTTGCCGATGCTGGAGGAGGCGATGTCGGCGGGCATCGTCGAACCTGCCGGGGACGAGCTCACCTTCCGGCACGATCTGTTGTGGCAGGCGGTGGTCGGGACCATCCCCGCCCCCGTACGCCGGGCCCTGCACCACGACGCGGGGGAGATGCTGCTCAGGCGAGGCGGGTCGGCCGTTCCTGCCGCCGCGCATCTCATTCGCAGTGCCGGTCGCGGTGATGTGTCCGCACTACTCGGACTGGATCAAGCGGCGCGGAAGGTGCTGCGGTCCTCACCTCAGACCGCCGCCGACCTCGCCATACGGGCGCTCGAACTCAGCGACTCCTCCGACCCTGTTTGGTTCAGTCGTGTTGCCACAGCGGTCGACGCCCTGACGGTCATCGGGCGGCTGCCCGAGGCGGCCGATCTTGCCCGTACCGCACTCAGCAGGGCCCCGCCCATCCAAGCCCCTCGCCTGCGATGCGCGCTGGCGCACATCCTGCTCCTGAGCGGCCGACCGGAAGATGCGGTATCCGAGGCCGAAAGCCTGCTCGCCCAGCGGGACATCCCCGATGACCTTCGCGGCATCGCCGAATGGGCGATGTTCTGGGGGCTCATCTCGCTGAACGACTTCCGGAAGGGACGACAACGGGCGGAAGCCGTTCTCGCCGACCGTGAGCAGCACACCGATGCCGCCGTTGTCGGAGCTCTCCTGCTGCTCGCCCGGTTCGCCATGGCCGATGGGAGGGTCGCCGACTCTTTCGCGCATCTACGCGAAGCCCTGCACATCACGGACAGCGGCACCGTTGAAGCCATTCAGCGCCCGTACACGCGCCTGCTGCTGAGCCTCAACCACAGAGCCATGCGTCAGTTCGATGCGGCTGACATCGCCATCCAGGCCGCCGAGGAGGAGATCAAAGACCTCGGGCTGACCGTGCTCGCCGCACAACCGGCGCTGTTCCGCTCCGTTCTGAAGCTGGCCGCCGGTCGACTTGACGACGCCGCCGCCGAGGCCCAGGCCGGGAGGATGATCGCCGAAGAGCTGGGCACTCACGGGTTCATCCGTGTCGGGCTGTCCATGCTCGCTCTCGTCGCCCTGCGGCGGGGTGACATCGACGCCGCGGTCCGGCACATCGAGCGATACCAGTCCATACACGCCGCGCCCGGGATGTTGTTCGGGTCGGTGTGGGAAAGGTGGGTGATGGCGGCGGTGGCCGAGGCCCAAGGTGATCCCGGACGGGCGATCGACATACTCCACGCTATCTACACCGACAAGGAGGAGCAGCGCTGGGCACTCCTCACGACGCCTCTCACGGCCGCCTGGATGACTCGGCTGGCGCTGGCCACGGCGAACCGTCCGTATGCGCAGGCCATCGTCGACACGGCCGAGCACCTGGCCCGGAACAACCCGGACTTCCCTGTCTTCGCCACCACGTTCGCCCACGCCCGCGGCATTTTCCACAGGGACCCGGACGCGCTGGCCGCCGCCGCCGCCGATCAGCCCGAACCGTGGGCCCGCGCCTCGGCCGCCGAAGACCTCGGCGTCCTGCTGGCCGCCGCTTCCGGCGCCACCGCCTCCGAGAAGGCCGTCGACAGCCTGGACCAGGCGCTCGAGGGCTACGAGCGCATCGGTGCGCTCTGGGACTCGGCCCGCGTGCGAGCCCGGCTGCGGGAACTCGGCGTACGGCGCCGCCACTGGGCTCAGCCCCAGCGGCCGTCTTTCGGATGGGACAGCCTCACCGACACGGAACGCGCGGTGGCCGGCCTGATCGCCCGGGGGATGACCAACCGCCAGGCCGCCGAGCGGATGTTCCTCTCCCCCCACACGGTGTCCACCCACCTTCGCCGGATGTTCGGCAAGCTCGACATCGCATCCCGTGCCGAACTGGCCCGCATCGTCGCCGAAGAATGCCCCGAGCTCCTCAGGGGCGCCTAAGGCCCCCTTCGGCCTGGTCCCCGGCTCTGGGCTGCGGAGTTCCCTCCAGATCCTCTGGGAGGAACTCCTCACGATCCCGGCGGCTGTGTCGTCATCTCCTATGCGGAACCACGAAGGAGAGGGACACCATGACCCAGCAGGCCGGCATCGCCCGCACCGACGCCGACTACCGGCGCATCGGCATCCGCCCGGACGTCGTCGCGGAGTGGGAGGACGGCGCCCGCACCGACGGGCGCCGGGGCACCTACGAGTGGTGGTACCTCGACGACGGCGCCACGCTCGTCGTGAGACCGTCGAGACGTTCACCGAGGAGGCGATCTGGGAGCTGATGTACTTCGGCCACGCCCGCACCGAGACGCATCTGCGATCGGGTCCCACGAGCTGACGCGGCAAACCGTCGGCGGGTGGCCGGCGCGTGGGCCACCCGCACCGTGTCATCGGCCGGGGCTTTCGCGGACGCGAACGGCGGCGGGAACGACTCGGCGCCTTCCGCGAACACCCCCTGCCCCACGACGATCGGGTGGGCAGGCACGATCTCCGCACCGCCTCCCACCCCGCGCGACAGGGCACGCGCCGCCTGGTATCCGGCGGCCCCGGCTCCGACGATCACAATCTGTGACCTTCGCCGTCATCTCCCCGAGGTGATCGGCGGTTCCCGGCGCTCCTGCCGCGCCGGCACCAGCCGTTCGTGGAATCCGCCGTCCGGGGACTGCGTGATGATCCCGGTCTCCACTCCGTGTTCGGCCACGTGATGATCCGTCTGCTGAAGTGCGAGGCACATCCCCCGGGTGACGACGAAGGCGATGACGGGACCGATGACCACGGCGAACCTGAAGAAGATCGTCACAGCCTCGACGCCGAGGTGGAACTGGTAGGCGATCTGGTCGTTGGCCGCGGCCGCCCACAGCAGGCCGTAGAACGTGACACCGGCGACCGCGATGGCCGTCTTCACCGGCGTCTCGCGTGGCCGATCGAGCAGGTCATGCGCGAGCGTCTCGCGGGTCACGCGGTTCGTGTTCTTGGGCCGGCCCAGCGCGTCACGGCGGCCGCGGCGCGAGAGGAGGAAGCGCTCGGCCATCGGGTAGGCGGCCAGGACGGTGAAGAAGACCCCGGGTATCACCAAGGTGGGGATGAGGACCGCGAGGCTGAGCGTGTGGTTCCCGATGGTGAGTTCCCACCCGGGCATGATCCGGAGGGCGCCGTCGAGGAACCCCATGTACCAGTCGGGAGTCGAGCCCGCCGAGACCTGCGTCGGCTTGGCGGGGCCGTACAGCCATATAGGGGCAATCTGAACCCCGTACCCGAGAATGATCAGCATGCCGATCGTCGCGAGCGCCATCATCGGGCGTGCGCTCCGCCGCGCCGGCAGCGAGGCGACGAACCGGGAGTGGCCGTGCCGTCGCACCAGCAGTTCGCGGGCGCCCAGCAGCGCGGCCATGACGACCACGATCAGCAGGTGCCCCCCGTACATGACCGGGATGATCCTGTCACCGGGGAAGTCCGGGCCGAACAGCAGCGACACCGCCCAGGATCCGACCACGGGGACGGACTGCGCAACCGACGTGATCAGCCACAGGCTCCCACCCGACAGCATGTCGTCGGGCAGGGCGTTGCCGGTCTCGCCCGCGGCCATGCCCAGTGCCAGCAGCGTCACCCAGATCAGCCACTGCCCGGTGCGCGGATGGCGGAACGCTCCGGTGAGGAACATCCGCAACAGCTGCAACACGACGGCCGCCACGAAGACGAGCGCCGCCCAGTGGTGGGCCTGGCGGATGAGCAGGCCGCCGCGCACCTCCAGGCTCAGATGCATGGTCGAGTCGAAGGCCCTGCTGACGAAGAGCCCGCGCAGCGGGCCGTACGAGCCGTCATAGGTCACCTGGGACATGCCGGGGTCGTAGAACAGCATCAGCACCACCCCGGTCACCGCCAGAACGGCGAACGACCAGACGGCGATCTCCGCGAACATGAACGACCAGTGGGAGAACTGAAACGAGCGACGCTTGGCCAACAACGAACCCATCTGGGGCCCCCTAACCTTTGCCTCACTCACATGACGAAATCGGGCCATGAGGTGTGACGCAGATGAGGCGCCGGGGACGGTGATTCGCGTCACGACGAGGTGGCCTCGCGTTGTGTGAGTGATCCGCCGGATTTCACATTCGCGGCGGCGCGCGATCGAGTCGCCGAGAAGACGGCCCGGTTCTTCCTCGGCCTGCTCCGCAAGGACTTCGGCCAGGGTATGACCGAGGCCGAGGTCAACGGCCGTCCCGGGCTGGTCGCCCGGCTCGACGGCCGGGTGGTCGCGGTGATCGCCACCGAGGTACGCGGCGGCCGGCTGACCGACCTCTGGATGGTGCTCAACCCCGACAAACTGCGCACCTGGCGGTGAAGCGGCCCAGCCGGGGGCCTTGTCGCTTCGTCACGAGCAGGATCACCGAGGCGGCCGCCAACGGAGTTTCGGCACGTCACGAGGTCTGGTCCCATTTGTCCGTTGGGGATCGGGAGTGTTGTAGCCTCCCCGGCAGGGGGGTGGCGTGCCGATCAACACCAGGATTTCCGCGCTGCGGGGGCGGCGACGCGAGCAGGAGACGCTCGACCGGCTGCTGCGTGACGTCCGCGCCGGGCAGAGCCGGGTGCTGGTGCTGCGCGGCGAGGCCGGAGTGGGCAAGACCGCTCTGCTGGACTACCTGACCGAGGCCGCGCCGGCCGGCCAGGTGGCCCGCGCGGCCGGGGTGGAGGCGGAGACCGAGATCGCCTATTCCGCGCTCCAGCAACTCTGCGCGCCGCTGCTGGGCTGTCTCGATCGGCTGCCCGAGCCGCAGCGGGACGCGCTCGCCACCGGGTTCGGCCTCAGCACCGGTAACCCGCCGGATACGTTGCTCGTCGGGCTCGCCGTGCTCGGGCTGTTCGCCGAGGCCGCGTCGGAGCGACCGCTGGTCTGCGCGGTGGACGACGTGCAGTGGATGGACCGGATGTCGGAGGTGATCCTCACCTTCGTCGCCCGCCGTCTGGACTCCGAGTCGGTCGCCCTGATCTTCGCGGCGCGCAGCCCCGGCGACGAACGGATCCTCGAAGGACTTCCGGAACTGCGCGTCGAGGGGTTGCCGGACGCGGACGCGCGGGCGCTGCTGGACTCTGTGCTGCCCGGGCCGGTGGATGCCCGCGTACGCGACCGGATCGTCGCCGAGACCCGCGGCAACCCGCTGGCCCTGCTCGAACTGCCGCGCGGTCTCACGCCGGCGGAACTGGCGTTCGGGTTCGGCGGGCACAGCGCGACGCCGCTGGTGAGCCGGGTCGAGGAGGGCTTCCAGCGGCGCGTCGCCGCGTTGCCGGCGGACACCCGCACGCTGCTGCTCACCGCCGCCGTCGAACCGGTCGGCGACGTGCCGCTGCTGTGGCGCGCGCTCGAACGGCTGGATGTCGGGATGGACGCCGCCGCACCCGCGGCGGTCGCGGGACTGATCGAGATCGGGACCCGGGTCCGGTTCCGGCATCCGCTGGTCCGCTCGGCCAGCCGGCGCTCCGCCGAGCCCGCCGAGCTGCGCGCGGTGCATCGGGCGCTCGCCCAGGTGACCGATCCCGAGCAGGAACCGGACCGCCGGGCCTGGCACCGGGCGCACGCCGCGTTGGGACCGGACGAAGAGGTCGCCGGCGAACTGGAGCGGTCGGCCGACCGGGCGATGGCCCGTGGCGGCCGGTCAGCGGCCGCCGCCTTCCTGGAGCGCGCGGCAGAGCTAACCCCCGATTCGGCGAAACGCGCCGGACGCGCCCTGGCCGCCGCGGCGGCCCGATTCGCCGCCGGAGCCCTCGCCGAGGTGCCGGAGTTGCTGGCCGCCGCCGAACTCGGTCCGCTCGACCCGGTGCAGCAGGCCCGAGTGGAACGGCTACGCGCCAAGGTCGCGTTCGCGCTCAACGCCGGACGGGCAGCCGGACCGCCGCTGCTCGTGGCCGCACGCCGCCTGGAATCGCTGGATCCCACCGCGGCCCGGGAGACCTACTTGGCGGCGATCGGCGCGGCCGTGAACGCGGGGCGGCTCGGCGGCACCGACCTGCGCCGGGCGGCCGAGGCCGCCCGCGGCCTTCCCGCAGGCGGGGAGCCGGCCTGTCTGCTCCTTGCAGGTCTGGCGGCGTGGAGCCTGGAGGGGCACGCGGCGGCGGTGCCGCTGTTCACCCGCGCCCTGGCCTCGGCCATTCCGGAAACCGATCTGGACCTGGTCTGGCTGAGCGGAATGGTCATGCACGAGGTCTGGGACGACGTGGCGTTTCTCACCAGGACCGAGCAGTCCGTCGGCTACGCCCGCGAGACCGGCGCGCTGTCCCTCCTGCCGAGTGCGCTGACCTTCCGCGCCACCGCGCTGATCTACGCTGGCCGCTTCGCCGACGCGTCGGACCTGCTCGACGAGGCCGAGGCCCTCGGGAACGCCACCGGCTCGTCCCCGCATCCGGCCACCGCGGTCATCCTGGCCGCGTACCGCGGACGCGAGGAGCCGGCGCTGGAACTCAACGAGGCCCTGGTCGGGAATGCCGAGGAGTCCGGCCTGGGGTGGTTGCTCGCCGTCGCCGGATACAGCAGGGCGGTGCTGTTCAACGGGCTCGGCCGGTATTCGGCCGCGCTGGAGGCAGCCCTCGACGCGGCTCGGTACGAAGACCTCGCCGTCCTGCAGTGGACGCTCGGGGAGCTGGTCGAAGCCGCCGCACGCGCCGGGGCGGACACCGTCGCGGCCGAGGCACGTGACCGTCTCGCCGCCCGGACACGTGTCGTCGACACGAACTGGGCGCGCGGCGCCCAGGCTCTCGCGGACGCGCTCGCGGACCCGGCCGGACCGGTCGAGGAGTACTACCGAGAGGCGATCAAGCGGTTCGCCGCGACCCGGCTCGGCCTGCAACTGGCGCGCGCTCGCCTGCTCTACGGTGAGTGGCTGCGACGGGAGAACCGGCGGGCCGACGCCCGGACGCAGCTGCGGATCGCGCACGAGGCGTTCACCACGATCGGTGCGGACGGCTTCGCCGAGCGGGCCGGCCGGGAATTGGCCGCCACCGGCGAGACGGTGCGCAAGCGGACCCCGGGTGCACGGGAGGAGTTCACCCCGCAGGAGGCGCAGATCGTGCGGCTGGCCGTGGCGGGACGTACCAATCCGGAGATCGGCGCCGTGCTGTTCCTCAGTCCGCGTACCGTCGAATGGCACCTGCGCAAGGTCTTCACCAAGCTCGGCATCGGCTCCCGCCGCGAGCTGGCCTCCGCCCTGCGCGACGGCTGACCTCGGGGCCGCCTCTTCCCGTCTTCCAGCTCGAGTGGACCGGCATGAAAAAGGGCGGCGGCCTCGGCGAGAGCTCCGGGCCGCCGCGTTGTGCGGATGAGGTCAGGCGGTGACGCAGCGGTAGTTCGCGGCCGAGGCCGTGTCACCGTGGCCGGTGTAGCGGGCCACCATCGGGTAGCGGCAGACGTTGCGGGTGACGGTCTTGCCGTCGGCGTTGGTTGCCGAGGCGGCGAGGGTGGCCGGAGCCTGGCCCTTCTCCACCCACTTGACCAGCGCGCCCAGGGCGTCGGTCGGCTGCGGGCCGATGCCGCCGCCGCAGTGGTTCACGCCGGGCAGCAGGAACAGGCGGTAGAAGTTGTCGACCCGCTTGTTGCCGCCGAGGGCCCGGTTGACCCGCTCGCGGTAGTCGACGGTGCCCTCGGTGGGCACCAGCTCGTCGGTCTGGCCGTGCCAGCTCAGCAGCTTGCCGCCGGATTTCGCGAACTTCGACAGGTTGGGGTCGTCGGTGCCGATAATGTTGTTGAACTGCTTCTGCGACGAGCGGAAGAGCTGCTCGAACGACGTGTAGGTGAGCTTCGTGGCGTCGAACGACGGGTTCTGCGTCACGAAGTACTTGACCCAGGTGGAGGCGACGAAAAACGGCTCGCCGGGAGTGGCCAGAGAGGCGAGGTCGACGCCCTTGTTCGGCCCGTACCACAGTTGCCTGCCCGATGAGGAGACCGGTCCGGCCCAGATCTTGCGGAACGCGTCGGCGGTGGCCTTGGAGATCGTGATCTCCTTGCCCTCGCAGACGACCTTGGTGCCGACCAGACGGCGGGCGTCCCAGCGGCAGTCCTGCGGGTTGTCGATGATGCCGTCCTTGACCCCGTCGTCGGTGTCACAGGCCTTGATCACAGCGGCGTTGAACGCATCGAACTCACACGAGGTGGGCTGGACCTTCTCCTCGTTGAAGACGGCCTGCGACCACAGCGTCGCGACCCCGAACCGGTCCCAGTTGACCGCCGGCGCATTGGCCAGGATCCCGTCGAAGTCCGTCGGGTGATCCTGCGCCTCCCCGTAACCCTGGCGGCCACCGGTCGAGCAGCCGTTCCAGTACGCGTAACTCACGGATCGGTCGTAGAACTTCTTCGTCGCGTCCTTGCCGATGACGGCCATGTCGTGCAGCGAGCGGGAGGCGAAGTTCTTCAGCAGCGGGGTGTCGACCTTGCCTGCCGGGGTGAGCGCCCAGCCGCTGACGTCGATCGGGTTCGCGCCGACACCGGCGTCGGTGGCCGCGGCGGCGTAGCCGGCCTTCACCGCGCCGACCAGCGGGGAGCCGCTGAGGTCACCGGCGAGGTAGGCGCTGCCGCCGGTGGCCTGGAATCGTCCGTTCCACTTCTTCGTGTCCTGGGGCAGCGAGATCCTGATGTTGACGTGGTCGTTCGCGCCCGGGTGGCTCACCGTGACGGTGAGGTCGCACCAGGCCGGCACGTCGGTGAGCGTCTCCTCGGCGGGGTGCAGCGGAGGAGCGGCGGGGAACGTGACGGTTCCGCCGGCGTGGGCGACCGCCTTCACCGACTCCACCTTGGTGCCGGGGGGCGCGGAGACGGGAACCGCGGCACAGGTCGTGGCGGCGACCGTGCCGCTGTCGCGGGAGACGGCGTTGGCGGCCGTCGGCACCAGCACTGCCGCTGCCGATACCGCCGCCGCCATCAGGACGATCAAGCGTTGTTTCATGCCCGACATACTCACCCGCGGCACGCGGGCCTCACCCCAGGGAAACACCCTGGGGTGAGCCCTGGCCGGGGCCCTGAGGGGAAACCGATGTACGGGGGTGGGCGCCCGTCCTCAGCCCTTGCTACTCGTCAGGCAGCAGGTACCGCCAGGAGAGCACAAAGAGCGCCCCCGAGCCGGTCTTGAAGAGTGACCGGTCGTGCCCCTGCCCAGCGGGCACCGCCTTGGTGATCGCACTCACCGCCGCCCCCTCGATGTCCTTCTGCCACACCGGATCCACCGTGCCCGAAGGCTCCGGAACCCCCGCGGGCCACGACGCCGGCTTGCCCTCCGCCGACTCTGCCCCCTCGGCGACCATCCGGACGCGGGTGGCGACGTAGTCGGTGCCCGTGGCGGCGGCTCGCGTCGCCAAGCCGTCCATCAGCTTCTTCGCCTCCGAGAGCTCCTTCGGGTAGAAGCCCGCGACCTGGTCCAGGGCCGCGGCCCGGACCTCCAGCATCTTCCCGTCCTTCCCCCGCACCCCGAGGACCGTGGTCGGCACGTCCGTCACCATCGGCGCGCCCGGCTTGGGCTCCACGGTCGGTGGTTGCCCGGTCAGATACCTCTCCATCGACGCGACCGTCTCGCCCGCCTCGGCATCGGTGAGCTTCAACTGCTTGCTCGCGTCAACGATCACCAGGCCGTCGCTGTACAGCACCACCCTCGGCGGGCGCAGCACGTTCGTGGTCGCGGTCACAAACCCGCCTTCGGCGCCCCACAGGGCGACCGGCTTCACCGGCCCGTCGTCAGCCGAGGTCGCCGACATATCCGCTTCCGCTCCCCCACAGGCCGCAGCCAGGGACAACAGCGCTACAAGCAGGAACATCCTTAGTCTCATGCCCCACAAACGTACGTTTCCTTCAGCTGGTTCAGCCGGGCGTCGTTCGAGGTCAGACGGATCCACCGGCAAGGGCGGTCGCCGTCTCCGGGGTGACCTCATGGCGCGGCCTCCGGATCCGGGGCACCTCACCCTGCGTCTCGGGCAGGGTGAGGTTGGCAGCGGTCGCAGGCCGACTCTGATCTCATCGTACGAACCATCCTGCGTTAAGGTTTCCCCGATGGCACTGCCTGCGATGACACCGCCGAACGCCGTCACCGTCGCCGTACCCGGAGGTCGTTGACGGGCGGCGTGGGCTTGCGCCGGCGGCAGCCGGTGGTCTGAACTTGGTGCGACAGCCGTACGACAGAGGAAGGCCGATGGCCACCGGCCGTGTCGATATCGTCGAGCAGGGTCCGCGCGGGCCCCGCTGGGTGGGAATGGCGGTGCTGGTCGCTCTCGTGGCCGTGCCGCTCATCGGGATTCTCGCCGGCCGGGATACGAGCCTTCCCCTCCCGACCCGTCCCATCCCGACCGTTACCCCGGCACCCACGCGCAACGCGATCAACGTGACCCCCAACGCCGTCTATCCGGCGGCGATCGGGACGGGCGACACCAGGACGTTGCGGGTCAGGTTCCCCGACGGATCGCGGGCGGAGATCACCTACCCCGCCGACCTGAACCTGGCCTCGCTGGGGGCACGGCCGTACGCGAGCGGCGTCCTTGCCGACGGCGGAAAAGCGGACGATTTCCGCTCCTTCACCGCTCCGCTGTACGGCGAGGCCGAGACCGCCGCCGGGCGCCCGATGATTCGCCACCTCACCGACAACGTCACGCTGTGGCCCGGCCCGCTCGGGATGGACGCCGCCGGTTCGGTCCTGCTCTTCGCGTTCGGCGACTGGCGGATCGCCCTGCAGGACGAGGGTGCCGGGATGACCTTCGAGCAGCGGCTGGCCTGGGCGAAGAACCTGCACGGCATGCTCACCCCAGATGGTTTTTTCACCCTGTCGGCCGACGGCCCACTACGGCTCTCGCGACCCGGTGAGATCCGCGAGGGCATGCTCGTCGGGCCGCAACTCTGGCTCGGCGGGCTGAGCCGCCGGATGCTGGTGCTGGCCCCGATCCCCGACTGCGAACGGCAGGGCGAGGCGC
Organism: Streptosporangium subroseum; assembly: GCF_900188345.1. Lineage (GTDB taxonomy): Bacteria > Actinomycetota > Actinomycetes > Streptosporangiales > Streptosporangiaceae > Streptosporangium > Streptosporangium subroseum. Next base: position 8,308 of record NZ_FZOD01000101.1, on the reverse strand, counting down.
GCGTCGTTCTCGACCCACGTCATCCCATCTCGGGGAGCAACTGCCGTGACGGCTTCTATCTGGCCGCCTCGGGCGATCAGGACTTCGTGCGGAGCGCGCTCAAGGATGTACGCGTCCGTCCCCTGTGAGCGGACGGTCTCTCGGGCTGTGTGAGCCTTGACGCTGACCGCACCGTCCGAGAGACCTGAGAGTCTGTAACTTCAGGGGCTGCTCCGGTCACCTCTCGGACCGCTCACCCGATGAAGATTCAGCGTCGAGAATGAGGCCGAGCTTTGACTGGGCGATGATGGCCTGCAGAGCGGCGACGTGGGCGAGGTAGGCCCGACGCCCCGTGGCCGAGAGCCTGAGCCAGGTCCTGGGGCGTTTGCCGACGTGGCCCTTGCGGATCTGGACGTATCCGATCGTCTCCAGGGCGCTCGCGTGCTTGGAGAGCACCGAGTCGCTCACCCCCGCCTGATCGCGGACGAAGCTGAATTCCGCTTCTTCCACGGCGGCCAGCAGGGAGACGATCTGCAACCGGGCAGGCGCGTGGATGGCCGGGTCTATCTCCATCAGTCACCGTCGCGGATCGCGTCGGCGGTGCGCCGCGACATCCAGCGGGCGATGAGCGGACCGGTCGCGGCCATGAAGACGGTCATCGCCGGGCACCCTTGGACTCCGGCGTAGGCGACCTCCCGCGCGTTCAGGGGAAGGGCGACGGCCAGGGCGACCGCAACGCTCACCAGAACCCAGCAGACGTAGTCGCTCACGGTCTCGGGCCTGATCAGGCTGTGGTGGGTGCGCATCCGCGCGCCCCGGGCGAGTCTGAACACCATCGCGGCGAGCGCGACCGCCAGCACCGCGATGCCCGTGGCGGTCGTCGCGGGAGAGGTCCCCGGCTCGGTGAAGAAGGAGATGCCCGTGGCGAACAGGGCCACTCCGACGGTGAACCAGACGGGGAAGAACGGTTCGGATCGGATGGCTTGCTCCTGGACGCCGCGGATGCCGGACAGGGCGCGGGCGGCGTCCTCGGGAGAGATGCTCATGCGTGCCTCCTCGATTCACTTTCCAGTCCGTCAAGTACTTTCCTGATTGCTTCCGAGAGGGCCGCCGCCGGCTCGATCCAGCCACTCCGACAGCAGGGCGCGCTCGGCGTCGGTGAGCATCGTCAGCTCCGGTGCGACGGCCCGGAATGCGACAGCGGCCGCGGTCGCGCTGTCCGTGGGAAGCGTCGGCAGGTCGGTGAGGATCGATCGCATCACCGTCTCGTACATCGCGTCCGCGAGGTCGAGGTCCCGGTGTTCCGGCGGGGTGGAGAGCAGGGTGAGCACGGCGCCGGTGCCGGCGGCGTGGATGAGCTCGACGGCGCGCCTTTCCGGGACCCGGAGCCGGCCGACTGCCGCGACGCGGTGCACCCGGGCGCGCAGGACCTCCAGGCCGGCGGCCACCGCCGGCGAACGAACCCTGCGGCCGGGGTCGGTGAGGAGACCGAACAGCGCCGCGTTGGCGAGACCGAAGCCGATATGTGTGTCCCACCCCGCCCGAAGATCTGCGACCGGGTCGTCGACGTCCTCGACGAGGACCTTCTCTGCGACATAGGTGGCGAAGGCGTGTTCGGCAACGGCGTCGAGCAGCGCGTCCTTGTCCTCGAAGAACCGGTAGATGGTCGGCGCCTGCATGCCGGCCGCCTGCGCGACCGCGCGGGTGGTGACCGCGCTCGCGCCCTGCTCGCGCAGGAGTCGCGCCGCGCACTCCACGATGTTCGCCCGCGTCTTGTGCCTACCGGCGCTGCCCGGCCTCACCTCTACCATGCTTCCAATGATAAGGAACTCTTGCTATCCATGTTGATACCACTGATATCAGTTTAATAATTCCAATGTTATCAAGAGAGGTTAAATCATTATCATCGTTACCGGCGGCACCGATCGGCTCGGCTCCCAGACCGTTGATCGGCTGCTCAATCGGGCCTCGGCGGACGGGGTCGGCGCGAGCGCCCGCTGTTCGGCCACGCCGGTCCGTTCGACATTGGAGGGACTCATCACCCGGCCGTGAGCCGATCGGGCGTAGCCGCATCGGGCCGGAGACCGGGTCACGCCGGGTCCGCGTGGTCGCGAGACCGGCGCGATCCCGGCACTGCCCGCCTCGCAGGGGCCGATGCCCCGGACCGCCTGGGTGCCCCGGACCCGGGGTTCGGCGGTAAGCGATTTGGACAGGTGTGGGTCATTTCCTGTGGACGTCAAGCGTGGCACGATAGGTGATCATCCAGAGATTTCCGGAGAAAAACGGAATCCTGTGGTGAAACCGGTCGACTTGGCACGGATGTAACGTACAGCGCCTTTGAGATCGATGATCATATCGATCTCGTCAGTTATATGACCTACGGAAAAGGGGTGCGACCCATGCCACCCACAATTGTCGGCCGTGAAGGTCCTCTGGCTGGGCGAAAGTTTCCGATCAGTGACGCATCGATCACCTTCGGTCGCAGAGACGACAACAATGTGGTGATCGCCAGCGGGAGAGCCTCACGCTTTCACGCGGAGGTGGTTCGCGAGGCCGACGGCTACGTGCTGTACGACCGGGGAAGCCAGAACGGGACGCTGGTCAATGGGAGCCGTGTGGCATCACACATCCTCCAGCCAGGCGACCTGATAACGATCGGAAATGAAACATTTTGTTTTGAGGCATCCAATGACATGGAAACGATCATGGATGCCCTTTTAATTAAGTCATTCATCAAGTCTGCCGTGAACGTTGAACCAGAGTCGGTCCTGCATGTCACGATTTCGGGTGGCGGTCCCGTCGGGCTGAGCCTCGCCCTGCTCCTCGAACACTTCATGGGTCCGCGAGTGGCCATCACGTTGTATGACGGTCGCTGGATTCAGGAAGGGTCGCGGATCATATGGAAGAACCAAGCACAGGGTAACGTTCGGCGGCAGCAGGTCGTGACGATCCAGAGTCGCCAGTACCTGAACCTCCCCGAGGATGTCCAGGAGCGACTGTTCAGGCCCGAATCGTACTCCGAGATGTGGCCGAGCGGCCCCGACTCGATTCGCGGATATGGCCCGCGGAATATCCGGATCGCCTATATCGAAGACACGCTGCTTGAAATAGCAAACGAAAAATCCGACCGCATCCGGCTCGTTCCCGCCAGATTCGACCCGGCCGAGCAGCGTGAGACCCTGGTCAAAAACCACGTGCTCGCCATCTGCGAGGGAGGGCGCTCGCGAACGCGGGATTATTTCACCGACAAGTTCGGCAACGCCGACAAGTCGATTTACTCGCTGGACGGCCAGCACATCCAGGATGTCGTGCTGGGCTTGCAGGTGAAGTCCGACCTGTCGGACCCCATGACGGTCCTGCTGACCGTGGCTCAGAATCGTTTTCTCCTGAACGCCCTGCGTGGCGAGGGCTTTCTGAACATGCGCCTCACCGATGCCGAGGCCCAGGAAGTCATCGGAATCGATCCCGTCCGGCACGTGTTCGAAGAATGTATCGCCTCCCGTCCATGTCTGATGGGACGGACCGACCACGGCGAGTTTCACTGCTCGACCCATGGCACGCTGTTTCTGCCCGCCCTGATCAAAAGCTCGGCGTTATGGAAGCGGGTGATGGAGGGGCTCGTGCTCTTCGGCGTCTCGGAAGAGAATCTGAGCGCCATCACCGCCTTCCGGCTGGACATGGTGCAGCGGCCGCGATTCACCGCCCAACTGTATTCCGCGACGGCGACCACCCCGGGAACCTATGGATTTCTCCTCGGGGACGCCGCCAACGCGATCCACTTCTGGCCGGGACGTGGGCTCAACAGCGGATTGGCGTCGGCCATCTCGCTGGCACGGTCTCTCAATCGCAACTGGCGCGGGAAAGCCTTCCGTGACGCCGACTTCCTCCGCCACGAGGCGGCGATGTCGATGCTCCAGTATCGACACAAGAGCCGTGCCTGGAAGGCGATGGTGACCACCGACGAGCACGGGGTCACTCGTGCGATCAAGGACATAATCGTCCAGGGCATCAAGGAAGGGGATGAGGGTTCGGACAGGGATGCGGACATCAACACGCTCATGGAGCAGCTGCGACAGATCCGGAGCCGTCTGTCACGACGCATTCCCGGCATGCCCGACGAAAAAACCCTCGACGACCACCTGAGGAAACTGAAGAGCGAGACGCTGCGAACCCTGCTGACAAGTGGAGCATGGGACACATTGATCGTCGGAGGCGAAGAGGTCGACATCGATATCTTCGACCAGCAGGATTCGCCGGCCGCGCCCGTATCAAAAACCCCTCCGGTCACGGCGAGCGTCGAAGAACTCCCCGAACACACAAAGCTGATCTGGAGGGGATCGAGCAATCCGATATCGCCAGGATAATCTTTGATGTGCCCTTCGACCTTGACCTTCGTGTGGCCGGCCGGCCAGCCTCGCCCGCCTGGCTGTTCCGGCCACGACGGCGACAGGCGGGCGCGTGGTCACCACGCCGATGAGTGCCTGTTTCCGTCGGCACCGAAGAGTCGGATCGGCCGGCAGCCGACCGGTTCCACGACTCCTTCCGCATGCTGGAAGAGCCAAAAGGGCCGGCGTTTCTCGACTTCTCCGAAGCGCCGCCCATTGACCTATGCGAGGGACGAACTTACGCTGAGTTCGCGGGCTCCCAGCTCTTTGGCGAAACGCCAGGAGTGATGCAGGGCAGGGGCGACGCGGAGGGGGAATTGATGGCCTCCACATACGATCTGATCGTTGTTGGCGGAGGTATCATCGGATGCGGAATAGCGGAGCGATTACGCGGCGGGCTCTCTCGCATCTGTCTGATTGATCAAGGTCCGAAGCTGGGGCTGGGGGCGTCGGCGGCGATCTGATCGGGAAGGTCGAGTTTGAAGATCGGGACATCCGCGGCCGGGTACATGATCGTCAGCAGCCGTTCGGCGTCACTGATCGAGTTCGGCTGGAGCCGACCACCCCAGGTCCACTTTCCGTCCTGCATGGAGGTCTCGACAATGGACCGCCATATATTGAGGAGTTGCTCGCGGGGCTGAATCCTCATAGATAGTCAGCTATCTGTGTTGGTGAGCTTCTTCCCGCAGACCAGAATCATTCCGATATAACCCGCACGGGCCAATCCGCGCCGCCGATATATGAGAGTGGATGGACAGACCGCAGGTTCCTACCACGATATCCCCAGCTCCCGGGTCGCAGCGAGTAAAGCGAGTAATGCGAGTAATGCGAGAAACCGGTCAGATGTTGTGAAAGGGGATGGTGGGGTGCATTCCCCAAATCTCCTGGCGGGCGTGAAAGGGGCATACGCCCACCAGGAGATCGACTATCACGCCGTCACATCGGCGGCGGTCAGGCCGTCTGGGGGAACCGGGCGGTGTGGTCGGCCTGGATCCAGCCGGGATACTCGACCGGGAGCGCACTGGCCGCGTCCAACTCGGCGAGGTCCTGCGCGGTGAGCTCCAGCTCGATGGCGGCGAGGTTCTCGGCGAGCTGCTCCGGGCGCTTGGCGCCGATGATGGCGCTGGTCACGCCGGGCTGCGCGAGCACCCAGGCGAGCGCGACGCGGGCCACGCCGACCTCGTGGCGGGCGGCGACCAGGCGCAGGGCGTCGATGACGTCGTAGGCGCGCTCCAGGTTCACCGGCGGAAACTCGAACCGGGCGCGGCGGGCGCCGCCGTCGCTCGTGCCGTCGCGGTCGAACTTGCCGGACAGCAGGCCGGCGGCCAGCGGACTCCAGACCAGCATGCCGACCTTCTGGTCGTTGACCAGCGGCAGGATCTCACGTTCGATGTCGCGCCCCGCGAGCGAGTAGTAGGACTGCAGGGAGGCGAACCGCGCCCATCCTCGCCGCTCGGAGACGCCCAGGGCCTTCATCATCTGCCAGGCGGTCAGGTTCGAGGCGCCGATGTAGCGGATTTTGCCCTGCCGTACGGCGTCGTCGAGGGCGGCCAGGGACTCCTCGAAGGGGGTGATCGGGTCGACGTTGTGGATCTGGTAGAGATCGATGTGGTCGGTCCGGAGCCTGCGCAGGCTGTCCTCCAGTGACCGCATGATGTGCAGCCGGGACTGGCCGACGTCGTTGGGCCCCGAGGCCATGCGTGCGGTCATCTTGGTCGCCAGGATCACGTCGCGGCGGCGCGCTCCGAGCACCTGGCCCAGGAGTTCCTCCGATTTGCCCGCGGCGTACACGTCGGCGGTGTCGATGAGGTTCACCCCGTGATCGAGCGCGGCACCCACCAGTTGGTCGGTCTCCTTCACGTCCAGCGCGCCGACCGCGTCCCAGACCTGGGAGCCGCGCCCGCCGAAGCTCATCGCCCCCAGCGAGATGCGGGAGACGAAGACTCCGGTAGCCCCGAGCTGCGCATATTTCATCTTTACACCTTTCGAATAAGGGGGGGCGTTGGAACGCTACAACCGCAGACTTGGACAATCCATGAGAAAGAGTCCGCCATCCATGCGAGATCGTCCGGAGATACCGTGGACCCCATATCCGACGTCTTGACCTTGCTGAACATCCGCAGCGCCTTCTCCACGCGCTTCGAGGCCGTTGGCCCCTGGGCGCTGCGCTTCCAGAGCTACCGGTACGTCAAGATCGGCGCGATCGTGTCCGGCGCCTGCTGGCTCACCATCGACGGCGAGCCCCCGCTGCGGCTGTCGTCGGGTGACTGCTACCTGCTCGCGAGCGACCGGCCGTACGAGGTCGCCGGCGACCTGGGCATCGAACCGGAGGACGGCCACGCCGTCTATCGCCGGTTCCCCGGCGCCAGGATCGTGCGATACGGCACCGCCGCCTCGGACGTGGAGCGGACCGTCATCGTCGGCGGCAGCATAACCCTCGACGAGATGACCTCGGCGCTCCTGCTCGATTGCCTGCCTCCGGTCGTGCGCATCCCCGCCGACAGTTCTCCGGCCCAGTCCCTTCGCCCGGTGCTGGAGATGCTGAGCGACGAGACCGCCACCGAGCCGCTCGGGGCGGCGGTGATGATCGAGCATCTGACCCAGATCCTGTTCGTCCAGGCCTTGCGTGCCCATCTCGCCGGTGAGGAGGCCGTTCCCGGCTGGCTGGGGGCGCTGAACGACCCGCAGATCGGCGCCGCGCTCACGCTGATGCACCAGCGGGCCACCCATCGCTGGACGGTCGCCGGCCTCGCCGCCGAGGTGGGCATGTCCCGCTCCAGCTTCGCCCTGCGTTTCAAGACCCTCGTCGGACTGCCGCCGCTGGACTACCTGCTGCACTGGCGCATCAGGTCCGCGGCCGAGGTCCTGCGGGCCGGTGAGCGCACGGTCGCGTCGGTGGCCGCCGAATGGGGGTACGCCTCGGAGAGCGCCTTCAGCAACGCCTTCAAACGCGTCACCGGCCAGCCGCCCGCCCGCTACCGCACCGCGAAGCCGGCCCCTCCGTCCGCCCCTCCCTTCCGCAGATGACATCGGCGAACAGCGGTCCCTACCGGGCGCGGGCCCTGCGGGAGAGGAGAACGGGGTACGGCCGCCGGCCGTACCCCGTTGAACCGCATGACCGTGCGCGCCCCGGGCTCGGGGCGCGCACGGGAGTCGCTCAGGAAGCGGTGCAGGTGTAGCCCGACGGCACCTGGGTGTTGCCGTTGGCGCGGGTGGCCTGGAATCCGAAGGTCGTGGCGGCGTTCGGCGCCAGCGTCCCGTTGTGGACGGCGTTCCTCGCGGTCACCGTCGACCCGCCGGTGAGGGTCGCGTTCCACGAACCCGTGACGGTGTGACCCGACGGCAGGGTGAAGGTCACCGTCCACCCGGTGATGGTGGTACTACGGGTGTTGGTGACGGTTATCGGCTGGATGACGTACCCGTTGTTCCACTGGGTCTGCGTGGTGGCGGTGACACTGCATCCACCGGTGCCAGGGGTCGGTGTCGGGGTCGGCGTCGGGGTCACGGTCGGGGTGGGGGTCGGGGTCACCGGCGGGGTGCCGCCGTTGAGGGCGGTCAGCACCGCGTCATAGGCCGGCTTCTTGGCATAACCGCTGTTGAACAGCAGTGGGGTGCCGCTGCTGCGCCAGGAGTAGTGATCGGGGATGCCCCAGACGGTGATGCCGGTGCAGCGCGAGACGGCCAGGCAGGCGTTGACGACCGTGCGGTAGCTGTTGGCCTGGGCGGTGCCGGAGCCTTCGATGTCGAGTTCGGTGATCTGCACATCCACGCCGAGCGCGGCGAACTGGGCGAGGTTTTGCTGGTAGTTGCCCGGCACCGGCGACTGGCTGTTGAAGTGTGATTGGAAGCCCACGCAGTCGATGGGCACCCCGCGGGCCTTGAAGTCGCTGACCATGGTGTAGACGGCCCGGGTCTTGGCGGCATTGGCGTCGTCGGTGTTGTAG
>NZ_FZOD01000102.1 GCF_900188345.1 Streptosporangium subroseum | reverse complement strand
GGCCACCGAGACGCTGACCCCGTCACCGCTGGAGCCGGACCCTGACGCGATCGCCGAGATCGCCCGTCTGCTCGCCGAGGCCGAGCGACCGGTGCTGGTGCTGGGCTCGGATGTGTGGATGGACCGTGCCGAGGAGGTCGCCAGAAGCTTCGCCGAGGAATACCGCCTGCCGGTCATCCTCAACGGCCAGGGCCGCGGCATCCTGCCCGCGGGGCACGAGCTCCTGGTCACCCGGGCCAGGGGGACGGCGTTCTCCCAGGCCGACCTGGTGATCGTGGTGGGCACCCCGGTCGACTTCCGTCTCGGTTACGGCTGGTTCGGCGGCAAGGACGGCGCCCCGCTCGCCAAGGTCGTGCACCTGGCCGACGCGGCCTCGCAGCTGACCACGCACATGGATCCCGCCGGCGCCGCCGCCGGTGACCTGTCGCTGGTCTTCTGGGTCCTCGGTACGGCCTGCGCCGAAGCGGGCGTGTCCCCCAAGGCCTACGCGCCGTGGCTGGCGAAGCTGGCCGAGGCCGCCTCGTATGCCGTCGCGGGGGACGCCGGACTGCTGGCGTCCGACTCCGACCCGATCCACCCGATGCGGATCTACGGCGAGCTCAACAAGCTCCTCGCCGACGACGCCGTGGTGATCGGCGACGGCGGCGACTTCGTCTCCTACGCGGGCAAATACATCGAAACCAAGCGCCCCGGAAACTGGCTCGACCCCGGCCCGTACGGCTGCCTGGGCACGGGCCTGGGCTACGCCATCGCCGCCCGGCTGGCCCGGCCCTCCTCGCAGGTCGTGCTGCTGCTCGGCGACGGCGCGGCGGGTTTCTCGCTGATGGATGTCGACACGCTCGTCCGGCACCGCCTGCCGGTCGTGATGATCTGCGGCAACAACGGCATCTGGGGGCTGGAGAAGCACCCCATGCAGATGCTCTACGGCTACGACGTGGCCGCCGAGCTCCAGCCGCAGTGCCGCTACGACCAGGTGGTGACCGCGCTCGGCGGCGGCGGCGAGTTCGTCACCGACCCGTCGGAGATCGGCCCGGCGCTGCGCCGCGCGTTCGACTCCGGCGTGCCGTACATGGTGAACATCGCCACCGACCCCTCCATCGCCTATCCCCGCAACACCACCGGCATCTAGAACGCCCGTACCACGCTCCCCGCGGCACCGTCGAGGTCCGGGGGAGCGGGTGCAGGCGCGGCTCGTCGGCGAGCAGTGCGACCCGCGCCTCCCACGACGCCACCGTTGCCCAAGGACCGGGCCGGGACAACGCGTCAGGGAGCACGGTCACCGCGCTCCCGGCGACATCCCGTTGTCTCGGAAGTGGGTGCCGAGACAGGCGGGGAGCACGGTCACCGCGTCCCCCACCGCACTGTCGGCGTCTAGGAGGTGGCTGTCGGAGTCGGCGTGCCAGACGGCGGGCATGACTGGCTGGCCACGATGATCTCCACCGGCTTCTTGACGTCCCACATGGTGTCCGCGGCGGGGTTCTGATCGACCACCTTCAGACACTGCGTGTGATCGACGTCTCCGCTCTCGGTGGTCGTCACCTTCAGACCCGCCTTGATAAGCAGCGTCCTGGCCTCATCCGGTTTCATGCCTTTGACTCCCGGCACCTTCTTCTTCACCACCGGCGCGAGGGTCGGGGTCGGAGTCGGGGTCGGCTTGGGCGTGATGGTCAGTTTGACTGCCTGGGTGGCGCTCGCATCTTCGTTGTCCGTCACCATCACGGTGAAGGGGTAGATGCCCGCCTTGACCGGAGTGCCCGACAGCATGCCGGTGGAGGGGTTCAAGGTGAGGCCCTGGGGCAGGCTGCCCGAGGCGAGCGACCAGGCGTACGGCTCGACGCCGCCGTCGACGGCCAGCGAGAGGCGGTAACGCTCCCCCGCCTTACCGGCCGGCGGAGCGGGGAAGTCCAGGGATGGCGGGGAGGCCGGCGCGGCGGTCGCCTGCGGCGGGCAGGCGTCGATCACGATCTCCACCTCCTGCTTGGGGTCCCACGGCGTCCTGGCCTCGGGGTTCTGACGGACCACCCTCGTGCATTGCGACTCATCGACGCCGGCGCTCGGGATGATCGTCCCCCTCAGGCCCGCCTTCTTGAGCTGCAGCTGGGCCGCCTCCGGCGTCAGGCCCATGACGTTCGGCACCCTCTTCTTCGCCGCCTGCGTCGGAGAGGGCTCCGACGACTGACTCGCGCTGGGCGTCGCGGGCATCATGTGCTGGTCGTTCGGCGCGGCGGATGCCAATCCGTTGATCGCCAACGCGACGAGGCCGACGCACACCACACCCGCCGTCGCGGACATGACCACCAGCATGCCCTTACGCCGCGGCTTCTTCGCGGCGCGGCGACCCTGCCCGTTGGAGACGGACTCGACGGCCGGTCCCGGAGACGGTGACGTGGACGTCCCGGCCCCCTGCCAGCCACTCGTCTGCTGCGCCGCGAGGGATCCCTGCCAGCCCGTCTGGGCGCTCGCGGGTTCCTGCCAGCCTGTCTGGGCACCGGCGGATCCCTGCTCCTGCCGGCCCGGAGCTCCCGCCGCGACCGTCTGTCCCTGCCAGCCCGTCTGCACCGACTGCCAGCCGGTCTCCCGCACGCTCCCGGACTGGTGTGACGGCTGTAGCTCCGACACCTCCTCGGGGCTCACCCCGAGGATCGACTGTCTCGCGGCGGTGCTCATGGCCATGGCACTGGGGAACCGCCGGGCGGGGTCCTTGGCCAGGGACCGCTCCACCAGGGCCCGGATCGCGGGCGGGACGTGCTGGGGCAGCGGGGGCGGCATCTCGCGGATGTGCTTGAGCGCGACGGTGACCGGTGTGTCGCCCTCGAACGGGCGCCGTCCGGCCAGGCATTCGTAGGCCACCACGCCCAGCGCGTAGATGTCCACCGCGGGGGTGACGGGCGCGCCCTCGGCCTGCTCGGGCGCGCAGTAGGCGGCGGTGCCGAGCACCATGCCCGCGTCGGTCAGCCGGCTGGCCGCATCGGACCTGGCGATGCCGAAGTCGGTCAGCACGAGCGTGCCGTCCGACCGCACCAGGAGGTTGCCCGGCTTGATGTCCCGGTGGACGATGCCCTGGTCGTGCACGGCCTGCATCGCCGAGGCCGCCTGGGCGATGAGATCCATCGCCGCGGCGGGGGCGATGCTGCCCAGCCTCCCGAGGAGGCGGTCCAGCGGTTCGCCGTCCACGAACTTCATCACCAGGTATGCCGTCGCCCCCGCGCCGGGTACCTCGTGAATTCCGTAGTCGTAGACGTCCACGACCCCCGGATGGTTGATCGTCGCCATCGCCCGGGCCTCGCCCTGGAAACGCACCAGGAAGCCCGGATCGTCCGTACGGCCTGGGAGCAGCACCTTGACGGCGACGGTGCGGGCCAAGACGATGTCCTCACCACGCCACACCTCGCCCATACCACCGGCGCCGATGCGGGTGTCTAAACGGTACCGCGCCGCCAGCGTCGTGCCTTGGGCCACCATGGCTCCCCCGTAACCCTCTCCACTCCCGCCTCAGAATTCTCAACAAAGCGGATTTGTATCGCGGCAGGGTGACGAGAAAGTAACGAAACCCTGCGTGCCGTCCAGGTTGCGAACAAGACGCGTGCCGTAGCATCGCACAAAACTCAGCACTTTTAGGGTTAGTTGTACACCTTGCACACCTCTGCCCCAGAGATGCCCAAGCCTCCCACCGGAAACAACCCACCACGGACTGCCCCGACACCCGTGGCAACGGACCCGCGACACCTTATCGAACTCCCTAGATGCGTACAAGACTGTTCAAAGCGAACATAAATCTAGGAAGTGGACAAATATGATCAATTCATCACAGAGAGGCGCAAAGCAGGATCGCCCCTGAGCGATTGAGAGTGAGATCGGCCACTCATCGAGCCGTACCCCGACACAGCCGACACCGGCCACCCGTACCCGGAACAGCCGGCGTCAGCCGCTACCAGCCATATTCGACCCGTATTCGGCGCAACCGACATCAAGCGCCACAGGCCGTATTCGACACAGCCAACGTCAAACGCCGCGGGCCGCAGTCGCCACAGTCGGCGTAGCCGACGTCAAACGCCGGGAGCCGCAGCCGGCGTTCAGCCGCTCAGCGAGCCGTGTTCGACACAGCGTGCGGACCAGCCGCCGGGGGTCACCTGGACCACCATCCGGCGACGGCAGTGGGCGCAGTAGCGGGGCGGCTCCATCGCACGGGCGGCAAAGCAGGCGGCGTGGTCGCCCTCATCGGCCAGACGGCCACAGTGATCACAGTAAAAGGTCACGGTCAGACCCTACGCCGACACGCGCGACGCTCACTTCCGCTCTCCCACCCCGACACGCACGTTCACCTCCGGCCTCCCGCCCCGACACGTCTTACGCTCACTCCCGGTCTGCCGCCCCGGCACGCATGACGCTTACTTCCGGTCTCCTATGCTGGCGCGCATGACGCTCACTCCCGGCCTGCGCGCCCAGCTCCTCACCATGGTCGAGAAGTCGGACACCGCGATGAAGCTCGGCAGCGGGGACGTCCCCGTGCTGGCCACTCCTCGCATGCTCGCCCTCGCCGAGCAGGCCACCATCCAGGCGGTGGCGGGCGCTCTCGACCCCGGCCAGACCTCCGTGGGCACCAAGGTCGTTCTGGAGCACCTGGCGGGCAGCCTGATCGGCACCCACGTCGAGATCACCGCCGAACTCACCGAGGTCGACGGCCGCCGCCTGGTCTTCGGCTTCACCGCACGCGATCGGAACACCACCGTCGCCGTCGGCACGATCGAGCGCGTGGTCGTCGACCGTGAGCGCTTCCTCGCGAAACTCGCTCGCTGACCGCCGCTCGCGAGCGACCCGACTCGACGGCACCAGCCCGATCACCCCGCCCTCACCGCCCGCCCCCGCGGGCGGTGTTCTTCCCCGGGACTCCGGACTCGCCGGCGCCGGTGAGACGAAAGCCCGCCGTACGGTGATGATCCGGAGCCGTGGTACGCCTACTCGATGACGGCGATGAGGTCACCCTCCTGGATGACGTCACCCTCGGCCACCTTGAGCTGAGAGATCACGCCTTCATCCTCGGCAAGGACGGGGATCTCCATCTTCATCGACTCAAGGATCACCAGGGCGTCACCCTCCGCAATGGAGTCACCCTCGGCCACAAGGATTTTCCAGACATTTGCCACCATCTCAGCGCGTACTTCAGCCACCGGGAACTCCCATCACTCGCTGTGGTTCAACTGTGCCAGAAAAGCCTGATCATGCCCTCGTACGGGAGACCGGCTCCGTGTCGTAGTTCCCGTCGATGAACTCGGGGTGTTCCAGCGGTTCCGCGCAGAACGGCAGATTGTTCTCGGGCGCTTCCATCCGGAAACCCGCCACGGCCTTGCGAGCGCGCTCCACGGACTCGGACACCTTGGCGAACCCCCTTCGACCGCTCCACCCTATGACCGAGACCTCAGCCCGGTCCCACGCCCGAACCACCGATCACGGCAACTCGATCTGTAGGAAACCCACAACGCTGCGAGACCAGAGCCTCTTCAGAGGCGGTGTAGCGGAGCCATCCTGTCGATCACCCGCGCCATCGCCTCGACGACGGTCGGGTCATACTCACCGCCGGAGCCGAGGCGGAGCCGCTCGAGAGCGGCTCCCGCGCGGTCTCGGTCGCTGGAACCGCCGACCAGGTCGTCGTAGGCGTTGGCCGCCTTGATGATGCGGCTGGCCAGCGGCGGCGTCTCGGCGCAGGTGTCGCACTGGCGTCGGACGATCTCGGCCACCCGGTCCAGCACGCCGGTCTGCCGGATCACCTCCGCGCCCAGTTCGGCGATGCGCCGCGCCTGCTCGGGGTCGGTGAGCACCGTGGCGCCGCCGGGGATCGGGTCGTGCAGCGAGAGCTGGCCGATGTCGTGCATGAGCGCGGCGTACTCCAGCTCCAGCAGCTCGGGCTCGGCCGTGCCGAGCTCCCGCCCGACGGCCACCGCCAGGCGGCTCACCCGGCGGGAGTGCCCGGGCTCGACGTAGCCTCCGACCTCGGTGACCCGTGACAGCGCCCTGACCGTCTGGAGATAGGTGGCACGGATCCCGGCGTACTTGCGGAAGGCGACCTGGGTGACCAGCAGCGGCGCGGCGAACACCAGCAGGGCGGCCATGTCCATGCTGTGCGAGGCGAGCGCGAGCAGGATGCCGGAGGCCGCGACGGCGGCCCCCAGCGGTGCGGCCATTCGCATCTCGTCGTGGATGGCCACCCCGAAGGCCGCTCGCACCTGCTCGGCCCGCAGGATGGCGGCCAGCAGCACGTCGATCAGCACCATGACCAGGATGAGCAGGGCCATCACCGCGAGCGCGGGCCACCAGTTGCCCTCGCCCCCCTCCGCCAGGGTGAACAGCGGTCCGGCCAGCGGCCTGTAGGCCAGCGCCAGAAGAGCGCCGGTGAGCAGCCGGCGCGCCATCGCGTCCAGCCTGGGCTGACGGCCCACGGCGAGGTGCGGCAGAGCGCCGGTGACCATGCCGACCGCCAGCACAGCGACGACCTGGAGGGCCGAATGACCTGCCGGGACGCCGCCCATGTCCAGCAGAAGCGTGTAGCCGAGCGCGGCGGCGGCGCCGATCGGCGCCACCTCCCGGTTGCCGGGCATCGTGAGCCTGGCCAGCTCTCCCGCCGCGATCAACGCACCGAAGCCGAGGGCGATCTCGGGATCGACCAGTCCGGTCGCGGCCGTGTGCGCCACCCCGGCCACCGCCAGAAGGCCGGCGGCGCAGATCAGGAGGAGCTGACCGGAGTCGAGTCCTTGAAAGACCCGAACTCCCGAAGGACCGCTCATCGTTCGGACACCACCTGGATGGGCATGGTCGGGTCGTCGTGATCCTTGGTGGCGGTCCGCACCACGTCGGCCGGGGGCGTGACGACCTTGCGCGGCGGCTCCCAGCCGTCGCGGTCGATGGCCTTGATGAAGGCGGTGACCATCACCGGATCGAACTGGCTGCCGGCGTTCTTACGGAGCTCGGCCATGGCGACCTCCACCGTGCGGGCGTTGCGGTAGGAGCGGTCGGAGGTCATCGAGTCGAAGGCGTCGGCCACCGCGATGATCCTGGCGAACTCCGGGACCTCGTCTCCGGCCAGCCCCATCGGGTAGCCCTTGCCGTCCTGCCGTTCGTGGTGGTGCATGATCCCGGCGAACGCCTCGTCCAGGAAGTCGATGCCCCGCACGATCTCCAGCCCGCGCATCGGGTGGAGCTGGATGGCGGCGTACTCCTCCTCGGTGAGCGGACCGTCCTTCTGCAGCACCTTGGTCGGCACGCCCAGCTTTCCCACGTCGTGCAGCATCCCGGCGTAGCGGATCGCCCGCAGCCGCTCGGGCCCCATGCCGATCTCCTGGGCGATCATGCCGGAGGCCAGCGAGACACGGGTGCAATGGCCCCGCGTGTAGTAGTCCTTGGTCTCCACCGCCTGGCAGAGCGCGGCGATCGTGGCGTCGTAGGAACGCTGCTGCGCGAGATACTGGCCGAAGGCCCAGCGGGCGACGAACAGCGGGAGCAGCACGAGCACCGCGGCGATCGAGTTGACCGTCGCCCACAGCCCGGCGATCAGCAGCCCGAAGGTGGCGTAACCCAGGTAGGAAACCAGAAACTGGGCCAGGCCGCGCAATGGCACCTGGTCGGCCTGACCGGTCGCCACGAGCACGAGCGCGATCAGGATGAAGTTGAGCGGCACGAACACCGCGGCCGCGCCCGCGAAGGGCACGATCAGGTCGTCGAACCCGGCGATCGTCGGGGTGACGAGCCGGCCGCCCAGCAACCGTTGGTAGACCCAGCCCGCGACGTAACCACAGATCGCGAACTGGGCGCTGTTGAACAGGCGCTTCACCAGCGGCAGCCCCGGGCGCACGCTGAAGACGGCCGTCATGCCGACCAGCGCCGCCCCCTCCGGGCCGACGAGCACCACGGCGGCGAGCACGGCCGAGAAACTGACCGACACCGCGGCCTGCCGGACGTTCAGCAGGGTCGGCACCGACTCGCACACCAGGAACAGCAGAGCCAGCACCAGCAGGGTGGACCAGTCGAGCCGCTCAAGCCGACCGCTCACCACCACACTGTGCCCGAGCAGCGCGAACGCGGCTCCGATGACCAGGGCAAGATAAACCTTGGCAAACCACGGCAGTCCACGCAAAGCGGCCACCTTTGGATCCCACGAGCGCGCGCTTAGGTCCAGGAGATCCCAGGTTGTACCGGGTTGACCGTTTCCTTTAACATGCGCTGCCTCCACGTCGATTTCGCACTCAGGCTACAGAAGTGAGCCGGGCGTGGAGGGAGAGACCGAGAATCGCGAGCAAAGTGTAATCAATACGTCACTAAAAGTCACTCGCCGGTGTCGTTATGCTGCCATTTGCGACCGGTGTAGCCGCGATTGAGGTCGCCTAACGGATCGAGAGGCGGGCCCTGGCCCACTCCACCGTGGCCTTGAGACCCGTGGCCAGATCCGTCTGGGGGCGCCAGCCGAGCCCTTCGAGCGCGGGAGCCGGATCCACGGCCATCGCCGGCAGGTCGCCCAGGCGCGCCTCGGCGTCGGCCGGCTCGTCGGCGGCCCCAGCCACCCCGGCCACCAGGGAGTGCAGCCTCCGATCGGAGGTCTCCACGCCGGTGCCCAGGTTGAACCGGCGGCCGTTCCCCTCGTCACCGCAGGCACGGACGAAACCGTCCACCACGTCGTCGACGAAGACGTAGTCGCGAGTCTGGCCGCCGTCGCCGTACACCACGGTGGGGGTGCCCTTGAGCAGCGCGTCGGTGAAGATGGCGACCACTCCCGCCTCGCCGTCGGGCGACTGGCGCGGACCGTAGACGTTGGAGAGCACCAGTGCGGTGTAGTCGATGTCGTAGAGCGCCTTGAAGGTGGCCAGGTAGGTCTCCGCGCTGAGCTTGGAGGCCGCGTACGGCGAGCGCGGGTCGGTCGCCGCGTCCGCGGGGACCGGGATGACCGCGGGCCTGCCGTAGACGGCGACCGAAGAAGCGAGGATGACCTTGCGGGTGCCACCGTGATGGGCGGCGGTGAGAACGGAGGCGGTGCCCTCGACGTTGAGCCGGGCGTCGTGGACGGGATCGGCCACGCTCCTGCGCACGCTGACCTGCGCGGCGAGGTGGCAGATGACCTCGGGCCTCCACTCGGCGGCCAGGCCGATCAGCGCGGGGTCACGGATGTCCATCACGTGCAGCGCGAAACGAGAGCTCTGCGCCGCGTCGACGAGGTTGGCGCGGTCGCCGCCGGACAGGTCGTCCACGACCGCGACCTCGTGCCCATCCGCCAGCAGCCGATCCACCAGGTTTGACCCGATGAATCCCGCTCCGCCGGTGACGAGTATCCGCATGCTGAACCCCCACATCTTCGTATGGCCATGGCCGTACGAGAGATCTTAGGAGGTCAGCGGGCCAGTTCGGAGCGGACCTGCGCGATCCGGCTGAGGACTTTGGCGCGCAGGTCGTCCGAGGCTTGGTCGCAGCCGCAGTGCTTGGCGACGAGCTGTTTGACGACCTGTTCCAGGCCGTACTCCTTCAGGCAGGGGTGGCACTCGTCGAGGTGGTGGCGGATGTCACCGCAGTTGTTCTCGTCGAGCTCGCCGTCCAGGTAGGTGTAGACCTTGTCCAGGATCTCGCGGCAGTCGATGTCGTGGTGATTTCCGCAGCTCATACGATCACCCTGCCCCTGGGCCCCGCGTCCACGGGTCCGCCCTGCCTGCCACGCTCGCTCACTTCGCACCCTCCGCGGGAACCAGACCACGCTCGCGCGCGTAGTCCTCGAGCTGGATCCGCAGCTGGCGACGGCCACGGTGAAGCCGCGACATCACGGTCCCGATAGGGGTCCCCATGATGTCGGCGATCTCCTTGTAGGGGAAGCCCTCAACGTCGGCCAGATAGACCGCGATGCGGAATTCCTCGGGAAGCGCGGCGAGCGCCTGCTTCACGTCGCTGTCGGGAAGGTGCTCGAGCGCCTCGAGCTCCGCCGACTTCAGCCCGGCCGAGGTGTGGGACTCGGCCCTGGCGAGCTGCCAGTCCTCGATCTCCTCGGCCCCCGACTGCTTGGGCTCCCGCTGCTTCTTACGGTAACTGTTGATGAAAGTGTTGGTGAGGATGCGGTAAAGCCATGCCTTGAGGTTCGTGCCTTCCTGGAACTGATGGAAAGACGCGAAAGCCTTGGCGAAGGTCTCTTGAAGGAGGTCTTCGGCGTCCGCTGGGTTCCGGGTCATCCGAAGCGCGGCGGAGTAGAGCTGGTCGAGATAGGGCATAACATCCCGCTCGAACCGTATGCTCCGCTGCTCCAGAGTCTCCTCGTCTGTCGCAGGGACCTGACCCACCCCCTTAAGATCGCCGGAGCCCTGCTGGCGCGGGACACCGTACTGAGCGGAGGATACCCGCTCATCAGGGAGAGACCGATCGCCGGGGCGGCTGATGGGTTCGATCAACGCGAGCATTCGCTTGCCAACCTCCGAAAGGATCGTGCGTTGTCCGCTTGCAACACGCTCGCCCAAGCATCTGTTCCCGCAAGATAGAAGGTGACGAACAACCCGGTACGGGGAAAAAGATACGTACCGGTAGGTATCTGAATTCACCGGATCCCCCGAAGCCAGGAGCTGCTTGTGCTGCCCATCCCGGCCGAAGAGCTGAACGGCTCAGGAACGCTCGGGCCGTACTGGACCTTTTACCACGCGGTCGTGGCCGAGCAGCTGAACCGATGGCTGCCGAAGAGTCCTTCCACCATCCTCGACATGTCCTGCGGAAGAGGCCGCTGGGCCTCCCAGGCGGCGAAGGCGGGGCACCGGGTCATCGAGATGGTCGACTTCCGCCGATCCGCGGAGGGCCCGCTGCTGCACGACGCCTCCAAGGTCCGCCAGGTTCGCGCCGACGATCTGCGTTTCCTGCCCGACTCCAGCATGGACGCCGTACTCGCCGAGGAGCGCGCGATGTCGGTGGAGCTCATGGCCGAGTCCGCGATCAGTGACATCGCCCGGGTCCTGCGCCCCGGCGGCCGGGCGCTGATCTGCGTCGACTCCCTGGTGCTGGGGATGGCGATCCTCGCCGAGCAGAACTACTGGGCTCATCTGCGCCAGACGGGCGAGGTCATGCTCGTGCCCTGGCCCGACGGCAGCATCACCCGGTGTTTCAGCAGCGGCCAGCTCCGCGAGCTGCTCACCGACGCCGGGCTGGAGGTCGAGTGGGTACGGTCCCGCACGGTGCTGTCCCCCTCGACGGTCGACCATGTGCTCGCCGCCGACTCGCGCGCCCTCACCTGGCTGGTCAACACCGAGCTGGACGCCCACCGGGACGACGACGACACGGTGGGAATCCATCTGGTCGCGAGCGCCCGGCGTGTCTGACCCGCGTCAGCGTCTGCGCTCGCGCTTGGACTGGCACTGCACGCAGCGGGCGGCCTCGGGGCGCGCCTCGAGCCTGCCCGCGGGCACGGGCCGGCCGCAGTCCGTGCAGAGGCCGTAGCTCCCGTCGTCCATCCGCTGGAGCGCCGCGAGCACCGAGCGGCGCTGCCGCGTGGCCACGTCCAGCATGGCCCGGTTGCGATCGGTGTCGGTCAGGGTGGATCCCGCATCCGCCCCCGACCGGTCCCACACCGCCTGGGGATCTCCCCCCAGGACCCCGATGGATCGGTCGAGCTCGGCGAGCGTGTTCTCCAGGCGCTTACGCGCGGTCGCGTTGTCCACGAATCCGCACCTCCGGGAATCGGGAGCGGCCTGTGAGGGGATTCCCCGGTTCTCCCGTCAGGCGGCAGGGGATGAGTTCTGCGACGGTGCTCTCACTCTGAGACACCGCTTTCCCACCGGATGCCCATTTGGCGAGGTCTTTACACCGATCACGGAGCGTTTCCGAATATCAACAAAAAGTCAGGAAGATGTCTGACCCTGTGGGAAAACGTCTGACCCCTGCGGGAGAGCGCACGATCGCATCCTGGGCAGGGGTACCTGCTTCCCGCGAGTGGTCGCCCCCGCTTCCCGCCCCGGCTGAAAACGTCGTTCAGAAGTCAGAAGAGCGGCCGGCCGTCGCCTTCCCCTACTTGCAGCGGCTCCAGGAGCTCGGGGCCGTTGTTGCGCACCGAGTTCACCGCCGTGGAGACCGGATACGCCCTCATCTTGGTGGAGGCCGCGGGGATCAGGAACTCCCGCGCGTCGGGCGTCCCGGGATCGAGCCAGTCGGCCCAGCGGTCGTGCTCGATCAGCATCGGCATCCGGTCGTGGATCCTGCCCAGCTCGTCTTCGGCCGAGGTCGTGATGACCGCGCAGGTCACCATCCACGCGAGTGGGTCGTCGTCGGCCCGGCTCCGGTCCCGCCAGAATTCGTACAGCCCCGCCATGGCCATGACCTCGCCGTCGGCCGGCTGGATGAAGTAGGGCTGCTTCTTCGGCTTGCCCGGTTTCCCGGGCGTGTCGGCAGCCTTGGCCTCGTCCAGCACGGCCCATTCGAAGTAGCCGTCCGCGGGAAGCAGGCAGCGGCGTTCCGCGAACGCCTTGCGGAACGACGGCTTCTCGGCGACCGTCTCCACCCGCGCATTGATCATCTTCGAGCCGATGGACGGATCCTTCGCCCAGGCCGGGACCAGACCCCACCGGACCACCCTGAGCTGCCGTACCGCCCTGCCGTCCGGATTCGCCTTGGGCGTGCGGCTCATCACCGCGTAGACCGGTTTGGTCGGCGCGACGTTGTAGTCGGGCCGGAGCTCCTCCTCGGCCGCCCCGTCGACCTCGACCTCGAACGTCTCCAGAAGCTCCTGCTTGGCCCGCGCAGACGCGTATCTCCCGCACATATCTCCACCTTGCCACGCGTTCGAGGGGCGCGGGGTGATCCCCCCGGTAGGCTTTTGGCCATGTCCGCTCCGCTGTGGCCCGCACCGACCGCGACCGAACCCGTCCGTGCGACCGTCCCCCTGCCCGGGTCGAAGTCCGTGACCAATCGCGCGCTGCTGCTCGCCGCCCTGGCCGACGGTCCCGGCACGGTACGGCTGGCGCTGCGCAGCAGGGACGCCGATCTGATGGCGGACGCGCTGCGGGCGCTCGGCGCCACGATGAGCCCCTCCAACGAGAGCGCCTCCAGCGTCGACTGGTCGATCGTTCCCGGCCCCGTCACCGGCGGCGCGCGGATCGACGTGGGGCTCGCGGGCACCGTGATGCGGTTCGTGCCGCCGGTGGCGGCCCTGGCCAACGGCGAGGTGTTCTTCGACGGCGACCCGCACGCGCGCAAGCGTCCGATGGCGGTGATCCTGCGCGCCCTGCGCGCCCTCGGCGCCGAGGTGTCGGGCGACGCGCTGCCGTTCACCGTCAGGGGCCCGCTGACGGGTGGAGAGGTCAGGCTCGACGCCTCCGGCTCCTCCCAGTTCCTCTCCGGCCTGCTGCTGGCCGCGGCGCGGTTCGAGAAGGGCGTGACCGTACGGCACGACGGCCCGCCGATCCCCTCGCAGCCGCACATCCAGATGACCGTCCAGATGCTCCGCGAGTTCGGCGTCCGGGTCGACGACTCCGAGCCCGACGTCTGGCGGGTCGAGCCGGGCCCGATCGGGGCCAGGGACTTCACCGTGGAGCCCGACCTGTCCAACGCGGCGCCGTTCCTGAGCGCCGCCATGGTCACCGGCGGCACGGTCACCATCCCCGGCTGGCCCTCGCAGACCACCCAGCCGGGCGACCAGCTCCGCACGCTGCTGGCGGACATGGGCGCCTCGGTGGAGAGCACGCCCGGCGGGCTGGCGGTCACCGGCACCGGGCGGATCACCGGCATAGACGCGGACCTGCGTGACGTGGCGGAGCTGACTCCGACGATCGTCGCCCTCGCGGCCCTGGCCGACTCCCCGAGCCGGATCCGCGGCGTCGCCCACATCCGCGGCCACGAGACCGACCGGCTGGCCGCACTGGTCGCCGAGGTCAACGGCCTCGGCGGCGACGCGAACGAGACCGAGGACGGCCTGGAGATCCGGCCGCGCCCGCTCACCGGCGGGGTCTTCCACTCCTATGACGACCATCGGATGGCCACCGCGGGCGCGGTGATCGGCCTGGCCGTGCCCGGCGTCGAAGTGGAGAACATCGCCACCACGGGTAAGACTCTTCCCGAGTTCGCCTCCATGTGGACGGACATGCTGCGCGGCGCACGATGACGTACGCGATGAGTGCGCGGTGATGGCTTACCGTCAGGTAGGCCCTGAGAAATGCCCGATAGTGTCGAGTGACCGTTGTGGCTGCTCAAACGAGGGCACCCGGGTCTGAGAAGGCGAAGAAGCTGAAAAAGCGCGAATACGACGAGGATGACGTAAGGATCAGGCCGGGAAAGGGCTCCAGGCCCCGGACCCGTATTCGGCCTGCGCACGAAGAGGCGGTCTCGGGGTTCGTGGTGGCGGTCGACCGGGGTCGCTACACCTGCCTGATCGAGTCGGAGGGCGAGAAGGGCCGCCGCCGCAAGAAAGACCAGTTGGAGGGCGCCACCATGAGCGGCCGGGTCGTGGTCGCCATGAAGGCCCGGGAGCTCGGCCGCAAGGGGATCGTGGTCGGTGACCGGGTGGCCCTGGTGGGCGACATCTCCGGCATGGCCAACACACTGGCCCGCGTCGTCCGCGTGGAGCCCCGCACCTCGATGCTCCGCCGCTCCGCGGACGACACCGACAACACCGACGGCATCGAGCGTCCCGTGGTCGCCAACGCCGACCAGCTCGTGATCGTGACGGCCCTGGCCGACCCGCCGCCCCGGCCCCGCATGATCGACCGAATGCTCGTCGCCGCCTTCGACGCCGACATCGAGCCGATGCTCTGTCTCACCAAGTCCGACCTCGCCTCGCCCGACGAGCTGGTGTCGCTCTACGCCCCCCTCGGCGTGCCGTACGTGGTGCTCCAGAAGGGCGCCACCCTGGACGAGATCAGAGAGCGCCTGAGAGGCCGGATCAGCGTGCTCGTCGGCCACTCGGGCGTGGGAAAGTCCACGCTGGTCAACGCCCTCGTGCCGGATGCCAACCGGGCCGTCTCCCACGTCAACGCGGTGACGGGCCGGGGTCGGCACACCTCCAGCTCGGCCGTGGCCCTGGAGCTCCCCGACGGGGGCTGGATCATCGACACCCCGGGCGTGCGCAGCTTCGGCCTGGCCCACGTCTCGGTCGAGACCGTCCTCGCCGGCTTCCCCGACCTTCTTGAGGGAAGCATCCAGTGTCCCAAGGGCTGCAACCATCTCAGCGAGGAATGCGCCCTGGACGCCTGGGTGGCGGCCGGTCACGCCGACCCCGCCCGGCTCGTCTCACTGCGCCGCCTGCTCGCCAGCCGCGAGGGGACCCCGGACGACGACCACCCGGTCGAGCCGGAGAGTCCGAGCGGCTGACAGCCGGACCACAGGCCCGGTGAGACGCGGGGCCCAGCCGGCCGGCGGCCGGGTCGCGGGGTTCGGACGGTCAATGGCCGAGGCGCAGGATCCTGTCGGCCAACGGCCGGGACGCGGGATCCAGACGGTCAATGGCCGGATACGCGGTCCGGACAGACAACGATCGAGGCGCAGAGCCCCGTCGGTCAACGGTTGAGGCGCAGGGTCCAGACGACGGTCATCTCGGAGACGAGGGTGCCGTCGGTGGTCCTGATCTCGACGGCGACCTCGAACTCGGGGCGCTCACCCGCGTCCAGCTTGGCCACGACCTCCTCGCGGGAGCCCACGAGACGCGCCTCGGCGACGGCCTCTCCCATCGCGAGCTTGACGTAGCGAATCGCCGCGTTCGCGGCCAGAGGGGTCGCCCGCGACAGCTGATCGCCGAAGGCCGAGAGCATCGCGGCGCCGGAAGCCGACTCGGCGAGGCTGAACAGGGCTCCGGCGTGCGGACCGCCCACGTGGTTGTGCAGATCGGGACGGTCGGGCATGCGGGCGACCGCGAACCCCGGTTCCACCTTGTCGAAGGAGATGTCGAGCGTCCTCGCGAACGGAACGCTCTGCAGCATGAAGGCACCCACGTCGAAGGTCATGTCCCGAATGCTACTGGCCGGTAACACGAAAATTCTACCGATCGGTAACACGAGGGTTCGACGGATGTTTCACGGGCTCTCCCACCGATCGCGCGGATACGGGAGATGTCAGGTGACCAAGCGGATACGGGGGACGTCAGGTGACCGTGTGGACGCGGGAGGCATCAGATGGCGAGTGGATACGGAGGACGTCAAGCGACCGTGTGAACGCGGGAGGCGCCAGGTGACCGCGCGAGATCGCCTGTTCTAGCGCGGCCTGATCCTCGGTGCAGGTGACCGCGCGGCTACGGGCACCAGGCTCGCCGGGCTGGGGCACTTCGCCTGTTTCCGGTCGCGCTTTCACCGCCTTGAGAGGGCCGATCCCCTCGCGGGCTTTCCAAGTGGTGTGACGCGACACAATTCCCCCTCTTGATCCCCGCTCTCCTATAACCGACCTTCGGCACGATAGCGTTGCCCTCCGTGACGGGTTACAACGACGATCTGCGCCTCGCCCACGTCATGGCCGACGCCGCCGACGACCTGACCATGCGCCGGTTCAAGGCCATGGACCTGCGGGTCGAGACCAAACCGGACCTCACGCCGGTGAGTGATGCCGACCAGGCCGTCGAGGAGGCGATCCGCGGCACCCTCAGCCGGGCGCGTCCGAGGGACGCGGTGATCGGCGAGGAGTTCGGCAAGACCGGTTATGGCGACCGTTCATGGATCATCGATCCCATCGACGGCACCAAGAACTACGTCCGCGGCGTTCCCGTCTGGGCCACGCTCATCGCCCTGATGGACCAGGGCCGCGTCGTCGTGGGCCTGGTCTCCGCCCCCGCGCTCGGCCGCCGCTGGTGGGCCGCCCGCGACAGCGGCGCCTGGACCGGCAAGAGCCTCACCAAGGCCACCCGCTGCCAGGTCTCCTCCGTCACCAATCTGCAGGACGCCTCGCTCTCCTACTCCAGCCTCGGCGGCTGGGAGGAGGCCGGCAAGCTCGACGAGTTCCTCGACCTCAACCGGTCCGTCTGGCGTAGCCGCGCGTACGGCGACTTCTGGTCGCACATGCTGGTCGCCGAGGGCGCGGTCGACATGTCGGCGGAGCCCGAGCTCTCCCCCTGGGACATCGCGGCGCTGACCGTGATCGTCGAGGAGGCCGGTGGCATCTGGACCGATCTGTCCGGGGTCCCCGACATCGACGGGGGCAGCCTGCTCTGCAGCAACGGCTCGCTGCACGGCGAGGTCCTCAAGCGTCTCGGCAGCGGTCCGCTCACGCTTCCCGTCTGAAGAGCCCCTCGAACCACCCCCGGAGGGCCGCCCGGGATCCCTTCGGGCAGCCATGAGGTGCCCTCCGGATCCTCGGACCGCCCACAAGGCCTCCCGAGCCTCCTCAGACCCACCCAGAACCTCTCGAAAGGATTAACCGGGAGCTCAGGCCACCCGAGACCCCCTGAAGCCCCTCAGGGCCAACCAGGCCCGGACACCATGCTCCGCGCCCCAAAACTCGCCCAAATGATCGCCACGACTGCGACCGGGGCCATTCATTTTCCGTTCATCTTTACATGGGTTTTGAGTCATCTTGCCTGCCTACTGTCCTGAATGTTGAAGGACTTAATGGGAGGAACCCAACCGTGAAGTATGCAGGCCGGCTCGCCGCGGTCACCCTTGTCGGCGCGCTTTCGCTCGCTGCGTGCGGCACCGATAACAACACCGCCAGCACCGACACCTCCAGCAGCAGCGCCGCGGCCCCTGCGGCCGGATCCGACGCCGGTCTCAGCGGCACGATCAACGCTGCGGGCTCCTCGGCCCAGGCGAACGCCATGGACGAATGGAAGAAGAGCTTCCAGCAGGCCAACTCGGGCGTGAGCATCAACTACCAGCCCAGCGGCTCCGGCGCGGGCGTCCAGGCGTTCATCCAGGGCACCGTCTCGTTCGCCGGCTCCGACTCGGCGCTCAACGACGAGAAGGGCGAGCCCGCTCTGGCCGACGCCCGTTGCAAGACGGGCAAGGCGATCAACCTCCCGATGGTGACCGGCCCGGTGGCCGTCGTCTACAACCTGGAGGGTGTCGAGGGGCTGCAGCTCTCCCCCAAGACCATCGGCGGCATCTTCGACAGCAAGATCACCAAGTGGGACGACGCGGCGATCAAGGCTGACAACCCCGACGCCAAGCTCCCCTCGACTCCGATCCAGGCGTTCCACCGCTCGGACGAGTCGGGCACCAGCGACAACTTCACCAAGTTCCTCGTCAAGACCGCCGGGTGGCCGTACGAGGCCGCCAAGGCGTGGCCGACCGAGGCCAAGGGCCAGGGCGCCAAGGGCTCCGACGGCATCGCGCAGTCCGTCAAGAGCACCCCCGGCGCGGTCAGCTACGTGGAGCTCTCCTACGCCGAGAACTCCAGCCTGGCGAAGGCCAAGGTCGCCAACGGCTCCGGCGAGTTCGTCGAGCTGACCCCGGAGAGCGCGGGCAAGACGGTCGAGGCCGCCGAGGTCACCGGCCAGGGCAACGACCTCAAGCTGAGCATCGACTACGCCACCCAGGCCGCCGGCGCCTACCCCATCGTCCTGGTGACGTACGAGATCACCTGCGAGAAGGGCCTGCCGGCCGAAGAGGTCAAGCTGGTGAAGTCCTTCCTGAGCTACACCTCCAGTGACGAAGGCCAGCAGGCGCTGACCAGCCTGGGCTACGCCCCGCTGCCGGCGACGCTGCTCGCCAAGGTCAAGACCGCCGTCGAGGCGATCTCCTAGCCGATGGCGACTCCCGTTCGTACCCGCGACGGCGGATCGGCCCTGGGCCGATCCGCCTCGCGGCGCAGCCGAGGTGAAAGCCCCTTCCGTTACGCCTCCACCGGCGCCGGGATCTTCCTGCTCGTGATCATGGCGGCCATCGGGGTCTTCCTCGTCGTCGAGGCGGTCCCGGCACTGCAGGCCAACAAGGGGAGTTTCTTCACCGACCTCATCTGGGAGCCGAACGGCAGCCAGATCTTCGGTATCGGGGCCCTGGCGTTCGGCACCGTGGTCAGCGCGACCCTCGCACTGATCATGGCGGTGCCGGTGGCCGTCGGAGTGGCGCTCTTCATCTCCCACTACGCGCCCCGGCGCATGGCCGGAGTCCTGGGATACGTCATCGACCTGCTGGCCGCCGTCCCCAGTGTCGTCTACGGCCTCTGGGGCGTCATCTTCCTCGTCCCGTTCATGCAGGGGCCCTCCGAGTTCCTCAACGAATACCTGGGATTCATCCCGTTGTTCGGCGGCGACCTCGTCGCGGGCCGCTCGATGCTGACGGCGTCGATCGTGCTCGCGGTCATGATCCTGCCGATCGTCGCGGCGATCTCCCGGGAGGTGTTCCTCCAGGTACCCAGGATGCACGAGGAGGCGGCGCTGGCCCTCGGCGCGACCCGCTGGGAAGTGATCAAGGTCGCGGTCCTGCCGTTCGGCCGTCCCGGCGTCATCAGCGCGTCCATGCTCGGTCTCGGCCGGGCCATGGGAGAGACCATCGCCGTCGCGCTCATCTTCCCCGCGACGTTCGGCATCAGCTTCGAGATCCTCACCCCCCAGGGCAACAGCATCGCCGCCAACATCGCCAACGGCTTCGGTGAGGCCACTCCGATCGGGCGCGGCGCGCTGATCGCGTCGGGTCTGGTGCTGTTCATCATCACGTTGCTCGTGAACACCGGCGCCCGCATGATCGTCGCTCGTCGCAAGGAGTTCTCAGGGGCCGCCTCATGACCACGATCCAGCGCATATCCCCCAACAGGCGGTTCAAGGATCGGCTCGTCCAGTTCCTTGTCTACCTGTCGTTCGCCATCGCCGTGGTACCGCTCGTAGCGGTCCTCTGGATGGTGATCAAGAACGGCCTCGCCCGGTTCGACCTCGAGTTCCTGACGCACTCCATGCGCAACATCGGCGCCACCGATGCCGGAGGCGGCGCCTACCACGCCATCGTCGGCACCCTGGAGCAGGTCCTGCTGGCCTCGGTGATCTCGGTCCCCATCGGCCTGCTCACCGCGATCTACCTCGTGGAGTACGGCCAGGGCACCCGGCTGAGCCGGGCGATCAGCTTCTTCGTGGATGTCATGACCGGCATCCCTTCCGTCGTTTCCGGCCTGTTCATCCTGGCCTTCTGGATCCTGGTCCTGGGCTTCTCGTTCTCCGGTTTCGCCGGCGCGCTGGCCCTGTCCATCCTGATGATGCCGACCGTGGTCCGCTCCGCCGAGGAGATGCTCCTGCTGGTCCCGAACGACCTGCGCGAGGCCTCCTACGCACTGGGCGTGCCGAAGTGGCGGACGATCACCAAGGTGGTCCTGCCGACCTCCTTCTCCGGTATCGCGACCGGCGTCATGCTCGCGATCGCCCGTGTCGCCGGAGAGACCGCTCCGCTCCTGCTCACGGTCTTCTTCACCGACTCCATCAACACCGACCCCTTCAGCGGGCCGCAGATGGGGTTGCCGCTCTTCGTCTTCGATCAGGCGACCCGTCCGACGGACACCGCCATCGACCGTGCGTGGGCCGGAGCGCTCACGCTCATTCTGATCGTCATGCTGCTCAACCTGGCGGCACGCCTCATTGGCTGGTGGCGTTCGCCCGCTAAGGGCCGATAGGAAGGGAAGTCGAAATGGGCCAGCAGATTCAGGTCTCCGGTCTCGACGCGTACTACGGAAAGCACAAGGCGATCGCCGACATCTCGATGACCATCGAGCCTCAGTCGATCACCGCCTTCATCGGCCCGTCCGGATGTGGCAAGTCGACCTTCCTCCGGACGCTGAACCGCATGCACGAGGTCATCCCCGGCGCACGCGTGGAGGGCAAGGTCCTGCTCGACGGGGAGGACCTCTACGCCCCCGACGTCGAGCCGGTGGCGGTGCGCCGGATGATCGGCATGGTCTTCCAGCGCCCCAACCCGTTCCCCACGATGTCGATCTACGAGAACGTGGCGGCCGGGCTCCGGCTCAACGGCAAGCACTCGAAGTCCAACCTTGACGGCATCGTCGAGACGTCGCTGAAGTCCTCCAACCTCTGGAACGAGGTCAAGGACCGCCTCAACAAGCCCGGCGCCGGCCTCTCCGGCGGCCAGCAGCAGCGGCTGTGCATCGCCAGGGCCATCGCGGTCAAGCCCGAGGTCCTCCTGATGGACGAGCCGTGTTCCGCGCTGGACCCGATCTCCACTCTGGCGATCGAGGACCTGATGGCCGAGCTGAAGAACCAGTTCACGATCATCATCGTGACGCACAACATGCAGCAGGCAGCGCGAGTGAGCGACCGCACCGCCTTCTTCAACCTCTCAGGGCAGGGCCAGCCGGGCCACGTCGTCGAGATGGACGACACCTCCCGGATCTTCACCAACCCCTCCCAGAAGGCGACCGAGGATTACATCACCGGTCGCTTCGGCTAAACCGATATTGGAGGATCTGGGTGATCCAGCCGCAGTCGGCACTTGATGTGAACGGGGACACACGCACAGCGCCCATGCTGCTGGTGGCCGATCCTGAATCGGCGCTGGTCCATGACCTGGCCGCCGCCCTCGAACGCGAGGGTGTCGAGGTCATGGGCGTCACCGACGGCGCTCAAGCCCTGTTGCAGGCCGGGGCGCTCCGGCCTGACGTCGTCCTCGTCAGCGCCTCGCTGCCGGTCATCGGGGCGGTGGAGTTCATTCGCGCCGTACGGCTGACGCGAGCGATCCCCGTCCTGCTTGGCGTGGGCGAGGGGCATGCTCAGCAGGCCGTACAGGCGCTCGCGGCCGGAGCCACCGCATGCGTGGCCCGGCCGTACCGGGTGCCCGAGCTCCTGCCCCTGGTGCAGGCCGCGTTCACCGGCGAGTCAGGGATCCGCCGGATGCTCGTGGTCGGCAAGGTGGAGCTGGACGTGAACGCCTACCAGGTCAAGGTGGACGGCCGGACCGTCCACCTGCCGTTGCGCGAGTTCGAGCTGTTGCACTACCTGATGCGCAACGCGCATCGCACGGTGACCCGCGAGCAGATCATGCGGCATGTCTGGAACTCCACGGACACCACCTCGACCAACACGATCGCCGTACACGTCAAACGTCTGCGCGCCCGCCTGGGCGACAACGACGACCAGCTGATCCAGACCGTACGGGGTGTTGGTTACCGCCTGGTCGACAAGACCTCCTGACGGCTCGGCCGGAAGCGCTCCTGACAGATCCCAGCCGGTAGGCGGGACCTGTCAGCGTGCGGCACAGAGCCCGGCCGGTCGACGGGACCTGGCAGCATGCGCAGAGAGTTCAGCCGGTCGACGGGACCTGGCAGATGCACAGAAGTACAGCTGATCAACGGGGCCTGGCAGCGTGCGCTCGTCGCGCATCCTCGCTCGCCCCGGAAGGCGGCCGGGATGCGCCTGACCGCCCTTCGGCTGCACAGGCCGGTGGTCATTCGGGGCTGGACGACAGCCAGCTCCTAACGAACGTCGGCGACCAGTTTGGCGATGACCTCGTCATCGCACGTCGCCCAGAACCCCCCGACCACGTCTTCAAGATGCTCCAGTGACTCCGCCCTGAAGAGCACATCCTGATATTTCGTGATGTCGTAGTGAGTGGTTCCCATGGCGACAAGGTCCAGCGGCCTGATGTCCATGCCGCGAAACTCCTCGATCTCCCCGTAGGAGGACAGGATGCCCGCGCCGTACGCCCGCAGATCTCCCTGATCCGTCATCACGCCGAACTCCAGCGTGAACCAGAAGATCTTCGAGATGAACTCCAGCGCCTGCTTGCTCTCGACCCTTCGCGCCGCGTTCCCGGCCAGCCGGTAGAGCCGCGAGTAGCGGTCGGAGGCCAGCGCGTTGGCGTGCCCGATCACTTCGTGGATCACGTCCGGCTCAGGCGTGTAGAGCGGCGTGGAATGGTGCCGGATGTACTGCGTGGAATGGAAGAGCCCGTCCGCCAGCACACCGTAGAAGTCTCTGAGCGGCACCAGGCCGGCTGCCGGGAGATAGCGGAACCCGGTCAACGGCTCCAGCAGGTCGCCGACCTCCTGGAGCTGGGGAATCCGCTCCGCGGGCAGCCTCAGCCGCTCGGTCGCCTCCAGGTATTCGGCGGTCGCGTATTTACGGTGCTTGATCGCCAGCGCCTCGCTGACCAGCGCCCATACCTCGTGCTCCTGATCGGTGTACTCGGCCGTCGGGATGGGAGAGCCGGGCACGTGGCTCACCGCGAGCGCGGCGATCGCATTGCGGCGGGCCCGGTAGACCGGGTCGGCGAAACCGGGATGGCTCCTGGCGAGTTCAACCTCGATCGTGCCGTCGTCACGGGTCGCCGTCGGTGCGAAGTACTGCGCTTCCTCGAACATGCATGGAATGACAGCAATTTCTCGATTCGATGGCAAGAGCGCGCAGTTTCACTGCACGATTTGCCCAGAAGTACGGGGGTGAGCCAACTTCGGGCTGGTCGTATCGCCTAGCCTGGTGCGATGCCTCTCGACAAGCTGGACAGCCGTCTCCTGGTGACCATGCGCGCCCACCCGCGCATCGGTCTCACCGAGCTGGCTCGCCTGCTCGGCGTGGCGCGAGGCACCGTGCAGGCCCGCGTCGAGAAGATGCTCGCCCGCGGCGTCATCGCCGACTTCGGCCCCACGGTCACTCCCGAGGGCGCCGGCTACCCGATCCTGGCCTTCGTCTCCCTGCAGATCGCCCAGGGCCGCCTGACCGAGGCGGTGCAGATCCTGGAGTCCCTGCCGGAGATCCTCGAGGTCTACGGCACCAGCGGCCAGTCCGACCTGCTCTGCCGAGTGGTCGCTCGCAGCACCCCGGACCTTCAGGAGATCATCGCCCGCATCCTGGCCTCCCCCGCGGTCCAGCGCACGGACACCACGATCGCCCTGTCCGTCCAGGTTCCCTATCGGATCGAACCCCTGCTCCAGGCCACTCCAGACGCCTGATCACGCGAGGCGGCGCGAAATATGAGCCCACGCCTCAGGAGTAGGTCCCGGCCGCGCCTCCGCGGGCTTCGAACGGGCGGAGGCCCTCAAAGACGATGGCGAGGGTACGGCGTTGCAGATCGCGGTCCCAGCCGGCGTGTAGAGCGCCCTGACATAGGCCTGTGAGCAGGGCGATCACCTCATCGAGGTGAATGTCCTCGCGGACGGTGCCGGCCTGCTGAGAGCGGGTCAGAAGCGCTTCGATCCCCTCGCGCAGCAACTGCACCGAGTCGGCGACCTGAAGATCGATGCCCGTCTCCGCCAGGAGGCCGACGACGGTCCTCTTCTGCGCCGCCTGCTCGACCATCCGGGTGATGAAGGTGAAGAGTGCCTCACCGGGCGCATCGTCGGTGGCGAGCGTGTCCACCTCCTGGGTGAGCCGTGCAAGGAGGTCCTTCATGATGGCCTGCAACAGGGCCTGCTTGGTGGGGAAGTGCTTGAAGACCGTTCCTATGGCCACCCCCGCATGAGCGGCGACCTCGTCGGTCGACGCCGACGGGCCCTTCTCCGCGAAGACCGCCTCGGCCGCGGCGAGGATGCGCTCTCGGTTGCGTCGAGCATCGGCACGCAACGGCTTGGTGCCGGTGGGATCACTCGTCGCCTCCGGTGAGGGCTTCGGGGAGGTCATCTGGCCAGCCTTCCTACAGCGTTGACAAAGTGAGTCCAGACTCACCATTATTAAATCGAGTCTTAACTCATCTTAGGAGTTCGCCAGGGAAGGATCCACCATGACCGAATCCACCGTCGTTCCGGGGCCCATCGAGA
The DNA here is from genome assembly GCF_900188345.1 of Streptosporangium subroseum. GTDB lineage: Bacteria > Actinomycetota > Actinomycetes > Streptosporangiales > Streptosporangiaceae > Streptosporangium > Streptosporangium subroseum. Next base: position 628 of record NZ_FZOD01000102.1, on the reverse strand, counting down.
TCTTCGAGCGCATGCGGCAGCAGTGGCTCAGAAACAGCGTGGACTTCGGGGAGGACCTGGCCGAGGACGTCGTCATCGAAATGCCCTTCGCCCCGCCAGGTAGCACCCGACACTACGAAGGACGCGAGAAGTTCCTCACCTTCGCCACCCCCGAAAGAGCCGCCTTCGTCCAGCGGTTCACCATTGAAGAAGTCCGCAGCGTAACCATCCATGAGACCACCGACCCCGAGGTGATCGTCGTCGAGTACGAGCTCGCCGGAACGATTAACGCCACCGGCCGCCATGCGGCCTCCCCATTCATCGCAGTTCTCCGGGCGCGCGATGGGAAGGCGGTGCACTGGCGGGAGTATCAGAACCTGCCTGCCATAGCCGCGGCCATGGCCGAAGCCCAAGCACCGATCCCGGAAGAAGAGTGATCGGCGATTGCCTTCGCGTTGACATCGCTCCGACAGATCAACCCCCGCAAACGAAAAAGGAGCCCTCACCACGCGGTGAGAGCCTTGCGGTGAGAGCCCTCTGAACGCGGCCAGATCAGATACCGGATACACAGTCGGTGACCATCGGGCCGGCAGCGGACCAGCCCTGAAACGAAAAAAGGGGTCCGTACCGCGCGGTGCGGCCCCCTCCC
>NZ_FZOD01000103.1 GCF_900188345.1 Streptosporangium subroseum | reverse complement strand
GGGCACGAACAGATCGCGTGGCTCTTTGAGCAATTCTTCAAGGGATTTCCGGACCTCCACCTAACGGTGTGGTACGAGGCCACCGACACCGACAACCCCATGATGGTCGAATGGACGGGGACCGGCACGCACACCGGACCGTTTCTGCTGCCCGACGGGCAGGAACTGGAAGCGACAGGCCGCCGCATCACTCTGCGCGGCACCTGCGCCTCGTTCGTCGAGAATGGAAAGGTCGTCACGCACCGGGAGTACTTCGATCAATTGGAGCTGTACACACAGCTCGGCTTGCACCTGACAAGGGACGATCCGGCCCCCGCGTAGCTCCCACGGCGGATCACCCGATTCGGTTGCTTTCCAGCCGGAAGGCTCGAGCCTTTTTGATCTTCTGCGTGACCAACGTCCCTGCCTGGCGGTCGAGTGGGTCCCATCATCAGGGACTACCGGGGTGATCACGTCGGGCGGCGGTGAGCATGTGGCCGCTCACCCCGAGAAGCGACGGAACGGATTCCACCGCGCGCTGGGCGTCGAGTATGAGCGTCCGGCGTTCGGAGTCGTCGAGCCAGTCGTTGACGTCTCCGTACAGCCAGAAGGCACCCTCCAGTCCGTACCGCTCGACCTCGGGAAGACCGGCGTCGGTGAACTCATCCAGAACCTCATCAGGGTCGTGGAGGTAAGCGGTGAAGCCCGACCTCGGCGACAGCATGACCCCGTCCGCGGCGGCAGCGTGTGCTGCCGCACGGAATCCGTCCTGCAGGTAGAAGCCCTGGTAGATGCCGTCGTGGATGGCCGAGTAACGGCTGATGGTCGCCGCGTCCACCAGGCCGCCGGGCCGTACCGCACGCCGGGCCTCGGCCAGTGCCCGGACCCGGTCGGCGCGTTCGGCCAGATGGTAGAGCGGTCCGAGAAGCAGGACCGCGTCGGCGCTCCCGTCCGGTACGGGGAGTTCCCTGGCGTCCCCCAGCCGCGCCGTCACTCCGGCCAGTTCCGCCGCTCGCTCCACATGCGACGGAATCGGGTCCAGCAGTTCCACCTCATACCCGTCGGCGGACAGCCACTCGGCATGCACACCGGTGCCGCCACCCACGTCCAGTACCCGCGCCGGAGCAGGGGGCAGTATCCGGCGCAGCACGTCCTGCGTCCGCCAGAACTCCAGCCGGCCACGCCCCTCACGGAGCCGGTCGTGTTCCCTGTCCTGCTCGTAGTAGGCGAGCAGTTCCCGTGTCACTGTCATACTTGATCATGTCGAGAGTCCTGTGCCGCGGACAAATAAGTTTTTGGCGGCTCACCAGAGCTTCGGACATGTCAGAGGACGCAGGGGCTCGGTGAACGGACCCGGTTCTCTCCGGACCGCCGGAAAACCGTTGGGCCACCTGACGGGCGCCGCCGTAGTCTTGCCCGATGGCCACCCCTTCTGAAGACCTCGCGCGCGCGTACGAAGCCGTCGGCGACCTGATCGCCGAGATCCGCCCCGAGCAGTGGAAGGCGCCGACGCCGTGCACGGAATGGAACGTGCGGGAGGTGGTCGACCACCTGGTCGGCATGGACCTGGTGTTCGTAGCCTTGATCGAGGGTGGCCCGATGCCCGACCGCGGAGCGGACCGCCTCGGTGACGACCCGGTCGGAGCCTGGCGGGCCTCCAGCGCTTCGCTGCAGGCCGTGTTCTCCCGCCCCGGGGTGCTTGAGCGGAGTTATACCGGGCCCATGGGGAGTGCCACGGGCGCCGAGCGCCTGCAGATCCGCCTGTACGATCTGCTCGCTCACGGATGGGACCTGGCCCAGGCCACCGGAGTCCCTGTCCGGGTGCCCGAAGACCTTGCCGAGCGGTCCCTGACGTTCGTCCGGGTCCAGCTCTCCCCCCAGCCCCGAACGGGACGATTCGCCGAGCCGCAACCCGTCGAGGAGAGCGCTCCGGCCATCGATCGGCTTGCCGCGTTTCTCGGTCGGTCGGTTCTACCGCAGCTGTGAGCTACAGCAGGACCGCGCAGCCCTGCCGGCGGAGCGACGTGATCCAGTCGGGGAGCCGATCCAGCTTGGTCCATCGCAGGTCGAGCTTCTCCAGCCGGGGCAGGGCGCCGAGACTGTCGGGCAGTTCGCGCAGACGGCTGGCGCGCAGGTCGAGGTGGACGAGGTGAGCCAGCCGTCCGATTGCCTCGGGCAGCCTTTGCAGGGGGTTGTTGCGCAGGTCGAGGTGGCGCAACCCGTGCAGCTCGCCGATGGCGTCGGGCAGGGTGGTGAGCCGGTTGTTCATCAGGTGGAGCTCGCGTAGCCGGGACAGCCGGCCGATCGTGTCGGGCAGGGCGCTGAGGCGGTTGTTGTACAGGCGCAGTTCGCGCAGCGCTGTCATGCCGCCGATCTCCCGAGGCAATGTGGTGAGCCGGTTGTCGGTGAGGTTGAGGTAGTCGAGCTGGTTCAGCCGGCCCAGGGACGCGGGTACCGAGGTGAAGCCGTTGTCGCTGAGGTAGAGGTAGTCGGTGAGATGCGGCAGGTCGCCGATCGTTTCCGGCACGTGGCGGAGCCGGTTGTGGCCGAGGTCGAGCATGCGCAGTTCGACCAGGTCGCCGATGGTGTCGGGGATTTCAGTGATCTCGTTCTCGGCAAGATTGAGGGAGCGCAGACCGGTCAGACGCCAGAGCGTGTCAGGTACCGAGGTGAGGGAGTTGCCGCCCAGGCTGAGATGCCGCAGCGCAGCGGCGTGACCAAGTGCCGGGGGGATGTCGGTGAGCTGGTTGCCGTAGACCAGGAGGGTGTCCAGCAGCGGCAGCGCGGCGATATCCGCGGGCAGGTGGGTCAGCGCGTTGTCATCGAGGTCGATGCGGCGCAGCGCGGTCATTTCGCTGATTGAGGTGGGCAGCTCGATCAGCCCGGCGTGGGGTGCGACCAGAGCGACCACCGTACCGTCGGCGATGTGCAGAGCCCCGTCCGGTAGCTGCGCAGGTGCGGTCACGGCAGCCGACTCTACTGGCTGGTGAGGTTTCCGATTCGGATGGCCTTCTTTCAGGGCGATCGGCCCGTGGCCCGGCACGCGCACGTCCAGGTCACCGACCGCATCCGGTACGGCCTGCGCCGGTCCGACCAGGTCACCGACCGCATCCGGTACGGCCTGCGCCGGTCCGACCACGCCGGCAGCCGCGGCGGTGAGTCTGCCCATCGTGGCCGACGCCGTCGAGCCGAACCGGCACGCGACCAGGAAGGTCGCGGTCATCGGTGAACGTCAGGCCAGAAACTGTCGCGCGCCACGCAGCCTGGTCCGAAGCCGCTGCTGAGTCATGCCGCACTCCAAGCGCACCTCGATCGGGCCGGGCACGTTGGTGTCTGCCCGCCGGCCCGAAGGCAACCGGTCCGCGTCGAGTCCATCGCGCCGGGCGATGAGCAGCCCCAGCTCGTATCGGCTTACCGCATCGGTTCCGGCGACATGGTGGATGCCGTGATACTCGGATGCGGCAAGTTCGAGGAGCGCCGCGGCGAGATCGACGACATGCACGGCACATCGCACGTCGTCGGTGAACAGCATTCCCTCTGCCCCGCCGGTGGCCAGCGAATGCACCAGCGCCTCGTGTGGAGAATCGCCGTCACCGATGATCAGGGACGTCCGGGCTATCACCGCGGTCGGCGCGATCGCGCTCACGGCTGTCTCGGCAGCGGCCTTGGCCGCACCGTACGGGCTGATCGGGTCGGGGACGCACGTCTCGTCATAGCGAATCGAGGCACCGGAGAAGACCGCGTCGCTGGATACCTGGACCAGGCGCCCACCGGCCGCAGAGGCGGCGAGAGCAACGTTCGCGGCTCCCACCGCCGTGGTCGCCCAGTCTGCCTGCCGGTACGCGGCGTTAACGACCACCTCTGGATGAAATGCGCTGATCAGCGCGTCGACGTCCTCTCGTCGGCGCACATCGAGCGGCAACCACTCAACACCCGCGGTCTCTCCCGATCGGGTCAGGTAGGTCGCGGCCACCTCATGCTTGGCCGTCAAACACTGCCGAGCGAGTTCGCTGCCGAGAAAGCCACTGCCACCGACGATGAGGATTCTCATGGCCGGTCACCATAGTTGATCGGTCGCTCCGAGGCGGACGCCGCGTTCGCGTCCCGGGACACGGTGCTCATACTCACCGGCATCTCGGAGCCGGTTGATCATCAACTGGTGCCCGGATCGACGTGACGCCGGCAACAGGGCCAATTCATCCGTATCAGCGGTGACGTGCACGCTGAACGGTGATGACGACCTTTCCTTTTGCCGTGCCCTCGGCCAGACAGCGGATGGCTTCCGGGACCTGGGCACCTGACGCACCGAGACCACGCCCCCAGACCGCACCAACCTGGCGCGGCGCTACCGGAGGTCGGTGATGAGCTCGTCGAGGTGGCGCAGGGCGGTGGTCACGCGTGCCGGGTCGTTGAAGAAGGGGTCGTCGGGAACGGGTAGAGACGAGGCCAGCGCCCAGCCGCGGCCCCGTGCCCAGGTGGCGTCGTCGACGTCGAGCGCCGCGCGGAAGGCGCTCCGCGCCTCGGAGGGCAGGAATATCCAGGCGGGTATCAGATCGCACGCAGGGTCGCCCACGGCCAGCGTTCCGAAGTCGATGACGGCGCTCAACCTGCCGTCGACGGCCAGGAGGTTGCCGGTCCCGAGGTCGCCGTGGATCCACACCGGCGGGCCGTCCCACGCGGGTGCCGCCAGCGCCGCCTCCCATACGGCCGTCACCGCGCCGGTGTCGACCATGTCCTTCAGCGCCTCGATCTTGGGACGGACGCGCGCCTCGGAGGCCAGGGAGTCGCGCTCATCGCCCATGGGAACGCCACGGAAGGCGTTACTCCACTCGGGGCCCGGTCCATCCGCGGTATCGATCTTCTGCAGGGCGGCGACGAACTCGGCAAGGTCGGTCACCGTCCGGATCGGATCGGCGAGGCGGTCGGTGGTCGCCGTCTCACCCTCCAGCCACCGGTAGACCGACCAGGGGAAGGGGTAGCCCTCGGCGGGCCTGCCCAGCGCGAGAGGCTCGGGGATGGAGAGCGGCAGATACGGCGCCAGCCGCGGCAGCCACCGGTGCTCCCGCTCCACCTGGCCGACCCACCGGGGGTAGCGGGGCAGCCGCACGGACATATCCGCACCCAGCCGGAACGTCGCGTTGTCCATCCCGGACAGCGGGACCGCTGAGATGGGCAGATCCGCCCACTGCGGGAACTGCGCCGCGAGCAACCGGCGTACGAGAGTTGCGTCGACGAGCACTTCGTTGGAACTGCCGGTGGACATACATCTCTCCTTGGTGAAAGAGCGGGCTTTTACGGGCGGGGAGCCGGTCGCACGGGAGCGGCCGAGCTGCTCGCGAGCCGTCCTGGGAGACGAGGAGGTGAAGGAGTGAGAGGCGGCGCTGACGTCCATATGGTCCTGCTCTCCGTTCGGGGGCTTCAGCTCCGCCGCGCAGGGGCGAGAGGCGCCGCGTGCGGGCCCGCCGGGGCCGGGCGCAGGACCGGCGCGAGCAGCGTCAGCAGCACCATCACGCCGGTGACCATCGCGAACGCGGCGGGATAGGAGATGCCGCCCGCGACCCACCCGGTGACGGCAGGGGCGGTCAGGCCCGACAGGTACGTGATCGTCGCGATGCCCGCCACCCCCTCCCCCGGCGTCGGACCCGCGTTGCCCGCCGCCGCGAACACCAGCGGGACGATCACGGCGACGCCCAGTCCGAGCAGGGCGAATCCGGCGATGCCGAATACGGGCGTGCGGGCCGCGACCACGATGGCGCCGCCCACGGCCGCCACGATCCCACCCGCTCTGACGGCCGTCACGGGCCCGAGCCGTTGGATGACCCGGTCACCGACCAGCCGGGCGCCCGCCATGCAGAGCATGAAGGTCATGTAGCCGGCGGCGGCCACTCCCGGGCCGGCGGCGGCGACCTCCGTGAGGTAGACGGCGGCCCAGTTCGAGCTCGCGCCCTCGGCGAACGTGCCGCAGAATCCGACGAGGCCGATGACCAGGATCGCGCGCGTTGGCAGGGCGAAGCGCCGTGGCGCGGGCACGCCGGCGGGCGAGCTGTCGGGCAGCAGATCGCGCCCGGCCACGGCGCCCAGGCCGAGAAGCACGAGCGCGGTCACCCCGAGGTGGAGCCTGGCGTCGATTCCCGCCTGCGCGGCCAGGGCCCCGATGCCGCCTCCCGCCAGGCTGCCCACGCACCACAGGCCGTGCAGCCCGGAGATGATGGAGCGCCCCAGATGCCGCTCAAGCACCACGGCCTGGGCGTTCATCACCACGTCGCACATGCCCGCCGCAGCGCCGTACAGCAGGAACGCGGCGAACAGCCAGGCCGGCGCCGGTGCGAGCGCGGGCAGGGCGAGGGCGCCGCACCACAGCGCGAGCAGGACCCGGGTGGCGGCGCGCCCGCCGAAGCGGTACGCCAGGCGGCTGGCCAGTGGCATGCCGATGAAGGCGCCGGCCGACGTGCAGAGCAGTGCGAGACCGAGGGTGCCGGGACCGAGGTGCAGGTGGTCCTGGATCCAGGGAACGCGGGTGGCCAGGCTGCCGCCGACGGCGCCGTGGGCGACGAACACGGCGGCGATGGCGCGATGATTGCTCATGTTTTGGAAACTATCAGGCAGGCTCCCTGATGGAAAGATGTATTAGGCAGGCTTCCTGATTAATATGGGAGGCGTGAAGACCGCGACCCCGGCCATGGCCCGCGCCATCAACGATCGGCTCGCCCTGGACCTGCTGCTTGAGCGCGGGCCGCTGACCGCGCCCCAGCTCCGCACGTTGACCGGCCTGTCGAGGCCCACCGTGTCCGACCTGATCGAGCGGCTCAGGGACGGCGGGCTCATCGAGGTGACCGGCGAGAGCGGCGAGGACCGGCGGGGTCCCAACGCGCGCCTGTACGGCATCGTGGCGGACCGCGCCCACGTGGCCGGGGTGGACGTGCGCCGCAGCGCCGTCGACGTCACGATCGCCGACATCACCGGACGGTCGGTCGGCTCGTCCGTACGGGAGATTTCCGGTCCGGACGGGCCGCAGGACCTCGCGATTCTGATGGAGAGCGCGATCAGGGAGGCTGCCGCGGACCGCGTGCTGGACACGGTCGTCATCGGCGCGCCCGGCCTGGTGGATCCCCGGAACGGCGAGCTGGTGTCGGACAACGTTCCCGGCTGGCGGCCGGGCCTGATGGCCTCGGTACGGCAGAGCATGGGCGTGCCGGTGATCCTGGAGAACGAGGTGAACCTCGCCGCCATCGCCGAGCTCCGCACGGGCGCCGCGATGGGGCGCGAGGACTTCGTCCTGCTCTGGCTGGACGAGGGCGTCGGCGCGGCGGTCGTCCTCGGCGGACGGCTGCGCCGGGGCGTGTCGGGCGGTGCGGGCGAGGTCGGCTTTCTGGAGATGGACGGTATGTCGTTCTGCGACCGGGTGGAAGCCAAGGTCGCGCGGCACCTCGACAGCGCGGAACTGGCCGCGCGGATCGCCGGGGGAGCCTTCACCCTCGTCACGATCCTGGACCCCGGGCTCGTCGTCCTCGGCGGCACGACGGGGCGTGCGGGCGGCGACGCGCTCGCCGCGCTGGTGGCCGAACGCGTGGGCGAGCTCTCCCCGGCCCCCGCCGAGATCCGCGCCAGCACGGTGGTGGGCAACGCGGTGCTCCAGGGAGCCGTCCTGACAGCCCTCGACCTAGCCCGCGACAACGTCTTCGGCTGACGCGCGTTTTGTGGATCCATGGCGGCGCGCCGCTCTGTCACCCGGTTCCGCGGTTCCTTTCCCACTCCTCTTTCAGCTTGAGAAACTCGGATTCGGAGCCGGCGAACTTCGTGACACCCTTTTTCGGGTCGGTCATCACGAACCAGAGCCAGGGGCCGTCGGCCGGCTTCAGCGCGGCCTTGATGGCGTCGATGCCCGGGTTGCCGATGGGACCGGGCGGCAGTCCGGGGCGCAGGTAGGTGTTGTAGGGCGACCGGCTCCTGAGATCCTTGTTCGAGGCGCTGATGCCGTACTTGTTCAGGCCGTACATGAGCGTGCTGTCCATCTCCAGCTTCCTCGCGGGCTTGAGGTCCAGCCGGTTGTAGATGACCCGCGCGATCTTGGGCATGTCTCGCCTGGTGCCCGACTCGGCCTGGACGATGCTGGCGATGGTCAGGATCTCCAGCGGCGTACGGCCGGCACGCCTGGCGCCGTCCACCAGGCCGACGTCCTCGGCGGCGCGGTTGAAGCGCGTCACCATCGCGGCGAGGATCTCGTCCGGGCTCGACGTGGGCCGGATCTCATAGGTCGAGGGGAAGGCGAATCCTTCCAACCTGCCCTTGGCATAGCTCGGCAGGCCCAGCCCCTTGCCACTCCTGGCGATCTGCTGGAACTCCCTGAGCGGCTTGCCGGTCTTCTCGGAGAGCTGCACCAGGGTGTCGGACAGGCGCAGCCCCTCCTTGAGGGTGATCTTTTCCAGAAGCCGTTGGGCCGGGTCGGGAAGCGTCTCGACGGGGCCCTGCCCGGTGGGGTCCTTGGGGGCCGCCACCTGAGAGGACAGCCCTCCGACCACGAGCGTGGACCCGACCGCCAGCACGGTGACGGCCGCCGCCGCTGCTAGGGCGAGGCCGCGGCGACGGGATCGGCGCGTGCCGACCTGGAGGAACCGGCCCGGCGGGGGTGGCTGCTCCTCACGGGCCATGTCGGAAAGGGTCTCGCGCAGCACATCTTCGATGTTCATCTGAACTCCCTCACGGTGCTCAGTTCAGGTGCGATCTTCTTCAGGCGCTCCAGCGAGCGATAGATCTGGCTGCGGACCGACCCCACCCCGACACCGAGCATCCGCGCGATCTCGGTCTCGGACAGGTCCTCGAAGTAGCGCAGCACGAGCACGGTCCGCTGCCGGGGCGTCAGCTGGGCGAGAGCCGTGCGCATCACCAGGCGAAGGTCCGTGACCTCGGCGTGCCCGTCTCCGGCCTGGTCGGGCAGCCATCCGGTGGACACCTCCGCGACGCGGGAACGGCGCCGCCACCAGCTCACCTGCTCGTGGTACATGACGCGGCGGACGTAACCCTCGATGGCCGCCGGGTCGCGAAGGCCGCGCCACTTCGCGGCCGTTTTTGTCAGCGCCGACTGCACCAGGTCCTCGGCGGTGTGCCGGTCGCCGGTCAGCAGGTACGCGGTACGGAAAAGCGCACCCGATCGATCGACGACGAACTTCTGGAAGTCCGCCTCAAATCCTGGATCCACGTGACCTCCTCGCTGTGACACCAAGCAAGGACGCGGGCGGGGCGTCGATCTATGCCGGCACGGCCGAACCGGTCTGTGGCAAGGTGCCCGGCTCGCGTTCGGCACGACGGTGACCGGAGACCTCTGACAGCATGCGCCTTGACAACGTTCGCTGGGAGGGCCTGTAATGATCTGCGTGTCGCGCGTCGTTGGCCGGGAGGACGACGGTGGCATTGGGAGATGATGTCGTGATTTCACACTTCACAGGCCGCGCCTAACCGCATCGCGCCCGCGCGCCGTCCCCGCGCCCGGTGGTGCTCAGCACCACCGCCGCATGCGAGCTCTCCTCGAACCCGACAGGCCAGTGACCGACTCACGGCCCACCGTCCTGCGTGCCCATCGAGGTTCCATGCCCGCAGCCCCAGTCGGCGTGCGGTGACCTCGCACCGCCCGCACCGCAGTCACCCACCACCACCGCGCACACCCGCGACTTCACTCACGCCTGGAGTAGGCAGAGCATGCCCAACAACTTCAACCAGCAGATCATCGAAGAGTTCCGCGCCAACGCCGGCCGGGTCGGCGGCCCCTTCGAAGGAGGCCGGCTCCTCCTCCTGACAACCACCGGAGCCAGAACCGGCACCCACCACACCACCCCACTCGGCTACCTCCCCGACGGCGAACGCATACTGATCATCGCCTCCGCCGGAGGCGCCCCGACCCACCCGGCCTGGTACCACAACCTCCTCGCCAACCCACGCGTCACCGTGGAAGACGGAATCTTCACCTACCCCGCGCAGGCGACCGTCCTGAAAGGCCGGGAACGAGACCACCTCTTCGCCCGCGCGGTACAGGCCGATCCCGGATGGGCCGACTACCAGGCCAGAGCCGGGCGGGTCATCCCCATCATCGCCCTCACCCCCCTCAACGGCGGACCTCCCGCATCACCGAGTGGATCGGCCGATAGCCCCAAAAATCAGTCGCCGCCACCCGAACGGAGATGACAGGGTGTCTCCGTGTTCGAGGTGGATGAGGTGCTGAGGGTGCTGGCGCTGTTGCGTCATGCCGGATGCGAGGTCTGGATCGGCGGCGGGTGGGGCATCGACGCTCTGGTGGGCAAGGCCACCCGAGAGCATCGCGACCTTGACCTGATGCATCGCGTCGAGCAGGAGCCTCTGCTGATCAGGACGTTGGAGGCGGCCGGGTTCGTCGAGCAGCCTGACGCCTTGCCGGGGCGTCCTGTCCGCTTCGTCATGGCTGATCCCAGCGGTCACGAGCTGGACCTGCATCCGCTGCTCTTCAACCCGGACGGTTCCGCCGTCCAGCACGCCGACACGCGAGGCGGCACCTTCCCCTATCCCGCCGACTCCTTTGTCGTGGGCGTGATCGGAGGCGTTGAGGTGCCCTGCCTGTCGGCCGCCCAGCAGGTCTATTTCCACCAGGGGTACGATCCCGGTGATCGGGACCGGCATGACATGGCCCGGCTCCGCGAGGCATTCGGGATCGCGACCCACTTCTGACCCGTCCGGCCGATGCCGTCGCGTTGAGCCGTCATACCCGTGACAAGGCGGGCTCCGACCCGGGAGCCATAGCAGCTCAGCGGTTCGCATACCGAGATCATTCAAACTGGTTGCTCCAGGGCTGGATCCTGTCATGGCCTGCCACGCTTGCCGCATGAGCGAAATAGTTCTTGAGGTCGCCGACCTCCGCCGGCTGTGCACGCTGTTTCTGGACGCGGTGGAGCGACGCCATGGTGCCCGAATCGATCTCTCATCACTGGCCGTCGACTACTACTGGGACCTTCCTCTCCGAGCCGCCTTTGACATGGTGAACGATCCGGCTCCACGCGTGGGGACCGGACAGGTGAGTGATGATCTTTCCGAACTGCACCACCTGCTGGATCGCTCCAAGAATGAGGGCATGATCCTCTGGCATGACGTGGCGCACCTCTGCGGACTACTACGGGCGATGGCCTTCGCCGACCTTCCCGATGACTGAGCCGGCAGCCAGGATCGCCGCCCGCCGGACCTTCCCCGGCACGCAGGTAACAGTGGACGCCATCGCCGCCCACACCCCCACGTGTTCCGGCGGTCGCGACAGTTCCCTATCCTTGCCGGCTGGTCGGTCAGAGACGGAGGCGGTGATGGGATCCAGCAGGCCATCCGTTACCGAGCGGGTCCTGAGCATTCTGGGCGCGTTCTCTCCCGGGCGGACTGTGATGTCGTTGGCGGAGATCAGCCGGCAGACCGGGCTGCCCGCTGCCACCGCGCACCGGCTGCTGGGCGAGCTGACCCGGTGGGGTGCGCTGGAACGGGACGACGACGGCCTCTACCGGGTCGGCCTGCGGCTCTGGGAGGTCGGGGCGCTGGCTCCTCGCGGCCTGGGCCTGCGGGAGGCCGCGATGCCGTTCCTCGAGGACCTCTATGAGGCGACCCACGAGAATGTCCAGCTCGCGGTGCTGGACGGGCTCGAAGTCCTCTATGTCGAGCGGATCGCGGGCCGGGACGCGGTGCATGTCTTCACCCAGATCGGCCTCCGGTTTCCCGCGCACGCGACCGGCGTCGGCCTTGCCCTGCTCGCTCACGCGCACCCGGACGTGCAGGAACGTGCGATCACCGGACCCCTGAGACGGTTCACGCCCAAGACGCTCGGCTCCGGCGGGCAGCTCCGGCGGGCGCTGGCCGAGATTCGCAGGACCGGAGTGGCCATCAGCGACGGCCAGGTCGAGTTGCACGCGCTGTCGGTCGCCGCACCCGTCTTCGGGCCGGCGGACATCGCGGTGGCGGCCGTGTCCATCGTCGTTCCGGCCGACGGTTTCGACTGGCGGGTGCTGGTCCCGGCCGTCAGGGCCAGTGCCCGGGGCATCTCCCGTGCGCTCGGCGCGCCCCGGGCGCTGCGCTCACCCGACTCGGCGATCCACCGCAGCGACTGAATTCGATCTTCCATCAGACGGAATCGCCATGGTGGCCCTCCCCGCACGTAGGCGAAAGTCATGCCACGTCTGAGGATGGAGCACTCATGGTTTTCCCCCGTAACCAGTGGTATGTCGCCGCCTATGGCGAAGAGGTCGGCGACGGGCTGCTCGCCCGCACGATCTGTGGCGAGCCGATCGTCTTCTACCGAACCCGGTCCGGAGACGCCGTCGCCCTCGCCGACCGGTGCGTGCATCGCCGTTTCCCGCTCTCGGAGGGCCACCGGGACGGTGACCGGTTGGTGTGCGGTTACCACGGCTTCACCTACGAGCCCGACGGGAGCTGCGTGGCCGTTCCCGCCCAGAAGAGGATTCCGCGTACGGCGCGGGTTCCCGTCTACCCGGTGGTCGAGCAGGACTCCCTGGTGTGGGTGTGGATCGGCGACGGTGACGCGGATCCGACGGCGATTCCGCGCGCCCCGTGGCTCGCCGCCGACGGCTGGGTCGTCGTCCGCGGGATGGAGCCGTTGGAGGCCCGGTACGAGCTGCTCGTCGACAACCTGATGGACCTGTCGCACGAGACCTACCTGCACGGCGGCTACATCGGGACCCCGGAGGTGGCGGAGACCCCGATCACGACCTCGGTCGACGAGGAGGCCGGCGTCGTCCGGGTCAGCCGCCGGATGAAAGACGTCGAATGCCCGCCCTTCTACGCGAATTCCACCGGGATCAAGGGCCGGATCGATCGCTGGCAGGACATCGAGTACCAGCCGCCGTGCCTCTACCTCCTGCACAGCCGCATCGCCCCGGCCGGCCTCGAACCCGCACCGGACGGTGACGACAGCGCCGCCTTCCACGCGGAGATCGTGTACGGGATCACCCCGTCGACCGAGACCACGACCTTCGACTTCTGGATGGTCGCCCGGGACTTCGCCCTCGACGATCCGGAGGTGACGACCTACCTCGCGGAGAGCAACCGCACCGTGGTCATGCAGGACGTGGTCGCCCTCAACCTCCTGGAGAAGGTCATCGCCACCGAGCCCGAGGGTTATCAGGAACTCAGCATCAACATCGACACCGGTGGGCTCGCCGCGCGCCGGCTGCTCCAGCGGATGACGGACGGATCGTGAGCGATGCCCTGCTGCGGGTCGTCTGGTCGCCCGGGTCCGACCACCTGACCGGGGTCTGCCACTGCGGGGCCGAATACCGCGCCGACGGCCCGATAGAGGTCTGGCAGTGGCTGCTGGCCCATCCCGATCACGAGGCGGGCATCGAGGCCGCCGACCATGGAGCGAGCACCGAAGCCCCCGGCCACGGAGCGAGCGTCGAGACCGTCGGCCACGGAGCGAGTATCGAAGCCTCCGATCGTGAGGCGAGCGTCGAAACCCTCGGTCACGAGGCGAGCCCCGAAGCGAGCATCGATTGAACGTCGAGACGAAGGTCGTCGTGGCGGGCAAGGACGTGATCGCCGACGGCGTGGTGAGCCTGACCCTGCGAGCGGTTGACGATGAGCCCCTTCCCCGTTGGCAGCCCGGCGCCCACATCGATCTGCTGCTCGGCGACACCGGTCTCATCCGGCAGTACTCGCTGTGCGGGGACCCGGCCGACACGACCGGCTGGCGGGTGGCGGTGCTCCGCGAGCCGGACGGCCGTGGTGGTTCCGCGTGGATCCATGACCGGCTCGCCGTAGGGGCGCAGCTGTCGGCGTGCGGTCCCCGTAACCACTTCCCGTTCACCGGCGCACCGCGCTGCCTGTTCATCGCCGGGGGTATCGGGATCACCCCGCTCCTGCCCATGGTGGCGGCCGCCGACCGGGCGGGGACGGAGTGGCGGCTGGTCTACGGCGGACGGCGCCGCGCGTCCATGGCCTTCCTCGACGAGCTCGCCCGGTACGGCGACCGGGTGATCGTCCGGCCGCAGGACGAGACCGGCCTGCTCGACCTCGACGCCCTCTTCCGGGAGCCACCCGAGCTGGTCTACTCCTGCGGGCCGGAGCCGCTGCTCGCCGCGGTGGAGGAGCGCTGCACGGGTGGAACGCTACGGGTCGAGCGGTTCACTCCAAAACCGGTCGAAGATCTGGAAAACGCCTTCGAGGTAGAGCTCGCACAGAGCGGATTCACCGTCGGGGTGCCGCCGGGCACCTCCGTCCTGGACGCCGTGACGGCCGCCGGAGTGCAGGTCCTGTCCTCCTGCAGGGAGGGCACCTGCGGAACCTGTGAGACCGGTGTGCTCGACGGGGTGCCCGAACACCGTGACTCGATCCTCACCGAGGAGGAGCGGGCGACGGCCGACTACATGATGATCTGCGTCTCGCGTAGCCGTACTCCCCGTCTCGTCCTGGACCTGTGAACGAGCCGGCCGGGCTCTTGCCCCGGGATTCCGCCGGATCCGCCGGTGGGGTTCCGGGTGTCGGCAACCGCCGGCACCGGCCGGTGAGGCGGGACCTCACCCATGACTCCGTCAACTCTGCTGAGGCGATGGGGCCGTTCCACCACTGTGGGTGATATCCACGTGGGCGCCCGCGCCGTTCGCCGGCGATGACCGGACCTCGGACCGGGCCCATGACTCATCCGGGCCGGGGTCACCCGACACGGAGTCGGGCGATGCGGCGCCGGTCGGTGATCGGTGCAGGAGCATCCGCAGGCGAACGCGGGACCTCCCCGCGATCCGCTGGATGGTGAACTCATCGCACAACTGGCTCATCAACCACAGACCGAAGCCCCGTACGGTGCCCGTGGGGCGTTTCCGGGGGATGTGCCGGACGTCCAGATGACCTGCGGCGTCGGTGACATCCACGGTCAGGTAGGTATCGTCCTGCGAGATGCTCAGCGTGCCGTCGCCGCCGCCGTGCTCCAGGACGTTGATGACCGCCTCGTTGACGGCGAGAAGCAGGTCGTCCAACCGTTCGCCCCGCATGCCGGCCTGGGCCGCGTGCTGGAAGAGACGCTCGCGCAGAGCGGTGAGATCCTCGTCGATCGGCCATTGCTGACCGTGGTCGCCGGTCACGACACCCCCTTGACGTCGCCTTGTCTGGCAGTTACCGGGGGGCGAGCCGACTCGCTCCAGAATCAGGGCGTTGCTGACGAGTTACACGATGCTAGACACCTGCCCGCTCATTGCCAACTTACGACGACACAGGGCCACCAGATATTCGTTCTGTGGCCTGTGCGGTGAACGTTTGGCGCTGAGCGGGGCAGGAGAGATTCGAATGGTCCGGAATCTGGAGTATGACATCTCGCGTGCACCGGTGCGCCGCCGCGGTCGTCCGTCAGGCTCCGCCGGGTGAGACCTTCACGACGATGACTGGCGCGCCCGGAAAACCTTGAGGGCGTCGATGACGGTGGGCTGGATGCCGAAGGCGGGGGCGAGCCCGGTCAGGTGGAAAAGCTTTTCCAGGCGGGGCTGCAGGTTGGTCAGGGCGATGCTGCCGCCGCGGTCCTGAGTGATCTTGCGAATGGTCAGGAAGACCTGGATTCCGGTGGAGTCGCAGAAGCTCAGATCGGTCAGATCTATGACGAGATTGCAGACCTCCGGTCCGATCGCCTCCTGCAGGTCGTGCTGGAGCCGTTCGGCGTTGGTGTAGTCGAGCTCGCCGACCAGAGCCAGGAGAGACACTTTCTCCTGTTCCAGGGGGTTGTCTTCCAGGGGGTTGTCGGAAACGGCGGTCACAAGGACGGCAGCACTCATAGGTGTACCTCTACAGATGGTTGAGGGCAGGGGCCGGTACGGAAGGGTTATCGGACGGACCTGGACCAAAGGCGGCAGGCATCCATCCGATCACGGCCGTTTCAAAGCTGACCGTTTCAAGGCCGACCGACCAAGGCCGACTGCTCGTGGCAGAGGTGGTGGTGGCAGTCGCGTGAGACGGGAGGGGGTGAATGTGATGGGAGGAAGGAACAGGCTCTTGAGCATGCTGCGAGAAATCCGCTTGCCGCCCCAGACGCTGCCTTTCCCGCTTGGCCCGCTCGCGCGGCCGCGGATCGGCGCCGGTGTTATTGCTCTCAGCTTACGATCACCCAAATTCCTGCTCGGAGACCTTTACGGTACATCTGAGGAGTGGTTGACCGCTCTCCCACCAGGAGACGTGCTGCTCACGCCTGTCAGGAGCAGATCTGTCCAGCCGCACATATCGATGATCCGCCGAGTGTGCGGCTTCAGGGCATGAACGATGAGTCGGCGCTCGCCGGTCATCCTGCACCCTGTCTCGACCAGCACCCGCAGGCCGCCCACGTCGATGAAACTCACATCGCCGAGATCGGCATGCAGGTCACCGCTGGTCTGTTCCGAGACCACGGCCAGCGCCTGGATCAGGACGGGGCGGGTCGTGGCGTCGATGTCTCCCTCGCAGCGCACACCGGCCGACGGCCCGGTGAAAAAAATGCGTAGTGAACCGTTGCCGACCCCACCGACCATTGCGATCACCTTCTCGGCGCGCATGGAACCCAGTCAACGTCCTGCCCGGCCAGTGCGGCCCTGTCGGCTGATCGCCATGATGTACCGGTGTCGACACCGGAACCTGGCTACATCATCCAACATGGCGGCGTCTTCTGATAAGCCGCTGTCCCGGCATCACGTCACCGGTTGTTCTCCATATTCCCGCAAAACGCGATCGGGAAGCGACGAGCGACACGCTTTCTCCCGCACCTCGGCGTCGGCCGGTTCTCCCGCAGCCGCTCTGTCGCCGGTCGGCGGGCTTTCCGTAACCCGTTCCCGGCCGATAAGGCTCAGGGGAATGAATTTCGCAGGGGATCGGCTGACCGAAGCGCCGCCATCCGGCGGCCCGACCAAGGAGGCCCCATGCAGATTGACGTCAAACTCTCCCCCGGCGGCGATTTCTTCGAGGCGGAGGTGGACGGCAAGCAGGCGGGACGACTGGACCTCATCCGGCGTGGCACCGTCATCGTTTATCCCCACACCGAGGTCAACCCGGAATTCGAGGGCAACGGAGTGGGCGCCGAGCTCGTCCGCACGGCGCTGGACGCGGCCCGCGCCGAAGGAGCGAAGGTCGTGCCGAGCTGCTGGTTCGTGAAGGGCTGGATCGATCGGCACCCCGACTACGCCGACCTCGTCGAAGGCCACTGACTGATCTCCGTTCTCCCACTTAACGATAGGATTCGGGCGTCTCGGGGGAGATCGTGAGCGGAAATGCCGGTAATACCTCGAGTGCTCGTGCCAGTGGTGATCCTGGCGGCCGTCGTGCTCAGTCCCCTGTCCGCGGCCGAGGCCGCCTGCGTCCCCGGAAGCGGGCCCAAGCTGGCCGGCAGAAACCTCAGCCGGGTCGTCCTGCCCGCCGACCTGACCTGTGCGGATCTTCGCAACGCGAGGCTGGACGGTGCGACCGTGCGGAGCACGCTCACGGGAGCCGACCTCAGGGGCGCCTCGCTCAAGGGGACATACCTGAGCGCCGTGGAGATGGCGGGCGCCGACCTGCGCAAGGCCGATCTCTCCGAGGCCAACCTCTCCTCCGCGAACGCCCGCGGCGCGGACCTTCGCGGGGCGAACCTCGACGATGCCTCCTTCTACAGCGCTCACCTGGAGGGGGCCGACCTCAGCGGGGCCACGATGGTCCGGGCCAGGTTCTACCAGGCCCAGTTCGACGACGCGAAGCTTGTCGGGGTCGACATGCGCGACGTGGACGCCTACGGCTCGGACATGCGCCGCGCGAACCTCACCCGTGTGAAGGCCGGCAAGGCCCGGCTCCGCGACTCGACGTTCGTCAAAACCGTGTTCCGGGACGCAGACCTGACCGGGGCGGAGCTCTACTCCACGGCCATGGAAGGGGCGACCTTCAAGGGAGCCGACCTCAGCCAGGCCAACCTGCGTGACGCGACCGGCGCGGAGCTCGCGGGCAGCACGGGCGTACCCATGGAACTGCCCGTTCCCGATCCGGCGTGCGAGCCGGGCAGCGGGCAGCAGTACGCGGGCTGGGACCTGACCAGGGTCAAGGATTTCCCCGACGATCTGAGCTGTGCCGACCTGACGGGCGCCAAGCTGGACGGGGTCGATCTGAGTTCCGTACGGCTCGACCGCGCGATCCTCCGCAAGGCCTCGCTCACCGGTGCGAAGGTTCACTTCCTCAAGGGAGCCGATCTCAGGGAGGCCCGGCTCGGCCAGGCCGAGCTCAGCAGCGTCGAGCTGGCGGGCGCGGACTTGAGCGGCGCCTACCTGTCCAGGGCGACGCTCGACAGCGGAGACATCAGCGGCGCCAAGTTCGTCGGCGCCGATCTCACCGACGCCGGCCTCTCCTACCTCAAGGCCGGTCAGGCCGACTTCACCCGTGCCCGGATGGACCGGGTCGAGATGCGTAGCAGTCAGCTCTTCGACGCGGACTTCAAGAACGCCAGGCTGGTCGGCGCCGATCTGTCCCACACCGAGCTCAAGGGCGCTACGTTCGAGGGCGCCGACGTCACCGACACGGTGACCGAATACGCCAAGGACGCCGATCTCTCGGGTTCGACGAGCAAACTGGCGATCGGCTGGGTCATCGCTTTCGGGGTGTTCGGCCTGATCGTGGTCGCCGTGGTGTTCCGGGCGGTCAGGATCAAGCTGAGGCGCCGTCGAGCCGGCCGGCGGTCCGCCGCCGAGTCCAGGGCCGCCTTCGAGACCGGCAGGCGGCGCGCGGAGGAAGAGGTGACCCGGCTGGGCGAGGAGATCGACCTCCTGGACGGGAAGGGCGAGGACGGGACCGACTGGCACGCGGTCCTCGACGCCTACGACGCCGCCAAGACGGCGCTCGCGACCGCCCAGGACCATGAAGATCTGAAGGTGGTCGGCAACATCGTGGAGAGAGGGCGCGACGCGCTGACCCGGCCTCCGAAGCGGGCCTGACAGGGGCCTGAGGAGGGTCTCCCATGACTGATACCGACCGGGTCTGAGCCATTTGGGGTTCTGCCTGATCGGGCCGGAGCGGTAGACGGGCTGGTCGCGACGGTGCCGGCGCGCGGATGGACGGTGATGCCCGTCGATCGGCACCCTTACGCGGGCAGAGCTCACCATTACTCGGGTTATCTTGAGAACGAGAACGGTTTCAAGGCCGAACTCGCGGCGATCGTGAGCGTCTATGCACGAGCCGTACGGCATGATGATGACAATCAGCCGGTTGGCGGAGATTGGCCACGTCGGCTCGTCGCGCGGATCGGATCATGGCCCGGTCCCTTGCTAGGCTGCAGGGAACCGTTGGAACCGGGCGTTGTCTCACCCCGGCAGGTGAGACCGTCGAGAAGTGGGGTCACACCATGAAGAAGTTGCTCGTTCTGACGCTCGTCGCCCTCGGGGGGCTGCTGGTTTGGCGCAAGGTGCAGGCTGACCGTGCCGAGCTTGACCTGTGGACCGAGGCCACCGGTAGCGAGAACTGATCAACGCGGCTACCGATTTGGGTGCTTTTATGGTCCTTGCTCACGATGGGGAAGTAACCCCCATCAGGCTCGCCTGTCTGGATCTGGCAGGCACCACGATCGGTGATATCGCCATGGTCGAACGGGCGTTCGCCGAGGCGATCGCCACGCAGGGCATCGTGCCCGGGACCGGTGCGTATGCGCGTGCCATGGTGCACGTGCACCGGTCCCGGGGCTGTCCCAAGATCGAAGTGTTCCGAGGCATCTTCCCGGACAACGAGGCCCAGGCCCAGGCGGCCAACCTGACCTTCGAGCGTTCCTACGAGGGTGCCATCGGGCGCGCGGGTCTGACCCCGATGCCCGGGACCGTCAAGACGCTGGAGAGGCTCCGTGGCGCGGGCATCAAGATCTGCCTCATCACCGGCTTCAGCCGGGTCACGCTCAGCCGCGTGCTGAGCGCCCTGAGCTGGTCCGACAAGGTCGATCTCGCTCTCTGCCCGGAAGACGCGGGCCGAGGCCGTCCCATGCCCAACATGGTCCTCACCGCGGTCCTGCGCCTCGGCATCGAGGATGTCCGCCACGTCGCGGTGGCCGGTGACTCCGAGAGCGACATGCTCTGCGGCCGTCGTTCCGGCGCGTCGGTGGTCGCCGGGATCATGACCGGGGTCCACAGCAGGGAACGCCTCCTCAAGGGCGGCGCCACTCACATCCTGGACTCCATCGCCGATCTCCCCGATCTCCTGCTGGGCAGCGTGCGAGTGGAGACCCCCGTGGGCGCCTCCGTCGTCTGAGCTCCGCCCTATCCTGAGCTCCGCCCTATCTGAGGGCCGCCCTGTCCTGAGGGTCGGTTCTGAGGGCACTCCCGTCCTGGGCGCAGCTCGTAAGAACCACCTCGCTAAGGTGATGTTCCGTGACCTCCGCCTCCGGCGAGCCGTTTGATCTCGCATCCCTGCCCAAGGCACTGTTCGCCTTCCCCGGCCCGCTGCGCGACATGCTCGTCGCGGCGGTTCTCGACGGCCGCAAGACCGCCACGACCGGCCTGGTCGCCGATTACGAGCATGGAGACGAGGCGCTGCCCGAGATCGGCGAGCGGTCAGTGGTGGTGGACTCCGCCGATCGCCCGGTGGCCGTCATCGAGATAACAAGCGTGCGCGTTGTGCCGCTGGGCGAGGTGGACGTCGCCCATGCGATGGCCGAGGGCGAGGGCCACACGACGATCGCGCAGTGGCGTGCGGACCACGAGGAGTTCTGGCACGGTCAGGAGATGCGCTCGGCGCTGGGCGATCCGACCTTCACCGTGAACGACACCACCCCGGTGACCCTGGAACGTTTCCACGTCATCGCCGACCTCCGTGCGGCCTGAGGCCGACCTCGGTAGGACCCGAGAACCGACTTCCGTACGGCGCGGGGGTCGTACGGTTCCCGAGAGTTGAGCGCCGGCCGGGATCCGCTCGCGTCGGCAGGGCCCGCAGCCAACGGTGCTGAACACGTCAAATCCACCGAACCACACTGTTTCGGATGAGAGGTGATCAAGAAAAGGATCTCGTCCGCTCGGCACCTGAGCCGCGAAGCACCGAGCGGCGGGGCTTAAGTGGCGCAGAGGCGGTTCCTGTTGCTACGGTGTACGACTGAAGCAGGTCGTGTGGGGCGTCGCCCCAGGCCAACGACTTGATCTCGGGGCCTTAGCTCAGTTGGCAGAGCGCCTGCTTTGCAAGCAGGAAGTCAGGAGTTCGAATCTCCTAGGCTCCACAGCCAAAAGCCCAGGTCGGGGATGGTTTCTTAAGATCCCTCAACCTGGGCTTCGCGCGTGCTGGGAGGCTTTTGGGAGCCGTACAGCACGGAAATACAGCAACGGCTACGAATCCAGCCGATCCCGAGCGTCTTGAGCTTCTCGCGCATCTTCCCTGGCGAGGCTCGCCGAGCTATGCGTGTGGTTCGGGTGCCACTGAGTCGACGAACGCCTCGGCTGCGCGTTGTCTCATCTTCTCCTCGCTGCGTACGAGGAAGACGGCTTCCTTCCGGCGGCCGTCAGCGACCAGGTCGCGGACCCTTACGGAGAGATCCTCCTTCTCCAGCATCGGAAGCTCCGGCAGGACATGATCGGCTCGCAGTGCCCTCGCCACTTCCTCGGCCTCGGGCTGGGAGATCTCGCTCTCCTCGCTGATCAGTCTGACGGCGTCCGCGAACCTACCTGCCTCAATGAGGTCGTGTGCTCGGACCTGTATCCCGATGGGAGTGAACAGGTACAGCTTGATATGGACCTGCGCCACCCCGCGCTTCGCCCTCCATTGGCGGACTCCGAGCCAGATGATCACGAAGAGTAGAAGAATGAGGGTCAGTTGCACTTGATCCAGACCGAACATGCGCTGATCGTAGTGAGGAGCTACGACAAGCGGACGAACCCGATCGATGGTGACGGCTCTCACACGTCAAAGGCCACCTTCCACGATCGGAAAGTGACCTTTCCAGCTTGCCGGCTACCCGCTGGAGTTGCCAGCCGATGGTCATCTCGGTGTTGCCGAGGTCGACATCCTCCCAGCGGAGTCCCAGGGCCTCGCCCAGGCGCAAGCGGAGCACCAGGACCAAGAGTCTGTAAGCGCTATGAGCAGGTAGAGGAGATTGCAGCATGACCGCTCAACCGCAGGACTTCGTGCCTTCTGGCTCATCGATGCCTGAGAAGAGCCTGCGGGCCATCCGCTCCGTCCTGGTCGTGCCGCAGGACCGAGAAGCGTTCGACGCAGGGCTTAAGGCAGTGCTCGATGAGGTTCGAGTGAGTTTGGACCTCGGTGCGCTGAACGCCTTCGTTCATCGCTGGTGGATCTCCGCGTGTGACTCGGTGTGGGATCCAGAGGGACGTCGCCGAATGCATGCCAGAGCCGAGCAGGTCCTTGCCGGTGAACCTGTCTCCTCGGGAAGGCCGTGGCGTGAGGTTCTCAGCGCTCGTGGGGTCGACCTGTAGGTGTACCAGACCACACTCGATCCCTCGCCGAAGAGCAGATCGCGGCGATCCCCGTGGAAGCATTGCGCCCACGTCATACTCTACGAGGGCCGTTCACCATTTCGCGCAGGAGCGGCGTTCTGCAATCAATACACGTTCGCATACCCCACACAGTTGAGGTCCTGCTGCCCGATACGGTTCCACTTGAACCCTATCTTCACATACGGTTTATGGCTCTTGGCCACATATTTCGCGCCTATGTAGTCCGCTATGTTCCAGTAGGCGTAATGGTAGTTCACCGTGCGGAAGAAATATGTGCTTCTCCCGTCGTCTCCTCGCCAGGCCATGTAGATGCTCTCCTTGGTGCCCAGGCCCTCGTTTTGGCCGCGGACCTTGACCCAGAGGACACGCGACCGGCCGTTGCTGTAACGTCGAAATTTAACCCACCATGCGATGCCCTGCTGGTGAAGGGTATTACGGCACTGGAGCGGGCCGCGGGTATAGTCCTTGTAGGTTACGCCTGCTGCGGCACCCTCGGTCGTGACAGCCTGAGCCGTTCCCGCGACGAAGGTAAGCATCCCCACGGCGCTGGCTGCGAGAATCGCCCTTAGGTTTCTTTTCGCGTTCACTGTTTTTCCCTCCCGAATTCTGTCGACATTCTTCAATGGGAATCCGCACGGGAATTAATTCCGAATTTCCCCGTCCTTCGACGGTATCGCTTCGGGCAGTGGGCGCTCCAGCCTCCAACCGTTGATCGTGGATTGAGTGGAGTATGTGCAGGTAGGACCGTATGGCCATATGGTGACAGGTGCCTTTCCCTGCTGGAACGGCCCAGAGGCCACAGCACGAAATAAGCGGTCAGCGCATTGAGGTGATCTCAGCGAAATAGTTCGGACGATGGGGATTTCTTGGGCGCCGATGCTGGAATTCCGGGCCTTCGGGAGGGGCTGCCGAAGGCCGGAAACGGATGCGGAGCCCCCGATAGAAGAGTTCTCGCCACAAGAACTCTCAGGCGAACCCATCGATGCCTGGTGCCGCAGGCAAGGCCCACCAGCACGCCGATAACCTCCAAGCGCTGCTGACACCCAGCGGACTGCCGTTATGGATCGGCCCCGCAGGGCAGAGTCCGGGGGTGTCGGTCATGGTCCAGGCAGTGGATATGTGCTGGGACGATGAGGGTGTCGATGTGAGGTCTCGGGACAACCGGCATCGACGACCACTCCCGGTTCGTGGTGATCTCCGCAGTGGTGGCAATCCCGTCCGGGCGCGCGGTGTGCGCGGCGTTCACCGCGGCGATGCGCCGCTACGGCGTTCCCTTCGAAGTGCTCAGCGACAACGGCAAGCAGTTCACCGGCCGGCACATCCGCCCGCAGCCGGTCGAGGTGCTGTTCGAGCGGGTGTGCCGGGAAAACGGCATCACGCAGCGACTGACCAAACCCCGCTCACCGACCACCACCGGCAAGATCGAACGGTTCCACAAGACCCTGCGCCAGGAACTGCTCGACCACGTGGCACCGTTTGAGTCACCGGACGCCGCCCAGGAAGCCATCGATGCCTGGGTGCACACCTACAACCACGCCCGGCCACACCAAGCGCTGAACATGGCCACCCCAGCCAGCGTGTTCCGTCCGCACGGACCCACCCGCGACGACGCCTTGCCCGCCGCGTCCGCCTCTGCTGAACCCCACCCCGAGCCGACGCCGCAGCTGATGATCGAGGTGGCCGAGCCGCCCCTTGCGCCATCACCGGCCGCGGCGGTGGAGTTCGACATCCGCGTCCCGCCCAGCGGGGAACTCAGCCTGGTGCCCGGCAAACAGCGCGTCGGGGTGAGCCAGGGCCTGGCCGGTCGAACCCTGACCATCTGGGCGGATCTGCGCAGCATCCGCCTGCTGTTGGAGGGGCATCTGGTGCGCACCGTCGCCTCCCGGCTGCTGCCCGCGGATCTGGCCTATCTGGCCATGCGCGGTGCCCGCCCGGCCGGAGCCGAACCCGCCACGGCGGCCCTGCCGCGCCTCAACGGTCGGCCGGTGCTGGCGGCGGGCCAAGCCGTTGAGGTAGATCGCAAGGTCCACCGCGATGGCCATGTCCTGATCGCCGGTATCAAGTGCCAGGTCGCCTTCGCGCTGGCCGGACGCTCGGTCACGCTGCGACTAGACGGTCACCTGATGCATGCCATCGCCGATGGCGCTCTGGTCGGCACGTGGCCCTGCCCGATCGGCACCGACCGGCTGACCGGTCTTGTTGGAGCGTGAACGGCATCGGCACCGCTGCCGCCGCCTCCGCTACCGGCAGGGTCGATCCGCGCTCAGCGACGCGTCCACGCCAGCGGCCGGATCATGGTCGCGAAACAGGCCATCAAGCTCGGGTCGCGTCACGCCGGCAAGCTCGTCACCGTCGTCATCGAAGACACTCATTTCCGGATCCTCCATGGTGAGGAAGAGATCGCCGTCAGGCCGCGTAAGGACCTCACGCCCATCACCCGGCTCTACGTCCGTGGCGTGAACAGCTAGAAGCGCACTGAAGATGTTGGGGGTCTGGCTCCGCCGCGAATGATGGTGGGGTCAGACTGGATGTTATGCAAGGTCACTGGACTGGGGAGCC
>NZ_FZOD01000104.1 GCF_900188345.1 Streptosporangium subroseum | reverse complement strand
CCGAGGGGCGGCCGGCGAAACGTGGTGAAGGACCGGCGGCCTGACGTCGCCGCGAGGACGGTGATCTTCAGAGGGGGCGCCGCGGGCGTCGTGCGTCACATCGTTTCGAGCCCGTTGCGTCAGAGAGGCCCCGACCTTCCGGAGCTGCACGGATGCGATGTGGCTTGCCCGATCCGCGGCCACGGGTCGTCAGTGGCGAGTCGTTCGGGTGGGTAGCCGGGTGTGCCCGAATGTCTTGGGAAGGGGAAACGGCTCCGGCCGGCAGAGGTGTCAGCTGGACCGCTGATCGTCTCTGCCGGCCGGAGCCGTTCTTGGGTCAGGACGCGGCCACGCGTCGGAGACGTGGCCGCGTCACTGGGGTGTCAGATGGTCGGGACGGTTCAGAAGGAGTGGCCGTAGTAGTTGCCCCAGTCGAAGTCGCGGGAGTTGCCCTCGCCGATGTGGGTGCGGAAGCCGTCGAAGCCGCTGCGGGCGCTGATGTTGAACTTCCACTCGCCGTGGCCGCCGGTGGAGAAGCGGCGGGTGTGCCAGCCACCGTTGTCGTGGTAGGAGAAGTCGACGTAGGTGTTCTGGCGGTCGCGGTCGTGGTCCCAGGCCTCGATGTCGAAGTAGTAGCGACCATTGGAGTAGTACCAGTAACCCCGGTAGTCGGAGCGGTCGCCGCGGGATTCGCCGCGGCCGAAGCTGGAGGAGCCGGAGAACCAGTGCTTGGTGTACTGCGCCTGGGCAACCGAGGCCGTACCGGCGGTGGTGGCGGTGGCGGCCTGGGCGGGGGCGGCGGCGATGCCGGCCGCCAGAGCGCCGGCCAGGGCGGTGCCGACCAGGACGCTACGAAGCTTACGCATGGGGGATTTCCTTTGCGTGAGGGCGCTCGGGTGAGCGGTTGGACCTTGTGCCCGGTGCGCTTTTCAGTGCTGCGCGCTCCGGACAGCACTCACATTAGGAGGGCCGCAAGTCCTGTTCTGTGTACAAACGCACGTTCAGGGACGAGTGCGCACTACGACACATAAAAAGCACTTTTTCTTGGGCCCGGCACCGGTGTTCGAGCCGTGTGCGCCTCAGCCGGAAGCGGCGGATGACGTGGTGAAGCCGCAGGTGGGTACGTAGAGGAAGAAGATCTCATACGTGCCTGATCGGGGGAGGGCCGATGTTGGGACTGCCTGACGGGGTCCGCGGGTGTCTGTTCGACATGGACGGTGTGCTCACCCGCACCGCGACGGTGCACGCCGCCGCGTGGAAGTCGGCGTTCGACGAATTCCTGCGGAGATGGACCGATCGGACGGGAGAACCGTTCGTGCCGTTCGACGCGGTGGCCGACTACGACCGCTACGTCGACGGGAAGAAGCGGCTGGACGGGACGAGGAGCTTCCTGTCCGCGCGCGGCATCACCCTGCCCGAGGGGTCGCCGGACGATCCGCCGGACGCGCTGACCGTGTACGGGGTGAGCAACCGGAAGAACGCGCTCGTGCAAGCGATCATGGATAGGGACGGCGTGGAGGTGTTTCCGGGCTCTGTCCGCTATGTTCAGGCCGCCCGAGACGCGGGGTTGAAGAGAGCCGTCGTGTCATCGAGCGCCAACACGGCGCGGGTCCTCGATGCCGCCGGGATCGCCGAGTTCTTCGAAACACGGATCGACGGCGAGGTGGCCCGGCGACGGCACCTCGCGGGCAAGCCCGCACCGGACATGTATCTCGCGGGGGCGGAGGCGCTCGGACTCAGGCCTTCCGAGGCGGCGGTGTTCGAGGACGCGCTGGCGGGGGTGGCGGCCGGCCGCGCGGGAAAGTTCGCCGTCGTCGTCGGCGTCGACCGGACCGGGCAGGCGGACGCGCTGCGCGAGCACGGCGCGGACATCGTGGTCACCGACCTCGCCGAACTGCTGGACTTGTGATGATCCAGCACCCTTCCTTCGCGGTCGAGCCCTGGTCGGTGCGGGAGCATCACCTCCACCTGGACGTGCTGGCGCAGACCGAATCGGTGTTCGCGCTGTCCAACGGGCACATCGGCCTGCGCGGCAACCTCGACGAGGGCGAGCCGTACGGGCAGCCGGGAACCTACCTCAACTCGGTCTACGAGCTGAGGGCGCTGCCGCACGCGGAGGCCGCCTACGGGTATCCCGAGTCAGGGCAGACGGTGGTCAACGTCACCAACGGCAAGCTGATCCGGCTACTGGTCGACGACGAGCCGTTCGATGTCCGGTACGGCACGCTGCACGAGCACGAGCGGGTCCTCGACATGCGCGCCGGGACCCTGACCCGCCGGGCTCACTGGAGTTCTCCGACCGGGGGCGAGGTGCGCGTCACCTCCACGCGGCTGGTCTCCTTCACCCATCGCGCGGTGGTCGCGATCGAGTACGAGGTCGAGGCCGTCGACCGGCCGCGAGGTGTGGTGGTGCAGTCCGAGCTGGTCGCCAACGAGACCGTGGCCTATACGGGGGACGACCCGCGCGCGGCCGCCGTTCTGGAGTCGCCGCTGGTTCTGGAGGAGAACATGGCGAAGGAGGAGCTCGCGCTCATGATCCACCGTACGCGGGCCAGCGGTCTGCGGGTGGCCGCCGCCATGTGCCATGACATCGACGGTCCCGAAGGCACGCGCGTCGAGGTCGAGGGTTCCGGCGACGTCAGCCGCGTGACCGTCGCCACGCGCCTGCAGCCCGGCCAGCGGCTGAGGCTGGTCAAGTTCTTCTCGTACGGCTGGTCGGCCAAGCGTTCCCGGCCCGCCATGCACGACCAGGTCGTCGCCGCGCTGGCGGCCGCCCGGCTGGTCGGCTGGGAGGGTCTCCGCGCCGACCAGCGAAGGTTTCTCGACACGTTCTGGGCCGGTGCCGATGTGGAGGTGGAGGGCGACGCCGAGGTGCAGCAGGCCGTCCGCTTCGGGCTGTTTCATCTGGTGCAGGCGTCCGCGCGGCTGGAGGATCGCCCCATTCCCGGCAAGGGGTTGACCGGTTCGGGCTACGACGGCCATGCCTTCTGGGACACCGAGATCTTTGTGCTGCCGGTCCTCACCTACACCTATCCCCGGGCCGCGATCGACGCGCTGGCGTGGCGCAGGTCGATCCTTCCGATGGCGGAGGAACGCGCCGTCCAGCTCGGGCTGCGCGGAGCCGCCTTCCCCTGGAGGACGATCAACGGTGAGGAGTGCTCCGGCTACTGGCCGGCCGGGACCGCGGCGTTCCACATCAACGCCGACATCGCCGACGCGGTCAGACGTTACGTCGATGTCACCGGGGACATGTCGTTCGAGCGCGACACCGGCCTGCCGCTTCTGGTCGCGACGGCCCGGCTGTGGCGCGCCCTCGGCCACCACGATGCCCTCGGACGGTTCCGCATCGACGGCGTCACCGGCCCCGACGAGTACAGCGCCGTCGCCGACGACAACGTCTACACCAACCTGATGGCTCAGCAGAACCTGCGCGTGGCGGCCGAGGCCGCCGCCCGTCACATCGACCGGGCGCGGCAGCTCGGGGTCACCGTGGAGGAGGCCGCCACGTGGCGTGACGCGGCCACCGCGATGTTCGTCCCCTATGACGAGCTCCTGAACGTGCATCCGCAGAGCGAGGGGTTCACCAAGCACGCGATCTGGGATTTCGACGCGACCAGGCCGGAGCAGTACCCCCTGCTGCTGCATTTTCCCTACTTCGACCTCTACCGCAAGCAGGTGGTCAAGCAGGCCGATCTCGTGCTGGCGATGCACCTGCGCGGCGACGCGTTCACACCCGAGCAGAAGGCTCGCAACTTCGCCTACTACGAGGCCCTCACCGTGCGCGACTCGTCGCTGTCCGCGTGCACCCAGGCCGTGCTCGCCGCGGAGGTGGGGCAGCTCGAACTCGCCTACGGCTACCTCGGAGAGGCGGCGTTGATGGACCTGGAGGATCTGGAGAGGAACACCGTCGACGGGATCCACCTGGCGTCGCTGGCCGGGACGTGGATCGCCCTGGTCGACGGATTCGGTGGGATGCGCACCGGCGAGGGCCGGATACGCTTCGCCCCGAGACTGCCGCCGGAGATCACGCAGCTGACCTTCCGGCTGCGCTATCACGGCAGCCTGCTACAGGTCCGCGTCACGCCGAGCTCGGCGACCTACCGGCTCCTCGACGGCCCGCCGCTCACACTGGGCCACCACGGTAAGGAGTTTCCGGTCGACGAGAAGCCGGTCACCCGCCGGATACCCAAGGCACCGGCACCCGGATTGAGGATCCACCAGCCGTCCGGCCGTGAGGTCGTCCCCCGCCATTCGAACTGAGGAGGACAACGGTCCGCCGCCTCGTCGAGGCGGCCGTTCTCCCCGGGGAAGACCGCGTAGTAGTACAGCGCACCCTCGTCGGTCTCGATGGCGGCTCGGAAATCCGCCTCCGCGTCTCGGACATCCGGTCCGTCGCAATAGACCAGGATTCGGCGACGGCTCCGCCAGAGCACGGCCGGCCGTCGTGCGGGCGGATCCGGTGCCTCAGACCGCGATGACGACCTTCCCCGAGGCGTGCCCCTCTTCCATGTATCTGACGGCCGCCGGGATCTCCTCGAACGAATAACCGCGGTCGATGACCGGAGTGATCTTTCCGTCCTCGATGAGCTCGGTCAGCGTCAGCAGGTTCTGCCTGGTCTCCGTGCATCGGACCACGTCCGCCAGGGTCGTCCTCTGGGACACGAACGGCGACGTCGCGAGCGCCGAGACCACGTGACCGACGGGTTGCAACCATCGGCTGCCCGGCCCGCCGACGACGACGTAGGTCCCCTTGGGGGTCAGCACCCGCCTGCACGCCGATACCGAGCGACTTCCCGCGGCGTCCAGCAGAAGGTCGTAGTGCTGTCCGTTCTGTGTGAAATCCTCTGTGGTGTAGTCGATGACCTTGTCCGCGCCGATCGATCGGACCATGTCCGTGTTCCGCCCGCTGCAGACGCCGGTGACCTCCGCGCCCAACGCCTTGGCGATCTGCACGGCGAACGTGCCCACGCCTCCCGAAGCCCCGTTGACGAGAACCTTCTGCCCCGGCTGGATCCGTCCCTCGTCGCGCAGGCCCAGCAGGGCGGTGCCGGCCGCCATCGGTACCGCCGCCGCCTGCTCGAACGACAGGTTCTTCGGTTTCGGCGCCAGTTCGGCTTCCCGGACGCATGCGTACTCGGCGAAGCCGCCCTGCTTGGGCATCGCGAACACCTCGTCGCCGGGGCGGAACTCCGTCACGGCCTTGCCGACCGCCTCGACCTGCCCCGCGATGTCGGCGCCCAGGATGCTGATCTTCGGCTTGCGCAGCCCGGGGCCGCCGCCCATCAGCCGCGAGATGTACGGCTCCCCTCTCATGAGGTGCCAGTCATAGGGCTGGACGGAGGTGGCGCGCACCCGGACCAGCACCTCGTCGTCGCCGGGCACGGGCCTGTCGATGTCGGTGAGATCCAGCATGTCGGGTGAGCCGTACGAGCGCAGGACGAACGCCTTCATCACATTCTCCTCATCCACCGCGGGCGCGGGTGTCAGCTGTGGCGCGGGTCCGCCACATTCACGGATCGACGTCGTGGCCGGCATCGAGACGGATGGGTGGCATCGCCGGCCGGGTGGCGACGAGCATGTCGCCGACCACGTGGAATCAGCGTAAAAGGCCTGCGCGAAGGACTCATCAGCCGAAAGTACGCCTGATCGACGGACGATCGGCCTACTGATCGTCGGCACTCCCGGAGAGCCGCTCACGGCCGCCGACCGGGTGATCAACCTCGCCGTGTCCCGCCGGGTTCCCGAACCGTCGAGGAACGGGAACCCGTTGCCTCGTCGTTCGGGGGCGCCACCGCACCCGCGTCAGTTCTTGACGCGGTTGGTCTCGTAGGCCCACATGGCGATCTCGACGCGGTTGCGGGCGCCGAGCTTGGCCATCAGGCTGGCGATGTGGGACTTGACGGTGCTGAGAGAGATGTAAAGCTCGTCGGCGATCTCGTTGTTGGTTCGCCCCCGTGCCACGGTGACGAGGATCTGTTCTTCACGGCTCGTGAGTGCCTCGATGGGTCGCACCGGCCGTGAGGTGGGCCCGGACTGGGCGAAGGCGCCGAGCAGTCGTGCGGTGATGCTCGGGGCGATGAGCGCGTCGCCGTTGGCGGCGGCGTGGACGGCCTGGGAGAGCAGGACGGTGCCGGCGTCCTTGAGCAGGAAACCCCGGGCGCCGGCCCTCAGGGCGTCATAGACGTATTCGTCGAGGTCGAAAGTAGTGATCACGACGACGGCGAGGGGGTCTTCGACGGCCGGTCCGGCGAGGAGGCGGGTGGCCTGGATGCCGTCGAGGCCGGGCATGCGAATGTCGAACAGGCACACGTCGGGGCGTAGGCGCCGCGCCAGCTCGACGGCTCGCCGCCCGTCGGCGGCCTCGCCGACGACGTCGATGTCCGGCTGGGCGTCGAGGATCATCGCGAGCCCGGTACGGACGATCTCCTGGTCGTCGGCGACGATCACCCGGATGCTCACGTCACCGACCCGGTCCGGGGCAGTACGGCGGTCACGGTCCAGCCTCGACCGGGGTTCGGCCCGGCTTCACAGGTGCCGCCGAGCAGGTCGGCGCGCTCGATCATGCCGATGAGCCCGTACCCCGGAGACGCGGCCGGGCGGGTGGAGCCGCTGTCGCCGTCGTCGCTCACGCGCAGGTGCACCGAGGTGTCGTCGGTGGCGACACGGACCTCGATACGGGTGGCGTGACGCGCATGTCGCCGGGCGTTGGTGACCGACTCCTGGGCGAGGCGGTAGATCGCGGCCCCGACCGATGGAGGAAGGTCGCCGAGGTCGCCGGAGATCTCCACGTCGACGGACGGACCGGAGCGGGTCCGGTCCGCGAGCTGTTCGAGGTCGGCGATGCCCCGGCCGGGTGCCAGGTCCGCCGGTTGGTCCCGGCGCAGGACGCGGACCATGGCGCGCATCTCGGCGAGCGCGCGCGACGCCTCGGCCTCGATCACGTGGAGTGCCTCGGTCGCGGCGTTCGGTCGCGACGCCGATGTGGCGAGGCCCGCCTGGGCGCGGATCGCCATCGCCGAGACGTGATGGGCGACGGTGTCGTGCAGGTCGCGGGCCAGCTGTTCGCGTTCGAGCAGCTTGACCTGGTCGAGCTCGCGCATCCTCGCCCTGGCCCGATACCGGAAGGCCACGCCCAGGGTGATGGCCGAGAGCATGACGGCGAACGCGCCGACCACGTCGGCGGCGACGGTGCGGTCGGAGACCATCGAGAGGCAGGCCGCGGTGATCATGATCGTCAACCCGATCACGGCCTCGCGTCCGGACCCCCAGCGAAACAACGAGTACGGCAAGATCAACATATATGCCATCACGTACATCTCTGAAGGGGACCCGGCCACCAGCAGTGGGATCAGGTTCGTGGTGACGAAGCAGATCGCGACCATCAGCAGCGGTCTGCTCCGGCGCCACAACAAGGTGGGAACCAGCGCGACGGCGACGATCACCGAGACGACCCGCCACGGAAGCTCCGGCCGCAGAACCCCTTCGAGCACCGCGACCGGCACGATCACCCCCACGAGCGCCCAGTCCCGCCACACCCGCAGTGGTGGATTGGGGGGACGGGGCTCGTCCCACACGGAGCGAGGAAGGGAGAGCACGTAAATATAGTCCGCTCCCTCGACGCCGGCGTCTACTGGTTGTAGCGCGACATCCAGCCGATCAGCTCACCGACGGAGTTCGACATGATTCCGTCGACCCCGGCGGCGGTGAGCTTCGCCCAGTCGCCGGGGGTGTCGGCCGTCCACGCGACGACGGCGAGGCCCGCGGCGTGCATCGTCCGCATGAGGGCCGGTGTGACGAGGGCGGTGGCCGGCAGGAGCGCCTGGCCGTGGAAGGCCCCGACGTACGCCACCGGGTCGGCCGGCAGGCTGCCGCTGACGAGACCGGCGCGGGCGATGGACGGGTCGAGTTCGTAGGCGTACTTGAGCGGGACCGGGTCGAACGACTGCCAGACCGTGTGGCTCTGGAGACCGTACTTCTGGACGAGAGCGGTCACGATCCGGACCTGGTCCTTCGTCCACCCGGCCTTGAGCTCGGGCATGACGGAGCCGCCGGTGCGCTGGGCGTACTGGAGGGTCTCCTCGAACGTCGGGACCTTCGTGCCCGCGTACGCCGGGTCGAACTTCACGCCCGCGTCGAGCAGCTTGATCTGGGCCAGCGTGAGGCCGTCGACGCGGCCGGTGCCGTTGGTCGTGCGGTCGACGGTGTCGTCGTGCATGACCACCGGGACGTTGTCCTTGGTGAGGTGCAGGTCCAGCTCCATGTAGGCGCTGCCCAGCCGGTGGCTCTGCACCTCCGAGACCAGGGTGTCCTCCGGAGCGGCCTTCGGGTTGCCGCGGTGGCCGATCGCCAGACCCGTGTGACCCGGTTCCACCAGCGGGATGACCGGACTCGACGGCAGTTGCGTGACGGTGATGTGGCGGAACGACGCGGTGGCCTGGTCCATGATGAGCCCGAGGACACCGTTGGCGGTCCGCTGCAGCGACTGCGTCGTCTGGATCTGCCTGCCTTCGAACGTCCAGGTCGCGTTCGTCCCGTGCACCTCGATCGAGATGTCGAACGGCTTCCCGTCGGCGACCGACCGCGGCGCGGGGCTCGCCGCGACGACACTCCAGCTGTTCGACGGCAACCTGTTGGCGAACTCCAGGCCGTTGCTCGCGGTGGAGACGCGGCGGACGGCGGCATGCGACCACGGGGACGTGCCGGCCGGGTTCACATCGAGGCCGAGGCCGACCCAGCGGCTGTCGTTGACCGCCGAGTCGAAGCTGAGGGTGGCGTCGATCCGGAAGTCGTCGAGGTGCTGCCCGAAGGTCAGCATCGTGGTGCCGTTCGGCGAGGTCTGTTTCAGCGCCCCGCCGGTGACCGTCCAGGTGCCGCTCTTCGGCGTCCAGCCGCCGGGGATGGTCGTGCGGGTGCTGAAGTCCTCGTTGATGAGGACCTCCTCGCGCGCCGAGGCGGTGGTGGAAGCGGCCTGCACGGCCGGCCGCGGAGCACCGGCAGTCGCCGAGGCCTTCTGGACAAGCGGGTTGAGTGAGACGAGCGCGAGGCTCGCGACACCGGCCAGGCAGGCCGCGGCGAGACTCAGCCTGCGGAGGGGTCCGGGTGCGGACACGGATGGACCGTCTTTCATGGGGGATGAAGGTCACTTCGACTTCATCGGTCGCGCATGAACCCTCAGTGCTGCCGAGGTGAGCCTGGACCAACGGAACGGCCACGTTCCCGGGAACGGGCTCGGCGTGGTGGCCGTGAGTGCGTCTTCCCCCTCGACGCGTTCGCTGTGCGAACGGAAGAACAGGTAGAACGCCGCGTCTCGGGCGAGCAAGAAGCCGGCGACAGCCGGTCGCGTCAGGGCTGGGCCGGCGTCGCCAGGCGGCCGGATCGCATCGCGGCGATGACACCGCCGTCGACGAGCAGGTCGGTGCCGGTGATGAACGACGACTGCGGGCCGAGGAGGAACGCCACCGCGTTCGCGACGTCTTCCGGTGTGCCGACGCGGCCGGTCGCGGACGCGTCGACCAGCGCCTGGATGCCCCGGCCGAGCTCGCCCGTCAGTTCGCGCCGGCCCTGTGCGGTGGAGATGATCCCGGGACTGACGCTGTTGATCCGGGCGCCGCGCTCGCCCCAGGCCGAACTCGCCGCCTGCACGCGGAGCTGGTTGGCGCGCTTGGCGATCCCGTACCCGGTGAGCGAGTCGGGAATCGCGTCCGGCTGGATGAACGGAAGGCCGCGCAGCTCCTCGATCGGCGCGGTCCGCAGAGCCGCTTCCTGCTCGGGCGTGAGCGAGG
Organism: Streptosporangium subroseum; assembly: GCF_900188345.1. Taxonomy (GTDB): domain Bacteria; phylum Actinomycetota; class Actinomycetes; order Streptosporangiales; family Streptosporangiaceae; genus Streptosporangium; species Streptosporangium subroseum. The sequence continues at coordinate 13,772 of NZ_FZOD01000104.1, read as the reverse complement.
CCACCGCGTTGGCGGCCATGCTCGCGAAGACCACACCGGCACCTCCGTCGGCGATGACCTGGACCATCTCCTCAAGCATGATCACGACGCCGAACAGGTCGACCTCCAGGATGGGAGCCACCGGTGCCTGAGTCGCGTGGAGGCCGGCCGTGTGAACGACCTGCACGACCTGACCGGCCGCACCCGCGGCCTGGGCGAGCGCCCGCATCGACTCACGCGAGGTCACATCGACCTGCTGCGCGATGACGTCGTAGCCGTCGTCCCTCATGGATTCGCCGACTTTGTCCAAGGTGGCCTCGTTGAAGTCCGCGAGCAGAACCAGGTGTCCGGTCCCCTGCCTGCGAGCGACGACCTCGCCCATCCCGCCCACACCGATGACAACGACGACGCGCTTCCGCATGAGGTGTCTCCCACGTTCTCAGCCATTTATTTGCGAGACAAACGGTCTCGTATTTGCCCACTGTAGCTTGAGCCCATGACGACGGGAAGGCGTGGGCGCGCCCGCAGCGAGCAGGCACGGCACGCGATACTCGAGGCGACCGCCACGCTGCTGGCCGCCTCCGGGTATGAGCAGTTGTCGGTCGACCGCATCGCGACGACCGCCGGTGTGGGCAAGCAGACCGTGTACCGGTGGTGGTCCTCCAAGAGCGCCGTCATCGCGGAATGCCTGTTCGACGGGTATGTCCTGGCGGATCTCATCGAGCCGGCGAAGACCGGCGACGCCCGTGCGGACGTGCGGAGCTGGTTGCTGGCGCTCGTGGACTTCCTCGACGATCCGAAGAACGCCGCCCTGTTCCGCGCGCTCGCCGCGGCCGCGTCCGAGAACCGGGAAGTCTCGGACCGTCTGTACGAACGATTCTCCGGCCCGCTGCACACCTCCCTGGTCGAGTGTCTTCGCGCGGGCATCCGCGCCGGCCAGGTCCGTGACGACGCCCCCGTGTACGCGGTCGCCGACGTCCTGATCGGAGCCGTCCTCCATCGAGCCCTGGCCCACATCGCCATCCCCCTCGGTACGGCGGACGGGGTCGTGGACGCGCTCTTCTCGGGCCTCGCCCCCGCGGGTCGCGAGACCTGACGTCGAATCCGGCGAGCGTCGGTGACGCCCGTTTCATCGGGTGGGTCCGCGCCCCTGCGGCGCCGGGTATTCGAGCCGGCCCTTCGGCCGATGGGTCCCGTGCCTGCCCGGGGTCTCCGTTCGCAAGAGCCACTGCCGGAGAACGGCTCACGTGAGGAAGAGGCGGAGAAGTCGAGCGGCGACCCCCTTCCGGGGGCCGCCGCTTTTTTCAACAGGCGGGGCCTCAGCTGCCGGCCAGCGCCTTTTCGGGGAGGGGCGTCACCGAGTCGCCGGAGGCCGCCACCGCTTTTTTGGACGGTGCCAGGATCGCGGCGATGACGCCGACGAGTGCGACCGCCGCGGCCACCATCTCCGCCGCCTTGAAGCCGTCGACGAACCTGGCGGGCGAAGAGTAGTCGCCGTTCGCGATGAACACGGCGGCCAGGATCGCGACGCCGAACACGCCCCCGATCTCCCGCAGGGCGTTGTTGGTGCCGGCCGCGACCCCCGAGTCCTCGATCGGGACAGCGGCGACCACGGCGTTGGCGACCGTGGGGAAGCACATCGCGATGCCGATGCCCGCGACGATCAGCGGCACCACCAGGCTGCCGTAACCGACGCCCGGCTCGGTGGCCGCTGCCAGCCACGCCAGTCCACCGCCCTGGAGCAGCAGGCCGGCCAGCATGAACGGCTTGTTGCCGATCCTGTCGGACAGGGCGCCCGCGATCGGCGCGACCAGCATGGGCATCGCCGTCCACACCAGGATGCGCAGGCCGGCGCCCAGGGGGTCGTACCCGAGGCCGGTCTGGAACAACTGGGTGATCATGAACAGGGAGCCGATGAGGGAGATCTGCTGGAAGAACACGACGGCGTTCGCCGTGGAGAACGCCCTGCGCTTGAAATAGGCCAGCGGCAACATCGGGTAGGGAGTACGCCGTTCCCAGACGAGGAAACCGGCCATGAGGACAACGCCGGCGACGAGAGCGCCGATGACCTCGCCGCTGCCCCAGCCGACGCTGGGCGCGCGTACCGGCGCCCAGGTCAGCGCGAGCAGGGCGAGCGCGGCCAGGACCAGGCCCACGAGGTCCAGTTGCGGCCGGGGGCCGCGGCTCTCGCGGAGCAGGAACGCCGACAGCACCAGGGAGACGACCCCGATGGGAACGTTGATCCAGAAGATCCACTGCCAGGAGATGCCCTGGATGATGGCACCGCCGACGATCGGGCCCGCGGCCACCCCCAGACCGGTGACACCGCCCCAGATCCCGATCGCCGCACCACGCTTCTCGACGGGGAAGGCGTCACTGATCAACGTCAGAGTCAGCGGCAGAACGACGGCGGCGCCCACGCCCTGCACGATCCGCGCCACGATCAGCGCGTCCACCGAGGTCGACAGCGCGCAGGCGGCCGACGCGAGGGTGAACAGGCCGAGGCCCAGGACGTACATGCGGCGGCGTCCGAAGCGGTCACCCAGAGCGGCGCCGGTGAGCATCAGGCAGGCGAACGCCAGGTTGTAGGCGTTGATCGTCCATTCCAGGTCCGACAGACTCGCGCCCAGGTGGGCGCGGAGCGTCGGGAGGGCCGTGGAGACGACCACTACGTCGAGGGCGGTGATGAAGGTGCCGATCGACGCGAGGACCAGGGTCCAGCCGGTACGGGTCGGCCGGGCGGCCGCGACGGCGGTCATCGGGCACCGCCGGCCCGATGCCGGACGGACGGCGGCACGGCGGGACCGGTGCGAACCGGATCCGCCGCATGCGGCAGTCGAGACAAGGGAGTTTCTCCGTTCGATCATGTGAGAGGTGAGCCGGGACGTGCCGGTCAGCGGCCACATGCCGCTCTCAGTACCGCGGATTCGGTACTACGAATAAAGACCTCGTCCGGGCTGAGACCTCATCGCCTGCGCGGGCGGGAAACTCCCGGGTCACCGCCCGCGTCGATCAGGCAGGAGCCGAATCGTGTGGCGCCGTTCCGGCCACGCCCAGGTCCCGGGGCAGGCCGAAGGCGGGGAACAGGGAGGGCTCGCGGAAGATGACCATCCGCGCGACCCTGTCCTCCGACATGGTGAGGACCTGGATGGCGTGGGCGCGGAACACCCCGTCCTCCCCGCGCCAGTACGTCGCCAGCGCGGGCTGTCCGTTGGCCGTGACGGGCAGCAGGCGCAGGACCCCGGGACCGACGAAGATCCTGGAGGCGACGAACCGGCCGACGGCCTCGCGCCCGGCGAACCACAGCGGCTCGGGCGGCATCTCCAAGGTCACGTCGCTGTGGAGCACGCGCATCAGGGTGTCGATGTCAGCGTTTTCGAAAGCCTTGACGTACTGGTCGAGCAGCGCTCGATGGTCCGCGTCGAGAGGTTCGGTGATGTCGTCCTCCGTGGGCGCGACCCGTTCGAGGTGGGCGCGGGCTCGCTGCAGCGCGCTGTTGACGGCGGTCGTCGTCGTGTCGAGGAGTTCGGCGACCTCGGAGGCACGCCAGGCGAGCACGTCGCGCAGGATCAGCACGACACGCTGTTTCGGCGGCAGTTGCTGAAGAGCCACGACCAGGGCGAGCCGAACGCTGCCGCGGGAGACGACGATCGACGCGGGATCGTTCGCCGTGGCGTCCGAGGTGGGGCCCGGCAGCGGCTGCACCCACGCGACCTCGGATCCCGGAAGACCGGACGTCTCATCCGGATCATCGCCGGGAGCGCCGAGCCCGGCGGGCAGGAACCGCCGGCTGCGATGCTCCAGCGCGGTCAGGCAGACGTTCGTCGCGATCCGGTAGAGCCAGAAGCGGAGTGAGGAGCGACCCCCGAAGCCGTCGTAGGCACGCCAGGCGCGCAGGTACGTCTCCTGCACCAGGTCCTCGGCGTCGTGCACCGAGCCGAGAATCCGGTAGCAGTGCGCCAGCAGTTCGGGCCGGTACGGGTCGGTCAGCCGGTCGAACCCCTCGGAGTCCATGTCCTCCGACGTCGCGATGGTACCGATGCGGACAGGTGTAATCGCCACTGCGAATCCTTCGTAGAGTCTGAGAAGCCCCTCCTCAGTAGAGACTCGATCCGTGGCGAGAACTCATCGCACCGCGTCGAATCCCGGCCCCGGATCGTTCAGGTCTCCTGAGGTCGATCCGGGGCCAGACTCGTCACTGCGACTGCTCGGCGACCTCCTCGGCGCTGAGACGGCCCCGCTCGGCTGCCGTCGTGCGCAGCGCGGCGGTCGACGGGTCCGCCGGCCGGCGCCAGTGCCAGTCGGAGGCCGCCTGGTAGGCGGCGACGACGGACAGCAGACGATCCTCCGCGTACGGCAGGCCGCCGAGGATCGTCCCCAGGGGTGTGCCCGCCGCGGTGAACCCGATCGGGAAGCCGATCTCCGGCAGGCCGATGGCGTCGAACGGCGTCGGCGACGTCTGCACCACCACGTCGCACTTGTCGAACACCTGGTCCAGCACCCGCTCCAGCAACAGCAGCTTGGCCCGCTGCCCGGTGACGAGCTCGTTCGCGCCCAGCATCGCCCCCTGCAGCCAGCCCAGCACCGAGACTCCGAAACCGCGCAGGTCGGAGCGGAGATACGGCATGAAAGGCTCGCTGCGTTCCGGCAGGCGGACGTTGTTGAAGTCGTTGCCGGACAGCAGAGCCCACTCGTCGGGGAACGGCACGTCGACGAGCGTGACCCCCCGGATCGCCGCCATGGTGCTCAGGAACTTCTTGCGCGCGACGGCGGTCTCGGAGGTGCCGTCCGCGTAGCCGGGCAGCACCCCGATGCGGGTGTTCCACCGCAGCTTGAGCCGGTTTCCCGTGTACACGGGGGTGGCCGCGTCGATGAGGTTGGGCACCTTGGGCAGGCCCTGGGTACGCGGGTCGCCCGGGTCCTCGCCGGCCATCGCGGTAAGCATGATCGCCGCGTCTTTGGCATCCCGGGCGAGCGTGCCGGGATGGTCACGGGAGTAGGAGAGCGGGATGATCCCGTACAGCGAGACCCGGCCCATGGTCGGCTTGAGGCCGGTGAGGTTCTGCGCGTTCGACGGTGCGGTGATGGAGCCGCCCGTCTGGGTGCCGGTGCCGGACGTGGCCATCCGGCCGGCCACCGAGGTCGCCGTACCGGACGACGATCCGCCGGGGTCGACGTTCGGCTGGGACGGCGCCCACGCGTTGACCGTGGTGATCACGCCGGCCGGGGTCGTGGCCCGCGTGGTGGCCAGCGGGCCCATCTGGGTCTTGCCGAGCACGATCGCCCCGCCGGCCTTGAGACCGGCCACGGCGGTCGCGTCGAACGGCGGCACGAAGTCCTTGAAGAGGAACGAGTTCGCCGTGGTGCGCACGCCCTCGGTGTAGTAGTTGTCCTTGATGGCGAGAGGGATCCCGTGCAGCGGGCCGCGGTGGGGTCGCCGGGCGATGGTCTTCGCCGCCTCGCGGGCGGCGTCGGCGAGGACGGTGTTGAAGGCCAGGTACGTCGTCTCGAACGCGTCGATCCGGGCGAGGTAGGCCTCCACCAGCTCCAACGAGCTGATCTTGCGATTACGGATCATCCAGGCGGCTTCGGCCAGCGTCAGCTCGGTCGGGTCGGCCATGGCCTGCGGGCGGGGCTTCACGTAGGCGTTGGGCGAGTCGAAGCCGCGGTCCTTGTTCGAGCCACCGGCCAGCGCCGGTGCGGGCAGAGCCACCGCGATGCCGGCTACCGCACCCACCGCCGCGGTCCGGGCCAGGAACGCGCGCCGGTCGAAGGTGAGATCGGAGGGCTGGTCCACTGTCTCTTCCATCGCGCTCACTTCCGCCACTCCAGGCTGATGGAGGGATAGAGCATCGGCGCGCGTTGCTGGGACAGCGCGGCGGCGGTTGCGGGGTCGGTCCCGGCGGGGGCGGGAAGCTGGTAGGCGGCGAGCGTCGCGACCGTGCCGCGCATGAACGAACGGAGTGAGGCGAGCACCGAGTCGCGGCCCGGTGATCCCGTTTCCGGGTCCGCCGTCGTGCCGGGAGGCAGTTGGTCGAGATCGATGCCCAGTGAGGCGAGCCGGGCTCTGATCAGGACGTTGAGTTCGGCGTCAGTGGGGGGTGATGGCGTCACAGGTGTTTCTCCCGAGGTTAGGAAGCCAGTTCACTGTCAGAGCACCCTGTGTCGGCCGAATGACCCAAAGATCACAAACTCGTTAAAACATGGTCGAATCGCCGTTTGGGTGTAGGCGCATGCGAAGAGGGAGGCGCCGGCGGCCGGCGAGGTCGTGCCGGGGCGGTGCCGATTTCCGAAGGGAGGGCCAAGCCGGGAAGGCCGCCCTCCCGGCGCCGTGGTTGACCGTGGTCATCGGCGTTGTGCGCGCCACAGGGAGGACGCCAGCCAGAGGCTCCCCGCTGTGATCAGCAGGCCGTGGGCGATCCTCATCGCCGGGGTGCCGAAGAACTGCGGGATGAAGAGGGCGAAGCCGAGAGCGAGCGGGACTCCGCTCCAGCGGGGCAGGAGACCGGATCGCCAGACGGCGACGGCGGCCAGGATCACGCCGACCGCCAGCAGCACCAGCCCGGCGCCGAACACGGTGATCGCGGCCGGGTTGTAGCGCACCGCTTCGGTCAGCTCCACCAGCAGCTTGAGGTTCTGCTCGTTGACGGCCCGCTGTCCGATGGCGTTCAGGCTGAAGTCCTCGGCTCCGAAGTACAGCAGGGTGAGCCCCGCTCCTATCCAGGTCACCACGACCGCGCGGGAGGCGAGCGGTTCGGCGGCCGTCTCCCTCAGCGCGATGCGCAGGCCCAGCAGGCCCAGGGCCAGGAAGATGAAGCCGACCGCGCCGAACAGGTGCGCCGCGACCCAGGCGGGGGACGCCATCGCCTCCGCCCCCTGCATCGACTTCTCGTCGGCGTAGGGCCGCACCAGCGGATAAAGCAGGAACAGGACGCCGGTGATCGCGAGGGACAGGGCTCCCAAGCGCGCCCGTCCTGCGGCGAGGGGGGAATTTCCGGTGTTCACGAGTTCTCCGATCGAGGGGAGGGGCGGGCATCAGGTCCGATGAGTTCGGTGCCCCGTTTCGAGAGCAATGCTCTTTTATTCGATCGACGATGTCAAGAGCAGTGCTCTCTGTTTGGATGGATGATCTGCATCGGACGTCGATCCGGCGAGGGCTTCCGGGTGTCCGCCGTACGGCGGTGCCGCGGTCGGAGGGAGGGCCCTCGCGGGATGCGTGGCGCGTCCATACGCGGGCGGGTGACCGCCCCTGCGCGTAAATAAGCTCAGTGCAACTGTTAAGTTTAACTGTGTACTATTTCGGGGGTGAGTGATCTATCACACGCGGAGGCGGTCGCCGAGGAGCTTCGAGCCGCGATCGGCCGGACGGTACGTCGCCTCCGCCGTGAATCGGGGATGCCGAACCAGCAGGCTATGGCGCTGCGGCGGCTTGAACGCTGCAGTCCGATGACGGCGAGCGGTCTCGCGGCCGCCGAGCAGATCACGCCCCAGTCGATGGCGGTCATCCTGGCCGCCCTGCACGACCAGGGTTTTGTCGACCGCGTACCCGATCCGCATGACCGGCGGCAGATCCTGTGGTCGGTCACCACGCGTGGTCGCGAAGCGGTCGCCGAGGACCGTGCCCGGCGTGCTCGGTGGCTGGTCACCGCCATCGATGAGGAACTCACCGACGAGGAGACGGCTCGGTTGCGGGACGCGGCGAGGCTGCTGAACAGGATCATGGACAGGAGCGAGACCGATGGCTCCTGACGAGCCCGGCCTCGTCGCCACGGCCCCGATGGAACGTCGGCAGGGCCGCGGGTCCACGCCTGTCATCGGTCGGCTCGTAGCGCGCGGTGGCCGATTCACGCATACAGCACAGATTCGTGCGGAGCAGAAGGAGACAGGGACATGCCAGATATGAACGACGCGATGTGGGCCGGTACGGTCGAGATCACCGGGAGCGGGCAGGCCGCGCTTGAGGCCTACCTGGCCCGGCCGCTCGGCGACAGCCCGCGCGGTGGCGTAGTGGTGATCCACCACATGCCCGGATACGACGACTCCACCAAGGAGATCGTCCGCAGGTTCGCGGCGAACGGGTACGCGGCGGTCTGCCCGAACCTCTACTCCCGGGAGGGCGCCGGCGTCAGCCCCGACGACCAGGCCGCCGCCGCACGGGCGAAGGGCGGCATCCCTGACGAGCAGCTCGTCGGCGACGTGGCCGCGGCCATGGCCTACCTCAACTCTCTCGACCACGCCAACGGCAAGATCGGCGTGATCGGATACTGCTCGGGCGGCCGGCAGTCCTTCCTGGCGGCCACCTCACTGCAGCTCGACGCCGCCGTGGACTGCTACGGCGCGTTCGTGGTGAACGAGACCCCTCCGGAGTCTCCGCTCCAGATGAAGTCGCTGATCTCCAAGGCTCCCGATCTGTCCTGCCCGCTGCTCGGGCTGTTCGGCGCCGACGACGCCTATCCGGGGCCGGAGGAGGTCGCCGCGCTCTCCGCCGAGCTGGAGAAGCTGGGCAAGGAGCACGAGTTCCACAGCTACCCGGACGCCGGGCACGCGTTCTTCTCGCCCGACCGGCCCTCCTACCGTCCCGCCGCCGCGGTGGAGGGCTGGAAGAAGGTCTTCGATTTCTTCGGCCGTCACCTCAGCGTCTGAGTAGGAGACCAGCATGTGCACATATGTCACCGAGAAGATCGAGCTCGACGGTGCCGGCAAGGGAGGCTCCGGCTGGTTCACGCTCAGTGAGGGCGCCGTCTACGTTGACCATCCCTACCACGCCTGTCACGAGCACACGGTGAACATCGACTTCACCAACCCGGCCGACGGTCCCTCGGCGCGGGTGGCGGTCGAGCTCACCGAGGAGTCGGCGCTGGCACTGATCGAGGCCATCCAGAAGGCCTTGGCCGCCGCGCCCGCCGGACTCGCCTCCGGTCGGCGTCACGTCACCTCGTCCTGAGGCGTCCCTTTTCCGGGATGCCGGTGAATATGGTTCCGCTGGGCCTTCCGGTGAGCGTGGTGACATCCCCGCCGCCGGAAGGCCGGCAACCATCGACCGGACGTCCTTCGCGTCCCGGAATCCAGAACGGTGAAGAACCGGGTGCACGTCGACCTCGCGACCACCTCCGCGGCCCATCGGGCGGACCTGGTCGCGCACCTCCAGCCACTGAGAGAGTACGGACGGCGGCTCACCCCTGTGGCACGTCCAGGGCCTGCCTGATGGCCAGGACGTCGGCGCCCAGCTCAGCGGGGGTGGCGCCCTCGATGACGCGGCGCATGAGGGCCGAAGCGACGATCACCCCGTCCGCGTGGGCGGCGGCCTCGACGGCCTGTGCGGGAGTCGATATGCCGAACCCCATCAGGACCGGCTTGGTGGTCAGCTCACGCAGCCGGACGGCGACCGACCCGGCCGACTCGGCGAGCGCACCGCGCTCGCCGGTCGTGCCCATGACGGTGACGCCGTAGACGAAGCCGCGGCTCTCGGCGGCGATGCGCTCCAGTCGCGACGCGGTGGTACTGGGCGCGGCGAGGAGCACCAGTTCGATCCCCGCCGCGAGTGCCGCTCCGGACAGCCCCCGAACCTCGTCGTACGGCACGTCGGGCATGATCAGCCCGGCGACGCCGACCTCGGCCAGCCGTTTGCAGAACTCCTCCGGCCCGGCCCGGTACACCACGTTGCCGTAGGTCATGATGATCAGGGGTGCGCCGACGTTCGCTCCCGAGAGCTCCTCCAGCAGCCCTCCCGGCGTGACCCCGCGGCTCAGCGCGCGGTCCGATGCCTCCTGGATCGTGCCCCCGTCCAGCATGGGGTCGGAGAACGGGAGGCCGATCTCGATCGCGTCCGCGCCCGCCTTGGCGTACGCGCGGGCGTAGTCGAGCCAGTCGGCGGTCACGCCGCCGGTGACGTAGGGCACCAGCAGGGCCCGTCCTGCGTCACGCCGCCCACGCAGGTGTGCTTCCAAAGGACCGGCGGTCACATGAGCCTCGCAAGCTGGTCGGCATCCTTGTCGCCGCGGCCGGACAGGTTGACGAGCACCGTCGAACCCGACGGCAGGTCGGCGGTGCCGGCCGCCCGCAGCACCCAGGCCACGGCGTGGGCCGACTCGAGCGCCGGGAGGATGCCCTCCGTGCGGGCCAGCCGCGAGACGGCCGCCACCGCCTCGTCGTCGGACATGGTGACGTAGGAGGCGCGGCCGGTGTCCGCCAGATGAGCGTGCTCGGGACCCACTCCCGGATAGTCGAGACCCGCCGAGATGGACGTGGCCTCCAAGATCTGGCCGGACTCGTCCTGGAGCACGTAGGACTGGAAGCCGTGCAGCACCCCCGGCTGCCCGAATGTCACGGCCGCACCCCCTTCGGGCTCGACTCCCACGAGGCGTGCGGAGGTGTCGACGAAGCCGGCGAAAACTCCGGCGGCATTCGATCCGCCCCCCACGCAGGCCACCACGACGTCCGGAACGCCGTGCGTGAGCAGGTCCGCGCACTGGCCGCGGGCCTCCTCGCCGATCACGCGCTGGAACTCGCGGACCATCCAGGGGTAGGGGTGCGGGCCCAGCACCGAGCCGATGCAGTAGTGCGCGTCGTCCACCGCGCCCACCCAGTTCCGGAGCGCCTCGTTGCACGCGTCCTTGAGAGTTCGGCTACCGCTGGAGACCCCGACGACCCGGGCACCCAGCAGTTCCATGCGGAAGACGTTGAGCTGCTGGCGCTCCATGTCGCGCTCGCCCATGAAGACGGTGACGTCCAGACCGAGGAGCGCCCCCGCCGTCGCGGTCGCCACCCCGTGCTGCCCCGCACCGGTCTCGGCCAGCAGATGGGTCTTGCCCATCCGGCGGGCGAGCAGCGCCTGGCCGATCACATTGTTGATCTTGTGGGAGCCGGTGTGAGCCAGGTCCTCCCGCTTGAGCAGCAGCGTGACGCCGAGCTCGGCGGACAGCCGCGCGGCGGGAGTCACGGGTGTGGGCCGTCCGGCGTACAACGCCAGCGTCTGGTTCAGCGCGGCGCGAAAGGCCGGGTCCGCCCAGGCCTCGCGGAATCCCCGCTCGAGTTCCTCGCACGCGGGGACCAGGGACTCCGGCACGAACCGGCCGCCGAAGCGGCCGAAGCGGCCCTCGGAACCGGGGTCGTCCATGCCCGACCGGCGGGGCGGGGCGGAACGCGACTCGGGGTTCCACAATGTGAGGCTCATGACTCTCCGTTCTAGAACTGTTGGAGCAGTATGGTCGAAGGGAACGACCGCTGTAAACAGGTCCGCGGTCCCGCGCGTGTTCCGGGCGACGGGATCGGGCCTCGCATCGGGGACGGCCACGGGCCGCCTGCCGCCGTGGTTTCGAGCCTTCGCAGCCGAGCGCCGACGGGCGATCCCCCCGCGTCCGACGCCGCGGGATACGATCAGCCTTCATGAAGGACGTGGGCGGGGTCAGCGGGGCGGTCCGACCGAAGTACAAGATCCTTCAAGATGAGCTCTCCGATCGGATCCGGAGTGGCGTCTACCGTCCCGGCCAGGCACTTCCACCTCAACGGAAGCTTGCGGCATCGCTTGACGTCACCCTGATGACTCTGCGGCAGGCCCTGCGCGGCCTTTCCGACCAAGGGCTCGTCGTCCAGCAACCGGGCCGGGGGACGTTCGTCACCCCGCCCCTGGCGGCCTACCAGGTGGCGTCGCTGCGCAGCCTCGCCGACGAGCTGCGGGCCCAGGGCCGGACCGTGACCACCCAGGTGGTGTCGGTGCAGGTGCGCGTGCTGCCCGCGAAGGTCGTCGAGAACCTGGCGGCCGGGAGCGGCGCCCGCGGTCTCAGGCTTGAACGGATCCGCGCGGTGGACGGCCGCCTCGCCGTCCACCAGGTCTCCTGGGTGCCCGAACCGTTCGCCTCGGTAATCCGGCACGTGGATTTCGAGGTCACCCCGCTCTACCAGGCGTTGGCCGAGCTGTGCGGGGCGGCCATCGCCTCGGCGGCGGAATCGTTTCGCCCCGAGAAGGTGACCCCCCGCGCAGGAGAGATCCTGCGGCTTCCGGCCGGCAGCCCGGTCTTCGCCAGCGAGCGGGTCACCAAGGGCGTCGATTCGGCCGTCCTCGTGTACGACCAGGCGACCATCGACGGCAGTCGCCTGTCCATACGCGCGGAGCGGCTGGCCCACTCCATATCCCTCTCGTGGAACGTGTCCGGGTGATCTGCGCGCCCCGCACCGCGGCGATCGCGGAACCGCGCGACGCCGCCGCGACCGCGTCGGACGCCGACCAGCGGATCAGTCCTCAGCGTTGACGCTCACCGGTGGGGTCCCGGCCGCCGGGTCACCGTCGACGTCTGCGAAGGTCCGCCTTCCCGAGCCGGTTCTGCTGTCGTGGACCAACCGCGCGTACCGCAGCGGGGGCATCCCGACCGCGTTCGTGAAGTCGCGGATGAAATGGGCCTGGTCGCTGTATCCGAGTTCCACGGCGAGGGCCGTCCAGTCGACGGTCAGCCCGGATCCCGCCCGTTCCGCGGCCTCGTGCATCCGGTAACGCCGGATCACCCATTTCGGCCCCACCCCCACGTATTCCGCGAAGAGCCGCTGCAGCCTTCTCGCGGATACGCCGAGGTGGCCCGCCAGGTCGCCGACCCGGACAATGCTGGAATCGCCTGCCGCCAGGGCGACCATTTCCGTCACCTCCTCGGCGGTGGCGTCACGCTCCGGCCGTATCGCGCGGAGAAACCCGTCCACCGGCGCGATCATCGCCGCCTCGTCCGGAGCGTCCGTCACGACTCGCGCCAGCTGGGGGCCGGCCGGCCCGAAGACGTCCGCCGACTCGAGCGTGCGGTCCGTGATGGTGGACAGCGGCGCACCGAGGAAAGGCCGGAATCCGCCGGGGTGGAACATCACGCCAAGGACCCGGCCCCTGCCGGTGAGCACCTGGTGGAACGGCTCGCGGATCACACCCTTGACGTTCGCCCCGTCCGGCAGGAAGGTCAGGTTCACGGCGGGATGGGGCAGCACGCACTGCTCGTACGGCTCCCGCAGATCCCATTCGACGTACCAGTAATGGGCGACGAACGGGGTGAGGTCATCCGCCGGTGGCCGGCGGTCGATGCGAAAGCCGGCGATGGCGTTCGCGGGATTGAGGATGCCCCGGGTGCCTCCGTACTGCGGTCGCATGTCGCATTTCTTCAATACGGGGACGATGGACGTCCATAGCGTAGCCGCCATGGAATTTCACGAGCTGATGCGTGAGGCGGCCCAAGGCGCCGTCACGGTGGTCGAAGGGGTCAAGCCCGACAGCCTGGGCGATCCCACACCCTGTGATGACTGGAACGTGGGGGCGTTGATCGAACATCTGGTCACCTGGGCCGGGCACGGCTCGGAGCTGGCCGCACGCAAGGAGCCCTTCGACGGCACGCCCTACCAGGCCGACGTCGCGGAGCAGCTGGAGAGAACGGCGGCGGCCTGGGGGGAGACGGGCGCGCTCGAAGGAACGAGCTACATGGCCATGGCGGAGATGCCGTCCCTGGTCGTCGCGAAGCTGTACCTGACGGAGTTGGTCGTCCACGGCTGGGACCTGGCGCGAGCAACGGGCCAGGAACCGGTCGTGAGCGAGGAGCTCGCGGCGGCGACCCTCGAAGCGGTGACGATGACGGCCGAGCAGGGCCGCGCGTACGGCATCCTGGGCCCGGAGGTGACCGTCCCCGCCTCGGCCTCCACCCTGGACAGAGCCCTCGCCATGAGCGGCCGCGACCCCTATCCGTCGTGAACGGCTATCCGTCGTGAACGGCTATCCGTCGTGAACGGCTATCCGTCGTGAACGGCTATCCGTCGTGAACGGCTATCCGTCG
>NZ_FZOD01000106.1 GCF_900188345.1 Streptosporangium subroseum | reverse complement strand
CCCGGAGCACCCGCCGGGCCCGCCGGACCCGTGGCGCCCGGCGTACCGGCCGGACCCGCGGGACCTGTACCGCCAACCGGACCCGCAGGCCCCTCAGGGCCCGCCGGACCTGTCGCACCCGGAGCACCAGGAGTACCCGGAGCACCAGGCTCACCTGGGGTCCCGGGCGTACCCGGAGCGCCAGGCGAACCCGCAGGGCCCGTTGCACCGGTGGGTCCCGCCGGACCTGTACCCCCGACCGGACCCTCAGGGCCCGCCGGACCGGTCGCGCCCGGGGCACCTGGCGTACCCGGCGTACCCGGAGCGCCCGGCGTACCCGGAGCACCCGGAGCACCCGGAGCACCATTTGCTCCATTCGCGCCTGGCGCGCCATTCGCACCCGGAGCTCCATTCGCGCCTGGCGCGCCATTCGCACCCGGGGCGCCATTCGCACCCGGGGCGCCATTCGCACCCGGAGCTCCATTCGCACCTGCAGGACCCGTGCTACCTGTCGCACCCGTGGCACCCGTGGCACCCGTGGCACCAGGCGAGCCCGGCGAGCCCGGCGAGCCGGGAGTGCCGGGAGTGCCGGGGGCGCCGGGGGCGCCGGGCGAACCCGCCGGCCCTGCCGGACCGGGAGGACCGGGAGGACCACCCGACGGGCCTTCCGGACCTTCTGGTCCGGTAGGGCCTTGCGGCCCCTGTGGTCCGGGCGGGCCGGGGGGGCAATGGCAGTGCCTTCTCGGGCACTCGCAGTCCCTGTCCCGATCCCTGTCCCGATCCCGGTCCCTGACCTTTATGCCCCCGATTTTTATTCCCCTCAAATGAGGGCGTGAATTTTCGAGGGGCTGGACTCTATGACGATCCGACGCAGGCCTGTTTTTATCTGCCTGAATATGAGGGAGAAGGACTACCGTATTTTCGGTTGAAGCAACGGCACTGGCCGGAGTTTGACATGAAAGCGCCAGGATCGCGCCGATTGCCGTCGTTCCGATTGCCGTTGTAGCGACGGCCCAACTTCTGCTTCGTTTGCCGAAGCCAGCATTTGGGACCCGCCTTTTACTGCTAGGAGTCATCGCGTTCCATGTCTTTTATGATTCCAGGGAATCAGATTCCGTGGCCGCGGCAGTGGCGGCAAACAGGAGTTACCCCATGATCGACAAGGCGATGCGCCATTTCGGTTAACAATGATTAAATGGATCTACCAACAATAAGGAAATGTCCCAATCTTTCGATTTCGTCCCTGCACTTTATTCATAATTGCCCCTTTGGTTCGCATGTTCCTTTTAGAAGGAATTAATTCTAGATAAGGGACTTTGATCATGTTTTTCAGCATGACTCCTCATCACCAAAAGGGCGCCGGTCGGCTCCGCGATACTCGTTCATGAGATCGGCGACGGCCGGCCAGATCCGGGTCCCGGTTGGGGCAGGAGACGACCGGGGACGGCGATCGGTCGCGGGCTCGTCGTTTGGGGCGAGCCGACGTCAGCCCGGCCGGGCCTGGGCCAGGCGACCGGACGGCGCGGCACCGCGACCGCGTGCCGAAGGACCGGTTCATTGCCGGATCGACGCTCGCATCGGTTGGTCCCCGCATGACCCAACTCGCACTGGCTTCTGGTTCCCCCGCTGGTCAGAGAGCCTTTAGTCTCGGTCAGAACCCTCGGAACCCATGGCCGGAGGATCGGCCACCCGGCCGTCGTTCACGGAGGTCTTCCCGGAAGGGCTTGCCATGTCCGCCGATCTGCCGCTCTCGCGTTCCATCGCGATCGTGTCCATGGTCACCGCACTCGTGCTCGGCGGGTCGTCCGTGGCCTTCGCCGCCCCGCGTGCCCCTGTCGTCACACCGGGCCAGACCGCCGACGGCATTCGGCAGACCGCCTCCCTCGTACCGCTGACCGACCTGGCCGTACAGCGCATCCTGCTGTCCGACAAGGTGGCCGCGGCGAAGTTCGGCACCGGCCGGCCCATCGACGATCCTGCCCGGGAGCAACAGGTGCTGGACCAGGTCACGACCCTGTCCACCGGCATGGGGCTCGACCCGGCGGTCGGCACGCGCTTCTTCCGCGACCAGATCGACGCCGGCAAGGTCGTTCAGCACGGTCTGTACGCGCTGTGGGGGACACGCCCGAAGCTGCGCCCGGCCGATCGGCCCGATCTGACCACGGAGGTCCGGCCGCAGCTCGACAAGATCACTACAGAGGTCCTGGAGCAGTTGAAGGCCACCGCGGACATCCGGGGCGCGAACCACGCCTGCGCCGTTCAACTGTCCGGCGCGACGGCCTCCGCCGTGCGGCAACGGCATCTGGACAGACTGCATCATGACGCTCTCAACATCGCCCTCCGCTCGGTCTGCACGGCTCCCTCCCGGCCGACCAACGGGACCGGCTGACCCGGCTGCTCGCCCGGGTCCTGGACACATCCACCGTGAAACCTCTTCGAGTGGCGGTCCCGTCCGCCTTCAGCCCGTACGCCGGCGCCTCGGCGCCCGGTCAGATCTCCTTGAGGAAACCCGCGTCGACGGCGAAGTCCGCGCCGGTGGTGCTCGCCGAGCGCGGCGAGACAAGCAGGGCGATCACATCGGCGACCTCCTGCGGCTCGACGAGACGGCCGGTCGACAGCTTCATCATCTCCGGTGCGACGCTGTTCAGCACGTTGTCACGGTCGGTGCCCGCCTGGGCGGCGATGATGTCGGCCGCGCCGCCCTCCTCGGTCCACCATGCCGTCCGCACGGGACCCGGGGAGACGGTGTTCACCCGGATGCCCTGCGGTGCGAACTCCTCCGACAGCGCCTTGCCCAGGTTGTTCAGACCCGCCTTGGCGGCGTTGTAGTCGACGTTCATGGGAGCGGGCAGCCAGGCGCCGCCCGAGGAGACGTTGACGATCGAACCGCCGCCGCGCTGGAGCATCGGCGGGATGGCCGCGCGGATGGCGCGCACGACCGAGAACAGGTTGAACTCGAACATCACCCGCCAGTCGTCGTCGGTGGGAGCCAGGAACGAGAAGCGCGGCAGGGCCACGCCGGGCGGCGGGCCGCCGGCGTTGTTCACCAGAATGTCGAGCCCGCCGAACTCCTCCACCGCCCGCGCCACGATCTCACCGGGTGCCTCGGGGTCCATCAGGTCGACCCCAACGTGGAGCAGGTCGGCGCCGGCGAGCGCCTCCAACTCCGGAGTGCTCTTCCGCGAGGCGGCCACGACACGCACGCCCTCGCCGAGCAGTGTGCGGGTGACGGCCAGGCCGATGCCTTTTGAAGCACCGGTAACGACCGCGACCCGGCCGGAAAGCTGCAGATCCATAGGATGTCCCTTCATCGTCGCGTCCCATCCGTAAAAGGAGGGGATCTGGACGAGAACGACGCTATGGCGAGCATGCGATCCGGAACCGGCGGGATTCGGACCAGCAGTTCCAGCTGGATTCGGACCTGCAATCTCGCTTCTCGCGGTGTCACGGGGACGTCCCACGACCGTCCGTGTCAGGCGGCCATGGGACGCGACGGCTCCATCACGATGCCCGGCTACAGATCGGTCGCCGCCAAGGCGACCGGTGACTCAGGGCCCGGCCGGCGCCGTCATCCGGCCGAGCGTCGAGACCATGGACAACGGGCCCGGGCCCGCACCGGAGACGACCCGGCCCAGGCGGCGGGGACGAGAACGAAGGGCACGGCGATCGCGGCGGCCGGCCGGCTCGCCTATCTCTGCAGGTCGACGCATGAATAGTAGGCGTTCTCCGTGTCGGCGATGTTCCAGACCGCCAGCACCTTCAGCCGGCCCGTCCTGCCGTTCAGGTCCACGGTGTGGATGACCGGCGAGGTGGGCGCCTCCCCCTGGCTGTCGAAGCGTGCGATCCGCGTGTTGCCGATGTAGTAATCCCACGTGCCGGTTCTGTAGGGAGCGGTCAGCACCCAGTTGAAGGTGACGGTGTTCTTCACCTTCGTGACCGGCCAGGCCTTGGTCTCGTCGTCGAGCGCGAGGAAGCGGGGGTTGTTGCCGCTGCACTTCCGCAGGCCCTTCGCCCCCTTCACGTTCTGCGGGCTGTCTTCGGCTTCACCGCAGTCCTGGACGCGTCTCGCCGCGCACATGGCCTGTCGGCTCGGAGGCGAGGAGATGTATCCGTGCCGTACCTGCGGGCCGAGAGCCGGCGAGTCGATGTGATCGACCTCGTGCGCCGGGGAAGGCGTGGCGTGTGCGGTGGGGGCGAGGGCGAACGGGGCGGCGATCGCGACCGCGACGGCGGCGCGGCGGGTGCGATGGATGCGGGAAAACATATGAATCCTCCTGTTGACGCGAGGTCCCGCATTGATCTGGCACGGGCCCGCGGTAGGGTCCCGGCGCTGGATACCAGCGCTCCAGAGAGCGAGCGATCACGGTGAAATCCGGCTAGGTCGAATTCACTTTAAGTCTCCGTTTCATCACCATGCGCAACCGACACGGAGTCACTCGCATCGCATCGCCCGCTCCCGACCGAGCCGCTCGATCGGCGACGGCGGGTACGGCCCGCTCTCTCGCCGGCACGGGCTCACCGCGCACCCCGTCTCGCCGGACCACGGACGCACCCTGTCCGTGGCCCGGCGAGGTGACGGACCGTACGCGTCGTCACTCGGACAGCACGAGGAGGTTGGACGGGCCGGGTACGTGGGGACGTTCGGAGACCGGGTGGGTGGCGATGGCACACCACACGGTCCAGCCCAGGCTCCGACCGTGCTTGCGTATTCCCCAGCGCCCCCGGGAGAGCGTGTCGACGATGAACAGTCCGCGGCCGCCCTCCGTGCTCATTCGCGGCTGGACATTCATCTCCCGCGAGAGGTGTGGAGCAGTGGACGCCGAACCCGGGTCGGAGACCTCCACGTAGAGAAAGCCCTCCGCGGCGGTCAAGGTTAACCTGATGAGGTCGCCTGCGTTTCCCTGGTCCGAGTAGACGATGGCGTTCGTCACCAACTCGGAAACCACCAGAACGGCGTCCTCAACCGCCGGATGGTCGTAGCCGAGCCATTTACGGACTTCTGAGCGAGCCCGCGGCACCGAATCGCTGGTGCTCGTTAAGTAAATCTCTTCAAAGGTCTCCGATTTCATGCTGATAACCTTCCACTCCAGCTCTTCGTACTGGACTTTCAGTCCCACCATGCAGTCCCCACCATGCCCATCGGCCATTGGCTAAAACACCGGCATGCGTCCGGCTCCTATCCCGGCCGTCTCAAACCGGAGTCACGGCGAATGGGAATCGGCGCTCGTTTCACAGATCTCGCGAATCCGTCGCGTCAACCCGTGAACCCTGCACGAAGCTTCCGCGGGAAGACCGATAACCGTTTCCGAGGACTTCACCTCGACGGTTTCACTACACGTTCATTTCTGGACAGAACTCCACAATAAACGCAACAAGACGGGCCCGATCCCAAGAAAACTTTGCGCGGTGACAATTCGCCCCCGCGGAGTTTCCAGGAATCGATGGCATGACATATGTCGGGTTGAAGGGAAATCGCGGTTGGCTCTCGGCGACCATGTGCCGGTCACGCGCCCGGTGCCACCCCCGAGCGCCCCCGGGTGACCCGGCCACACCGGCGCGGCATTCCTTACCTCCTTTTCTCTGTTTTTGTTTTTTCATGGTGCTTGACGGGCCACCCCGCCGCCCGATTCTCCATTCGAGCCCCAACGGGGTTTCCATTGATTTGAGAACATGGATTGATGGCCGCTCTCAGCAGGGGGAATGCCACAAGTGCGTGGATACAGCCGATTCGACCACGGGAACTCGATGAAAACTTCAACCAACCCTGCGAGATGCCGTCGCTCGCGGAGGTCTGGAATTCCTCGCAGGGTTCCCGGCTACACGTCTGCCAGGACGGCAGGCGTGGTCGTCCTGGCCGTCATGGCCCTGATCTCCTCCTGCGGAAGGGATGACGATTCGCCGACCGCCTCTCCGACCGTCTCTCCGACCATGCCGTCCGCGGCCTCTCCGACCATCTCTCCGCGCATCAAACCGCTCCCGGTATCAGCAGCGCAAATAGAGCGATTGCCAACTATTACCACTTATGCGACATTGCGCAGGGCCCCAGAGGATCCCGATCCTTTTCACGTCGCGGATGGATTTCTCATACATCCGACGGCGAAACGCGTGGTCTATTCTCGCCCCGGAGGTCCCCCGCTGGGAGTGTTGCCGACCACCCAGCTCCAGGACCCGACCTGGGTCCCGGTGGTCCAGCGGCTGCCGGGATGGGACCGGATACTGCTGCCGAGCCGGCCCAATCGATCCACGGGATGGATCTACACCGACGACGGAGGACTGCGGGGCGTCTACAGCACCTACCAGGTGCGGGTCGAACTGGCCGCTCGCAGGCTCACGGTGTTCGACGCCGAACGCAGGCTCGGATCCTGGCCGGTGGCCGTGGGCGCGCCCGGCACACCCACCCCGCGGGGGCGGACGTTCCTGCTCGCCTCCGTGGCCCCCGGTCACCAGACCTACACCCCGCTGTTCCTCGCGCTGGGCGCGCACTCAGGCACCCTCGACACCTTCGCGGGCGGCCCCGCGACGATCGCCCTGCACGGCTGGCCGGACAGGTCCGCGTTCGGCCATGACGTCAGTTACGGCTGCGTGCGCGTTCCGCCCGCCGCGCTGGACCTGCTCTCCCGCCTCCCGCCGGGCAATCCCATCATGATCACCGACTGATCCCGGCGAAGGCCGGAACGGAGGAGTTCAGGACCAGGAGGAGTCCTGGTCGGGGTCGCCGCCGTTGGACAGCAGCTTGATGTCCGACTCGACCATCATCGTGACGAGCTCCTCGAAGGCGACCGAGGGCTCCCAGCCGAGCTGGACGCGGGCCTTTTTGGGGTCGGCGCAGAGCAGGTCCACCTCGGCGGGGCGGTGCAGGGTCTGGTCACCGACCACGTGCTGCTCCCAGTCCAGCCCCGCGGCGGTGAAGGCGGCCTCCACGAGTTCACGGACGGTGTGCGTACGGCCGGTGCCGATCACGTAGTCCTCTGGCGTCTCCGCCTGGAGCATCAGGTGCATTCCGCGGACGTAGTCGCCGGCGTAGCCCCAGTCGCGGCGGGCCTCCATGTTGCCCAGCCGGAGCTCGGAGGCCAGGCCGAGCTTGATCCTGGCGACTCCGAGACTCACCTTCCGGGTGACGAACTCGGTGCCCCTGCGCGGGGACTCGTGGTTGAACAGGATTCCCGACACCGCGTACATCCCGTAGGACTCGCGATAGTTCTGGGTCAGGAAGTGGCCGTACGCCTTGGCCACGCCGTACGGAGAACGGGGGTGGAAGGAGGTGATCTCCGTCTGCGGGGTCTCGCGGACCTGGCCGAACATCTCCGAGGACGATGCCTGGTAGAAGCGGATCTGCCCGGATCCGGCGGCCGTACGCGAGGAGGAGATGCCGGAGCAGACCCGGATCGCCTCCAGCATGCGCAGCACGCCCATACCGGTGACCTCGGCGGTGAGCTCGGCCTGCTCCCACGACATCGGGACGAACGAGATGGCGCCGAGGTTGTAGACCTCGTCGGGCTGGACCTTCTCCACGGCGGAGATCAGCGAGCCCTGGTCGAGCAGGTCTCCGCCGACGAACTGAACGTTCTGCAGAAACTTGCGCAACCGGGAGACGCGGGGGTTGGCCTGCCCACGGGCCAGTCCGTAGACCTCGTACCCCTGATCGAGCAGGTACTCGGCCAGGTAGGAACCGTCCTGCCCCGTGATACCGGTGATCAGTGCGCGTCTGGCCAACGCGTTCTCCTCGCTCGTAGGGCGGGACTTTCGCCCGGGCTTGTGCCGTGTGATTGGCGAATGTACCGCCACACCCTTATATGGGCATCATGCCGGTGAGGCCACAACGAGAACGCGTTCCACCGAATCATGTTCGGTGAGACTGACTTCCCAGCTCGCAGCCCGTGAGGCTCAGTCTAGGAACAATTCCACATCAGGTGCGCAAAGCTACCGAATGGTAGGGTCCGAGGACTAAGGTCATCTTTCACGGTACCTGTCCCCTTTCCGGACAGGGGGTAGGAAGGGGTTGCCGTGCCAGGTGCGGACTCACTACGGGTTGCGTTGCTGTCCTACCGCAGCAAGCCGACCTGTGGGGGCCAGGGCGTCTACCTGCGTCATCTCAGTCGTGAGCTGGTCGCCCTCGGGCACCGCGTCGAGGTGTTCTCCGGTCAGCCCTATCCCGAACTCGACGAGGGCGTCATTCTCACCAAGGTCCCCAGCCTTGACCTGTATCGCGACGAAGACCCCTTCCGTACTCCCAAGCTGCACGAGTATCGCGACTGGATCGACTGGCTCGAGGTCGCGACCATGTGGACCGCGGGGTTCCCCGAGCCGCTGACCTTCACCCTGCGAGCACACCGCGAGCTGAAGAAGCGCCTCGGCGACTTCGACGTGGTGCAGGACAACCAGACGCTCGGCTACGGCCTGCTCGGCATCCAGAAGCTGTTCCCGGTGGTCGGCACCATCCACCACCCGATCAGCGTGGACCGGCGGATCGAGCTGAAGGCCGCGCCGTGGCGCAAGAAGCTCTCGCTCAGAAGGTGGTACGGCTTCGTCCGGATGCAGGCCAAGGTCGCGCCGAGACTGAGCCCGATCCTGACCGTCAGCGAGTCCTCCCTCGCCGACATCCACCGCGACTTCAACGTGCCCCAGGCCAACATGCGGCTCGTCCCGCTGGGCGTGGACACCCGCTACTTCCATCCGCGCCCGGAGATGCCCAAGCGTCCCGGCTCCATCGTGGCGGTGGCCAGCGCCGACTCCCCGATGAAGGGCGTCTCGACGCTGCTGCGGGCGGTGGCGAAGCTCGCCACCGAGCGCGACGTCAACCTGACCGTGGTCAGCAAGCCCACCCCGGGTGGTCCGACCGAGAAGCTGGTCGCCGAGCTCTCCCTGCAGGACCGCGTCACGTTTGTGCACGGCATCTCCGACGACGCGCTGGGCGAGCTGATCGCCACCTCGGAGATCTCGGTCGTGCCCTCCCTCTACGAGGGCTTCTCGCTCCCGGCCGTCGAGCACATGGCCTGCGGCACCCCGCTGGTCGCCAGCCGTACCGGCGCACTGCCCGAGGTGGTCGGCGACGCGGCGATCCAGGTTGCCCCGGGCGACCCCGAGGAGCTGGCCGCCGTACTGCGCCGCCTGCACGACTCCCCCGAGGAGCGGGCCGCGGTGGGCAGGAAGGGCTACGAGCGGGTCATGGAGCGCTACACCTGGAACGTCGTCGCGCAGCGGACCGTGGAGGCCTACCACGAGGCCATCCAGGCCCGTCGCGCGAAGTGAACCCCCTTCATACCGATCACCTCAATAGGAGCGGCGAGTGCTGACTGTCGACTTCGGCCGGTTGCCCGTGGGGCCCGGAACCCGAGTTCTGGACCTGGGCTGTGGCGGCGGACGACATGCGTTCGAGGTGCTGCGGCGGGGCGCCGACGTAGTGGCCTTCGACATGGACGCCGAGGAGCTGGAAGGCGTGGCGAGCATGTTCGCCGCGATGGACAAGGCCGGCGAGGTGCCCCCCGAGGCGACGGCCGAGACCGTGACCGGCGACGCGCTCAACATGCCCTTCGAGGACGCGAGCTTCGACCGGGTGATCGCGGCTGAGGTGCTGGAGCACATCCCCGACGACATGGCCGCGATGCGGGAGATCTTCCGGGTGCTCAAGCCGGGCGGTCGGGCTGCCATCACGGTGCCGAGCTTCCTGCCCGAGCGGATCTGCTGGGCGCTGGACGAGGCCTATCACACGGCTCCCGGCGGGCACGTCCGCATCTACACGCTGGCCGAACTGAGCGCCAAGCTGAAGGCGGTCGGCATGGAGATCGGCCCGCACCACCACGCCCACGGGCTGCACGCGCCGTACTGGTGGCTCAAATGCGCGGTCGGCGTCAACAACGACGACCACCCGCTGACCAAGGCGTACCACGAGATCCTGGTCTGGGACATCATGAAGCGCCCCGCCGCCACCAGGATCGCCGAAGCGGTGCTCAACCCGCTCATCGGCAAAAGCGTGGTGCTCTACGTCCGGAAACCCGCGTGAGCACCCCGGTCCGCCGAGCGAATGAGGAGCGGTGAGCGACCCAATAAGCTGGACGCAGGTCGTCCAGACCGCCCACAGCATCGCGGCGGTGCAGGAACCCGACGGCGGCATCCCGTGGCCCGAAGGACATGTGGACGCCTGGAACCACATCGAGTGCCTGATGGCGATGAGCGTGGCCGGGCTCGCAGGACCGGCTCGCAGGGGCTACGACTGGCTGGCCCGTACGCAGCGGACCGACGGCTCCTGGCCGATGAAGCTCGTCGGGGGCAAGGCCGTCGAACGGGGCGGGGAGTCCAACCACGCCGCCTACGTGGCGGTCGGCGTCTGGCACGAGCTGCTGGTGAGCGGGGACGAGCACTTCGCCCGTGAGATGTGGCCGGTCGTCCGATCCGCGCTGGACTTCGTGGTCGAGCTGCAGACCACCCGGGGCGAGATCGTCTGGGAGCGGGCGGCCGACGGCAGGCCCGCCGAATATGCCCTGCTGACCGGCTGCGCCTCCATCCACCAGGGCCTGCGCAGCGGCGTGCTGCTCGGTGAGCGCCTGGGCGACCCGCAGCCCGACTGGGAGCTCGCCGCCGATCAGCTTGGTCACGTACTGCTCGCGCACCCGGAGGCGTTCGCCGACAAGAGCCGATTCTCGATGGACTGGTACTACCCGATTCTGGGCGGCGCGGTACGCGGCGCGGCCGCCGAGGCGCGGCTGGCCGAGGAGTGGGACACGTTCGTGGAGCCGGACCTGGGCATCCGCTGCGTCTCCGACCAGCCGTGGGTGACCGGCGCGGAGACGTGCGAGCTGGTGCTCTCACTGGACGCCGTGGGCGACCGGGGCCGGGCGCTGAAACTCTTCGCGGACATGCAGCACCTGCGGCACGAGGACGGTTCCTACTGGACCGGCTGGCAGTTCGTGAACGAGAAATGGTTCCCGCACGAGCGCTCCGCCTACACCGCGGCCGCCGTCGTGCTCGCGGCCGACGCGCTGACCGACCACACCCCGGCCGCGGGCATCTTCCGCGACGCGGGCAAATACGTGACAGATCGTCCCACCGCAGACTGCGGGTGCAGCCACGCCCGTTCGCGAGCCTGACGTCCCCTCCCGGGCCATGGGGCCGTCAGGCCTCCAGATCTAACAATTTCTTTGCCCGGAACCACAGGGCGGTGCTTGAAGGCCGGAATACGGCTTACTACGTTCGAGCCTGTGAGCAATGCGGAGGGCACCCGGGTAATAGCTCAGAGCGACGAGACTGAGCGGGCCACCGCGCACAGGGTCCCCGAACCGGCGAGAGCGGACGCGGACAGGAGCGGCGCCGAAAGCACCCCCGTCACGAACGCCGAGAAGACCCTCGACAGGACCCAGGACGTTTCCAGGGACAGCTTCTGGGACATCCCCGCCGAGAAGACCCTGGCGGGACATGACACGCATCATGCCGGCACGTCCAGCCACGGCGCGGAGGCCGGCACGGAAGACGACACGAGCGAGACCGGTACGGAGACGCCCGGCACGGAAGACGACAGCGCCGAGGCCATCCTGAACGCCATACAGGAGCCGGACACCTCGGACGCCTCCGACCCGGCGGAGCTGGTGCTTACCAGGCCGGGCGGCCTGGTCAACCTGCTGTGGAAGAACCCCGGCCAGGCTGACTTCGGACCGCGCCGGTTCCGGCTGGGCCCGGCCCGCGAGCGGTTGGAGACCTCGGGACGGGCATTCCTGACCGGGTTCAACGCGATGCTCGCCCGGGAGGTTGACCGGATCGACGACCTTCCCGAGGAACTGCGCGGATTCGCCTACGAAGGTGCGGGCATGGCCTGCGCGAACCTCGACATCCTCACGATCACCGGCGGCAGGCGGCTCAGGGACCTGCTCAACGGGCAGGGGATGCGATACCCGCACCTCATCCACATGGGCACCGGCTGGGCGTACGCCCGGCTGCACATGCGGCCGATGTGGGGCATCCGTTCGGTCCACCCGCTGCTGCGCTGGCTGGCCTTCGACGGCTTCGGCTTCCACCAGGGTTTTTTCCTCACCGACAGGACGGTGGGGCGTCAGCGCACGGCCGGCCTGATGGACCGGACCCAGCGGGCGATCTTCGACCAGGGCCTGGGGCGGATGCTCTGGTTCCACGAGTGCGCGGGCGTGGACGACGTGGTCCTGCGCATCGCCGAGTTCCCGGCGGGTCGCCGCGCCGACCTGTGGAGTGGCGTGGGTCTGGCCGCCACCTACGTCGGCGGTGCGAGCGCCGCGGACCTGGAGTGGATGGCCCTGGCCGCGACGGAGGACGGCTTCCGCGCCCACCTCGCCCAGGGCAGCGCCTTCGGCTGCGCCTCCCGGCTGATCTCGGGGATCGTCCCCGAGCACACCGTCGCGGCCGCGCCCGCGCTGTGCGGGGTGGAGGTGGACGAGGCCGGTGGCTGGACCGACACCGCGCTCATCGCGCTGGGCCACAACGCGCACAGCGGTGACCACTACCAGGCCTGGCGGGCGGGAATCCGGAAGGCCTGGGCGCGGCGCAACCGCGATTCATGACCCGCGGCCGCGGTCCCGCTCAGGGCTTCCGCCGTATCCCGTCCCCGGCTCCCGCCACACGTCCGTCAGCGGCCTCCGCCGCATCCCCGTTCTCGGCTTCCGCCATACCGTCCGCTCTTCCCCTTCTGTGCCGTTCCCCCTTCCGTGCCCGCTCTCGCGCGACCTCTCCGAGGTCCCCGTGGGCGTCCGGCAGTGATCCGTGCGAACGCCTGAAGGGTGCGCCGAATGTCCGTCGCGATCGTGGGATTGGCCTGCACCTACCCGGACGCACCCGATCCGGGGGCGCTGTGGGAGACGGTGCTGTGGCGGCGGCGGGCGTTCCGGCGCATGCCGGTCGAACGGGTTGACCTGGCCGACTACCACTCCTCCGACCGGTTGGCCTCCGACCACACCTACAGCACCCGCGCCGCCCTGATCGAGGGCTGGGAGTTCGACCGGGCCGCCTTCCGCATCCCCGGTGCGGCGCACCGCGCCGGGGACCCGGCTCACTGGCTCGCCCTGGAGGTGGCGTCCCACGCCCTGACCGACGCGGGTTTCCCCGGCGGGAAGGGGCTCGACCGCGACCGGGTCACGGTGGTCATGGGCAACACCCTGACCGGCGAGGTCTCCCGGGCCTCCACGCTGCGGCTGCGCTGGCCGTACGTGCGCCGCGTGCTGGTCTCGGCCCTGGCCGGGCTTCCCGAGGAGACGGTCGCCCGGGTGCTGTCCCGCGCCCAGGGCGAGTATCTACGGCCGTTCCCCGAGACCTCCGAGGAGAGTCTGGCCGGAAGCCTTCCCGGCACGATCGCCGGACGCGTCTGCGACCACTTCGACCTGCGCGGTGGCGGATACGTCGTGGACGGCGCGGGCGCCTCGTCCCTGCTGGCCGTGATCACCGCCTGCCGTTCGCTGCTGGACGGGAGCGCCGACTTCGCCCTGGCCGGGGGCGTGGACCTGAGCCTCGATCCGTTCGAGCTGGTCGGCCTCGCCAAGACGGGTGCGCTGGCCGAGGAGCGGATGCGAATCTACGACACCCGCTCGAACGGCTTCTGGCCCGGTGAGGGCTGCGGGATCGTGGCCCTGATGCCCACGGCCGGCGCCCGGGCCGCCGGGGTACGGATCTACGCGGAGATCGCCGGTTGGGGCGTGTCCTCCGACGGCGGCATAGGCATGACCCGTCCGGGGTCCGACCACGGCGGCGGAGGCATGACCCGTCCGGAGTCCGACGGCCGGCTCCTGGCCCTGCGCCGCGCCTACGCCCAGGCCGGGATCTCCCCCACCGAGGTGGCCCTGTTCGAAGGTCACGGCATCGGCACCGCCGCCGGCGACACCGCCGAACTCACCGCGCTCACCCGCCTGCTGTCCGGCACCGTACGGCAGGCGGCCCTCGGGTCCGTCGCGGCCAACATCGGGCACACCAAGGCGGCGGCCGGAGCCGC
Source organism: Streptosporangium subroseum (assembly GCF_900188345.1). Taxonomy (GTDB): domain Bacteria; phylum Actinomycetota; class Actinomycetes; order Streptosporangiales; family Streptosporangiaceae; genus Streptosporangium; species Streptosporangium subroseum. The sequence continues at coordinate 8,469 of NZ_FZOD01000106.1, read as the reverse complement.
AGGACTGATCAAGGCCACCCTGAGCATCGCCTCCGGTGTCCTGCCTCCCACCACAGGCTGCGGCTCCCCCCACTCCCTCCTGGCCGCTCCCGGCGCCCCCCTTCGCGTCCTGGCCGTCCCCGAGCCCTGGCCCTCCGGCCCCCGCCACGCGGGGGTGAGCGCCACGGGTTTCGGTGACATCCACGCCCACCTCGTCCTCACCGCCCCGGCTCCGGCGGAGGTGAGCGATCTCACCGATCCGGTACGGCCCGCGCCCGACCGTCCGTCGCCGGACGAGCCCCTGGTGTTCGCGTTCTCGGGCGAGGACGCGGAGGCCGTACGGCCGGTGCTGGAGCGGGTGGCGGACCAGGCCGTCCGGTGGTCGGAGGCGGAGCTGTGCGATCTCGCGCACGCGTTGGGGACCGCCCCGGCCGGGTCGTTGCGGATCGCGATCGTGGCGGGGTCCGCGGAACAGCTCTCCGAGCGCGCGGAGCTCGCCCTGAAACGGCTGGACACCCTGGAGCCCGGCAGCCTCGTCGCCCTTTCCGGGCTCTACCTCGGACAGGACGTGAAGGGGCGGGTCACGCTGCTCTTTCCCAGCCAGGAGGCCCCGGCGGGGGACGTGTTCGTCGACCGCCCGATGCCGGACACGGCGTCCGCGGAGACCGTCGCCGCTCTCTGGGCGGACACCGCGATCCAGGACCTCACCGACCTCTACGGCGACCACCCGGCCAGACCCGTCGACATCTGGCGCGACCGCGTCTTCATCCCCAGCCCGTGCTCGTCCGCCCAGGGCACGGTGGCGGGCGTCGAGCGGGCAGGCGGTGGCCAGGGGCTGGGCGGCGGCATCGCGGGAATCGTGATGGGGCTGGTGGCGGGGGTCATCTCGCGGCTGCCGGCGGCGGACACACCCGAGCCCGCCGGCCGGACGGGGCCCGTGGCGGGGGTCGCGCACTGGGTGAGGTGTTTCGCCGAGGATCCGGACACCGGCCGGGACGTCCCCGCCAAGGCCGCATACGAAGCCGTGGCCGCGGACGAAGCCACGGTCGCGGACGGAGGCGCCGGCTCGGGCTGGGAGACCGACGGCCCGAAGGACACGGACGTCCCGGTCAGGCGGATCGTGATCGACGATCCTCTCCGCCCCGGGGCCGCCGAGTCCCTGGTCTCGGCCGCCCGCGAGGCGGTCGCGCGCCGGGAGCGACTGGCCGTGGTCTGCGGGTCGGACGCCGTGGCCGGCTTTCTGGGCAGCCTGAGGCTGGAGCATCCCGAGCTCGACTTCGGCGCCGGGGAACCGCGCGGAAGAACCGTGATCGCCCTTGACGGGGAGGGTCCGCTGCCGGTCGGACCGGCGGACGTGGTGCTGGTCAGCGGGGGCGGCAAGGGGATCGGGTTCGCCTGCGCCAGGGCGCTGGCCGAGGCGAGCGGGTGCGCCCTGGCCCTGCTCGGGCACCGGCGGCCGAACCACGACCCCATCCTGAGGACCAACCTGCAGATGCTGGCCGTCAAGGGCGTGCGGTACGGCTACGCCACGGCCGACGTGGGCGACGCCGACCAGGTGACGCATGCCGTACGAGAGCTGGAGGGGACGCTCGGCCCCGCCACCATGCTGATCCACTCGGCGGAGGTCAACCGGCCGGGCAGGTTCGCCGAGCTCACGGCCGAGGACTTCGAGCGGCACATCGCGCCCAAGCTCACCGGGCTGGACAACCTGCTCGCCGTGACCGCGCCCCGCAGGGTGGTGACGTTCGGGTCGGTGATCGGCCTGTACGGCCTGGCCGGGGAGAGCCACTACGCGCTGGCGGGCGGGCTGATGAGGGAGCGCGCCAGAAGGATCGGCGGGCTGAACATCGACTGGTCCGTGTGGTCGGGCGCCGGGATGGGCGAACGGCTGGGCGTGCTCGAATCGCTGATCAGGGCGGAGGTGACGGCCATTCCCGCGCGGGAGGGCGTGGAGCTGTTCCTCGACCTGCTCAGGACCAAGGACCTGCCGTCCAGCGTGACCGTGCACGGCCGGCTGGGCGGACCCGCGGCGCCGTGCCCGGGGGGAGGACGGTTCCTCGAAGGGACGCGGGTGCACGTCCCCGGCGTGGAGCTGGTCGCCGACAGCCGCCTGTCGATCGAGTCAGACGCCTACCTGAACGACCACCGGATGGACGGGCAGGCGGTACTGCCCTCGGTGGTGGCGCTGGAGGCGATGGCACAGGCCGCGGGGGCACTGGCCGGACGACCCCTGGACGAGGCCGCGGAGATAACGTTCGACCGGCCCGTCGTCGTGCCCGACGAGGGCGGCACCACGATCCGGGTGTGCGCGCTCCGGCACGAGCGGACGGTCGAGGCCGTGGTCCGCAGCGAGGAGACCGGGTTTCACGTGGATCATTTCAGGGCGGTGTTCCCGGTGAACCCCGTGGGCGAGACGCTGTTCGTGCCGCAGCTGAACCGGGACGTCACCGAAACCCTGGACTCCGAGGACCTGTACGGCGCTCTCTGCTTCCACACCGGGAGGTTCCGGCGGGTCAGGGAGCTGACCCTCGTCGAGGCGCGAAACTGCCGGGGCGAACTGCACGGCGACGACCCCGACGGCTGGTTCCCGGACCGGCCCGTGCTGGGCAGTCCGGGACTGAGCGACGCCACGATCCACGCGCTGCAGGCGTGCGTGCCGCATCGGCGGCTGCTCCCGGTCGGCTGCGAGCGTCTGGTGATGCGGCCGTCCCAGGGCGACGTACGGTTGCACGCCACCGAGCGCGGGCACGACAGGGGCGAATACGTCTGGGACGTGACCACCACCGATGTGCGCGGGCGGCTGGTGGCCGCGTGGATCGGGCTGCGGTTGAAGGACGTCGGCCCCCTCCCCCGGCGCGATCCGTGGCCGACGAACCTGCTGGCCGTCTACCTGCAGCGGGCCGCGGTCGGCCTCGGCCTCGATCCGGCGCTGCACGTGACCATGACCGGCGGGACGTGCCGCAGCCATCTGGGCGACCTCGTGCTCGGCGTGAACGGTCCCGCGTACTGCGACTGGGAGCGGGTGGGCGGTGCGGGCAGGACGCTGGGGCCCGCGTTCGACCCGCTGGTCGCCGAGCTGCTGCCGCGCTGCGCCGAGACGGAGGAGACCGTGTCCGCCCGGATCTGGACGGCCGTCGAGTGCCTGTTCAAGGCGGGCCGTCCTCCGACGACGCCACTCGTCGTCGTGGGGGGTTACGAGGAAGGCTGGCTGCTGCTGCGCGCGGGCACCGGCCTGATCGCCTCGACGGTGGTGCGGGTGCGCGACGTGCGGGAACCGGTGGCGGTCTCCATCATGACGGAGCGGTCGTGAGACCCACGCCTATCCGATGCCGGGGCCGACCCTCTCCAGCACCCGCAGCGATCCCTCGTGCCGGACCTCCTTGAACGCGCCGGAGGCGAGAACCCGCTGGTAGACGAGATACGGCCCCTGCCCGCCCCTGGCCGGGTCGGGGTAGACGTCGTGGAAGACCAGCGCGCCGCCCTCCACGATGTGCGGGGCCCATCCCTCGTAGTCCTTGGTCACCGGCCCCTCGGAGTGACCGCCGTCGATGAAGAGCATCGCCAGCGGGGTGTTCCACAGCCCGGCGACCCGCTCGGACTTGCCGACGATCGCGATGACCTCGTCTTCGAGCCCGGCGGCGGCGATCGTGCAGCGGAAGGAGGGCAGCGAGTCCATCTTGCCGAAGCGGGGATCCATCAGCGTGGGGTCGTGGTACGCCCACCCCGGCTGGATCTCCTCGGAGCCCCGGTGGTGGTCCACGGTGAAGACGACGGATCCGGTCTGCCTGGCTGCCGAACCGAGGTAGAGGGCCGACTTCCCGCAGTAACTGCCGATCTCACAGATCGGACCGAGCGGGCCGTACTCGACTGCGGTCTCGAACAGGACGAGACCCTCCGGGTGGGGCATGAATCCTTTCGCGCGCTGGGCGGCGTACAGCAGGTCGGCGGGCATGGTCGCGGTGCTCATCACAGCAGACTACCTAGACCGAACAACATTCCAAATGGCCCTTGCCCGGCCTTATGGAACGTGTTCTACTTTGCACCGTGAACCAGCGCACCCGCATCGTGATGTCCGACGACGAGGTGACGGCTTTCGTCCGTGAGTCGCGAAAGCTCCAGCTCGGCACGATCAATCCGGACGGGACACCGCACATGGTGACCATGTTTTACGGACTGGTCGAAGGAAAAATAGCCTTCTGGACCTACGGCAAGGCCCAGAAGACACTCAACATCCAGCGGGATCCCCGGGTGAGCTGCCTGATCGAGGCCGGCGACGAATACTCCGACCTGCGCGGAGTCCTGATGTACGGCGTGGCCCGGCGGATCGACGACCCGGAGGGGATCCTCGATGTCGGCATGAACGTGGCCCGGCGGATGGCCGGAATGCCTGACGCGGAGGAGCTCCTGACGGAGTATGTCGCCTACACCGGCCGCAAGCGGGTCGCCTTCATGGTGGAGCAGAGTCGAGTGATCTCCTGGGATCACCGTAAGCTCGCCATTCCCGCCTAGGAGGCTCACATGAAAATCAAAGTCGACTACATGGTCTGCGAGTCCAACGGGATCTGCACGGGACTCGCCCCAGAGGTCTTCGAGCTCGACGACGACGACCAGCTGCACCTACTGCTGCCTGAGCCGCCGTCGGAGATGACGGACCGCGTCCGGCACGCCGTGCGGTCCTGCCCCAAAGCCGCTCTCTCCCTCGAGGAGAACTAGGAAGGACCCCCATGCGTGGTGCGCTTCTGCATGCCGTCGGCGACGACAAGCTCGATATCCGTGATGACTTCACCCTCGCCCCGATGGGCCCGACCGATGTTCGGATCAAGATCAGGGCGACCGGCGTCTGCCACTCCGACCTGTCGGTGATCAGCGGTGTGCTGCCCATGCCCCTGCCCATCATCCTCGGCCACGAGGGCGCGGGCGAGGTCCTCGAGGTCGGCGATCACGTGGCCACGGTCAAGGCCGGCGACCACGTCATCGTCAACTGGAACCCGGCCTGCGGCAACTGCTCGAACTGCCTGGTCGGCCAGCCGTTCCTGTGCACGGTCTACCTCATGGACAGCTTCGTCAACGCCCGCTTCCGCTTCGGCGGCGACACCCCGGCGTTCGGCATGGCCGGATGCGGCACCTGGGCCGAGGAGATCGTCGTGCCCTGGCAGGGTGCGATCAAGGTCGACCCCGAGGTGCCCTTCGAGGTGGCGGCGCTGATCGGCTGCGGTGTCACCACCGGCGTCGGCGCAGCGCTCAACACCGCTCGCGTCAAGGCCGGATCGACCGTGGTCGTGGTGGGCTGCGGCGGCATCGGCCTGTCGGTGATCCAGGGTGCCCGGATCTCCGGCGCGAGGACGATCCTGGCGATCGATCCGGTGGAGTCCAAGCACGAGCTGGCCAAGAAGGTCGGCGCCACCCACGCCATCACCCCCGACCAGCTCACGGACGCGATCGGCACGCTGACCGGCGGCAGCGGGTTCGACTACGGCTTCGAGGCCGTCGGCAAGTCCGCCACCATCATGACCGCCTGGCAGGCCACCCGCCGCGGCGGCGACGTGATCGTGGTGGGCGCGGGCGCGATGGACGACACCGTCCCGCTGACCGCCTTCAGTCTGTTGTTCGAGGGCAAGAACCTGCTCAGCTCCCTGTACGGCGGGTCGGACGTCCGGCGGGACTTCCCGTTCTTCGCCGAGCTCTACAAGGCGGGCAAGCTCGACCTGGAGAGCATGATCAGCTCCCGCATCAAGCTGGCCGACCTCAACGACGCCGTGGCCGCGCTGAAGGGTGGCGAGGTCCTGCGTCAGGTCGTCGTCCTGGACTAGCCCGTCCTGGGGGCCGTACCGGGCAGAGGGCTCTCCCGGCTGCGGCCCCCCGGCGATACGGCCCGCGACCGCCGGCCGTACCTGCCCAGCACCTGCCATTCGGCCCTACGACGATCAGGCCGCCGATCCGTCCGCCGGGGCGGTGCGGATCGGCGGCCTGGTCCGCCTACCTCTGAGGTCTCACTCCGAGGAGAAGGCCGCGTCGAAGGACGACGACGGGGGCGTGATGGCGTTCAGCTTCCGGATGATGCCCAGCGCCTCGGGGGCGCCGTCCAGCCGGTCCATGCCCGCGTCCTCCCACTCGATGGAGATGGGACCGTCGTAGCCGATGGAGTTCAGGGCCCGGAAGCAGTCTTCCCAGGGCACATCCCCGCGACCGGTCGAGACGAAGTCCCAGCCACGCCGCATGTCCGCCCAGGCCAGGTGCGACGCGAGACGGCCACGCCGCCCGTTGCCGGTGCGGACCTTGGCGTCCTTGCAGTCCACGTGGTAGATCCGGTCGGCGAAGTCGAGGATGAACCCGACCGAGTCCAGTTCCTGCCAGACCATGTGGGACGGGTCCCAGTTCAGCCCGAACGCCTCACGGTGGCCGATGGCCTCCAGGGTCCGGACCGTCGTGTAGTAGTCGTAGGCGATCTCGCTCGGGTGCACCTCGTGCGCGAACCGGACGCCGACCTCGTCGAAGACGTCCAGGATCGGGTTCCACCGGTCGGCGAAGTCCTGGTATCCGGCCTCGATCATCGAGGGCGGCACCGGCGGGAACATCGCGAGCGTGTGCCAGATCGACGACCCGGTGAATCCGACGACGGTTTTCACGCCGAGCTTCGCGGCCGCCCTGGCGGTGTCCTTGATCTCCTCCGCCGCGCGCTGCCGCACCTCCTCGGGATCTCCCGACCCCCAGATCCGCCCCGGCAGGATTCCCTTGTGCCGCTCGTCGATCGGGCTGTCACAGACGGCCTGGCTGACGAGGTGGTTGGAGATCGTCCACACCTTCAGGTTGTGCTTGGCCAGCACCTCCAGCTTGCGCTCGACATAGGAGTCGTCGGCCAGGGCCTTGTCGACCTCAAAGTGGTCGCCCCAGCAGGCGATCTCCAAGCCGTCGTAACCCCACTCGGCGGCCAGGCGGCAGACCTCCTCGAACGGAAGATCGGCCCACTGGCCCGTGAACAACGTGATCGGCCTGCTCATGACACCACCGTCCAGCGGCTCTCATCGGCCGCACTCGTTTCTACCGCCGCCAGCACCCGCTGCACCCGCAGGCCGTCCTCGAAGGACGGCGACGGGGCGACACCGGCGGCGACCGCCTCAATGAAATCCTTCGCCTCGTGGGTGAAGGTGTGTTCGTAACCGAGCCCGTGGCCCGGCGGCCACCAGGCCGCCGCGTACGGGTGCTCGGGTTCGGTGACCAGGATGCGACGGAAACCCGCCTCGGCCCCGCTGAGGGTGTGGTCGTGGAACCACAGCTCGTTCATCGCCTCGAAGTCGAAGGCCAGGCTTCCCTTCGAACCGTTGATCTCGATCCGCAGAGAGTTCTTGCGGCCCGCGGCGAACCGGGTGGCCTCGAACGAGGCCAGTGCCCCGCCCCGCATCCGCCCGATGAACAACGCGGCGTCGTCGACGTCGACCGTCCCCCTCTCGGAGGTACGGCTGTCGCCGACCAGGCCGGCTGAGGCCTCGGCGAGGGGGCGCTCCTTCACGAACGTCTCGGTGAGAGCCGAGACGCCCGCTATCACGTCACCGGTGATGAACTCGGCGGTGTCGATGATGTGCGCGCCGATGTCACCGAGCGCGCCCGAGCCCGCCTGGTCCCGCTGCAACCGCCAGACCAGCGGGAACTCGGGGTCGACGATCCAGTCCTGGAGATACTGCGCCCGGACGTGGCGCAGCTCCCCCAGCCGTCCTTCCTCGACCCACCGGCGGGCCAGCGCGACGGCCGGGACCCTCCGGTAGTTGAAGGCGACCATCGCGTACACACCCTTGGCCGCCGCGGCGCGAGCCGCCTCGGACATCGCCTCGGCCTCGGCCACGGTGTTGGCCAGCGGCTTCTCGCACAGGACGTGCTTGCCGGCGGCCAGTGCCGCGATGGCGATCTCCGCGTGGGAGTCGCCCGGCGTGCAGATGTCCACGATGTCGACGTCGTCGCGGCGGATCAGATCCCGCCAGTCGGTCTCGACCGCGGCCCAGCCGAGATCCGCGGCCGCGGCGGTCGTACGCTCCTTCGAACGACCGCAGAGCGCGGCCATCGTCGGTGTGACCGGCAGGTCGAAGAACGCCGAGACGCTCCGCCAGGCCTGCGAGTGAACGCGCCCCATGAACGCGTATCCGACCATGCCGATCCCCAGTGTCGGCTTGTCGTCACGAGGCATCAGGACTCGAATCCGAGCGGCAGGTACTTGTCGACGTTGTCCTTGGTGATGGTCTCCGAGGCCAGCGTGATCGACTGAGGCACCTGGTTCTCCACCAGATCACTCATGCCCTTGCCCTGCGCGATCAGCCGAGCAAGCTTGATCGCCGAAGAGGCCATGGTCGGGCTGTAGGTGACGGTGGCCTCCAGCACGCTGTTACCCGCCTGGATGTCGCGCATCGCGTTGGCCGAACCCGCGCCGCCGACCATGAAGAACTCGCTGCGGTTGGCCTCCTTGATCGCGGCCAGCACGCCGATGCCCTGGTCGTCGTCGTG
>NZ_FZOD01000109.1 GCF_900188345.1 Streptosporangium subroseum | reverse complement strand
ACCCACAAGACCACGGAGCGTTTGAGGACATCACGCTCCATCTCCAGCTCGGCGCGCTCCTTGGCCCACTCCGCCCGCTGCTTGCGCAACCTGGCGAGCTCTTCCCGCTCGGATCCGGCCAGTTCCCCGCTGTCGGCGTTCTGCTCGCGGGCCAGCCGGTCCATCTGCACCCAGTTGGCCAGCGTGCCCGCATTGATGCCCAGATCCTTGGCGATCTGCGCGATCGATTTTCCTGTCTCCCGCACGATGCGCACCGCGCCCGCCCGGAACTCCGGATCGAACCTGCGTCTGGTCTCTCCCACGACCCAACCTTCTCCTTAGGTCAGATCTCCACGATAGAAGGGGAAGGCCAGCTCTCGCCGAAGGTGACAAGGTGCCCTCGGAAGCTCAGCTCATGCAACATTACGGCGTCGCTCGGATGACCATCCGCAACGCGCTCCAGGTCGTGCAGGGCGAAGGTCTGACGGTCGCTGAACACGGGCGTGGTGTCTTCGTCCGCTCGCATCCTCCGGTGCGGCGGCTGGCCTCCGACCGATTCGCGCGTCGCCATCGTGAGCAAGGCAAGGCCGCGTTCATCGCGGAGACGGAAGGGGCCGGCGGGAAGCCGTCTGTCGACTCCATCACGATCACCGAAGAGCGGGCATCTGCGGATACGGCCGAGCGGCTTGGGATCACTTCGGAAGATCTCGTGATCTGCCGGTCACGCCGATATCTGATCAACGGTCAGCCGGTGGAGACGGCTGTGTCGTACATCCCGGCGGAGATCGCCCGGAACACGCAGATCGCGCTACCGGACAGTGGCTCGGGTGGGATCTATGCCCGGCTGGAGGAGTTGGGGTTCCGGCTGGATCACTTCGTGGAGGAGATCCGTTCCCGGATGCCGCTCCGCGATGAGGTGCGGTCACTCAAACTCGCTCCGGGCGTTCCGGTGTTTCACCTGGTCCGGACGGCGTACGCCACTGATGGTCGTGCCGTGGAGGTATGCGACACGGTGATGTCCAGCGATGCCTACGTGCTCTCGTATGAGCTGCCTGCTCGATAACACTTGACGGACTCCTCTAGAGGAGTCATAAATGACTTGAGCGTCTTCTCCTCTAGTCGAGTACACGTCTATTGGAGGTTGATTGGCCGAGAGGGAAGCATCGAGTTGAAGGGGCAGGCGTCATGACCGAGCAACCATGCGTGTCATGCGGTGGTCGGGGATGGAAGTACGTAAGCCTGAGGCGTGGCCTGATCGGTGGTCCCCAGGGGTCCGTTCTGTCCTTTCTCCGTGTCCGAGATGACTGCTCGCTGTATCAGGGGCAGAGGGTCATTCCAGTTTCGACGATGCGGCCCGGCGCATGAGGGCTTTACCGCCTGCGGGACGGCTGATCCTCGGCGATGTCTGCTCGCCGGTATGGGCGGCGGAGTCGTTGCAGGCAGAGCTGGAGAAGCGTGGGATTGATGCCGATGTCAATGACGGTTACGGGTTGGCCGTGGTGTCGGTCTGGACGGGATTGACCGTTTGGTCCGACGGCCTGACCTTCTGGTGGCGTACGGGGTCCTGGGATTCCAGGCGTGGGCGGCCGGTGTACGCCTGGCACGCGGCGGCGGAACCCGAACGGGCCGCGCGACGGGTGGCATTCCTCTACGCCGAACTTCGGAAGACTCATCCGCTGCCCAACCTACTCGCAGGGGTTCACGATGCTGCTCCTGTCTGAGGAGTGCATAAGCCCGCATGTCGTCATGGCCCAACGTGATCACGTACGCCTGGAGTGGCGGAAGCCCTGCATGGTTCTGGAACGGGCGCGCTCGGCGTCGTGGACGTGTGAGTGCCGGGCCACGATCTACGAACTTCGCGTCGGTGCTGGGCAAGGGTTCATCCGGCGAACGGTCCAGCTCGATGGGGAACATCGGGTGCATGAGACCCAGCTGTGGAGAATCACCGAAGCTCGGGCCGTCTGGTCGGCGTTGCTCTCTGGGCGAGCCCGTTAAGCGAGTGTGGCGGTGCGACTGACTGGTTGGTGGAGGGCACCGTAAGTCTCTCGTACCGTCGCACTCTCACCTGCGTAAACGTTCCCACTTCGCACGTCAGATGACGGCCTCTGGCAGCATGGGCCAAACAAGATCGACAGGAACAAAGGCCCAGGTCAGGGCCTAAGTTCCTGGCGAGAAGTGGTAGGGCGCCTGGGACTCGAACCCAGAACCTACGGATTAAAAGTCCGCAGCTCTAACCATTGAGCTAACGCCCCGCAGGTGACAGCGTACCGAGAATAGTGTCCACTAACGCCCGTCGCCAGGCCCGCCGGTGGTCATCTGTTTGCGGAACGGCAGGTAGGGGGAGCGATCGGCTCCTAGAGTGGCAGCCATGACCACATCGGGGCTTGAGTCTGCCCACCGTCCCAGCATGTCCACGCGCCAAGGTTATGTCGTGGTCGACCTGGAGACCACCGGTTTCTCTCCGGCGAAGGGAGACCAGATCTGTGAGATCGCGCTGATCTCCATGGACCCCGATGGCACGATCGTCGAAGAATGGCACTCACTGATCAACCCTCGCCGCAGCACGGGAGCCGTTCACGTCCACGGCATCACCAACGCGATGGTCGCCAGGGCGCCGGCGATCGAGGAGGTGCTGGACGAGATCTGGCAGCGGATCGCCGGTCGGGTCCTGGTCGCCCACAACGCCTCCTTCGATCTCCGTTTCCTCAATGTGCTTCCCGGCAGCCACTGGGTGACCGAGACCCTGTGCACGCAGCGGCTCGCCCCCGATTTCCTGCCCGACGGGAAATGGACGCTCGCCGCCTGCTGCGAGCGCGCGGGCATCCCGTTCTTCAATGCCCACGCCGCCCTGGTCGACGCCCGCGCCGCGGCCGAGCTGCTCCGCTTCTACCTGCGCAGGGGCGTCTCCTGGCAGGAGGAGCTGAACAGAGCCGCCCACACCTGTGACGAGTGGCGCCCCTGCGGCGTGTCCCAGCGACAGGCCCGTCAGCGGCAGATCCATCTGTAGCCGGTCGTTCAGCGGTAGGCGGGGATGCCGGTCAGGGCCTCGCCGAGGACGAGGGTGTGGATCTCCTCGGTTCCCTCGTACGTCAGGACGCTCTCCAGGTTGTTCATGTGCCGGATCACCGGATACTCCAGCGTGATGCCGTTGCCGCCCAGGATCGTGCGCGCCTGGCGGGCGATGTCCATGGCGGCGCGGACGTTGGCGAGCTTGCCGAAGCTGACCTGGCGGGGGGTGAGGGTGCCCGCGTCCTTCAGACGGCCCAGATGGAGCGCGGTGAGCTGAGACTGCCCCAGACCGACGTACATCCAGGCGAGCTTCTCCTGGGTCAGCTGGAAGCCGCCGATGGGCTTACCGAACTGGACGCGGGTCTTGGAGTATTCGAGGGCGGACTCCAGGCAGGCGCGGGCCGCACCCACAACGCCCCACAGGATGCCGTAGCGGGCCTCGGACAGGCACGACAGCGGCCCCTTCAGACCACGGACCTCAGGCAGTACGGCCGACGCGGGTAGGCGGACGTCGTCGAAGTAGAGAGACGAGGTGACCGACGCCCGGAGGGACATCTTCTTGTGGATCTCCGGGGCGGAGAAGCCCGCCGTGTCGGTGGGGACCACAAAGCCGCGGATCCCCTCATCGGTCTGGGCCCAGACCACGGCGACGTCGGCGATGGAGCCGTTGGTGATCCACATTTTGGAGCCGTTGAGGATCCAGTCGCCCGAGGGGTCCTGCTTGGCCTGGGTGCGCATGTTGGCGGGATCGGAGCCGTGGTCGGGCTCGGTCAGGCCGAAGCAGCCGATCGCCTCGCCCGCGGCCATCCGGGGCAGCCACTCCTCCTTCTGCTCCGCGGAGCCGTACTTCCAGATCGGGAACATCGCGAGCGAGCCCTGCACGGACACGAACGATCGCAGCCCGGAGTCGCCCGCCTCCAGCTCCCGGCAGGCCACGCCGTACGAGACGGCGTCCAGGCCCGCGCAGCCGTACCCCTGCAGGTGCATGCCCAGCACGCCGAGCGAGCCGAGCACCGGCCCCAGCTCGCGGGCGGGGAAGACGCCCTCCTCGAACCAGTCGCCCACGTGCGGGAGCACCCGGTCCGAGACGAACTCCCTGACGGTGTCACGGATGAGGTGCTGCTCCTCGGAAAGGGCGTCGTCGATGCGCAGGAGGTCGTCCATGGTGTTCCTTTCTTCGGTCCCTGTCAGGGTATTGCCGATGCTGCGGGCAGGAATGTCAGGGTCGTGCCAGGGGGAATCCCTATGTGATGGCGGCTTCTCATTGGGCAGTCTGAAGACATGAACGAAAACGACTTCTCGGGCGTCAAGCAGCTCCGCAGGACCAGGGACGGACGGATCGTCGCCGGTGTGGCCTCCGGCCTCGGACGGTACATCGGAATCGACCCCAACATCATCCGCGCGGCCCTCGCCGTCGCCACCTTCTTCGGTGGTCTCGGGGTGGGGATCTACGCGATCGGCTGGCTGCTCCTGCCGGACGAGAGCAAGGACAGGTCGATCGTCCAGGATCTGGTCGACAAGAACAAGGACAATCCGGTCTGGCAGGACGCGAAGGCCAAGGCGGAGCAGGGCTGGGCCAAGGCCGAGCAGGGATGGACCAAGGCCACCCACCAGAACCAGGTCCCGTCCTACCCGACCCACCAGGCTCCCGCCACCGGTCAGTACGGCACGGCGCCGCACAACGACACCCCCAACCCCCAGGTGTGACTCAGGAGGTCGCCTCCGCGCGAACCTTTTCGATGACCTCCCCGCGGGATCCCCTCCAGAGCACGGCCAGCGCGGCGGCTGACACCAGTCCGGCCGCGCCGGCCATGGCGACCACGAGTTCGGGGCCGAGCGGGTTGGCCGCGGCCCCGCCGATCAGGATGCCGACGCCTTGAGAGGCCAGCAGACCTGACTGCACGAGTCCGAAGGCCTGGCCCCGCTGCTCGGCGGGCACGCACTGCACGAACGCGGCGTTGGCCGCGAGCTGGTAGGCGCCACCTACACCGGATATGAACCACAGGATCAGCACCGCGGCGAGCGGCGGCCGCATCACACAGAGGATCAACGGCGCGCAGGTCAGCATCGCCATCCACCCCATCGCGCGCAGCCGCTTCGATGGGGGGACGTAACGGCTGAACAGGAACGCGCCGACGACCGTTCCGGTCGGCATCGCGCCCATCAACAGACCGGCGACGAACGAGATCTGCCCCGGATCGTCGGTCAGCCTGGCGGCGTAGGGGGTCGCGATCCCCTCGGGAAGCACGTAGAAGCCGCACAACCAGGCGAAGAGCACCAGCGTTCGCAGCCGGCGGTCGCCGAAGACCAGCTTGGCGCCGGTGCGTGTCATGGTCCACATCGAGGGACGGCCGGCGTCGCTCCGGACGGGGGCCCGGCGTCGCCGTACGCCGGAGACGATGATGAGCGCGGAGGCCATGAACGTGGCCGCGTCAAGCGCCAGCGCGCGGTACGGCCCCATCCCCATGATCAGGGCGCCGCCAACGGCGAAGCCCAGCATCTGCGCGCCCTGGTTGGTCATGTTCTGAAGCGCCGAACCCGCAACGTAGCGGTCGCCTTCGAGCAGCTCCGGGAGGAGCGCCGCCCGGGCGGCCGAGAACGGCGCGCTGAGCAGCACCACGCAGAAGACCAGCACGCACAGCGCGAGGAAATGGGTGCCGGGGATCGCCATGAGCGCGACCATGACGGCTCGGAGCACATCACAGATGATCATGATGCGTCGCCGGGGGTAGCGGTCGGCGAGTCCCGCGAGCAGCGGTCCGCCGATGATCGGCGGCAGATAGGTCAGGGCGTAGACCGACGCCGTGGCCAGCGCTGATTGCGTCCCTTCGAAGACGAGAACCGACAGCGCCACTCGTGAGAGTTGATCGCCGAGAAGTGAAAGCCCCTGACCGATCCAGAGCGCACGAAACTCCCCCAGGGCGATGACCTCGCCGTAGGTCGCTTGGCGTTCCGCCGGACGGCGGTGCCGCCCGGGTAGCCGGCCGGATTTGGTGGCCGCCATAGGACTCCGCTGAGCTCGCAGGCATATTGACTGAGGGTGTTCAGTGTGTAACCTACGGTGCCTGTTGGAGAGCTTACGCGCAACCGAAAGCAACCAAACGCATGCAAACTGTAGTCATAAGTGGAGATATTTCGGTCATGACAACGTTTGAGAATGATGCGGCCTTAACTACCAGCCGAGCTCATGCAGCCGGTCATCGTCGATGCCGAAATGATGGGCTATCTCATGGATTACCGTGATTTTCACCTCGGTCACGACGTCGTCTTCGGTTTCGCAGATTGAGCAGATCGGGTTGCGGTAAATCTCGATCCGGTCGGGTAACACTCCTGCGTACCAGTCCCCGCGCTCGGTGAGTGGAATGCCCGTGTAAAGGCCAAGTAGATCCGGCTCAGGCGGATCGTCGACGACGACGATCACCACGTTGTTCATGACTTTCGTCAGCTCAGAGGGGATCGTGTCCAGTGCTTCGGCCACGAGCTCTTCGAACTTTTCTCTCGAGACCTCGATCACACCCGTCATTCTGCCCGGTGTTCCCGGGTAGAGGTGGAGGCGTATGAATCTCGCAGACTGGACTGAGAGCGCCCGCCGCTTCGCGAAGGGGCGAATCGTGCGTGTGACGGCGATCGTCGCCGTCGCCGTCGCCGGGGCCTGGATAGGCATCATGCTGGGCGGCGCCATACGGACCAACGTCGGTCCCGTGGAGCTCGGCATGAGGGCGGAGCCCTCCTGGGCGGGAGAGACCGTCGTGGACGCCCACCCGTTCGGCACGCTCCTGTTCGACACCCACAACGCCCCGGTCAACCTGCGCATCACCCTGGAGAACATCAATCCCGATCGAGCCAAGGCGATCCTGCTGGACGCGCGGTTCTCCGACCGTCTGCCCGCACTGCTGGAGAAGGAGTTGGGCGACGGGGTCAGGACGCTGATCCTGCGCGCCGCGCTCTGCGGCCTGGCGGGGGGCCTGATCGCCACGCTGATCGTCTTTCGTCGGCCGGGGGCGGCCCTGGCGGGCCTGCTGAGCGTCACGGTCCTGATCGCCGGTACGGGCGGGGCCATCGCCCTGACGTTCCGTCCGGACTCGGTGGTGGAGCCGAAATACACCGGCCTGCTGACCGGCGCGCCGTCCCTGGTCGGCAACGCCGCGTCGATCGTGACCAAATTCGAGTCCTACCGGGTCCAGCTCGCCAAACTGGTCAACAACGTCTCCCAGCTCTACGACACGGTCTCCGTCCTGCCGGTCTACGACGCCGACCCCACCTCGATCCGGGTACTGCACGTCTCCGACATCCATCTCAGCCCCATCGCGTGGAACCTCATCCGCTCGATCACCACCCAGTTCAAGATCGACGCCGTCGTGGACACCGGCGACCTGACCGACCACGGCACCAGTCCCGAGGACAAGTTCGTCGAGGAGATCGGCACCCTCGGCGTGCCGTACGTCTTCGTCAGGGGCAATCACGACTCCAAGGCCACCCAGCGGGCCGTGGCCAGGCAGAGGGGCGCGGTCGTCCTGGACGACTCGGCCAAGACCGTGGCGGGGCTGCGCATCTACGGGCTCGGCGATCCCCGGTTCACCCCTGACAAGTCCGTGGCCGTCGATTCGGACCTCGAGACCCTGAGCGCCCTGGGCCATACACAGGCTCTGAAGCTGGCTCAGTCCCGAAAGCGGATCGACCTGGTGGCGGTGCACGATCCGACGGTCGCCAAGGCGTTCTCGGGCGCGGCTCCCATGGTGCTCGCGGGTCACTCACACGAACGCTCCAGCGAACTGCTGCCCTCGGGGACCCGTCTCCTGGTCCAGGGATCCACCGGCGGCGCCGGCCTGCGGGCCCTGGAACACGACGAACCCACCCCCGTCGCGGCCTCGGTTCTGTACTTCGACCGCAAGACGCATCGCCTGCGAGCCTGGGACGACATCACCCTGGGAGGACTCGGCGAGCAGTCGGTTCAGATCGAACGTCACGTTGAGGCCGACCCTGGCCGTACAATTTCTCCTGTGCCCACGATCGCCCCGTCTCCGACGGGATCGATCAGCGGCACAGTGACGCCTTAAGCCGGAAAGCCGCTTTGGCATCGGGGCAAAAGTCCCCTATGCTTCAGAGGTCTCCAGCGGAAGACGGCAACGGAACGGAATGAAAATTCCGAGCCCCCATCGTCTAGTGGCCTAGGACACCGCCCTTTCAAGGCGGCGACACGGGTTCGAATCCCGTTGGGGGCACCGGCCAAGCGAATGCTTGTCAGGGAAACGGCAGGTCGAAGACCTCCGAAGAACTGGTAAGCTAAGCGAAGTCGAAAAGGGCCGGGGGATAAGCTCCCCGGTCAAGCAAGGTCCTGTAGAGCAGTTTGGAGTGCTCGTCACCCTGTCAAGGTGAAGGTCGCGGGTTCAAGTCCCGTCAGGACCGCTTAGTTAGGTTTTTGATCAACCATCGAGGTCAGGTAGCTCAGTCGGTACGAGCGTCCGCCTGAAAAGCGGAAGGTCGGCGGTTCGACCCCGCCCCTGACCACCTCATCTGAGCAGCACAAACGCCCCGAGCCGATCACGGCCGGGGCGTTCTTCGTTGCGCTTGACGACAACGCTGACGACAACGCGCCTTTCATCAGGGGAGCGAGGCATGGGCTGGCGGCTCTTACGGTCTCGGAAGGTGGGTGTGTCGGCTCAGGACGCGGTACGCCAACTGATGGCCCTGGGGTTCATGGAGATACGTTTCACGGCGCACCTCGTACGCCAGGACTGGCAGAGTGAGGAGCCGGGCACTTCACTCAGTCGCATCGAACGCATGAGGATGATCGCGGACATCTGCCATAACCTTCCGGGTGATTTCGGTCCGCGGAGTGATCGGGAGCGAGAGCGGCGAGCGGTGGAGAGCCTGAGATTCCACCTTCGAGGGCTCGCGTATGACGACCCAGCTGATCGACAGGCGGCCGAGTGGGTGCGCGCTCAGCTGGATGCAGTCGGATACGGCTATCTATCCCTTCTCCCGGAACGGGTGAGGGCCCAGCTCGCGCAACAGTGAACGCTCGGAGCCGTCGGCTCCGAGCGTTGCTGTTCTTCATCCCGATGTTCACCCGAGGGCATCGCCGAGCTTGCCGAGGGCCTTGCGCTTCTCGTCGAGGGAGGAATGGGCGTAGATCGTCATGGTGACCTCGATGTCGGAGTGTCCGACGATCTCTCTGACGATGTGCGGCGGCACGCCCAGGTCGAGCAGGAGACTGACGCACGTGTGCCGAAGGTCGTGAAGGCGTACGGCCCCGAGTCCGGCCGCGGTGCGGATCTCTGCCCAGCTCCGTCGTAGGTTGTCCGGCTCCATGGGAGTGCCGCGCCGGGAGGGGAAGACGAGCCCGTGATCCTCCCAATCCGGCCAGCGGTCCGCGCGCTCCGCGAACTGCCGCTTGCGGTGTTCCTTGAGAACGTCAAGGCAGATCGGCGGAAGCGGGATGGTGCGTTCGGAGTCTTCGGTCTTGGGCTTCACGAACCGGAGCTGGCCGCCGACCCGCTGGAGGCTCTGGATCACTTCAAGCGTCCCGGTCTCCAGGTCAAGGTCTTCCCAGCGGAGCCCGAGAAGTTCCCCACGCCGCAAGCCAAGGCAGACGGCCAGGACATACAGCGCGCCGAGGCGGTGACCCTGGGCGGCCTTGAGGATCTCCTTGGACTGGGTGACCGTCAGACCTCGGTTGACCTTGTACTTGGGCGGCGAGATCTTCACGAGCTTGGCGACGTTCCGGTGAATCACCTCTTCGCGGACCGCATTCTCCAAGGCGTTGCGGAGAACGGCATGGATCGACTGGACCATGCGGGCTTCGATCTTGTACTCGCAGCAGATGCCGGCCTTTTTCGCGCAGCATTCCGCAGGCTTGCGCGCCTTGTCCCATCCCCGCTGGCAGCACTGGCAGCCGTTACGTAGAGATGTGACGAACTGGCGGACCTCTGCCGCATTGAGCTTGTCGAGCCGCTTTCGGCCGAGGGATGGGATGAGGTAGCGCCGGATTACGCCCTCGTATCCCTGCACCGTCTTGGGACGCCGTTCGGCACGGACGACGTGCTCCAGCCAATACATCTCCTGATATTCCTTCGGCAACTTCACTACGGCGTTATCCCAGGTCAGCAGCTACAAGGATCCTGTCTAGTCCCATGAGATGCCTGACGAATCCGTCCCAGGACATGGACGACAGGTGATCTAGGAAACATAGGTGGTCTTGCGGGGCCGGTTGGCTTTGACGTTGCGGATAGGTAGGTCGGTGGTGTGATGCACCGTGCGCGGGCCTTCGTCCAGGCCGATAGTGGGCGTGCTGTCACTGACGTGCACGATGACGACCTGGCCGGCGTGCAGGCGGCCGAGCGAGAAGGTCTGCCGGGCGACCATAGGGTGTGGGTGCTCGGTCGATTCACTCAGGCGCACGGGGCGGTTAAGGAGTGAGTCGCCCGGTGGTCGGAGTGGACACGGTTTCGAGGAGCGCGGATGGTCGGCTCGTTCGGTTTGCTTTTGCGGCGTTTGCGGCAGGCGGCGCAGTTGACGATCGAGGAGCTGTCGCACGCCTCTGGTGTGAGCGTGCGGGCCATCGGTGACATGGAGCGCGGCGTCAGCCGCGGCCCGCAACGGCGCACGGTGCAGGCGCTGGCTGAGGCGTTGCGGCTCGGTGACGAGCAGCGGGCGGAGCTGGTGGAGGCCGCCAGGGCGGGCCGGCCGCGGTCGAGTGGCCCGGTGCCGGGTGCGTGTGAACTTCCGCGCGGGGCGGGTGACTTCACCGGCCGGGTGCGGGAGTTGGGCCTGTTGCGTGAGCTCGCCGCACAGGCCGAAGCGGGGCAGGCCGCGGTGGTGGCCACGATCTCCGGTACCGCCGGGATCGGCAAGACGGCCCTGGCGGTGTATGCCGCCTGGCAGCTGGCCGAGCTGTTTCCGGACGGCCGCTTTTATGTGGACCTGCGTGGTATGGACGCGGTGCCGTTGAACTCCGGGGCGGTGCTGTCGCGGCTGTTGAAGGCCGTGGGCGTGGATGAGCAGCGGATTCCGGGTGATGAGGAGGAGCGGGCCGGGCTCTATCGGGCGCTGCTGGGTGATCGCCGGTGTTTGGTCGTGCTGGACAACGCCGCCGATGAGGTGCAGGTGCGGCCGTTGCTGCCAGCGGGTGGTCCGGGGATGACGATCGTGACCAGCCGGCGTTCGCTGGCCGGGCTGGAGGGGGTGCGTCAGGTCCCGCTGGAGCAGCTGACCGGCGATGAGGCGGCCGGGTTGCTGCGGGCGATCGTGGGGGCGGAGCGGACCGAGGCCGATCCGGACGGGGTGGCCGAGCTGGCCCGGTTGTGCGGGAATCTGCCGCTGGCGGTGCGGATCGCCGGGAACCGGTTGCAGAGCCGGCCGGGCTGGACGGTCGGCCAGTTGACGGGGCGGTTGGGGGATGAGGGGCGTCGGTTGGAGGCTTTGGCGGTCGGGGATTTGGCGGTGGCCGCCGCGTTCGCGCTGTCCTATCGGCAGGTGTCGGGGACGGCGCGGGTTGCTTTCCGGCGGTTGGCCCTGGCTGCCGCGCCGGACTTCGGGGTGCCGCTGGCCGCCGTCTTGACCCAGGTGGATGTGTTCGAGGCCGAGGACGCGCTGGAGGAGCTGGTCGAGCTGGGCCTGCTGCAGTCCCCGTACGCCGGCCGTTACGTCTTTCATGACCTGGTCCGGCTGTATGCCCGCGCCCAGTTGGAGCAGGAGGAGCCGGTCGAGGCGCAGCGGGAGGCGCGCCGGCGGATGGAGGCGTGGCTGCTGGAGGTGGCGGTGGTCGCCGGACGCTGGTTCGAGCCGGGCTACGGAGCACCGCCGCCGGGCTGGCGTTCCCTGCTCATGCTCGACAGCGAGCAGGAGGCGAGCGATTGGCTGCAGGCGGAGGGCACGGCCTGGCTGGAGGCGCTGCGCTCGGCGGCTCGTCAAGGAGAGCACGCGACGGTCGTCGAGGTGGCCGAGTCCATGCACTGGTTTTCCGACCAGTGGATCCAGTGGGGGCACTGGCGCGAGGTGTTCGAGCTGTCCTCCGGCGCGGCACGGGCCATGGGTGACCAGCTGCAGGAGGCGGTACATCTCAACTACCTGTCCTGGGCGCTGAAGAGGTGTGAGGGCCGTGCGGAGCAGGGGGAGGCGACCGCGTTGCGGGCCCTGGAGTTGGCCCGCGAGATCGGCGACGTACGCCAGCAGGGGTGGGCGCTGCTGTATGCCAGCTGGGCCATCCGGGGCGATCCGGCGAACTTGGAGCGTGTGCTGGACTACACCCGGCGTGCCGCTGATCTCCTCCTGCGGGCCGGGGACCGGGAGGGCTATCCCCAGGCGATGACGAGCCACATCTCCGCTCTGCGGCGGGCGGGCCGGGTAGAGGAGGCATTGGAGCGCAACCTGGCACTGGTGACCACGTTGCGTGACCCCGCCTACGGCGGTTCCACAGCTATCATCAGCTTCAGTCTCGGGGTCGCCCTGGATTGTCTCGGTGCCGTCTATCTCGCGCTCGAACACTGGGAGGAGGCGGTCGAGGCCTTCCAGCAGGCACTGCCCGAGCTGCGCGCCCACCCGGTCGCCTTGGTTTTTGGGCGTACCCAGCGCGGGCTGGGCACCGCGCTGCGGCGCCTGGGCCGGATCGAGGAGGCACGCCACGCGTTGACAGAGGCGGCACGGCTGTATGAGGAAGCCGGTGACACCGAGCAAGCCGCCGAGGTGGTCAAGGAACTCCAGGAGACAGCCGAGCCGGTGTAGGCGGCCTCGGCGGCCAGACTCCCTACGAACGCTTCGAGCAAAGGACGCGCAACAGATCGGCCGACACCAGCACCCGTCAAACATGTCCTGGGACAGAGGTGTCAAGCATCTCCCGGGACAACACACGTCTTCAAGGCGGCCCTAACCGGGCCGCACGCGCCGCCGTCACGGCGCACGCCGCTGCATCCCGCTGGCCCTACCGGCGGACAGCGCGCAAAGAACGCCGGACGGCTGGCGCGGACGAGTGGAAGGGCCGCCAGGCGACAATACAAGTCCGCTCACAGGGATGTCGGGCTGGGCTGGAAGTGTCCGCCAGGTACCGGCCCGCTCATGGTGAATGCCTCCGGCGGGGGCTCTCCGACTCCGGGATAGCGTTCGAACAAACGTGCGCATTATGGGGTGGCTGGGGTGGGCGCCCATCCCGCCCGCCATCGACCCAGGCGAGCCCAGCAGCCCGTCTCCTCCGCCGCAAGCCCGGCTGTGACCGTTGGCGTCCTATCACCGTGGAAGGTGCACAGGCGAAGGGACACGTCAAGCCGGGCTTGCACCTCCGTCGTCGGCCTGCTGCCGCTCCGCGGTCGGGTCGACGGCAGACGGGATGGGGCAGGCAGGTGGCACAAGTGAGTCGCCTTTTTGTGCCTTTACCTGCGATTTCTTACGCTGTCTGGCATGCAGACCCCTCTTGGTGACTTCCTTCGCGCTCGGCGACAGATCATGTCCCCCGACGAGGTGGGCTTGCCACGCGGTGTCAAGCACCGCCGGACACCGGGACTGCGCCGTGACGAGGTCGCGGAACTGGCCAGCATCAGCACGAATTACTACATGAGGCTGGAACAGGGCAGAGAACGCTGTCCGTCGGATCAGGTGCTCAACGCCCTGGCACGGGTGTTTCACCTTGATGCCGAGGCGACCGAGCATCTTCACGAGCTCGCGCATCCCCGGGCGCTTAGATGCGGGGTCGATGGCGAAGATGGCAAGGTCAATTCGCAGGTGCTGCAGCTCATGGACAGGTGGGATCAGATGCCGGTGTTCGTGCTGAACCGTCGAATGGACGTGCTGGCCCAAAACTCGATGTCTGTCGCTTTCCTCGGAGGCTTTGAGCACACCGACAACATCATGCGGATGTTTTTTCTCAGCCCGACAGCCAGCAGGTTCTGGCTGGACTGGGAGCAGGAGGCCCATATCATGGTCGCCCATCTACGCGCCGTCGTGGGGGCAGAGCACGAGGATCCGTCCCTGCTCGAGCTGGTCGAGGAGCTCTCGGAGGGAAGCGAGGATTTTCGACAGATGTGGGTTCGCCACGACGTACGCGCCAGGAGCCTCGACACCTCTCGCTATCGCCATCCCCTTGTCGGCGACCTGATCCTGTGGCATGTGTCGTTCTCCATCGACTGCGCCCCCGGCCAGCGTCTTTTCGTCGCTCAACCGGAGCCAGGTAGTCCCTCCGAGGAGGCCCTGGCCAAGTTGAGCGCTCTGAGGCAAGGTGTGGACCAGGCAGGCGAACCATCGTCCGCTCGGCGTAGGCATCGGTAATACGTTGATCGTCATGGTGAGCGGGCAGGAGCGGTCAGTTCAGGCTGATTCTCGGTCCTCGTTCATAGCCGGCAGACGGAGTACGAACCGCGCTCCCTTCAGGGAGTCCTCGATCGCGAGCGACCCGCGGTGAGCATTGACCATCTCGCGGGAAAGGGCCAGGCCGAGCCCACAACCGCCGGGATCCAGGCGCTGCCCCTCTGCCAAGCGGACAAAGGGTTCGAAGACCCGCTCGCGGTCCTCGGGTGAGATGCCCTCGCCGTCGTCCTGCACGGTCACGACGGCCTGCCCGCCGGCGCACTCCAGGGTGACATCGACGCGAGAGTGGGCGTGCCGCTGCGCGTTCGCCAGAAGGTTACACAGAACGCCGCCCAGTTGCACCCGGCTACCGAGCACGGTGGGGTGGCACGTCGCCTTAAGCCATATCGGCGTGCCAAAGGACAGGGCGGCCATCTCCTCCTGCAGAAGGGCTGAGAGGTCGAGCGGCTCGGGGGCGGATGTGCGGGTTTCCTTGACCCGGGTGTAGGCCAACAGTTCGTCGATGATCGCTTGGAAACGTTCCGTGGTGTGCAGGGCCGTCTGGATGGTCTCGTGCGGATCCACCTGCTGGGGGTAGGTCAGCGCCTCATCCAGTTGGACGTGCAGAGCGGTGACCGGAGACCTGAGCTCGTGAGAGGCCATGGAGGCGAAACGACGCTGAGAGGTCACCGCCTTCTCCAGCCGCTCGAGGTACGTGTTCGAATTGTGCGCGAGTTGCGCGATCTCGTCATCGCCGGGCGGCGCCGGAACTCGTAGGCTCAGGTCGCTCGCCGTGGCCTCGCGCATCCTCTCGCTGATCGCCTTCACCGGGCGCAGGGTCCGGCCCACCACCACCCAGGTAGCCCACGCCGCCGCGGCCGAGGCGAACAGAACGGCAATCCCGATGCCGATCTCCAAGTAGTGATTCGCCAGGCCTGGGGGTTGCTCGTCACCGGCGTAGACGTAGTGGGGCCGGCCGTTCCACACCAGGTGGGCCGCTTGCGGGCTGAGCCGCAGGATCGTGACCAGGATGCCCCTGTCGTCCCATGAGGGGTACTCTATGAGGTTGAGGATCCGGTCGTCGGCGGGAGGGCGGACCGTGGTCAGCGGGGGTTTGCCTGCCGTCGCCGCGTTGGCCGCCGTTACTCGCTCCTGGTCATCGACGAGCTGCAGATAGTCGACGTGGCCCGTCGACTCGGGCGGCGGCACGTAGCCGGGTTGCATCGCGTCCGCCCATTCGAAGGTGGCCCGACGCGTGTCGCGGAAGACGTCCGCCTCGATCTTGCTGCGGATCCAGCCGTCGACGAAGGCACCCACCACTGTGAGAACGATCAGGAACAGTAGCCCCACGGTGAGGGCGTAACGAGCACGGATAGAGCGCGGGAAGAGCGACCGACGCTGGCGTATAGCCGCTCCCCGCCAGTCGAACAGTCGCACTTGCCAGGGAAGGACACCCATCGGTTTGGCGCGTAGGGACCCCCCAAGAAGATTGTCCATGTTGAGACCGTAGGTCGAAATCTGCTGGCCAGCATGTGAGCGTTGCAACCACTCTCGATAGCAAGTTGCGGGCGATTCCGTGCTAAAGCAGTGGCCGGTCGTAGACGGGCGAGCGAGGCGATTGGTGCTCTCTGCGATGACGCCCTATCCGAAGATCCTGTCGTCATCGAGTCCGGCGTCCTAAGCAAGCTCTTCTGATCAGCCTGAGTGGAACACGCCGAGTGAGTGCCTAACTGGGTGACTTCCGGCCATTGACAGCCCTCGCTCTTCAATGCACATCCATGCACTGAACATGTGGCTTCACCAGGGCAAACGCCTGGTCCCAGGATCATGACCAGTACTTTGGGAGCAAGAAGTCGCAGGCTTGAGTGGCAGGCGAGAGTTCGAGCTGTACTACGACGTCTGACTGGCGTGCAGTGCCCTAGCGCGGTCACACTGCCCCTTCGGCTTGTTCCGTCTCTGTTCCGCCGGAACGTGAAAGACCTCCAAAACCGCTGACAACTGCTGGAACACAGAATCCCATCTCACAACCGGTGTCGGAGGCTTGCCGCAGGTCAGAGAAGTACCGTGAAAAGAACCCGGCCTACAGGCCAAGTAGGTGCTACTTGATCTGCATCATTATGGCGTCAGCGCTCCGCGCCGCTGTACGGCGCGGCACGCCCGCTCGCGCCGGACGGACATCGGGACCGGGCATGCGGCCTGGAGGCCGGTCCCGTCCCGCGCCCGCCCAGCGCGAACGCGCGGACCCCGCCGCCCAACGCACCGAGCACCCGCCGCACCGAACGCACCCGCCGCCCCTTGTACGCGCTGCCGCTTGGCGCTCCGACCGCCGGCCCAACCGCTTCGCGGCCCCTTCGGGGTGCCATTCGGCATTGCGCCGGCCGTCTCCACTCGGTGATCACCAGGAACGCCTACATGGTAGGGAGTAACGACTCTGCCGCCCTGCTTCCGGTGCGCGGGCCTAGCGGCTCTGTGCTCCGGGTCAGGTTGCCACCGAATGACACGGCCACCTGGTCACAGTCATTGCTAGTGGCCTGTCACACAGCCTTGGCTGGGTAATTGTTCTTCTGCGGTGAACCCGTCAGGCTGGCTGCTTCCGCAGGATGGGGAGGTGGCCATGGCGCGTCGACCGGAGGTGTTCGTCCGGCCGTTGCCGATGGAGGAGGGCCGTAGGCTTCATCGGATCACGAGGACCGCGAAGGATCCGGTCAAGCTGCGGCGGGCGATCGTGGTGATGATGTCCGGCCAGGGCCAGTCGGTACCGGGGACATCACCTCATTGATGCAGGTCGGTGACGATTACGTCCGTGAGGTGATCCATGCGTTCAGCGAGCGGGGGTTGGACGCGCTGGACCCAAAATGGAGCGGAGGCCGTCCACCGGCGATCAGTGAGCGGGTGCGTGAGCACATCTGTCTGATCGCCAAGACGGTCCCCGCCGAGTGGGGCATCACCGGCATGTCGACCTGGAGCCTGAAGACGCTGGCCGAGCATCTCATCGCCCAAGGAATGGTGGCGGCGATTTCCACAGTCGGTCGGCGTTCTCAGGGCCGATGGCGTACGGAGCGACCCTCTTGGTCCGGCCGTTTTCCGCGCTCACCGCTGCCGCCTCGTTGCAGTCCTCGAAGTAGCGGCCGGTGACCCCTCGACCAAGGGGGATGCGGCCAGCAACACCGAATCAGTGAGGTGTATGCCGCGCGCTGCGGCCGAGCCCATCACGGGGTGGAGGGCCGGGTCTCGGTCCAGTCGACCATCAGCTTCCGTTCGGCGAAGAACCACTGTCCATCCAGCTTGGTGAATGTGTCGAGGTAGCGGATGGAGGCGATCATCAGGGTGCGCTGTCCCTCCACTTCCCAGACGTGATGCGCCAGGCAGTAGGTCTCGCCGGCGGCGCTGTCACCGTTGACGGTCACCGTGGACTGACCGTTGAAGTGAGTCGTGGTCTCGTAGGTGTTCAGGTTGTCGAAGACCGGCAACAGCGCATCGCGGCCGTGCAGTTCCTGTGTCGGCTCGGAGGAGCGGCTGTCCATATAGACGACGAAGTGCGTGTTATTTGTGAAAAGCGCCATCTGGCCCTCGGCGTCGCGGCCGTCCGCGCAGTGCGCGTATGCGTCCACGAGCTCGCGCAGGGCGAGACGGTCCGCTGCTTCTTGCTCAAATACGGCGGTGTGGATGCCCATGGCGTCTCCTCAGGCAAGCAAAGGTCGGCGGTCTGCTGACAAGCGTTCCGCCGAAAACTATTTGACATGTGTCTAGGAGCGTACTCGTGCCGCCGCGTCCGCCGCACATCGGCCCGCACCACGTGCTGGGCCGGGCACTGCGCGTTGGCCCGAGCACCTGACGTGGCACAATGACCCTCGCTGACCCCAGGGAGGAGAGACGGGCGCATGGTGGACCCGAGGATTACCCGAACAGAGCGCGCCACGGAGGAAGCCGTGATCACGCTCGCTTCCACCCGGCCCATTTCCCAGATCAGCGTCTCAGAGCTGGCCGAAGCGGCAGGCGTCAGTCGCGCCACGTTCTACAACCGCTACACGACGCCGCTGGATGTCCTCACCCGCGTGCTACGCGGGGATTTGCAGGCCAGGCGCGCCAAGGACGAGGAACGACGGACAACCAGCACGGCGCCGCCCAGTGTCGCCTTGCGCCTGGCTACCAGGGACATCGTCGACCACGTCGAGCGCTATCGTGGGATCTACCGCCACTCGCAGCACGATTCGGCAGACCGCGGAGTCTACGACGCGTTGACCGAGCACTTCACCGACTACGGCCTCGCCTTTATGCGCACTTCGGGCCATGCTCCGCCTGAGGGGATCAACCACCAGATCGTGGCGCAGTTCCTTGCGCACGGCTTCACCGGAGCACTCAAGGCATGGTTGTCGGACGACAGCATCAGCCGCGATGAGCTGGTCGAAGCTGTGAGTGCTGCTGCTCCGGCCTGGTGGACCTAGTGGTGGCTCGTCACGCAACCTTGGCCGGGTAACTGGTCCAGCTTCTGATGGGTGAGCTGGCGGCGAAGTTCGTCTTGGGCCGGGCTCGGGCATTGCGCCGGCGCACGTAGGCATCGATCGCCGCGTTCTGCTCGGCATGACTGCGGTGGTCGGTGCCGTTGAGGGCGTAGCAGCGCAGGGCGGCGAACTCGGACTCGATCCAGTTCAGCTAGGAACCATAGGTCGGCAAGAACACCAGCTCGACATGTGGGCTGCGGAGTTTGCCGACGAGCATGGCCTCAGCCGCGAGTCGGTTAACTGACTGATCGCCTTGGACCAAGCCGACCACCCGCATCGTGAAGTGCTCTTCCCGAGGTTCGGGACCACTTGGCGCTGTCGGAATCGACCGAGAACTGTGGGGCCGGTACCGGAAGCGCAGGCGGTAATCCGGCTCACCCGGTTGCTGCATCGCTTGTTACCCAGCGAAGCCGAGGTCGCCGGGCTACTCGCACTCATGCTGCCCACCGACGCACACCAGGAAGCCCGCACCGACACCGACGCGACTCATACCTCTCGCCGACCAGCAACGCCATCCGTGGGACAAGACCGCGATCGCCGAAGGCCAGGGCATTCTCGCCAGTACCTGCCGCCATGACATCGGCGTGTGGACGGACAACGCGGACGCTATCGGGCCCAAGCACCATGGCCGGGCAGTTCTCGGTCACCGCGCTGCGTGGGCCGTCGGACGAGCCAGGCACTTGTTGGGCCTGGATGCCGACTGCGCCGGCTGGAAGCGTTGAGTTGAGCCGGCCGATGAGCGCCATCCGAAACGGCGCAGATCACAGCTGGCGTGACGTTTCAAGCAGGCGGGCCGGCCGTACATCAGTTGAAGCTTCGAAAAGGGGACTAGCGTGAACGTTTTGATCACTGGTGGCACCGGATACATCGGTGCTTTCGTCCTTCAGGTCCTTCGCTCGCGTGGACACCTGGTTCGTGCGGTCGTCCGCAGCGACGAGTCGGCGAAGGCGGTGACCGACGCCGGCGCCGAGGCGGTCGTCGGTGACGTGACCGACGTGGCGTGGCTGACCGGGCAGGTGCGCGGCGCGGACGGCGCGATCCACCTCGCCGCGCTCGGCCAGGACGGTGACGACGCGTTGATCGCTGCCGTGCTGGCGGCATTCGGGGGCACCGACAAGCCGTTCGTCTACACCGGCGGTATCTGGACCTGGGGCGACAATCCAGATATCACGGAGGAGAGCGATCAGATGTCCGCCGCTCTCACCGCATGGCGCGTTGAGCGGCAGCGGCGGGTTCTCGAGTCGGGCCTCAAGGCCTCGGTGATCTCGCCGTCGGTGGTGTACGGCCACGGCAAGGGCATTCCGGCCGGGATGTTCACTTACGGGCCTCGGAGCGAGGATGGAGCGTTGCGGCTCATCGGCTCTGGAGAACAGCGCTGGTCCACGGTCCACGTCGAGGATCTCGCGGAACTCTACGTCGACGTGTACGAACGCGCTCCCGGCGGGGAGCTCTACATCGCGGCCTCCGGCGTCAACCCCACCGTGCGGGAGATGGCACAGGCGGCGGTCGGCCCCGAGGGCACCCTGGCGCCGGAGTCCGCCGACGAGACCCGCGCACGATTGGGCGAACTGTTCGCCGACGCGCTCTTGCTCGATCAGCAGGCGCAGGGTACGCGGGCCAAGCAGCGGTTCGGGTGGAGCCCGAGCCGGCCCACCGTGCTCGAGGAACTGGCCGCGAACTGAACGCCACCGCTTTGTGG
>NZ_FZOD01000110.1 GCF_900188345.1 Streptosporangium subroseum | reverse complement strand
GGTTGCGTCCACGGACGTGGTGTATGAGTTTCCCCAGCTAGATGGCGTGGCGTCGTGAAATGAGGACGGCCATCGCGTGATCCTTCAGGTTGCGAAACCATGATCGAAGGAGAAGAAAGCGATGGCCGTGAACAACAGTGTGGACCCCGCAAGCTGGCTGGCGGAGCAGATCGAGCACAGAGATCAGGATCTGTTGCGATCCATGGTGAAGACCATGGCCGAGGCATTGATGTCGGCCGAGGCCGACGGCCTGTGCGGCGCCGACTACGGCACCCGCAGCGACGAGCGCACCAACCGCCGCAACGGCTACCGCTCCCGCGACTGGGACACCCGCGCCGGCACCGTGGAGCTGGCGATCCCGAAGTTGCGCTCGGGCTCCTACTTCCCCGAATGGCTACTGGAGCGCCGTCGCCGGGCCGAACAAGCCCTGATCAGCGTGGTGGCCACCTCGTATCTCCTGGGCGTCTCCACCCGTCGGGTGGACAAGCTGGTCGAGCAACTGGGCATCAAACACATCTCCAAGAGCCAGGTCAGCGAGATGGCCAAGGTGCTGGACGCGCAGGTGGAGGCCTTTCGCACCCGCGCGTTGGACGCGGGCCCGTATGCGTTCGTGTGGCTGGACGCACTCACCCAGAAGGTGCGCGAGGGCGGACGGATCATCAACGTGCATGTGCTGGTCGCCACCGCGGTCAACGCCAACGGCAACCGGGAGATCTTGGGGTTGGAGGTCACCTCGGCCGAGGACGGCGCCGGCTGGCTGGCGTTCCTGCGCGGCCTGGTGGCCCGTGGCCTGGCCGGGGTGCAGCTGGTCATCTCTGATGCGCACACCGGGCTGGTCGGGGCGATCGGCGCGACCTTGCCCGGCGCGTCCTGGCAGCGTTGCCGCACCCACTACCTGCGCAATCTCTTGACGACGGTGCCGAAGTCCGCCCAGCCGTGGGTGGCGACGCTGGTGCGCACCATCTTCGATCAGCCCACCGCTGAGCAGGTGCGCGCCCAGCACACTTGGGTGATCGAGGCTTTGGAGGCGAAGTATCCGGCCGCCTGTGAGCACCTGGACGCTGCCCGCGAGGAGCTGCTGGCTTTCGCTGCGTTCCCTCGGGAGATCTGGAAGCAGATCTGGTCGAACAATCCGCAAGAGCGGCTGAACAAGGAGATCCGTCGGCGCACCGATGTGGTCGGTATTTTCCCTGACCGTGGCTCGATCGTCCGGCTGGTTGGTGCGGTGTTGGCCGAGCAGACCGATGAGTGGACCGAGGCTCGCCGTTACATGGGTCTGGACGTGTTGGCCAAGGCCCGGCTGCGCATGATCTGCGGCGACACACCGCAGCAGAATCCGATCCCGCAGACACTTACCGCTTAACCTGCAGAAATAGGATCACGCGGAGATCAACTCATACACCACTCCGCTGGACGTGACCGAGGCGCTGGGCCAGACGCTCAAGGTGGCACGTGAGAAAGCCACGCCGAGGGGTGCAAAAAAGGTTAGTGGCACGCAGGTGGCACGGGCGATCGAAAAAACTTCTTGAATAACAAAAGGCCAGGTCTCCGCATACGGGATGACCTGGCCTTTTGCCATTTGAGCGGACGACGGGAATCGAACCCGCGTAGCCAGTTTGGAAGACTGGGGCTCTACCATTGAGCTACGTCCGCGCGAGCCGGTGTCAGTCTGGTCTAGACTTCATCCGTTCGACAAGGCGTAAGCGTACCGGAGTTCCGGAGCATGCGCGTACGCGACTTACCGGGGTGTGGCGCAGCTTGGTAGCGCACCTGCTTTGGGAGCAGGGGGCCGCAGGTTCAAATCCTGTCACCCCGACAGACAGTGCAAGGTGGAGGCCGCTTCCGATCTTCGGAGGCGGCCTTGCCTGTTTTCTGAGC
This sequence comes from Streptosporangium subroseum, assembly GCF_900188345.1. Taxonomy (GTDB): domain Bacteria; phylum Actinomycetota; class Actinomycetes; order Streptosporangiales; family Streptosporangiaceae; genus Streptosporangium; species Streptosporangium subroseum. The sequence continues at coordinate 13,830 of NZ_FZOD01000110.1, read as the reverse complement.
GACTGTCTGAGTGACTGCGCATCCGTGTCACCAGTGAGAATGCGGTCCATCGCCACCGCGCCGCCCCGAAGAATCGGGCGGATCTGGCCGGAGGTAAACGGCCTCGGTCGCGGCCGTGCTGCCGCGACCTGTCACGCGGGAGATCTTCTTCAGAGGGATGCCGTTGTCGGAGGGCAGCGAGACGAAACTGTGCCCAAACTTCTCGCGGTGTCCACCACGCCGCGTCTGCTCCCTCGGCGTTCCTGACGGCGTTGCGGAAGTCCCGCCGGACACCGGCTCGTCCGGGAAGCGGATGCCGGTCGCCTGAGCCGGATATCGGAGGCTGGGCGCCGAGGCAGTCGCCAGCGGACTGATAAGTGGTGATCAGATGCTTTTAGGTTCGTATTGCCACTTCTGTAGGGTTTGGCATCATGCGTACCCCCCATATCGCCCTGCTTGCCGGGGCCCTGGCCGGGCTGCTGTTCACCGGCACCGCCCACGCCGACACCGGCTCTACCAACGTTGCCAGCGCGTCTGTTCCCACCGGACCCAAGGCGTTTACCCACAATCCGCTGTATCGCAGCGGCAAGCTGACGGTGCCCTGCGGCCACCAGCCGGAGGACTCCGGCAGCGTCACCGCCACCAAAAAGCACCTGACCTCGATGTTGGGCTGCTTGAACGCCTCGTGGTCCGCGCAGTTGAAGAAGGCCCGTCTGCCGTTCAGGAAACCGGCGATTCGGTTCATGACCAAGCCCAGCCGCGCGTGCGGGTCGGCCTGGCACAAGAACGGCACCGGCCGTTACTGCAGCAAAGGGCAGCAGTTGGTGATCCTGATCGACGACTACGCCATCGAGTATCCGGCCGACCCGCTGGCGCTGCACCTGATCGCGCACGAGTATGCCCACCACGTTCAGAACCTCGTTGGCATCAGACCCGTGGCCTACACCAAGGCCAAATCGCTGGTGCAGAGCCGTCGCCAGGAGCTGCAGGCCGACTGCCTGGGGGCGGCGTTCATGGGCAGCATCTGGGCTTCGCAGGAGTACAAGGACAAGGACTGGAAGGACGTCCTGGACATCTACCGGAAGAGCGGCGACGAGAAGCTCAACAAGGAACGCAGCCACGGCACCGGGAAGAACCGGGTCGCCTGGCTGCAGAAGGGGTTCGCCGCCGCCTCCCCGGCCGCGTGCAACACCTGGACCGCGCCGGCGTCCCGCATCGCCTGACGACCGGGCCGACGCTCAGGTGTGAGTGACGGTCGACGCGGTGCCCACGTGAGTGGTCGGTTCTCCGCCCGCTCTCGTGGGTGCCGATGGGGAAACGCCCGGCTGACCACGGACCTGGAAGGTCCCTGTCACGAGCCCAACCTGTCAGACGGTGCCGCTGAAGAGGGCCCAGACGGCCTTGCCGCCGCGGTTGAGGTGATCCCAGCCCCAGCACTCGCTGTAGGTCTCCACTATGTAGAGGCCCCTGCCGTTCTCCGAGATGAAGTCCGGCTCCTTGGGAGTGGGGATCTCGTCGCTGGGATCGGCCACGGCGAGGAGCACGTGGGGAGAGAGGCGCAGCAGCACGAGGGTGATCGGTGTGACCTCGACCCGGCTGGGCGGACACAGTGCGTAGCGGACCGCATTAGTGACTAGTTCCGAAACCACTAACGCTGCGTCATCGCTGAGCTCGGACAGGCCCCAGTCGCGCAAGGTGGAACGGGTCACGTCCCGGGCGGTTTTCACGGAGTCGGCCTGCCGGGGGAGCGGGCATGCCGTGGCGTCCGAGTTGTTGGTCACGAGGAGCTCGTCGAAGCCGCTCTCGCGGGTCGCCTGCAGGTAGTCGGCAGCCGATTTTGGCTCCTCCACCATCCTGCCGGTACCTCCCGCTGTCATCGTGAGTCTCCGCACCAGTTGTGAGTTTTAAGAGCTTGTGCACCTTAAGCCCAATATGCACTAGGCCATCATGGGTCACGGGAACGTCTGCTGCAAGACCCAAATGCACGTGCAGGTGCAATGTGCAGCAGCATGATCGGTCGCTCCGGTAACGTGGTGAAACGGGCACCGGGTTGAGACCTTGTCATAGTGGCCGGAAGTAGTGACACTGTGTGCGCTGGCCCAAGTGCAGAGGGAGGCGAAGTGACGCAGGTTCAACCGGGATCAGGTCCCACAGCTTTACGTATTCTCCTGGGCTCCCAACTGCGTCGCCTGCGTGAGGCCAAGGGGCTCTCGCGGGAAGAGGCCGGGCACCTCATCCGTGGCTCCGAATCCAAGATCAGCAGGATGGAGCTCGGCCGGGTCGGGCTGAGAGAGCGCGATGTGGCGGACCTGCTCACCTTCTACGGCGTAGAGGCGGAGGGGGTGCGGCTGGCGGTCATGGACCTCCTGCTCAGGGCGAACGAACCGGGCTGGTGGCATCGGTTCAACGACCTGCTGCCGTCGTGGTTCCAGACCTACGTCGGCCTGGAGGAGGCGGCTTCCCGGATCCGCACCTACGAGGTGCAGTTCGTGCCGGGTCTGCTGCAGACGAGAGAGTACGCCAGGGCGGTCATCACCGCGGGGAGCGCCGGGGTCGCGCCCGAGGAGATCGCACGCCGCGTCGACCTGCGGATGGAGCGCCAGCGGGTGCTCGAACAGGCCGACGGCCCCTTCTTCTGGGCGGTCATCGACGAGGCGGCGCTGCGGCGTCCCATCGGTGGCACGGAAGTGATGCGGGCGCAGCTGGAGCGACTTCTGGACCTCATGCGGCAGCCGAACATCACGATTCAGGTCATGCCGTTCAGCTTCGGCGGCCACAGCGCGGAGGGCGGCGCCTTCAGCGTGCTGCGCTTCAACGACAACGAGCTTCCCGACGTGGTCTACGTCGAGCAACTCGCCAGCGCCCTCTACCTCGACAAGCGTGAGGACGTCGACCGCTACAGCGAGGTCATGGAGCGTTTGTGCGCGGTGAGCACCACTCCGGGCGAGACGAACGACATCCTGCGCCGGATCATTAAGGATGACTGAACGGCCGAGGTCGCTCTGAGGCGTAGGTCTGCCCTAGACTGGCCAGCGGGCGCTGGACACCCGCCGCAGTGGAGCATGCCCTAATCTCGCATGTATCAATGGCTGTGCCCGGTGCCGCTCATGTGGGCGCGGCGCGCGAAACTAGCCGCGGTAGCCGTACGACTTAACGCGCCCGCGATCACTCGAAGCTTGATCAAGGAGACCACCCCGTGAAGACCGCTGTCGAGGAGCTCAGCCCGACCCGGGTAAGGCTCACTGTCGAGGTGCCGTTCGAGGAGCTCGGCGAGAGCCTGCAGGCGGCGTACAAGAAGGTCGCGCAGCAGGTGCGCGTCCCCGGGTTCCGCCCCGGCAAGGTTCCGGCTCGGATCATCGAGCAGCGTTTCGGCCGTGCAGTGGTGCTGGAGGAGACCCTCAACGACGCGGTGCCCAAGCTGTACGGCCAGGCCGTCGACGAGAGCGACATCTTCCCGGTCAGCCAGCCGGACATTGAGGTCACCAAGATCGAAGATGGTGAGCAGGTCGAGTTCACCGCCGAGGTGGACATCCGTCCTAACTTCGACGTTCCCGACTACCAGGGCCTTGAGGTCACCGTCCCGGTCTCCGAGGTCGCGGACGAGGACGTCGACACCCAGCTGGACGGCCTGCGTCAGCGTTTCGCGACGCTGACCGGCGTCGAGCGCGCCGCCGCCAACGGCGATTACGTCGTCATGGACCTCGCCGCCGCGATCGACGGTGTGAACATCGAGGAGCAGCAGGCCAACGACGTCTCCTACGAGGTCGGCGCCGGCTCGGTGCTGCAGGGCCTGGACGACGCGCTGGCCGGCATGTCCGCCGGTGAGACCAAGGACTTCACGACCAACCTGGTCGGCGGCGAGAACGCCGGCGAGGACGCCGTGGTCACGATCACCATCAAGAGCGTCAAGGAGAAGGTCCTCCCCGAGCTCGACGACGAGTTCGCCCAGCTGGCCAGCGAGTTCGACAGCCTCGAGGAGCTCAAGAACAGCCTCCGCGAGCAGGCGCACCGGAACAAGCTGATCGACCAGGTCGTCCAGGCTCGCGAGAACGCCCTGGACGCCCTGCTCGCCAAGATTGACATTCCGCTGCCGGAGAGCGCGCTCAAGGTCGAGCTCGACAACCGCAAGCACAACCTTGAGCACCAGATCGCCGAGAGTGGCCTGAGCAAGGACGCGTACTACCGCCTCTATCAGACCACCGAGGAGGAGCGCTTCGCGGAGTTCGACGAGAGCGCGGCCAAGGCGCTCAAGACCGGCTTCGTCCTGGACAAGATCGTCAAGGCCGAGGAGCTTGGTGTCAGCGAGCAGGAGCTGACCAACTTCGTGGTGCGTCGCGCCATGCAGATGAACGTCGCCCCGAACACGCTCGCCCAGCACCTGGCCGACAACGACCAGCTCACGCTGGCCATGGTCGAGATCGTCCGTGACAAGGCCAAGAGCGTCATCGGTGATGCCGCCAAGGTGACCGACGAGGCAGGCAACGAGGTCGACCTCAAGGCCATCTACACCGAGATCAACGGTGAAGAGGTCGTCGAGGAGCCCGCCGAGGAGTCCGCCGAGGCCGAAGTCGAGACCGCGAAGTAGGTTTTCGCCGCGACAAGAGCGAAACACGAAACGCTCGTGAAGCCCCCGCCGTGTTCGTACGGCGGGGGCTTTCATGTCTGCCGGGGCTTCCCGCACGGCGGGCTTCCGCTGTGGGTTCTGGCGGGTTCTCGGCCCCGGGACGGCAGCCCGCGCTCCGGAGGCGGCTCCATGCCGGGCCCGGGCGCATACGGCATTCAGGGGATCGGGGTCGCCGTCCCGCGAAGTGTGTAGGGCCGGACGGTTCGCCGGAAGCCATCCGAGGACCTGACGAGCTCCTCAGGGCCCTCCCGGAGGCCGCGGCCGGACTCACCGCCCGGCGCGGATGGGACGCGGTCGAGGTGAGGGCCGGAAACGGGGCCCGGACCGGGAAACGAGCTGTTCAGGCCGGGGCGGGCCACGTTCACTGAGCTGTGCGTGAAGGTCCCGAGCGGTGGCGACACGCCAGGCGGGCACGGGCGTGAAGTGGCCTGCGAGGCCCTTCTGACGCGGCCGGAAACCTGGTGGCGAGCATGCGCCGTCAGCGAACAGCACGTTGAGGGGGCATGTCCGGTAGGCGGCGCGCGTTAAGGTCACAAGCAAAGCCAATCGATTACGACGCATCGGAAGGTGACGCTGTGACCAGCCCGCCGACCTTCTACCAGCCGACCGGCTCCGGGCCCGAGTCGATGAGCCAGCCGAATGGCTCGTTCAGGCTCGAAGACCAGCTCTACCAGCGGCTGCTGCGTGAGCGCATCATCGTGCTGGGCACCCAGGTCAATGACGACATCGCCAACCGAATCTGTGCCGAGCTGCTCCTGCTCGCGGCGGACGACCCCAACCGGGACATCTGGCTCTACATCAACTCGCCAGGCGGATCGGTGACGGCCGGCATGGCGATTTACGACATGATGGAATACGTGCCGAACAACGTGTGCACGGTTGCGATGGGTCTGGCCGCCTCCATGGGGCAGTTCCTCCTCTGTGCCGGCGCACCGGGCAAGCGTTACGCCCTGCCGCACGCTCGCATCATGATGCACCAGCCGTCCGGTGGCATCGGCGGCACCGCCGCCGACATCGCCATCCAGGCGGAGCAGATGCTCTACGTCAAGAAGACTCTTGCCGAGCGCATCGCTTTCCACACCGGCCAGCCGCTCGACCAGGTCGAGGCCGACTCCGACCGGGACCGTTGGTTCACGGCCGAAGAGGCCAAAGACTACGGCTTCATCGACCAAGTCGTCCGGAGCGCGCGGCAGGTGCCCTCAGCGGGCGCCGTCTCCTGAAAGGGCACCAGGTGAGTGAGTTGATCCGGCCGGGAGATATCAACGGCCGTTACGTTCTTCCGTCCTTCACCGAGCGCACGTCGTACGGCATGCGGGAGATGAACCCGTATGCCAAGTTGTTCGAGGATCGCATCATCTTCCTCGGCGTGCAGGTGGACGACGCTTCAGCCAACGACGTCATGGCGCAGTTGCTGACGCTGGAATCGCTCGATCCCGACCGCGACATCAGCATCTACATCAACTCGCCCGGTGGTTCTTTCACCGCAATGACGGCGATCTACGACACGATGCAGTTCGTCCGGCCGGAGATCCAGACGGTCTGTCTGGGGCAGGCGGCGTCAGCCGCGGCGGTCCTGCTGGCCGGCGGCACGCCGGGCAAGCGGTTCGCCCTGCCGAACGCCCGCCTCCTGATCCACCAGCCCTCCACCGAGGGCGGCGGCCAGGGAAGCGACATCGAGATCCAGGCGCGGGAGATCCTGCGGATGCGTTCGCAGATGGAGGGGATCCTGTCGAAGCACTCGGGCAAGACCGCCGCCGAGATCCGCAAGGACATCGAGCGCGACAAGATCCTTGATGCCGAGGAAGCCAAGGCATACGGGCTGATCGACGACATCATCCCGTCTCGCAAGAAACTCGCCAAGGCCATAGCCTCGTAATGAGGCCTATCGCACCGGAACGGTGCCCAATCGGGCACGTTCCGGTGCGACTCGCCGCTAGGGGGCTCACTAAGGGCTCAGAAGACGGTAACGTCGAAACCTGAGCGGGATGACTTTTCGCACCGGGTATCGGGCCGGTCGGAAGAAACGGACCGCGGCAGCCAGGGCGGTCCCACGCAAAGGAGTATCTGGGGTGGCACGCATCGGCGACGGGGGAGACCTGCTGAAGTGTTCTTTCTGCGGGAAGAGCCAAAAGCAAGTCAAGAAGCTCATCGCCGGGCCCGGCGTATACATCTGTGATGAGTGCATCGATCTCTGCAACGAGATCATCGAGGAGGAGCTCAGCGAGTCCTCCGAACTCAAGTGGGACAGTCTGCCGAAGCCGAGGGAGATCTACGAATTCCTCGACGCCTACGTCATCGGTCAGGACCAGGCGAAGAAGGCTCTCTCGGTGGCGGTTTACAACCACTACAAACGGGTGCAGTCCGGTGAGCGCGGGCGTGATGACGGTCTCGAACTGTCCAAGTCCAATATCCTGCTCCTGGGCCCCACGGGTTCCGGCAAGACGCTGCTCGCCCAGACGTTGGCGAAGATGTTGAACGTTCCGTTCGCCATCGCCGACGCCACCGCCTTGACGGAGGCGGGCTATGTGGGTGAAGACGTCGAAAACATACTTCTCAAGCTGATCCAGGCCGCTGACTACGACGTCAAAAAGGCCGAGACCGGCATCATCTACATCGACGAGGTCGACAAGATCGCTCGTAAGAGTGAGAATCCGTCGATCACCAGGGATGTCTCCGGTGAGGGCGTGCAGCAGGCCCTGCTGAAGATCCTGGAGGGCACGACCGCGAGCGTGCCGCCGCAGGGCGGACGCAAGCATCCGCACCAGGAGTTCATCCAGATCGACACCACCAACGTGCTGTTCATCTGTGGTGGAGCCTTCGCCGGCCTCGAGAAGATCATCGAGTCCCGGGTCGGCAGGAAGGGCATTGGATTCAATGCCATCATCCGGTCCAAGGAAGACGTCGACAACTCCGACATTTTCGGTGATGTCATGCCCGAGGACCTGCTGAAGTTCGGCATGATCCCCGAGTTCGTCGGCCGGCTCCCGGTTATCACGAGCGTGCACAACCTCGACCGCGAGGCGCTCATCCAGATCCTCACCGTGCCGCGCAACGCTCTGGTGAAGCAGTACCGGCGTCTGTTCGAGCTGGACAACGTCGAGCTCGAGTTCACCGACGATGCCCTGGAGGCCATCGCCGACCAAGCGATCCTGCGTGGCACCGGCGCCCGTGGTCTCCGGGCGATTCTGGAGGAGGTCCTCCTGTCGGTGATGTACGAGGTGCCGTCACGGCAGGACGTGGCGCGTGTTGTCATCACTCGTGAGTCGGTACTGGAGCACGTCTACCCGACGCTCGTGCCGCGGGACCAGCTCAACAAGCAGCAGCGCCCGCCGCGCGAGAAGTCCGCGTAGTTTCGCGTTCGAGCGACTCGGTTCGTACGGCCGACGCCCCCGCAGGGAGATCCTGCGGGGGCGTCGCTGTTTCCCGCTCCGCTTCCGGGACCCGCGTTTCCGGCGGCTGGATCTCGGGTGGCGTCGGCCGTCAGGGGCGCGACTGCCGGGTGGCTCTGGTTTTCGGCGGGTCGGGTTTCTATCGGATCAGCTGGTAGAGCAGTGCCGTGTAGTCCTCGAAGCCGGGGACCACCCGATCCGGCTCCTTGGCCTCGTCATCCCAGCGGCGCAGCCGTACCGCGTCCTGGGCGTACGGCTCGGCGTCGAACCCGGCGACCTCATCGGGGCCCATCGGCCCGCCCTGCACGCCGAGCGTGTAGCGGGAGGCTTCGGAGAGCAGGTCGTAGTAGGAGCTTTCCACCGCGCACAGATAGCGCTTGGCCGCCACGTGCAGCCGGATCGGCTCGGTCACCTGAGGACCGAACCACTGCCCGAGCCAGTCGGCGCCGACATGGCTGTGCCGGTTGTCGGTGCCGCCCATCAGATCGTGCCCCGTGACCTCCCCGGTGAAGTGCCCCACGTCGTGCAGCAACGCCGCCGCCACCAGGCCCGGCGAAGCCCCGGCCTCCCGGGCGGATGCCGCGGCCTGAAGCATGTGTGCCGCCTGCGTGACCTCCTCGCCCAGGTAGTCGTCGGCGCCGGGGCCCTCGAACAGCGCCCGCAGGTTGGCGATCACCGCGTTCCGGCGGCGGAGCACGGCCAGGTTGCCGGCGAATCCGTCCAGGTCGGCGTAGCAGCCCTGCAGGTGCCGGTCCCCGGAGTCGGCGAAGCCGGTCCTGGCGTGCAGGATCCGGGTGTTGTCGAAGATCACACAGTCGCCGGGGCCGAGCCGGAAGTTCACCTGGAGCTCCGGCCGGTAGAGGATCTCCGCAAACGCGCGATAGGCCGCGTAGAAGGCCTCCGTCCGCTCGTACGGCAGGCGTACCGGTCGCAGCGAGCGGTTGTTGAACCTCACCTCGCGGATCCGGCCCAGCGGATCCAGGCCGATCATCGGGCGGCTGGCGGTCAGCTCCGTGCCGGCGTCGCCGTACCGGAAGGTGACCGGGGTGCGGGCCAGCAGCTCGAACGCGCCGGGATCCTCCGCGCGCAGGAGCGAGGCCGCGTGGAAGCCGTCGACCAGACCGGACTCGCCGCCCTCCACCGCGTTGGACAGGCAGTGCAGCAGCTGCACCGTCGGCACCGGATCGCGGTAGGGGTTGTCGGTGTGCGGGGTGATCGGCAACCCGGTGAAGGCCAGATTCACCGGCGTGGCCTCGACCCGCACGTCGAACAGCTTGCCGTAGTTGGTCTCGCGTACGTAGCCGAAGGCTCCGGCCACCTCCAGCACCGTCCCCGGCTCGACGGGCACCTCGCGGAGGAGCACAAAGCCGGTGCGCAGCACCGCGTCGAGACACTCCTCCCGGTGGGAGGGGTCGGCGAGGAAGCGCCGCCAGTTTCCCTCAGGCGGGGTGATCGCGGCCCACAGTTCCTTGGCGTCCTCGGTCCTGTCGTCGTAGGCGGTGCCGTCCAGCGTGTGGGCGGCCAGCCAGGCGGGGTCGAATCGGCTGGTGTGGCCGTCGCTGAAGGTCACGATGGGGCCGTCGACTCCGACGATCTCCACCTTCGGGTCCAGGTCGGTGATGCCGAACAGTTTCTGGTCGTTGCGAGGGTCACGGCACTCGGGACAGGGACAGTTGTCGCGCAGCCAGATGGCGGGGAATGCGAGGTTCACGCTGGGGTTTCCTTAGTCACCGTCGCGGACGAACGGACAAGAGTGTTGGCCTGCACCGAGTTGTGCACGGTGAAGGCAACGGCGTCGCCGAGGTAGCGGTCGTCGGACCACTCCAGCGGCCGGTTGGCGGGATCGGTGGTACGGCGGAGCTCACGGAGCAGGGGAGTGCGGGGGCGGACACCGAGAAGATGGGCGTCATCGGCCTCGGCGGGGATCGCGCTGACAGTGTGCTCGGCGTGGGCGAACACCACGCCGAGTTCCTCCAGCCGGATGGTGATGGACTCGTCGTCGCCATCGATGACGATCCCGCCGATGAGGGCGCCGATCCGCTCCACGTAGGCGGTGCGCTCCACCATCACCGGTCGTCCGGACAGCAGGCGGAGCCGGGTCAGGTGGTAGACGCGCTCCCCGGGGTCGAGCTCCAGCTTTCCGGCCTCCAGCTCCGTCGGCTCGCGCCTGACCAGGGCCACCATCCGGCCGCCGGGCGTCTCGCCGATCGACGCCGCCCACTGCGAGAAGCTGTGCAGCTGGCTGAAGCTCTGCACCAGCGTCGGCTGGAGCACCAGCCGCCGGGTTCCCTTGCGGGAGGAGATCAGCCCGTCGGCCGCGAGCACGGTGAACGCCTGGCGGACGGTTCCCCGCGAGGCCCCGTACCGCTCAGCCAGCTCGCTCTCCGAAGGCAGCCGCGAACCGGGCGGATAGGTCCCGTCGGCGATGCCGGTGCGCAGTTCGTCGGAGAGCTGGCGATACAGGGAGGACATGTACCGACAAGTTAGAAGATGTATAGACATCTTGCAAGTCTCAAAACTGTGGGGCATCGACCACCCGGACATCCCTAGAATTGGACATCGTGACGACGCCAGAGCTGCCTACCCAGTACACACCCGCCGACGTGGAGACCCGGAGCTACGAGCGCTGGGTATCGGAGGGATACTTCACCGCGGATCCGAGCAGCGAGCGCGAGCCGTACAGCATCGTTCTGCCCCCGCCGAACGTGACCGGTGTCCTGCACATCGGCCACGCCCTCGACCACTCGATCCAGGACGCGCTGACCCGTAGGGCCCGCATGCGCGGACAGGAGACGCTCTGGCTGCCCGGCATGGACCATGCCGGCATCGCTACCCAGAACGTCGTCGAGCGCGAGATCGCCAAGGACGGCCTGTCCCGGCACGACCTCGGCCGCGAGGCCTTCGTCGAGCGTGTGTGGCAGTGGAAGGAAGAGTCCGGAGGCCGGATCCTCGGCCAGATGAAGAAACTCGGCGACGGTGTCGACTGGTCGCGCGAGCGCTTCACGATGGACCCCGGGCTCTCCCGCGCCGTCCAGACGATCTTCAAGAAGCTTTTCGACGACGGGCTCATCTACCGCGCCGAGCGCATCATCAACTGGTGCCCGCGCTGCCTGACCGCGCTGTCGGACATCGAGGTGGAGCACAGCGACGACGAGGGAGAGCTCGTCTCGATCCGTTACGGCGACGGTGACGACTCCATCGTGGTCGCCACCACGCGGGCGGAGACCATGCTGGGTGACACGGCCGTCGCCGTGCACCCGTCTGACGAGCGCTACGCGCACCTGGTCGGTCGCGAGGTGGAGCTCCCGCTCACCGGGCGCCGTATCCCGGTCGTCGCCGACGAGCACGTCGACCCGGCCTTCGGCACCGGAGCGGTCAAGGTCACCCCGGCGCACGACCCGAACGACTTCGAGATCGGCCGCCGCCACTCGCTGCCGTCCATGACGGTCATGGACGAGCGCGGTGTGATCACCGTTCACGGGCCCTTCGAAGGGCTCGACCGCTTCGAGGCCAGGCCGGCGGTGGTGGCCGCGCTCCGCGAGGAGGGCAGGATCGTCGCGGAGAAGCGGCCCTACATCCACTCGGTCGGCCACTGCTCGCGATGCAAGACCGTCGTCGAGCCGCGGCTCTCGCTCCAGTGGTTCGTCAACGTCTCGCCCCTCGCCAAGGCCGCCGGCGACGCGGTCCGCGAGGGCCGGACGAAGATCCACCCGCCGGAGCTGGCCAAGCGTTACTTCGACTGGGTCGACGACATGCACGACTGGTGCATCTCGCGGCAGCTGTGGTGGGGCCACCGGATCCCCGTCTGGTACGGCCCCGCGGGCGAGGTCGTCTGCGTCGGCCCCGACGAGTCGGCGCCCGAGGGATACGTCCAGGACCCGGACGTCCTCGACACCTGGTTCTCCTCCGGTCTGTGGCCGTTCTCGACTCTCGGCTGGCCGGACAGGACGGCGGAGCTCGCCAAGTTCTATCCGACCTCCGTTCTGGTGACCGGCTACGACATCCTGTTCTTCTGGGTCGCCCGGATGATGATGTTCGGCATCTACGCGATGGACGGCGAGCCGCCGTTCCGGACCGTGGCGCTGCACGGCATGGTCCGGGACCAGCACGGCAAGAAGATGTCCAAGTCGTTCGGCAACGTGGTCGACCCGCTCGACTGGGTGGAGCGCTTCGGCGCCGACGCCACCCGCTTCACGCTGCTGCGTGGTGCCAACCCCGGCTCCGACGTGGCGATCAGCGAGGAGTGGGCCGGCGGCTCGCGCAACTTCTGCAACAAGATCTGGAACGCCACCCGTTTCGCGCTGATGAACGGCGCGGCGGTCGGAGAGCTCCCGATCGAGGAGCTGACCGCAGCCGACCGGTGGATCCTCTCCCGGCTCCAGGAGGTCGTGGCGTCGGTGGACGTCGCCTTCGACGAATTCGAGTTCGCCAAGATCTCCGACCTGCTCTACCACTTCGCGTGGGATGAGGTCTGTGACTGGTACCTCGAGCTCGCCAAGATCCAGATTGCCTCGGGCCAGGAGCACACCCGGCTCGTGCTGGGTCATGTCTTCGACTCGCTGCTCCGGCTGCTTCACCCGCTGGTGCCGTTTGTCACCGAGGAACTGTGGCGGGCGGTCACCGGTGGCGAGTCCATCGTGGTCGCGCCATGGCCGACGGTGCGGGAGTCGCTGCGTGACGCCTCGGCCGAGGAAGAGATCCTGGCCGTGCAGGGGCTGATCACCGAGGTCCGCAGGTTCCGTTCCGACCAGGGCCTCAAGCCCGGCCAGAAGGTCGCCGCTCAGCTGTCACTCGCCGGTACGGCTCTCGCCTCGCACGAGGGGGCCATTCGGTCGTTGCTCAAGCTCGACCAGTCGTCGGAGTCGTTCGCGGCCACGGCCCGCCTCGACGTGGGGGGGATCGCGGTGGAGATCGACACCGCGGGGACGATCGATGTGGCCGCCGAGCGCAAGCGCCTGGAGAAGGATCTCGGGGTGGCGCAGAAGGAGGCCGCACAGGTGGCGGCCAAGCTCGGCAACGAGCAGTTCATGGCCAAGGCACCTGACGATGTGGTGACCAAGGTCCGAGCCCGTGCCGCACAGGCCGACGAGGACATCGCGCGCCTGACCGCTCAGCTGGAGACGCTCTCCGCGGGCTGAGCCCGCATGGAGGAGGTTTGACCGGGAGCCCGAAGTCCTTTGACTTCGGGCTCCCGTGTTTGGGGGCTGTCGGCTCAGGGAAGACCTAGTTGTTACCGCGGAATGGGCCATGGCAGCCTAAGCGGACTGCTAGAGTTCTTAACGCAGGGCGAGGTCCTGCACCCCCTCTAAAAGATCACCGAAAATCTGGCCATGTCGCAGGATTGGACAAAGGCGGGATGTCGGAGTAAGTTGGAGGGGTTGCCCTGGAAGCAGGGCGGTCGAGATCCTAACGGATTCGACGGGATAAGCGGAAACGGTGCGAACGGCACTGGTTTCCCTTAAACCCGGCGAGCCTGATAAGATCAAAACACAACAAAACGAACGCCCCTGATGGCAGGCCCGCGGGTCCGGCAAAGGGTGTACGCGTCCGTTTCTTGAGAACTCAACAGTGTGTTAAAAGCCAGTGCATGATGCACAACCCCGTCCATCCCACCCCTGCGGGTGGGGGACGGATTCCTTTGGTTGATACATCCGCCCTGACTTCCCGACGCCATTTGCGGCGCCGGAAACGGCAGGGGTGGGTGCTTTCAGCTGGGGTGAACTTTCTCAGACATTGTTTGGAGAGTTTGATCCTGGCTCAGGACGAACGCTGGCGGCGTGCTTAACACATGCAAGTCGAGCGGAAAGGCCCTTCGGGGTACTCGAGCGGCGAACGGGT
>NZ_FZOD01000111.1 GCF_900188345.1 Streptosporangium subroseum | reverse complement strand
ACCCTATTGCTCATCACATCGACATAGCGCACGTACAGCTTGGCACTGGGCGCCCACTGCTTGTCGACTACTTTGAGCATCTCATTGAGGTCTGCCAGCGAATGTTGAACATGCCTGCCCGTGGCGCCCGCGGCGGTGATCAGGGCAAGGTCGGCGGAGTTGGTAGTGGCCACCACGAGAGTCTGCGCGACTGCTCCCTCAAGCCAGGAACCACCGAAGCGGGTACCGAGCTTCGCACGAAGCCCTGCTTCGACCTCTGTCAGGCGAACCTCGTTGAGCAACCGGGTATGGGCCTGCTCCTCGGTGAGATGCAGGTCGCGCTGGAGGGCCTGGATCATGCCCGGCGGCGGTCTCAGACCAGCGACGGCTGTGGTGCCTGTCGCCAGGGGGTGAGCAACGGCCGGAGTGGCCGTCGAGGTAAGGGCGGTGAGCACCAGAACGCATCCCGTCATGGCGGCATGTCTGCGGGGCATACATCTCTCCTCGAAGAAAAAAAAGGGGAGAGTACCCCGCACCACTGGCTGAGCATGCGATGCGAGCAACACCACCCTAATCCCGCCGTTGCCGATCAAGACCACAAAAGCCACACGCCACGCGGAAAGCAGCCTCAGCCAGGTTTGGTGGCATTAAGAGACACATCACCGGCCCTAAACGAGCGAGAAGGCGCACGTCGGCGGCCTGCGTCTAAGAGTCATAGCGGGGAACTCGACCGCGGCGCCCCTGGCGAGCGAGACATGTAGAAAGAGTCGGTCCAAGCCGTTCTTGAGGAACAGGTACGCACCCTATGACGACGCTGTGGACACGCTGGCCACTATGAGGCGGACGACCCGGTGAGACATCCGGTTCTCTATTCCTCTTCCAATAAATGATCTAGGGGAGTCACCAGCACCGGATCGCGTGGACCCGAGAAAATCGGACGAGGATTAACTCAAGAAAATGATTCGACTTGCCGGCCACGTGCTGGTCGGTGATGCGCCCATCGCGCAACGGGTGCGTCGCTCAAAGCCGTAAAGATTTAATGTGATGATCATCGGCCACGGTGAGGATCTCGCGCGGCTGAAGGGCGCAGTTGCGCACAGCAGACGGCGGCCGCGGCCTCGTCACGCTCGTCAGCGAAGGCGACGATCTAGACATCCGCTTAGCCTTCGGCCAGGAAGTGGAGCTGCCTGCCGTGCGGCAGTCGGCGGGGTCGGGGTCGGGGTCGGGGTCGGGGTCGGGGTCGGGGTCGGGGTCGGGGTCGGAAACCACGGTAAGCACCGGGCATACCTTGCCGACCAGCATTAGCGCATCGGCTATGCCTGAGCATCAAACAAGTGCGCCGATCCGCAGCTCTCAATCATTGTTCTGTGTGGCGTGTGGCTTCTGCGGTCTTGATCGATAACGGTGGGAGTAAGGTGATCTTGCCCTCATCCCATGATGAACCGGTGATACGAGGCATTCTCCCCCCTCTTCCCTAGAAAGCCAGAGTTGAGGAGAGGCCAGTGCTCCATAGACATATCGTGATCGCGGAATGCGTTCTGACGATCACCGCTCTTACTTTGATGGTCGCTCCGGCTGCCGCCCGCCCCTTGACGGCCGCTACCACAATTGCCACGGCCGTCCTGAAACCGCCGCCGGGCATGATCAGGGCACTCCAGCGCGACCTCCGTCTTACCGAGGAACAGGCTCGAATCCGCTTGTTCAACGAGCTCCGTCTGGCAAGGGTTGAAGCGGAGCTCCGTGCGAAGCTTGGTGACCGCTTCGGCGGCTCCTGGCTCGTGGGAACCATCGCGCAGACTCTCGTGGTGACCACTACCAACCCCGCCGACCTCCCCCAGATCATCGCCGCGGGCGCCCGGGGCCAGCTCGTTGAGAAGTCACTCACCGAACTCGACCAGACCTTGAAAACCTTCGACGAGGCTTCAACGACGAGCGGAGGGAAAGTCCGCTACATCGACGTGAAGAACAACAGGATCGTCATCCTTACACCAGACCCCTTGAAAGCTGAGGACTTCATCGAGTCTGCGGGCAACTCGAACCTGATACAGGCGGTACCCTCCACTGAGGACCCTAAGATTCTTAACGATATAAAAGGCGGCGACATCTACCGTGTCGGCCCCACGTCTCGCTGCTCGGTAGGTTTCTCCGTGACCAAGCAGGCACAGAGGGGTTTCGTGACCGCCGGCCACTGCGGCGCAGCGGCTGCCTCCGCGACCGACGCCGATTGGACCCCCCTCGGCACCTTCCAGAAGTCGAACTTCCCGGACAGCGACTTCGCCTGGGTCGCGGTGAACGACAACAAGACCCCCAAACCATTAGTAGACAGCAGCACCGGTGGGATGATTAACGTCGCCGGTTCCCGGGAAGCCCTCGTAGGCGCGTCGGTCTGCCGATCTGGCGCGGCAAGCGGCTGGTACTGCGGCACCATCTTGCAGCGCAACACCAGCGTCGCCTACGTCCAGGGCACCGTCCACGGGCTGGTCCGGACCGATGTCTGCGCCGAGGAGGGTGACTCCGGCGGTCCCTTCATCTCGGTGGACCAGGCCCAGGGGGTCACCTCCGGCGGCTCTGGCAACTGCGAACTCGGGGGCGTCACCTACTTCCAGCCGATCGATGAGATCCTCACGAACTATGAGCTGACCTTGCTGACCATCGACAACCCACAGCCTTCCTGCACCGACTACCTGAAAACTGTCACTGGCACGCTGACCAACGGTGAGTCTGTCTACCGGCCGAACAACAGTTCCTACCGGTCGACTATCAATGGCGTTCACTCCGCCTGCCTGGATGTCGACGGCGTCGATCTCGATCTCGATCTCGATCTCGAGTTGCAGAAACGGGAGGGCAAGAACTGGGTCACTGTAGCCACCTCCGATCGTCTGAACCCCGACGAGAAGATCAGCTACACCGGCGCACCCGGCGACTATCGCTACCGTGTGACTTCTTCCAACGGCATCGGCTCCTACACCCTGAAGTACAAGACACCGTAAGCCGCATCGGGTCCATGCTTCCTGCCACCCCGATCGCTTCCATAGCTAGTCGGGGTGGCGACGCCCTGGCCCCTGGGTCGCCCGCTCCGCGGGGCGAAAGCCTGGACTCCCGGGCTCCGGTGGCCGCCCGCACTGTATGGGCAGCCACCGGACGTGGCCTTCATTGGGCGCAGGTTGGTGGCCGGCGCGGGTGGAGATTTTCCGTTGCCTCGGGGCTGTGGTCGAGGCTAGTGCTGTGACCGGAAACGATCACCGGGTCGATGGGGCTCCCCGAAAGCCCCATGGCACGACGATGAGATTTGCTGGAGTATTCGGGGAGCTGCCAGAGTGACGAAGTGTCTCGACTTGTTCCTGAACTGATCTGCTCCAACATCCAGGCCAGCCTGGCCTTCTACCGCCTGCTGGGCTTCAAGATTCGCTATGAGCGTCCCCAGGAGCGATTTGCTTACCTAGAACGTGGTGGGGCGGACCTGATGCTGGAGCAGCCGTTGAGCCGGGACCGTCTCTACCCGCGCGCGGAGCTGGACTACCCCTACGGGCGTGGGATCAACCTCACCGTCGAAGTGGATGACGTAGACCAGATTCACACCACGCTGCTTGCTGCCGGCTACGAGATGTGGCTGCCGTTGGAAGAGCGCTGGTACGAGCGCACCGTCGACGCCGTGGGCGTGCGCCAGTTCGCGGTGCAGGACCCGGACGGCTACCTACTGCGCATCTCTCAACACCTGGGGACCCGCCCTCGATAACCACCACGTCATGCCGCGGCTTCAGCACGGGCGCGACCTTCCCAGCGGATGCCTTTCTCGCTTCGGATGCGGGCGCGTTCGCGGCGTTGGGCGGTCAGCACGTCGGGGTGGCGGGCGTGGGCGTTGCGCCAGCGGAGGTAAGCGTGCAGGGCACGGGTCTGGACGGTGTGGTTGGGGTGGTCGGAGTTGGCCAGGGTGAACTGGCGCAAGGGTCCGAAGTGGGCCTCGATCGGGTTGGCCCAGGAGGCGTAGGTCGGGGTGAACAACAGCCTGACCTTGTGTTTCTTGGCCCAGGCGCGGATACGCCGGTTCTTGTGCGCCGACAGGTTGTCCAGGATCACATAGATCGGCGCGCCGTCTGGCCGGGCGGCGCGGATCGACTTCAGGGCGGCCCAGGTGGGGGCGCTGCCCTTGCGCCGGTGGTTGACGCCCCACAGCAGGTCATCGCCGACGGAGTAGCAACCGTGGAAGTAGGTGACGCCGTGGGTGCGGTGGTAGGTGGCCGGCAGCCGATCCGGCTCACCCTGCGGGGCCCATCCCGAACCGGCGGTGGGGCGGATGCCGAGCGGCCCGAACTCGTCGAGGGCGAAGGTGCGCTCGGGCCGCTGGATCAGGGCGTACTCGATCTCGTCGAGTTTGGTCTCGAAGTCCGGGTCCGGAGACTCTTTCCAGGTCTTGGTGCGCTGGAAGGTGATCCCGCGGCGGGCCAGCAGGGTGCGTAACGCCTCCCTGCCCAAGGTGAAAGTGCGGCCGGGTAGGCGGCGCAGGTAGTCCAGCAGTTTGCGGATGGACCAGCGGGTGAAGGGCTGGCCGAGCGTGGCAGGCCGGGTGGTGGCCGTCGCCGCAACGAAGTCTTCGTCCTCAGGACTCAGCAGGCGGGGACGGCCTCCCGCCCACTGAGGGTCCAGGCAGGCCAGCCCGATCTCGTTGAAGCGATGGATGACATCGCGCACGGTGTCCTCATCGGCCTGCACCAGGCGCGCGATCACCGGCACCGTGTTGCCGCCGGCCGAGGCCAGCAGGATCATCGCCCGCCGATATCGCACCGTGCTCATCGTGCCGCGCCGCACGATGCGCTGCAGCTTCTGCCCCTCTTGGTTCGTGAGCCTGCGGACCTTGACCGGCTGCGTCACCCTGCCTCCCAAACGCTGATCGAACCTGATCAGTCAATCAAACCGGCGGGGGTCCTACACGCCAACCCGGTGATCGTTTCTGGTCACAGCACTAGCCGGACGAGAAGCGTGGGTGTCAGCAGGCGGCGAGCATGCTCTGCAGGGCGCTCTTCTCCGCGGACTGCAGGCTCAGGCCCCAGTTGGACTTGACGCCGATCCACGCCCTGGCGTAGGTGCAGCGGAACGAGGCCACCGACGGCTTCCAGGTGCTGGGGTCCTGGTCGCCCTTGCTCTGGTTGACGTTGTCGGTGACCGCCCACAGCTGGCCGTCGTTGAGAGAGTTGGCGAAGGACTGCCGCTTGGCGGTGGTCCAGGCCCAGGCGCCCGAGCGCCACGCCTCGGCCAGCGGCACCATGTGGTCGATGTCGACGTCACTCGCGGCACTCCAGGTGGCGCCGTCGTACGGGCTGAACCACCTGCCGCTGGTGGCGGCGCAACTGCTGTTGACCACGACGTTGGTGCCGTCGCGCTTGAGCACCTGCTCGCGGGTGTTACACGCTCCCAAGACGGTGATCCAGTGCGGGAAGAGGTCTCGGTTGTAGGTACTGGCGTGGGACTCGACCGCCACGGTCAGGGCGGCCAGGCGGGAGGCGGCGGTGCTCGCCGACGGGATGCCGGGCGGGGTGGCCTCCGCAGTGCCGGCGCTCAGGGAGAGAGCGAGGATCGCTGCCAGGGCGGCGGAGAGGACGGTGACGACGCGGCGCATGCGAGCACATCTCTTCTGTCCGCGACCTCGGCCAGGAAGAGAAGTTCCTGGCAAGGGGGCGAGGCGGGGACAGATGGACCATCGCAAGGCAGCGTGCGCGAACAAACAGCAGCGCTTGACGATCAGTCAGGGTCTAGTTGGGCGAATCTTGCCGCTCTTTCAGGAAGCGGCGCGGTTGATCTGCGCTGATGTGCTGATCGCATCATGCGGGCCGGGCGTCAGGAGGCCGAACGGGCCGTGAAGGTTCCGCAAATGGTGCTCATCTACACCAATTGCCCCACCGTGTGACTCCGATCCGATGAGAAAGGACACCCGACGAGCCCGCCGAAGTTCTGGCCGCGACGAACAAGGTGCTGGAGAAGAGCAACCGGGCTCTGGAGCAGACGGACCCCTCGGGCGCTGTGATCGCGGTGCGGGCGATGTCGGCTCACTGCTCATCACCGAGCCGTCTCACATAATTAGCATTGTGTGAGGTGGGTGCGGGCTGCAACCGGCACCAATCGAACGGGCCTACACCGGCCTACTCGATGCTTTCCCTCGTCGGGGCGCGGCCGGAGGCGAACGACCGTCTCGAAACCCGTCCCAAAACGCTCTCTCCGGGAAATGGCGTTCCAGGATGGTTTTCGAGACAGCGGGTCTTCGGGGATGCTGAGTACAGCAAGTAGCGGTAGGACTCTCCGAGATGCGGTGTTACTGATCCGGTTCCGAGCGAGTGATGACGCGTAGGGCGAGGTCATGTAGTTCGGCCAGTTCCTCGGGGGTGGCGTAGGCGGTGCCAGTCATATCGGCCATCTTGAGTTCCTGGCGAGCCTGTCGCCACGGCATCGACTCACCGTCTTGCTCGTGCAGCGGCGCGACGTAGCGGTTGAGCGGAGCCGGTACCGGGCGGCCAAACCCGCCCAACAGGTAGTAGGTCATCATGGCGGCGCGCTCCAGAACCGGATCGTCGCTGAGTGGCTCAACGACCACCAATGTGATCATTCCGCGGTCGCGTCGTAGCTGCAGAATCTGGCCAGTGACCGGGTCCATCGCCTGCCACCCATCCGGCAGGTCGCGAACGGCCGACAGCAGAGAGCCGATCATCACATCCTGAGTCCTTAGGCCGGGGCTACGTCGCGGCCGGAACAGCGCCGTCACGCCTGCTCCCAGTAAAAAGGCGCCAACGACGATAGGTAGGGGACTGATCATGATGGTCCCGGCACCGAAACCCACACCGTTGGCAATCAAGGCCAGAGCCACCGCGATCACCACGCAGGCCATAATCCGGCGCCGACTCACAACATCGTCGATCGTCGACTGGTCAGCCTGGCACCGCCGACGATAGGGGCATCAGCCTTCATACGCGCAGGGTCTCACCATCTGCAGCACAGTCAAGACATCACCGACGAAGGAAGCGATACCACCTTCGGTGGACTTCTGGTGCACCCCGCTCATACTCGTAATCCACTACACACTATTGAAATTTATTTTTCGCAAATACATAATCATGGGTATGCGGCAGCCAGCCCGTGCAGTACGGCAGGACGTGTCAGTCCTTCTTCTGGGCAACCGGCACAAGCTAGCCCTGGTGACAGCCTTAGCGATGACCCGAGACGGCCAGGTCAGCCTGAGTGAGCTGGCCGTTGCTCATGGGGTGTCGACGGCGGTTTACTACCCGCCGCTCAAAGATCTCATCGCGCTGGGGCTGGTCCGACAAGCAGAGGTTCTTGCCGGGCAGCGACGGCGCTGGTACGAGCGGTGCGGGGATCCGCGAGTGTGGAAAGGGCTGCGCGCGCTGGTGCGGGCCCTGGAGGATTTCTCGCCTCCCGCCAATTCGCACGACCCCGAATGAGGCACGGGCATCGCACTAGGGAAGGGTGAAGGTATGGCGGTCACGATGCAGGTACCTATGGATGTGGTTTCGGCTGCTGCCCGGAGACCAGGTGGCCTGGTGCCGGCGGACTCACAGACCGCGCTGGTGAACATACTGGGATCGCAGACGCTGATCGCCTACCGCGTCGATGAACGGGAGCGCCGCCGACGCGCCTGCGCCCGCGCGGAGGCGCTCCTCCGTCCTGAAGTGCTGGAATTGCTGATGAGCTTGCCGCTGGAGGAGCCGGTAGCGGTCTCCTCGCTGAATCCCGCGGAGCGCCGCACCCTGGCCAAGATCCCGCTCGGAGCGGTGAGCCGGCACGGGGAAGCGGTAGTGCGGCGCGCGGTGCAGCCCATCAGGGTGGATCTTGCTGTGGTTCCCGGCCGGGGATGGGAGTCGGCGCTGGAGAGGGCCGGCCGGTTTGCACCGTTTTGCGCGCGCGCGATTTTGGTGGAGGGCCCGCTGCGCCGCCCGCAGGAGGCCATGGTGCAGACGGACTTCTACGGCATCGGCTTACTGCTCGCCCGGAAAGGTGCGGTGGAGGTTGTGGTGCCGCCGCGGCCGTTTGTGCGCAAGCGGTTCACGGCCGCGAGCTGGCAGTTCACCGAAGAGATCAACCAGCAGCTGAACTGACCCCTCGCGGACCGCCCTCGGCGGGAGCGGGCGTGTCATCCCCGGTGGGGAGACTGGCCCAGGCCTTCAGAGCCGGGGGAGCTTGGAACGCGCGAGGTTGCTCGATCCTCACGTTCTCCAGCTCATAGCGACCCACCGCGTGCGCACACCGGTCACGCCACAGCTGACGACGCTCGGCCGCCGAGCTGCACGCGGCCAGCTCGTTCACCCAGGCACCCCAGGTGTAGGCGTTGTGATCCTCGGACTCGATCCGGGTCGGCCCATCGGGAGTGTTGAAACGGTCCAAACCGCGTCCCTGGCATGCCGGGCAGTCGCACCGGACGGGTTCGGCGTTGGCATACCGGTTCGCCAATGTCGGCCCCCAGGAAAAGCGCATCAGATTGGGCAGCAGCACCGAAGGGAACTGGGCGCCGCCGCCGTTCTGGGCGGTCTGCGGTCGTTCCCCCGCCGGCACGGCGTGCCGGATGGAGCTGTCCGCACCGATCCCAGCGAACAGCGCTCCGTAGGTCATGGCGTCCAGGGCGGCGAGGTCGGTGCGCAAAAGCGCGATGTGTTCGACTTCTGATACCAGGCGCCGCAGGTTGGCCGGGGCCTCCTTGAAGGCTTTCAGCGGGTCGAACTGGCGGGTCAGGATGACGGCCTTGGGCTGGCGGATCTCCGTACAGGCGGCGATGAACTGGGCGATGTGCTCAGGGTTGAGCCAGGCGATGTCGACGGGCAAGACGACGACCACGTCGTCTCGCTCGATCTGCTTGGCGGCGCGCATGACCGCCTTGAGGACCTTGGAGGCGGCCGGCGGGATGTAACCGGTCGGGGTCAGCGCCACATCGGCGCCGCGGTGCAGCTGGAACGTCAGGCAGTTGTCCAGGTCGTTGAAGAGGCTGTCCTGCGGCAGCAGGAAGGGCTCGTCGGGGGTGGCCGTGTGTGTCATGTAGGCGGCGCTGTCGATCAGCAGAACCCCGCGGTAGCCGGCCTCGCGTAGCTGGGAGGCGCGCTCGTCGGCCTTCTTGCCGGTCATCACCACGCCGCTCAGCTTGGCGTCGACGCAGTCGCGCAGGCGCGGGAGGAAGCGGGCGTTTTCCTGGTACAGCACCCGTCCGGCAAGCAGTTGCGCCGTTGTCGGCCGTGCGCCGACAGCGGGGGCCTCAGAAAGACGCGGACCCGGGATCGTAGGGTCGATCATCAGCTCACCTCAGAGACATGCCGAAAGCGGGGAGCTTTCGGGCAGGGATGAAGCACACCGGTAGATCTCGTCGAACTCATCAGGGGTCAAGCCGGCCACGTGAGCCGCCCGAGCGGGGCTGAGGCCGTAGTGCTGCTGCAACCGGGTGACGACGCGGGCCATGCCCTGCGGCGTCTCTCGGGGGACCATTCCAGGTTCTGTCGTGCGGTACCCCAATGCCGACATCTCCACCATGATATTGCGGTACTGCCAATCGGATATCACGCTCAGCGTCAGCGCCCGGCGGACCAAAGCGGCCATGGACACGCCCCAGCGTCCCTTGAGCTCCAGCAGACGTGCCAGATCGACGCCTTTCTTCAGATCCGCGGTGATGTCCTCATACGGCATGAGGAACTCCGCGGCGAAACGATCGGCCTGATCTTCCTGCTCCCGGCCCGAGCCCGGCTCGGTGTGCATGACGACATGGCCGAGTTCGTGGGCGAGGCTGAAGCGGAAACGATCCGGCGGTGCGGTGGAGTTGAGCAGGAATAGGGGAGGTTCACCCGCCGACCACTGACTCACCGCGTCGAGCTCACCCGTACCCAGATCTCGCGCCAAGACCAGCGCTCCGGCGTGCTCCACCAAGGCGACCAGGTCAGGAACGGGGCCTGGCGGCATACGCCAGTCCTCACGCAACTGGTCGGCGGCATCCGGCGGCGTGTCCAGCTCGTTGATAGGGATGTGGTGGAAGCGGTGATCGCCGGGTAGGTCGGCGGCACGCGTCAGTGCTTTGGTCTGCATCCGACTGAGGGCCAGGATCGCGTGAATACGGCGAAGCCCGGTCGTGCCCATCGACGCGCGCTTGCGATGGTGCACCAACCCGATGCCCACCCCGTGAACCTCAGCGGTGGAACACAGCAGCTCGGGCGTGTAGCGCAGCGCGGCCGCGAACAGCAGCAGCCGCTCACCCGTGACGGCCAGGCGGCCTGCCTCGGCGCGGCTCACGTATCCCTGAGAGATCCGCGCATCGATGTCCACGCGAGACATCGCCTCAGCCACATCGACCTGCGTCCAGCCCCGCGATTCACGGGCCAGGACAAGCATGTCCGGCTCTGCCGTCATCTCCTCGACCGGCACACGCTCACCCCCCAGTCCGCATCACCCCCGAAGTATAGCGCACAGAAATTCACGAAAAGATGCCTCGAAATATTCCGGCCAGTATTCATCGTAGATCCGCTGGCCGGTTTTCCTCTTTGGCAACCCCGACCGGTCACTGGGGAGACGATCTCGGTTACCGGCGGAGCTTCGGTGGTTCGGGCCGGTCGGTGGCCCAGCGCAGTAGCCGGAAGGCGCGCTCACTCAGGCGATCAGAGCCGAACAATGCCGTTCCCATGATGGTGATGCCGGAGGTTGCCTGCAGGCTGGCAATGACCGCGCTGAGCATGGGATGTACAACCCATGCGACAGCGGGCGCGCCCACAGCGGCGGCGGTAATGGCGGCTAGGCGGCCGTAGCGCGTCTTCGTCCCTGACATGTCTCGATCTCATTGGTCAGGGACCCGTGGCGTCTCGATGCGAAGGCCACCTTGGGTAATCCGGGGTGGCCTCAAATCACCTCCACATGTTGGGGATGGTGACGAGATCGTCTTTTTCGCCCGTGATCTTCTGACGTGTCTTTAGGCTGGGGGCCCAGATTCGTGACATCGAGTAGATCATCATGAGGGAAGAGATCGGGTTGGTGGTAGGGCAAGAGTTCTCGCCTGCAGATGGTTGGCAGGTCTTCATCGGCTACCTCCAACAGGCGTGCGAGGTGGCCTGGAACCCTTCCGCTGCGTGGCTGTCTCGCCGCTCCGGCATCCCGAAGAGCACAGTGGAGAATTTGGTCGGTGGCCGACGCAAACGGCTGCCGGACTGGAATTCTCAGGTTGAGCCGCTGTTGCAGGCTTACCGTCACAAGGTAGAAGAAGATGGGCGAGGGGATCCCGACGCGGTACTGGGCGGCTTGACGGCTTGGAAACAGGCCTATGACGATGCGCAGACCCACCGGCAGCCCAGTTGCCCCTTACCGTCCTTCACCACACGACCGGCCGAGCGGCGGGATGCGCGGAAAGAGAATCCCCCGTGCGAAGGCCGAGTGGATGAGCGCAGGATAGGGCGGCCGATCGCGCAGTTGCGGCCGCTCAATTTGGAAGTGCACCCGGCGATCGATGTCGGTGCACCCTCCCTGCCAAAATAGACAGAGGTAACAAATAGGCATAAAACTCTGTACCGAGGGTGGGGAAGGAGACATCCCTTCGTGGGAGCACAGAAATCGGATCCGGAGATCCCTGACCCGCAGGTGCGCGAGCGGGCCGTGACCCGCCGATACACCGCGGCGTACAAGGCCCGGATCCTGGAGGAATACGACCAGCTCGACAAGGCCGGCAAGGGCGCGCTGATGCGCCGCGAGGGGCTGTACTCCTCGTTGATCTCGGGATGGCGGACCCAGCGCGACGCGGGCGCCGAGCAGGCACTGGCCCGTCCGGTCGGCCGCCCGAAGGCCGATCCGCGCGACAAGAAGATCGACACGCTGGAGGGCGAGGTCGAGCGGCTGCGTGCCGAACTCGACAAAACCCGCCAGGTGATCGAGGTGCAGGGAAAGCTCTTCGCGCTGCTGGATCAGCTCGCCACCAGCAGCGAGACAACGATGGGGCGAGACGAGCGGTGACCGAGATCATCGAAGCCGCTCAGAGCGAGGCGATCGAGGAGCTCACCCCGCTGCTCGGGCGGCGCAACGCGTGCGCGGCGGCCGGGATACCGCAGGCCAACTGGTATCGCAAGCACCGCACAAGCCCCGCTCCAGCCCGGCCACTCAGCCCGCGCAAGCCGCACCCATCAGCGCTGTCGCCCGGCGAGCGCGAGCGCATCCGCACCGTGCTCAACGAGCGGTTCGCCGACGCGGCCCCGGCCACGGCGTACTTCACGCTGCTGGATGAGGGCACCTACCTGGCGTCCGAATCCACGATGTACCGGATTCTGCGTGAGCACGGCGAGGTCGGCCGTGATCGGCGCCGTCAGGCCACCCACCCGCCCAAGACCATCCCTGAGCTGTTCGCCGAGGCGCCCAACCGGGTCTGGGCCTGGGACATCACCAAGCTACGCGGCCCGGACAGGGGCATCTGGTATCACCTGTACACGATCATCGACATCTACAGCCGCTACGTGGTCGGCTGGATGGTCGCCTCGCGCGAATCGGCCACGCTGGCCAAACGACTGATCGCTCACAGCGCCGTCAACCAGAAGGTCAACCGCAACACCTTGACCCTGCACGCAGACCGGGGCTCGTCGATGACGTCCAAAACCGTCGCCGAACTGCTCATCGACCTGGGCGTGGCCAAGTCTCACAGCCGCCCCAAGACCTCCAACGACAACCCGCACATCGAGGCGAGCTTCAAGACGCTCAAGTACTGCCCGGCCTTCCCGGGCCGCTTCGGCTCGATCGAGGACGCCCGTACCTTCTGCCAGGAGTTCTACACCTGGTACAACCACGAGCACTACCACTCCGGGATCGGTCACCATCATCCGGTCGACGTCCACCACGGCCGGGCCGGCACCGTCCACGACCGGCGCGGCCAGGTCCTGGCCACCGCACAAGCCACCCACCCTCAGCGCTTCGCCAGCGGCGGCACTCCCACCCCGCCCGCACTGCCCGGCCCGGCGTGGATCAACAAGCCCAAGACCGACGAGCCGAGGGACACACCAGAGAAGCCGATACAGAATTAGCCCAGCTCAACTGCCTCGATCAAATTGACAGGTTCCGGCAGCCGCCGCCGGACTCGACGAATTGCCCGCCTACGTACGCCGGACCCACGATATCGCCTTGGCCGAAGCGGTGGCCGCTGTCCAAGCCGGCGTGAGCCGGATGATGGTGCTCGTCGGTGAATCCTCCACCGGCAAGACTCGCGCCTGTTGGGAAGCGGTGCGCGGCCTGAGCGAGCCCTGGCGACTATGGCATCCAATCAACCCCGGACGGCCTGAGGCCGCCCTGGCCGATCTGAAGACCATCGGTCCGTACACCGTGGTGTGGCTCAATGAGGCCCAGCACTACTTGCTCACCGCCACCAGTACACAGGGAGAACAGATCGCCGCCGAGTTGCGCGAGCTAATGACCGCTCCCGAGCGGGGGCCAGTACTGGTGCTAGGTACGTTGTGGTCGCAGTACTGGAACATTCTCACCGCTGTCCCCACCCCTGGATCCTCTGATTCACATTCGCAGGCTCGTGAACTACTCAAAGATGTCAGTCGTCGCATCCCGGACGCCTTCACCGGTATTGACCTTGCCACGGCCACGGCTGGCGCACGAAAAGACCCACGGCTAGCCGAAGCATTGCGTCATGCGTCATCGGGGGCGCTGACTCATTATCTGGCTGGCGGACCCGCGTTGATTGAGCGTTACGACAAAGCAACCACTGCGGCCCGGGCAGTAGTACATGCGGCGATGGACGCCCGCCGGCTCGGGCACAGCGCCACCCTGTCGCGCCTAATGCTGGAGCAGGCCGCCGCCGGATATCTCAGCGACGAACAGTGGGACCTATTGGGCGACGATTGGCTGGAACAGGCCTTCGCCTACCTGACCGATCCGCTGCCATGCAGAGGAGCCCGCGCCCCACTGACCCGTCTCAAGCCTCGCCCTGGCACTACTTTCGCCGCGGCACCGCAGGCCGGAGGCGAGCCGTCCTACCGGCTGGCCGACTATCTGGAGCAACACGGCACCCAAACCCGCCGCTTGGTATACCCCCCGGACGGATTTTGGAACGCCGTCACCCACCACGCCGCCACTCCGAACGATCACATCGCCCTTGCTCAGGCCGCATCCGATCGGGGCCGTTACCGTCATGCTTTCGCTTTGTGGGAACTCGCCGCCGACGTCGGTAACAGCGATGCGCTGCACGCCTTAGCCCGAATGCGGGAGAAGGCGGGCGACCTCGAGGGGGCTGAGCGACTAGCCTGCGCAGCCGCAGCGGTCGGCAACACCAACGCGCTACTGATTAAGAAGGTCTGGGGTTATGGCGGTTCGAGGCTCAGGCCGGTCTCGGCGATGAACGCGTTGAGCAAGTCGGGCTGATACTGCAAGCACTTGAGGTGGCTTTTCAGGAGCACCGCGAGTGCGTCAACGCCGTGGACGGCAAGGTTGTAGATCTTGCCCTTGAGATTGGCCCAGATCCCTTCGGCGGGATTAAGTTCCGGGGCGTACGGCGGCAGCCGGTAGACCAGCAGCCAGTCGGCGCGCGCGGCGATCCAGGCCCGCATCGGGGCACTGACATGCGCCGGAAGATTATCCCAGACCACCATGATCGGGCCGTGGAGCTGCTGGTGGACGTCGGTAAGCAGGGCCGCGAAGTCAGCCGAGCCGAAGCCCTTCGGCTCGTATTTACGGCCGTGATAGACAGTCGTCCGGTAGATCAGCCGGGTCCGCTGCCCCGGCTTAACGCACAGCAATCCGGCGATCGAGACCCGGCCTGTTCCGCGCCCCGGTACGGCCACGATCGGAGTGTGACCGCGCCGTGCCCAGCTGCGGCCCTTGGGCGGCCTCAGACTTTGGCCCGATTCGTCGCAGAAGACGATCCAGGCGCCCCAGGCCGCCGCGGTCCTTTTAACGCCGACCACCGCCAGCCCCGCCACGCGGTGATCTGCTCCTCATTTCGCTCGGTGGCCCGATGCACGGGCACCTGCGCCGACCAGCCCCGCCCGCGCAGCAGATAGGCCACCCCACGCGCCGTATACGACACCCGAAACACCTCCTTGATCACCGCGGCGATCCGAGGCAGCGTCCAGCGCTGATCGCTCCAGCCGTGCGCGGCCGGGCCCCGCTCCAGTTCCCATTCCAGTCGCTCGAGCTGATCAGCAGACAGCCGGCACACGTTCCCGCCCGGACCTTTGGACGCCAGCGCGGCTTTGCCGCCGGCTTCCCAGGCCCGGCGCCACGCACACGCCGATTTGCGGGTGATGCTCAACTCCCGCGCTACCTGCGGCGCGCTCAT
Organism: Streptosporangium subroseum; assembly: GCF_900188345.1. Taxonomy (GTDB): domain Bacteria; phylum Actinomycetota; class Actinomycetes; order Streptosporangiales; family Streptosporangiaceae; genus Streptosporangium; species Streptosporangium subroseum. The sequence continues at coordinate 175 of NZ_FZOD01000111.1, read as the reverse complement.
CCCGCCGGCGAACATGTCCGCGGCTACGAACCGAAGCCGCTCCCGTTCAGCGCGGGCCCACATCGACAGGCCCCCGCGATCCGAATACCTCATATTCCAGGTCTACAACCCACGCGAATATGCCGCTCAGCCGGCAACCCAGATGCGCGTGACCTCAGACCTTCTTGATCAGTAC
>NZ_FZOD01000112.1 GCF_900188345.1 Streptosporangium subroseum | reverse complement strand
GCGGTGCTGGAGCAGCGTGCGGTGCTGCTGGGTGATGCGGTGATCCGGGGGACGGCGGCTGAGGGCCGGTTGGCGGTGGTGTTCACCGGTCAGGGGTCGCAGCGGGTGGGGATGGGCCGGGAGCTGTATGACGTGTTCCCGGTGTTCGCGGCGGCCTATGACGAGGTCTGTGCGGCTTTGGATCTTCCGCTGCACGGGTTGGATGCGGCGTTGCTGGATCAGACGGGGTGGGCGCAGCCGGCGATTTTCGCGGTTGAGGTGGCGTTGCTGGCGCTGGTGCGTTCGTGGGGTGTGGTCCCGGAGGTGGTGGCGGGGCATTCGATCGGGGAGATCACCGCTGCGTATGCCGCCGGTGTTTTGAGCCTGGCGGATGCGGCGACGTTGGTGGCCGCGCGGGGCCGGTTGATGCAGGCGCTGCCTTCGGGTGGGGCGATGCTCGCGGTTGGGGCGGCGGAGGCGGATGTTCGGGCGCTTCTGGACTCCATGGCCGATGGTGGGGGGTCGAACGGCGGTGAGTCGAGTGTCGGTGGCTTGGCCGTCGTGGTCGGTGGTGAGTCGAACGGCGAGAGTTTCGCCGTTGATGTCGCGGCGGTGAACGGCCCAGCCTCGGTGGTGGTGTCCGGGGCTGAGGGCGACATCATGCGGATCGCCGAGCTGGCGGCGGAGCGGGGTTGGAAGACGAGTCGGCTGCGGACCAGCCACGCGTTCCACTCCCGTCTGATGGAGCCGATGCTCGCGGAGTTCGCCGAGATCGTCCGTGGGCTGAGTTTCGCTGAGCCGAGGCTGGCGGTGGTGTCGACGGTGACCGGCGCGGCGGTGGCGGCGGGGCAGTGGACCGACCCGGAGTACTGGGTCGAGCAGGTCCGCAAGCCGGTCCGGTTCGCCGACGCGGCGGTTGCTTTGAAGGCTGACCGGGTGCTGGAGTTGGGCCCGGACGGTGTGTTGACCGCGTTGGTCGGTGCGGTGAGTCCGGACGCGGTAGCGGTGGCCGCGTTGCGCCGGGACCGTGACGAGGTTATGACGCTGCTCACCGCCGTGGCCGAGCTGTTCGTCAGCGGTCAGCGGGTGGAGTGGCGGGCGTTGTTCGACGGCACCGCCGCCCGTCCGGTCGACCTGCCCACCTATCCCTTCCAGCGCCAGCGGTACTGGCTCCGCCCCACTCCCCGCGAAGCGGTCACCGCGACGGGCGCGGACGCCGACTTCTGGGCCGCGATCGACTCCGCCGACCTCAGCGCGGTCGCCCACGAACTGCGCATCGACGCCGAGGCCCACCGGGAGACGCTCGGCGCCCTGGTCCCGGCGCTCTCCTCCTGGCACCGCCACAGGCAGCGGCGCGATCAGGTCGACGGCTGGCGCTACCGGGAGACCTGGACGGCGCTACCCGACCCGACCACGCGGACGCTCACCGGCACCTGGGTGCTGGTCGTCCCCGCCGAGGCCTACGGCGTCGAGGAGATCCTCGCCCGGGCCGGTGGCAACGTCGTGACGATTCCCGCGGCCGATCGGGCCACGCTCGCGGCCCGGCTCCGCGACCAGGCCGACGTCGCCGGGGTCGTCTCGCTCCTCGCGATGGGCGACGACACGGACGAGGCGGGTCTCCCGGCGGCGCTGTCCGGAACGCTCGCGCTCGCCCAGGCCGTTGAGGACGCCGCCGTCACCGCTCCGCTGTGGATCCTCACCCGGGGCGCGGTCGCCGCCGTCCCCGGCGATCACGTCGCCACCCTCACCCAGGCCGAGGTGTGGGGCCTGGGCCGGGTGGTCGGCCTGGAGTACCCGAACCGCTGGGGTGGCCTCCTGGACCTCCCCGAAACCCTCGACCCACGCGCCGCCGACCGGCTCATCGCGATCCTCGCCGGCGGTCTCGACGCCGAGGACCAGGTCGCGATCCGCCCCTCGGGCCTGCTCGTCCGCCGGCTGGAACACGCTCCGGCCGGTACCGACGAGGGCTGGCAGCCGCGCGGCACCGTACTGGTCACCGGCGGCACCGGCGCGCTCGGCGGCCACGTCGCCCGCTGGGCCGCCGCCCACGGCGCCGCGCACCTCGTCCTGGCCGGCCGGCGCGGGCCGGACGCACCCGGTGCGCACGACCTGGCCGACGAGATCCGTGCGGCGGGCGCCCGCGTCACGATCGTCGCCACGGACCTGGCCGACCGCGACGCGGTCGCGGCCCTCCTCAAGGAGGCCGTCGCCGACCCGGAGGCTCCGCTCACCGCGGTCGTGCACGCCGCCGGCATCGCGCACAGCGCGCCGCTGGCCGACCTCGACGCCGCCGGTCTCGCGTCGGTGCTCGCCGGCAAGACCACCGGCGCGCTGCACCTCGACGAACTCCTCGGCGACACGGACCTGGACGCGTTCGTCCTGTTCTCCTCGATCGCCGCCACCTGGGGCAGCGGCTGGGGCGGCGCCTACGCGGCCGCCAACGCCGGCCTCGACGCCCTGGCCCAGCGGCGGCGCGCTCGCGGCCTGGCCGGCACGTCGCTGGCCTGGGGCCCGTGGGCCGAGGCGGGCATGGCCACCGAGGGCGGCACCGCCGCCGCGCTGAGCCGGCGCGGCCTGGCCCCGATGGCCCCCGACCTCGCGGTCGAGGTCCTCCGGCAGGCCGCCGGGGGACGCTCGCCGCTGCTCACCGTCGCCGACGTCGACTGGGCTTCCTTCGTTGAGACGTTCGCCGCGGCCCGCCGCAGGCCGCTGCTGGAGGACCTGCCGGAGGTCGCCGGCCTGGCCGTCGCCGAGCCGGTGATCGAGACCGGCTGGCGCTCCCGGCTGGCCGCCCTGCCCCCGGCGCAGCGCGAGACCGAGCTGGTCGACCTGGTACGGGGCCACGCCGCGCTTGTCCTGGGCTACCCGTCCGCCGAGGCGATCGTGGTCAAGCGACCGTTCCGCGAACTCGGCTTCGACTCGCTCACCGCGGTCGAGCTGCGCAACGCGCTGGCCGCCGAGACCGGGCTGCGCCTCTCCCCGACGCTCGCGTTCGACTACCCGACGCCGCTGGAACTCGCCCGTTACCTACAGGAGGAGGTCTTCGGCGGCGAGGCCGCCCTGGTCACCGCCCCGGCCGTGCTCGCCGACGTCGACGACCTGATCGTGCTCACCGCGATGGCCTGCCGCTTCCCCGGCGGAGTCAGCACCCCCGACGAGCTGTGGGACCTGGTCGCCGGAGAGGTCGACGCGATCGGCTCGTTCCCTGCCAACCGCGGCTGGGACGTCGACGCGCTCTACAACCCCGACGCCGACCGTTCCGGCACCTCCTACACGGTCAACGGCGGGTTCGTTCAGGACGCCGACCGGTTCGACCCGAGCCTGTTCGGGATCAGCCCGCGCGAGGCCCTCGCCATGGACCCGCAGCAGCGGCTCCTGCTGGAAACCGCGTGGGAGACGTTCGAACGGGCCGGCCTCGACCCGCTCTCGCTCCGCGGACAGCAGATCGGCGTTTTTGTCGGCACCACCCACCAGGGGTACATCTCCCTGCTGGAGGAGAGCCCCGAGGACCTGAGCGGATACCTCGGCATCGGCAGCGCCGGCAGCGTCGCCTCCGGGCGGATCGCCTACACGTTCGGCCTCGAAGGCCCCGCGATGACCGTCGACACCGCCTGCTCGTCCTCGCTGGTCGCCCTGCACCTGGCCGCGCAGGCGCTCCGCCAGGGCGAGTGCGGCATGGCGCTGGTCAGCGGTGTCACGATCATGGCCACGCCGGGCACGTTCACCGAGTTCTCCCGGCAGCGCGGCCTGGCCGTCGACGGCCGGTGCAAGTCGTTCGCGGCGGCGGCCGACGGCACCGGCTGGGCCGAGGGCGTCGGCATGCTTCTGGTCGAGCGGCTGTCCTCGGCGCGGGAGTCCGGGCGTCAGGTGCTGGCCGTCGTGCGGGGCAGCGCGGTCAACCAGGACGGGGCCTCCAACGGCCTGACCGCCCCGAACGGCCCCGCCCAGCAGCGGGTGATCCGGGCCGCTCTGGCCAACGCCGGCCTGGCGCCGGAGGAGATCGACACGGTCGAGGCCCACGGCACCGGCACCACCCTCGGCGACCCGATCGAGGCCCAGGCCCTGCTGGCCACCTACGGCCAGGACCGGGAAGAGCCGCTCTGGCTCGGGTCGATCAAGTCGAACATCGGCCACACCCAGTCCGCTGCGGGCGCGGCCGGCATCATCAAGATGATCCTCGCGATGCGGCACGGGCTGCTGCCCAGGACGCTGCACGTCGACGAGCCGACCCCGAACGTCGACTGGACCTCCGGAGCGGTCGAGCTGCTCACCGAGGCCCGGCCCTGGCCCGCCTCCTCCAGGCCGCGCCGGGCGGGCGTTTCCGCGTTCGGGGTCAGCGGCACCAACGCCCACGTCATCCTGGAGGAGCCGCCGGTCGCCGTCGAAGACGAGCGACCGCGCAGCCGCAGCACGGTGCCGGTCCTGCCGTTTGTCGTCTCCGCGGCCACCGAGGCCGGCCTGGACGCGCAGACCGAGGGTCTCCGCGACTGGCTCGACGCGCATCCGGACGCCGACGTCTCCGACGTGGCCCGGACCACCGCGGGGCGGGCCGCGCTCGCGCACCGGGCGGTCTACCTGGCGCCCAACCGGGCCCAGCTGCTCCGTACGCTCAAGCGGCGGGAGAGCGCGGCGCGCGGCGAGACCGGCGACGGCAGGCTCGCCCTGCTCTTCACCGGCCAGGGCGCGCAACGCCTGGCGATGGGGGAGCAGCTCTACGCCGCCTTCCCGGTGTTCGCGGCCGCGTTCGACGAGGTGTGCGCGTCGATCGACCCGCTGCTGGACCAGCCGCTGCGGCTGGTCGTCTTCGCCGACCCGGACGCGCTCGACCGGACCGGCTACGCCCAGCCCGCGCTGTTCGCGGTCGAGGCGGCGCTGCTGGCCCTGCTCCGGCACTGGGGCGTGACGCCCGACTTCGTCGCGGGGCACTCGATCGGTGAGATCACCGCCGCCTACGCCGCCGGGGTGCTCTCCCTGGCCGCCGCCGCGGCGCTGGTGGTGGCGCGGGGCCGGCTGATGCAGGCGCTGCCGGCCGGTGGCGCGATGCTCGCGGTCAACGCGTCCGAGGCCGATGTCCTGGAGGCGTGCCCGGAGGTGGACCTCGCCGCGGTGAACGGGCCGGGCGCGGTGGTAGTCTCCGGGGCCGCGGACGACATCGCCCGGATCGTCAAACTGGCCGGCGAGCGGGGCTGGAAGACCTCTCTGCTGCGTACCAGCCACGCGTTCCACTCCCGGCTGATGGAGCCGATGCTCGCCGAGTTCCGCGTGGTCGTCGACGGGCTCGCCTTCACCGCGCCGCAGGTGGCCGCGGTCTCCACCGTCGAGCCGGACGAGCCGCTGCGCTGGACCGACCCGGAGTACTGGGTCGAGCAGGTCCGCAGGCCGGTCCGGTTCGCCGACGCGGTGGCCGCGCTGACCGCCCGGGGCGTCACCCGGTTCCTGGAGGTCGGGCCGGACGGCGTGCTGACCGCCCTGGTCGGCGCGAACGAGCCGGACGCGCTCGCCGTGCCGACGCTGCGCCGGGACCGGGACGAGGTCGCCACGCTGCTCACCGGCGTGGCGACGGTGTTCACGCGGGGCACGGAGATCAACTGGGCGAGCGTCCTCGACGGTGCCGGCACTTCGCTGCCCGACCTGCCGACCTACGCCTTCCAGCGGCAGCGTTACTGGCCGCAGGCCGGCACCGGCGCCGAGACCGACCCGGCGAGCCTCGGGCTGAGCCTGGTCGAGCACCCGCTGCTCGGCGCGGCGGTCTCGCTGGCAGACGGCGACGGCGCCGTGCTCACCGGCCGCCTCACGCTCCGCGCCCAGCCCTGGCTGGCCGACCACACGATCCTGGGCACCGTCCTGGTGCCGGGGACCGCGCTGCTCGACCTCGCCCTCGCCGCCGGCGCCGTGGTCGGCGCCCCGGCCGTCGAGGAACTGGTGCTCCAGCAGCCGCTCCGGCTCGGCGCCTCGGCCGGCGTCGCCGTACAGGTCAGTGTCGGTGCCCCGGACGAGAACGGCCGCCGCCCGGTCACCGTTCACTCCCGCCCGGGCGAGCCCGCCTCCGACACCGAAGACCCCTGGACCGTCCACGCCACCGGTTTTGTGAGCCCGGCCCAGCCGGCCGCCGAGGCGTTCGCCTGGCCACCGGCCGGCGCGACCCACCTGGCCACCGAGGACCTCTACGACCGGCTGGCCACCGCCGGCTACGAGTACGGGCCGGTCTTCCGGGGCCTGCGCGAGGTCTGGCGGCAGGGCGACGACCTTTACGTGGAAGCGGAGCTGCCCGGCGATCCGGACCGGTTCGCCGTCCATCCCGCGCTGCTCGACGCGGTCCTGCACGGCCTGAGCACGGGTCCGGCCGGCGACGGCGTGACCCGGCTGCCCTTCGCGTTCACCGGCGTCACCGTGCACGCCGACGGCGCCGGGCTGCTGCGGGCCCGGCTCCGGCTGGACGGCGAGACCGTACGGGTCGACGCGGTCGACGCCGCCGGCGAGCCGGTGGTCACCGTCGAAGGTCTCGTCTTCCGCCCGGTCACCGCGGACGAGACCGCCGCCGGCCAGGACGAGGCCGCCCGCTCGCTGTTCGCCGTCGAGTGGACACCGCAAGAACTGACCGCGACGGCGGAGGCCCCGGTCGTGATCGCGCTCGGCGATCCGCTGCCGGCCCCCGCGACGGTGCTGGTCGTGGACGCGACGGTCCCGGGCACAGCCCGGGACCGGGCCGCCGCGCTGCTCGCGCTGCTGCAGGCCTGGCTCGCCGATTCCGCCTGGGCCGATGCCCGGCTGGTCGTGCGCACGTTCGGCGCGGTCGGCGACGACGTCACCGACCCCGACGGGGCGGCGCTGTGGGGTCTGGTCCGGTCGGCCCAGTCCGAGCACCCCGACCGGATCCACCTGCTGGACGCCGCCGAGGCCGCGCTCTACCCGGTGCCGCAGGCGCTGGTGCGCGACGGCGTGGTCACGGTGCCGCGCCTGGCCCGGCTGCACGCCTCGGGGACGACGGAGTTCGGTGACGGCGTCGTGGTGGTCACCGGCGCCGGCGGCACGCTCGGCGGCCTCGTCGCCCGGCACCTGGTGCGGGCCCACGGCGTTCACAAACTGCTCCTGCTCTCCCGCTCCGGCGGGAGCGTCGACATCGAGGGCGCGGAGGTGCGCTCGCTCGCGTGCGACCTGTCCGACGGCGACGCGGTCATGGCGGCGTTGCGGGACGAGCCGGTCAGCGCCGTGGTGCACGCCGCCGGTGTCATCGACGACGGCCTGCTCACCGACCTGACCCCCGAGCGCCTCGACACCGTCTTCCGCGCCAAGATCGACGCCGCCCGCAACCTCGCGGCCGCGACGAAGGACAGGCCGCTGAGCGCGTTTGTGCTCTACTCCTCGGCGGCGGGGCTGTTCGGCAGCGCCGGCCAGGCCAACTACGCCGCCGCGAACGCGTTCCTGGACGCGTACGCCACCCGGTTGCGGGCGCAGGGCGTTCCGGCGACGTCGCTGGCCTGGGGCCTGTGGGACGCCGGCATGGGCGGCGCGCTGTCCGAGGCCGACCGCCGCCGGCTGGCCCGGGGCGGCTTCGGCGCGCTGGACGCCGCGGCCGGCCTCGCGCTCTTCGACGCCGCGCTGGCCTCCGGCCGCCCGGTCGCCGTCCCGCTCCGGCTCGATCTGGCCACGCTCCGCGGCGTCGAGGAGCTTCCCCCGCTGCTGCACGGCCTGGTCCGGACCGTCACCCGGCGGCGCGCCGCCACGGCCAGGACCGAGACCGGCGGCTCCTCGCTGGCCCAGCACCTCGCCGGCATGGAGGAGGCCGATCGGGTTCTGGCGACGCTGACCACCGTCCGGGAGCACGCCGCCGCGGTGCTCGGCTACCCCGGCTCGGACGCGATCCCGGCCGGCCGGGCCTTCCGCGAGCTGGGCTTCGACTCGCTCACCGCGGTCGAGCTACGCAACCGGCTCGCCACGGAGGTCGGCCTGCGGCTGCCCGCGACGCTGATCTTCGACTACCCGAACGCCACCGCCCTCGCCGAGTTCATCACCGCCGAGCTCTCCGGCTCGACCCAGGCCCCGGCACCGATGGCGGCCGTCGCCGCCCCGGTCGACGACGACCCCATTGTGATCGTCGGCATGGCCTGCCGTTACCCCGGCGGGATCACCACCCCGGACGAGCTGTGGAACCTCGTCGCCGAGGGCCGCGACGGCATGGGGTTGTTCCCCGCCAACCGGGGCTGGGACGTCGAGGGGCTCTACCACCCCGACCCCGATCACCCCGGTACGTCGTACGCGCGGGAGGGCGGGTTCCTCTACGACGCCGCCGACTTCGACCCGGGCCTGTTCGGGATCAGCCCGCGCGAGGGCATGGCGATGGACCCGCAGCAGCGGCTGCTGCTCGAATCCTCGTGGGAGACCCTGGAACGCGCCGGTGTCGACCCGCTGGGGCTGCGTGGCTCCCGTACCGGCGTTTTCGTCGGCCTGATGTACCACGATTACCTCGGCCGGTTGACCGCCGTGCCGGAGGAGGTCGAGGGCTTCCTCGGGACTGGGAACTCCGGCAGCGTCGCCTCCGGCCGGATCGCGTACACCTTCGGACTTGAAGGCCCGGCCGTCACGGTCGACACCGCCTGCTCGTCGTCGCTGGTCGCGCTGCACCTGGCCGCTCAGGCGCTGCGGTCGGGCGAGTGCGACCTGGTGCTCGCCGGCGGCGTGACGGTGATGGCGACCCCGGACACGTTCATCGGTTTCTCCCGGCAGCGCGGCCTGGCCGCCGACGGCCGGTGCAAGTCCTTCGCCGCCGCCGCAGACGGCACCGGCTGGGGCGAGGGCGTCGGCATGCTGCTGGTCGAGCGGCTCTCGGACGCCCAGCGGAACGGGCACCGCGTGCTCGCGGTCGTACGGGGCACCGCCGTGAACCAGGACGGGGCCTCCAACGGGCTGACCGCTCCCAACGGCCCGTCGCAGCAGCGGGTGATCCGGGCCGCGCTGGCCAACGCGGGCCTGACCCCGCAGGATGTGGACGCGGTCGAGGCGCACGGCACGGGCACCACGCTCGGTGACCCGATCGAGGCGCAGGCCCTGCTGGCCGCCTACGGTCAGGATCGGGAGACGCCGCTGTGGCTCGGGTCGATCAAGTCCAACCTCGGACACACCCAGGCCGCCGCCGGGGTCGCCGGGATCATCAAGGTCATCCAGGCCATGCGGCACGGGGTGCTGCCCAAGACGCTGCACGTCGATGAGCCGACGCCGACGGTCGACTGGGCCGCCGGGAACGTCGAGCTGCTCACCTCGGCGCGGCCGTGGCCGGCGGGGGAGCGCCCGCGCCGGGCCGGCGTCTCCTCGTTCGGGATCAGCGGGACCAACGCGCACGTCATCCTGGAGGAGCCCCCGGCCGAGACGGTCACGCCAGGCCCGGCGGTGACCCGTACGGTGCCGCTGGTGGTGTCGGCCAACGACCCGGCGGCGCTGGCCGAACTGGTCGAGCGGATGCGGGTCGTGCTCCGCGACCGGCCGCAGGCGCGGCCGGAGGACATCGGGCACGCGCTGACCAGCCGGGCCACGCTGGCGCATCGCGCGGTGTTGCTGAGCCCCGGCTCCGGCGAACCGGTCGCGGTCGGCCGCGCCGCCGAGGGTCGGCTGGCGATGGTGTTCACCGGTCAGGGCGCGCAGCGGGCCGGGATGGGCCGTGAGCTGTATGACGCGTTCCCTGCGTTCGCGACCGCGTTCAACGAGGTCTGTGCCGCGCTCGACCTTCCTCTGCTCGATGTCCTCGACGATCAGGAGCGGCTGGATGAGACCGGCTGGGCGCAGCCGGCGATCTTCGCGGTCGAGGTCGCGCTGCTGGCCCTGCTGCGCAGCTGGGGCGTCACGCCGGAGGTCGTCGCCGGGCACTCGATCGGTGAGATCACCGCCGCCTATGCCGCCGGCGTCCTGTCCCTGGCCGATGCCGCCACGCTGGTCGCGGCCCGAGGCCGGCTCATGCAGGCCCTGCCGGTCGGCGGCGCGATGCTCGCGATCGGCGCCGCCGAGGCCGAGGTCCGCGCGCTGCTGACCGACGGCGAAGGGTTCGCCGTCGATGTCGCGGCGGTGAACGGACCGAGCGCGGTCGTGGTGTCGGGAGCCGAGGCGGACGTCGACCGGGTGGCCACGCTGACCACCGAGCGGGGCTGGAAGACCTCGCGGCTGCGGACCAGCCACGCGTTCCACTCCCGGCTGATGGACCCGATGCTCGCGGAGTTCGCCGAGGTCGTCCGTGGACTGAGTTTCGCCGAGCCTCGGCTGGCCGCGGTCTCCACCGTCGAGCCCGGGGAACCGTTGCGCTGGACCGACCCGGAGTACTGGGTCGAGCAGGTCCGCAGGCCGGTCCGGTTCGCCGACACGATCGGCGCGCTGGACGCGGCCCGCGTCCTGGAGCTGGGCCCGGACGGCGTGCTCACCGCGCTGGTCCAGGACGCGCGCCCCGAGCTGACCGCGGCCGCGACGCTGCGCCGCGGTCGCGGCGAGGTCGAGACCCTGCTCACCGCGGTGGCCAAGATCTTCGTCGTCGGCCAGACCGTCGACTGGGCCGCGACGTTCGGCACCGGCCCGGCGCCCGTCCTCGACCTGCCCTCCTACCCGTTCCAGCACCAGCGGCTCTGGATCGACGTGATCGACCCGGCCGGGGACCTGACCGACGCCGGCCTGCGCGACGCCGAGCACCCGCTGCTGAGCGCGGCCGTCACGCTCCCGGACAGCGACGCCCTGCTGTTCACCGGGCGGCTGGCCGCCGGATCACCGGCCTGGCTGGCCGACCACGCGGTCTTCGACGCCGTGGTCGTCCCCGGCGCCGCCCTGGTCGACGTCGCCCTGGCCGCGGGAGCCCGATCCGGTGCCCCCGTCCTCGACGAACTGCTGCTCCAGGCGCCGCTCGCGCTGCCGGCCACCGGCGGGGTCGCGCTGCGGGTCACCGTCGGCGCACCGGACGACGCCGGACGCCGGACCCTGGCCGTCTACTCGCAACCCGACGGTGCCGAGGGCTGGACCGCGCACGCCACCGGTGTCCTCTCCGCCGACGCCGGGGCGCCGGTGCCGCTCCCCGAGCCGTCGACGGGTGGCGAGCCGGTTCCTCTCGACGGCCTCTACGAGCGGCTGGCCGACGCGGGCCTGCGCTACGGCCCGACGTTCCAAGGCCTGGTCGGCGCCGTACGCGACGGCGACGAGGTGATCGCCGAGGTACGGCTGGACGGCGTGGATCCCGACGGGTTCGGCGTCCATCCGGCGCTGCTCGACGCGGCCCTGCACGCGATCGGCGCGGCCGGACTGTTCGACGAGACCGTACGGCTGCCGTTCGCGATCAGCGGTGCGCGCCTGCACGCCGTGGGTGCCGGCACGCTCCGCGTCCACCTCACCCGGATGGGCGACAGCGCGGTCCGCCTGGTCGCTCTGGACGGCTCCGGCGCGCCGGTGCTCACCATCGACGAGCTGGCCTTCCGCCCGGTCACCGCGGAGCAGGTCAGCGCCGTGCCGGCCGGCTTCCGGTCGCTGTTCGGCCTGGACTGGGTGCGGCAGGAGGTCACGCCCGCCGCGGAGCCCCGGGTCGCGATCGCGCTCGGCGATCCGCTGCCGGCCCCCGCGACGGTGCTGGTCGTGGACGCCACGGCACCGGGCACAGCCCGGGACCGGGCCGCCGCGCTGCTCACCCTGCTGCAGGCCTGGCTCGCCGATCCCGCCTGGGCCGATGCCCGGCTGGTCGTGCGCACGTTCGGCGCCGTCGGCGACACGGTCACCGATCCGGACGGGGCGGCGCTGTGGGGCCTGGCCCGGGTGGCCCAGTCCGAGCACCCCGACCGGATCCACCTGCTGGACGCCGCCGAGGCCGCGCTCTACCCGGTGCCGCAGGCCCTGGTACGCGACGGAGTGGTGCGGGTTCCGCGCCTCATACGGCTCGACGGTTCGCAGGCGGTCGACTTCGGTGACGGGTCCGTGGTGGTCACCGGGGCCACCGGTACGCTCGGCAGGCTTGTCGCCCGCCATCTGGTCGAAGCCCACGGCGTCCGCGACCTCGTATTGATCTCTCGCTCGGGCGGGAACGCCGATCTCGAACGCGAGCTCGCTCCGGCGAGGGTGCGATCCGTCGCCTGCGACGTGGCCGACGCCGACGCGGTCGCCGCGGCCCTGCGGGACGAGCCGGTGACCGCGGTGATCCACGCCGCCGGTGTGCTCGACGACGGGACGCTGGAGTCTCTCACCCCCGAGCGGCTCGACGCGGTCTTCCGCGCGAAGGTCGACGCCGCCCGCAACCTCGCCGCCGCGACGAAGGACAGGCCGCTGAGCGCCTTTGTCCTCTACTCCTCGGCGTCGGGACTGTTCGGCAACGCCGGCCAGGCCAACTACGCCGCGGCCAACACCTTCCTCGACGCGTACGCCACCCAGCTGCGCGGCGAGGGGGTGCCGGCGACCTCGCTCGCCTGGGGCCTGTGGGACGCCGGCATGGGCGGCACGCTCACCGACGCCGACCGTGCCCGGCTGGCCCGTACCGGCTTCGGCGCGCTCACCGCCGCCGACGGCCTCGCCGCCTTCGACACCGCCCTCGCGGCAGACCGGCCGCTGGTGGTGCCGATCGCGCTGGACCTGGGCGCGCTCCGGGCCGCGGCGAGTGACGGTACGGTCCCCGAGCTGCTGCGCGGCCTGGTCGCCGTGCCTCGCCGGGCCGCCGACACCGCCCCCACCCAGACACTCGCGGCCCAGCTCGCTCCACTGAGCGAGGCCGAGCGCGACCGGATCCTGCTCGACCTGGTCCGGTCCCGCACCGCGGGCATCCTGGGTTACGCGTCGCCCAAGGACGTCGAGCCCACCCGGGGCTTCCTCGAACTGGGCTTCGACTCGCTGACCGCGGTGGAGCTGCGCAACCGGCTGCAGACCGAGACCGGGCTGCGCCTGACGGCGACCCTGCTGTTCGACCACCCGTCGCCGACCGGACTCGCCCGGCACCTCGCCGAGCTGCTCCGCCCCGACCAGGCACCCGAGACCAGCCCCGTCGACGCCGTCTACGCCGAGATCGCCGGTCTGGAAGTCCTGCTCAAGGCCGCCGCCCTCGACGACGGGCACCGGGCCGGGATCGGGCAGCGGCTACGCACGCTCGCCTCCGCCTGGGCCGCGCCCGCAGGCGTCGGCACCGACGACCTCCAGTCGGCGACGGCCGACGAGATCTTCGACCTTCTCGACGAGCTCGGCACCCAGTGATCCGGCCCAAACCCGAAGGCGGTTCCGCCATGACCTCCGCAAGCGAACCCGCCGGGACCGAGGAGAAGTACCTCGCCTACCTCAAGCGGGCGACCACGGACCTGCGTGCCGCCCGCCGCCGGGTGGAGGAGCTGGAGTACCGGGGCAGCGAGCCCCTGGCGATCATCGCGATGAGCTGCCGCTACCCCGGCGGGGTCGACGGCCCCGAGAACCTGTGGCGGCTGGTCGCCTCCGGCTCCGACGCGATCGGCGCTCCTCCGACCGACCGCGGCTGGGACGTCGAGGGCCTCTACGACCACGAGACCGGCGAACTCGACCGGCAGGCCCGGCTCGAAGGCGGCTTCCTGCACGACGCCGCGAGCTTCGACCCGGACCTGTTCGGGATCTCGCCGCGCGAGGCGCTGGCGATGGACCCGCAGCAGCGGTTGCTGCTGGAGACGTCCTGGGAGGCGTTCGAGCGGGCCGGCCTCGACCCCACCGCGGTGAGGTTCCCCCGCACCGGGGTGTTCGCCGGTGTCATGTACCACGACTACGGCTCGCGCCCGCTTGAGCTGCCCGACGGCGTCGCCGGCTACCTGGGGAACGGCAACTCGGGCAGCGTCGCGTCGGGGCGGATCGCCTACACGTTCGGCCTGGAGGGCCCCGCCGTCACGGTCGACACCGCCTGCTCGTCGTCGCTGGTCGCCCTGCACCTCGCCGGGCAGGCACTGCGCAACGGCGAGTGCGACCTGGCGCTGGCCGGCGGCGTCACGGTCATGGCCACACCGACCACGTTTGTCGAGTTCAGCCGGCAGGGCGGCCTGGCCGCCGACGGGCGGTGCAAGTCGTTCGCGGCGGCGGCCGACGGGACCGGCTGGGGCGAGGGCGTCGGCATGTTGCTGGTCGAGCGGCTCTCGGACGCCCAGCGGCTCGGTCACCCGATCCTGGCCGTCGTCCGGGGCTCGGCGGTCAACCAGGACGGGGCCTCCAGCGGGCTGACCGCCCCGAACGGCCCGTCCCAGCAGCGGGTGATCCGGGCGGCCCTCGCGTCGGCCGGGCTGTCGCCCGCCGACGTGGACGCGGTTGAGGCGCACGGGACCGGGACGCGACTCGGTGACCCGATCGAGGCGCAGGCGCTGCTGGCCACGTACGGGCGTGATCGCTCCGGCGAACCGCTCTGGCTGGGGTCGGTGAAGTCCAACCTGGGTCACACGCAGGCTGCGGCCGGTGTCGCCGGGATCATCAAGATGGTGCAGGCGATGCGGCACGGGCTGCTGCCTGCCACCTTGCATGTGGATGCGCCGTC
>NZ_FZOD01000113.1 GCF_900188345.1 Streptosporangium subroseum | reverse complement strand
GCAAGATCCTTCCACCGAGAGCACTCCTTCGCCCAACCAGTTGAACGCGAAAGCTTTACCCTCCTCCGTCGCGTCCGCCTTTTCGACGAGCGCGTCCTCCCCTCCAAAGGAAAACTGATCAAAACACCCGAAGGACGGGCTTTCCTCCTTCCTGCCCGCTGGAAGGCTAATCACGAGGCGGGAGCCTCCGGGGGAATGACCTGCGCACGCCCGAAGAGTTACAAAGATTGCACAGAAGGAGGGGTAGAGATTATCTATGGATTCACTCCAGACGTGGAGTATTTCAACCTTGACGATACGAATCAAATATTGCAGATGTTCTGCGGAGATGATGGAAGGACCGGGTTCCTTTTGGAGAGAGAGCTACGCAGAAACAAGTATCACGAAGCTGAGTACAGGAAATATAGAATAGACTGCACGGGGGAGGATTTCGAAGCGCAGACCTGGTATTTCGCCGGAGGCAACAACCTGATCAAGATATCTCGGGTCCCCCAGGCTGAAGCGGACTCTATAGTTGACTCGTTTGATCTATTCCCCGATTAGGACACGCTTCGGCTTGAACCAGCACATACGGGCTGTCGGTGAAGATCGCGTGATAGCCGGTAGATGGAAACAACTCGTTCTGGCCGCACCCGGCCTGATTCCCGCCGTCGCTCAGAGGTTCTCCACCTTGACGGCGTCATCGCGTGATACACGGGCACATCGAGGCTGTGACGATCGACCTCTTCACTGTGTGCCGTACAGAGCTAGGGCGATCGCTCATCAAAGGGTCCGAAGAAAGCAGCCCTTTTGGGCCGGAGCCAGCACCTCCTGGAACCGTGTCGGATTGGTGAGTTGCTAGCGACGGGTCTTGCCGCATGCAGCGACCTCATGGACGGTGTAACGGGACAGGGAGAAGGGTGCCGATCATCGTGGGTGAGCGTAAGCGCAAACCAACCATCGCCGGGTTGCTCAGCGACGTGGTTGCTGATCAACAGCGAGCTAAGCAGCAGACGACAAAGCTCGAGCGGCAGGCTGCGGCGGCATGGGCAAAGGAGAACGCGAAGAACGTGGCTCGGAATCAGCGCGAACAGGCGGCGCGTGATCGGCAAGAAGCGCGGGACAGGGAACTGGCGGCCGGAACCGCCGAAGCCGAGGCCGTCACCCGAGCGCTACAAGCGCGGATTACCGAACTCGAAACACTCCTGACGAGCACCCTGAACGAGGATCCGTACATCTCGTTCGAGACGTTAAAGGAGCCATGGCAGATCCCAGAATTTCGTCCGCCGGCAGGGCTGACAACCCCGGCCCAGCCGCCTGACGAACGGGACTACGCTCCGGAGCCGTTGTCCGGTCTGACGATGCTTCTTCCTGGGCGTAAGCGGGCGCATGCCCTCGCCGAGCGAGAGAACAGAGAGCGCTACCATCGCGATGTCACCGCCCACGCCGAAAGTGAGCGGGAGCGTCAAGCCACCCTGGAGGACGAACGCCTCCGGCACGAGGAGCGGTGCCGTCAGGAACGCGCCCGGATTGAACGTCAGCACGAGGTGGTGGATCGCTGGGCCGCCGACTACGCCGAAGGAAAGCGCAAGGCGGTCGCAGACTACTTCGTCCAGATTCTGGGGTCCGGCCGTTACCGGCGGACTTCCCGACCAATGTGAAAGTGGCCTATCAACCAGTCGAAGGCCGTCTGATGGTCGACATCGACCTTCCGTTGCTCGAGGCCATTCCGGAAGAGAAGGCGTGCGACTACGTCGCGACTCGGAAGATGCTCAAGTACAAGCCGCTGAGCCAGCAAGAACGCAACCAGTTGTACAACGAGGATCGGCCAGATGGCGCTGCGAACCATCCGCTCAGCCTTCCTAGCTAATCGTGAGCACCGCCTAGAAGCAATGGTCTGCAACGGCTACGTCGACACGATCAATACCGCCACGGGACGGCAGGCTCATTGGTGCCTGATCAGCGTCGAGGTAACCCGCGAACTGTTCGACGAACTCGACCTGTCGCGCATCAAACCGCTGGATTGTCTTCGGTACCTGCACGCGAAGGTGTCGCGCACCCCGCATCACTATCACCCGGTGCAGCCCATCATCGAATACCCCTGGGACGACCTGCCCTACGCCGACGAGCTAGACGCGGCGATTAACCTGGACACCACCCAGAACCTCCTTGATCTGGACGGATTCGAGTTCGAGAGGCTCATGGTTCAGCTCTTCTCAGCCATCCCAGCATTCACCGAGGTCAAACCGACCCGCTCACGCGGAGACGGCGGCATCGACTTGGTCGCGATCAACACCACCGAGTTCATCGGGGGCCGCGTCGCCATCCAGGCCAAGCGATACGCACCTCACCGCAAAGTCGGCGTCGGGACGGTCCGGGAGATCATCGGTTCCATCACAGAACGCGAGTTCAACAAGGCAATCGTGATCACCACATCGAGCTTCACTCCTCAAGCTCGCCAGGAAGCAACCCGACTCGGCGTCGAGCTCTACAACGCCGAACGGCTCCTGTGGCTCCTCCACCAATACCTGCACCGCGAGTTCACCATCGACAGGCAGGGCACCGGTCGCTCGACCTTCAACAGGCCCCCCGGCCCCTGACGCTGCTCATCCCATCACTCAGCTTCCCGGCAAGGCCAGCATTTCGAAAACCCACCAAGCACATGTGCTCAGCCTAAGAGCGGGTGTCAGGCTGGCTGCGGAATCTGGGGCTGGGTATCCATCCACCAGATCTCGATGTTCTAAGCTGCCAGTCTTTGCTATCGGTTTCTGACTGCGTGGAGGAATCCTCGCGCCACGCAAGTTCGGAGTGGCGATCTGATTAGGGTGGGTTGTCGTGCAACGGCTCGCGCTCTTCGACCTGGACAACACCCTCATCAACCTGGACGAGGCTTTCCAGACGTGGGCCGGGGAATTCGCCGACCAGTATGGCCTGGGGTGCGAGGCGGTCGATTGGCTGATTGCTTTGGACCGGGCCGGCTACCCTCATCGTGAGGTCTTCTTCGGCAGAGTTCGTGATCACTTCACCCTGCCCGATCCCGTCGAAGAGCTGTGGAGCCAGTACCGCGGGCGGATGCCGCATCTCGTCCGCTGTCGGCCCGAGGTGATGGACGGGCTGTCACGGCTACGCACGTCGGGTTGGAAGGTGGCGATCGTCACCAATGGGACGGCGAACAACCAGCTCGGCAAGATTCAGCGGACAGGACTGACTGAGGCCGTTGACGCGTACGCGCTTTCGGGAGTCGAGGGCATCCGCAAACCCGACACCGGTCTGTTCGAGATCGCGGCCAGGCGCTGCGGTGTGGATCTCGCAGACGGGGGATGGATGGTCGGTGATCACCTTGTCGCAGATATCGGCGGGGGACAGGCCGCGGGTCTGCGGACCGTCTGGATCGATCGGGGTATGTGGCCGGGGCATGAGCATGACGCGGATCATGTCGTTACTGATGTGCTCCAGGCGATGGAGATCCTGCAAGCGGAGCGGTGACCGGTACAGGTCTTCGGGCAGGGCGAATGGTGATCTTGCTAACGGAAGTGCTAACACCGTCCTTGGACGCGAGTGGACACCTGTGGAAGGTGATCAAAAGTGAAGCATTTCTGAGCAGGCGTTTATGACGGCGGTAGACGTCCGTGGACGATCTCGGCCTTACTACGGATCAGAAGGTGCCAGCGATGGCAGGGGCCGCGACGATCGCTGACTTCGATGTCGCTGTACGGCGTTGGAGCGATCGGCTGCCGCGACCTTCCTTCGTCAGGCCTTGCCAAACGCCGTTATCGAGAGCGGTCTTCACTTGGCCGAGGACGGATGGGAGAGCCGTTGGGGTCGAGGTCGTACCTCGCGAGTTCCCTCCTCCGGACTCTCTGGGCGCCAATACGCCGAATCAGGTATCCGACGCCGAGGCCCAGCGTTATTCCCAAGGCTCTGAAGGGCTCTTCATCGAAAAAGATGACGATGAACAACCCTGCGGCATAGGCGATTGTCCCCAGCGGGCCGAAGTAGCGGCGAAAGATATAGAAGCGCCCTTGAATGTCGTCGCGCGCCCACATGCGGTATTTCAAGGGCAGCCGCACGAAGAAGGTTCGGTAGAGAAGCCAGCGCCAGAAGGGTGGCCGGTCCTGCAGGCGTGCGGCGAGGCCGCCGCGGATGACGTCGAGGGATTCGCGCAGACTTGGTCTTATCTGGCCGGGCTCTTGCAGGTCGAGAAGGGTGGACAAGAGTTCTTCGCCACGGGATTCGCGGAAGCGCGGGGGATAGGCGCGCGTCAGGAGACGGCACCGACGTTCGTAGGAGTTCATCAAGCTCCCATGCCCGGCTGAAGGTTGAGCCGTCGCTGGGCCTTTGCAGCCAGGCGGCTCAACCGGGTGGTCTCCTCGGTGAGCACCTGTCGGCCATGGCCGGTGAGGTCGTAGTAGCGGCGGTGGCGGCCATCGACGACCTCCTCCTTGACCACGCTGACCAGTCCGTCGCCGGCCAGCCGGTCCAGGGCGCCGTAGAGGGTGCCGGCGCCGAGCCGGACGCGGTCTTCGGACAGCTCTCGTACTGCTTTGATCACCCCGTATCCGTGCAGTGGGTCTTGGGACAGGGCTAGAAGGATCAGGTAGCTCTGCTCGCGTAGTGCCATATCTGATATATATCGCTAAACGTACTATTGATCAAGATCGCCGTGCTTCAGTAGTTGGCGTCGGTAGGCAGCAAGGACGTGACCACCGCTCTCTAGATTCTCCTCCTGCAGACTGGGCGACTGCTGCTGCACTCCTTTAGCAGGCCTTACCTCCGGAGGAGACAGCGGTTGACGACAACGGTGACGACAACGTCGGCCACCACAGGCACACGGCGGCAGCCGTACACCACCTTCTGACCTCGCATCGATTGAGCCGAGCAGCGCGGTTGGTCCGCCTGAAAAGCGGAAGGTCGGCGGTTCGACCCCGCCCCTGACCACCTCATCTGAACAGCACAAACGCCCCGGAGGAGCTGTGCTCCGGGGCGTTGTTGATCGGTACGGTCTCCGTCAGGGTATAGCCGAGCTGCCGAGGGCGCAGGGCTTGTCGTCGAAAGAGGCGTGAGCGTAGATCGTCACGGTGACCTCGATGTCGCTGTATCCGACGATCTCTGACGATGGACACCCTGATTCAGCGCATGGTGACAGCTCGGCCGCTTCTCATGCGGTGGGCTGAGCGCGGCCGACGTGATCCGGTGCCCGCTCCTGCGCAGGGACGGGCACCGATGGATTGCAGCGGGTTCAGGCGGTCTTGCGAAAACCGGCGAACTGCAGGCCGGTGAAGCCGGTGACCGCTACCGCCTGTGCGATCACCAGTGCGGTGCCAAGGCCGGTCAGCGGGAACCAACCGGCGATGAGCAGCTCCGCGCTCGCGGCCACCCAAGCGATGTTGACAGCCATCACGATGCCCACGGCGACCTTGCTCACCGTAGGCCGCGAGGCGAGGAAGAACAGGGCGGCTGCCCAGGCGACCAGGAACGCACCGGCCGGGTAGAGGAAGGCAGCGGGGAGGCCGAACATCTCGCCGAAGAGCGCCGCGGCGACGACGTAGACGACTCCGTTGGCACCCGAGCCCATCGCATCCAGCTTGAGGGCGAAGCGGAGCAGCTTGGCATCGGCGGCGATCTTGACGGTGCTGGCGACGGTAGCCATTTCGGAGTCCCTTCGTAGTACTGACGTGCCTGTGACCACGAAGCTACGCAGGCCCGCACCACCCCGAATCAGTCATCGTGACGGTAGGTTCCTGACCGTGTTGTACGGACGAGCCGGGGAACAGGCGGACATCGAACGGCTCCTGGCGGAGGCCAAGACCGGCCAGAGCGGGGCCCTGGTCATTCGAGGCCAGGCGGGGATCGGCAAGTCGGCGCTCCTGGACTACGCCGCCGGGCGAGCGGAGGGCATGCGAGTGCTGCGCGGCGTCGGTATCGAATCCGAGGCCGAGTTGCCCTTCGCCGCACTTCACCTGCTCTTGCGCACTGGGCTCGACCGGATCCACGCACTGCCCGACGCGCAGGCCACGGCGCTCAACGGCGCCCTGGGCTTGGGCGACATCGCTCCAGAGAACCGGCTCCTGGTCGGGCTGGCCACGCTGAGCCTTCTCTCCGAGCTCGCAGGGGACGGCGCGCTGCTCTGCCTCATTGACGACGCGCAGTGGTTCGACCAGGCGTCCATCGACGCGCTGGTGTTCGCCGCCCGCCGCCTCGAGGCTGAAGGCGTCGCTATGATCTTCGCCGCCCGCGCGGGTTTCCACGCCACCGGGCTGCCCGAGCTCCGGCTGGGTGGGCTGGACGGTGCCGCCGCCGCCGCCCTGCTCCCCGCCGACCTTCTACCGCAGGTGCGAGAGCGCCTCATCGAGGAGTCGGACGGCAACCCCCTGGCGCTCATCGAACTGCCCGCCGCGCTCACCGCCGAACAGCGGGCAGGACGATTGTCACCGGTGGGTGCGATGCCCGTCGCCGATCGAGTCCAGGAGGCGTTCCAAACACAGATAGCCGCGCTTCCCGAGCCCGCGCGAATCGCGCTGCTGATCGCGGCGGCGGACGGCTCCGGTGAGCTTGAGACGGTGGTAGGTGCGGGTGCCTCCCTCCACGGCCTTGAGTCAGCCGAGCGGAGCCGGCTGATCGAGATCAGGGGAACGATCGTCGGTTTCCGCCATCCCCTGATCAGGGCGGCTGCCTATCAGAGTGCGCCGGTCACCCGGCGCCTTGCCGTACATCGAGCACTTGCCGACGCCCTCACTAGCTCGGCTGCCATGGATGCGGCCGACCGGCGGGCGTGGCACCTGGCCGCCGCCTCGCTCGGCCCTGACGAGGACGTCGCACGGGAGTTGGAGGAAACGGCGGAACGGGCACGTACCCGCAGCGGCCACGCCGCGATCGCGGCCGCTTACGAGCGGGCCGCCGAGCTCACCGCCGATCCGGTACGACGATCCGGACGGCTGGCCGCTGCCGCGCTGGCAGCGAGCGACGCCGGCCTGATGGGCCGTGCCGCTGCGCTCGCTGACAGCGCCACGCCCGATGTGGACGACCCTGACGTGATTGCCGCGCTGATCCAGGTGCGCGCCCATCGCGAATTCGAGTTAGGCACGCCGCTCGCGGCGGGCCGGATCATCATGGACGGCGTCTCTCGCGTGGCGGCCCACTCGCAGGAGTGGGCCGCCTGGTTGCTGGTGGAGGCCATCCGCTGCGCCTGGTTCGCCGGTGATGCGCGGCTGGCCGAAGAGGCGGCCGCGAGCCTCCGCGCGCTCCCCGAGGTCAACTCACCGCTGGTCAGCGGGGCGCTCGGACTGACCCGCCTGCTGAGCGGTGACATCGGCGGTGGGATCGAGCTCATGGGCGAGGCGGTCGACGTATATGCGTCCGCCGGGCTGGGGGTGCCTGGACTGACCTTCACCGCCTCTCTGTGCTTGCCGCTGGGCCGTGCCGTCCTCTACGAGGAGATCACCGGCCGGGTCGTGGCGGACTGCCGGAAGAGCGGGATGATCGGCTGGCTCACATCCGCGCTCCAGGATCATGGTCTCGCACAGGGGTGGCTCTGCCAGTACGGCGAGGCCAGGGCGGCCCTGAACGCAGGGCTGCGGCTGGCGGCGGATCTGGGTCATGAGCACCGGATCAGTCACATCACATGCTCTCTCGCTTGGGTGCTCGCTCACCAAGGGGATGCGGAGGAGTGTCGCGCGAACGCTGAGGAAGGCGTCGCGAGAGCCAACGCCCAAGGATTGGTTCCTGCGGCAGCCATCGGGCGGTGGGCACTCGGCCTGCTCGAACTCGGCCTGGGTCGCCCGGACGCTGCCCTCCAGC
Source organism: Streptosporangium subroseum (assembly GCF_900188345.1). Classification (GTDB taxonomy): domain Bacteria; phylum Actinomycetota; class Actinomycetes; order Streptosporangiales; family Streptosporangiaceae; genus Streptosporangium; species Streptosporangium subroseum. The sequence goes on along the minus strand of NZ_FZOD01000113.1, from coordinate 6,425 downwards.
AGCTGGAGGCCATCCCGTCGACGGGCATTGCCGTCCTCTCCGCCGCCGACCAGGTTGAGGCGGCCATCCGCAGCGGCCGGCCGGAGCAGGCGAAGGAGCCGCTCGCCCGCTACCTGGCCTGGGCGCGGCACGTCCGTCAGCCGTCGTCGGACGCGATCGCCCTGCGCTGCCGCGCCCTTGTCGAGGAGGACGAGGCACACTTCGTGGATGCCGTACGCCTCCATGAGGAAGACACTCAGCCGTATGAGCAGGCGAGGACGCAGCTCGCCTACGGCGAGTGGCTGCGACGGGCACGGCGGCGAGCAGATGCCCGCGCGCAGTTGCGCGGCGCACTGGAGGTTTTCGATCGGCTCGGTTCGGAGCTGTGGGCCGAGCGCGCCCGTGCGGAGTTGCGCGCGACCGGGGACGTGCCGGCGGCGCCGCGCAGGGCCGACGACCCGCTCAGCGTGCTCACCCCCCAGGAACGCCAAGTCGTACGGCTGGCGGCCAATGGCGCCTCCAACCGCGACATCGCCGCCCAGCTTTTCCTCAGCCCGCGGACCGTTGGCTACCACCTCTACAAGGCGTTTCCCAAGCTGGGTATCACCTCCCGAGCCCAATTGGCAGCCATCGCCCGGTCTTCGTCGGTGCTCGACTGATGTCCGCTCAGAAGTTGAAGCCGCGGTGCCTCGTACCGTTCGCGTGTGGTGGCGCGCTGTTCTCGCATGCGCGTTCCGGGCCCGAGAGACCGGCTCCGACGCCTCCCCGATGAAGGCGGGTGTGATCCTCGATCACGATCATTACGCCTCCGGTGTCCCTGCGCGGTGCATTCCCAGCGTCCAGCATGCGCAGCGGTCAGGAGGCGGGGACGGCGAGGCCGGTGGCGAGGTGGTCGAACGCTTGGTCGATGAGTGCTTGCAGGCCCTCGATCCCCGTTTCCGGATTCCACGTTATGAAGGCCGAGCGGAAGATCGACCCGATCGCCGCCGCGAGCAGTCGCGGATAGAGGCTACCCGGAGGACATCCGATGCGGTCGGTGAGGACTTCGACGAGCCTGTCCTCAAGGCGGAAGACCGCGTGCAAGGTCTTCGTTCTCAGTTCGGGAGACACGCCGAACAACTCCTTGCGTGCATGCCAACCGGTCTGTGCGGCGAAGCTGGGCATGGTGTCGTCCATCGCCCGACGCAGGGCCGTGAGCGGTGGTTCATGTGATGGTCGCGTGGCGAGCTTGGAGGCGAATTCGTCGGTGAGGCGCTGGTCCCAGGCGAAGAGTGCCGCCTCCTTGCTCTCGAAGTAGTTGAAGAAGGTCCGGCGGGAGACTCGGGCGGCTTCGCAGATGTCGTTCACGGTTACCGTCGAGGGATCCTGCTCCAGGAAGAGCCGGATCGCGGCAGCCCGCAGGGCCTCACGAGTCTCGGCCTTCTTGCGTTCACGGAGTCCTGGAACTGCGCCCTGCATGTCGATCAGGTCCTCTCACAACCGGCGAAGGCCGGCGTACTCACGGTAGATGTTTGCACGGGTGCAGTATTGCACGAGTGCAAGAGTCGCTAGCCTGAGCAGCATGGCATCTGCGCACACGAAGAAACGCCCTGGTGAGATTATGCGGACACTGGCAATGGGGCTCTGGCTCCCCGCAATCTTCCTGGCGGGACTGCTCTTCTCCTTTCTGCTGGCTTTTCACAATCCGACGCCGCATCACATCGAAGTCGCGGTCGCCGCCCCGCCGGCCACGACGGCGCAGCTGCAGTCCCAACTCGACACGGCCATCCCGAGCGGCTTCATCCTCCAGCCGGTCGATTCCGCGGCCGAGGCGCGCTCGGAGGTCCTGAACCACGACGCGGTGGCGGCATTTGTGCCGGCTCCGCACCATCCCCAGCTGTACGGCGCCAAGGCAGACGGCGCCGCCATGGAATCGATCATTCGCCAGGTCTTCACCTCCGCAGTTCAGAAGCCTGGCACCACCCTCGCCTTTCACGAGCTGGTCTCGACAAGGCCGGGAGACAGCCTGGGCATCAGCCCGCTGTACCTTCTTATGGGCTGCACTCTCCCCGTCTACTTCCTGGTGGTCGCCATGCAGCGCGCGGTGGGCTTCAGCCGTCGAGCACATGTGGCCACGATGGTCGGAGGCGGTGCCGTCGCCGCCCTCGCCTGTTACCTCACGGGTGCTTACGGGATGGATGCGATCCCACAGCATCCGCTCGCGCTGCTGTACCTGTTCCTGCTGACGCAGGCCGTGTCACTGACCTCGTACGGGTTCGTGCCCTTTCTCGGCCCGTTTTTCCCAGGGGCCGCCGTCACGCTGTTCATCTTGCTCGGCGTGTCTTCCAGTGGCGGCACCGTCCCCGTCGACCTGCTCCCTGGCTTTTTCCGCTTCCTCCACCCCGTCCTGCCTATGGGCAATGCCGCCGATGCCCTGCGCAACGTAGGCTACTTCGACGGCCGGCAACTGGGCCGACCTACCGCGGTGCTCTGCGCCTGGATCGCGGCAGGCGCCGCTCTCATCGTGCTCGGATACCTCAAGCAACTACGACGACTCGTGCGCGAGGCACAGGCAGGCATAACGGGATACGTCCCAGCGCCTCCCGCGGAAGATCCCACCGTGGAGCTCCCCGAGCCGGTCGCTCTCCCCCCGCACCGGCACCATTTCGGCGAGCAACTACCGATACTGACCGGGAGAGTCAGCGGTCTTGCCGGAGAACCACTGCCGGGCGTTACGATCACGGTCACCGACCCGCACGGCCGCCAACTCGTCCGTACCCGTACCGACCAGAACGGCGAGTACGCAGCCACCGGCTTCCACGACGGTTTCGCCATCGTTGTCGCCGGCGCCCCCGGCCGGCAGCCGGCCGCCTCACGTCTACTGCTCAGCCCAGCCACACCTGTGAACCAGGACTTCATCCTTACGCCTGGCCAACAAGCCGTTCCGGGAGATATGAGCAGCCACCGAGCGACCACGATCTCCCATGACCACGGAGCCACCAGTCGCACACTGTGACTTCCGAAATAGCGCAGCTCAGAGCGTAATCAGGGTGGCGTGTCAGCAGAAGTGACGCAGACTCGTGCATAGCTCATGTGGACCCCGGGAAGGCGAGAGCCTCGGGACCTCCGGTGGATCTTCTTATAGCGGCAGGCGATGGTAGGCGTGGTCGAGCCGGTCCTGGCCGTACCCGCGGGCAGTCAGGTAGCCGTCGGGTCGCACGAGAACCCACCCGTCGTTGTCCAATCCGAGGGTCTCAGCGGCAGGTCTTTTCGACCTGGCAGCCGCGTGCCAGGCTCGCGCTCGTGGTTCATCGCGCGACAGGGCTTGGGTGATCGCTGCCGCGGTCCGCTCCGTCGAGCCATGCGCCACCGGACAGTCGGAGGAGATGACGGCAACGTCGGCCATCACAGGCACTCACTGGGCACCGTACTGGTGTGCTCTGCGGGGCCGTCACACGGGCACTACGGTCACGATGCTTTCGAGCCCCTTGAAGTCGGCGTCGTTGCGTGTGTAGAGCGGCAGGCCTCGGGTGGAGGCCACTGCTGCGATCATCAGATCCATCCTGCGAGGCCGGGGATCGCGATCGGCGGCGATGGTGAGGGCCACCAGGGTTCCGTAGCGTGCGGCGGCGTCGCCGTCGAAGGGCAGCGGTTCGAAATCGGCGACGGCCGCTCCCAGCTTTTCCATGCGTGCGGCTCTGACTCCGGCGTCCTTGGCCATGGCGACGCCCTGGTGGAGTTCGGCGAGAGTGATCGCGGTGATCTCGGGAATGGTCGGCAGCCGTGCCGGATCGATCAGATCCAGATCGATATACGTGCAGGTGTCGAGCACTCCTGACCCGTCACGATCAGGCATGATTACGCTCCCAGGGATCGTCGTCGCTGCCGACGCGGTCTTCCTCGCCGAAGAACTCATCGGCTTCTTGGCGCATGAGTTCGTGGTTCACGCGCGGTAGTCGGCGGTGGCGGGCAACCAGTTCTTCTGCGGTCAGGCGCCGTCGGCGGGGCAGGGGTCGTAGCTCGGCGACCTCGATGCCGTTGCGCGTGATGTGGTAAACCTCGCCCGTCTCCACCGCGTCCATGACGGCTGCGGAGTTGTTGCGAAACTCGCGCTGGGTAATCGTCTTCATGCTTCCAATGTAGCTCCTTGTGTCCCACGGTGCTACATAAAAGGAGTGACCTCTTCGCTGACGAATCCGAGGTTGTCGACGGCGACTCTGACGGCAACGTCCACCACCGCAGCCACACGCAGGGCACTGCGGACATCCTTCTGCTCCCGGCTTCCAGTGGATGAGCAGGGTGATTGCCACGCCTGAAAAGCGGAAGGTCGGCGGCTCGGCCCCGCCCCTGACCACCTCATCTGAGCGTCACAAACGCCCCGCGCCGCGAGGTGAGGACAGGGCCATGATCGACGCTGCCTCAGGGGCGGCCGCAAGCGCGGCCGCCCCGACAAGTAGGTGGACTCAGCTCGCCGACCATGTTGCCCCGGTTGTGCTGTCCATGACTGCCTGGTGTTCCTTTGCCTCGGTAAAGAGTGCGATCCCGACGGCGAGGAGCAGGAGGTTGGTTACCAGGTCGACGATGTTGGTCAGCAGGTCGTGCCGGTCGCTCTGAGCGAAGGTGAGCAGAAAGCCTCCGACACCGTAGACGAGGGGCGCCCATCGGCGGCCGCGTGACAGGTCAGCCCTTCGGGCGATGAGGATCCCCGCGACGAGCGCCACGAGCACCGACAAGATGCCGCCGACCGGCAGGAGAGCGTTGTCATGGCCGGTCGTGAGCATGATGACCCCGCCGATGCTCAGCAGCAGCCAGCCGACGGGCCACAGAGCCAGGGTGATCCGTGCCGGGAGGCCTGGTCCGGCCTCCTTCAATACGGCGAGCCCGGCAGTCAGCACGGCGACAGCGACACAGGCGATGGCGCCGAGCGTGTCACCGATGTACCAGGAGGTCGTCCGCGCGGCTGGGTCGCTGAACATGACAGCCCAGCCGGCGAGGAAGAGCACCCCGCCGACGATGCCGATGGCACCGAAGAAGCGGGCGCGGGGAGAGTGTCGCATGGTGATCCCTGCCATGGCCGCGGTGAAGCCGGCCGGTTCGTATACGTGGGTGTCAGGTGTCCGGGTGCGTGGTCGTGAGCAGCAACCCTGCGACGATCAAGGCAGCGATGAGCCGCGCAGCGGAGATCGTGACGTCGATCGGCGGGACCTTCGGGAGTACGAACGCCGGAACGCCTGTCAGCCCCGCCATCGTCTGGGCAGCCACGACCGTGTTGCGAGCCCACACCGCGCCACGCCATGTCGGCCAGGTTGCCGCGAGGGTCAGGATTCCGAGTCCGAGGACCACGGCCGCCACCGTGGAGCCCAGGGGTAGCCGGTAGACGGACACGGCGATATCCGTACCGGCGCATGCCACGGAGAGAACCAGCCCCCAACGTACGGTGGCACCGCTCCGCGCCTTCCCGGGAGATCTGGCGTCGCGCATCGCGGGGTCCCTTCCAGCGGCGTGTGAACGTCAGTCTGCGACGGCGGGCGGCGCGAGCGGATGAGGCGCCAACTGCTCTGGCTCATCCTCGCGCTGATCGCCATGCTCCTGCTCAACACACAACGCTGGATCACCGGCAACGGGCCGATCCTGTTGCTGCTGTCGTTCGTACTGATCCCCCTGGCGGTAGGCGTCGCGATCGTGCGCCACCAGCTTGCGGAGGAACTCGGCGGCGCAGCCACCGCAGGACCGGCCGCCAACGGCTGGCAGGTCAGCGCATGCATTCCCATCCACGGCAGCAAGGCACAACCGCTCCGGGCACCTCTTCGTAGGAGCGGGATACGTTTCCCTGCCATGCCATCCTCGATCCTCGCCATCAGACCGGGGCCAGGCTGGTCAAGAACGTCGTGCCTGACGGCGATGTCGGCCACCACTGGCACACGCTGGGCACCATCCAGCCTCCAGCTCACAGGCAGGTTCACATCCGAGACAGGGCGGCGTGTGTGTCGTAGTGCACGCTCGGCGCTGAGTGTGTGTTTGTACGCAGAACGGGGCGTTGTGCCTGCCTAATGTCAGTGCTGTCCGGAACGAGCGGCCATCAAAAAGCTCCCCGGACACCAGGCACCACCCGCTCACCCCGAGCGTCCTCATCCCGAAGGAAGTCCCCTCATGAGCAAGCTTCGCAGCGTCCTGGTCGGCACCGCCCTGGCCGGCGCTCTGGCGGCCGGCATCGCCGCCGCCCCCGCCCAGGCCGCCACCGCCACCACCGCCTCTGCCGCTTCCACGGCGAGCACCGCTTCGGTTGCCCAGGCCCAGTACACCAAGCACTGGTTCTCCGGCTCCTCCGACTTCGGCCGGGGTGAGTCACGCGGCGAGCGTTCGGAGTACCGCGGTTACTGGTACTACTCCGGCGGTCGCTACTACTTCGACATCGAGGCCCGCGACCACGACCGTGACCGCCAGAACACCTACGTCGACTTCAGCTA
>NZ_FZOD01000161.1 GCF_900188345.1 Streptosporangium subroseum | reverse complement strand
CGGGGTCTGTATGAGACGTTCCCGGTGTTCGCGGATGCGTTCGATCAGGTGGCGTTGCATGTGGAGGCGCATCTGGATCGGCCGCTGGCGGATGTCTTGGCCGATGAGGAGTTGATTCACCAGACCGGGTATGCGCAGCCGACGTTGTTCGCCGTTGAGGTGGCGCTGCATGCTCTACTGCGGTCGTGGGGTATCGCTCCGGATGTGCTGGTGGGGCATTCGATCGGAGAGATCGCCGCGGCGCAGGTGGCAGGTGTTCTGACGCTGGCGGATGCGGCCACGCTGGTCGCCGCCCGGGGCCGGCTCATGCAGGCGCTGCCCTCGGGTGGGGCGATGCTCGCCGTTGGAGCAGCCGAGGCGGATGTCCGGGCGCTCCTGGCCTCCATGGCCAACGGCGAGGTGAGCGATGGTCATCTGGCCTCGGTGGGCGGCGATGGGTCGAACGGGAGCGAGTCGAGTGGCGGTGGCTTGGCCGTCGTGGGCGGTGACGAGTCGCACGGCAGCGGCTTCGCCTTCGCCGTTGATGTTGCGGCGGTGAATGGTCCGGCCTCGGTGGTGGTCTCTGGGGCTGAGGGTGACATCGACCGGGTTGCCGAGCTGGCCGCGGAGCGGGGATGGAAAACCTCTCGGTTGCGGACGAGTCACGCGTTCCACTCCCGTCTGATGGAGCCGATGCTGGCCGAGTTCCGGGCGGTTGTGGCGCAGCTGAGTTTTGCTGAGCCGGTGGTTTCGGTGGTGTCGACGGTGACCGGGCGGCCGGTGGAGTCGGGGTTGTGGTCGGATCCGGAGTACTGGGTCGAGCAGGTCCGCAAGCCGGTCCGGTTCGCCGACGCGCTGGCCGTACTGGAGGGTGTCAGCCGGTTTGTGGAGTTGGGTCCGGATGGGGTGCTGGCCGCGCTGGTGCAGCAGCCGGATGCCGTCGCGGTCCCGCTGCTACGTCGGGACCGGGACGAGGTCACCACCGCGCTGACCGCGCTGGCCACCCTGCACGTCAACGGTGTGTCGGTCGACTGGTCGGCGCTCTTTGCCGGGGTTCAGCCGGTCGAACTGCCGACGTATGCCTTCCAGCGGCAGCGGTACTGGCTGCGCACCCGCGCCGAAGCGCCGATCGCAGCGGCTGACGCCGGCTTGTGGGACCTGATCGACCGCGGTGACTTCACCAAACTCGCCGCAGAGCTCGGCGTCGACCCCTCCTCTTCATTGGAGAGAGTGCTGCCCGCGCTGACGTCCTGGCGGGTGCGCGGCCGCGAACGCTCCCGGCTGGACGGCTGGCGCTACCACATCGCCTGGCAGCCCGTTCCCGAGCCAGGCCCGGTCGCGCTGGTGGGCACCTGGGTGCTGATCGGCGCCGACCCGGTCGGGCTCGCCGCGGCCCTGACCAGCCACGGTGCCCGCGTCCTGGCAGTCGGAACGGATGAGCGGTCCGTGCTGGCGCAGCGGCTGCGGGAACTGGACGGTCCGGTTGCCGGCGTGGTGAGCCTCGCCGCGCTCGAGGACACGCCGCTGCTCGACTCGCTCGCCGTTGTCCAGGCCTACCTGGATGCTGAGCTGGCCGCACCGCTCTGGCTGGTCACCCGGGGCGCGGTGTCCGTCGGCCGGGCGGACGCGCCGGCTAGTCCGATCCAAGCCCAAACCTGGGGTTTCGGTCGGGCGGTGGGGCTGGAGCATCCGGAGTTCTGGGGTGGGTTGCTTGATTTGCCGGTTGAGTTGGATCGGCGGGCGGCGGCTC
>NZ_FZOD01000114.1 GCF_900188345.1 Streptosporangium subroseum | reverse complement strand
CGGTTCCGCGCCGGTCGATCCGAACGGGAAGTCCGAGGTCGCCGTGGACGCCGACTTCGCCGCGATCGCGGCGAAGCTCGGGGTGACGACCGACCGGCTCGACGCCGCGCTGATCGCGGCCAAGACGTCGCCGGCTCCCTCGGCCGGCGTCACACCGGATGCCTTCGTCGCGGCGGTCGCGGCCAACCTGGGGCTGCCGGTCTCGCGGGTCCAGGACGCTCTGGGACCGCTGATCGCCAAGCCCGCGCCGGGTGGCGACCGCTGCAAGCAGGACAGCGAGGACAAGAAGGGAGTGGACGGCCCGCAAGACTCGCCGTTCACCACGGATGCCGCGGCGGCGTCTGTTGCCGCGGCGCTCGGCGTCGATCAGGCTAAGGCCAAGGCCGCTCTGACCGCTGTGATGGCGTTGGGATCGGCTTCCGGCGGCGTCGATCCGACGTCCAGGGCCTTCGGTGACATCGCCGCCTCGCTCGGGGTCGGCTCCGACCGGCTCACCGGCGTGTTGGCGGATCTGAAGCGGTCACTGGCCAACGGCTGACAGCCGCCGGATCCTTCGGGATCGACGATGAGGATGGGCGACCATGCGGATACTTGTGGTGGACGATGATCCGGCTGTGCGGCGGTCCTTGGAGCATGCGTTGCGCCGGGACGGCTATGACGTGTCATCCGCCGCTGATGGGGCGTCCGCCCTCGCCGAGCATGGGGTGTTCCGCCCGGACGCGGTGGTGCTCGACGTCCTCATGCCCGAACCGAACGGGCTGGAGGTGTGCCGGACGCTGCGTTCGGGCGGGCTCGACACGCCGATCCTGATGCTCACGGCCCGGGACCTGGTCACCGACCGGGTCGCCGGGCTCGACGCGGGGGCCGACGACTACCTGGTCAAGCCCTTCGCCTTGGACGAGCTGCGGGCCCGGCTCAGAGCCCTGCTCCGGCGCAGCGGCGCCAGCGCCGAGGTGCTGCGCTTCACCGACGTCGACCTGGACTTGAGCGGCTGCAGGGCCGAGCGTGCCGGCCGGCGCCTGGAGCTGACCAAGACGGAGCTGTCGCTGCTGGAGCTGTTCCTGCGCAATCCCGGCCGGGTACTGAGCCGGACCCAGATCTTCGAGTCAGTCTGGGGCTACGACTTCGGCCCGGAGTCGAACGCGCTGTGGGTCTACATCAGCTACCTGCGGAGCAAGCTCGAGGCGGACGGCGGCAGCCGACTGATCCAGACGGTGCGCGGCCTGGGTTATGTCCTGCGTGAGGAGCCATGAACCTGCGCACCCGGTTGGCCATCGCCGGCGGTTCCGTGGTCGTGGGCGCGCTGGTGCTCGTGTCGGTGGTCCTGTATCCGGCGGTGGAGGCCAACCTCCGCGGTCAGATCGACAGCTCACTGGTCGTGGCGGTCGGCCAGGCACCGGCCGTGGCCATGGCCATCAAGGCCAAGTACAGGATGTCCAACGCGGAGCCGGACTTCCCAGCCGTTCCGCTGGGGATCGGGAGCACCCAGCTGCAGATCGTGCCGGACCCGGTCCGGATCGGGCCGTCGACGCAGTTCGTCGACCTCACCGCCCGCGACGTCGCCGTCGCGAACGGCACCGCCACCGCCTACTTCCGTGACGCGGTGTACAACGGCGTCGGCTACCGCGTCTACACCGCCCAATTCCCCGGATCACCCGGGGTGCTCGTGCGCACGGCCATCCCCGAATCCGACCCCGTACCCACGCTGCGCGAACTCGCCTGGCTGCTCGCCGGCTCGACAGTGGCCGCCGGAGGTCTGGCGGCACTGGCCTCACGCCTGGCAGCACGCCGCGTCCTACGCCCGGTGGGCCGGCTCACCGAGACCGTCGAACTGATCCGCACGACGGGCGACCTCGCCATCCCGATCCCCGCCGACAGCCGGGATGAGATCGGCCGGCTCGGCTCCGCGTTCGCTGCGATGACCGCCGCCCTGGACGAGTCGGTCGGCGCCCAGCGCCGCCTGGTGGCTGACGCCTCGCACGAACTCCGGACACCACTGACGAGCCTGACCGTGAACCTCGAGCTGCTGGCGGAAAACCTGGCCGACGCGCAGGCCCCACTCCTTGCCGCCGAAGCGCTCGGCCAGGCCGGCGAACTCAGAACACTGGTCAACGACCTGGTCGACCTGGCCCGCTACGGCCAGCCCGCGTTCCACACCGAAGACGTCCGCCTCGACCTCGTCGCCGAGCGCGTCGCAGCCCGCGCGGCGCGTCGGGCGCCAAAGATCGAATTCGAGCTGACCTGCGCGCCCACCCTCGTCCACGGAGACCCCGACGCCCTGGAACGCGCCGTCGCGAACCTTGTCGACAACGCCGTGAAATGGAGCCCGTCCGGCGGCCGGGTCCGGATCAGCGTCAAGGCGGGCATCCTCGACGTCACGGACGCCGGCCCGGGAATCCCCGACAGCGACCTCGAATTCGTCTTCGACCGCTTCTACCGCTCACCCGCAGCCCGCGCGCACCCTGGCTCCGGGCTGGGCCTGGCCATCGTCCGGCAGGTCGCCGAGGCTCATGGCGGGACGACAGAGGCCGTGCCGTGTCAAAGTGGCGCGATACTGCGGCTGGTACTGCCGGTGTGTGTCGAACACGCGGAGCCCCGGTAGCGACCAAGCCCTGACCATGCGACTCGACATTCGTCAAGGTGATCGACTCGGCGGCGTTCTCGGGGAGTACCGGCATACGGCTTGACCTGGACGGATGATTAATCGATGCCCGCAGGGTGATTGACAAGCCGCCAAACTTAAAATATCTACCCAAAATGGTATAAATCGGACTTTGGACGTACCTTCTTAAGGGTGTCGACTCGATCCGCCAGCGGCGCCGTGGACTGGCAGCACGAATGGCTTACGTCTCTCACCTCGACGGCGATGACCTGGGTCGTCACCATTCTGGCCGGTGCCCTGGTGGTCTGGCTGCTGACCCGCTACACGCCCTGGGGGCGGCAGTTCCGGCGCCTCGCCTTTCCCTATCTCAAGCCTGGGCGTAGCTGGATCACCTGGCGACCGCTGCTCACCCTCCTGCTGCTGCTCTGGCTGACGGTCCTCGCGGTACGCCTCGAAGTGCTGATCTCGTATGCGACGAACGGCCTCTACACGGCGCTGCAGGGACTGGACGCGAAGATGTTCTGGTTCTGCGTCACCGTTTTCATGATCCTTGCGGTGATCGCCGTCTCCAGCGCGCAGCTCGCGTATCTCATCACCCAGCGACTGTTCATCCACTGGCGGACCTGGCTCAACGACCACATGATCGCCGACTGGCTGGACGGGCACGCCTACCATCGGGGCCAGTTCGTGAGCTCCCCGGTCGACAACCCGGATCAGCGCATCGAGGAAGACGTCACGCAGTTCGTCGAGGACTCGTACGACCTGTCGATCGGCGCGATCGGCGCCGCCTTGAGACTGGTGTCGTTCACCGCCATTCTCTGGGGGCTGTCAGGGCCGATGTCCGTCTTCGGCCACGAGATACCACGTGCGATGGTCTTCCTCGCCTACACCTACGTGATCATGGCGTCGTTCCTCGCCTTCAGGATCGGTCGACCGCTGATCCACTTGAACTTCCTGCGGGAGGGGCTCTCCGCCTCTTTCCGCTACGCCCTGGTCCGCCTGCGGGACAACTCCGAGAGCATCGCGTTCTCCGGCGGTGAGAACGTCGAGCGGGCGGCGCTGTCGGACAGGTTCTCCACTGTCATGGGGAACACCTGGGCGATCACCAAGCGGTCCCTGAAGCTCCAGGTGTTCAACGACACGGTTACCCAGATCTCGGTCGTGTTCCCCTTCATCATCCAGGTGCCGCGCTTCTTCAGCGGGACGATCTCACTGGGTGACATCACCCAGACCGCCGATGCTTTCGGCCAGGTGCACGACTCGTTGTCCTTCTTCAGGAACGCCTACGACTCCTTCGCCACCTACCGGGCGACGCTGAACCGGCTGACGGCGCTGATGGACGCGAACAGGGAGTCGCGCGACCTGTCGTCGCCGATCTTCACTCATCGTCCCGACGCGCTGGAGATCGAGGGCCTGGGGGTGTGGCGTCCCGACAGGCGACCGCTGATCGAGGGACTGACGCTGAGCATGAGTCCTGGGCAGGCGCTGCTGGTCAGGGGAGCCTCGGGAAGCGGGAAGACCACGTTGCTGCGCAGCCTGGCCAGTCTCTGGCCACACGCCCACGGCACCGTCCGCCGGCCCACCGGAGCTCACACGATCTTCCTGTCGCAGCAGTCGTATCTGCCCCTGGGAAGCCTGCGTACCGCGCTGGCCTACCCCGAGCCTGCGTACCGGATCGACGACGAGCAGGCGTGCGAGGCATTGCGCTGGGTACAGCTCGGCCACCTGGAGAACCAGATCGACGATGAGGCCCATTGGTCCCGCACCCTGTCTCCCGGCGAGCAGCAGCGCCTCGGTTTCGCCAGGGTCCTGTTGAAGCGGCCCCACCTGGCCTTCCTCGACGAGGCGACCTCCGCCGTCGACGAAGGTCTCGAACACGCGTTGTACAGCTTGATCCGTGATCGCCTGCCCCGGTGCATTCTTGTCAGCGTCGGCCATCGCAGCACGTTGAACGCCTTCCACACCCACTACCTGGAACTGTTCGGTGCGGGACGCTGGGGCATGGCGCCGGGAGGCGGGTAGGGCCGGCCTGCTCTGGCCGAGGAGCGGATGATCAGCTCTATCGGGTGGATGCGCCCGGTTCCCGTACGCCGGTGCCCGCGGACAGGCCGATCGGGTCCGGCGTGGTAGGTCGTCAGCGACTGCTCCTGATCGCCGAGAGCGCGAGGGCCTTTTAGCGCAGCGTCGGTTGTGACAGGCGTATGGTGCCGCGCGCCTTCTTCCTGACGTCGTGGGCGGCCCACGGGGGTATCAGGCGGAGTCTGCCGCCCAGCCTGTCCCTGCCGGTGGTAGCCACACGAGACGTAGGCGAAGCGGGTGTCTGGCTAACACCGCGCGCTCGAAGCAGGCTCGATGTGTCCTGAGCAACGGCTTGCAAGCCCCCGGCCCGGCCCTCCACATCACCGATGCGACGGCCCGGCCTGCCTTCACCAGCCCTTCTGTCAGGGCACCACCCGCCCCGACGCGCCACACACAACCCCTGGAACCTCACCATGACCGACCCCATTTTCCAAGGAGGCCTGACGCGGCCACAGCGCCGCGCGCAAAAGACTCATGCCGGGGACGACCCGGCGAACCGAACAAGGGAGATCCTCAAATGAGCGACATCGATACAGCGCCCGACTCCGGCGTGCGGACCGGACACTGCCTGTGCGGCTCGATCAGCTACCGATTCGACGCGGAGCCCGAGGCCGTCGTCCTCTGCCACTGCGCTCACTGCCAGCGAAACAGCGGTTCGGCGTTCTCGGTGAACGTTCTGGTGGCGCGCGATTCCCTGGAAATCAAGGGAACGCCCAAGCCCTATCAAACCGTCGGAGCCGAAAACGGCAACCTGCGGGACAGGCTTTTCTGCGCCGATTGCGGTACTCCGATCTTCACCATCATGCACGAACGGCCCGATCTCGTGATCGTCAAGGCCGGAACCCTCGATGACCCTACGAGGCTGAAGCCGTCCGCCGAGGTGTGGTGGCGTCGAGCCCAGGACTGGATCGAACCGAACCCGAACCGAGTGAGGTTCGACGGCGACGCGAAGTAACGCGCGCGTCGAGGAAATCGCGGCACCGATCTCACCCGGCGCCGATTCGAAACGTCAGAACGAGGAGTGGATCATGGGCTTTCGTACGATCAACCCGGCCACCGGCGAATTCATCAAGGAGTTCCCGCTGCAGCCGGATGAGGAAGTATTCGCCGCACTGGAAACCGCGGACACGCTCTACCGCGAAGACTGGAAGTTCAGGCCGGTCGCGGAACGGGCTCGAATCGTCAGCCGTGCCGCTCAGATCCTGCGTGAGAAGCGGGATGAGTACGTGGAGTACCTGACCCTGGAGATGGGGAAGGTCACCCGATTCGGCTACTTCGAAGTCGATCTCGTAGCCGATATTCTGGACTACTACGCCGAGCACGGGGAGAGCTTCCTCGCGGAGCGGTCGCTGCCGGGCGAGCCCGGCGCAAAGCTGATCGCCGAACCCATCGGCGTCATCCTGGCGATCGAGCCATGGAACTTCCCCTACTATCAGCTGGCCCGTGTGGCCGCGTCCCAGTTGGTGGCGGGCAACGTGGTCATGATGAAGCACGCCGAGAGCGTGCCGCAGTGCGCACTGGCCTTCGCTCGACTGTTCGAGGAAGCGGGAGCTCCGGAAGGGGCTTACACGAATCTCTTCTGCGGCGTCGAGCAGATCGCCAAGCTGGTCGACGACTTCCGCGTGCGCGGCGTCACGTTGACCGGTAGCGAGAGGGCGGGGGCTTCGGTCGGGGAACGCGCCGGCCGCAACCTCAAGAAGGTAGTCCTGGAGCTGGGCGGCAGCGACCCCGCCCTGATCCTGGAAGGCGCGCCTCTGGAGCATGCGGTCGAGCAGGTGGTGATGGGACGCACCTACAACTCGGGGCAGGGCTGCGTCAACATCAAGCGCGTGATCGTGGTCGGCGGAGCCCGGGGCGAGGAGATGCTGGCCGCCCTGAAGGAGCGCTTTGCCGCGATCACAGTGGGTGACCCGAAGGACGAGGCCACTCAGGTCGGCCCCCTGGCCAGCGAACGCGCCCTGGAGGGACTGCTTCGGCTGATCGAGGACGCAAAGGCCGCGGGAGCGCGAATCGTTCACGGCGGCAACCGCGTCGACCGCCCCGGGTTCTATCTCGAACCGACGATCATCACGGACATCGGCGAGAACAACCCGCTCTACCAGGAAGAGGCCTTCGGACCGGTACTGTCCTTCTACGTCGTGGACAGCGAGGAAGAAGCGATCCGGCTGGCCAACGCCACCAGGTTCGGCCTGGGCGGCTACGTCTTCGATGCCGACGTCGAACATGCCCGGCAGGTGGCGACCCGCATCGAGTCCGGCATGGTGTACATCAATTCCTGCTTCGCCGACTCGCCGAGCCTGCCCTTCGGAGGGGTCAAGAACTCCGGATTCGGACGTGAACTGTCGGAACTGGGCATCGGCGAATTCCTCAACCGCAAACTGGTGAAGGTCGCGCCGTAGCGCGAACGGATGGGCGGGCGAGCACAGCTACCTGACGTGAAAGTCGCTGAGATCGCCTTTCATCACAGACTGTCCGCCACGTTGGGGGTCGCCTGGCTTCAGGGCACATGGCGGCCTCCGTGTGCCGGTCAGGGATGATCTATCCACTTCTACGGGCCATCCATGGGCGCGAGGTTCTCAAAGGAGGTGGAAAGGCGGGCCGTGTGCGCAGCCGGGAGGGGTGTTGTTGCCGCTGATGTCGAAATCAGCGCAGGTGAGGAACAGGTAATTGAATTTGCCGAGCAGGAAGGCCAGGACTCCGACGGCGATTGTGACGGCGACTGCCCGCAGCCGGTGCCGTTCAGGGAGCTCGGCGTAGTCGGGCAGCAGGATCCGCGACAGCAGCCAGGCCAGGGCCGGCGCTCCCACCAGGGTGAGCACCACCTCGAAGTAGTGAAGGTAGCGAAACCCGTGAGCTCTCGGCGCCACGACGGCCAGAACGACCCAGACCGAGGGCAGGGTCAGAGCGACCCAGCCTGCCCAGGGCAGCGCACCTCTGGCGTGCAGCATCAGACCCGAGAGCAGCACCGCCGTGGCCACGGCCCAGATTGCCAGCACGGCGTCGAAGAAGATGGCGCCGTACGCGCCCAGCGTGAACGCGGGCCACAAGATGACAAGCGTGCCACCCGCCGATGCTGCCGCGGTAGCCCGGAGAGTGGGGTCGATTTCGGGGAGGCCGTGCTTCCCTTTCGGGCTGGGATCGCGGGACGCCTCACCAACCATGTTCACTCCGACCGCTCAACACCGGCCACCGGGGCGAGCCGCTGGACTCACGCTTCCGGGCATGACGCACGCCCACTCCTCGGCAATATAGAGAGGCGCAGCGCGTTCTCGGCTCGGCGACTCACCGTCCATACCGAGAAAATGACGATGCTTCCGTCAGCCGACGGTACGGCATGCAAAAGCCGTCAGATCAGCGCCACAACGGCGATCACCGTGATCGCGCTCGGGGGTTCGTGCCTGTCGGCGATCGGTCCCACCACGTCGCCGAACTGTAGCGCGATGTTCAGATTCCGTCCGCGCGCGGGTCAAAGATTGCCGCCTAAGGTTCGCTGTTGGCCCTGCTGCGACACCAGGTCATAGCACGCCAGCGATCCATTTGGAGGTGCGGTCTTTGTCTGCGCCGCTTTTCCGGCGAGTCGTCATCGCCGCATTGACGCTATCCACGGCAGGCGTCGCCTGCTCGTTGTTCGCCGCCCCGGCGTCCGCCAATTCGACCGGGACCGGCTTGATCATAAGTGAAGCGTACGTCAACGGAGGCTCGTCCGGCGCGAGCTACCTCAACAAATTCGTCGAACTTTACAACCCGACGCCGAACGCCATCTCCCTCGCCGGCGACACCCTCCAGTACCGCGCACCCACGAGCACCACGGTCCCGGGCGGTTCGCAGGTGTTCGCCCTTTCAGGGACGGTCGCAGGCCACGGCCACCTCCTCATCCAGCTGCCGAGCAACAACGCGAGCACCAACCCCGGGGCACCGCTGCCGACACCCGATCTGAGCACCGGCGGGAGCGTCAACCCCGGCGCGGGGGGCGGCACGCTGTTCATCGCGGCCAGCACCTCGGGTGTGCTTCCCACCGACAGCACGGTGATCGACAAGATCGGCTGGGGAACCAGCAACTCTCCGGAGGCGAGCGCTCCGACGGGTAACTCGCTGACCCTGAGCTACCAGCGTGACGCGGCCGGCGCGGACACGGATGACAACGCCGCCGACTTCCACGTCGCCGCTCCGAACCCCCAGAACGCGGCCTCCGACGCCGGCAACCCGGGCGACGGCACCGGGACGATCACGGTCACGGACCCCGGCTCGCAGAGCGCCACGTCCGGTACGGCGATCACACCTCTTACCCTGCACGCCTCCGGCGGTACCGAGCCGTACACCTGGACGGCGACCGGACTGCCCGCCGGGCTGACGATCTCCTCGGACGGTACCGTCTCGGGCACTCCCACCTCGGCCGGTACGTCGTCGGTGACGGTGACCGCCACCGACTCGACCGGCGCGACCGGCTCGGCGACCTTCAGGTTCCAGGTCGCCGGGGACGGTTCGACCATCATCCCGATCGCGTCGATCCAGGGCACGAACACCGACACCTCGCCGTACAAGGGGCAGACGGTGACGACCGAGGGTGTCGTGACCGCGGTCTACGCGACCGGCGGCTTCAACGGCTTCTTCCTGGAAACCGGCGGCGCCGGCGGTACGAAGGCCAACGACAAGACTCCCGGCGCTTCCGACGCGGTGTTCGTCTTCGGGACGGAGTCGGCCGGCCAGGTCAAGATCGGCGAGAGCGTCCAGGTGACCGGCGAGGTCACGGAGTTCCAGGGCGAGACCGAGATCCAGTTCCCGACGGTGACCAAGCTCGCCACCCCGCTGGCGGCCGTCGTCCCGGGCCAGATCCCGTGGTCGGACCTGGCGACCGACGCCGCGAAGGAGGAGCACGAGGGCGAGCTGATCGCGCCGCAGGGCGACTTCACGGTGTCGGACAACTACGACGCGAACTTCTACGGCTCCTTCACGCTGGCCGCGGGCGACAAGCCGCTGCGCCAGCCGACCGACGCCGGAACCGCGGGAAGCGCCGAGGCGAAGGCCGCCGCGGCTGACAACGCCGCCCGGATGGTGACGCTCGACGACGGCTCCAGCTCGAACTACAGCACCAGCGCCGCCCGCGACACTCCGCTGCCGTGGCTGACCGCGACCAAAGCGGTCACGGTGGGCTCGAAGGTGACCTTCCACGCGCCGGTGATCCTTGAGTACCGGTTCTCGCTGTGGAACTTCCAGCCGAGGCAGCAGGTCACCGACGACGGCTCGGCGGTCGCCACCTTCAGCGATCTCCGTACCGGGAACCAGCGGCCGTCGGCCGTCGGTGGTGGCATCCGCCTGGCCACGTTCAACGTCGAGAACTACTTCCCCATGACCGGCGAGAACTACGTCGCCAAGGGACTGGGCAGCTGCACGTACTACACGGACCGGCAGGGCAACCGGATCGCGGTCAACACGTGCACCGGCACGGACCGCAGCTCCGGCCCGCGCGGTGCGGCCGACGGCGCCAACTTCGCCCGCCAGCAGGCGAAGATCGTCACCGGTGTCAACCGGCTCGACGCGAGCGTCGTGTCGCTGGAGGAGATCGAGAACTCCGTCAAGTTCGGTGAGCCGCGTGACACCGCCCTGGCGGGCCTCGTCGACGCGCTCAACGCGGCCGCCGGCTCGAAGGTCTGGGCCTACGCGCCTTCGCCGTCCGCCGACAAGCTGCCGCCGCTGTCCCAGCAGGACGTCATCCGTACCGCCTTCATCTACAAGCCGGCCGATGTCACCCTGGCCGGACCGTCGACCGTGCTGACTGGCGACTCCGGCCCCGGCCAGCCGTTCTCGATCGCCCGTCAGCCGCTGGCCCAGGGCTTCAAGAAGGTCGGCGCCACCGACAAGGACGCGTTCCTCGCGGTGGCCAACCACCTGAAGTCGAAGGGCGCCGGCACCCCGCTCTACGACGGCGACGCAGAGGACACCTCGTCCCCGGACGTCAACCAGGGCGCGTTCAACGCGACCCGGGTCCGCCAGGCGCAGGCCGTCTCCGCGTTCGCGTCGCAGGCGGCGGCCGGCCTCGGCACCGACCGGATCTTCCTGCTCGGCGACTTCAACGCCTACACGCACGAGGACCCGATGCAGGTCCTGTACTCCGACGGCTACACCGACCTGGGCAGCACGTTCGACCCGTCGGAGTCGACGTACTCCTTCAACGGCCTGCAGGGCTCCCTCGACCACGTGCTGGCCAACCCGGCCGCGAAGGCGATGGTGACCGGCGCGGACGTGTGGCAGATCAACGCGCAGGAGTCCGTGGCCTACAACTACAGCCGCTACAACTACAACGCCGCCCAGCTGTTCAACGGCACCGACCCGTTCGCGGCCTCCGATCACGACCCGGTCATCGTCGGGCTGAACCTCCCGGTCACGCCCGTCGCGCCGGCCTGGAACACCTCGAAGGTGTACAACACCGGCGACAAGGTGACCTACCAGGGCTCGACCTGGCAGGCCTCGTGGTGGACGCAGAACCAGAAGCCGGGTGACCCCAACGGCCCCTGGGAGCAGATCGAGACCGCTGCCGACGGCACCGCCGTCTGGACCCCCTCCCGGGTCTTCAACACCGGCGACGTCGTCATGTACAAGAACAAGAAGTACAAGGCACAGTGGTGGACCCGTAACCAGGCCCCCGGCCAGCCCTACGGCCCCTGGCAGCCCGTCGACTGACCAGAGACCGATGGAGATGGGGCCGCCTTCGACACAGATCGACGGCGGCCCCTTCGCGTACCGGGCCGACCGTCGCGTGTACGCCCAGTGCGCAGAGGGACGGCAGGCACGCGCCAACGGCAAGATCGTCGAAGCGCTTGACGGATGAGCCGCAGTCTGCGGCCGTGGGTGCGACCGCCTATTCCGCCCGGGTTCACCACCTGCTCGAAGGGACGTCATCCACAGGCCCGAATTGACCGTTTTGATCAGGTATACGCCCTTGATCCAATTGGGTGGAGTGGAGGTGTCGCAGCCTCCGCCAATCTCCTGAGCCGAGGTTTCTATGAGATCGATGGTCTTGAACCATCAGGCTGCGAGGCCGCTGCTGGTGGCGCTCGCCGCAGCGACCGCGCTGGCCGTCTTCCCGGCCGCCGCGTACGCGGACACGGGTCAGCCCGCGCCGGTCACCGGCGGACTTCCCTTGATCAACACGACCGAGAAGATCGGTCCGGGAATCAACCTGCAGCACGTGCAGGCGCTCGACCAGAACGGCTGGTACAACGCGCGGTTCCTGACCGTGGACCTGTCCAACAGCGCGGTCAGCACGGATCTGCTGACCGCCGGACCGGTCGCGTCGGGCGGGCCGCTCAGCGTGGCCGCCAACAAGGCCGGCGCCATCGCGGGCGTCAACGGCGACTTCTACGACCTGGGCAACTCCACCGCGGCGCACGGTATCGAGATCCAGAACGGGCAACTGCTCAAGACCGCCAACATCGGCGGCCCGGAAGCCGCCGATGTGCTCCCGCACGTCGGCGTCAGCCAGGACGGCATCGCCCAGCTCGTGAACGCCACGGTCAACGCGTCCGCGAACTTCGCGGGCACGGACCACAAGGTCCTGTCGGTCAACGCCGCGGACCCCGAACCCCACCCGGTACCCGCGGACGGCATGGTCGCGTTCACGTCCGCATGGGGCACCTACAGCCGCAACCGCCCGTTCATCGGCGTGGACCAGAACCTCGCCGAGGTGCTGGTCCGGAACAACAAGGTCGTTTCGGTCACCCCGAACGCCCCCGCGGGCTCGGGGACGATCCCGGATGACGGGTTCTACCTGGTCGGACGCGACGCCGCGGCGGTCGCGATCCGCGCGCTGCAGCCCGGCGACCCGGTGACGCTCAGCTGGGAGCTTGCCGACCCGGTCGCCAAGACCATGAAGTTCGCGCTCGGCCACGGCGGCACCGGCGAGGGCATCGTCGTCTCCAACGGCAAGCCCCGCGCCGGCCTGGACAACACCGCGATCTCCCCGCGCACCTCGTTCGGCTTCAAGGACAACGGGCAC
Source organism: Streptosporangium subroseum (assembly GCF_900188345.1). Taxonomy (GTDB): domain Bacteria; phylum Actinomycetota; class Actinomycetes; order Streptosporangiales; family Streptosporangiaceae; genus Streptosporangium; species Streptosporangium subroseum. The sequence goes on along the minus strand of NZ_FZOD01000114.1, from coordinate 306 downwards.
ACGCTCGTGCTCGGCCAGTGGAACGGTCCGGGCGGCACCGGCAAGGGTGGCGTCACGGTCGACAAGGTAGCCCGTGGCATGGTCGCGATGGGCGCGCAGACCGCGGTCATCCTCGACAGCGGCGGCTCGAGCGAGATGGTCGCCCGCGCGCTCGGCGAGGACCAGGTGACCATTCGCAACACCCCGTCCGACGGCGGGGAACGCAGCAACACGAACGGCGTGGGCGTGTTCGTCTCCAAGGGCGACGGCAAGGCGCACGAGGTCCTCATCAAGCCCGCGCCGGGTTCGGCCACGGCCGACGGTGAC
>NZ_FZOD01000146.1 GCF_900188345.1 Streptosporangium subroseum | reverse complement strand
GCCGGAAGCCGGAAGCCGGAAGCCGGAAGCCGGAAGCCGGAAGCCGGAAGCCGGAAGCCGGAAGCCGGAAGCCGGAAGCCGGAAGCCGGAAGCCGTGTGGGCGGCACCCTGCATACGACCGGTTGCGGCGGCCGTTCGTGGGAAGCGGGCACCCCGCCGCGATGCGATCGTGCGCTCTCCCGCAGGTGATCGGGCTGGAGCTTTCACTGATCGTCTAATCAGCGAAAGGCGCTGGGATTTCTTGAAATCCCGAAAATAGTCACGGATCGTGCTATAAAAAAAGCTCTCCGTTACCTATGTGCGCAAGATGGGCACCAGGGATGGATATGTGCGTTGGAAGCGTGGACGCTCTCGGCGCGCCCTCGGTTCTCACGGTGAGGAGAGCTAATGGAACGCGAGCCCAACAGATCACTCCAGAGGCTCATCGTCGAAGCGGACTTCACCCATAAAGGGCTGGCCCGACGGCTCAACGACCTCGGGGTGGCTCGCGGCTTGTCCGGTCTGAAATATGACCACAGTTCTGTTCTGCGCTGGATTGCCGGTCAGCGGCCGAGAGACCCCGTCCCGGGGCTTCTCGCTGAGATCTTCGCACTCCGGCTCGGCAGGACCGTCAGTACGGAGGATCTCGGCCTGCCGGCCGTCTCGACGCCTCTCGACCTGGGACAGGAGTTCACCCACACGTGGCAGGAGGGGATCGCAACCGTGACAGCACTGTGGCGCGGGGATGTTGAGAGACGCAGGTTCCTGATCGACTCCACCTTCGCGATCGGGGCCGGATCCGCCGGAGCCTTACGCTGGCTGACCCTTCCCCTGGGGGGTCGCCCTGCGGGGGCCGGTCCCCGCAGGGTCGGCATGGACGACATCGCCGCGATCCGGGAGGTCACTCGATCTTTCGGTGAGCTGGACAACAGGTTCGGCGGGGGCCGGGTCCGTTCGGCGGTGGTGAGATATCTGGACACGGCGGTCGCGCCGTTGCTCAGCGACGGTTCGTACGGCGAGGACACGGGCAGGGCGCTGGCCGCGGCCGCGGCCGAGTTGACCCGGCTGGCCGGGTGGATGGCCTACGACCTTGAGCAGCACGGCCTGGCCCAGCGCTACCTGATCCAGGCGCTGCGCCTGGCGAGGGGAGCCGGGGATCACGGGCTCGGCGGGGAGATCCTCGCCGGGATGAGCCATCAGGCCATATATATAGGACAGCCCGCGCACGCCCTCGATCTGGCCAGGGCCGCCCAGCTCTCCGCCCGCCGGGCCGCGGTCTTCGCCCTGCTGGCCGAGACGCACGTGCTGGAGGCCCACGCGCACGCGGTGCTGGCGGACCGTGAGGCGTGCGCCAGATCCCTGCACGAGGCCGAGCTGGCCTTCGACCGGCGCGCGTCGGGGGACGAGCCGGACTGGATCGCCTACTTCGACGAGGCCTACCTGTCGGCCAAGTTCGCCCACTGCTTCCGCGACCTGGGTGACGGGCCGGGGGCCGTGCGGCACGCCAGGCGGTCGCTGGAGATGGACGGGCGTTACGTCCGAGGGCGGATGTTCAACCTGTCGCTGCTGTCGGCGGGGCTGGTCGAATCCGGGGAGCTGGAGGAGGCCTGTACGGTCGCCGCCGACGCGCTGGATCTGGCCGGGGGCCTGCAGTCGGCCCGCACCCGGTCCTACGTCACAGACCTGCGTAGGCGGCTGGATCCCTTCGCCGCCGAGCCGCTGGTGAGGGAGCTGAACGAGCGGGCCAGGGAGCTCAGTCCCGCCTGAGGTCGCGGTGGTCGCAAAGAGATGAGGGGCCCGGCGTAAGCCGGGCCCCTCATCCGTTTCGTGGTGCGATTTTCTGCTTCCCCGCAAAGGCCGAGGGCCCCGGCGTAAGCCGGGGCCCTCGGATGATGCTGGGGTGAGCGTGAGGTGTGGACCCTCACGCTCGGGGTGATCGTTGAGTAGCTACTACTACTTGACGATCGAGCCGGACCACACAGCGGCGGCCTTGTTGTAGACCGTCGCGGTCTCGCCATCGAAGTAGGCCGAGGTGTTGACGTCGATGCGGCCATCGCTGTTCGTGTCACCGAACAGGCTGGTGGTGCCGTTGACGTAGCCCAGACGCTTGGCGCTGCTGTACTTGACGAGCCACGCGGCGCCATCGGAGCCGGTGGTCATCGAGGACTTCAGGCCGACGTGCTCTTCGACCTTGTCGGCCGCGGAGACGTACTTGGTGGCGTTGGTCTTGCCGTAGACCCACTTGGGCGTAACGCCGGTGAAGGGCTTGTCGCCGTTGGGGTGCGGGCCCGCCGGGTAACCGAAGACGTAGACCGTCTGGCCGGCCTTCTGGTTCCAGGTGAAGCCCTGGCCACCGACGTTGTCGCCGAGGCGACCGGTGTCGGTGGTCGGCTTGATGAAGTAGTGGAAGATCGTGTACTTCACGGACTTGGTGTTCTTGGTGTACTTCAGGGTGAAGTACGAGGTGATGGTGTAGTTGCCCTTACCATCGGTCGCCTTGTAGCCCAGGCCCTTGTAGGCGTCGTACTCGGTCTTGGTGACATCGGTGACAGTGGTCGTGAGCTTGGAGCCAACGGCCGGCCACTGGCTCTGGTTGAGCTTGTCCCAGCCGTTGTTCTTCTTGCTGTAGACGTCGCCGCCCCGCACGCTGTAGATAGCGGTGCTCTTGTCGGCTTCGTACTTCCACTTGTCGGTCTCAACGGCGATCGGGTGCGCGTCCTTGTAGGAGGGACCAACCTCGTCAGAGGCGAGGACATCCTCGACCTTGCCGACGTAACCCTTCTGCGTCAGCTTGTCGTACTCCTCGAACGTGGCGACGGTCTCAGCCTTCTCAGACTTCTCACCGTTGTA
>NZ_FZOD01000116.1 GCF_900188345.1 Streptosporangium subroseum | reverse complement strand
GGATCGCCTGCGGCGTGAGGAGCTGGGGGATCGCCTGCGGCGTGAGGAGCGATCGTTTCGCCGGCCGGTCGGGGCGGTGGGCGTATAGCCAGCTGTACCAGAGCACTCCAGTGCGCGGGATCGATCATGACACCCGCTCACCGACATGCTGGGTGACGTCCCCAAGCGGGGCCCCCGACCAGCACCAAGGAGCGTTTCCCATGTCGCACACCACCCTCACCCAGCAGCCCACCTCTCCCCGACGCCCCCGGCGGGTGCGGGGGCGGGTCCTGGCCGCGGCGGCGCTGGCGGCACTGACCGGACTCACCCTGGCCGGCCTGCCCGCCGCCTCCGCCTCCGCCTCCGCTGATGCGGTGACCGGCCCGGCTGCGCGCAGCGCCGAGGTGGTGCAGCAGACCCTGGACAGTCTGATCCGCGATGACAAGTTCCCCGCCGCGCTGGCCGCCGTCCGTGGCCGTGACGGCAAGACCCGCGACTACACCGCGGGGGTGGCGGATCTGAAGACCAAGGCCAAGGTGCCGGTCAACGGGCAGGTGCGCATCGCCAGCAACACCAAGACGTTCACGGCGGTGGTGGTGTTGCAGCTGGTCGGCGAGGGCAAGATCGAGTTGGATGCGCCGGTGGAGAGGTATCTGCCGGGCCTGGTCCGAGGGAAGGGCATCGACGGCCGGAAAATCACCGTCCGGCAGATCCTGCAGCACACCAGCGGCCTGGCCGACTACGACGTCGAACTGGTGGGCAAGGACTACGGCAAGGTCCAGCACACCTACTTCGAGCCGCAGCAGCTACTGGACGCTGCCCTGTCGCAGAAGGCTCTCTTCGCTCCCGGTAAGGGCTGGAGCTACAGCAACGCCAACTACGTGCTGGCGGGATTGATCGTGCAGAAGGTCACCGGCCGCCCGATCAGCGAGGAGATCACCCAGCGGATCATCACCCGGATCGGGCTGCGTCACACCTACTGGCCGGCGCTGGGCGATCAGAGCATCCGCGAGCCCCACCCGCAGGGCTATTTCCCGGCCGCCGATGGGTCGCTGGCCGACGTCACCGTCGGGGACCCGTCCATGTCCTGGGCGGCCGGGCAGCTCATCGGCACTCCCCGTGACCTCAACCGCTTCTTCAGCGCGTTGCTGGGCGGGCAGCTGCTCAAGCCTGAGCAGCTCAAGCAGATGCAGACCCTCGTCGCGGCCAACGACTTCGACGCCACCGGCGGTGCCCGCTACGGGCTCGGCCTGGCCAGGGTGAAGCTGAGCTGCGGCGGCTATGCCTGGACCCACGGCGGCGACGCCCCGGGCTATGTCACCCGCAACGCGGTGACCAGCGACGGCCGCGCGGCCACCATCGCCGTGACCGGCCCGGTCATGACGCTTGCCACCGCCCAGCACCTCGAGACCGCCCTCGACACCGTTCTGTGCAAGTAAGCACCACTGCAAGCAAGCGCCATGCCGCCCCCAGGGGCTCGCGAGGGCCGAGGACGGTTCCCCCCGTCCCCGGCCCTCACGGCATTTCCGGATGTTTCACTGATCATCGGCTCTTGGCCGCCGAGGTGAAGAAACGCCTCAGTTCGGCCGCCACGACCTCCGGACGGCCGGAAGGGTTTCGCTTGCCGGCATCTCCCGACGCGTCGTGATCGAGCCCGGGGAGCTCGATCCGTTCGACGTTGGGAACCGTCTTCTCCAGGCGGGACAGCGCGGGCTTGAGGAAGGGCAGTCCCTTGCTCCCGCCGAGCAGGAGCACCTCAGCCCGTATGTCGGCGAAACCATCCACGGTGCCGGCCATCTCGGCCAGGAGCACGCCTTCGTAGTGCAGAGTCGGGGCGAGCGTGCGCATGGTCGCATCGCCCGGCTTGGCGTTCTTGTCCTCGCTCTTCATCATCAGACCGGTCAGCCACGTGAGCAGCCCCCGCGGCATGGCGTTCATGATCGGCGGTCCAAGCCGGAGGCCGAGCATGCTTGTCACCAGCGCGGCCGCCACCTTGCCCTCGGCCATTTCACGATCGACCGCCTCACCGCGGCCGGCCTGATCGGGGTGCGAGAGACAGAGCGGGACCAGGCGTACCCGGAGAGAACGGTGTACGAGATCACCGATACGGGACGCGCCGTGGCCCGCGAGTGGTTGCTGGACATGCTGGCCACGCCCAAGTAGGAGTTCCCCGAACTGCCGGCGGCGCTGTCCCACCTGCTGATGCTCGCTCCTGAGGAGATACGCGACGCCCTTGAGCGGCGCAGCAGAACGCTCGGCGAAGCACTGGCCACGCTGGACGCCGAAATGAGCGCTGAAACCGGGCACGGCCTCCCCCGCATCACCATGCTCGAAGCCGAATATCTGCGTGCCGTCACGGCGGCTGAATTGCAGTGGCTTCGCTCGGTGATCGACGATCTGCGTAGCGGCAACCTGACCTGGTCAGCCGCTGACCTCCTGGCCTTTGCCGAAGCCCCGGAGTGAAAACCCAGCTGTACGCAGCGTGAGGACCTGTATCCGGTGGCATCGTGGAAGCCGCCGGGAAGATCGCGGAGTACGGCTTTCAGCACAGGCCTAAGTTTCGAGCTTCGGGCAGACCCGGCAACGGCAGCCGCTGGAATGTGATCACCGCGTGCCATGCGGGCCGAGTCGGCGGTACCGCCGGGCGCGGGCCGTCGTGGTGCGGCACCGAGCAGGGGATCGGTCGCCGGTGCTGTCGCGGACGGCCGAGAACCATGGTGTGATGGCGTCGTGGGCCGCGCCGCAGAAGAGACCAACCGCCGCATGCTCCGGGCACGGGACGCGATGGACCGCGCCTACGCTCAGCCGCTGGACGTCCCGGCCCTGGCCCGGATCGCCCATGTGTCGGAGGCGCACTTCACACGCACCTTCCGGGCCACGTTCGGCGAGACGCCGCACCGCTACCTGCAGCGTCGCCGTGTCGAGCGTGCGATGTTCCTGCTGCGGGAGACCGACCTCAGCGTGATGGACATCTGCTTCCAGGTCGGCTTCGGCAGCCCGGGGACCTTCAGCCGCACGTTCCGCGACATCGTCGGCCGGTCACCGAGGACGTACCGCAAGGAAGCGGTGGCCACGGGCGTACCGACGTGTTTCACGATGGCGTGGACGCGGCCGAGCGCCTGACCGTCCGCACCGCCCGCACTGCCCGTGCTCGTCCGTGCTCGTCCGTACTGCCCGTGCCGTCCGTCGATTGAGCAGTTTTGGATACGTTTTTGTCTGGTTTGCTCGGTAGCGTGATGCACATGTTCAACGCCATCACGCACTCGCAGATATACGTCCTCGACCAGGATGAGGCCCTCGACTTCTACGTCGGCAAGCTTGGCCTGGAGGTCAACGCCGACATCGACATGGGCTTCATGCGCTGGCTGACCGTCAACGTCCCCGGTCACCCGGAGCGCCAGATCATGCTGGAGAAGCCGGGCGGTCCGGCGATGTCCGAGGAGACGGCGCAGCAGGTCCGCGAGCTGGTGACCAAGGGCGCGATGGGTGGCCATCTCATCTTCAGCACGGACGACTGCCGCAAGGCGTACGAGACGCTGCTGAGCCAGGGCGTCGAGTTCACCGAGGAACCCACCGATCGCCCGTACGGAATCGACTGCGGCCTCCGCGACCCCTTCGGCAACCACATCCGCTTCACCCAGCCAAAGGCCTGATGCCGTGACCGGCAAGGTTCACGGGGTGCTTCCGGAGCCGATCACCGGCCCGGGAACACTCGGCTACCTGGACGACGCCTGGTGATCACTCCCATGCTGAGCGGGCGCCTCGGCCAGTGAGGCCGGGGGTTCCTGCTGTCCAAAGGTGATCACGATGTACCTGCCGTTGGCATAGCTGACCACGGGCCGCTGGAGCATCTCGCCCACCCTGTGGGCGACCGCCTGGAACAGCTCGATCATCTCCGGCGTGTCGGCGCTCACCCTGAACCGTCCGTTGACGGCGAGCTCCTGGGCGACGAGGGAGGCGAAGTTCGCCTCGGCCCGGACCTTCTCCTCCGCGTCGAGAGGGGTGCGCCGGAGTGCGGGCTGCGTGCCGAGAGGGTGGGTCATCGCTGATCTCCTTTGATCGCCGGCCTCCCGGCATGCTATCCGCGCTGGAACCACGGCCGGGCGTTCGGTGACCATAGGGGAGTCGTCGGCTGAGCCGAACCGGAAACATCGCGGCAGCTCAGCCGTCCGCGCCGAACGAGCCGGCACGGGGAGGCTTCGACTTTCCGCCTCTGGACAGTCCAGAGGCGGAAAGTCGAGAGACACCCGGTGCCGTTCTTCAGTCATAACGGTGATCGCTGATCGGCGTCACCTCGCGGAGACTCAGTAGCGGACGTCGCTCTGCGACAGCGGTGGATACACGGCGGACGTCTCACCGTCGACGGTGGTCCCCGCGAACTGCAGCATCGCCCGCAGCGCGCCGTGCATCGGCGCCGGGTAGTTCAGGGCCGGGGCCGAGACCTCGTCCAGCGTTCGGAGATGCTCGGGGGTGAGGGTCACCTCCAGGCCGGCGAGGTTGCTGTCGAGGTGTTCCACGCGCCGGGCGCCGAGGATGGGCACCACGGTGCCTTCGCGGGCGCGCAGCCAGGCCAGCGACACCGCCGCGGATGTGGTTTCCAGCTCGTCGGCGATGGCGGCGACGGCGTCGATGACCGTGAACTCGTCCTCGCCGGGACCGCCGACGAAGGCGGTGCGGGCGGAGTCGGTGACCCGGGTGTCGCGCCGGTACTTGCCGGACAGGAAGCCGTTCTTCAGCGGGCTCCAGGGAACCAGCGCCATGCCCTGATCGAGCGCGAGCGGTGCGAGCTCGCCCTCGACGGTGCGCGCCAGCAGCGAATACTCGACCTGCAGCGCGATCAGCGGGGTCCAGCCCTTCAGCAGCGCCGTGGTCTGGGCCTGGGCGGTGACCCAGGCCGGCGTGTTGGAGAACCCGATGTAGCGGATCTTTCCGGCCCGGACCAGGTCGTCGAGGGTGCGCAGCGTTTCCTCGAGCGGGGTGTGCCGGTCCCAGTTGTGCAACCAGTACAGGTCCAGGTAGTCGGTGCGCATGCGGCGCAGGGTCTCGTCGAGCTGGGCGATGATCGACGAGCGGCCCGCACCGCCGCCGTTGGGGTCACCGGGGAAGAGGTTGGTGAAGAACTTCGACGCCAGCACCACATGCCGGCGCAGTCCGGGACGGGCGGCGAAGAAGTCACCGAGGATCTTCTCCGAGTAGCCGTTGGTGTAGAAGTTCGCGGTGTCGATGAAGTTCCCGCCACGGTCCAGGTAGGTCTCCAAGATCTTCTCGGACTCCTCGACGCTGCACCCGGCGCCCCCGGGATCCTCTCCGAAGGTCATCGCGCCGAGGGCGAACGGGCTGACGCGCAGCCCCGACCGGCCGAGGGTGACGTAGTGATCGAGCGGCATGAACGTGGCTCCAGTGTGCGTCGGGACGGTCATCCCATCGAAGCGCGAGCCGTACGGTCCGCGATAGACCGATCCACGCCGGTCCTTGCACAATCCTCTCGACGTGGTCCTGAGGGGGCTTTTGCGGTCACATCGCGGACGCTTCCGGGAAGTGCGCTCACCAGCGACGCCGCTGACGGTCGGATCGCCCATCCTGCCGTGAGGTTGGCCCACACTCCCTCGGCCGGATCGAGCTCCGGCGCGTACGGCGGCAGCCGGTAGATCCTCGGCCGGTCACAACGCTCGGCGGACGCCCGCGTCAACGCGCGGGTGCGTGCCTTGGCGGCCTCGGTGGCGGTTATGGCGTCGAGGCAGAACGGCAACCTGTTGGAGTTCCAACTTCCAATCAGAGTTACTACGATCTTGCCCGCTAGTGCATATATGCAGTCAAATGCGCATGTAAGGGACAAGATGTTCAAAAGAACGTGGTGGGTGCCGGCCCTCGCCATCACAGCCATGGTGTTCAACGCCGTGCCGAGCCATCCGGCGATGGCCGATGTGGGTGCTCCCAGCGCAGGGAAGACGTACACCGTCACCCTGTTGACGGGCGACGTGGTGACCGTGAAAACCACCGAGTCCGGCTGTCCCAGAGTCACGGTGCAACCGGCCGAACGGAGCGGGGTGATCCGGCAGAGCTGCGGTCCCGACGGGCACGTGCGGGTCATCCCCGCTCGCGTCGCGGCGCAGGTCGGCTCGGTCCTCGACCCGGCACTTTTTGACGTCACCGCGCTGATCCACGACGGCTACGACGACGCCGGCACTCCGGAACTGCCGGTGATCGTGCAGTCCACGGCGAGCGCACGAGTGGCGGCCCTCGGAGACGTACGGCAGCTGCCGAGTATCGGCGCGGTGGCCGGACACATCCCCAAGAAGAGCTCGGCCACCGCGAAGACGGCCACAGACTCCCTGCTCGCCGGGGCCGCGAAGGTCTGGCTCGACCGTAAGGTCCGGGCCACCGCGCTCAACAACACCGACCTCGACCACAACCTGGGTCAGATCTCCGCGCCGAAGGCCTGGGACGCCGGCTACACCGGCAAGGGCGCCCGGGTCGCCGTGCTCGACAGCGGCGCCGACTTCACCCACCCGGACCTGGCCGGTCAGGTCGCCGACCGGGCCGACTTCACCGTCGAGGGGGGCGACGCCGTGGACCACTTCGGCCACGGCACCCACGTCGCCGCGACCATCGCCGGCAACGGATCCGCCTCGCACGGCGAGCGCCGCGGTGTCGCACCGAACGCCCGCCTGCTCATCGGCAAGGTCCTCGACGACTCCGGCTCCGGCTCGGACTCGCAGATCATCTCCGGCATGGAGTGGGCCGCGTCCCGGGCCGACGTGATCAACATGAGCCTCGGCGGGTCGGATCCGAGTGACGGAACCGACCCGCTCTCGCTCGCCGTCGACGCGCTGACCAAGCAGACCGGCGCGCTCTTTGTCATCGCCGCGGGCAACAGCGGCGGCGCGATCGCGTCACCCGGCTCCGCCGCCGCCGCGCTGACGGTCGGCGCCGTCGACGACACCGACCGGCTCGCGGACTTCTCCAGCCGGGGGCCGCTGGTCAACACCCGCGTGGCCAAGCCGGAACTGGTCGCACCGGGCGTCGACGTCGTCGCCGCGCGGGCCGCCGGCACGACGCTGGGCTCACCCGTCGACAAGTACTACGTCTTCTCCTCCGGCACCTCGATGGCCACCCCGCACGCCGCGGGCGCCGCCGCACTCCTCGCCCAGCGGCACCCCGACTGGAAGGCGGACCGGCTCAAGGCCGCGCTCGTCGGCGCCGCCGACCCGCTGCCCGGTGCGGACCCGTACGCCGTCGGCGCGGGCCGGCTCAACGCGGTCCGGGCGCTCTCCGGCCCGGTCAGCGACCAGCCGGTGGTCGCCCTCGGCACGTTCGACTACCCGCAGTCGGGAACCGCCGAGGCGAAGCTGAGCTGGACCGGCGAGCAGACCGCGGCGACCGTCAATCTGGACCTCGACGTCGCGGTCGTCGACCACGCGGGAGCGCCCGCGCGGCGCGGCGCCGCGTCGCTGTCGGAGACCCGGGTCAGGCTGAGGCGCGGCGTCCCCGCCGGCTCGACCCTGCGGGTCGACCGCTCGGCACTGGCCGGGAAGCCCGGCCTGTACACCGCCGTCGTCACCGCCCGCACCTCCAACGGGAAGTTCGCGTCGAGCACCCCGGTGACCTTCTACGTCGAGCCGCAGAGTTATGACCTGACCGTCAGCACCGTCAAGATGCCGCCGATGTCACCCGACGCGTCGGACTGGGTCAACGTGCTGGTGACCAACCTCGACGACCCGATGGTCTACGGCGGCGGCGCGTTCGCCACTCCCGGTGACACCGTCACGCTGCGGGTCCCCGTCGGCCGCTACGCGGTGACCGGCGCGTACTCCGCCTACGACCCCATGACCAGCAAGCAGCAGGGGACCTTCGTCGGCAACCCGGATGTCAGCGTCACCGCCGACAGCACCATGAAGCTGGACCCCGCGACGGCCAAGCCGTTGACCGCCTCGATCGACGGGGTCGCCACCAAGACCACCACCGTCGACTTCACCTACCTGCAGACCTCGCGAAGCGGTCTGACCTGGTACGACTTCGTCTCCGGCTGGGGCGAGTCGGCGAGCATCTCGGTGACGCCGATGAAGCGCCCCGGGATCGGAAGCCTCCGGGTGTACGCGGGGTACGGCCTGGAGTCACCCGACAACACGGCCAATCCGTACCTATACAACCTGGCCCACGATTTCGGCAACGCCGTCCCGGCCGACCCGAGCTACCGGGTGACGACGGCCGAGCGGGCCAAACTCGCCCGGATCGACCAGCGGTTCGGCCAGATGGACTCACCAGGGATGGTCACCTCGCTGCGACGCTACGGCTACACCCTCGACGGGCTGTACCTGACCCAGCACCGCACGTACGACCTGCCGGTGACCCGCACCGACTACGTCTCCCCCGGGTTTCTCTGGCAGGACGAGGGGATCTACGGCGGACTGCTCGCCCAGGAGGGTGCCCGTGGCTACCAGCCCGGCAGCAGGCAGGCCAAGACCTGGGCGCGGCAACCGCTGCACTCCGACTGGTACGACGACCCGGCCGGCGTCGGGTACGGCTGTGTCTCGGCACCGGCCAGGACCCGCGGCAACCTGAGCGTGGACCTGGTCCTGCTCACCGACCAGCACCAGCGGGCCGACTGCCTGGCGGGCGGCTCGATCGGCGTCAACCGCAAGATGTCGCTCTACCGGGACGGGAAGCTCGTCGGCGAGGGAGCCGCCTCGCGCGCCGACTTCACCGTGCCCGAGAAGGCGGCGGACTACCGCCTGGACTTCGACGTCGAGACGAGCCTGATCCTGCCGATCTCGACTCGGGTCAGCACCTCGTGGACGTTCCGGTCGGCCGGCCCGAACGACACTTCGAGTGTCCCGTTGCCGCTCCTCTCGGTCGACTACGCGCTGCCGCTGGACGCCGCCAACCACCCGACGGGTGGGACGGCCGACTTCGGCGTCCGGCAGGCGAAGGGCGTACCGACCCAGCGGGTCACCTCGTTCCAGGTGTGGACCTCGACCGACGACGGCGCCACCTGGCGTTCGGCCCGGGTCCACTCCGACGGGGACGGCTACCGGGCCGACCTTCCGGCGACCACGGCCGGGCAGGCCGTCTCGCTGCGGGTGAAGGCCGCAGCCGGCGGTAGCGGTATCGAACAGACGATCATCCGGGCCTACCACGCCGGCTGACGTCCCATGATGGCGCGGCCCGGCTCCGGTCCGGGCCGCGCCGGTCCGGGCCGCGTCAGTCCAGGCCCCGTTTCCCGGGTGCCCAGAACGCCTTGACCAGAACGGCGTCGCGTGGCCAGCCGCGCTCGCGGACGAGATGCTCGCGTACGGCCTGGCACGTGCGCGCCTGTCCGGCGACGTAGGCCACACCCGGATGGTCGGGCAGGGCGAGCGAGCGGACGGCGTGGACGAGCAGGTCCGTATCCGCCGGGGATGCGCTGTCCCGATACACCCAGGTCAGCTCGTCCGACCGGGACAGCGGCAGCCGGTCGTCGGGGCCGCCGACGGCGACGGCCCCGTACGCGCGGGCCGAGCCGGGCAGGGCCCGGAGCATGGCGCCGAAGGCGACCTCGGCTGTCTCGTCTCCCACGAAGAGGTGGTACGGCGCATCGCCGCGTGGCACGAACCGGCCTTCCGGCCGGGTGAACGCCACGTGCCGGCCGATGCTCGCCTGCCTTGACCAGAGGGCTCCGGGACCCGCTTCCGCGTGGTCGAGGATGCACAGGTCGAGGGAGCCGCGAGGGTCGTAGTCCCATATCGAGTAGGTGCGGAGCACGTCGCGGAAACCTCGTAACCAGGTCTGGGGCGAGAGCAGATCGCCGACCTGCAACCGAACGTGCTGACCGGGAGTCCAGTCAAGGTCACGCAGGGACGCTCCGCCGATCCTGATCCGGCGCATATGCCGTGCGACGGGCACGACGTCCTCCACCGTGCCGGACACGAGGACTCGGTCCAGGATGCGCCGTATCGGCCTGGCGCCCGCCGTACTCATCGGATGGCCGCCGCGCGCTCCCGGAGATTCTCCACCTGTGGAGAACCGGGAGTACGGGCCTGACCGGCCATCCGCGAACCGCTCACATGGACCGGCGTGGAGGCCTGGTGGCGAGGCTCCCGCAGGCCCCGGCGGTCGGGAGAGGAGTGGCCTGCCGCGTTGGCCACCCGCGTGACGGCTGAGGCCGCAGGTGCCGGTCCGTGGTCGTTTCCCTGAATCGTGCGGTCATCGGTGATTGTTGGTGGGCTGACCGTCTCAGCCTGATTGCTCATACGGTCAGGGTGAAGGTTAATGTGCACATGAAGTCAAGCGATTCGGATGGGGACATGACCATCGGCGAGCTGGCCGATCGGTTCGGGCTGGCCGCGCATGTCCTGCGCCACTGGGAGAGCGTCGGCCTGCTGACGCCGACCAGGCATACGGGCGGCCACCGTCGTTACGGATCGGCCGACCTGGAGCGGGTGGCGATGATTCTGATGGGCAAGGAGGCCGGGCTTGGCCTGCGGGAGTTGTGCGAGCTCCTCTCCTCGGCGGATCCGATGGATCGCTCCGAGTTGCTCCGAGATCACATAGTCGTGCTGGAACGCCGCATCACCCAGGCCCAGGCGGCGAAGGAACTCATCCAGCACGCCCTGGACTGCCCGCTCAGCTTCGGCGAATGCTCCCACGCCCGCGAACGGATCGCATCACGCATCCCCTCCGGCAGCCGGACGGTGGCGACCGTGTGAAGGAGCGTGCCCGCCGCGGCGGGCACGCCGATCACGAAAGAACGATCAGTGACGCTTGACGGCCACCACGTTGTATGTGGTCGTCGGGGTGGGGGTCGTGGTGAAGCGGGCGTTGGGGAGGTAGAGGCGGTCGCGGAAGGGGGCGATGGTGGTGGGGACGTCGAAGCGACCGTCCACGAGTTTGCGGACCACCTTCCCGGAGGTGGCGTCGCGGTTCAGGGAGAGGGACGTCAGGGTGTTCAGGCGGTTCTGCACGACGTGGAGGGTGCGGCCCTCCAGCAGCAGGCCGTCACCGTTGACCAGGGACTCGGTGCCGATGTCCACCAGGGTGGCGACGCCGGTCGAGGGGTTGACGCGGAACAGCTTGCCGGTGTTGGACTGGACGACGAGCAGGGCCTTGCGGTCGGGGGTCGGGGCGATGCCGTTGGCGTTGTTGCCGGTCGTGTAGACGATGTCTCCGCTCAGCGGCACCTTCACCGCCTCGTCCGGCAACGCTCCCCCTCGCCCGAACGGCAGCTTGTACAGCACGGGGTTGGCCGAGTCGGTGAAGTACGCCGCGTCGCGGGTGAGCACGACATCGTTGACAAACGCGGTGCCGGTGGCGAGCTGGTAGCTCGCGAGCACCTTGCCGCTCCGGGTGTCGATCACGCGCGCGTTGCTGCCGGTGCCGCCGGCGACGAACAGCCGGCCGCGCTCGTCGACCTTGAGGCCGAGTGACGGAGTGCCCGGCCCCGGATCAATGATCCGGCCCTGGCCCGTGCGGAGGTCGACGCGGTAGATCGCGCCGGTCAGGCGCGAGCCGAAGTACGCGGCCGAGCCCGGGCCGATGGCGATCCCTTCCGGCTGGAAACCGTCCGGAAGGGAGAACACGGCGGGATAGGCGGGCTTGCTTACAGAGGGCTTGCTCACAGAGGTGGAGACAGAGGCAGGGGCCACGCCGGCCCTGGATCCGGCCTCGGCCGCCGTGGTGGTCGAGGCTCCCACGAGCACGGCAAAGAACCCTGCTAAGAGGACTGCCACTTTCATCGAAGAACGTCCCATCTGTCGGGGGTGCGGTGGTCTACCGAAATGCCCGCTTGGGCAAGTGGTCTAACGCGCGACACCCGGGTGTCGTTCTCGGGAGATGGGTCGTTTGTGTGTCGTAGTGCACGCTCGGCGCTGAGCGTGCGTTTGTACGCAGAACGGGACGTTATGCCTGCCTAATGTGAGTGCTGTCCGGAGCGCGCAGCACAACAAAGCGCACCGGGAACACTCATCACTCGCTCACCCCGAAGGAAGTCCCCTCATGAGCAAGCTTCGCAGCGTCCTGGTCGGCACCGCCCTCGCCGGCGCCCTTGCGGCCGGCATCGCCGCCGCCCCCGC
>NZ_FZOD01000178.1 GCF_900188345.1 Streptosporangium subroseum | reverse complement strand
GTGATCGACGGGGTCACCCACCTGCGGTGGAGCTTCGGCACCCCCCGGGTCCTGATCCTCGGCCATCACGACACGGTCTGGCCGGTCGGGACGCTTGCGAGCATTCCCTGGTCGCTCGTGGACGGCATCGCCCGCGGGCCGGGTGTGCTCGACATGAAGGCTGGGCTGGTGCAGACGTTCCACGCGCTGACCGCGCTGCCGTCGCTGGACGGGGTGTGCGTGCTGGTCACCGGGGACGAGGAGGTCGGCTCGCCGTCCTCGCGCACGCTGATCGAGGAGACGGCGCGCGAATGCTCGGCGGCGTTCGTGCTGGAGGCCAGCGGGGACGACGGCGCGCTCAAGACCGCGCGTAAGGGCACCTCCAACTACGAGCTCACCGTGTACGGCAGGGCGGCGCACGCGGGCACCGAACCGGAGAAGGGGGCGAACGCCGGAGTCGAGCTCGCCCACCAGATCCTCACGCTCAACGCGCTCAGCCAGGGGACGACCACGGTCACGCCGACCGTGCTGTCGGGAGGCGTCACGTCCAACACCGTGCCGGCGCTGGCGACGGTGCGAGTGGACGTCCGTACGGCCAGCATCGCCGAGCAGTTGCGAGTGGACAAGCTGGTGCAGGGGCTCACCCCCCGGATATCGGGGACCCGGTTGAAGGTGAGCGGAGGGCCGAACCGTCCTCCCCTGGAGGAGGCCTCCACGATGGACCTGTTCGAGCTGGCCTGCCGGATCGCGAAGGACCTGGACATGGAACCGCTGCGCGCGGTCTCCGTGGGAGGGGGTTCCGACGGCAACTTCAGCGCGGGGGTCGGCTGTCCCACGCTCGACGGGCTGGGCGCGCTGGGCGGTGGCGCGCACGCGCCGCACGAGCACGTGATCGTCTCGGAGATGCCCATCAGGACGGAGTTGCTCACCCAGCTGGTCGCCGCGGTATTGGCGGGAAAGGACGGCGGATGACAGCTGGTGGGGTGCGCGTCACGGAGCTGTTCGAGATCGCTGACTTCACGGACGTCTTCCAGCTGTTCGACGACATCTGGCACCCCGAGCCCGCCAACACGCCGATCTCGGTGGAGATGATGCGGGCGCTGTCGCACGCGGGCAACTACGTGGCCGGAGCCTACGAGAGCGATCGCCTGGTAGGCGCCTCGGTGGCGTTCCTGGGCGCACCCCCCGGACAGGTACTGCACTC
>NZ_FZOD01000118.1 GCF_900188345.1 Streptosporangium subroseum | reverse complement strand
AGGCGCGGGTGTGGCCGGAGACGGGTCGGTCGCGGCGTGCGGCGGTGTCTTCGTTTGGGATCAGTGGGACGAATGCGCATGTGATTTTGGAGCAGGCGCCGGCTGTCGAGCCAGTGGATCCGGTTGGGCCGGTGGGGCCGGTTGGGCCGGTGGTGGTGTTGCCGGTGGTGCCGTTGGTGGTGAGTGCGCGGTCTGCGGGGTCGTTGGAGGCGCAGATCCAGCGGGTGCGGGCGTTGGGTGCGGCTCCGTTGGATGTCGGTGTGGTGTTGACGTCGCGGGCGGTGTTGGAGCAGCGTGCGGTGCTGCTGGGTGATGCGGTGATCCGGGGGACGGCGGCTGAGGGCCGGTTGGCGGTGGTGTTCACCGGTCAGGGCTCGCAGCGGGTGGGGATGGGCCGGGAGCTGTACGACGTGTTCCCGGTGTTCGCGGCGGCCTATGACGAGGTCTGCCAGGTTTTGGATCTTCCGCTGCACGGGTTGGATGCGGCGTTGTTGGATCAGACGGGGTGGGCGCAGCCGGCGATTTTCGCGGTTGAGGTGGCGTTGCTGGCGCTGGTGCGTTCGTGGGGTGTGACCCCGGAGGTCGTGGCGGGGCACTCGATCGGGGAGATCACCGCTGCGTATGCGGCTGGTGTCTTGAGCCTGGCGGATGCGGCCACGCTGGTGGCTGCTCGTGGTCGGTTGATGCAGGCGCTGCCCTCGGGTGGGGCGATGCTTGCCGTTGGGGCGGCGGAGGTGGATGTCCGGGCGCTCCTGGCCTCCATGGTCGGCGGCGATGCGTCGAACGGCGGCGGCGAGTCGAGTGGCGGCGGCGAGTTGAGTGGCGGTGGCTTGGCCGTCGCGGGTGGCGGCGAGTCGAACGGCGGCGGCTTCCCCGTTGGCGTCGCGGCGGTGAATGGTCCGGCGTCGGTGGTGGTGTCCGGGGCTGAGGCGGACATCGAGCGGGTCGTCGAGTTGGCCGGTGGCGACGCGTCGAATAGCGATAGCCCGGTCGTTGATGTCGCGGCGGTGAATGGTCCGGCGTCGGTGGTGGTGTCCGGGGTTGAGGGTGACATTGAGCGGGTCGCCGAGCTGGCGGCGGAGCGGGGTTGGAAGACGAGCAGGCTGCGGACCAGCCATGCGTTCCACTCCCGCCTGATGGAGCCGATGCTGGCGGAGTTCGCCGGGGTCGTCCGTGGGCTCGGTTTCAGTGAGCCGACGATCCCGGCGATTTCCACGGTGACCGGTGCGGCGGTGGCGGCGGGGCAGTGGACCGACCCGGACTACTGGGTCGAGCAGGTTCGTCAGCCCGTTCGGTTCGCCGACGCCATGGTTGCTCTGGACGCTGACCGCGTGCTGGAGTTGGGCCCGGACGGTGTGTTGACCGCGTTGGTTGGTGAGGCGAGTCCGGATGCGGTCGCGGTGGCCGCGCTGCGTCGGGGCCGGGGCGAGGTTACGACACTTCTCACCGCCGTGGCCGAGCTGTTCGTCAGTGGTCAGCGGGTGGAGTGGCGGGCGTTGTTCGAGGGCACTGCTGCCCGCCCGGTCGACCTGCCCACCTATCCCTTCCAGCGCCGGCGGTACTGGCTCGACACCGCCACCGACACCGGCGACGTCACCACGGCAGGCCTGTACGCGTCCGATCACCCGCTGCTCGGCGCCGCGATGCTGCTGGCCGACGGCGACGGCGCCCTGCTCACCGGCCGCCTGGCCGCGGGCGCGCCCGGCTGGCTCGCCGACCACCAGGTGTTCGGCGCCGTGCTCGTCCCGGGGACCGCGCTGCTCGACCTCGTCCTGGCCGCCGGACGGAGGGTGGGCGCGGGCGGTGCCGAGGAGTTGGTCCTCCGCGAGCCGCTGGTGATCCCGCCGCAGGGCGGCATCCGGCTGCAGGTACGGGTCGGGTCGGCGGATGACGCGGACCGCCGCGCGGTCACCGTCTACGCCCAGCCCGAGGACGGCGACGCCGATGACTGGACCACCCACGCCGAGGGCATGCTCGCCCCGGTTGCCGAGGCCGACGCCGACCTGAGCCTGGTCGCCTGGCCCCCGAGCGGCGCCGACGAGATCGCGATCGATGGGCTGTACGACGCGTTCGCCGATGCCGGGCTGGCCTACGGGCCGGCGTTCCGGGGCCTGCGGCGGGTCTGGCGGGTCGGCGAGACAGTGTTCGCCGAGGTCGCGGTCGACCAGGTAACCGACGGGTTCGGCGTGCACCCTGCCCTGTTCGACGCGGCGCTGCACGGGATCGGCGCCGGGGACCTGCTTTCGGGCGGGGAAGTACGGCTGCCATTCGCCTTCACCGGCGTGCGGATCATCGGGGCGTCCACCGGGGAACTGCGCGTCCGCCTCTCCCGGGGCGACAGCGCCGACACGGTACGCCTGCTGCTCGCGGACGGAGCCGGGCTTCCGGTCGCAGAGGTGGACGCGCTCCAGCTCCGGCCGGTCACGGCCGCCCAGCTGTCGGGTGGCGCGGCGGACCGTCTGCTGTTCGGCGTCGAATGGGTGCCGCAGGAGGTCACGCCCGAGCCGGAGAAGCCGGTCGCGATCACGCTCGATGATCCACTGCCGGCCCCCGCCCCCGCCGTGCTGGTGAACGCCACCGCGCCGGGCGCCGCCCGCGACCGCACCGCCGCCCTGCTCGCTCTGCTCCAGGCCTGGCTGACCGATCCGGCCTGGGCCGATTCCCGGCTGGTGGTACGGACCTTCGGGGCGGTGGGCGAGAAGGTCACCGACCCGGATGGTGCGGCGCTGTGGGGTCTGGTGCGGTCGGCGCAGTCGGAGCATCCGGATCGGATTCATCTGCTGGACGGCATCGAGGATGTGTTCTATCCGGTGCCGGAGGCGCTGGTGCGTGACGGTGTGGTCAACGTTCCCCGCCTGGTTCGGCTGAAGGCGTCAGGCTCGGCGGAGTTCGGGGACGGGGCGGTGGTGGTCACCGGCGCGACGGGCACGCTGGGGCGGCTGGTCGCCCGGCACCTGGTGCAGGCCCATGGCGTCCGCAGGTTGCTCCTGCTCTCGCGGTCGGGTGCGACCGCCGACCTCGAAGGTCAACTCGCGCCGGCGGAGGTGCGTTCGCTCGCCTGTGATGTGGCCGACGCCGACGCGGTCACCGAAGCCCTGCGGGGCGAGCCGGTGACAGCGGTCATCCACGCCGCCGGCGTGCTCGACGACGGCACGCTCGAATCGCTCACCCCCGAGCGCCTGGACACCGTCTTCCGGGCCAAGGTCGACGCCGCCCGTAACCTCGTCGCGGCGACGAAGGACCAGCCCCTGGCGGCGTTTGTGCTGTATTCGTCGGCGGCGGGTGTGTTCGGTAACGCCGGGCAGGCCAACTACGCGGCGGCGAACGCGTTCCTGGACGCGTACGCCACCCAGTTGCGGGCGCAGGGTGTGCCGGCGACGTCGCTGGCCTGGGGTCTGTGGGACGCGGGCATGGGTGAGACGCTCACCGATGCCGACCGGGACCGGATGCGTCGTGGCGGTGTTCTGCCGCTCACCGCGGAGCAGGGGCTGGCCGCGTTCGACGCGGCTCTCGGTACCGGAACGGCGCTGGTCGCCCCGCTGGTGATCGACACCGTCGCGCTCCGCGAAGCCACCGGTGCGCCGGCGCTGCTACGCGGGCTGGTCCGCGCCCCGGCCCGCTCGACCGCCGGTACCGCGCTCGGCCGACGATTGGCCGACCTGCCCGCCGAACAGCGCGTCGCGGCGGTGCTCGGGCTGGTCCGGGCGCAGGTGGCAGACGTGCTCGGCTACGGCCGGGCCGAGGACGTCGATCCCGAGCGGGCCTTCAACGAGCTGGGCTTCGACTCGCTCACCGCGGTCGAGCTGCGCAACCGGCTGGCCGCCGCGACCGGGCTGCGCCTGCCCTCGACGCTGGTCTTCGACTATCCGAACGCCACGGTGCTGGCCGGTCACGTCGGCGCGGAACTGGCCGACGCGGCTCCTGCGGCTCCCGCGGCAGCCGCGCCGACGCTTGCCGCCCGCGCCGACGAGCCGATCGCGATCGTCGGTATGGCCTGCCGCTATCCCGGTGGTGTCAGCAGCCCGGAGGAGCTCTGGGATCTGGTCGCGGCTGGCCGGGACGGGATCGTGCCCTTCCCCGAGGACCGGGGCTGGGACCTGGAGAACCTATATCACCCGGATCCGGATCATCCCGGCACGACCTACTCCCGGGAGGGCGGTTTCCTGCCGGGTGCCGCGGACTTCGATCCGGGCCTGTTCGGGATCTCGCCGCGTGAGGCGCTGGCGATGGACCCGCAGCACCGGTTGCTGCTGGAGTCCTCCTGGGAGGCGTTCGAGCGCGCTGGGATCGACCCCCGAACCCTGCGTGGATCCCGGACCGGCGTGTTCGTGGGCGTCATGTACGGTGACTACGCGAACGTCCTGGAGCAGGCCGAGGCGCAGGTCGAAGGGTTCCTCGGCACCGGCGGCAGTATCGCCTCCGGGCGGGTGTCCTACACGTTCGGTCTGGAAGGGCCGGCGGTCACCGTCGACACGGCGTGTTCGTCGTCGCTGGTGGCGCTGCACCTGGCCGTTCAGGCGCTGCGTAACGGGGAGTGTGAGTCGGCGCTGGCCGGTGGGGTCACCGTGATGGCGACCCCGGGGACGTTTGTCGGGTTCTCCCGGCAGCGTGGGTTGGCGGCTGATGGTCGGTGCAAGTCCTTCGCCGAGGGTGCGGACGGCACCGGTTGGGGTGAGGGTGTCGGCATGCTGCTGGTCGAGCGGCTCTCCGACGCGCAGCGCCTCGGCCACCCGGTCCTGGCGGTGGTGCGGGGCTCGGCGGTCAACCAGGACGGGGCCTCCAACGGCCTGACCGCCCCGAACGGCCCGTCCCAGCAGCGGGTGATCCGGCAGGCGCTGGCCAGTGCCGGTCTGACGTCGCAGGACGTGGACGCCGTCGAGGCGCACGGCACCGGTACCTCGCTCGGGGATCCGATCGAGGCGCAGGCGCTGCTGGCCACGTACGGGCGTGACCGTTCCGGCGAGCCGCTGTGGCTGGGGTCGGTCAAGTCCAACCTGGGGCACACCCAGGCCGCCGCCGGCGTGGCCGGGATCATCAAGATGGTGCAGGCGATGCGGCACGGCATGTTGCCCAAGACGCTGCACGTGGACGCGCCGACTTCGCAGGTGGACTGGTCGGCCGGGTCGGTGGAGTTGCTGGCCGAGGCGCGGGCCTGGCCGGAGGTTGGTCGGCCGCGTCGGGCGGCGGTGTCCTCGTTCGGGATCAGCGGCACCAACGCCCACGTCATCCTCGAAGCCGTACCGGTCACCGCACTGAAAGAGGTACCGCCACCGGCGCTGCCGGCCGTACCGGTCACCGCGCTGAAGGAAGTATCGCCACCGGCGCTGCCGGTCGTACCGGTGGTCCTCACCGCCGCGACCGAGCGGGCTCTCGCCGGGCAGGCCGAGCGGCTCCACAGGTACCTGCTGGCCCACCCGGATGCCTCGGTGTCCGATGTCGCCTGGACGCTTGTCCACCGGACGCCGTTGCCCCAGCGCGCGGTGGTGATGGCCGCCGATCGCGATCAGCTGCTCACCGTGCTCGGTGCTTCACCGCCGGCGGCAGAGGTCCGGCCTGGATCTCTGGCGGTGGTGTTCACCGGTCAGGGGTCGCAGCGGGCCGGCATGGGCCGGGAGCTGTATGCGGCCTTCCCGGTGTTCGCGGCGGCCTATGACGAGGTCTGTGCGGCTTTGGATCTCCCGCTGCACGAGCTGGACGCGGCGTTGCTGGACCAGACCGGCTGGGCGCAACCGGCGATCTTCGCACTGGAAGTGGCGCTGCTGGCGCTGGTGCGCTCCTGGGGTGTGACCCCGGAGGTCGTGGCAGGGCATTCGATCGGGGAGATCACCGCCGCCTATGCCGCCGGTGTCCTGAGCCTGGCGGATGCGGCCACACTGGTGGCTGCTCGGGGTCGGTTGATGCAGGCGCTGCCTTCCGGTGGGGCGATGCTCGCCATTGGAGCGGCGGAGGTGGACGTCCGGGCGCTCCTGGACTCCATGGCCGGTGGCGACGGGTCGAACGGCGGGGGTCTCGCCGTTGACGTCGCGGCGGTGAACGGTCCGGCTTCGGTGGTGGTGTCCGGGGTTGAGGGCGGCATCGAGCGGGTCGAGTTGGCCGGTGGCGACGGGCCGAATGGCGGTGGCTTTGCCGTTGATGTCGCGGCGGTGAATGGTCCGGCGTCGGTGGTGGTGTCCGGGGTTGAGGCCGGCATTGAGCGGATCGCCGAGCTGGCGGCGGAGCGGGGTTGGAAGACCTCGCGGCTGCGCACCAGCCACGCGTTCCACTCGCGGTTGATGGAGCCGATGCTGGCCGAGTTCGCTGAGATCGCCCGTGGGCTGAGCTTCAGTGAGCCGGCGATTCCGGCGATTTCCACGGTGACCGGCGCGGCGGTGGCTCCCGGGCAGTGGACCGACCCGGAGTACTGGGTACGGCAGGTCCGTGAACCGGTCCGGTTCGCCGATGCCGCTCGGGCGCTGGACGCTGCCGCCGTACTCGAACTCGGGCCGGACGGTGTCCTCACCGCGCTCGTCCGGGACGCGAACCCGGACGCGACGGCGGTGGCCGCGCTGCGCCGGGACCGGCACGAGGCCACGACCCTGCTCACCGCGCTCGCCGAACTTCACTCGACCAGCCTCACGGTCAACTGGAAGGCGGTGCTCGGTGGCGGCGAACGCCTCGACCTGCCGAGCTATGCCTTCGACCACCAGCGCTTCTGGCCACGTCGCCGGACCCTGCACGACGCAGACGCCGTCGGCCTCGGTCTGACCGAGACCGGCCACCCACTGCTCGGTGCGGCGATCGCGCTCCCGGACACGCCGGAGAGCGTGCTCACCGGTCGCCTGTCGGTCGCCACCCACCCGTGGCTGGCCGACCACACGGGCTTCGGCACCACGGTCGTCCCCGGCACCGCCCTGGTCGAGATGGCGCTCGCCGGTGGCGTACGGATCGGGGCACCGGTCCTCGACGAGCTTCTGCTCCAGGCGCCGCTGACGCTGCCGGCGTCCGGCGGCGCGCAGATCCGGACCACGATCAGCGCACCGGACGGCGACGGACGGCATCAGGTCGCCATCCATGCCCGGACCGACGACGAGATCCCCTGGACGCTGCACGCGACCGGCGTTCTCTCCCCGGAGGACATCACCGCCGCCGAGGAGGACGCCGACCTGATCGTGTGGCCGCCGGTCGGCGCGGAGGAGCTCGGTCTGGACGGCCTGTACGAGGCGTTCGCGGACGCGGGCCTGACCTATGGACCGGCGTTCCAGGGACTGAGGCGGGTCTGGCGGGTCGCCGGAGCCGTGTTCGCCGAGGTGACGACCGCCGAGTCGGCCGATGGGTTCGGCCTGCACCCGGCCTTGTTCGACGCCGCGCTGCACGCGCTCGGGGTGGGTGGTCTGCTGCCGGCGGCCGACGGCGCGCAGCTGCCCTTCGCGTTCTCGGGCGTGCGCGTGGTGGGCGCGGCCACCGGCACGCTGCGGGTCCGGCTCACGGCCGGGAGCTCCGCCGACTCGGTGCGGCTGCTGCTCGCCGACGAGGCGGGCCTTCCGGTCGCCCGGGTCGACGGACTGACGCTGCGTCCGGTGTCAGCCGGGCAGCTCTCTCGCGCCGCGGATGGCCTGCTGTTCGAGTTGGACTGGGTGGTACAGGAGGTCGCGCCGACCGCCGAAGCCTCGGTCTCGCTCGTACTCGGCGATCCGTTGCCGGTCCCGGTTGCCGTGGTGCCGGTGAACGCGACGGCCTCGGTCTCCGTGGCGTCAGTAAACGAAACGGCCCTGGTCTCCGTGGTGTTGGTGAACGCGACGGCTTCGGGCGCTGCTCTCGATCGGGCCTCCGCCCTGCTGTCGCTGTTGCAGACCTGGCTCGCTGACCCGGC
Source organism: Streptosporangium subroseum (assembly GCF_900188345.1). Lineage (GTDB taxonomy): Bacteria > Actinomycetota > Actinomycetes > Streptosporangiales > Streptosporangiaceae > Streptosporangium > Streptosporangium subroseum. Next base: position 2,449 of record NZ_FZOD01000118.1, on the reverse strand, counting down.
CTGGGGCGACTCCCGGCTGGTCGTGCGGACTTTCGGGGCGGTGGGTGAGGAGGTCACCGATCCGGACGGTGCGGCGCTGTGGGGCCTGGTGCGGTCGGCGCAGTCGGAGCACCCGGACCGGATCCATCTGCTGGACGCCGACGAGGACGCGTTCTACCCGGCGCCGGAGGCGGTGGTGCGCGGCGATGTGGTGCGGGTGCCGCGACTGACTCGGCTTCAGGCGTCCGGTGCGGTGGAGTTCGGGGACGGGGCCGTGGTGGTCACCGGCGCGACGGGCACGCTGGGGCGGCTGGTCGCCCGGCACCTGGTGCAGGCCCATGGCGTCCGCAAACTGGTGTTGCTCTCGCGGTCGGGTGCGACCTCCGACCTTGAAGGTCAACTCGCGCCGGCGGAGGTGCGTTCGCTCGCCTGTGATGTGGCCGACGCCGACGCGGTCACCGAAGCCCTGCGGGACGAGCCGGTGACGGCGGTGATCCACGCCGCGGGTGTGCTGGATGACGCTCTGCTGGCCGATCTGACTCCCGAGCGGTTGCAGACGGTGTTTCGGGCCAAGGTCGACGCCGCCCGCAACCTCGCCGCGGCGACGAAGGACCAGCACCTGGCGGCGTTTGTGCTGTATTCGTCGGCGGCGGGTGTGTTCGGTAATGCCGGGCAGGCCAACTACGCGGCGGCGAATGCGTTCCTGGATGCCTATGCCACCCAGTTGCGGGAGCAGGGTGTTCCGGCGACCTCGCTGGCCTGGGGTCTGTGGGATGCCGGTATGGGTGAGACGCTCACCGACGCCGATCGTGACCGGATGCGTCGTGGCGGTGTCCTGCCGCTCACCGCCGAGCAGGGGCTGGCCGCCTTCGACACTGCGCTCGCCAGTGGACGGCCGCTTGTCGCGGCGATGGGCGTGGACACCGCGGCACTTCGTACCGCCGACTTCGTGCCGTCACTGCTGGCCGGCCTGGTCCCCCGCCGTACCGCGGTCGCGCAGGGCAGCCCGCTGGCCCAGCGGCTGGCCGCGCTCCCCGAGCACGAGCGGGCTCGAGCGGTGCTCGCGCTGGTCAGCGCTCAGGTCACCGCCGTGCTCGGGTACGCGTCACCGGACCAGCTCGACCCCGACCGCGCGTTCGGCGAGCTGGGCTTCGACTCGCTGACCGCGGTCGAGCTGCGCAACCGGCTGGCCGCCGCGACCGGGTTGCGGCTGCCGTCGACGCTGGTCTTCGACTATCCGAACGCCACACTGCTGGCCGCTTTCCTCGGCGAGCGGCTCTCCAGCACGCACGGTCCGGCCGTCACACTCACCCACCGCACCCGTGTGGACGACGACCCGGTCGCGATCGTCGGCATGGCCTGTCGCTATCCGGGTGGTGTCAGCAGTCCGGAGGAGCTCTGGGATCTGGTCGCGGCCGGTCGGGACGGTGTCGGGTTCTTCCCCGAGGACCGGGGCTGGGACGTGGAGAACCTGTATCACCCCGACCCTGATCATCCCGGCACGACCTATTCCCGGGAGGGCGGTTTCCTTCGGGGCGCCGCAGAATTCGATCCGGGCCTGTTCGGGATCTCGCCGCGTGAGGCGCTGGCAATGGATCCGCAGCAGCGGTTGCTGCTGGAGACGTCCTGGGAGGCGTTCGAACGCGCCGGGATCGATCCGCTGGGGCTGCGCGGACAGCGGATCGGTGTGTTCGCCGGCCTGATGTACCACGACTACGGCTCGCAGACCGCCGAGGTGCCGCCCGGCGTCGAAGGCTTCCTCAGCACGGGCAGCTCCGGCAGCGTCGCCTCCGGCCGAGTGTCCTACACGTTTGGTCTTGAGGGTCCGGCGGTCACCGTCGACACGGCGTGTTCGTCGTCGCTGGTGGCGCTGCACCTGGCGATCCAGGCGTTGCGTAGCGGGGAGTGTGACGCCGCGCTGGCCGGTGGCGTGACGGTGATGGCGACCCCGAACACGTTCATCGGGTTCTCCCGGCAGCGCGGCTTGGCCGCCGACGGGCGGTGTAAGTCCTTCGCCGAGGGTGCGGACGGTACCGGCTGGGGTGAGGGTGTCGGGATGCTGCTGGTCGAGCGGCTCGCCGATGCCCAGCGTCTGGGCCACCCGGTCCTGGCGGTGGTGCGGGGTAGTGCGATCAACCAGGACGGCGCGTCCAACGGTCTGACCGCCCCGAACGGCCCGTCGCAGCAGCGGGTGATCCGCCAGGCGCTGGAGTCTGCCGGTCTGACGTCGCAGGACGTGGACGTCGTCGAGGCACACGGCACCGGTACTTCACTCGGGGATCCGATCGAGGCGCAGGCATTGCTGGCCACGTACGGTCAGGATCGGGAGACGCCGCTCTGGCTGGGGTCGGTCAAGTCCAACCTGGGGCACACCCAGGCCGCCGCCGGCGTGGCCGGGATCATCAAGATGGTCCAGGCCATGCGGCACGGCATGTTGCCCAAGACGCTGCACGTGGACGCTCCCACCTCC
>NZ_FZOD01000125.1 GCF_900188345.1 Streptosporangium subroseum | reverse complement strand
GGTCACGTCCAGCGGAGTGGTGTATGAGTTGATCTCCGCGTGATCCTATTTCTGCAGGTTAAGCGGTAAGTGTCTGCGGGATCGGATTCTGCTGCGGTGTGTCGCCGCAGATCATGCGCAGCCGGGCCTTGGCCAACACGTCCAGACCCATGTAACGGCGAGCCTCGGTCCACTCATCGGTCTGCTCGGCCAACACCGCACCAACCAGCCGGACGATCGAGCCACGGTCAGGGAAAATACCGACCACATCGGTGCGCCGACGGATCTCCTTGTTCAGCCGCTCTTGCGGATTGTTCGACCAGATCTGCTTCCAGATCTCCCGAGGGAACGCAGCGAAAGCCAGCAGCTCCTCGCGGGCAGCGTCCAGGTGCTCACAGGCGGCCGGATACTTCGCCTCCAAAGCCTCGATCACCCAAGTGTGCTGGGCGCGCACCTGCTCAGCGGTGGGCTGATCGAAGATGGTGCGCACCAGCGTCGCCACCCACGGCTGGGCGGACTTCGGCACCGTCGTCAAGAGATTGCGCAGGTAGTGGGTGCGGCAACGCTGCCAGGACGCGCCGGGCAAGGTCGCGCCGATCGCCCCGACCAGCCCGGTGTGCGCATCAGAGATGACCAGCTGCACCCCGGCCAGGCCACGGGCCACCAGGCCGCGCAGGAACGCCAGCCAGCCGGCGCCGTCCTCGGCCGAGGTGACCTCCAACCCCAAGATCTCCCGGTTGCCGTTGGCGTTGACCGCGGTGGCGACCAGCACATGCACGTTGATGATCCGTCCGCCCTCGCGCACCTTCTGGGTGAGTGCGTCCAGCCACACGAACGCATACGGGCCCGCGTCCAACGCGCGGGTGCGAAAGGCCTCCACCTGCGCGTCCAGCACCTTGGCCATCTCGCTGACCTGGCTCTTGGAGATGTGTTTGATGCCCAGTTGCTCGACCAGCTTGTCCACCCGACGGGTGGAGACGCCCAGGAGATACGAGGTGGCCACCACGCTGATCAGGGCTTGTTCGGCCCGGCGACGGCGCTCCAGTAGCCATTCGGGGAAGTAGGAGCCCGAGCGCAACTTCGGGATCGCCAGCTCCACGGTGCCGGCGCGGGTGTCCCAGTCGCGGGAGCGGTAGCCGTTGCGGCGGTTGGTGCGCTCGTCGCTGCGGGTGCCGTAGTCGGCGCCGCACAGGCCGTCGGCCTCGGCCGACATCAATGCCTCGGCCATGGTCTTCACCATGGATCGCAACAGATCCTGATCTCTGTGCTCGATCTGCTCCGCCAGCCAGCTTGCGGGGTCCACACTGTTGTTCACGGCCATCGCTTTCTTCTCCTTCGATCATGGTTTCGCAACCTGAAGGATCACGCGATGGCCGTCCTCATTTCACGACGCCACGCCATCTAGCTGGGGAAACTCATACACCACGTCCGTGGACGCAACCGTCCCGGGTGCGCATCATCCGCGAGTTGCTGTCGCTCGGGCTGACCGTCGAGGACGTACGGGGTTGCGCCGATCGCCTGCAACTGCTGGACGGCGACACGCTGCCGCCGCGCGGCGGTCCCGGCTGCTCCATGGCGAGCGGCGTGGTGCAGCGCAGGCTCGCCGCCCTCGACGCGGAGATCACCCGCCTGTCCCGGGTGCGCGACCAACTCGCCGCGCGGGCCGGGGTGGAGGAAGAGCCGGAGACCGCGTAAGCGTGTCACTTACGCGCCGATCCTCACGTCCGCCCCGGCCGGCACGCAGGTCGAAGCCGCGCTCGACCACCCACCGGCGCGGGGCCCTCCGAAAGCCGGCTATCGGCTCGGGAGCGATCGCGGTAGCCCGAACCATGGGAGCACGCCATTGTCGAAGCGGATCATGGCGCGGATCCGGTCGCCGGCGAGGGCGATGACAAACAGGCCGGTCCCGTGGCGGATGCCGGTGGGAGTGTGCACGTAGGATCCGAACGCCGGCTGACCGTTGGCTCGCGTCGGCACCAGGTCGAACTTCCGGCCCGAGCCGAAGATGCCTGCGCAGAAGCGGGCCACGGCGTCCCGGCCCTCGTATTCGAGGGGCATCGGCGGCATGGACATGAAGACGTCGTCCGTCAGCAGGGCCACCAGCGCGTCGAGGTCGGCGGACTCGTACGCCTGGACGAACTTCGCCACGATCGCGTCCTCGGAGGGTGAGCAGGAGGCGGGAGGCCGTTCGCGGTCGGCGGTCGGCAGGCGGCGCTGCAGGCCGGCGCGCGCCCGTTTGAGGGCGCTGTTGACCGACTCGACGGTCGAGTCCAGCATGTCGGCCACCTCGCTCGCATGGAATCCGAGGACGTCGCGCAAGACGAGAACGGCGAGCTGGCGGGGTGGCAGGACCTGAAGCGCGGTCACGAACGCCAGGGAGATGGACTCGCTCTGCTCGTAGCGGGCCTCCGGCCCGAGCGGCACGTCGATCGCCCCCTCAAGGAGGGCGTCGGGAAACGGCTCAAGCCATACGACCTCGCCGAGCCGGGTCGGCTCGGGCGGTTGCACCCCGGGCACGTCCCACTCCTTGGCCGGGCGCCGGGCGGCCGAGCGACGCGCGTTGAGGCACCGGTTGGTGGCGATCCGGTAGAGCCAGGTGCGGAGAGAAGCACGCCCCTCGAACCCTCCGAAGCTCTGCCAGGCGGCCAGCAGCGTGTCCTGGAGCACGTCCTCGGCGTCCTGGAAGGATCCGAGCATCCGGTAGCAGTGCACCTGCAGCTCCCGGTGATGTGGCTCGGTCAGCTCTCGGAACGCCTCGCCGTCCCCGGCCCGCGCCCTGGTGATCAGCTCGGTAGTCACCACTTCGCCCTCGCCTCACGTCTCTCTCGCGTCCTGTCGCACTTCCATCCTGTGTAGACACCGGCCGAGGGGCGAACTGGGCGGTTTGCGGACGCCCAGTTTCCCGACGTCGCGGTGCCTATCCCGTCGACGGCTCTGACGATCGGACGCCGGTGGATGGCGGAGACGGCATCTCCGCGCGGATGGGTCTCAGCCGTCGGTCTCAACCCATGAGGTGGACAGATGTTGGCCACCCGGGCACGGAAAGGAACCAGAGATGATGCTGAAGGACAAGGTCGCGGTGATCTACGGAGCCGGAGGCGCGATCGGCGGCACTGTCGCACGCGCCTTCGCGTCCGAGGGGGCCAGGGTTTTTCTCACCGGGCGCCTCCAGGCACCGGTCGAGGCCGTCGCCAAGGACATCGTTTCCGACGGCGGATTCGCCGAGGCGGCGGAGGTCGACGCTCTCGACGAGCAGGCCGTGGGCAGGCATCTGCAGTCCGTGATCGATCAGGCGGGCCGCGTCGACATCTCGTTCAACGCGGTCGGGGTCCCGGACCTGGAGATTCTGGGCGTCCCTCTGGCCGAACTGGACGTCGAGCGGTTCTCCCTGGCGATCACGACCTATACGACGTCGTACTTCCTGACCGCACGCCTGGCCGCAAGACACATGATTCCCAGCAAATCGGGGGTGATCATGACCGTCACCGCGCTCCCCGCACGGATGGGCTCGCGATTGAACGGAGGCTACGGTCCGGCGCAGGCCGCCAAGGAGGCGCTCACCCGGGACCTGTCCGCCGAGCTCGCCCCTCAGGGCATTCGCGTGGTCGGCCTGCGACCGCACGGCATGCCGGAGACGAGCACGATGAGGGAGGCCTTCGAGGCCAAGGCGGCGGGCATGACCTGGGAGCAGTTCGAGGGGTATCTCGCCGGCACGACTCATCCGCGACGGGTCATGACGCTCGACGAGGTGGCGAACACGGCGGTTTTCATGGCGTCCGACAAGGCGAGCGGGATGACGGGAACGACCGTCAACCTGACCATGGGCAGCCTCGATGACTAGCGGCTGAGGCTCTGCCGGGCCCTGAGCCGATCTCGGTTCGACGGGTCATGGCGTGGGCGTGGAGGAGTTCCCGGCAGAACGAGCGGTTGCCCGAAGCGCCGTTCTGCCAGGGGCTTCGCACCGGCGGACCGGGAGGCTCCGTACTGGCGGACCGAGAGGCTTCGGGGCGCGGACCGGGAGGCTCCGTACGGCGAGCCGAGAGGCTTCGGGACGGCCATCCGGGAGGTTTCGTGACAGCCGCCCGGAAACTTTGGAACGGCCGCCCGGGAACGGGGCCGGTTCCTCACACGATCGGCGTCGCCGACGCATACTGGTCACCGTAGGCCTCTCCAAGGTGGTGACGATGGACAGCGGACTGATTCTGCTGATCTTCCTGGCGTTCCTGTTCGCCTGGGGCCTCAACCGGGTGCGCAGAGCCGTCCGGATGGGTCCCGTCGCCTACATGGGCGTCATGATCGTGTTTGTCATCGCGATGCTCGCCATCTGGGGACAGAACCGCTAGGAAGCCGATCGCCCAGGCGCCGCGTCACTCCGCCCCGGGCCACTCCGCCCCCGGGCCACCCCGGCGCCGAACCACTCCGGCGCCAGACGACCCCTGCGCCGGGCCGCCCCTCTGGCGGGAAGCCGGAGACAGACGAGTCTCCTGCGGCGGGAAGCCGGTGTCAGTCGCGTCACGTCCCCGCTCCCACCGGGCTTTCGTCGTGCGACTCCGGGAAACACCCATAGGGTTGGGCGTCCATTTGTGGAGTTTGGAATCGACGGCGGGAATTGTGGGCGCTTGGGAAGGGACGCCGGCCGTGCTCGCCGGTCGGTACCGATTGGCGGAGCTGATCGGCCGAGGCGGGATGGGCGAGGTATGGCGTGGTCATGACCTGCAACGGGACTGGCCGGTAGCGGTCAAGATCCTGTCACCGCAGGTGGCCGACCTCTCGATGCGCGAACGGTTCGCCAGGGAGGCGCGGATCGCCGCGCGGGTCGTTCATCCCAACGTGGTGACCGTGTTCGACGTGGGCGAGCACGAGGGCAGGCCGTATCTGGTGATGGAGTTGCTGACCGGCCGCGACCTCGCCACCGAGCTGGCGGAGAGGGGTCCGTTGAGCATCTCCGCGGTGTGCCACCTGGTGGGGCAGGCCGCGGTCGGGCTGGACACCGCGCACCGGGCCGGAGTCGTGCACCGTGACGTCAAGCCGGCCAACCTGCACCAGAGCGCGGACGGCCGGCTCAAGGTGGTCGACTTCGGAACGGCCCGGAGCACAAACGAGGCCGCGATGCGACTGACCTCCGTGGGAAGCGTCATCGGCACGGCCGCCTACCTGTCCCCCGAGCAGATCCTCGGCGAGGCGGGAGACGCGGCCTCCGATCTGTACGCGCTTGGCTGCGTGTGTTACGAGCTGCTGTGCGGGCGACCTCCGTTCGTCGGATCGCCGACGGAAATGATCTTCCATCACGTTCACAGCCTTCCGGATTCGCCCCGCAGGTACCGCCAGGACATTCCAGCGGAGCTGGAAAGACTGGTACTGGCCCTGCTGCGGAAAGATCCGGCCGTACGGCCCGCCAGCGGAGACGTCGTCCGTCAGGTCCTGGCCACGGTCGCCCGCCAGGTGAGGCCGCCCGCCCGGGACACCGCGACGTTCCCCACGGCTCCTGAAGGCCCTACAACCCCCGCAACCGCTACAGCCGCGCTCGGCTCGCCGGCGGAGGCGTGGGCTCTGCCCGGCTCGCCGGCGGAGCCGTGGACGGCGACGCTCATGCCGGATCGTCTGCGGAGTCGCCTGCCCGGGCGGCGCGCCGGTGCCGCGATGGGCCTGGCCGCCGCTCTGGTGGTCGCGGTCCTGTGGGCGTCGGCCTCGTCGGATCCGGCGGAGCCGCCCGTTTCCGCGACCTCTCCCACGATCTCGGCCGTGCTCCCGCTCACAACACCATCCATGCCGCCGACCGTCTCTCAGAGCCCGTCGGCGACTCCGGTCCCACCCCCGGTCCTGAATTCGCCGTCGCCGACAGCGGGGGGATGGCAGACGCGCCTGTCGGCCTTCAGCCGTGCCGTCACCGACCAGGAACGCCAGGGCGGCATCGACTCCAGGCTGGCCCGCGAGACCCACGAGAGAATCGGCAGGCTGGCCAGGAAGATCCAGGAGGGCAAGGACCGAGACGCTCGCGACGAGCTGAGCAGGCTTGGCCGCGATCTGGTCGAAGCCCGGCGAAAGGGCAGGCTCGCCTCCACGGGGCCCCTCATCTCCTTCCTGCAGGACTCCGGGCTCACCTTCGCCCCGGATGATCGCAAGCCCGACGGCGGCCGTCGTCACGGTCATGACGACGACCGTGATGACGATGACTAGTCGTCGAAGGTTGTCCTCGCGCCGGCCTCGATGCCGGCATGTCCTGCGCCGAGCCGTTCGCCGCGCTCAGACCGATGCCCCACCCGGGTGTTCGGGCGAGGGCATCGGAGGACCGGATCAGCGCCCGGCGGTTCGGGCGGCGTCCTCGATCAGGCGGGTGACATCGGAAGACCGGATCAGCGCCCGGCGATTTGGGCGGCGTCCTCGATCAGGCGGGTGACATCGGAGAGCCGGATCAGCGCCCGGTGGTTCGGGCGGCGTTCTCGATCAGGTGAGTGACGGCGCCGGGGTCGGTGAGCTGGACGGCGTGGGGTGCGTTGGTCTCGGTGATGTGGGCGTGGGCGCGCTTGGCCATGAAGCGTTCGGCCGCGGCGGGGATGGCGTGGTCGTTCTTGGCGACGAGATACCAGGAGGGGATGGTCTTCCAGGCGGGGGTGCCGGAGGGCTCGCCCAGGGCCTGGAGCGCGATCGGCCGCTGGGTGGCCGCGAGCACGGCCGCGTCCGCAGCGGTGAGGCCGTTGCTGAGGAAGACGTCACGGAACTTGGCGGGCTTGAGGTAGAGGTCGACGCCGGCGGTGCCGTCGGCCTGGGTGAAGGGGACCGCACTCAGGGCCGTGGGAACCTGCGCGTTGGGGTCGTCGGTGAGGTGGGTTCCGGGGAACTTGGCGCTCAGGGCGGCGGCGCTCTCGCCGCTGTCAGGGGCGAAGGCGGCGACGTAGACCAGGGCCTTGACGTCGGGGTTGCCGGTGGCCGCTTCGGTGATGACGGACCCGCCGTAGGAGTGGCCGACCAGGACGATCGGACCGCCGATGGTCTTGAGATAGTCCGCGAGGTACGCCGAGTCCCCGGACAGGCTGCGGAGAGGGTTCGCGGGAGCGACGACCGAGTAACCGTTCTTGCGCAGGCGCGTGACCACACCGCTCCAGCCGGAGGAGTCGGCCCAGGCTCCGTGCACCAGTACGACGGTCGGCTTGGGCGCGTGAGAGGCGGCGGAGGCCGCCGGTGCGAGCACGGTGCTCAGGGTGAGACCCGCGGCGGCGACGGCCAGAGCGGTGGAGATCAGCGAACGGCGAGGGGACATCGGGTTCTCCAAGGGGAAAGGGGTCGCGGTGGGACTGGGCTGCTCGGCGCGGGACCGGATCGACCTGAGCATGGGCAGTCTCAGCGGCGGCGCGACTTTAAGTAGATAGAACGTTCTTTCTTTTCGAAGATTAGAGAGGCCCCCGACCACTGTCAACCCAGAGACGGAACGTTCTACCTCATCGATGATCCATCCCGTCTGCCTGCTCAAGGGCTATCAGCCCCGGATGGTCGGCGGCGGCGGTAGCGCGCCAGGGCAGAAGCGTCGGCGACGTCGAGCGCGCCGGGGACGGGTGCGGCCGGAATACGACGGAAACGGTCCGCGCGAGACCTTGAACGGACAAAATCTGAGCACTGTCCCGTTCCCGGAACGGCGTCTGCACAGGTCAGCCCAGTGGGGCCGCCGCGGGAGCCAGTCCGGCCCCACGCCGGGCACGGCCATCCACAGCCCAAACCTTGGCTTCCGCTCCTAGCATCCGACCGGTGGTTTCCGGTGGACGCGGCCCGTATCCACCGTATTTCGATGGCATCCCCTGGAGACCCGAACCTCGAAGGCTCTACGGCCCCAAGGCTGTCTTCCGGGCTCCAAGCGGCCCGAAGTCGTAGACCGTGTTGTTCACCTGCAGTCCGTCGATCGCGCCGATGAAGGCGGTGTCCATGCTGAACCCAAGACTCAGCGTGATCACCGCGTCCGGCATCGCGGCCTTAAGTGCGTCGAACGAACACGGAGAAGCCAAAGTGCAGTTGATCAAGCTGCCCGTCGCCCCGGTGGCATACCACTGGCTGCCGGCCGCACTGGTGTCGTACTGCTGCCAAGTGTTGGGCAGCCTGGGGGCGGGAGCCGACGGGCCGGTAGAGGTATCGGGCAGATAGATCAATGTCGCGTAACCCGCCGAGCCCACATTGGGATCAACCTCTATGTTCAGCCCTGGCACGGAGACCTCCTCTGGAGAGTTGGCGCCCGCGAACGCCCAGTACTTCAGAATGGCGAGATCACTGATCGGCAACTCTGCGAAGTCCGTCTCATTGCCGAAAGTGATCTTGTCTGGGCTGTCGCCAACGATAATTCCCAGGCTTCCGACACCATAGGGCGGCGGTACGGTGGCCGAGGAGTTACCAGCAGGGTCTCGGCCATACGGGCCGACACGATAGACGGCACTCGGCCCGCCCTCTGATCCGCGGCCGATGATGCCCCACCTATCGTCGCAACAGATGGCTGACCCAGGAGGTCCTTGAGGTCCCGTCTCTCCCTGCGGTCCTGCGGGTCCGGTCGCGCCGATCGCGCCGGTTGCCCCGGTCGCGCCCGTCGCCCCGACCGGTCCAGCTGCGCCAGTCGCGCCTGTCGCACCGGTCGCGCCGGTCGCGCCGGCCGGTCCCGCCGCCCCGGTCGCACCGGTTGGCCCGGTCGCCCCGTTTGCCCCGGCCGGTCCAGCCGCACCTGCCGGTCCTGCTGCGCCAGTTGCGCC
>NZ_FZOD01000119.1 GCF_900188345.1 Streptosporangium subroseum | reverse complement strand
GCTCCTCACGCCGCAGGCGATCCCCCAGCTCCTCACGCCGCAGGCGATCCTCCGGGATGCCCGGTCCGGCCAGGTGGCCCCCACCACACGGCCGCCGCCGTCCGGCGCCGTGGCAGCCCGGCGGCGGCCGAGGTGGCCCGTGGTCACAAGCGGCGGTTGGCGTCCTCGAGATAGTGCAGGACGGCGGTGACCCGCCGGTCCGCCCGGTCGGTGGGCGCCAGCTCAAGCTTGGCGAAGATGTTTCGGATGTGCTTGTGGACGGCGCCGTCGGTGACGAAGAGCCGTTCGGCGATGGCGGTGTTGCCCAGGCCTTCGGCCATCAGGGCCAGCACGTCGCGCTCGCGAGGACTGAGGCGGTCCAGCTGGGTGTCGGGCCGGATGCGTACGAGGAGCTGCGCGACGACATCCGGATCGATGGCCGTACCTCCGTCCGCCACCCGGTGCAGCGCGCTCAGGAACTCCTCGACTCGCCCGACCCTCTCCTTCAGCATGTATCCCAGTCCGGAGCTGCCGTGGGCGAGCAGTTCGGTGGCGAACGCCTGCTCGACGTAGGCCGACAGCACGAGAACGGCCAGGCCCGGCTGACGTCGCCGGGCCTCCACCGCCGCGACGATCCCCTCGTCGGTGTGGGTCGGCGGCATCCGGACGTCGACGATGGCGACGTCCGGTTTGTGGGCGTCGATGGCCTCCAGGAAACCGCCGGCGTCGGCGGCGGTGGCCACGACGTCGAGTGCCTCGGCGCGCAGCAGCAGCGCGAGGCCTTCGCGCAGCAGCGCATCGTCCTCGGCGATCACGATCCGCATGGCAGGCTCACAGTGAGGGTGGTGGGTCCACCGGGGGGGCTGTCCAGCATGAATGTCCCATCGTGTGCTTCGATACGTCGGCGAATGCCGACGAGGCCGGACCCGCTGCGCTCGTCCGCCCCGCCGTGGCCGTCGTCGGTGATCTGAAGGTGGAGCCGGTCATCGTCGCGGCGGGCCGTGACGGTGGCGTGCCGGGCCTGGCTGTGCTTGGCGATGTTGGTGAGCGTCTCGGCCGCCACGAAGTAGGCCGTGGCCTCGACGGACGCGGCGCACCGTACGGGGATGTCGGCGTCGATCCGGCAGGGCACCGGGCAGGCCGTGGCCAGGCCGGTGAGTGCGTCGGCGAGGCTCCGGTCGGTCAGCACCGGCGGCAGGATGCTGCGGACGACCCCGCGAAGCTCGGCGAGCGCCTGCTCGGCGGCGTCCTGCGCGCGCTCGAGAATTTCCTCGGCGACGGCCGGGTCACGCGCCAGCGCTCGACGCGCCGCGCCGACCAGAACGGTGACCGCCACGATCCGGTTCTGCGTCCCGTCGTGCAGCGACCGTTCGATGCGCCGCAGCTCGGTGGCGTGCGCGTCCAGCGCGGCGGCACGGGTCGCGGTGAGCTGCGCGACCCGCAGCGCGAGGTCGGTACCGGGGTCGGGGGCCAGGAGCCGCCGACCGGGCCATGCCTGCAGCCGCGCCATACCGGGGAGGACCATCACGACGATGACGAGCCACGCCACACTCAGCAGGCCGACTCCGATCGCGCCGTACAGATCCCGCACCGGCCACAGCCCCATGGACATGCTCGCTGCCTCATCCTCCGGCAACAACCACCACCAGAACGGAAACGTAGCGTTACGCACCACGTACATGGGCAGCGTGATCCCGACCACGGAAAGAACCAGCCCGAGGGTGACGTGGGCGCCCACCCAGCCCAGCTCCCGGCGCGTGGTCCGGTCGGCGACGGCGGCACGCAGCCCGGACGGCCCCGACTCCGGGCTGATCATCTCCGGACCACCCCAGCGTGACAGCCGGGCACGCTCCCGATCGGTGATCGCCCGCAGCCCACGCAGTGCGGCGGGCACCAGCAACAGCCCCACACCGACCAGGCAGGTCAGCGCGGTGCCGATCACCAACAGGAGTGCGACCAGCGCCAGAACCACGGTGCCGAGCCCGCTGAAAAGGTGTTCGAGCGCGTCCAGGGTGGCGCGTGCGCGGGCGAACACATCCCACCGATCGGCTGTCTCCTGGTCGGCCCGGGCATCGTCGGTCGGCATCCGTACCTCCTCGACCAGACGGCGGGGCAGCCAGATCGTCGTAGATCGCCGACTGAGGGTATAGCAGGCTATACCCCGTTTGTCTCCTTGGCAGGATCGCCGCCGGCAGTGATCCTCCGTAAATTTCGATGCATCGCAAACGACCTGTCGATCGCATCGAACAAGGAGCACACCATGGCCGGCATCTACACCCGGGAAACCGCTCGGACGCCGCAGCCCGTCAAAATCCCCAACGGCGAGGCGCGTCCCGTTCTGTGGATGGTGGTGGTGATCAGCTCCGTCGTCAACGTGGTCACCTCGGTCACCATCGGCAGCATCCTCATCTCCAACGCCTTCGGCCTGATCGTGCTCGCCGGCATCGCCGCCCTGATCAACGACCACTACCGGAACAGGCGCCGATGAGCACCGCCCGTACCGCGGACAGCCGGCCGAACGCGCCCGCTGCGGCGCGGGCCCGCTGCGCGCCGGAGAACAAGGACCGGAAGCCTGCTCCACGCCGTTGAAGGGCGGCTGGTGAAGAGGGTGCACCTCGATCGGGGACCTGACGAAAGTCAGGTGAGGGCCATCCGATCGTGCGCTGTGTGGCCCTCACCCCGACTTCTACGTTCGTCCCATGCGAACGAAGACCTCGGAGGACCCCCGATGAAGATACGAAGGGTCGCGGCCGTCGCCGGGCTGACCGGTGTGTTGCTCGCGCTGGGGGTGACGTCGGCGAGTGCCTTGGCAGATGCGCCGGAGACCGGCGGGCTGAGCGCGACCGCGATCGACCACTACATGCGCGACCACATCGAGCGGACCCGACTGCCCGGCGCCCTGATCGCGGTCACCAAGGGCGACCAGGTCATGTACGCCGCGGGTTACGGCCACACGGCCGGTGGCGAGGCGATCACGAAGGACACGCCGATGCCGCTCGCCTCGGTCTCCAAGTCGTTCACGGCCTTGGCGGTGCTGCACCTCGCCGACCAGGGCAGGATCAACCAGGACGCCCCCGTCCGGACGTATCTGCCCGAGTTCACCATGGCCGACCCCCGCGCCGGGAAGATCACTGTGCGGGAGCTGCTCCAGCAGACCTCGGGGATGAGCGACCAGACCTTCCATGGTCGGCCTCGCCGTCCACCGCCTGCTCCAGGAAGCGCTGACAAACGCCGCCAAACACGCACCGGGCGCGGCCGTACACGTCCGGCTCGTACGGGACGGGGCGATCCTCGGCCTCAGCGTGGTCAACGACCCGGCCACGGTGGCGCCGCTGCCGGGCGTGGCCTCAGGCGGCTCCGGGCTGGTGGGACTCGACGAGCGGGTACGTCTCGCAGGCGGCACGCTGCGCACCGGTTCGACCTCCGAGGGCGGCTTCGAGGTCGTCGCCGAGCTGCCGGTCACCGACGGGGCGACCCCACGCGCCGCCACCGCCACCCGGCCCACCGCCTCCGCCAGGGAGCTGGCTCATGCCCGGCGGCAGGTGCGGCGCCGGCTGGTGCAGACCATCGTGGTCCCCCTGGCGGTGCTGGCCGGGATCCTCCTGCTCATGATCCCCATCAGCTTCATCAGCTCCTCCTTGTCGGTCCTGGACCGGGACCGGTACGAGCGGTTGTCGGTAGGCGACGCGCGCGGCGATGTGCAGCCTCGGCTACCCGCGTTCACCAAGGACGGCCCGCCGGACGACGCCCCGCCCACGCCCAAGGGCGAGGACTGCGTGTACTACAACACGAGAACGGCCTCGGCCGCCGCCTACCGCCTGTGCTTCGCCCACGAGCGGCTCGCTTCCAAGGCGATCGTGGGAAGTTCGTGATGGATCAGGCATCCCTCAGGAAGGAGCGCACCAGCTCGGTGATCTCCGCGGGAGCGGTCTTCGGCGTCCCGGCGTTGAACGGCGGCTGCGGCGCGTACTCCAGCCCGAGCTGGATCGCCATGGCCATGTCCTCGCCCGTCAGCAGGGATGCGAGGTAGAGCGCCATGTCGATGCCGGCCAGCACGCCGCCCGAAGTTATGATCTTGCCGTCCCTGACGAAGCGCTCGTCGACCGGCTGCGCCCCGAACTGCGCGAGCAGGTCGTGGGCCACCCAGTGAGTGGTCGCCCTGACTCCCTCCAGCAGGCCCGCCGCGCCGAGCGTGAGCGAGCCCACGCACACCGAGGTGGTCCAGGTGGTGGTCGGGTGCGCCGCCTTCACATAGCGGATCAACTCCTGATCCGCCATGCTCCGCATCACGTCCTTGGTACCCGGCACCACCAGGACATCGGGTCTGGGCAGGTCGGCGAAGGAGGCGGTGGCGGTCAGCGTGACCCCCTCGTCGGCGATGACGCCTGGCCGCTCAGCCACGAAGGTGACCGTCGCGCCGGGAATGTTCCGGAGCACGAAGTACGGCCCCAAGGCGTCCATGGCGTCGTACCCCGCGTACAGGGGGATGACGATGTGCATATCAGCTCTCCTTGGTGTGGAATCTGCGCCGGTACTCTCCCGGTGAGACCTTGAGGTGGCGGTGGAAGACGCGATAGAGGGTCTCGGGCGTCCCGAGTCCGACCCGGGTGGCGATCCGGTCGAGCGGCTCGTCGGTGCTTTCCAGCAGTCGCTTGGCGGCCGCCGTCCGCGCGTGCTCGACATACCGCGCGGGTGGCACACCGACCTCGGTCCTGAACACCCGTGAGAAGTGGCGGACACTCATGTTCACGTGTCCTGCGAGGACCTCCACCGACAGGTCGGCGTCAAGGCTCTCCTCGATCCATCCCTGCAGGTCGCGCAGAGGCTCGCGCTTCGGCGTCTGCGCGCGCAGGGGCGTACTGAACTGACTCTGTCCGCCCGGTCGCTGCAGGTACACGACCAGCCAACGAGAGATCTCCCTGGCCAGATCGTGCCCGTGGTCGTGAGCGACGAGGGCGAGGGCGAGGTCGATCCCCGAGGTGACCCCCGCCGAAGTCCACACGTTGCCATCGCGCACGTAGATACGATCGGCGTCCACCCGCACGTTCGGATGCTCGCGGGCGAGCAGGTCCCCCACCGCCCAGTGAGTGGTTACCCGCCGCCCCTCCAGCAGACCGGCCTCGGCCAGCAGCAACGTGCCCGAGCAGATGGATCCGACCCGACCTGACTCCCCGGCGAGCCTGCGTACCTCCGGAACCAGTGCCGCCGTGTCGGCGACAGCCGTACGGGATGGGAGACCGCCGACAACCAGCAGGATGTCGATCGGCCCCTTCACGCTTCGCAGCGGCGTCTCAACGACCACGGTGACGCCGGACAGGGAGCGCACGGCCCCCGCCTGGACAGCCGTGACCTCCACCCGGTAGTCGGCGCTCGGATTCAGCAGTCCGGCCGCGGAGAAGACATCGGCCGGACCCGCGAGATCGAGCAACTGAAAGCCGTCGAAAAGCATGATGACGACGCGTTGAGACATGTCGCCATACTTGGCCCTACGCAGCTATGGCTGCAAGGACACATACCTTGCAGATTCAGCCATGGCGAAGAGCAGCGGACAGGGTCGCTTCGAGCAAACACTTAAGCAGTCGCTTGACTGTTGGCTCCTGCGAGCACATAGTTAAATACATGCTTAACCATTCGGAGTCGTTGGACCGGGTGTTCCAGGCGCTGGCCGACGGGACTCGCCGGGACATCGTGGAGCGCCTGGTAAGCGGCCCCGCCTCGGTGAGCCAGCTGGCCCAGCCCCTGGCCATGTCGTTACCGGCCGTGATGCAACACCTGCAGGTGCTGGAGGCCTGCGGCCTGGTCAGGTCCGAGAAGGTCGGCAGAGTCCGCACCTGCCGGATCGAACCGCAGGTCCTGCGCATGGCCGAGGAATGGATCGCACGTCGGCGCACCTCCTGGGAGCAGCGCCTCGACCGTCTCGACGACCTCCTGGCAGAGAAGCCATCAGAGCAAGGGAGCACCTCATGACCGTCACGCACGCCACCTTCACCCTGGAGCGCACCTACCAGGCGGCGCCCGCCAGGGTGTTCGCCGCATGGGCCGACCCGGCGACCAAGGCTCGCTGGTTCTCCACCCCCACCGGTGAGCACAAGCTGGACTTCCGGGTCGGCGGCCGCGAGGTCAACCGCGCCAGCCACGACGGCCAGGTGCTGACGTTCGAGTCCTGGTACCAGGACATCGTCACCGACTACCGCATCGTCTACACCTCGGCCCTGTACGGCGGGGCCGAACTGGCCACGGTGTCGCTGACCACCGTGGAACTCACCCCGGCGGACGGCGGGACACTCCTGACGCTCACCGAACAGGGGACGTTCCTCGACGGTAGAGAGGACCCCGACTGGCGGCAGCGGGGCACCGGCGACTGGCTCGACGCGCTCGGCACCGATCTGCGGCGCGGATGAAGGCAGACCATCATGACGAAGAACCGCCGGCAGGTGCTCGCCCTGCCTCATGACCGTCCTGGACGGCATCGCCCTGCTGTCGGCCCTGCCCTCCATCGAGCGTGACCTGGCCTGCCGCCGATCGGCGAGCTGACCGAGCTTCCACTTCGGCCACGGTGAGACCGGAGAAGTGGAGGTTGTCGAGGGCTTGACTCGCTCAGCCGACTGCGACGTCGATGCGAATGCGATCATCAACTCACAGGGCAGCAGAATCCTTCATGCCCGAGGAGTTGTTTTTTCGTCAAGCCCCAGGCCGCGGGTGAGGTCGCGCAGTTCGTCGAGATAGATCCGGGCAGGGTCCTTCACCTGGCTGCGCAGATGGCCGTAGATCTCGAGTGCGACCAGGCCGTGCATGCGGCCCCAGACGCGTAGCGCCAGCGCCACCGCCGCGGGGGGCAGTTCGGGAAACTCCTCGCGGACCAGGCCCACCAGGATCGGATCGAAGTCGGTCCAGTCGTATTCGCCCGGTTGCCGGATCACGGCTTGCGGCCAGGCGGCGGCGACCAGACCGGTGAGGCCCGCGCAGGCGCGGTGTGCGGCCTCGGCCGCGGCCCCGCCCTCCGGCTCTTGATAGCCGGGGACCGGGTCACCGTAGATGAGCCGGAAGCCCTCGGGATTGACCAGGGCCCACTCCCGCAGTGTTTGCCCCCAGGCCAGGATCCGACCCGCCGGGTCGTCGGCGGGGAGGGCATCGCGTGCCGCCTCCACCGCATCGACCAGTGAGGTGTAGACGTCCTTGACCAGCGCGCTGACCAGCGCGTCACGGGTGTCGTAGTAGCCGTAGATGGCCCCCGCCGTCATACCCATCTCGCGGGCGATGGCTCGCAGTGAGATGGCGTCGGGTCCGCCCTCGGACATCAGCCTGAGTGCGACCGCCTTGATTTCAGCGGCCGTCTCCGCTCGCAGGCGTTCTCTACGGCTCAGTACCGGGACTCCCATGGTTGACACTCTACAGGGTTGCGGTACCATACGCTGTGTCTTTACTGAACGCCGTGTAGTAAATGTTCGGCATGTAGAGAAAGCTCGCCGTATGAATGCAAAAAAACTGGCCCTCCTGTCGTTCTCCCAACTGATCGTCGCTCTCGACTACAACATCGTTTATGTCGCACTCCCCGACATCGGACGTGAACTCGATTTCTCCGCCCAGACCCTCCAGTGGGTGGTCAGCGGCTATGCCGTTGGGTTCGGTGGCTTCCTGCTGCTCGGCGGCCGCGCCGTCGATCGCCTCGGCGCACGGCGCATGTTCATCCTCGGCCTGACGCTTTACGGCATCTCGTCGCTGGCCGGCGGGCTCGCCGCCGATCCAGGCCTGCTCGTGGCCGCCCGCGTGATCCAGGGGCTGGGCGGCGCGCTGCTCACCCCCGCAACCCTGGCCCTGATCTACTCCGGCTTCGCCGAAGGGCCGATGCGCAACCGCGCACTGGGCGCCTGGGGCACCGCGGGCAGCGCGGGTCTGGCCGCGGGCGCGCTGCTCGGCGGCGTGCTCACCGCGGCAGCGGGCTGGCAGTGGGTCTTCTACGTCAACGTCCCGCTGACCCTCATCGCGATCGTCGCGGCATCACGCCTGCTGCCCCCCGACCCATCGCGTGAACGCGGCAGCTTCGACGTGCTGGGCGCGCTGCTCGCCACCGCCGGCTCGACGCTGATGGTGCTCGGCCTGGTCAGTGGCCCCGAGGCGGGCTGGGTGACACCCCGTGGCCTGGGCTCCATGGTCGTGGGGATCGTCCTGATCGGAGCCTTTCTCCTGGTCGAGGCCCGTTCCTCAGAACCGCTCGCTCCTCCGCGCCTGCTCGGCAATCGCAACCTGGCCACGTCGATGCTGGTGATCCTGTTCTTTCAGAGCGCGCTCGGTGGCGGCTACTACCTGTTCACGATGTACCTGCAGCCCGTGCTCGGCTACAGCGCTCTGCAGGCCGGCCTGGCCTTCCTGCCGCTGACGCTGCTGTCCATGGTCTCCGCCGCCAGGCTCGCGCCCGCTCTGCTGGGACGGTGGGGAGTACGAACCACACTGGTCGTCGGGATGCTGGGCAGCGGCATCGGGATGGTCGTCCTCTACGCCGGCATGTCGGCGGGTGGCTCCTTCTGGGCGCTCGTTCCCGGCACCGTGATCTGGGGTCTGTCGGGCGGCTTCACCTTCGTCGCCATGTTCGCGGCAGCCGGGTCCGGCGTCGCCCTCACCGAGCAGGGCGTCGCCTCGGGCCTGGCGACCACGGCCCAGCAGATCGGCGGCGCCATCGGCCTGGCCGTCATCATCGCGGTCGCCAACGCGGGCGCGCCGGGAGTCGACGGCCTGCGCACCGCCGGATGGGTGGCCGCCGCCGCCTCTATCGCGGGTGCCCTCATCGCCCTCACCCTCAAGCGGCAGCCGACCGCCGCCGCACAGGAAGCAACTACCTCCCCGGAAGGAATCACCCGATGAACAGCAACGACCTCACTCGGAAGTACATCGAGATCTGGAACGAAAGGGACGCCGCTCGCCGCCGGGCTACGATCGACGCGATTTTCACCGAGGACGGCGTCTACAGCGACCCCGACTGGGCGGCGGTCGAAGGCCACGACGCCATCAACCTCATGATCGGCCAAGCCCAGGAGAAGCTCGGTGACCTCACCTTCAGCCTCGGCGAGGTGATCAACGAGCACCACGACCTCATGCTGTTCACCTGGCGCCTCGGACAGCCCGGCGAGTCGCCCGTGGCAACCGGTTACGATGTCGCCCGTTTCGAGAAGGGGCTGATCCGCCGGATCGACGGCTTCTTCGTCTGATCACGCTCGCGCGTCGGGTGGTGGAACGGTACGAACCGGAAGCTCGACAGCCTCGCCCATGAGCGCCCAAGAAGGAATCCGGCACGCGACGGACGCAGAAGCCCGAAAATGTCCGAGTGAAGATCAAAGCCCAGGTGCGACAGTAACGTTCACCTGGGCTTACGGTCCACAGCGATCCACCGTCGTCCGGCCTCGTCCAGGGTCGTCGTCACCCAGTTGGTCACCCACGCGTCTCCTGCCATCACTGACGCTCCCATAGACATGTCCGTGCTTGTCGGTGAGGGCTGTCATCATGACGCGCAACTGATCAAAGGAGCCATGGTGACAGACCCTCGCGAGGAATTCGGCTGGCTTTCGGGTGATGGACCGTTGGGTGACATCTACTGCGTGTCCTTCATCCGGGACCTGAGTCCGGCCGAAGTACTGACGCGGTTGGGCGCGGAGCCAGACTCGATCGGGAAAGTCACCTCGGGTACGACAACACACCTTCCGTGGTCGCGTTGTCGTACCCGGTAGGGCAGATCAGAATCGATCAAGGACCATTCGTCATCGGTGAGGTCTGCGCGCGCCGTCTGGTCGGCAACGCCAACACCATGGTCACCGAGACGTTCTACCGTCTCCAGATCCGGCCCGTCATTTAGGAGGGTGCGACGGCGATAGGTAACCCGGCGCGATCGAATCGGGCGATCCGCTGCGGGAGGGGCTACGCGTGAGCCGGATCGTCCTTCGAAAGGTGCAAGCCGAGCTGTGTGTACAGCTCCAATTGATCGAAGTACTCCCGGTGCGTGACGACCTTTCCATTCTCGACGAACGAGGCGCAGGTGCC
>NZ_FZOD01000166.1 GCF_900188345.1 Streptosporangium subroseum | reverse complement strand
GACCGGTACGGGGCGTTATGTGCGGGTCAACGGCACCCAGCGCGCCACCGCTTACGGCTACTCCCTGTGGGAGTTCGAAGTCTACGGAAGCTGAGAGGAAACCGCCCGTGCATACCCTGTTCAGAAGCAGGATGGCAGTCGCAGTGGCCACGGTCTTCGCCATGGTGCTCGCCATGGCGTCACCGGCCTCCGCGGTGTCCTCCAACACCGCGGCCGCCACGGCCGCCGCGGCCCCCCCGATCACCTACAAGGTCCTGGTCTTCTCCAAGACCACGGGGTTCCGGCACTCCTCGATCCCCAACGGCGTCGCGATGATCAGGCAACTGGGCGTCGACAACGGATTCGCGGTCGACGCGACCGAGGACGCCGCCGTGTTCACCGCCGCGAACCTCGCGCAGTACAAGGCCGTGGTCTGGCTGTCGACCACGGGTGACGTGCTCAACGCCACCCAGCAGACGGCGTTCGAGTCCTACATCCGCGGCGGCGGCGGTTACGCGGGCGTCCACGCGGCGGCCGACACCGAATACGACTGGCCCTGGTACGGCGGGCTGGTCGGCTCCTTCTTCAAGTCGCATCCGGCGACCCAGGCGGCGACGGTGCGCTTCGAGGACCGGGCCAACCCCTCGACGGGGCACATGGCGCCGACCTGGAACCGCACCGACGAGTGGTACGACTACCGCACCAACCCGCGTGCCGACGTCAAGGTGCTCGCCACCGTCGACGAGTCCACCTACTCCGGCGGCAGCATGGGCGCCGACCACCCGATCACCTGGTGCCACGGCTACGAGGGCGGCCGGGCCTGGTACACCGGCATGGGCCACACCGAGGAGTCCTACGCCGACCCGACCTTCAGCAAGCTGGTGCTCGGCGGGATCCAGGTGGCCGCGGGCGTCGCGCACGGCGACTGCCGGCCCGAGGCCGGTTACACGCCGCTCTTCGACGGCACCCAGGCCAGCCTGGACAAGTGGCGCCAGGCCGGACCGGGGGGCTTCACCCTCGGAGGAGGCACCATCAGCTCCTTCGGCGGCATGGGCCTGCTGTGGTATCCGCTGAGCACCTTCAGCAACTACTCGCTCAAGCTCGACTGGATGATGCCGGGCGATGACAACGGCGGCCTGTTCATCGGCTTCCCCGACCCCGCGGGCGACCCGTGGGCCCCGGTCTCCACGGGCCACGAGATCCAGATCGACGCCACCGACGCCGATCCGTCCCGCACCACGGGCAGCGTCTACAGCTTCCAGGCGCCGGACTCCGCGCTGCGCGCCGCGAACCTCAACCCGCCCGGCACGTGGAACACCTACGACGTCCGGGTGCACGGCCAGCACGTCGAGATCTACCTCAACGGCGTGAAGATCAACGACTACACCAGCACCCGGAACATCGCCAACGGCTACATCGGCGTGCAGAACGACGGCGACGCCGCGCACATCAGCTACCGCAACATCCGCATCAAGCAGGACTCGGCGCAGCCGACCGCCGACCTGGCGCAGGGCAAGCCGGTCACGACGTCGAGCGTGGAGGCGGGCAGCGCCCACGTGGGCGCCAACGCCGTGGACGGCAACGCCACCACCCGCTGGTCCAGCGCGTACACCGATCCGCAGTGGATTCGGGTGGATCTGGGGGCGTCGTATGCCCTGAACCGGGTGCG
>NZ_FZOD01000128.1 GCF_900188345.1 Streptosporangium subroseum | reverse complement strand
ACACCCGGGGTGATCACGTGTCCGGTGGCGACGTTGGCGCCGCAGGCCTCAACGACGTGCACCAGCACGTATGTGGCCACGCAGGCGGATGTCGACGCGGAGTCGATCGTGAACACCGCGACGGCTTCCGGCACCCCACCGACGGGCCCACCGGTGACCTCCGATCCGTCGACCGCGACCATTACGGCCACCTCGGATCCCAGTCTGTCGTTGCTGAAGACGGCGTCGCCGAGCACGGTGACGGCGGCCGGCCGTACGGTCATCTACTCCTATCTGGTCGTCAACACCGGTAACGAGACGTTGACCGGGGTGGGGGCGACGGACACGGCGTTCTCCGGTTCCGGGACGCCTCCGGTGATCACCTGCCCGGTGACGACGCTGGCACCGCAGGCCACGACGACCTGCACGGGCACGTACGTGACCACCCAGGCCGACATCGACGCCGGTTCGGTTGCGAACACGGCGGTCGCCTCCGGCACTCCGCCGACGGGCCCCGCGGTGACCTCCGATCCGTCGACCGCGACGGTCACCGCCACGCCGGAACTCGGCCTGGCGCTGCTGAAGACAGGAACTCCGAACATCCTGGCGGCGGCCGGTCGTACGGTCACCTATTCCTACCGGGTCGTCAACACCGGCAACGCGACGCTGACCGGGGTGGGTGTGGTGGACACGTCGTTCTCGGGTACGGGGACGCCTCCGGTGATCACGTGTCCGGTGACGACGCTGGCACCGCAGGCCACGACGACGTGCACCGGTACGTACGTGACCACCCAGGCCGACATCGACTCGGCGGCGCTCGTGAACACGGCAACGGCCTCCGGCACTCCGCCCACGGGTCCACCGGTCACCTCCGATCCGGCGACGGCGATCTTGACCACCTTGTCGGCTCCCGGTCTGGCGTTGCTGAAGACGGCGTCGCCGAGCACGGTGGCGTCGGCCGGCCGGAGGGTGACCTACTCCTACCAGGTCGTCAACACCGGTAACACGACGTTGACCGGGGTGGGGGCGACGGATACGGCGTTCTCGGGTTCGGGGACGCCTCAGGTGGTGACGTGTCCGGTGACGACGCTGGCGCCGCAGGCCTCGACGACGTGCACGGGCACGTATGTGGTGACGCAGGCGGATGTCGACGCCGGGTCGATCGTGAACACCGCGGTCGCCTCGGGCACTCCGCCGACGGGTCCCGCGGTGACCTCTGCTCCGTCGACCGCGACGGTGGCCGCCGTCTTGGCTCCTGGCCTGGCGTTGCTGAAGACGACCTCACCGAGCTCGGTGTCGGTGGCGGGTCAGACGATCATCTACTCCTACCTGATCGTCAACAACGGCAACGCGACGTTGACGGGTGTGGCCGTGGTGGACACGGTGTTCTCGGGTACGGGGACGCCTCCGGTGGTCACCTGTCCGGTGACGACATTGGTGCCGCGGGCCTCGACGACGTGCACGGGCACGTATGTGGTCACGCAGGCGGACATCGACGCGGGGTCGGTGGTGAACACGGCGGTCGTCTCGGGCACCCCGCCGACGGGTCCCGCGGTGACGTCGGCTCCGTCGACCGCGACGTTGGCCGCCGCCTTGGCCCCCGACCTGACGGTACTGAAAACGGCCATCCCGTCGACGGTGACCGACGCGGGCCAGACGATCACCTACTCGTACGGGGTCGTCAACACCGGCAACGCGACGTTGACGGGTGTGGCCGTGGTGGACACGGTGTTCTCGGGTACGGGGACGCCTCCGATGATCACGTGTCCGGTGACGACGTTGGCGCCACAGGCCTCGACGACGTGCACGGGCACGTACGTGACCACCCAGGCCGACATCGACGCCGGTTCGGTGGTGAACACGGCGGTCGCCTCGGGTACTCCGCCGACGGGTCCCGCGGTGACCTCCAATCCGTCGACCGCGACGGTGGCCGCTGAGCTGATCTCCGGCCTGGCGTTGCTGAAGACGGCGTCGCCGTCGACGGTGACGGCGGCGGGGCAGACGGTGACCTACTCCTACCTGGTCACCAACACCGGCAACGTCACGTTGACCGGTGCGGGGGTGACGGACGCGGCGTTCTCGGGCTCGGGGACGCCTCCGGTGATCACGTGTCCGGTGACGACGCTGGCGCCACAGGACTCGACAACCTGCACCAGCACCTACGTGACCACCCAGGCCGACGTCGACGCGGGTTCGATCGTGAACACCGCGACGGCTTCCGGCACTCCGCCGACGGGTCCCGCGGTGACCTCAGCTCCGTCGACCGCGACGGTCACGGCGATGCCGGCTCTCGGCCTGACGGTGGTGAAGACGGCGTCGCCGTCGACGGTGACGGCGGCGGGTCAGACGGTGACCTACTCCTACCTGGTCACCAACACCGGTAACGCGACCCTGAGCGGGGTGGGGGCGACGGATACGGCGTTCTCGGGCTCGGGGACGCCTCCGGTGATCACGTGTCCGGTGACGACGCTCCTACCGCAGGCCTCGACGACGTGCACCAGTACGTATGTGACCACGCAGGCGGATGTCGATGCCGGTTCGGTGGTGAACACTGCGGTCGCCTCGGGCACTCCGCCGACGGGTCTCGCGGTGACCTCTTCGCCGTCGACGGCGACGGTCACGGCTACGCCGGCCCCTGGTTTGACGGTGCTGAAGGCGGCGGTTCCGTCCACGGTGACGGCGGCGGGTCAGACGATCACCTACTCCTACCTGGTCGTCAACACCGGCAACGTCACGTTGACCGGGGTGGGGGCGACGGACACGGCGTTCTCGGGTACGGGGACGCCGCCGGTGGTGACGTGTCCGGTGACGACGTTGGCGCCGCAGGCCTCGACGACGTGCACGGGTACGTACGTGACCACCCAGGCCGACATTGACGCGGGGTCGGTGGTGAACACCGCTGTTGCCTCGGGTGCTCCGCCGACGGGTCCCGCGGTCACGTCGGCTCCGTCGACGGCGACGGTCACGGCGACGTCGGCTCCTGGTTTGACGGTGCTGAAGGCGGCGGTTCCGTCCACGGTGACGGCGGCGGGTCAGACGGTCACCTACTCGTACGCGATCGTCAACAATGGCAACGCGACCCTGACCGGGGTGGGGGCGACGGACACGGCGTTCTCGGGTACGGGAACACCCGGAGTGATCACCTGCCCGGTGACGACGCTGGCTCCGCAGGCCACGACGACGTGCACCAGTACGTACGTGACCACGCAGGCGGATGTCGATGCGGGGACGATCGTGAACACGGCGGTCGCCTCGGGCACTCCGCCGACGGGCCCACCGGTCATGTCTGCTCCGTCGACGGCGACGGCGACCGCCACCTCGCGTCCGGAGTTGTCGCTGTTGAAGACCGCCTTCCCGTCGGATGTGACGGTGGCGGGGCAGACGATCACTTACTCGTACAGGGTCGTCAACACCGGTAACGCGACGCTGACCGGGGTGGGGGCGACGGACACGGCGTTCTCGGGCTCGGGAACACCGCCGGTGATCACCTGCCCGGTGACGACGCTCCTACCGCAGGCGACGACGACGTGCACGGGTACGTACGTGACGACGCAGACGGACGTCGACGCCGGTTCGATCGTGAACACGGCGGTCGCCTCGGGCACTCCACCGACGGGTCCCGCGGTGACCTCGGCTCCGTCGACCGCGACGGTCACCGGAGATCCGGTCGCCGGTTTGACGTTGCTGAAGACGGCGTCGCCGTCCGCCGTTTCGGCGGCGGGCCGGACGATCACCTACTCCTACCTGATCGTCAACAACGGCAACGCGACACTGACCGGGGTGGGTGTGGTGGACACATCGTTCTCCGGCTCGGGGACGCCTTCGGCGGTGACGTGTCCGGTGACGACGCTGGCGCCTCAGGGCTCGACGACCTGCACCAGGACCTACGTGACCACCCAGGCGGATGCCGACGCGGGTTCGGTCGTGAATACGGCGGTCGCCTCGGGCACTCCACCGACGGGTCCCGCGGTGACCTCGGCTCCGTCGACCGCGACCGTTGGCATCACCTCGGCGCCCAGTCTGTCGTTGCTGAAGACGGCCTCGCCGAGCACGGTGACGGTGCCTGGTCAGACGATCACCTACTCCTACCTGGTCACCAACACCGGTAACGCGACGTTGACCGGTGTGGGTGCGACGGATACGGCGTTCTCGGGTTCGGGGACACCCGGGGTGGTCACGTGTCCGGTGACGACATTGGCGCCGCAGGCGACGACGACGTGCACGGGCACGTACGTGACGACGCAGGCGGATGTCAATGCGGGTTCGGTGGTGAACACCGCGGTCGCCTCGGGCACCCCGCCCACGGGTCCCGCGGTGACGTCGGCTCCGTCGACCGTGACGGTCACGGCGACGACGGCTCCTGGTTTGACGGTGGTGAAGACGGTGCTTCCGTCAACGGTGACGGCGGCGGGTCAGACGGTGACCTACTCCTACCTGGTCACCAACACCGGCAACGTCACGTTGACCGGTGCGGGTGTGGTGGACACGGCGTTCTCCGGTTCGGGGACACCCCCGGTGATCAGCTGCCCGGTGACGACGCTGGCACCGCAGGCGACAACGACGTGCACCAGCACGTACGTGATCACCCAGGCCGACATCGACGCCGGTTCTGTGGCGAACACGGCGGTCGCCTCCGGCACTCCGCCGACGGGCCCCGCGGTCACGTCTTCGCCGTCGTCCGTGACGGTCGCGGTCGCGGACGACGTGTCGTTGACGCTCGTCAAGACGGCGTCGCCGAGCACGGTGTCGGCGGCGGGTCAGGCGGTGACCTACTCCTACCTGGTCACCAATACCGGCAACGTCACATTGAGCGGGGTGGGGGCGACGGACACGGTGTTCTCGGGTTCGGGGACACCTGGAGTGGTGACGTGTCCGGTGACGACGCTGGCACCGCAGGCCTCGACGACGTGTACTGGCACGTACGTGACCACGCAGGCGGATGTCGACGCCGGGTCGATCGTGAACACCGCGGTCGCCTCGGGCACTCCGCCGACGGGTCCCACGGTGACGTCTTCGCCGTCGACCGCGACGGTCACCGGAAATCCGGTCGCCGGTTTGACGTTACTGAAGACGGCGTCGCCGAGCACGGTGACGGCGGCGGGTCAGACAGTCACCTACTCGTACGCGATCGTCAACACCGGTAACGCGACCCTGACGGGTGTGGGCGTGGTGGATACGGCGTTCTCGGGTTCGGGGACACCCGGGGTGGTGACGTGCCCGGTGACGACGCTGGCACCGCAGGCCTCGACGACGTGCACCGGTACGTACGTGACCACCCAGGCCGACGTCGACGCGGGTTCGATCGCGAACACCGCGACGGCTTCCGGCACTCCGCCGACGGGTCCCGCGGTGACGTCTTCGCCGTCGACCGCGACGGTCACCGGAAATCCGGTCGCCGGTTTGACGTTGCTGAAGACGGCGTCGCCGAGCACGGTGACGGCGGCGGGTCAGACAGTCACCTACTCGTACCTGATCGTCAACAATGGCAGCGCGACGTTGACGGGTGTAGGTGTGGTGGATACGGCGTTCTCGGGTTCGGGGACGCCTGGAGTGGTGACGTGTCCGGTGACGACGCTGGCGCCGCAGGCCTCGACGACGTGCACCGGCACGTATGCGGTGACGCAGGCGGATGTCGATGCCGGTTCGGTGGTGAATACGGCGGTCGCCTCGGGTACTCCGCCGACGGGTCCCGCGGTGACGTCGGCTCCGTCGACCGCGACGGTGACCGCCACGTCGCGTCCGGAGTTGTCGCTGTTGAAGACCGCTTTCCCGTCGACGGTGGTGAGCGCGGGTCAGACGATCACTTATTCGTACCTGGTCGTCAACACCGGAAACACGACGCTGACGGGTGTGGGGGCGGTGGATACGGCGTTCTCGGGTTCGGGGACGCCTGGAGTGGTGACGTGCCCGGTGACGACGCTGGCGCCGCAGGCCTCGACGACGTGTACGGGTACGTATGTGGTGACGCAGGCGGATGTCGACGCCGGTTCGGTGGTGAACACCGCTGTTGCCTCGGGTACTCCGCCGACGGGTCCCGCGGTGACCTCCGATCCGTCGACCGCGACGGTCATGGCGACGTCGGTTCCAGGGTTGACGATGGTGAAGACGGCGTCGCCGTCCACGGTGTCGGCGGCGGGTCAGACGGTGACCTACTCGTACGCGATCGTCAACACCGGTAATGCGACCCTGATCGGTGTGGGTGTGGTGGACACGGCGTTCTCGGGTTCGGGGACTCCTTCTGCGGTGGCGTGTCCGGTGACGACATTGGCGCCACAGGCCTCGACGACGTGCACCAGGACCTACGTGGTCACTCAGGCGGACGTCGACGCGGGGTCGATCGTGAACACCGCGGTCGCCTCCGGTATCCCCCCGACGGGGCCCGCGGTGACGTCTTCGCCGTCGTCCGCGACCGTTGCCATTACCTTGGCACCCAGCCTGACGTTGCTGAAGACGGCCTCGCCGTCCACGGTGTCGGCGGCGGGTCAGACGGTGACCTACTCGTACATGATCGTCAACACCGGTAATGCGACGTTGACCGGGGTGGGTGTGGTGGACACGTCGTTCTCGGGTACGGGAACACCTGGAGTGGTCACGTGTCCGGTGACGACATTGGCGCCGCAGGCCTCGACGATGTGCACGGGTATGTACGTGACCACGCAGGCGGACGTCGACGCGGGGTCGATCGTGAACGCCGCGGTCGCCTCGGGTACTCCGCCGACGGGTCCCGCGGTGACGTCGGCTCCGTCGACGGCGACGGTCACGGCGACGTCGGTTCCGGGGTTGACGGTGGCGAAGACGGCGTCGCCGAGCACGGTGTCGGCGGCGGGTCAGACGGTGAGCTACTCCTACCTGATCGTCAACAATGGCAACGCGACGTTGACGGGTGTGGCCGTGGTGGACACGTCGTTCTCGGGTTCGGGGACGCCTCCGGTGATCACGTGTCCGGTGACGACGCTGGCACCGCAGGCCTCGACGACGTGCACCGGCACGTATGCGGTCACCCAGGCAGATGTCAACGTCGGGTCGGTGGTGAACACGGCGGTCGCCTCGGGCACTCCGCCGACAGGTCCACCGGTCACGGCCCCTCCGACGACCGCGACGGTGACGGCCGACCTGATTCCCAGTCTGACGTTGCTGAAGA
The DNA here is from genome assembly GCF_900188345.1 of Streptosporangium subroseum. Taxonomy (GTDB): domain Bacteria; phylum Actinomycetota; class Actinomycetes; order Streptosporangiales; family Streptosporangiaceae; genus Streptosporangium; species Streptosporangium subroseum. The sequence continues at coordinate 778 of NZ_FZOD01000128.1, read as the reverse complement.
CGGCTGTTCCGTCCACGGTGACGGCGGCGGGGCAGACGATCACCTACTCCTACCTGGTCGTCAACACCGGTAACGCGACGCTGACGGGTGTGGGGGCTGTGGATACGGCGTTCTCGGGTACGGGAACACCCGGGGTGGTCACCTGTCCGGTGACGACGCTGGCACCGCAGGCGATGACGACGTGTACGGGCACGTACGTGACCACCCAGGCGGATGTCGACGCCGGCTCGGTGGTGAACACCGCGACGGCCTCGGGCACTCCGCCGACGGGTCCCACGGTCGCGTCGGCTCCGTCGACGGCGACGGTGACCGCCACCTCGCGTCCGGAGCTGTCGCTGTTGAAGACCGCCTTCCCATCGGCGGTGACGGCGGCAGGGCAGACGATCACCTACTCCTACCTGGTCGTCAACACCGGCAACGCGACGCTGACCGGCGTGGGTGCGACGGACACGGCGTTCTCGGGTTCGGGGACGCCTCCGGTGATCACCTGCCCGGTGACGACGCTGGCACCGCAGGCGATGACGACGTGTACGGGCACGTACGTGACCACCCAGGCGGATGTCGACGCCGGTTCGGTGGTGAATACCGCGACGGCTTCGGGCACTCCGCAGACGGGGCCTGCGGTGATCTCGGCTCCGTCGACCGCGACGATTACCGAAGATCTGGTCGCCGGCCTGACGTTGTTGAAGACGGCGGTTCCGTCCGCCGTGTCGGCGGCGGGTCGGACGATCACCTACTCCTACCTGGTCGTCAACACCGGAAACGAGACGTTGACGGG
>NZ_FZOD01000129.1 GCF_900188345.1 Streptosporangium subroseum | reverse complement strand
TGCACTCCCACGTCACCGGCACCGCGATCGGCCGCGGCATCGGATTCGCCCTCAAACTGCACCAGCGCGCCTGGGCCCTGACCCGGGGCCTGGACCGGATCACCTGGACCTACGACCCACTGATCCGCCGCAACGCCCACTTCAACCTGGCCAAACTCGGCGCCCGCCCCGAGGAGTACCTGCCCTCCTTCTACGGCGCCATGGACGACGCGATCAACGCCGGCGACGAATCCGACCGGGTGCTCGCCGTCTGGCGGCTCACCGAACCCCACGTCCTGGCCGCCACCCGGCGAGAGCCCCACATTCCGGCGGTCCCACCGGACGCGGTGGCCGCCCTGACCGACCGCGACCACCGCCCGATCCCCGGACGAACCGACGCGCGCACCCTGCTGGTCGCGGTGCCCGAGGACATCGAGGCGCTGCGCCGCACCGACCCCGGCGCGGCCAAGGCCTGGCGACACGCCGTACGCGACATACTGGGCGGGTTGATGGGAGAAGGTGCCCGGGTGACCGGATTCGTGGGTGAGGGTGGATACGTCGTGGAACGACGGATGGGAGACGAGCCCCCTCCTACCTGAGACCTGGGCGCAGGTATTCCTCCCGGACCCTGGATCGGGAGAGTTTCCCCGTGGGGGTCCGGGGCAGCTCGTCGCGGAACTCGACGACCTTGGGGTGCTTGAAGCGTGCTATGCGCGGGCCGAGGTGTTCCAGCAGCTCGTCCGGGGAGGGCCGGGAGCCGGGCACCGGCTGGATCAGCGCGACCACGTTGTGACCCCACTCCTCGTCGGGCACGCCGATCACCGCGACGTCGGCGACCGACGGATGCTCCAGCAGCGCCGCCTCGATCTCCGCCGGATAGATGTTCACCCCGCCGGAAATGATCAGATCGGTACGGCGGTCGCACAAAAACAGGAAACCGTCCTTGTCCATGAAGCCGATGTCACCGGGGGCGTACCACTCACCACGCATGCTGGAGGCCGTCTTCTCCGGGTCCTTGCGATACTGGAAGCCGCCCTGGCCGGACTTGACGTAGATCATGCCGGGCTCGCCGGGGGGAAGCTCCTCACCGTCCGCGTCGAGGATCCTCGCCTCGAAGCCCGGAACGGGACGGCCCACCGTGCCGGGGTGCTCCAGCCAGTCGTGAGGCTTGATGGAGAAGGCGATGGCCGACTCGGTGGAGCCGTAGTACTCATACAGGACCGGGCCCCACCAGTCCATGATCCCCTTCTTGACCGCCACCGGACAGGCCGCACCGGTGTGGATCACCTGCCGGAGCGACGACACGTCGTATCTCTCCCGGACCTCCGGTGGAAGCCGCAGCATCCGGTGGAACATCGTCGGGACCATCATGGCGTTGGTCACGCGGTGCTTCTCGATCAGCTCCAGGATGCTCACCGGCTCGAACCTCGGCGTGATGACCAGGGTGTGGCCCAGGTGGAGCGCGAAGAGGGTGTGCGCGCACGGTGCCGAGTGGTACATCGGCGAGGTCACCAGGTGGATCTCCTCGCCGGGCCTCAGGTCGCAGATCTCTCCGAGGAACCAGGTGGCGAGCGGGATGGCCGCCTCCGGCTCGCGGCCGGACAACGGCCGCTGCACGCCCTTGGGGAACCCGGTGGTGCCCGAGGTGTACCACATGACCGCTCCGGACGACCGGCCCTCCGGGGCGGTCACGGGCTGTCCTTCGGCCAGCTCGGAGACGGTCGCGAACCGTCTCGCATCCGCCCCCACGGCGGCCACGGGCTGCCCCGCGGTTGCCTCGGGGACGGTCACGGGCTGCCCCGCGGCCGGTCCGGTAGCGGTCGCGACCGGTCCGGTGGCCGGCTCGGCGGACCGTCCCGTGGCCGGCTCGGCGGTGTCCTCGATCGTGTTCTCCGCCGGGTAGGGCCGGTCTCCGACCACGACCCTGGCGTCGCAGTCGGCCACGATGTAGTCGATCTCCGCAGCCGTGAGGTGCCAGTTGACGGGCACGTAGTACAGCTCCACCTGCCCGGTGGCCATCAGCATGACCACGGCGTCGAGGCCGTTGGGCAGCACTCCCGCGACCACGTCGCCCTTGCCGAGTCCACGAGCCCGCAGGCCGTGTGACACCTGGTTGGCCCTGGCGAGCAACTCGCCGAAGGTCGTCACGGTGCCGTCGGTGTCGATCACCGCACGACGGTCCGGGTCGGCCTCCGCGATCTGGTAGAAGCCGAACGGCAGGCTGATTTCGGGCATGTGATCCTCCTCAGACCTCTTCAGAGCTCCAGCAGTTCGGCGAGACGGGCTCGGTGGGTCCGCGATGGGCCAAGGAGCACTTCGTCGGCTTTGGCCCTCTTGTAATAGAGATGCGCATCGTGCTCCCAGGTGAAACCGATACCGCCGTGCAGCAGGAGATTGTCGCGGGCCACCTCGAAGCAGGCCCTGCCGACGTATGCCTGGGCGAGCGCGGCGGCCATGGGCAGCTCGCCGGGCGCCTCGTCGGCCGCCCAGGCCGCGTGGCGGACGATGGACTCGGCCTGCTCCAGCTTGCAGTGCATGTCGGCGAGCCTGTGCTTGACCCCCTGGTAGGAACCGATGAGGCGGCCGAAGGTCACCCTGACCTTGGCGTAGGCCACGATGGCGTCCAGCGAGGCCCGCAGCACTCCGAGCTGCTCGGCGGCCACCGCCACCGCGAACAGGTCCCTGGCCCGTGCCACGGCCGCCTCGGACGAGGCGATCTCCTCTCCCGGGCCCAGCTCCACCCGCGCCTGCCTGCGGGTCGGGTCCAGGGTGGTCAACGGGGTACGGTCGCCGCCCCGGACGGCCCGGACCCGCGCGCCGTCGATCGCCAGGATCACGTCGGCCTCGACGCCGTTGAGCGCACGGTCCCCGTCGAGTGCCACGGTCGCGACCGTGGTTCCCGCGGCGATGCCGGGCAGCAGCTCCTTGTCCGCCACCTCCGTCAGCAGGATCGCGGCGAAGGTGGTGGCCAGGAACGGCCCCGGCAACAGCGCCGCGCCGGTCTCCTCCAGGACGACCGCGAGCTCGGCGTATCCGGCTCCGGCTCCGCCGTACTCCTCCGGAATGATGAGGCCGGCGAGCCCGAGTTCGCCGTTGAGCCGCCGGTAGACCTCGGGGTCGTGGCCGATCCCGGACTCGGCGGCCCGCCGGACCGCGGACAGCGGCGAGACGGAGGCGAGGAAGGAACGGACCGCGCCACGCAGCTCCCGCTGATCCTCGGTGAGCACGAGTTTCATGTGAGTGCCGCCCTTTCAACGATGATCGGATCCGCGGTGGTCAGGCCGGTCATCCGGCGACATCCGGCAAAAACCGAGTCGATCCTCAACCTGGTAAAGACCGGGCCGGTCCTCCGGCGCCGCCCGGCGGTTATCAGGGCCGTCTTCCCACGGTGTCCGGCAGCGATCAGGCCGGTCTTCCCGCGGTCTTCGGCCATCGGCGAGTCCCCCGGCGTCACGCGGAGGATCCCCCGCTCACCTTCAGGTCCCTGAACGGCACGGACTTGTCCATGCGAGGCTCGGGGGGCAGGTTCAGCACCCGGTCGCCGACGATATTGCGCATGATCTCGTTGGTGCCGCCGCCGAGGGACATGGCGGGGGCGAGCGCGATGGATTCCGCCGGCCCGCCGTCGTCCTCGTAGGCGACCGCCTCGGGGCCGACCAGCGAGGTGGCCAGGTCGGCCTGGAACATGGTCAGCTCGGCCAGCAGCAACTTGGCGGCGCTGCCCCGGGCACCGGGAAAGATCCCGGCCTTGGTCTCCTGGGAGAGCCTCTGGTTGAACAGGGCGAGCGCGCGGGAGCGGATGTAGAGCTCGACGAGCTGGTCCTTGACCACGGGGTCGGCGGTGTCCACGGTGTGGCGCAGCGACTCGAAGGCGACCGGGTTGTCCTTCTGACCGCCCATGCCGACGCCGCTGGAGATGGACAGGCGCTCATGCAGGAGGGTCGTGACCGCGCAGCTCCAGCCGTCGTTGACCTGGCCGATCAGATTCTCCGCGGGAATGTGCACGTCGTCGAAGAAGATCTCGTTGAAATGGGAACGGCCCGTCATGTCCCTCAGCGGCCTGACGGTGACGCCGGGGGCGCGCATGTCCACGATGAACATCGACAGGCCCTTGTGCTTGGGCACGTCCACGTCGGTACGGGTGAGCAGCAGGCCGAAGGAGGCGTGCTGGGCGACCGAGGTCCAGACCTTCTGGCCGTTGACCACCCAGCCGTCCTCGGCCGGCGTCGCCCGGGTCTGCAGGGCGGCGACGTCGCTGCCGGCCCCCGGTTCGGAGAAGAGCTGGCACCAGATCTCCTCGCCGCGCAGCAGCGGCCGGAGGTGACGCGCCTTCTGCTCGGGGGTTCCGAGGTCGACCAGGGTCGGCCCGCACATGCCCAGCCCGATGGAGAACACGTAGGTCGGCAGGGTGAAATCCTTGGCCTCCCCCGCGAAGACCCGCTCCTCCGCCTGGGTCAGCCCCTGCCCGCCCCACTCCCGCGGCCAGGTGATCCCCGAGTAACCCGCGTCGTACAGGCGTGCCATGAAGGTCTTCGCGGCGGTGACGCCACCCGTGTCCGAGGCGCCCTCGACCTCGGCGCCGGTGACGTTGGCCTCCAACCAGGCCCTGGCCCGCAGCCGATATTCGTCAAGGTCCATGCCCGCTCCAATCAGTACTTACTTACTCTAACCAGCGATAGATCAGCCGTACAGAGCAATGCTCTACAGCGCCTTACGGTGTAAGCAGGGGGGATCTTTGCCCCGACTTGGCCATGAATGGCCAGGAAACGGCAATTAATCCGTCTAGTGTGACCGTTTGAATCCAAGGGAAAGAGTGTGATCACTCGGAACGCGTACTCCGTCAGGACGCGGTTGACACTGGTCGCCGTCGTCCTGGCCATGGTGTCCGGTATCGCTCTCACGGTGGTCGCGACGATCTCCCTGTACGGCCTGGCGGGCACCTTCAAGATCGCGGAAGTGGCGAACGCGGGCAATGAGATCGCCCGCCTCATCGAGGGGAAACGGCTGCCCGCCGTACTGCCCCGAGGGGAGGCCGAGGCCATCCAGGTCCTGAACGCCGCCGGCCAGGTCGTCGCCTCGACCCCGAACCTGACCGGCGCCCCCCGGGTGACGAACTTCACCCCTTCGGACTCGAAAACCCGGGAGGACAGAAAGGTCTGCGGCATCCCCCAGCTGCACAGCGGGTGCATGAACGTCGTGGCCCTGCGGAGCTACCAGCCGGACGGCAAGTGGATCGTCTACTCCATCGGCAGCCCTGTCCCCTGGTACGTCCATCCGGGGTTGTTCGCCTTCATCGTCGGCGCCTGCCTGCTGACCGTGCTGATGTCCGGGATCTGCTCCTATCGGACGGTCACCGGCGCGCTCGTGCCGGTGAACGCGATCAGGAAGGAACTGGAGGAGATCACCGCGACCGACATCGGCCGACGGGTGCCGTTACCGCCCGCGCGGGATGAGATCAGGCAGCTGGCCGAGACGATCAACCAGACCCTGGACCGGCTGGAGAACGCGGCGGAGCAGCAGCGCAGGTTCGCCTCCGACGCCTCCCACGACCTGCGCAGCCCGCTCACCGCCATGCGCGCCCAGGTGGAGGAGGCTCTGCACTATCCCGATGACGTCGACTGGAAGACCAAGGCCAACGCGATGATCTTCAGCCTGGATCGGCTCCAGGCGATCGTCTCCGACCTGCTGATGCTGGCCAGGCTCGACTCCGGCGTGACCGCGGCCAGGGAACGGATCGACCTGGGCGAACTGGTCGGCGAGGAGCTCGACCGCCGCAAGCGCTGCGTCGAGGTGACCCGGAAGCTGGAGCCCGGCGTGGTGGTGATCGGCGACCGGCTCCGGCTGGCGCGCCTGCTGACGAACCTGGCCGACAATGCCGAGCGGCACGCCGCTTCGCGAATCACGGTGAGCGTGACCGAACGGAATGACATGGCCGTTCTGGAAGTGGTCGACGACGGCGCCGGAATCGCGTCCGAACAACGGGAGGTGGTATTTCGCCGGTTCACCCGGTTGGACGCCGCACGCAACAAGGATGCCGGGGGAACCGGGCTGGGACTGCCCATTGCCAGGGAGATCGCCGAGGCGCACGGCGGAAGTTTGAAAGCAGAGGACAGTGCCCAAGGTGCGCGATTCGTATTGCGCATCCCTCTGACCCGATAGTGTTCCTTTGTGGCACGGGGATTTGGGCGATTACGTCGTGAAGATCTGCTCCGAACGGCATGTGATGTCATCGCGACACAGGGGTTCGGGCATACGCGGACAGCAGATATCGCCCAGGCCGCCGGGGTCAGCCAGGCGCTGCTCTTCTATCACTTCGAAACCAAGGAAAAACTGTTCGCACAGGCCTTCACCTATGCGGCCCAGCTCGATCTGGACGCACTCGCCAAGGTGGAGGAGTCGGGCGGTTCCTCACCCGAACGGTTGCGCGCCCTGCTCAAGCTCTACCCTCCCACCGGCAAGTCCAAGGCGTGGGCCCTGTGGATCGACGCCTGGGCCGAGTCGATGCGCAACGCCGACCTGGAGGAGATGTGCCGCAGGATGGACATGCGCTGGAAGCAGGCCCTTCGCGCGATCATCGACGAGGGTGTCAGGGCCGGAGCCTTCACCTGCGCCGACTCCGAGGGCTCGACCTGGCGGATCATCTCGCTCATCGACGGACTGTCCACCCAGGTGACCGTGCACAAGCGCGTGCTGACCCGTGCCCGCATGGCCGAATACGTCCGTACGGCTACCGCGGCGGAACTCGGCCTCTCCCCCGACGAACTGATCTGAACAGCCTCCCCGGCAGCACGACCAGGAGCATGGCGAAGGCGATCAGCCCTCCTCCGAGGAAGAGGGTCCAGGTGAGCGGCTCGCCGTACACGGCGACGGCGAGGGCGGTCACCCAGAGCGGCTGGGCCGACAGGATCACCGCCGCGGGCACCGGCGGGACGTGGACCTGGCCGAACGAGCGGGCCAGGAAGCCGAGGGCACAGGCCACGATCGACAGATGGCCGAGGATCGCCCAGTCGCCCGCCGTGGCGGGCAGGGTGAGACCGTCCGGCGCGGCGAGCACGCCCGTCATGAGGGCGATGGTGCCGAGCTGGATCACCGTGACAGCGTAGGCCTGCTGCCGTGCCGGGGCGGAGTTGCCGAGCAGCAGCGTGTGCCCCGAGTAGAGCACCGCCGACAGCAGGGTGGTGACCAGCGCGGGCAGGGAGATGTCGCCGCCCTCCATCTCGCGCAGCAGGGTGAAGGCGGTCATCGCGGCCAGTGCCAGCGCCACCGCGATCCAGACACGGCCGGAGATCTTCGCGCCGAGCAGGACCAGCCCGAGGACCGGGGTGATCACCACGTACGAACCGACCGTGAACCCCGAGACTGGAGAGGGCAGGTCGTGCAGCGCGACCGCCTGGGCCGTCTGACCCACGCCGAACAGCAGGCCGAGCAGGATGCCGGTCAGCCACGTGCTCTCCGACAGTCCCCGTAGACATCGTGGCCGGAGTGCGACCAGGACGAGCGTCGCGATGCCGTACCGCTCGGTGAGCAGGTCCGCCACCGGCATACGCACGATGAGATCTTTCATCAGTGGAAAAGCCGACCCCCATGCGGCGCTGACGAACAACAGAAGTATGGCTCCCAGAAGGGGGCGGGGAGCTGCTACCACTGCCATGCCCGAAGGATTCCATTACCGCGAGCTACCGAAGGGTCACGGACCGGATGGGGAGTGGCCGGAATACAACGCTGAGTGAAGGACGTCACACCGGCACGAGGGACCTCATACCTTCACAGGCCTTTCCGGGCTATGAGGCGGC
>NZ_FZOD01000132.1 GCF_900188345.1 Streptosporangium subroseum | reverse complement strand
GCTCTAGAGCGCGAGGGTTTCGAGGTCCACGGAATCGGCCATGGCCTGGGCGCCTCTGTCATTGAGATGCATGCCATCACCGCCGTCCAGCGCGGGATGGATGTAGTCGGGGGCCGCGGGATTCTCAACGGCGCGAGCCACATCGAAGACCGCGTCGAACGCATCGGTGGTACGGATCCAGTCGTTCACCTCGCGCCGGGCGGCCAGGCCCGCAGGCGTACTGATCCCCGGGTAGGCGGCGCCCGCGAAGGGACCGATGGTGGCACCCAGAATCTTCAGATCGGCCGCGTGGGCGCGGTGGGCCAGGGCCGTGAAGCCCTCGATCAGGGCACCGGCGGTGGCGGGAGGCTCACCGATCATGCCGGGCAGGCCAAGATCGTTGGCCCGCGCTCGGTGGCGGCCGTCGCGGCGGCGATGGTCAGGGGGGGGTGCGGCCGTAGCGGTTTGTCAGGTGTATTCGCAGGCGTTCTCCGCCGCCGGCCATGTGGAGTATCTGGCGTACCGTCTGGTCGGCGAAGCCGCGCGGTTGGGTGAGCTGGATCTGCTCGTAGGGGCTGATCACGGCCGTACGGAAACCGGCTGTCCAGATCATGCTCATTCCATTCGTCGCCATGGGGATGCGTCGACGAACTCTGACGTCGTCGAGGTGATTGACGTGGGGCCGGGTCTTGGTGCGAAGGTGTGGCCCCTCCACCCCGTCACGAGGCCGAACCCCGAAATGTCGTTCAGCCCCCGAGTCCCAGCATCAACCGGAGCTGCGACAGGAGAACACCGCGGAAGCCGGCGGGAGACGGTGTGGAGTGGTGCAAGGCGCGGGAGATGATGGCTCCCGCCAGGACGGAGAGCACAAAATCAGCCACGTCGTCGGGTTCATGGGTAAGTCTGAATGCTCCCTGCTCGCTTCCTTCTCTTAATGCGGCCAGAAAGGGCGCCCGGTAGCGCATCTGCATTTCCATGCTGTACTCGCGAAGTTCGTCGTCCCGCATGGCGGACCGCCAGAATTCGACGAGCATCTGCCGATCGTGATCGGAAAGCCCCATGCTGCGGTCGATCATTGCGACCAATCGCTCCCACGGATCGAGCTCAGTGGTGGCCGCTGTTTCCAGGACGGCCACCTCCCGGTCGGCGGAGAGTTGCATAGCCTCGATGACCATGTCCTCGCGCGAGCCGAAGTAATTCTGCAGCGTGCTGATCGCGACGCCACTGGCGGTCGATACGTCGGCGAAGCGCGTGTTCTCATATCCGCGTTCGGCGAGCACAATTATCACCGCCTCCAGAACAAGGGTGCGCTTCGTCCCACCTGCACGTTTCCTTCGACTCCCTATAGGCATGGCCGTACCGTAGGGTCATGCCTGATGGCAGTCAAGCCAGGCGCGACATGTGATTCGGGCAGGTCCGGATCGCGCATCGTCACACGTCGTTCGGCCGGAGCCGGGGGTGGCCGGCAATGGCCGAGAGCGTTGCCGTGGAGCGGAGCGAACGAAGCCCGCTGAGTCGCCGACAACTATGCGCGGGGCGGGATGTTGTGGTTGCAGCGGAACATGTTGCGCGGGTCGTGCAGGGTTTTCGCCGCTTGGAGACGCTCATAGGTCGGCTCGTCGTAGGCCAGTCGTACGCTCTCGACGGAGGCGTCCGCCGGTGAGAGATAGCCGGGGTGCTTCCGGCCGGACGTGAGCCTGTCGGTCAGTTCCAGACCCACGTTTTTGTAGGCGGTCACGGCATTGGGCGGAACGGCCGTCAACGCGAAAAGGGAGAAAGCAGCATCGCGTCGTCCCACCGCATTTGCCCTTTCCGGTGGCATTCCAAGTGCGCCGCCGAGATGGGCCACATTGACCATGGTGATGCGCGTATCAGAATCCGGTCCGGCGATGTCGAGGATCGTTTCCATCGCTGACGGAGACAGTTCGTCGAGTATGGCGAAGTGCTCCACGGCGGCGCCCGGTTCGGTCGGATCATTGGTGATGGAAGCCATATTCGAGAAGGGCATCATGGTCACGGTGTCGGCGAGTACCGGCGCAGCCGCCCGCAGGGGGGCGACCAGTGATTCACCGTCACGTGCCGAGCCGAGATAGGAGATCCGTATGGAGACGGTGAGCTTCCCCCGCATGAACTCGGGGACAAAAGGCAGGTCAGGCGCGCGCAGGAAGACGATTGACGACGTCAGTTCGTCGGGCGCATTGGAAGTGAATCGCTTGTAGGCCTGCAGCACCTCGCGTGCGCTGTCACCCGGGAAATGCAGGGCTCCCGCGTACAGTTCCCGCACGGGGAACAGGCTGAACTCCATCGCGGTGACGACGCCGAAGTTGCCCCTGCCTCCGCGCAGGGCGAAGAACAGGTCCGCGTCGGAATCCGGTGTGACGTGGCGGAGCTCGCCGTCCGCGGTCACGACCTCGATCTCCCGGACATGGTCGGCCGCGTAGCCGAAGGCCCGCCCCAACGCGACGCTCACCCCGCCGCCGAGCGTGTAACCGACGACACCGACCTGTGGCGAGGAACCGGCGAGCGGCGCGAGTCCGACTTTGGCAGCCTCTTCCACCACCTGTCCCCAGCGGACGCCGGCTTCGACCCGAGCGGTCTGTCTCACGCTGTCGATCCTCACCCCCGTCATGCGACGCGTGGTGATCAAGACGGTCTCTTCGGAAGCGGACACGGAAGGGCCGTGACCGGTGTTGAGGACCGCGACGGGGAGGTCCAGGTCTCTTGCGAAGCGCACCGCCGCCTGGACGTCCGCCACACCGGTGGCACCGACGATCACATGGGGATGATGCGCGACGGTCATGTTGAACACCGACGTCTCGTCGGCGAAACCGTCGTCTTCCGCGAAGAGGACGGGCCCTTTGACGGACGAGAGAAGAAGGGAGGTTGAGGAGAGAGGCATGTCGATATCTTTCTGATCTTGTCTCGCGGAACTGGTGCGAGCCGGGTGCCGATGACCGCAGGCGCGTCGGAGGCAGTCGCCCATTGCCCGGCGAATGTGCGTGCGTCGCCCGGCATGCGATCTGCGGTCCTTGTCGACCGCCCTGCGTTCTGCTCAAGCCGACCATCGCACAATCGGCATGGAAATACGGTAGCATAATACCGATTTTCGAGCCGTAGGCTTGTATTGACGCTGATGAGCGCAGTTCGAGCGGCGCTCGCCCTTGACTCGGCCACGCGGGGCAGACAGACCGAACCGGCCGCGGTTCGCCGAGCCGGGCGTGCGCATCCCCTCGCGTCGCGACAGCCCTCCCCGCCACCGAGGCGGTCGGCGTGTACCGGTGATTCCCGCTGCAGGCCCGTGCCCACCTTCTGGCCTGCTTGACCATGGGAGTGATCGTGTCCGCACGTTTCGCAGAGAAAGTCATCCTGATCACCGGCGCCACCTCCGGCATGGGCCGTGCCGTCGCCGAGCGGATCACGGCCGAGGGAGCGAAGGTCGTCCTGGCGGCCCGCGGCCAGGAGGTCGGCGACGCGCTGGCGGCCGACCTTCGCGCCGCCAGAGGCGAGGCCACCTTCGTACCCACCGACGTGACGGTGGGATGACCGCCGGTTTGTGGGCGACGGATCCCTAGATCACCCGGGTCCTGCGGTCAGCGCGACTACGGCTTTGCCCACGAGACACTTGGCACAGTGGAGTGTCTTCTCGCGGGTGTGTGGGCGTTCCCTCGGTCCCGAAGGCCGTGCTCAGCCCTGGCTTGATCTCGTAGCGGTCCATCGAGCCCGTTGTGTGTCCGGCGGCTCAGGAGAACAGGCTGAGTACGTGCTCCGACGTCAGGCAGCCGGCCGTCGCCAGATCCAGGTTGGCCAGCGACATGTGGTGAGCCTCGTCGGTCGCGGCCGTGACGCAGTCGCTGACCGTGTGGACGGTGAGGCCCAGGTCGGTGCCGTGCCTGGCAGTTTGCTCGACGGTGAGGTTGGTGGCGACTCCGGTCACCAGCAGCGTGTCGATCCCGTGCTCGGCCAGCCACTCGGGGAGGTGGTTTCCGGCCAGGCCGGACAGCTTCTGGTTGTCGACGACCTGGTCGATCTCGGCCAGAGCCCGCATCTCTGGGATCAACTGCGACCCCGGGGCATCCGGACGGAAGGCCTCCTGCGCGTCGCCGACCGCGTTCATGAAGCCCGTGTTGCGGACCAGATCACCCTCTCCCACGGGCACGGTGAACCGGGTGAAAATCACCGGCACTCCTGCGGCGCGCATGGATTGGTGGAACCGTACGGCACGCTCCACGACGCCGCTGCGCGCGACCGGCTCGCCGAGCATCGCGCCGAAGAATCCCTCGGGCTTGATGACGTTCACCTGCCAGTGCAGGGCGAGAACGGCGGCGGTTCGCGAATCGTAGGTCATGGTCACGATCCTGCCGTACGCCCTCTCCATGCCGAAACCTCTGCCCCCTTGGGAGAAATGCGCTCTGCCGAACCAGGTGGCTGGAAATGTCGGCTCACACCGCGGGAAGCCGATGACGCGGCCGAGCGCGGGCGTCCTCGTTGCGCAGGTGCCGGGGTGCCATGCCGGGAGGGGAAAACCAAGGTTGTCTGTGTGTCGTGGTCACGTCCCCGGAACGCCCCGGCAGAAGGATCGGTAATCCGGCTGATCCTTTCGCCGGTCGACACCGTTGCCGGTGGCTCCGGTGACAAGGACCACGTCGGTTCCTCCTGAGAGTTAGTAGGCGATGCCGATCGTTTGTTTGATGGTGGCGGGGTCGTTGAGGGTGGCGAGCATGAGGTGGGCGGTGTCGGCGCGGGAGATGGAGTAGCCGCGGGGCACGTTCGCGCCCAGGGCGGTGCGGTAAGTGCCGGTCAGGGGCTTGCTAGTGAGTTTGGGCGGGCGGACGACGGTCCACTCGGTGGTGCTGAGCTGGATCTGTCGTTCCATTTCGGTCAGGTCGGCGTACAGGTCGCGAAGGAAGGCGCCGAAGAAGGGGAGTATGAGGCGGCGGTTGACGAAGCTGTCGCCGTCGGGCACCGTGCCGACCGGCGCGGCGCTCACGGCTACGAAACGCCGGACGTAGGTGGCTCCGATGGCGTCCAGGATGGTGCGGGTGAGCTGGGTGGCGATGGGGCCTTCCTTGCGGCCGCGCGGGCCGACTCCGGAGATCACCGCATGGCTGCCCTCCAGTGCGGGCACCAGGAGTTCGGGGTCGGTCAGGCCGGGCACGCGGACGATGTCGAGTGCCGGGTGTGCCATCTCGAATCGAGAGCTGTCGCGGATCACCGCGGTCACGTGGTGGCCGGCGTCCAGAGCCTGCTCAACGACGTGACCGCCGATGCCGCCGGTTGCCCCGAAGACTGTGATTTTCATGCGCACCTCTTTTGTCGTGACACCCTTATCTGGGTGCCGTATTATATGGGAATCATACTATCTCATATGAAGGCCATGCAATATGAGTTCCGTACAAGATGGGGCGCGATGGCGCCGACAGCAGATTCGGGCGGTCAAGGAGGCGCTGCGCGACCTGAACATCCAGCTGTCGTTGCTCAACCGCCAGTTCGGCGCGCGTGTCGAGCTCAAGGACGCCGATTGGGACTGCCTGGACCTGATCAACCGGCAGGGGCCTCTCAGTCCCAGTGCGCTGGCACGCGTGGCCGGGCTGCATCCGGCCACCCTGACCGGCGTTCTGGACAGGCTCCAACGCGGCGGCTGGATCGTCCGCGAGCGTGATCCCGATGCCACCGACCGCCGTGCCGTCACCGTACGGGCGCGCCGTGAACGCAACGCCGAGCTGTATCGGCTCTTCTCCGGCATGAACGCCCAGATGGATCAGCTGTGCGAGGACTACACCGACGCCGAACTCGAGCTCATCGCCGACTTCCTCCGTCGCACGACGACCGCGGGCAACACCGCCACCGACGAACTCTCCAGTGGCTGACCGGCAGCGCAGCGGCGGCGCGGTGCTGAGCGAGTTCGCCCAGGGGGGCGGACCACGATGCCGAAACATGGATGTCCGAGTAGGGCTCTTACGGAGAAGAAATCATCACCGGCGGCATCAATGGGTCGGTGGCTTTGAGGATGGCTTTTCGGGTTCGTCGGAGGGCGGCCGGTTCTGCCACCGCGCCGTGTCGGGAGGGGAATGTGGGGTTGTTTGTGTGTCGTAGTGCACGCTCGGTGCTGAGCGTGTGTTTGTACGCAGAACGGGACGTTGTGCCTGCCTAA
>NZ_FZOD01000135.1 GCF_900188345.1 Streptosporangium subroseum | reverse complement strand
GACCCCGCAGACCGCGCGGTCCTGGACGCGATGCTCGCGCGGGCGGATGTGTTCGTGCAGAACCTCCTGCCGGGGGCGGTGCAGCGGCTGGGCCTGGATGAGGAGAGCCTGCGCGCCAAGCATCCGCGGCTGATCACCTGCTCGATCTCCGGCTACGGCTCGAAGGGCCCCTACCGCGGCAAGAAGGCCTATGACCTGCTCATTCAGTGTGAGACCGGCGTGCTGTCGGTGACCGGCACGCCCGAATCACCCGCCAAGGCCGGCATCTCCATCGCGGACATCTCCGCCGGCATGTACGCCTACAGCGGTGTGCTGACCGCGCTGTATGAGCGTGAGCGCACCGGCGCCGGCACCGGCTTGGAGGTGGCGATGCTCGACGCGCTGGGCGAGTGGGCGAGCCAGCCGTACTTCTACGCAGGCTACGGCGGCACCCCTGCGCCCCGCACCGGCGCCCGCCACGCCTCCATCTCCCCCTACGGGCCGTATCGGGCCGGGGACGGAGCCCAGGTGTTCATCGGCGTGCAGAACGAGCGCGAGTGGGCGGCGCTCTGCGCCGACGTCCTGGGCCGGCCGCACCTGGCCCAAGAGCCCCGCTTCGCCCGCAACTCCAGCCGTGTGGAGCACGACGCCGAGCTGCGGGTGATACTTCAGGAGGCCCTGTCCGGGCTGAGCGCTCAGCAGGTCATCGAGCGCCTCGACGAGGTGGGCATCGCATCCGCCCGTATGCGTACCATGCACGAGTTCGCCGAGCATCCGCAGC
Source organism: Streptosporangium subroseum (assembly GCF_900188345.1). GTDB lineage: Bacteria > Actinomycetota > Actinomycetes > Streptosporangiales > Streptosporangiaceae > Streptosporangium > Streptosporangium subroseum. The sequence continues at coordinate 5,151 of NZ_FZOD01000135.1, read as the reverse complement.
TGGAGGCGCGTGATCGGTGGCGTGAGGTGGACTCTCCCGTCGGCCCCCTGCGCTCCCTGCTGCCCCCGGTCACCGTGACGGGGCGGGAGGCGGCCATGGGCGCGATCCCGGCGGCCGGCCAGCACAGCGACGCCATCCGCGCCGAGTTCGCCTCCGGGGCGACCGACCCGACGAAGGACCGACCATGACATCGAACGCAGCGGCTGCGCGGCAGGGCGGAGCCCCGACCAGCCGCCGCACCGAGCTGATCATCCCCGAGCCGGCCGAGGCCCTCGCCGGTCTGCTGGACATCGACCCGCCCTCCGAGGAACTGCCGGCCCTGTGGCACTGGATCTATCTGCTGGAGCGTCGCAGGCAGGGGGACCTGGGCCCGGACGGACACCCCACACACGGCATACCGGCACCTCCCGGCCCCGGTCGACTGCGCATGTTCGCCGGAGGGCGGGTGTCCATGCACACCCCGCTGCGCTTCGGCGAGCCGGCGACTCGCACCACGCGGGTCATCCGCACCGCGGAAAAGGAAGGAAAATCCGGGCCGCTGACGTTCGTGACCGTCCGCAGCGACATCGAACAGGGCGGCCGGCTGGCCATCGCCGACGAGCAGGACATCGTCTACCGGGCCCCCGGATCGACGCTGCCGACGAAGCCCAGCACCACCGCCGAGACCCCTGCGCCCACGGGTACCCTCGCGCTCGACGTGGACTCGGTGGTGCTGTTCCGGTTCTCAGCGCTGACCTACAACGCGCACCGCATCCACTACGACCCTGCGTATGCCGCGCGGGAGGGCTACCCCGGTCTGGTCGTGCACGGGCCGCTGCAGGCCCTGATGATGGGCGAGCTGATCCGTCGCTCGGGCCTGCCTCTGGCCGGCCAGGAGTTCGCCTACCGCCTCGTCGCGCCGATGGTCGGCGAGCAGCGCCTGACGGTGGCACCCAACCCCGAGGAGACCTGCGTATCGGCGCAGGTCAGGGACGGCACGGGCAGGGTCACCGCGACCAGCACCCTGCGCCCCTGGAGCACATAGGACTGCTCACCTGGCTCGTCCTGGCGGCCGAGGAGGTGACGCGTCCGCGCCGGAACTCCAGGTCCAGGTCCCGGCTACCAGGCGCCCGAAGGAGGTCCAGCCGGGGCCGCAGGTCAGGTAACGAGCAATCCACCCTCGACGAACAAGTCGTGGGCGTTGACGCCGGTGTTGCGGAGCAGGAAGTCGGTGGCATCGACGACCTCCGCGGTCGCCACGAGGCGTCCGATAGGGGTACGCGGCACGTGGGGGTGGTCGGGCACGTCGCGCCACTTCGGGCTGTCGCCCACCACGCCGGGATGGATCGCGTTGACGCGGTGGGGTGCGAGCTCCACGGCCAGGGTCTTCACCAGAGCGCTGACACCTCCGTTGAGAGCGGTCACCATGGTGGATCCGGGGTAGGGGCGTTCCTTGGCCAGGCCACCGAAGAGCACGACCGACGCGCCGGGGGTGAACCGGTCGCGCAGGGCTCGTACGGTCTCGGTGTAGCCCACCAGCTTGATGGTCACGGCCTCGATGGCCTGGCCGATGTCGAAGTCCGCCAGAGAGTTGACGCCCTGCGTGATCGCGCTGATGACCAGGTTGTCGACCTCCCGTACATCGGCAAGCGCGGCAGCGATCGTCTCCGGCCGCGACAGGTCAACGGCCAGGCCCCAGGTCGTGCCGCCGAGTTCGGTGGCCACCGTGTCGGCGCGCGCCGCGGTGCGGCTGGTGACGATGACGCTGTCGCCGCGGTCGGCGAACCGCTGCGCTACGGCGCGGCCCACCCCGCTGCTTCCTCCGACGATGATTGAGCTGGTCACGATCCCAAAGGCTCCTTCGTGCCGGCGGCCCGCTGATGCGGAATTCGATACAGCCAACAAATACTGCATCGGCAGTCGACGTACCCTCCGACACACGAGGAGGCGTCCGTGCACCTGGCACCGCGACCGGATGATCACGTGATCATCGACGCAAGCCGGCCGTCCTTCCTGGACAGCTCCGGCCTGGCCGTCCTGCTCGCCGCCGCCACCCTGGCCCACGCGCACGGCGCCGGCGTGCACCTGGCCGCGCCCCAGCCGAGGGTGATCCGGCTGCTGTAGATCACCGGCCCGTGGAGAAGGAGCGAAGCGCCGAGCGGTGCCGGTTCCAGGTTCGGGCCGCCTCCTCCTCTCACGCCGTCGTCATCACCGCGGCGACCCCGCTCGGCGGCCAGTTCGGTCAGCAGGACGCGTTCACTGAGCTCGGCCCGCAGCCGGGTCAAGGGTCTGGCCGTAGGAGCGCAGGGCGAGCAGGCCCCCAGCCGCCGAAGCGATGATAACGACAGGCCGACCTCGGCGCCGAGAAAGCCGGCGCCGACGGCCACGGGCCTGGGCCGGCCCCTCCAAGGTCGCGCGCAGCGCCGCCGGACATTCGGTCCAGGGTCGCGCTCTGCTTGGCCAGCAGCTCCGACTCATGCAGTCGCGCGATCAGCACCTCGGTCTGCACGCGGATCCTTGTGGTGGCTGCGGCGATGGCGGCCAAGGTGACCAGCGGCTCCGGGTTGTCGTACGCGATGCGATCGAGGAGCCGTAGTGTGGTGAACGGCCGGTTTCCGCGCGCCGCGCCTAGGTCAGCAGCGGCGGCGGGTCACTGATGGGCAGGCCGAGACCGATCTTCATGATTTCTCCACTTCCGCGATGGCGCACCACGCGGGTTCTCGTCGTACGGGTGTGCACCTGTTCGCGGGGTCTACCCACTCGAACAATATGTAGTCATTCCATGGCATTAAGTGATTCCATGCCGTTGGTTGCCCCGGCCTGTCTACGCCGACGAGCCCCGGCCCTATGCGCCTCGCGAGCCGTCGCTTCGGGAGGTGGAGCGGCTCTCGCGCTCGGGTCAGCGGACGACCTCGACGTTGGCCATCATGCCGCGGTCTTCGTGGTTGAGGATGTGGCAGTGGAACGGGTACTTGCCGAGGAAATCGCGAAAGCGCATCCGGATGACCACCTCGCCGCGGGCAGGTAGCTGGACGGTGTCCTGCCAGCCACGGAAGTGGTACGGCCTGCCGTTGATGCTCATGAGCTGGAAGTCGTTGACGTGGATGTGGAAGGTGTGCTGCTCATTCGCAAGGTTGCGCACGCGCCACTCCTCTGTGGTGTTCAACCTGGCGCGCACATCGATCCGGTGCACGTCGAACTGCTTGCCGTTGATGTAGAACTCATTGGTCTGGTCGTTCTGGGAGAAGGTGATGACGCGCCGCTGGGCCACAGGATCCTTGCTCAGGTCGTCGATGGGGGCGAATTTCGAGGGCAGGGCGGCGGGGGTCATGGGGTCTCCGGCGGAGACCAGGGTGGCCAGCGTGGTCTGCGGGTAGGAGTCGCCGGTTGGGCCGGTGCTGTAGGCCGTGGTGATCAGGTGGGTGCGGCCGGCTGGGGGTCCCTGCACGAGCACGTCGAACCGGCTGCCCGGTGGCATGAGCAGCGTCTCGGCGCTCCAGATGTGGTCGACGGGGTTGGCGTCCTGCGCCACCACGTAGAAGCGCACACCCTGCAGTTGGACGTTGTAGACGATGTCGGCGCCGATGTTGGCCAGCCGCCACAGCTAGGTCTCACCGGGCGGATGTTCATGATCGGGTTTACCAGCCCGTTCACGGTCCGGGTGGTCGGAGCGTCGCTGTTGATGTTCGTCGTCGGGATGGCCCCGCCGTGCACCTGGAAGTCCTTCAGCGCGATGAGCCGTTCGCCGATGTTGCGCAGGCCGGGCGGCAGGTACCGGTTCAGCCCGTCGATCACGATCGCGCCGGACAGTCCCGCGAACACCTGCGGTTCGGAGACCGGGTGTGCGTGCGAGTGGTACCAGTAGGTGCCCGGCGCCAGGTCCTTCGGCAGGCGGTAGGTGTAGTGGAAGGTCTGGCCCGGCATGATGTGCAGGTAGATGTTGTCGGAGTTGCCGCCCGGGGAGACGTACCAGCCGTGCGTGTGCAGGTTGGTGTGCTCGCCCAGCCGGTTCACCAAGGTCAGATCGAGCTGGTCGCCGGGGCGCAGGCGGATCGTCGGCGGCATGTAGTCGCCGTTGTACGTCAGCGCCCGGACGTTCTGGCCCGCCAGCCGGACAACCCGCTGCTCCACGACCAGGCACACGCGCAACCGGCTCCCGCGACTTTCCAGCAGGCGCGGCTGGCGGAAGGCCGGCTGCGCCTGCGCGGTTGCAGGGACCGGTTCGTGACATGCCGGCCCGTCAACGAACTCCAAACAATGCACTCTCGTTTTGGGGGCGCGTAGACCGATCCCGGCGCCATGCCGGTGGCGCCGGCAGGCCACGGGCACCCGATGCGATCGTGCGCCCGCATTCGCACAGGTGATACACAGGATGTGAAAAGGATGCCGACAGCTTCGCCGCTGATGATCGGGTGATGACGATGGCGAACGCGCAGACCCGCGGGCCGATGCGCCGGCCGGACGGCAGCCCCGTACGGGTGCTGGTGGTCGACGACGAGCCCACGCTGGCGGAGCTGCTGACGATGGCGCTGCGCTACGAGGGCTGGGAGGTGCGCAGCGCCGGCGACGGCCTGAGCGCCGTCCGGACCGCACGCGACTTCCGGCCCGACGCCGTCGTGCTCGACGTGATGCTGCCCGACATCGACGGCCTGGAGGTGCTGCGGCGGCTACGCGCGGAGACCTCGGATGTGCCGGTGCTGTTCCTGACCGCCAAAGACTCCCTGGAAGACCGGATCACCGGCCTGACGGCGGGCGGCGATGACTACGTCACCAAGCCGTTCAGCCTCGAAGAGGTCGTGGCCCGGCTGCGCGGGCTGATGCGCCGCACCGCCCGCTCGGAGCTGAGCCCCGGCTCCCAGCTCGTCATCGGCGGCCTGACCCTGGACGAGGACAGCCACGAGGTCCGGCGAGACGGCGAGCTGATCACTTTGACGGCCACCGAGTTCGAGCTGCTGCGCTTTTTGATGCGCAACCCGCGGCGGGTGCTCAGCAAGGCACAGATCCTGGACCGGGTATGGAACTACGACTTCGGCGGCCAGGCGAACGTGGTGGAGCTGTACATCTCCTACCTGCGAAAGAAGATCGACGCCGGCCGGGCACCGATGATCCACACGTTGCGCGGGGCGGGATATGTCCTCAGACCCGGCGAATAAGCCCCGCATCAGCCGCCGG
>NZ_FZOD01000137.1 GCF_900188345.1 Streptosporangium subroseum | reverse complement strand
CGACCCGCCGCCGACACGGCGGACGGAACCGCCGTCTTCAACAACGTCAGGCCGGCGACCAGATCTTCGGTAATCGTCGCGGTCGACGGAGCCGACGTCACCGCAGGCCCCGTCGGCGGAGTGCCCGAAGCCGTCGCGGTGTTCACAATCGAGCCGGCGTCGACATCCGCCTGGGTGGTCACGTACGTGCCCGTGCACGTCGTCATCGCCTGCGGCGCCAGCGTCGTCACCGGGCAGGTGATCACCGGCGGCGTTCCCGTACCCGAGAATGCCGTGTCCGTCGCACCCACGCCGGTCAGCGTCGCGTTGCCGGTGTTGACAACCAGGTAGGAGTAAGTGATCGTCTGCCCCGCCACCGTCACCGCCGATGGGAAGGCGGTCTTCAACAGCGACAGCTCCGGACGCGAGGTGGCGGTCACCGTCGCCGTCGACGGGGCCGACGTGACCGCGGGACCCGTTGGCGGAGTGCCCGAGGCGACCGCCGTGTTCACCACCGACCCGGCGTCGACGTCCGCCTGCGTCGTCACATACGTGCCCGTGCACGTCGTCGAGGCCTGCGGTGCCAGCGTCGTCACCGGACATGTGATCACGGGGGGTATTCCCGAACCCGAGAACGCCGTGTCCACCACGGCCACCCCGGTCAACGTCGCATTTCCGGTGTTGGTAACCAGATATGAATAAGTGATCGTCTGACCCGCCGCCGTCACCGTGGAAAGATCAGCCGTCTTCAGCAACACCAGGCCGGGAATCAGGTCGGCCGTCACCGTTGCCGTCGACGGAGCCGACGCGACCGCGGGACCCGCGGGCGGAGTACCCGAGGCGACCGCCGTATTCACCACAGACCCCGCGTTGACATCCGCCTGCGTCACCACGTAGGCGCTGGTGCAGGTTGTCGAAGCCTGCGGCGCCAGCGTCGTCACCGGACACGTCACCACCGCAGGTGTTCCCGAACCCGAGAACGCCGTGTCCACCACGGCCACCCCGGTCAACGTCCGGTTACCGGTGTTGACGACCAAGTAGGAGTAGGTCACCGTCCGGCCCGCCGCCGACACGGCGGACGGAACCGCCGTCTTCAACAGCGACAGCTCCGGGCTCGACGTGGCGGTCACCGTCGCGGTCGACGGATCGGAGGTCACCGCGGGACCCGTGGGCGGGGTACCCGAGGCCGTCGCGGTGTTCACGATCGACCCCGCGTCGACATCCGCCTGCGTGGTCACGTACGTGCCCGTGCAGGTCGTCATGGCCTGCGGCGCCAGCGTCGTCACCGGACACGTCACCATCGGAGGCGCACCCGAACCCGAGAACACCGTATCCACCACGACCACACCCGTCAACGTCGCATTTCCGGTGTTGACGACCATGTACGAGTAGGTGATCGTCTGACCAGGCGCCGATACCGAGCTCGGTGACGCCGTCTTCACCACCGTCAAACCAGGAGCCAGCGTAGCCGTGACCGTCGCGGTCGACGGAGCCGACGTGACCGCGGGGCCCGTCGGCGGAGTGCCGGAAGCCGTCGCGGTGTTCACGACCGACCCCGCGTCGATGTCGGCCTGGGTGGTCACGTACGTGCCGGTGCACGTCGTCATAGTCTGTGGCGCCAGTGTCGTCACCGGGCAGGTGATCACCGGAGGTGTTCCCGAACCCGAGAACGCCGTGTCCACCACGGCCACACCCGTCAGCGTCGCATTTCCGGTGTTGACGACCAGGTAGGAGTAGGTCACCGTCTGCCCCGCCGCCGTCACCGCCGACGGCGACGCCGTCTTCACCACCGTCAAACCAGGAACCAGAGTGGCCGTGACCGTTGCGGTCGATGGCGGAGACGTGACCGATGGGCCCGTCGGTGGGGTGCCGGAAGCGACCGCCGTGTTCACGATCGAGCCGGCGTCGACATCCGCCTGGGTGGTCACGTATGTGCCGGTGCAGGTCGTCGAGGCCTGCGGTATGAGCGTCGTCACCGGGCAGGTGATCACCGGAGGCGTCCCCGAACCCGAGAACGCCGTATCCGCCACACTCACCCCGGTCAACGTCTCGTTGCCGGTGTTGACGATCACGTACGAGTAGGTGATCGTCTGACCAGGCGCCGACACCGTGCTCGGTGATGCCATCTTGACGAGCGTCAAACCAGGAGCCGGCGTAGCCGTGACCGTCGCGGTCGATGGAGCCGAGGTCACCGCGGGGCCCGTGGGCGGAGTGCCCGAGGCCGTCGCGGTGTTCACGATCGATCCCGCGTCGATGTCGGCCTGGGTGGTCACGTAGGTGCCGGTGCAGGTCGTCGTGGCCTGCGGCGCCAACGTCGTCACCGGACACGTCACCACCGGAGGCGTCCCCGAACCCGAGAACACGGTGTCCGCCGCCCCCACCCCGGTCAACGTGACATTTCCGGTGTTGGCGACCAGGTAGGAGTAGGTGATCGCCTGACCTGCCGCCGTCACCGTGGACGGCGAGGCCGTCTTCAGCAACGTCAGGCCGGGCGCCGAGGTGACGCTGACGGTCGCCGTCGACGGAGCCGACGTAACCGGTGAGCCCGTGGGCGGGGTGCCCGAGGCGACCGCGGTGTTCACGATCGACCCGGCATCGACATCCGCCTGGGTGGTCACGTACGTGCCGGTGCAGGTTGTCGAGGCCTGCGGCGCCAATGTCGTCACCGGGCAGGTGATCACCGGAGGCGTCCCCGTACCCGAGAACGCCGTGTCCGCCGCCCCCACCCCGGTCAGGGTCGTGTTGCCGGTGTTGGCGACCAGGTAGGAGTAGGTGATCGTCTGATCAGGCGCCGTCACCGTGCTGGGCAAAGCCGTCTTCACCACCGTCAAACCAGGAGCCGGCGTCGCCGTGACCGTCACGGTCGACGGAGCCGACGTGACCGCGGGCCCCGTCGGCGGAGTACCCGAAGCGACCGCCGTGTTCACCACCGACCCCGCGTCGACATCCGTCTGCGTCACCACATACGTGCCCGTGCAGGTCGTCATCGCCTGCGGCGCCAGCGTCGTCACCGGGCAGGTGATCACCGGAGGCGTCCCCGAACCGGAGAACGCCATATCCACCACACCCACGCCGGTCAGGGTCGCGTTGCCGTTGTTGACGACCCGGTACGAGTAGGTCACCGTCTGCCCCGCCGCCGTCACCGTGGACGGCGAGGCCGTCTTCAGCAACGTCAGGCTGGGCGCCAAGGTAATGGCAACGGTCACGGTCGACGGCGAAGACGTCACCGCGGGCCCCGTCGGCGGAGTACCCGAGGCCGTCGCGGTGTTCACAATCGATCCTGCGTCGACATCCGTCTGCGTCACCACATAGGTGCTGGTGCAGGTCGTCATGGCCTGCGGCGCCAGCGTCGTCACCGGACAGATGATCACCGGAGGCGTCCCCGAACCGGAGAACGCCGTATCCATTACGCCCACACCGGTCAACGTCGCATTTCCGGTGTTGAGGACCAGATAGGAGTAGGTGATCGTCTGGCCAAGTGCCGACACCGTGCTCGGTGACGCCGTCTTGACGAGCGTCAACGACGAGGCGACCGCGACCGCGACCGTCGCGGACGACGGCGAAGACGTGACCGGTGGGCCCGTGGGCGGAGTGCCCGAGGCGACCGCCGTGTTCACCACCGACCCGGCGTCGATGTCGGCCTGGGTGGTCACGTACGTGCCGGTGCAGGTCGTCATGGCCTGCGGTGCCAGCGTCGTCACCGGACACGTCACCAACGGAGGCGTCCCCGAACCCGAGAACGCCATGTCCACCACGCCCACCCCGGTCAGGGTCGCGTTGCCGGTGTTGACGATCGCGTACGAGTAGGTCACCGTCTGACCCGCCGCCGACACCGCCGACGGCGACGCCGTCTTCACCACCGTCAAACCAGGAGCCGACGTCGCCGTGACCGTCGCCGTCGACGGCGAAGAGGTCACCGCGGGGCCCGTCGGAGGAATGCCCGAGGCGACCGCCGTATTCACCACCGACCCGACGTTGACATCCGCCTGAGTGGCCACGTAGGTGCTGGTGCAGGTCGCCGAGGCCTGCGGCGCCAGCGTCGTCACCGGACACGTGATCACCGGAGGCGTCCCCGTACCCGAGAACGCCGTGTCCACCACGGCCACACCGGTCAGGGTCGCGTTGCCATTGTTGACGACCAGGTAGGAGTAGGTGATTATCTGCCCCGCCGCCGTCACCGTGCTCGGCGATGCTGTCTTCAGCAACGTCAGGCCGGGCGCCGAGGTGACGCCAACCGTCGCGGTCGACGGAGTTGACGTGGCCGGTGGACCCGTCGGCGGGGTGCCCGAGGCGACCGCGGTATTCGCAACCGATCCCGCGTCGACGTCCGCCTGCGTCACCACGTACGTACCCGTGCAGGTCGTCATGGCCTGCGGTGCCAGCGTCGTCACCGGGCAGGTGATCACTCCGGGCGTTCCCGAACCCGAGAACGCCGTGTCCGTCGCACCCACACCGGTCAACGTCGCGTTGCCGGTGTTGACGATCACGTACGAGTAGGTGATCGTCTGACCCGCCGCCGTCACCGCCGACGGCGACGCCGTCTTCACCACCGTCAAACCAGGAACCGACGCCACCATGACCGTCGCCGTCGCGGGAGCCGACGTGACCGCGGGACCCGTCGGAGGAGTACCCGAGGCGACCGCAGTATTCACGATCGACCCCGCGTCGACATCCGCCTGGGTGACCGCATACGTGCCCGTGCACGTCGTCGAGGCCTGCGGTGCCAGCGTCGTCACCGGGCAGGTGACCACCCCGGGTGTCCCCGAACCCGAGAACGACGTGTCCACCACGGCCACACCCGTCAACGCCCGGTTACCGTTGTTGACGACCAGGTAGGAGTAGCTCACCGTCTGACCCTCCGCCGTCACCGCCGACGGCGACGCCGTCTTCACCACCGTCAGCCCCGGAACCGACGTCGCCGTGACCGTCGCCGTCGACGGCGAAGACGTGACCGCGGGACCCGTCGGCGGAGTACCCGAGGCAACCGCCGTGTTCACCACCGAACCGGCATCGACATCCGCCTGGGTGGTCACGTACGTGCCCGTGCACGTCGTCGAAGCCTGCGGCGCCAACGTCGTCACCGGACACGTGACCACCCCGGGTGTCCCCGAACCCGAGAACGCCGTGTCCGTCGCACCCACACCCGTCAACGTCGCGTTGCCGGTGTTGACGATCACGTACGAGTAGGTGATCGTCTGACCCGCCGCCGACACCGTGCTCGGCGAGGCCGTCTTCAGCAACGTCAGACTGGGCGCCGAGGTGATGCTGACAGTTGCAGCCGACGGAGCAGACGTCACCTCGGGACCCGTCGGCGGAGTGCCCGAGGCGACCGCGGTGTTCACCATCGAACCGGCGTCCACATCCGCCTGGGTGGTCACGTAGGTGCCGGTGCACGTCGTCATGGCCTGCGGCGCCAGCGTCGTCACCGGGCAGGTGATCGCTCCGGGCGTTCCCGTACCCGAGAACGCCGTGTCCGCCACGCCCACGCCCGTCAACGTCTCGTTTCCGGTGTTGACGACCAGGTAGGAGTAGGTGATCGTCCGACCCGCCGCCGACACGGCGGACGGAACCGCCGTCTTCAA
>NZ_FZOD01000139.1 GCF_900188345.1 Streptosporangium subroseum | reverse complement strand
TCCAACTCGAAACACACCGCCTCGGTGAGACAGAGCGTGTCGTCCACATCAATCACCACGGCGCGGATCACCCCGCAAAGGTAACGTGACGCAGCGCCGCACAGACTCGCAACCCCGCCGACAGATCGACTATCGCATCGGCCGGCGCCCATCGGCTTTTCGACCGGAGAACGCTTCGTCGTGCGATATCAGGCCGACGCCGTCTCGTGCCATCCGTGCACACCGACTACGGCATCGGCCAGATAGAGGTCCAGACCCGCCACGGTGTAGGGCACCGTGTTGTCCGGTAATGCGTCGACGGGCACCCATTCGATCCGGGCGCACTTGTTCGGCTCCGCGTTGACGGCCTCGCCTTCCCAGGTGTCGGTGGCGAAGAAGAACCCGATCCTCGGCTTACCCACGGGCGACAGATGGTGGACAACGGCGACCGCCCGTAGACGGTCGGGGTCGATGGTGACCCCGACCTCCTCCCGAGCTTCCCGAACGGCGCATTCGATCACGGTTTCCCCTGAGTCCAAGTGCCCGGACGGCAGACAGAACAGCCCGTCGGCGTAACCGGTGCCGTCCCTCAGACACAGCAGGATCTGACCTGCGCGTTCGAGGATCACATGAACGTCAACGGTGACCTGCTGGCGCTGCGCCATGGAGCCGACCTTACCCGCTGAGTGACTCACCTCGGTTCCGGCAGGTCCATCGACGCGAGCCTGGCCGGGTCGGTCATGACCGCGATGCCGACGATCCGGCCGTCGACGACGGTGAACGCGATGACCGAGAGTGGGGCGCCGTCCTCGCGCCAGGACACGATCCCGGGAAGGCCGTTGACCAGCACCTCTCTCCCTCGCGCCGCTGCGCCGGCGGACAGCCGCGCGCCGGCGGCTACCTCGGTGGCGCCAAGGATGACGACCACACCATCGGGGGTGTCGACGGTCAGCTTCACCTCGGGGTCGAGCACGCGCAGCAGCCCTTCGAAGTCGCCGCGGCGAGCCGCCGCCAGGTAGGCCTGGACGACCTGGCGCTGCTCCCGTCCGGTGACCGTCGGCCGTTCGGTCGCCTGCACCTTCCTGCGGGCGCGGCTGGCGAGCATCTTGGTGGCGTCGGTGGACTTGCCGAGGATCTGGCCGATCTCGTCGAACGGCACCGCGAACAGGTCGTGCAGCACGAACGCCAGCCGCTCGCTCGGCCCGAGCGACCCCAGGACGACGAGCAGCGCGAGCCCGACCGAGTCGGCGAGCACCACGTCGTCCTCAGGCGCGGGGCCGTCGTCGACCGTCACCACGAGTTCGGAAAGCCGGTCGTCGTAGGACGCCTCAGGATGGGCCTGGCGTGATCGCAGGACGTCGAGGCTGATCCGGCCGACCACCGTGGTCAGCCAGCCGGCGAAGTTGTGGATGGTCTCCGTGTCCTGACGGGAGAGCCGCAGCCAGGCCTCCTGGACCACGTCCTCGGCGTCGGCGTGCGACCCGAGCATGCGATGGGCGACCGCCCGCAGCCGGTCGCGCTGGGCCTCGAACGCCTCGGCCACTAGGTCCGTCGGGCTGGTGTCGGACATGTTGTTACCTTCCTCGGATCTGCCTCGTCATGGGTGATGACGAGCCCGGATGGGCGCAGGTAACCGATGAAGGGGCAAAACCCATGGAAGCACGTATGAAGGGCACCGCGAATCCCGACGTGTCCACCGCGATCCAGCACCTCTACAAGGCGATTCACGCCGGTGGCGTCGACCCGCGCCTGCTCGAGCTGGTCCACCTGAGGGCCAGCCAGATCAACGGCTGCAGCCCGTGCGTATTCGCCGGGATCGCGTCGGCCAAAAAGCACGGAGAGACCGATGAGCGGCTGCACAACGTGGTCGCGTGGCGCGAGACGCCCTTCTTCACCGAGGAGGAGCGGGCAGCGCTCGCGCTGACCGAGGCCGCCACCCGGATCCAGGACGGCGCGCCGGGCGTGACCGACGAGATCTGGGACGCCGCCGCCGCTCACTTCGACGAAAAGCAACTGTCCGCGATCACCCTGGAGATCGCGCTGACCAACTTCTACAACCGAATCAACCGCACGATCCGCGAGCAGGCCGGCAAGACCTGGTGAGCCGGGCGGGGCGTCATCCGTCCGGGGGCCGCGTCTCCCCGCGATCAAAGGATGACGCCCCACCGACCAAGACGCCGAGGGCAAGAACCAGACAACTCTGAAGGGGGATCGTCCCATGCCGACCCGGCAGAGGCAGGCGAACAGCTCTTTGAGGGGCCCGGATGAGCAATCGTCCGGGGCCACCGCCGAACGACAGATCACCCGCCGCCCAGGATCAAAGCCCGGGGCTGATCATCGACACCCCTGACGGGTGAAGTTGGAGGTTCGGCGACGGCCTCCGAAGTGGCCGAGCTCGCCGGGGTTGGTCGCACCAGGCCGGACCTGTGCGCGTCCGCCCATCGTCCGAGCGTGAAGAGCTGTTCTCGAAGGGAGTGCCCCACCTCGGTCAGCGAGTACTCCACCCGTGCCCATGGCGGACCCGACGTCGTACGGCTGACGAAACCCGCCTCTTCCAGACCTCGCAGAGTACGGGTCAGCATGCGTCGGCTGATGCCTTCGATCGCTCGGTCCAACTCGTTGAAGCCGTGGCCGCGTTCGGCGAGTAGGCGGATGACCGCAGGACTCCATTTGTCGCCGATCCGGCGTAGCAGCCCCGTGACCGGGCAGTTTTCGTACGTCGCGACCGTGACGACCGTGCCGGCGCGGGCCTCGGCGGGATCAGTGGACAAGAATGTGCCTTCTTTCTACCGATAGGCAGTCCGGTCGAGGATCAGAATATGCACACGATCGAGTTGGGCGATGTCTCGGTGACGATGGTCCCGCACTTGGACAACCGGCCTCTTTCCCCCGCCGAGTTCTTCCCCGGAGGCGACCCGGAATTGTGGGAGGCGAACAGGTCCTGGCTCAGCCCGGCGCACTGGGACGCCGAGGCAGACCGCGTGCGGGTGGCCGTGCAGTCGTGGCTGCTGCGCAGCGGTGGCCGCACCATCATCATCGATACCGGTCTGGCCGTCGATACCGACCGTCCCGGAGTTCCGGCCGGTGCCTCGCTCCCGGCCGCGCTGTCCTCCGTCGGCGTGGCACCAGCCGACGTGGACCTCGTCGTCTGCACTCATCTGCACGCCGACCATGTGGGAGGGAACACTCACCTTGATGAAGGAGGCGAACGGGTCCCGGCCTTCCCCAACGCCCAGTACCTGCTCTCCCAGCCCGATGTGGACTTCTTCAACCCCAGCGCCCTCACCGAGGAGCCTGGTCGCAGCGCCATCGTCTATGCCGAGTCGATTGAGCCGATCCTGCGCGCGGGGCAAGCGCTCATCTGGGATGACAGCCACATCATCGACGAAAACCTGGAACTCGCCCTCGCACCGGGTCACACACCGGGACACGGCGTCCTGACGCTCACATCAGGCGATGACCGTGCGATCTTCGTCGGTGACCTGCTCCACGCGCCTGTGCAGTTGCTGGCACCGGACTTGTCCAGTTGTTTCTGTCACGACCCCGCCGCGGCGGCACAGACGCGTCGCAAGGTGTTGCAATGGGCCGCCGACCACAACGCGCTCGTGATCCCCGCACACTTCGGTGGCGCCCGCGCCGTGGAGATCGAGCGGAACGGCTCCGGTTTCGCGCCGCGACGCTGGGCAGGGTTCTCCGAAGATGTGCCTTCTCCTTAGGGCCGACCCGGCGGGGACCGGCTGGCCCTTGCGAGAAATCCCGCACCCTGTGGGCAAGTGCCCCATGGACGAAAAGAGTCACTCCACCAAGGGCCCGGAGTCTCGACCGGGCCGGCCGGGGTGAGTGAGCGCAAGCCCTACCCCAACGACGAAAGAGACATCAACTCGCAAACCGCTCTCTCAGACGGAACCAGAACGGAACTGGGGAGGTCTTCGGGAGTCGAACCTTACGGCCGCCGGGTGCGGATGCGGCGTGGTCGCCACCGATACGGCCACCGTTCAGCTCGAACCGACGCCGCGGTCTTCGCGCCGCATGTCCCCGCCGCCCGGGGTCCCCTCACCGAGGCCGTAACGCAGGAGCACAGCGCCCTTGGACGAGGTGACGGGCGGCTCGAGGAGCACCAGGTTGGCAGGCACCGCACCGCCGTCGAACACCTTCTTGCCGATGCCGAGCACGATGGGGAAGAGCCACAGGTCGAGCCGGTCGAAGAGGCGCTCGCGCAGGAGGGTCTGTACCAGGTTCAGGCTTCCGATCACGTGGACGTGCTCGTGCTTGTCACGCAGCTCGTGCACGGCGCTCACCAGGTCGGGTCCCAACTGCGTCGAGCCAGCCCAACTCAGATCCGGGTTGCCTCGCGAGGCGACGTACTTCGGGATGCTGTTGAACAGCGTGGCGATCCCGCCATCAACGCCGTCGACCTGGTTCGGCCAGAACGCGGCGAAGATGTCGTAGGTCCTGCGGCCAAGGAGCAGGGCGTCCATGCCCTCCATTCCGGCGCCGACGTGCCGGCCGACCGTCTCGTCGAACAGGGGCGCCTGCCATCCCCCGAACGGAAAACCCTCAGAGTCCTCCTCGGGATCACCCGGTGCCTGGCCTACGAGGTCGAGCGTCGCGAACAGGTCGACGTGGATCGTGCCCATGATGTCCTCCTCCTTGTGTTCCGGCTTGTGTGCCGCACGAACATAGACCGGCGTCAGGACGCAAACTCATCGAACGATCGCCAAAAAACCACGGCCCCTGTCCACCCCGCCTGCCATCGGCCCACCGCGGAACGGCAGCGGGCCGGTGACGGAGATGCAAGCCCGGCTCGACGTGTCCCCGCGCCTGTGCACCTTCCACGGTGGAGTTGCCGGTGATCAGCGCTTCCAGTTCCCGCAGGCAGGATTGGCCGATGGAAAGCCGGCGCCGTTCAACGGCCTTCAGCTCTTCGGTCTCGATGACGACCTGCGCGCTGCGAAACACGCGGGCTGTCAGGGGCAGGTTGCGAGGGCCCCGCAACTGCTAACCCCGGATGTGGCCGCCTTCGAGACGCGCCACGGCGTCGACCACATCCGGGAACGCGTCGATGAACGCGTCGACATGGTGATCATCGAAG
>NZ_FZOD01000140.1 GCF_900188345.1 Streptosporangium subroseum | reverse complement strand
AGCATCCCGACACCCTCACCCCAGCCGGTACCGTCCGCACCCTCGGCGAAGGACTTACACCGCCCGTCGGCGGCCAAGCCGCGCTGCCGGGAGAATCCGATGAACGTGTTCGGGGTCGCCATCACTGTCACGCCACCGGCCAGCGCGGCGTCGCACTCCCCGCTGCGCAGCGCCTGGATCGCCAGGTGCAGCGCCACCAGCGACGACGAACATGCCGTGTCGACGGTGACCGCCGGACCCTCAAGACCAAACGTGTAGGACACTCGGCCGGAGGCGATGCTGCCGCCGGTGCCCATGAAGCCCTCGGCACTGTCGTCCGAAGCGCCCAGCACCATCGAGTAGTCGTTGTACATCACGCCGACGAATACCCCGGTCCGCGAACCGCGCAGTCCCATCGGGTTCACCCCGGCGTGTTCGAACGCCTCCCAGGAGGACTCCAGCAGCAGCCGGTGCTGCGGATCCATCGCCAGCGCCTCACGCGGCGAGATCCCGAACAATCCAGGGTCGAACTGAGCGGCGTCCCGGAGAAAACCGCCCTCGCGGGAGTAGGTCGTGCCGGGGTGGTCCGGGTCGGGGTGGTACAGGTTCTCCACGTCCCAGCCCCGATCCTCGGGGAAGAACCCGACGCCGTCCCGACCGGCCGCGACCAGATCCCAGAGCTCCTCCGGACTGCTGACGCCACCCGGGAAGCGACAGGCCATCCCGACGATCGCGATCGGGTCGTCCGTCCGCACGGCGTTGCCCGTCGTGCTCGCCGGTGCGGATCCGATCTGTTCGACGGCTCCGGCGAGTTCGGCGGCGAGGTGCCCGGCCAGTGCGAGCGCGTTCGGATAGTCGAACACGAGCGTGGAGGGAAGCCGCAGCCCGGTGACCGTCGCCAGCCGGTTGCGCAGGTCGACCGCGATGAGCGAGTCGAAGCCCAGCTCGCTGAAGGCCCGCTCGACCTCGACCGCGTCCGGACCCGGATAGCCGAGAACAGCGGCCACGTGGGTCCGGACCAGGTCGAGCACGGCCCGCTCGCGCTGTGGCGCCGGCAGACCGGCCAGGCGCTGGCCCAGCGCGGTGTCGGCGCGCTTGCGGACCGGCACCCGTACCAGGCCCGCCAGCAGCGGGGGCAGCAGCCCGGCCGCGGCGGCCTCGCGCAGCGGGGCGGTGTCCAGTGCGAGCGGCGCGACGGCCGCGCGACCGGTACCCAGTGCGGCGTCGAAGGCGGCCAGCCCCTGCTCGGCGGTGAGCGGCAGGACACCGCCACGACGCATCCGGTCACGATCGGCGTCGGTGAGCGTCTCACCCATACCGGCGTCCCACAGGCCCCAGGCCAGCGAGGTCGCCGGAACACCCTGCTCCCGCAACTGGGTGGCGTAGGCATCCAGGAACGCGTTCGCCGCCGCGTAGTTGGCCTGCCCGGCATTACCGAACACACCCGCCGCCGACGAATACAGCACAAACGCCGCCAGGTGCTGGTCCTTCGTCGCCGCGGCGAGGTTGCGGGCGGCGTCGACCTTGGCCCGAAACACCGTCTGCAACCGCTCGGGAGTCAGATCGGCCAGCAAGGCGTCATCCAGCACACCCGCGGCATGGATCACCGCGCTCACCGACTCACCCCGCAGGGCTTCGGCGACCGCGTCCGCGTCGGCCACATCGCAGGCGACCGAACGCACCTGCGCCCCGTCGACCTCCACACTCCGGCCCGACCGAGACAGCAACACCAGCTTCCGGACACCGTGAGCCTGCACCAGATGACGGACCAGGAGACCACCCAGCGTGCCGGTCGCACCGGTCACCACCACGGCCCCGTCCCCGAACTCCACCGCACCAGACGCCTTCAACCGCGCCAGACGCGGCACCCGCACCACACCGTCACGCACCAGCGCCTCCGGCACCGGATAGAACACATCCTCAGAGCCGTCCAGCAGATGAATCCGTTCCGGGTGCTCCGACTGCGCAGACCGCACCAGGCCCCAGAGCGCCGCACCATCCGGGTCGGTGACCACCTCACCCACCGCCCCGAAGGTCCGCACCACCAGCCGGGAACCCGCCCATGCCGGATCGGCCAACCAGGTCTGCAGCAAGGTCAGCAGAGCGGCGGCCCGATCAAGAGCCGCACCCGAGGCCGTCGCGTTCACCAACACCACGGGCGCCGGAGCCGGTAGCGGATCACCGAGTGCGATCACGACCGGGGTCTCCGTCGAAGCGGTCACTTCCTGCGGGGTCCAATCCACCGCGTAGAGCAGCCGATCGGTCGTGCCCGCTCCCAGCTGGGCGGCCGACACCGGACGCAGCACCAGGCCGTCGACCTCGGCGACCGGCGTGCCGGACGCGTCGGCGAGCGCGAGCCGCACCGTGTCGGCACCGCCTGCCCGGGTCAGGTGCGCCCGGAGCCGCGTATCGGCCGGCCCGAACGTCCGGAGCCCGGTGACGGCGAACGGTAGCCGCATCTCACCGTCGGTGAACAGGCCGCCGACGGCGATCGCGTGCAGCACCGCGTCGAACAACGCAGGGTGCAGGCCGTATCCGGTGGTCGTGTGGTCCAGCTCGACCTCGGCGAACACCTCCTCGCCGCGCTTCCAGACGCCCCGCAGGCCCTGGAACGCCGGGCCGTAGACGAGTCCGCTCGCGGCCGTCTCCGCGTAGAAGCCGGACAGGTCCAGCGGGTCGGCGTCGGCCGGCGGCCAGGAGACCAGGTCGATCTTGACGGGGGCTCGACCGTCCGCGGCGGCCAGAACACCGGTGGCGTGCGTCGTCCAGGGCTCTTCGTCCTCGGCACGGGCGTGGATCGCCACCGCACGGCGGCCGTCGGTGTCAGGCTCGGCGAGCGTGGCCCGGAGCTGGACGCCGCCGCGCTCGGGCAGCGGCAGCGGGGCCTGGAGCAGGAGTTCTTCCACGACCGGGACGCCGGCCCGCTCGCCGGCCGCGCGGGCCATCTCGGCCAGCGCGGTGCCCGGCACGAGCGTGCGGCCGAGCACGACGTGGTCGGCCAGCCACGGGTGGGTACGCAGCGACAGCCAGCCGGTGAGCAGCGTCATTGCCGCGTCGGGAGCCTCGATGGCCGCGCCGAGCAGCGGGTGGCCGGTCTCGGCGAGGCCCAGTCCGATCGCGTCCCTGCTGGCGCCGGTCCGCGGCCGGGGCCAGAAGCGCCGGTGCTGGAAGGGATAGGTGGGCAGGTCGACCGGACGGGCGGCGGTGCCGTCGAACAACGCCCGCCACTCCACGTTCTGACCGCGGACGAACAGCTCACCCAGTGCGGTCAGCAACGTCGTGGGCTCGTCCCGGTCCCGGCGCAGCGCGGCCACCGCTACCGCGTCCGGGCTGGCCTCACCGATCAGCGCGGTGAGCACACCGTCCGGGCCCAACTCCAGCACCCGGTCAGCCTTCAAAGCAGCCGCCGCGTCGGCGAACCGGACCGGCTTGCGGACCTGCTCGACCCAGTACGCCGGGTCGGTCCACTGCCCCGCCGCCACCGCCGCGCCGGTCACCGTGGAAACCGCCGGGATCCTCGGCTCACCGAAACTCAGCCCACGGACGATCTCACCGAACTCCGCCAGCATCGGCTCCATCAGGCGCGAATGGAACGCGTGACTCGTTCGCAACCGCGAGGTCTTCCACCCCCGCTCACCGGCCAGCTCGGCGACCCGCTCGATGTCGTCCTCAACCCCGGACACTACCACCGACGCCGGACCGTTCACCGCCGCAACATCAACGGCCAAGCCCTCGCCGTTCGACTCGCCGCCGCCCACGACGGCCAAGCCACCGACACTCGACTCGCCACCACCTATGGAGGCCAGGAGCGCCCGGACATCCACCTCGGCCGCCCCGATGGCGAGCATCGCCCCGCCCGAGGGCAGCGCCTGCATCAACCGGCCCCGAGCCGCGACCAGCGTGGCGGCATCCGCCAGGCTCAGCACACCGGCGGCATACGCCGCCGTGATCTCCCCGATCGAATGCCCCGTCACCACCTCCGGGACCACACCCCACGAACGCACCAGCGCCAGCAGCGCCACCTCAACCGCGAAAATCGCCGGTTGTGCCCAGCCCGTCTGATCCAGCAACGCCGCGTCCAACCCGTGCAGCGGAAGATCCAAAACCTGGCAGACCTCGTCATAGGCCGCCGCGAACACCGGGAACGCCTGATACAGCCCCCGGCCCATCCCGGCCCGCTGCGAGCCCTGACCGGTGAACACCACCGCCAACCGGCCGTGCCCGGCCACGCCGACCAGCGGATGGGCCCCGGCGGCCACCGCCGCCAGCCCGGCGTCCAGGGCAGCGTGGTCGCCGGCCACGACGACCGCGCGGTGCCGCAGCGCCGTGCGCCGGGTCAGCGACCGCGCCAGGTCCGCGATCGGCGCGTCCACCCCGCGTACCTGCTCGGCCTGGGCGCGCAGCCCGGCCTCGTCGGCGGCGGTGAGCACCACGGGCATCGGCCGCCCGTCGGGCACCGTCGGGGTCGGTACGGTCGCGGGTGCCGCCGCCTCGAGGATGACGTGGGCGTTGGTGCCGCTGATCCCGAACGAGGACACCGCCGCGCGACGCGGCCGGTCGACCTCCGGCCAGGCCCGCGCCTCGGT
>NZ_FZOD01000173.1 GCF_900188345.1 Streptosporangium subroseum | reverse complement strand
TGGCCTTCCCCTTCTATCGTGGAGATCTGACCTAAGGAGAAGGTTGGGTCGTGGGAGAGACCAGACGCAGGTTCGATCCGGAGTTCCGGGCGGGCGCGGTGCGCATCGTGCGGGAGACAGGAAAATCGATCGCGCAGATCGCCAAGGATCTGGGCATCAATGCGGGCACGCTGGCCAACTGGGTGCAGATGGACCGGCTGGCCCGCGAGCAGAACGCCGACAGCGGGGAACTGGCCGGATCCGAGCGGGAAGAGCTCGCCAGGTTGCGCAAGCAGCGGGCGGAGTGGGCCAAGGAGCGCGCCGAGCTGGAGATGGAGCGTGATGTCCTCAAACGCTCCGTGGTCTTGTGGGTCAAGGAAGCGACGGGCCGGTAAGCGTGGCGGCCTTCATCAGCTCCCAGAAGACCGAGCACGACGTCCCCCACGCGTTGACCTGCCGGGCCTTGGGTGTCTCGCAGTCTTGGTACTACAAGTGGCGCGACCGGGCGCCAACGGCCCGCCAGCAGCGCCGCAAGGATCTCGACGCGGAGATTGCGGCGAAGTTCACCGCCTCGGGCGGTACCTACGGCAGCCCACGCATCACCCGTGACCTGCACGAACAGGGATGGCGGATATCGGAGAACACCGTCGCGCAGCGCATGGCCGAGCTTGGCTTAGCCGGCAGAGCGCCAAGGAGACGCCGGTCGCTGACCCGGCAGGGCAAACGGCCTGCCGCCCCTGACCTGGTGCGGCGCTCGTTCACTGCGGTCGCGCCGGACGTGCTGTGGTGCGGCGATGTGACCGAGATCGTCACCGACGAGGGCAAGCTGTATCTGGCCACGGTCGAGGATCTGTTCTCCCGCCGGTTGCTGGGGTATGCGATGTCGGAGCATCATGATGCGGCGCTGACCGTTGCCTCCCTGCAGATGGCCGCTGTCACCCGCGGCGGGAACGTCGACGGGGTGATCTTCCACACCGATCGCGGCAGCGAATACACCGCTGCCCGCTTCCAAGCAGCCTGCCGGCATTGGGGAGTGGTCCAGTCGATGGGCCGGGTCGGCTGCGCACTGGACAACGCCGCCGCCGAGTCGTTCAACTCCACCCTCAAGGTCGAATACGTGCACCGACACCGTTTCCGCACCCGGGCCGAGGCCCGGTTGAGGATCGCGACCTGGATCGCTGACTTCTACAACGCTCGCCGACGACACAGCGCCGCTGACGGGCTACCACCGATGGTCTACGAGCAGCAGATCATGACCGCTCGAATAGCCGCCAGGGCGAGGCTTCAGGAGGCCAGGGCCGCATAATCGAATCTCCACGCTTTCAGGGGATAGACACAGC
>NZ_FZOD01000141.1 GCF_900188345.1 Streptosporangium subroseum | reverse complement strand
CCCGGTCGCCGCCCGCAGCCGGTTACGCAACTCCACCGCGGTCAGCGAGTCAAACCCCAACTCCTTGAACGCCCGACCCGGCGCCACCGCCTCACTGGAGGCATGACCCAGCACCGCCGCGACATGCGTCCGCACCACCTCGACAACCAGCCGCTCCCGATCACCCACCGCCAGACCGGCCAACCGCTGCCCAAACGTGGAAAACACCGTCCCGGCAACGGCCGGCGCCTCCACCTCGACCAGATCATCAAAAAGCGGACGCGCCCGAGCGGCCGCGAACAGCGGCACGAACTCCGCCCACCGAACATCGGCGATCGTCAGCGCGCCCTCGTCGGCACCCACCGCATCGGCCAGCGCGGCCACCGCCCGCTGCGGGTCCAGCGGCACCAGGCCCCGACGGCGCAGCTGGGTCGCGACCTCGCCGTCGGCGGCCATACCGACCTCCGCCCACGGACCCCAGGCGACCGCGGTGCCCGGCAGTCCGTGTGCGCGGCGCCGGGCGACCAGCCCGTCCAGGGCCGCGTTCGCCGCCCCGTAGGCGGCCTGCTCGCCGCTGCCCCAGACTCCGGAGATCGACGAGAACACCACAAACGCGTCGACGTCACCGACCAGCGCGTCCAGATGCAGAGCTCCGTCGACCTTGCCGGACAGCACCGCGCGGAAGTGTGCCTCGTCGGCGTCTCGCAACGGTACGTCGGCCGCGACGCCGGCCGCGTGCACCACGGCGTCGACCGCACCGACCACGGCCAGAAGAGCCTCGACCGCAGACCGATCAGCCAGATCACACGCATGCACCTCGGCATTCGGCAACTCAGCCAGCAACGCCTCCGCCCCGGGCGCATCCACACCACGCCGCGAAACCAGCACCAACCGCTCGGCCCCATTGGCCGCCGCCCACCGCGCCACCTCCGCACCCAGACCACCGGTACCACCGGTAACCAGCACCGTGCCACGAGGCCGCCAAGCCGGAGCCACACTCGCCGGAGCATGCCCCAACCGCCGAACCAGAACCCCACCACCACGCACCGCCACCTGATCCTCGGCGCCCAGCGCGCCGGCCAGCACCGCACCGAGCCGCGTCGCCGCGCGGGAATCGATCACCTGCGGCAGGTCGAGCAGGCCACCCCAGAATTCCGGATGCTCCAGGCCGACCACCCGGCCGAACCCCCACAGCGCGGCCTGGTCGACCTCGACCGCGTCGTCCGCCCGGCCGGTCGCCACCGCGGCCCGGGTTACCAGCCACAGCGGAGTGTTGCTCTGGATGTCCGCCAAGGCTTGGACCAATGCCAGCGCTTCAACCACGGAAGCGGCGGAAGTCACCAGGCCGGAGGCGTCGAGCCCCGCGAGCCGGGTGGCCAGCTCGGCCCGGGTGCCCGCGGGCACATGAATCACCGACGCACCGAGCCCGGACAGCACCGCGCCAAGCTCAAAAAGGTCGTCACCGACCAGGGCCCATCGTCCGGTCAGCTCGGTGGTAGGCAGGTCAGCGGGCTCCCAGGTGACCCGGTAACGCCAGCCCTCGATCAGCGATCGCTCACGCCCGCGCGCCCGCCAGGACGCGAGTGCGGGGAGCACGTTCTCCAGCGACGTGGTCGGGACGCCGAGCTGCACGGCCAGTCCCGGTAGATCACCCTGCTCCACCGTCGCCCAGAACCCGGCCTCGACCGGGTCGGCGGCGGGTTTCGCCGGCTGGCTCTCCAGCCAGTACCGCTGGCGCTGGAAGGCATAGGTCGGCAAGGTCACCGGCTGAGCGCCGGTTCCGGCATACACGGCCGACCACTCCACCGGCACACCGTTGACATGCAGGGTCGCCAGCGCGGTCAGCGCGGTGGCGACCTCATCGCGCTCCCGACGCAACAGCGGAACCGCGACGGCATCCGGCTGCTGCACCAGCGCGGCCAGCACCCCATCCGGACCCAACTCCACAAACCGGCTGACACCCTCCAGCGAACCAATCGCATCAGCGAACCGGACCGGCTTGCGAACCTGCTCGACCCAGTACTCCGGATCCGACCACAACCCCGACTCCACCGGCCGCCCGGTCACCGTCGACACCACCGAAACCACCGGCTCAGCGAAGACCAGCCCACGAACGACCCCGGCGAACTCGGCCAGCATCGGCTCCATCAGGCGCGAGTGGAACGCATGACTGGTGCGCAGCCGCGAGATCTTCCAACCCCGCTCACCAGCAAGCTCGGCGACCTGCTCGATGTCGGCTTCAGCCCCGGAAACCACCACCGAAGTCGGACCGTTCACCGCCGCGACGTCGACGGCCAGGCCACCACCGTTCGACTCGACACCGCCCACGGAGGCCAGAGCACCATCACTCGCCTCGCCGTCGACCACGGAGGCCAGCAGCGCCCGAACCTCCGCCTCGGTCGCCCCGACCGCGAGCATCGCCCCACCCGAGGGCAGCGCCTGCATCAACCGGCCCCGAGCCGTGACCAGCGTGGCCGCATCCGCCAGCGACAACACCCCCGCCACCTGCGCCGCAGCGATCTCCCCGATCGAATGCCCCACCAACACATCCGGAGCAACGCCCCACGACCGCAGCAGAGCGTACAGCGCCACCTCAACAGCGAACAACGCCGGCTGCGCATACTCGGTCTGGTGAATCAGCTCCTCATCGGAATCGGCCAAAACGACCGCCAGCGGCCGATCCAGATGCGGATCAAGGTGCGCGCAGACCGCGTCGAACGCATCCGCGAACACCGGGAACGTCTCATACAGACCCCGCCCCATACCAACCCGCTGCGACCCCTGACCGGAGAACAAGAACGCCACCCGGCCGGCACCCACGGTCCCGGACAAACCACCGGCGCCGGACGCGACCGCGTCAAGACCGACGGCCAGCGCCCCGGCGTCGCCCGCGAGCACCACCGCCCGATGCTCCAGCGCCCCGCGGCGGACCGACGCGAGCCCGACCCCGAGCAGATCGGCGTCCACCACCGCGCGCAGCCGTACGGCCTGCGCCCGCAACGCGTTCTCGGTCTGGCCGGAGAGCAGCACCGGCACCACCGGCAGGTGCGCAGTCGGTACCGGGGCCGGCTCCGCAGCCGGGGGCTCCTCCAGGATCACGTGCGCGTTCGTGCCGCTCATGCCGAAGGACGAGACGCCCGCCCGGCGCGGCCGGTCAGCGGCCTCCCACGGCTGCGCCGACGTGAGCAACTCCACGCTGCCCGCAGCCCAGTCCACGTGCGACGACGGCTCGTCCACGTGCAACGTCGCCGGCAGCAGACCATGCCGCATGGCCAAAACCATCTTGATGATCCCGGCGACACCCGCCGCGGCCTGCGTGTGACCGATATTCGACTTCACCGAGCCAAGCCACAACGGCGCTTCCCGATCCTGGCCATAGGTCGCCAGCAACGCCTGCGCCTCAATCGGATCACCCAGCCTCGTCCCGGTACCGTGCGCCTCCACCGCATCCACCTCGGACGGGGCCAGACCCGCAGAGGCCAGCGCCGCCCGGATCACCCGCTGCTGCGACGGACCGTTCGGTGCAGTCAACCCGTTCGACGCACCGTCCTGATTCACCGCCGAACCCCGCACCACCGCAAGAACCGAACGTCCCGCCGCCCGCGCCGACGACAACCGCTCCACCAGCAACATGCCGGCGCCCTCGGCCCATCCGGTCCCGTCGGCCGCCGCGGCGAACGGCTTGCACCGGCCGTCGACGGCCAGCCCGCGCTGGCGGCTGAAGTCCAGGAACGCGTCCGGGGTGGACATAACGGTGACGCCGCCGACCAGCGCCATCTCGCACTCGCCCGATCGCAGCGCCTGCACCGCCAGGTGCAGCGCGACCAGCGACGACGAGCACGCGGTGTCAACGGTCACCGCCGGGCCTTCGAGCCCGAACGTGTAGGAGAGCCGCCCGGAGACGACGCTGCCGGCAGTGCCGGTGCCGAGGTATCCCTCCAGGTCGGTGGGGATGTCGTACCGCTGGGCGGCATAGTCCTGCCCGTTGGAGCCGGCGAACACGCCGATCTGGGCACCGCGCAGCGCCAGCGGGTCCAGGCCGCCGTCCTCCAGCGCCTCCCAGGAGGTCTCCAGCAGCAACCGCTGCTGCGGATCCATCGCCAACGCCTCACGCGGCGAGATCCCGAACAACCCCGCATCAAACTCCGCCGCGTCATACAAAAACCC
>NZ_FZOD01000142.1 GCF_900188345.1 Streptosporangium subroseum | reverse complement strand
AGTGATCACGTGTCCGGTGACGACGCTGGCGCCGCAGGCCTCAACGACGTGCACCAGCACGTACGTGACCACCCAGGCCGACATCGACGCCGGGTTGATCGTGAACACGGCGGTCGCCTCGGGCACCCCGCCCGCGGGTCCCGCGGTGACGTCTTCGCCGTCGACGGCGACGGTGACGGCCACACCGGATCCCGGCCTGGCGTTGCTGAAGACGGCTGATCTGTCCACGGTGACGGCGGCGGGGCAGACGATCACCTATTCCTACCTGGTCACCAACACCGGTAACCAGACGTTGACCGGTGTTGGTGTGGTGGACGGGATGTTCTCCGGTTTGGGAACGCGCGCAGCGATCACCTGCCCGGTGACGACGCTGGCGCCGCAGGCCATGGTGGCGTGCACGAACACGTACGTGGTGACGCAGGCGGACATGGACGCGGGTTCGGTGGTGAACACGGCGACGGCCTCGGGCACTCCGCCGACGGGTCCCGCGGTGACGTCGGCTCCGTCGACGGCGACGGTGACCGCCACGTCGCGTCCGGAGTTGTCGCTGTTGAAGACCGCTTTCCCGTCGACGGTGGTGAGCGCGGGTCAGACGATCACCTATTCCTACCGGGTCGTCAACACCGGAAACACGACGTTGACCGGGCTGGGAGTGGCGGACACGGCGTTCTCGGGTTCGGGAACACCCGCGGTGGTCACCTGTCCGGTGACGACGCTCCTACCGCAGGCTACGACGACGTGTACGGGTACGTATGTGGTGACGCAGGCGGATGTCGACGCGGGTTCGGTGGTGAACACCGCGACGGCCTCGGGCACCCCGCCCACGGGCCCCGCGGTGACCTCCGATCCGTCGACCGCGACGGTCACCGCAAACCCGGTCGCCGGTCTGACGTTGCTGAAGACGGCGTCGCCGAGCACGGTGGCGGCGGCGGGTAGGACGGTCACCTATTCGTACATGGTCGTCAATACCGGTAATGCGACGTTGGCGGGTGTGGGGGTGGTGGATACGGCCTTCTCCGGTTCGGGGACGCCTCCGGTGATCACGTGTCCGGTGACGACGTTGGCGCCGCAGGCTTCGACAACCTGCACCAGCACCTACGTGACGACGCAGGCGGATGTCGACGCCGGATCGATCGTGAACACCGCGACGGCCTCGGGCACCCCGCCCACGGGCCCCGCGGTGACCTCCGATCCGTCGACCGCGACGGTCACCGCCACGCCCGATCCCGGTCTGGCGTTGTTGAAGACGGCGTCGCCGAGCACGGTGGCGGCGGCGGGTAGGACGGTCACCTATTCGTACATGGTCGTTAATACCGGTAATGCGACGTTGACGGGTGTGGGCGTGGTGGACACGGCGTTCTCGGGTTCGGGGACGCCTCCGGTGATCACCTGCCCGGTGACGACGCTGGCGCCGCAGGCTATGACGACGTGCACCAGCACGTACGTGACCACCCAGGCCGACATCGACGCCGGTTCGATCGTGAACACAGCGGTCGCCTCGGGCACTCCACCGACGGGTCCACCGGTCGCGTCCGCTCCCGCGACGGCGACGGTGACGGCCGCACTGGTTCCCGGCCTGGCGTTGCTGAAGGCGGCGGTTCCGTCCACGGTGACGGCGGCGGGTCAGACGATCACTTACTCGTACGCGATCGTCAACACCGGCAACGCGACGTTGACCGGGGTGGGAGCGGCGGACACGGCGTTCTCGGGGACGGGAACGCCCGGGGTGGTCACGTGTCCGGTGACGACGTTGGCGCCGCAGGCTTCGACGACCTGTACCAGCACCTACGTGACGACGCAGGCGGATGTCGATGCCGGTTCGGTGGTGAACACGGCAATCGCCTCGGGCACTCCGCCGACGGGTCCCGCGGTGACCTCCGATCCGTCGACCGCGACGGTCACCGCCACCTCGCGTCCGGAGCTGTCGCTGTTGAAGACCGCCTTCCCATCGGCGGTGATGGCGGCGGGGCAGACGATCACTTATTCGTACCTGGTCGTCAACACCGGTAACGCGACGTTGACGGGTGTGGGGGCTGTGGACACGGCGTTCTCCGGTTCGGGGACACCCCCGGTGATCACGTGTCCGGTGACGACGCTGGCGCCGCAGGCCTCGACGACCTGCACGGGCACGTACGTGACCACCCAGGCCGACATCGACGCCGGTTCGATCGTGAACACGGCGGTCGCCTCCGGCACCCCGCCGACGGGCCCCGCGGTCACGTCGGCTCCGTCGACCGCGACGGTCACCGGAGATCCGATCGCCGATCTGACCTTGCTGAAGACGGCGTCGCCGTCCGCCGTGACGGCGGCGGGCCGTACGGTGACCTACTCCTACCTGATCGTCAACAACGGCAACGCGACCCTGACCGGGGTGGGGGCTGTGGACACGTCGTTCTCGGGTACGGGGACGCCCGGGGTGATCACGTGTCCGGTGACGACGTTGGCGCCGCAGGCCTCGACGACGTGCACCAGGACCTACGTGTCCACGCAGGCGGATGTCGACGCGGGTTCGGTGGTGAACACGGCGGTCGCTTCCGGCACTCCGCCCGCGGGTCCCGCGGTCACCTCCGATCCGTCGACCGCGACGGTCAGCATCACCTCGGCGCCCAGCCTGTCGTTGCTGAAGACGGCGTCGCCGAGCACGGTGACGGCGGCCGGCCGTACGGTCATCTACTCCTACTTGGTCACCAACACCGGTAATGCGACGTTGACCGGGGTGGGGGCGACGGACACGTCGTTCTCGGGCACGGGAACACCCGGAGTGATCACGTGTCCGGTGACGACGCTGGCGCCGCAGGCCTCGACAACCTGTACCAGCACCTACGTGGCCACGCAGGCGGATGTCGACGCGGGGTCGATCGTGAACACCGCGGTCGCCTCCGGCACTCCGCCGATAGGTCCACCGGTCACGTCTTCGCCGTCGACCGCGACGATTACCGTCACCTCGGATCCCAGCCTGTCGTTGCTGAAGACGGCGTCGCCGAGCACGGTGACGGCCGCGGGGCAGACGATCACCTACTCCTACTTGGTCGTCAACACCGGCAACGCGACGTTGACCGGTGTGGTCGTGGTGGACACGGCGTTCTCGGGTACGGGGACGCCGTCGGCGGTGACGTGTCCGGTGACGACGTTGGCGCCGCAGACCTCGACGACGTGTACGGGTACGTATGTGACGACGCAGGCGGATGTCGATGCGGGTTCGGTGGTGAACACCGCTGTCGCCTCGGGCACTCCGCCGACGGGTCCCGCGGTGACCTCCGATCCGTCGACCGCGACGGTGACCGCCACCTCGGCGCCCAGCCTGTCGGTGCTGAAGACGGCGTCGCCGAGCACGGTGACGGCGGCGGGGCAGACGGTGAGTTACTCGTACATGATCGTCAACACCGGTAATGCGACGTTGACGGGTGTGGGGGCGGTGGATACGGCGTTCTCGGGTTCGGGAACGCCCGGGGTGGTGACGTGTCCGGTGGCGACGTTGGCGCCGCAGGCCTCGACGACGTGTACGGGTACGTATGTGACGACGCAGGCGGATGTCGACGCCGGATCGATCGCGAACACCGCGACGGCCTCGGGCACCCCGCCCACGGGCCCCGCGGTGACCTCCGATCCGTCGACCGCGACGGTCACCGCCACGCCGGTCGCCGACCTGACGTTGCTGAAGACGGCGGTTCCGTCCGCCGTGTCGGCGGCGGGCCGGACGATCACCTACTCCTATTTGATCGTCAACACCGGTAACGCGACGTTGACCGGGGTGGGGGCGGCGGACACGTCGTTCTCGGGCTCGGGAACGCCAGGGGTGGTCACCTGCCCGGTGACGACGTTGGCACCGCAGGCCTCGACAACCTGTACCAGCACGTACGTGGTGACGCAGGCGGACGTCGACGCGGGTTCGGTGGTGAACACGGCGGTCGCTTCCGGCACTCCGCCCGCGGGTCCCGCGGTGACCTCTGATCCGTCGACCGCGACGGTCAGCATCACCTCATCGCCCAGCCTGTCGGTGCTGAAGACGGCGTCGCCGAGCACGGTGACGGCGGCCGGCCGTACGGTCATCTACTCCTATTTGATCGTCAACACCGGTAATGCGACGTTGACG
>NZ_FZOD01000143.1 GCF_900188345.1 Streptosporangium subroseum | reverse complement strand
ACAAGGTCAACGCCGACCTCGCCCTGCGCACCCCGGTCGACGTCGCCGCCGGGGAGTACCACTCGACCCTGACCCTCTCACTGTTCAACCAGTGACCCAACGGGGCCAAACGCCCCCGCCCGCTGTGGCGAGACCACGTTCACCGTCGTCGTGACGAGGAGAGCCGGGCACTTCCCCCACCACCGACACACCACCAGGTGACGACCGGCTTCGTACCTGCCGGCCTTCCGGCAGGTACGAAGACCCGCTGGTAGACGGGCGTGTCACAACTCGGCTCCGGTGGAGCTCCCAGCTCCCCGGCTCCATCGGAGCCGCCGTCCGCTCAATCCCCGGT
Organism: Streptosporangium subroseum; assembly: GCF_900188345.1. Taxonomy (GTDB): domain Bacteria; phylum Actinomycetota; class Actinomycetes; order Streptosporangiales; family Streptosporangiaceae; genus Streptosporangium; species Streptosporangium subroseum. Next base: position 3,658 of record NZ_FZOD01000143.1, on the reverse strand, counting down.
TCCACGGAATTTGGTACGGAACTATGGGGGCGAAATAGGACGATACATCCCTAAAAATACCGAGAAATAAGACCGTTACCGAAACATGCCTTAAACGGTAAAAGTGATCGCTTGACGGAAAACGGACCGTTGCAAAAGACTTCCCTCGACTTGCGTGCGCCCTGCCAGGCCGACCCCCCGCCTGGCCCACGCAGATGGAGGAACGTCAATGAGACGCGCTGCCAACAGCAGCAGAGTTCGCCGATTCGCCGTTGTGCTCGCACTACCCCTGGCGATCGCTGTCAGCACACTTCCGGCGCTCGCCGACCCGAGCCCTCCGCCGGTGAGCGACGTGGCCCCCGACCGTCTGCCCGCCACCGACCAGAACGGCGTCGCCCTGATCCGGATCGTCGTACCAGACCAGGCCGATGTGGACCGGCTGGCCGATATGGGCGTCGACCTGGCCGAATACAAGAAGCCCGTGGATGACGGCATCGAGGTGCACGCCATCCTCAGCCCCCAGGAGGCCGACCGTCTCCGGGACCAGGGCTTCGATCTCCGTGGCGTCATCTCCGACGAGAGCGACTTCGCCGCCAACAAGGTAGAGCGGGGCCAGGCCCTGGCGAGGGAGGCCGTGGCCGAGGCCGAGACCGACAAGCTGACGGTGCTCCGCGCGGAGTGGTTCACCAGCGTGGACAACCAGCGCTTCCTGTCGGTCGAGGTGAAGTCGAGCGCGACCGACGCGCAGACCGTGCTCACCGCCACCTGGGACAGCGGCAAGAACACCGCCCCCGACTCGGGCGGCACGGCGACGATGTCGCGGTTCACCGACGCCGGTCAGTACATGTACCACCGGTTCACCTCGCCGCTCGCGATCGACCAGGAGCCGGCCAAGGTCACGATCACCAGCAGCCGCGGCGGTTCGGTGACGGCGGAGGCGGCCAAGTGGCTGGGGGCGCCGCGCAAGGCACCGCGACCGCACTACGTCTCCGACTTCGTCGACCACTACATGGACGCGACCGAGGTCACCGACCGAATCGTCGGTCTGGCCGCGGAGTTCCCGGCGACGGCGGAGATCGTCGATCTGCCGTACAAGACGAACGGTTACCGCAGGCTCGCCCAGGCGCAGTTCGGCACGGGATCGGCCGCCATCGTCTACCTGAGCTCCAAGGCCTACGGCAGCGAGGGCGGCAACGACGTCACCGCGGCGCTGGTCAAACCGGATGCCGCCGACTCCCCGCTGTCGGTCGGGGTCAACGGCAAGGACATCGTGGTCAACCTGGCCACCAACGCGGCGGGCGCGATCACCAGCACCGCCAAGCAGGTGGTGGACGCCGTCAACGCCAGCCCGGCGGCGTCGACGCTGGTGACGGCGAGCACCTATCGCGGCAACGCGGGCGCGGGTGTGGTGGCCGCGGCGCCGGCGACCAGGCTGACCGACTTCCTCAAGGCACCGGCAAGCGTGTCACGCGCACCGTTCCAGATGAAGGCCCTGCGCATCGGCAAGAATCGGGACGGTTCCAAGGTCGGGGTGTTCCTGTACTGCCAGGAGCACGCCCGTGAGTGGGTGACCCCGCTGACCTGCGTGGAGACCGCCGAGCGGCTGCTGCGCAACTACGCGCAGGACAAGGCGACCAAGAAGCTCGTGGACAACCTCGACATCTTCCTGCTGCCGACCGCCAACCCCGACGGTTCGCACTACTCGATGTACGACTACAACATGCAGCGCAAGAACATGACCAACCACTGCGCAGCCACCGCGGCCGACCCCGCGAACCGCAACGCCTGGGGTGTGGACCTGAACCGGAACTTCTCGGTCGGCTCCCTCTTCGACGGGTACAGCGGCGCCTCGGCGACCTGCACCGGTGAGACCTACGCGGGTCCCGGCGAGCTGTCGGAGCCGGAGAGCCGCAACGAGGTGTGGCTCACCCAGCAGTACCCCAACATCAAGTTCGCGATGAACACCCACTCCTACGGCGGCTACTTCATGTGGCCTCCGGGTGCGTACAAGTCGGCCGGGCGCGAGCTGCTGCCGCGGGTCGACTACGGCACCGAGAACTATTTCTGGGAGGCCTCCGACCACATCCTGTCCGCGGTGCAGGACTACCGCGGCACGGCGATCTGGCCGGGCCGTACCGGTCCGGTCCCGGACGTGCTGTACTCGGCGGCCGGCAACAGCGCGGACGAGCACTGGTTCAACCGGGGGATCATCGGCTGGGACTTCGAGGTCGGCGCGGACCTGTACAACCCCGTCACCAAGCGGTTCACCGCGGTCGGCTTCCAGCCGCCCTTCAGCGAGGGACACGAGGAGGCGATGGAGTTCACCAACGGCCAGATCGCCATCCTCGAGGTCGCCCGCGCCTTCACCGAGGACCGCGATCTGCCCGAGTCGAAACTGAAGGTCACCGCCAAGAACGCCGGCTCCTCCGCGTTCACCTTCAGGACCGACGAGCCCGCCAACGTGTACTACACGCTGGACGGCAGCCGGCCGACGCTGAACTCGCCCAAGCTGGTGTCGGCGAACATGCGTGAGGGCGCGCAGCAGATCACGGTCGACAAGACCACCGAGGTGTCCTGGTTCTCCGTCGACATCGCCGGCAACGTCGAGAACGGCTACCAGCCGAACGGCAGCGGTCAGAACTACAAAAAGGAGACCGTGGAGGTCAAGGCGGTGCCGGTGACGACCGCGACGACCGCCCCGGCCGAGCCGGCCAGTGGCTGGTTCACCGGTCCGGTGTCGGTCACGCTGTCCGCGGCCCCCGGGGAGCGCAAGATCGACCGTACCGAGTACCAGCTCGACGGCGGCGCCTGGACCAAGTACACCGCGCCGATCGCCATCACCGGGAACGGCTCGCACACGCTGGCCTACCGCTCCGTCGACTCGGCGAACAACGTCGAGGCTGCCAAGACGCTGACCGTCAAGGTGGACACGATCGCGCCGGTGACGACCGCCGCGGTCGGTGCGGCGAGCAACGGCGGTGTGCCGGTGACCCTCTCCGCGACGGACGAGACGTCCGGCGTGGCAGGCACCGAGCACTCCCTGGACGGCGGCGCCTGGACCCCCAGCGCCGGTACGGTCACCGTCTCCGGCCAGGGCGAGCACGAGCTGCGGTTCCGTTCGACCGACAAGGCCGGCAACGTCGAGGAGAGCAAGGCCGTCACGGTGCAGGTCGCTCCGGAGATCGCGATGACCGTGACCGCCCAGGCCCGCTGCGTGGACACGTCGGCGTACGTGGCGGTCGCGGCCGTCAACGACGCCTCCGTGCCGGTGAACGTGACGCTGTCGACCCTCTACGGTTCCAGGACCGTGGCCGACGTCACCCCGGGCAAGCAGGCGTACCAGTCCTTCAACGCCCGCACCGGGCAGCTCGCCGCCGGAACGGTGAACGTGACGGGCGCCGCGACGATCGGTGACCGGCAGGTCACCTCGTCCTACGACGCCTCTCACCCCGCGATCAGCTGCGGCTGACCCGGCCCACTGGTGGCCCCGGTGCACGCGCCGGGGCCACCACCCCACCCCTCATAAGTGGAGTAACCATATGAAAACCGCTCAGGTGCTCGCCGCGTCCGTGCTCGCTCTCGCGCTGGCCGGCCTGGCCGGTCCCGCGATGGCGGCCGACGAACCCGACCCCGAAGGCGTCGAGGTCTCGGTGACGATCGAGCCCCTCCGCGTCCCCGG
>NZ_FZOD01000149.1 GCF_900188345.1 Streptosporangium subroseum | reverse complement strand
TCACGCTCACCCCAGCATCATCCGAGGGCCCCGGCGCAAGCCGGGGCCCTCGGCCTTTTCACCGGCAAAGCTCCATCGCCGGCAGAGTGAAAACCATTGAAGGGCCCGGCGCATGCGCCGGGCCCTTCAATGGTTTTCAGCGGAAACGGCGAGATCTGCGCACGCCGGCTCTCCCCCTCTGAAGCGCTACGTTGCGCCGTCAGGCGAGATTGAGCGTCTTGGCTCGGATAGCCCAGCTCCACCACCGACGGTGTGACAGCCAAAGGATCAAGGGCCGGCGGAGATCTCTGACGCACGGCTGTGTCCACACCGGCCACGGCGACGTCTGTGGCTTCTTCGGCATCCTCCGGCAACCGGACTCACAGGCGCCACCCACCGCCCGATTCAAGAGCCTGTGGGAGTTTTAGACGTGGCGGCGAGCGAATCGGTGCCATCGATTGAATGTGATTTACGTCACATACGTATGGTTACTCACCGTATTGAAATGCTCACGCAGCATTGGTGCCCTTGCGCCAAACTTATGCCTAACTGGGAAAACGCTGTGAATTGCCTCAGCTTTCACAACAGCCTCGAGACCCATCAAACATCACGAAATGATCTCTGCAGGACGAGCCGAATCTTTCCCTGTCGAATCGGCTTCCGGTCCCCAAGATCAACACTGTATGTTTCTGGCATTCCCTTTACTGACGCATGGGACGCAAGAAGCGTTCCACATCAGACCAAGGAGCTCCCCTTGAAGCGCATTCTCCTCCCCGCCGGTGGCGCACTGCTCGCCACCGGTCTGCTGGCTGCCGGCCTGGTCGGCACCGCTAGCGCCAACGCCAACCCGGACTGGGCCTCCGACACCCTGGCCAAGGACGCCCCGACCGCTGCGGAGACCGCGGCGTTCTGGACCGAGGCCAACGGCACGGCCAACCGGCTCGCCCAGGCGACCTCCTACACCACCGAGACCGTCAAGGCCTCGAAGCTGAGCTCCTCGGGCGGTTACACCCCCGATGGCAAGCCCGGCGTGGTCGCCCCGATCGGCGAAGAGAAGAAGTCCACCTCGGTGGTCAAGAACGTCAACCTTCCCAAGTCCATTGGCAAGGTGTTCTTCCTCGACGCCGCCGGCAAGCCGCGTTGGTGCTCCGCCACCTCGATCCAGTCGAAGTACCGCAACCTGGTCTCCACCGCCGGTCACTGCGTCTACGACGACAAGGCCAACGCCCAGGTCCTCGACCACTGGGTCTTCGTGCCCGGCTACTACCAGGGCAAGACCCCGTGGGGCATCTACGTCGGCAAGACCGCCTACGTGCACTACGACTTCAGCGTGTACAACGACCGCGACCGCGACTACGCGTTCGTGACCGTTTACAACGGTGTCCAGATCGGTGGACCCGGCAAGGAAGTCTCCTACAAGGAGTACCAGGACTACAACGGCGAGAAGGTCGAGAAGGCCGAGACCGTCGCCACGTTCGAAGAGTACGACAAGCTGACGCAGAAGGGTTACGTCGGCAAGGTCGAGGACGTCAACGCCTCTGACGAGGTTGGTCCCTCCTACAAGGACGCGCAGCCGATCTCCGTTGAGACCGACAAGTGGACCTACGAGAAGAACACCTCTCACGGCCTCTACGGTGTGCGTGGCAACGACGTCTACGCCGCGACGCGGAACGGTGGCTGGGACAAGCTCAGCCAGCGTGAGTGGCCGGCCGCCGGCTCCAAGCTCCTGCCCAAGGTCACCGAGGTCACCAAGACCGAGTACGACGCCTACAAGGGTCTGGGCTACAAGGCGACCGATGGTAAGGGCAACTACACCATCACCTCGTACTTCATCCTGAAGTACACCAAGAACACCAAGTCGGTGAAGTACACGATCTACCGTTACTTCATCAAGCCGACCGCTGATGTCGGTCGCCTCGGCGACAACGTCGGTGGCCAGGGCTTCACCTGGAACCAGAAGGCCGGCCAGACGGTCTACGTCTTCGGTTACCCGGAGGCCGCGCACCCCGACGGCAACAAGGCCTTCACCGGCGTTACGCCCAAGTGGGTCTACGGCAAGACCCAGGCCAAGAAGTACGTCTCCGCGGCCGACAAGGTCGAAGAGCACGTCGGCCTGAAGTCCTCGATGACCAGCGGCTCCGATGGCGCCCCGTGGCTCGTCAAGTACAGCAGCGCCAAGCGTCTGGGCTACGTCAACGGCACCACCAGCCTGTTCGGTGACACCGACGGCAACGGTCGCATTGACACCAACACCTCGCCTTACTTCGATGGCGAGACCGCGACGGTCTACAACAAGGCCGCCGCTGTGTGGTCCGGCTCGATCATCAAGTAGTAGTAGCTACTCGACGATCACTCGAGCATGAGGGTCCAAACCTCACGCTCACCCCAGCATCATCCGAGGGCCCCGGCGCAAGCCGGGGCCCTCGGCCTTTTCACCGGCAAAGCTCCATCGCCGG
>NZ_FZOD01000150.1 GCF_900188345.1 Streptosporangium subroseum | reverse complement strand
GAGGTCCGGAAATCCCTTGAAGAATTGCTCAAAGAGCCACGCGATCTGTTCGCGCCCATCTGCTATTCCTGCGGGAGAGACAAAGATGGCATCTTCGGTAAAGTAATCGAGCAGCCGGTGCACGTCATGGGTGTGGAGTGCCTTCGCTGGACGCCAGGGGCCCATACGTCCGGTTCCGGACGCCGAGCATTGGGGACTCACATGAGCGGGCGTGCTCACACGAGTCCCCGCGCGGCCGGTCGGCGTCCGGGGCCGGGGCTACTCGGGCAGGTGGTCTGTCCACTCGGCGACGATCGATGCGGTTCCGTCCATGAGGAAAAGCCGCCCTCCGCCTTGGGGGACATAGAAGTTCGTGTCACGCACCCACGAAGTCTCCGGATCGACGACCAACCTGACCTGCTCCGATGACAAGGAGACCTGCAGGCCATGCCCGCCCTCGACTGCGCCGAGGCTCTGGACGTTCGGCAGCGAGGCGATCGCCCGGAAGGCTGCGGCGCGGACCTCCGACGAGACCGGCACCTGGCTGATCAGGGAGGTCAGCGCTTCGAAGACGAAGTCGTTCCGGTCGTCTGCGGATGGCTCGCCGGCGCTCGTTCTGATATCGCCGCGCCGCACACCATCGGTGATCTCGATCCGCAACGCGGCCTGTAACGCGGCCGGATCGGCCGGCAACTTCCGGAGCTTCTCAAAGCTTGTCTCGAGCGGCCCCAGCCGGAACGGCTGCGGCCCTGTGAAGTGTTGGATCTTTCCTTCTCCCTTCAGACCCAGGCCCCTGATCCAGGTTTGACCGTCGCGCTGGAACCAGTACTCTTCCCGGCGCTTCTCGAAGACCCTGCCGTTATCGTCCTTGCGCGTCACCGTGACGTGCCAGTACTTACCGGATCCCTCCGGGATCCGCTCTGCGGTCGCGGCGGCCACGAGCAGAACCTGCCGGGCGGACTGCTGCTGCGCCGCGACCGGCGGGCCGCCGGGGGAGCCGGTGGGCAACGTCGCACCCGAGGCGACCACGACCGCGACGGCTGCCGCGACGGCGGTTAGTGTCAGACCGCCTGCCAGCCAGCCGATCCTGCGCCTACGGACTGGGGTACGGCGCATCGCGTTCTGCAGCTGGTGTCGGCGGCGGTCGATCACGTCACGCGACGGCTCCGGCTTGGCCAGCAGGGTGCCGATCTCGTGCAGATCATCCATGGAAAGCCTCCTGATCGATCGCGTTGTGAAGCTTTTTGCGTGCCCGGCTGAGCCGGGAGCCGACCGTGCCGTAGGAGACGCCGAGCGCCTCGGCCACCTCCTGGTGGCTGAGCTGGCCCAAGGACACGAGCATGACGACGTCGCGTTCACCCTGGTTCAGTGCGGCAAGGGCCTTGACCAACTGCGGCTTCATGCGCTCGGCGGTCACCGAGCTGATGACGCGGTTCTCGTGGCTGTCAGGCACGGGCTCGACCCTCACACGAGCCAGTGCCCGGTAATGGCGCGCCTCCTTACGCCGATGCCGAGCCATCAGATTGGTGGCGATGCCGAACAACCAGGGCCGCAGGCTGCCGCGTTCGGGGTTGAACCGTTCACGGTCACGGAAGGCCACACAGAACGTCTCCGCGGCGATGTCCTCGCCCGCCTGCACGTCCAGGCGTCCGGTCGCATACAGGTAGATGTCGCGGAAGTAGCGGTCGTAGACGGCCGTGAACAGCTCTGGGTCCCGCTGGAACCGATCGACAAGCTCGGCGTCATTCACCTGCTCGCGCATCTCGGCGGTCAAGTACTCGTCTCTCTCATGCGAGTGCCTCCGAGTGAGATGGTCAACTGTCATCTACTCTTCGCCGCGAGCCCGGATCACTTTCCCGCGTCATCTGCGCGATATGACACTGGTCGGGAGGCCAAGGGTTGGTCCACTCAGCAGGCCGTTCCGAAGCGGTTTCCCTCATCCGTGACCCCCGAGACCTGCGGACCGTCGACGAGGCGTGAAAAACCGACCCTATGGTGACGACCACGCGAATCCGTTGTGATCGCCCTTCTGACGGATACCCAACGGGCGCGACGCCAGAGCCTCCACCCAGATCGCATTAGCAGCTCGGGGCGTGACCGTTCAGGACAGTCCCACCTGGACCAACTGTCGATGTGAGGTCTTAGGACATCCTTGACGCTTTGGTCTCAGGACATGGTTGACGTCAGCTCGGCTAGAAGCGCACTGAAAATCTTGCTGGTAGAGGGGTGTCTCGAGCCGGGATGCCCCTCATCGCTATGCGCTGGAAGGGCCGATCGCCCAGGTGCC
>NZ_FZOD01000157.1 GCF_900188345.1 Streptosporangium subroseum | reverse complement strand
CTCCCCACCTACATGATCCCCACCGCCTTCGTCATCCTCGACCGCCTCCCCCTCAACCACAACGGCAAGATCGACCGCCACGCCCTGCCCGCACCTGAGACGGTGGTCTCCGGCACGGCGCCGCGTACGCCGGTGGAGGAAATTCTCTGCGGGCTGTTCACACAGGTGCTCGCCGTACCGGGAATCGGGATCGACGACGACTTCTTCGCGCTGGGCGGGGATTCGCTGCTGGTCATGCGCGTGCTGGCCGGGCTCAGGTCGGCGCTCTCCGTCGAGCTGCAGGTGAGAGCAGTCTTCGAAGCGCCCACCGTCGCCGGGCTCGCGGTCAGGGTCGAGGAGGCGAGAGCCGGCGGTCTCGGCCCGGTCAGACCACCGCTCGTCCGCGCGAAGCGTTCGGAGCGGTCGCCGCTCTCCTTCGCCCAGCACCAGCTCTGGATCGTCGACCAGCTCGCGGAGCCGGGCGGGTACAACATCCCGCTGGTCCTGCGGCTGTCAGGGCAGCTGGACAGGGCGGCCCTGGAGGCCGCGATCGGGGATGTGGCGTGGCGGCATGAGTCGTTGCGGACGGCCTTCCCCTCCCAGGACGGCCACCCGTGGCAGCGCGTGCTGGACGCCGTACCCGAGTTGACGGTGGTGGGGACCGATGAGGAGGGGCTCGGCACGGCGGTGAAGGAGGCGACGCTGTACGCCTTCGACCTCACGGCCGAGCTGCCGATGCGGGCGTTTCTGTTCGCATTGCGGTCCGACGGTCCCGACGGTCCCGGCGAACCCGGCGAGCATGTGCTGGTCCTGGTGTTTCACCACATCGCCATCGACGGGTGGTCGCTGGCCCCGCTCAGGCATGACCTGGCCCTGGCCTACGCGGCCCGCACGCGCGGTGAGGCTCCTGCGTGGGAGCCGCTGCCCGTACGGTACGCGGATTACGCCCGGTGGCAGCGCGACCTGCTCGGGGACGCGGCGGATCCGGACAGTCTCATGAGCGTGCAGACCGGCTACTGGCGGGAGGCTCTGGCGGGGGTGCCCGACGAGCTGGTGCTGCCCGCCGACAGGCCTCGGCCGCCGGCGGGCGGGCATCGAGGCGAGTCCGTGCCCCTGCGGCTCTCGCCCGAGTTGCACGGGCGGTTGCTCACCGTGGCCAGGGCCAACCAGTCCACGTTGTTCATGACCGTGCAGGCCGGACTGGCCGCGCTGCTGAGCCGGCTGGGGGCGGGGACCGACGTGCCGATCGGTACAGCCGTGGCCGGTCGTACCGACGAGGCGCTGGACAACCTGGTCGGCTTCTTCGCCACCACACTGGTGCTGCGCACCGACACCTCGGGCGACCCGAGCTTCCTCGAACTGCTGACCAGGGTCAGGGAGACGGACCTGGCGGCCTACACGCACCAGGACGTGCCGTTCGAACAGATAGTGGACGCGCTCAACCCCACGAGAATCCCCGGCTGTCCCCCGTTCTTCCAGGTGATGCTCGGACTGAAGAACACCCCGGACGACGAGGCCGGGCTGCCGGGCCTGACGACCGTGCCGGATCCCGCCTACTCGCTGTACGGTCTCGGCGACGCGAAGTGCGACCTGCTCTTCGGCCTCACCGAGAGTGTCTCCGCCGACACCACCCCCGCGGGTATCGACGGGGTGCTGCAGTACGCGTCCGACCGGTTCGACCGGGGCACGGCGGAGTCGATCGCCGCGCGGCTGGTGAGAATGCTGGAGGCGATGGTCGCGGATCCGGGTGCCCGCGTGAGCGAGGTGGAACTGCTCGCGCCGGAGGAACGGCACGAGCAACTGGAGAAATGGAACGCTACGACGGCCTGGATGTCCAAGGGCAACCTGGCCGAGGTTTTCGAGGCGCGGGTGGCGGCGGCTCCGGATGCCGAAACGGTGGTCTGCGGCGAGACCCGACTGTCGGCGACCGAGCTGAACAC
>NZ_FZOD01000158.1 GCF_900188345.1 Streptosporangium subroseum | reverse complement strand
CTTCGCGTGGGTCTCTGTGAACGACGGCTGGACGCCCCGGCCATCGGTGAAGAACGGCAGCGGCGGCATCGTGAGCGTGGCCGGCTCCCGGGCGGCCGTCGAGGGGGCCTCGGTCTGTCAGTCGGGCTCTGCCACCGGCTGGCACTGCGGCATCATCCTGCAGCGTAACGCCAGCGTCGCCTACCCTCAGGGCAATGTCTTCGAGCTGATCCGCACCAATGTCTGCGCCGAGCCGGGCGACTCCGGTGGCTCCTTGGTCTCCGGTGAGCAGGCGCAGGGGGTCGCCTCCGGCGGCTCCGGGAACTGTACCTCGGGTGGTGTCACCTACTACCAGCCGGTCAACGAGATCCTCACGACCTACGGTCTGAGCCTGGTGACCACCACCGGGAACCCTCCGCAGATGAGCACGGGCACCTGTACCGGCTTCCCGGTCACCGCCGCCGGAACCACGAACGGCGGTCAGGCCGTCTACCAGCCGAAGACTCCGTACCAATCGGCCGTCGCCGGCGTCCATTACGGCTGCCTGGACGCCGACGACGGCGTTGACTTCGACCTTTATCTCGAGAAGCGGGTCGGTTCGGCCTGGAGCACCGTCGCCACCTCCGACAGCCTGGGGGCCGACGAGAAGATCAGCTACACCGGCCCGGCAGGCTCCTACCGCTACCGGGTGGTCTCGTCGAGCGGCTCCGGCCCCTACACCCTGGGATACAGGACACCGTAATCCGCCCCGGGTTCTTCCTTTCCGGCGCCGCCGATCGTCAACTCCACCCCAGGCAAACCCTGCCCGGACCAGATGTGGATCCGGCCCGAAATCGTCGCCCGCGTGGCGCGCGGCTCTGCCGTCTTGACCGGCAACACCTGGATTAAGGTGGCGGTGCCCACATCGCATGACCAACCTGCGATATGAGGCGACCTCCCTCCTGCCTGGAAGCCGAGGCCGAGGAGAGATCCGTGTCCCGCAGACATACCGACATCACGGGCCGCGTCCTGATGATCACTGTCCTTGCTCTGACGACCGTCCCGGTCGTCGCCGAACCTCAGATGGTGGGTTTCCAAGCCGCTTCGGCCGCATGGAAACCACCGCCGGGCATGCTTGCGGCACTTCAGCGTGACCTCCACATCACCGTGGAGCAGGCGCAGGCGCGTCTGCTCAACGAGGCCCGGTTCACACCGATCGAGGCGCAACTCCGCAGGAGGCTCGGTGACCGTTTCGGCGGTTCCTGGCTCATGGGGTCCAGGTCGCAAATTCTCGTGGTGGCCACCACGGATCCCGCCGATCTTCCCCAGATCACCGCCGTGGGCGCCCGGGGCGAGGTCGTCAGCCGGTCGCTGGCGCGTCTCGGCGCGACCCTTGGGGAGGTCGACGCGGCTCTGGCCACCCATCCGAACGGGCGGGTGCGCTATGTCGACGTGAGGACCAACAAGGTCATCGTCCTGTCCGACGCGCCCTCGATAACCGAAGATGTCATCGAGGCCGCGGATGTGGATCTGGTCGCGGTGCGAGTGATGTCGTCCATCGAGAAGCCCCGGCCTCTCAGCGACCTGCTGGGCGGCGACGTCTACTACATCGGCGGCACCGCGAATCACTGCTCGATCGGTTTCTCGGTGCTTCGCGGAACCCAGAGCGGTTTTGTCAGCGCCGGTCACTGCGGTGTGGCGGCCAACACCACCATCGGCGTCGACCGGGTCAGGCAGGGCGTCTTCCAGGCCTCGAACTTCCCGGGGAGCGACTTCGCGTGGGTCTCTGTGAACGACGGCTGGACGCCCCGGCCATCGGTGAAGAACGGCAGCGGCGGCATCGTGAGCGTGGCCGGCTCCCGGGC
>NZ_FZOD01000160.1 GCF_900188345.1 Streptosporangium subroseum | reverse complement strand
TGCAGGTGGCCGCGCCGCCGCCACCGAGCTCGTCGGTGAAGATGACCTTGGTGCCCTCGTTGTTGAACGTCGCCGAGTGCCAGAACGCGAAGTTCGGATCCGTGACCCGCGCGGTGATCACGGGGTTCTCCCGGTCGGAGATGTCGAAGAGCACGCCGTCACCCATGCAGGCCCCGGCCGCGATGTCCTTCTCCGCGTAGACGGTGATGTCGTGACAGCCGCTGGTCGGCAGCAGCAGGCCCGGCTGGGTCTCGTTGCCGCCGTCGGGGAAGACGACCGGGGCACTGACAACCGCAGCCTCCGTCGGCTTGCGCAGCGGCACCTTGATGACCGAGATCTTGTCGTGCGGCGGCAGGCAGTCGGGGAACGTGACGTTCGGGTTGTAGGAGGAGACGTAGAGGTAGACGCTGCGCCGGTCCTTGCCCTTGCCGGGGACCATCGTCAGGGTGTGCGAGCCACAGTTGGTCTCGACCGACTTGATGTACTTCGGATTCTTCTTGTCACTGACATCGAAGATCCGGACGCCCTCCCACGACTCCTTGACCGTCGCGGGCTGGGCGACGCTGGTGCAGGAGTCGTCGCTGCGGGAGTTGTCGACCGCGGTGAACAGAAGGTCTTCGTAGACGGCCACGTCCATCTGGGAGCCGGGACAGACGACGCTGCTGACGACCTTGGTCCGCTTCGGGTCCCTGATGTCGTAGATCGAGAAACCGCCGTAGTTGCCCACGTAGGCATAGTCGCCCTGGAAGGCGATGTCGGTGTTGATCGTGGTCTCCAGCCCGGCGGGCTTGGGAACGTTCGTCACGTGCGAGACGTTCGGACTGGTGACGATCTGACCGGGCGGCGGGATGTCGGCGGCCTGGGCGGACATCGTGGACATCAGCGTCGCGACGGCGGCTGTCGCCACGACCAACGTCCGGCCGATCCTTCGGGAAGCGAACATTCGAGCACCTCCTGGCGGACAGTATGCATATTCAAATATGCAGATTGTCCGCCCTGACAGCCGAGTGCACTAGACCCGCCATGCCATAAGAAGTGCATATTCTGACGTCTTTACTATGACGTCAGAAAAGTTTACAGTTTATGGTTTTGAGGGCGGCGGGGACCAAGGTCCCCGCCGCCCTCAAAGACTGTCAGTGGCCGCCGTGGCCGCCACCGTGACCGCCGTGGTCACCGTGGTCGTCGTCGCCGTGACCGTCGTGGTCGTCGCGACCACCCTCACGGTAGGAGGCCTGGGTCTGCGTGTTGAGGCCGTCGTACTTGACCTTCTTGGCCTCGTCCGTACGTCGATCGTTGATCTTGATGACGTCGAGACCGAGGTTGAAGTCGCTGGCGTAGATGTAACCGTTGTAGTAGTAGGCCGACCAGAAGCCACCGCTCAGCGGGGAGGCGGTGCTGTCGGGGCCGCGCTCGAAGAACGCGATCTCCTTGGCCTTGGAGGAGTCGGTGAAGTCCACGACCGACAGGCCGCCCTGGTACCAGGCCTGGACCATGATGTCCTTGCCCTTGACCGGGATCAGCGAGCCGTTGTGCGCGACACAGTTCTCCGTGTCGGCCTGGTGACGCGGGATCTTGAAGTAGCCCTTGAACGAGAGCTGGCCGCGCTTGATGTCGTAGTAGCCGTTGGCGCCGCGGTTCGGGCCGATCGCCTCGTTGCAGGTGGCCGCGCCGCCGCCACCGAGCTCGTCGGTGAAGATGACCTTGGTGCCCTCGTTGTTGAACGTCGCCGAGTGCCAGAACGC
>NZ_FZOD01000163.1 GCF_900188345.1 Streptosporangium subroseum | reverse complement strand
TAGACCCTCGGCCAGGATGGGCCCGAACGGCTCGTTGTTGACGATGGCGTGGGCGGCGTGCAGCGCGTGCCGCAATAGATTTGCCTCGTTCACGGCGGATTCCCCCCCGGTCACGTCCCTGCGGCAAGTATGAGCGGAGGGAAACGTCGCGTAAAGCCCATTTGGGTGGTAGTCAAGGTGGCGAAACAGGCACTGTTGTCCACGGTGCCGCCCTCTTCACAATGGGATAAATGCTAATGCCTGCGGCTGGCGCATCGCTGGGAAACTGCGTTTAATTCGATCTCCCTTCCCTGTCTCTTGGTTCCGCTTTGCCGATCATTAGAGCGTTACTGATCAACGGCCTTGAAAGGTTCAAGGAGCATGCATGCCAAGGACCTCTATACCGACGCCTGTCACGCCGCACTGCCAGCATCGCGGCAGTCGCCGCCATCGTGCTGGCGCTGACCGTTTCCTCTACTGCGACACGAAGGTCATCGTGGCGACCGCGCCGGAGTCACGGCAATCCAGACTCGTCGGCGGGCATGTCCGCGGCCCATGGGCGACGTCAGGGGAGCGTCCTCGCGGGGCTGTTCGGCGGCGACCTGGCACGCTCATCGAGAAGACCAGATCCAAGGAATGAGACGAACGATACCGAAGTGAATATTGAGGCAATTGCCTTCTCGAACATCCTCGGACGTGGCCTAAATCGGACACTTAATAAAGAGAGCGGACTAGTTACCCACAGGCGATATATTCACTACGATTACAAACTCCGATAAATCATGACTTGGGGGGGAAATGCCAGATTTTGATCGCCTGCCGACCCAGAATCTAGAGTTGGGCAACAAGGGTCTCGAAGTGCGGAAACTCTACGAGTACCTGAAGCGTTTTGGATACTTCCCAAACGACGCTCTCTCGGACTTCAGGAACTGGCAACCAGCGATAGATAATGATATCGAGGACCCAGAGCACTTCGACGAAAATCTCGCAACAGCTGTCCGGCTATTCCAGGAGCAGAACGGGCTGAAACGCGATGGGGCCGTTGGCCCGAAGACGCTGGCCTTGATAGCTACACCTCGTTGCGGTGTTCCTGATGTGGTGCACGCCGCGGCAGGCCCGCTTCCCTTCGTCGCTTCCGGCTACAGTTGGGACAACCTCAGCCTGACCTACAGCTTCGTCAACACGGGTGCCGACCGGACTGCCGCCGAGGTAAGAGCAGCGGTGAGAGGCGCGTTCGATCGCTGGTCCGCCGTCTCGCCCCTGCGGTTCAACGAGGTGGTCGGCGCGAGTGACATCCAAATCGGCTGGTATTCCGGGAACCATGGGGACGGGAATGCCTTCGACGGATCCGGCAATGTTCTCGCGCATTGTTTCTCTCCGCCGCCCGGCGGCGGGTCCTTCTCGGGTGACGTTCACTTCGACGAGGCCGAGACCTGGACGGTCGACACTCCACCCCGTGGCATCGACCTAGCCACAGTGGCGCTCCACGAAATCGGTCACGGCCTTGGGCTCAATCACTCCTCCGATACATCGTCGGTCATGTTCGCCTCCTACGTCGGGATGCGTCGGGACCTCACCCCTGACGACATCGCCGGCATCTCGGCCATCTATGGCGGTCGGCGTCAGCCGTTCCCGGTCATCTCGTGGGGCCCTGGCCGCCTCGATATCTTCGGCCTCGGGCTCGACCGCCAGATGTATCACAGGGCCTGGGAAAACGGATGGTACCCCTCGCCAA
>NZ_FZOD01000167.1 GCF_900188345.1 Streptosporangium subroseum | reverse complement strand
CGCGCTGACATGAGATCCGGCCTGCGCTACCGCGCCACTTTCACGCGCTGACATGAGGCCCGGCCGCAGACCAGGCGGTTTACGGGCGCGGGTCGTATCAAGGGGTTCGGCGTCTTCCGCGCGAGCGACGACTTCGACGTCCGGATCTGCGAGGCGCCGACAGGTTCGATGACCGCGGCGGCCGCAGGAGCCGGGTCACCTGCCTATCCACGCATCCCGAACAGGAATCGCGTCACCCGCGTACGCCGCACCAGCAGGTCGTACGCGGCCACGGTCAGGGTGAGCGAGGCCGTGACGATCACGAGGTACTTGACCGCGATCGGCGCGTTCCAGCCGACGACGCCGTACGCTACCCCGACGACGATCGGCTGGTGCAGGATGTACAGCGGCAACGCGGCCACGGCCAGATAGCCGTACAGTCTCCTGCCCCGCCCGGCCGAGGAGACCTGTCCGGCAACCGGGATGTCCGACGAGTCCCGTTCGGCGGCCGGGATGTCCAGCGAGTTCTTTCCGGCGGCGGGGTCGTCCGGCGAGACTTGTTCACCGGACGGTGCGGGGCGGTGGCGGTCGAGAAGTCCCAGGATCGCGACCAGCCAGCACCACCCGGTCGCGCCGTACAACGTGCGGGCGCCGATCGCGAGCGCGGTCATGTCCATGAAGGGGTCGGCGCCGGGAGCGTCGCCCGCGACCAGCAACCCCGGCATGGCGATCAGGAACAGGACCAGGCCGAGCACGGCGGCCGGCAGCGCGTCGCGGCGCATCGCCGCTCGGAACCGATCGTCGGCGGCGAGCATGAACCCGTACAGGAAGAACAGCAGGTACGCCCAGCGACTCCACGCGGCGAACCCCTCCTCCAGACCCGCCAGCGCGCTGATCACCGCGACCGGAACGGCCGGCAGCAGGATGACGCCGCGCCGCCGCACCGCCGAGGCCAGCCGGTCACGGAGCCGGCGGCCGTGGTCGTTGGACAGCCAGTGGACCAGCGGCGCCAGCAGGAGTGAGAACGTGAGCAGCAGCAGCACGAACCACAGGTGCCCGCTCTCGAAATACTCGCCCCGTATGACAAAGGGAAACTCGGTCAGATCCAGGTGCACGTCGAAGAACCGTGGCAGGAAGTGCAGGTACGACTCGTGATAGGCGGGGTCGGCCCGCAGCCGCAGCCACTGCGGCACCGGAATGATCGTGAGCGTCGCGAAGACCAGCGGCACGCCGAGCCGGAGCAGCCGCTCCACGGCGAACCCGGCGGGCTCACGCCGGCGCAGCGAATGCCACGAGCCGAGACCGGCGATGAGGAAGAGTATCGGCATCGCCCACACCACGCAGAGACCGGCGAAGATCGTGGTCACGTCGGTGGTCTGGGCGTTCTTCACGTAGAAGTCGTCGCGCGTGTCGAACACCAGCGCCGAGTGGAAGAACACCAGCCCGATTACCACCAGGGTACGAATCGCGTCCAGTTCCGGCCGTCGTTCCGGCCGCGCCGCCCGGGATGGTTCGATGCGCGTCGTCGCCATCCTGCCTCCGTGTCCGCCCATCCCCGCCGCCGCCGTGCGCGGCAGAGTCAGTATCAACCTGATCATCGCCGGATACCAGACCGTCTTTCGGGTACGGTGTTCGGACCCTCCGGCCGAAGCGCTCGT
>NZ_FZOD01000170.1 GCF_900188345.1 Streptosporangium subroseum | reverse complement strand
TGTAGCCGACGGTCTTGCCGCCGCTGGCGGGTCCGTGGTCGGCGGGCTGTACGCCGGAGTTGGAGGTGTAGGCCTCACCCTCGACGGTCTGGGTGACGGGACCGGTGCCGCCGAGCTCCTTGATCCGGATGTTGCGGAACGCGACGTCGTCACCCGTGCCGTGGTTCTGGATGCCGATGTGCCCCTCGCGCAGGCTGCGCGCCGTATTGGTGTTGGTGAAATCGTTGATCTTCGATCCGTTGAGGAAGACCTGGAGCCGCTCGCCCTGGACGAGGAGCTCATAGGTATTCCACGCACCCGGCGGGTTCAGGGCCGCGTCACGGGCGGCGATATCGGCGCTCTTGACCGCGTAGACGGATCCGGTGGTGCGATCCGCGCTGTCGGTGGCGTCGATCTGGACCTCGTAGCCCTTGCTCCCGTTGTTGGGGTCGGCGGCGGGGAGTCCGACGAGGACGCCGGAGTTGTCGTCGCCGAGGGCCTTCCAGTCGAGCTTGAGCGAGTACGAGGCGAACTTCTTCGCCGAGTACCACAGCACGCCCAGGCCGCCGGTGGAGGAGAGGGTGCCGTCGGAGTTGGTGAAGCCGCCCGGACCGGTCTGCGTCCATCCGGTGGTCGAGCCGTTGTACAGCGAGGTGTATCCGGTCTCCGGACGGCAGTCGGCCTTTGCCATCCCGGCCGCGTACCGGATGCCGCCGAGCAGCAACGTGCGGAACGCCGGCTCGGCGTAGGAGGAGATGGTGTGGCCGAGGCCGGTGTAGAACGACCGGCCGGAGGACTGCGGGTGGCACCAGGTGATGGGGTGGTCACCCATGTCACCGCCGCTGTAGGTGCTCTCATCGAGGGTCTGCAGCACGTGAGCGGTGCTCCGCGGGTTGGTGCGGTAGTTGTACAGCTCGTCGGTGCGTACCCAGGCCCTGGGCAGGTGGGCCGTCGAGGGGTGTACGGCGTCCTCGACCCGTACGGTGACCTGCTGGATGGCGGGGTGGGAGGAGAAGTAGGCGCCGACGAGGCCGCCGTAGTACGGCCAGTCGTACTCGGTGTCGGCGGCGGCGTGGATGCCGAAGTAGCCGCCTCCGCCGTTGACGTAGCTCTCGAAGGCGGTCTGCTGGGTGGCGTTGAGCACGTCACCGGTGGTGCTGAGGAACACCACGGCCTTGTACTGCGCGAGGTTGGCCTTGGTGAAAACCGCGGCGTCCTCGCTGGCGGTGACGGTGAAGTTGTTGGCCGTGCCCAGATCCCGGATGGTCTGAATGCCGGTGGGGATCGCGTCGTGCCGGAAGCCGGCCGTCTTGGAGAAGACCAGCACCTTGTAAGCGGGGTCGGCGGCGTGTGCGGCCGTCGGGACGAGCATGGTCGCGGCGACCAGTGTGGCCGCGCCCATGGCCGTGAGCCCGCTTCGCATGAGGCTCCGCATGGCTGTCCTTTCGTCCGTGAAGCCCGGTGCGGCGGGGGTCCGCCGCACCGGGAGTCGCGTTACTTGGTGATGGTGAAGGTGTCGACGTCGAACAGGTTGCCGCTGCCGCCGGTGAAGACGAGGAAGAGGTTTCCTGTGGCGGAGCCGGTCAGGGTGGTGGAGACGTTCTGGAAGGTGTCCC
>NZ_FZOD01000176.1 GCF_900188345.1 Streptosporangium subroseum | reverse complement strand
CCGAATACCTCATATTCCAGGTCTACAACCCACGCGAATATGCCGCTCAGCCGGCAACCCAGATGCGCGTGACCTCAGACCTTCTTGATCAGTACTTCCAAGCCGATCGCATCGGCAAGCTTGTACGCGGGTGGGGCGACCTCGTGCGTCGTACGGTGGACAGCCCGGACTCGGCCTGGGGCGGCTGGAGGCTTGCGTTCCCCCGCGCACCTTTACGCCACGAGGCCGGCGGGCCCTGCTGGTAGAAGTGCGCTAGGTCGACCAGGGCGGCGACGACCGCAGCCGCCACCGCGACGAACCACCACAAGAGCAGCAGCCCGAGCACGAGGCCGGCGCCGAGCGCCTTGACCGCCGCGCCAGGTGAGCCGGGCACGGCGCCCGGCGGCGAGTTCGACGCGATAGCGCGCCAGGGCGGAGGCGCCGGCGACATCGAGCGCACCGGCGAGCGCGGATGGAGCCGAGTGCGTGAAGCGGTTCGGTGGCGTAACCACGTCGACTCCGTAACGGTGCGTCAAGGGGGAGATCTTCACCGTACGCGCGGCCGCCGACGTTTTCGCCGCATTTCCGCAGGCCCGCAGTGATCGCCACAACCCGCAATCTTGCCCGCGTGTGCGCTCCCCCACCTAGATCATCCTGCCTCTTCCCACCCCTCCTAGTGATCTTCCCCGCGCCATTCCTGCCCACCTCCTCATGATCCTTCCCCTCTCCGCTCTCCCCTCCTCTTCACCCCTTCTTCGCACCTGCTCGCCCCCTCATTCCTCCTTCTCTCTGCCCCTCTCCTCTCCAAAACTCTGCTCCCCTTTCCTCTTCCTAACTCCCTCTTCCTAACTATCCACAATCTTCACGCCGTGATCACCGGCGGCGACGATGGTGCCCCGGTCCGACCCGACAGGTCGGGTCCGGCCAGTCGGTCTTCCCTCGAAGTAGTAAATCTACGAAGTAAAGCCACGGGCGCCGTATATCCCCCCGGCCGGACGCCCCGACCGACGCGCAGGTGTACACGGGTGTCCGCAGAAGATCTGACATGACGGTTTGCCTGCTGTTTCACCTCGGCCGTTCAAGGAGAGAGCCGAGTTGGGTCAGTAGCGCGGTGGCGGCCGCCGCCCGGGCCGCGGCCTTGCTTGCTCCGCTGCCTTGTGCGGAGATCGGCCCCTTGCTCTCGGCTGGGCGGGCGGTGGCGGTCGCGGTGAAGGCCGGCGCGTGCGACGGGCCGGTGGCCTCCAGGTGCCAGTCGACGCCGTCGATGCGGCCCTGCTGGGTCCAT
>NZ_FZOD01000177.1 GCF_900188345.1 Streptosporangium subroseum | reverse complement strand
GAGGGTCCGGCGGTGACGGTGGACACGGCGTGTTCGTCGTCGCTGGTGGCGTTGCATCTGGCCGCGCAAGCGTTGCGGTCGGGTGAGTGCTCGATGGCGTTGGTCGGCGGTGTGACCGTGATGCCGACCGCGGATGTGTTTGTGGAGTTCTCCCGGCAGCGGGGTCTTGCCCCTGACGGCCGGTGCAAGTCCTTCGGGGAGGGTGCGGACGGCACCGGCTGGTCCGAAGGCGTCGGCGTACTCGTGGTGGAGCGGTTGTCGTCGGCGCGGGCGGCGGGGCGTTCGGTGCTCGCGGTGGTGCGGGGTACGGCGGTGAATCAGGACGGTGCGTCGAACGGGTTGACCGCGCCGAACGGTCCGGCCCAACAGCGGGTGATTCGGCAGGCCCTGGTCAATGCCGGTCTGGCTTCGTCCGAGGTGGACGTGGTGGAGGCGCATGGCACCGGTACGACGTTGGGTGATCCGATTGAGGCGCAGGCGTTGCTGGCGACCTATGGTCAGGATCGGCAGACGCCGTTGTGGTTGGGCTCGGTGAAGTCGAATATCGGCCATACCCAGGCCGCGGCCGGTGTTGCCGGTATCGCGAAGATGGTGCTGGCGATGCGGCATGGGAGTCTGCCTGCCACCTTGCATGCGGAGCGGTTGTCTCCGCATGTGGACTGGGCTTCCGGTGCGGTGTCGTTGTTGACGGAGGCGCAGCCGTGGCCGGCCGGGGAGCGGCCGCGTCGGGCGGGTGTGTCCGCCTTTGGTGTCAGCGGTACGAACGCGCACGTCATTCTTGAAGAGGCCCCGGCGGTTGATCCTTCCGACCAGGTCGTAGAGGTCCTGCCGGTGGTGCCGGTGCTGCTGTCGGGGGCTGATGAGGCGGCGCTGCGGGCGCAGGCGGAGCGGCTGCTCGATCATCCTGGCGTGGATGCTGTTTCGCTGGCGGAGTTGGGTGCGGCTTCGGTACGGCGTGCCGCGCTGTCTCACCGGGCCGTTGTGCTCGCGGGCGATCGGGAGACCCTGGTCGAGGGTGTGCGTGGCGTTGCCGCCGGTACTGCAGGGCTGCGTGGTACCGCGAATGCCGGCCGGGTGGCGTTCTTGTTCTCCGGTCAGGGGTCGCAGCGGGTGGCGATGGGCCGGGGTCTGTATGAGACGTTCCCGGTGTTCGCGGATGCGTTCGATCAGGTGGCGTTGCATGTGGAGGCGCATCTGGATCGGCCGCTGGC
>NZ_FZOD01000179.1 GCF_900188345.1 Streptosporangium subroseum | reverse complement strand
TTGCGCAATCCCGGATGTTTTCGCGGGTGGCCTACGTGGTTCGGCTACGCGCCGCGCCCCGGCTGGAGGCTAGTGGTGATTCGGCAGTTGATCAGCGTTTTCAGACGTTGTTGTTGTTGTTGGTGTTGTTGACGTCGTCTTCTGCATCGTTGACGTTGTTGTTGTTGAGGTTGGCGTTGAGCTTGAACCGGTGGTTGCGGTGGTGGAAGCAGCTGTGGTGGTGGCAGCAGCGACGGTGGCAGCAACAGCCACGGCGCCAGCCTCCACCTCCACCGCAGTTGATGACGCTCGCGCCCGCGGTGGCCGTGGTGGCACCGGCGGTGGCGGTGGTGGTCGCCGCGGTCAGGCTCACGATTCCGCCGGCCAGTGCCGTGCTGAGTGCGAGTCCTGCCATGACGCTTTTGACGTTGGGCATTGAATTTCCCCCTAGAAAGGATCAGTTACCCCGTTTTAGATATTTCCGGAACTTCCGGAAAATGACTGGGTAGCCGCTGATAGGTCGTCCTCGTTGTCATAGTTTCCTCGCATGTCGTACGACAAACAGTCATTGACGGCTTTTGCTGACCTCTTATCTATCTATTGATAATCTTAGAGTCTTATTAAGTCTTTTGTTGTGAAATGTTTTTAATGTCGCATTTGTCATAGAATTTATGGCGAGGAGGCGCTCATGGATGAATGGCAGACAAGAAGGGGAGGGGGTGGCGGCGGGATCCGCCAGCCTCATGGTTTTCGCTGGATCGATGGCGCGGCCGGCACCGGGAGCAGGGCAGAGCGGCGGTGCGAGGAACGGCCGGGGCAGGTCTCTGCCTCGGCCCGGGGCTCTCGCGGTGAGAGAACTCTCCCGGCTCACTCGACCGGAGGACCGTTCCCCGGTCCGGGGTCAAGGGCTGCGGGTTTCTCCTTGAGATGGTCGGGGCCCTTCTCCATAGAGGTAAGGAGAATCCGCTTCTTCAGGGAGCGAGGGGAGTTGCGGGAACGGGGGTTCTCCAAGGCGGGTGACGCGGATTTTTTTGGGGGCGTATGCCGAATGCCCGTGTTCACGATGTGATCGTGGCTTCCCTGTGAAAGGCCATGATCTCGGTGAACACGGGCACTCTTCCCTCCGCCGGGGATCC
>NZ_FZOD01000180.1 GCF_900188345.1 Streptosporangium subroseum | reverse complement strand
CCGGCGATGGAGCTTTGCCGGTGAAAAGGCCGAGGGCCCCGGCTTGCGCCGGGGCCCTCGGATGATGCTGGGGTGAGCGTGAGGTTTGGACCCTCGTGCTCAGGTGATCGTCGAGTAGCTACTACTACTTGGTGACGATCGAGCCGGACCAGACAGCGGCGGCCTTGTTGTAGACAGCCGCGGTCTCGCCATCGAAGTAGGCCGAGGTGTTGACGTCGATGCGACCGTTCTTGTCCGTGTCACCGAACAGGCTGGTGACACCGTTGACGTAGCCCAGACGCTTGGCGCTGCTGTACTTGACGAGCCACGGGGCGCCATCGGCGCCGGAGGTCATCGAGCACTTCAGGCCGACGTGCTCTTCGACCTTGTCGGCCGCGGAGACGTACTTGGTGGCGAGGGTCTTGCCGTAGCACCACTTGGGCGTAACGCCGGTGAAGGCCTTGTTGCCGTCGGGGTGCGCCGACGCCGGGTAACCGAAGGTGTAGACCGTCTGGCCGGCCTTCTGGTTCCAGGTGAAGCCCTGGCCGCCGACGTTGTCGCCGAGACGACCGGCGTCGGTGGTCGGCTTGATGAAGTAGCGGAAGATCGTGTACTTGACCGACTTGGTGTTCTTGGTGTACTTCAGGGTGAAGTAAGACGTGATGGTGTAGTTGCCCTTACCATCGGTCGCCTTGTAGCCAAGACCCTTGTAGGCGTCGTACTCGGTCTTGGTGACCGAGATCGTCTTGGTCTCGAGCTTGGAGCCAACGGCCGGCCACTCGTTCTGGCTGAGCTTCTTCCAGTCGCTGTTGTTGCCCCAGCCACGGTCGTTGTCGTGGCCGTGGTTGTCACGGCCACCCTTCTTACCGTAGACGTCGTCGCCGATGACCCGGTAGACGTTGGTGCTCTTGTCGGCTTCGTACTTCCACTTGTCGGTCTCAACCGCGACCGGCTTCGCGTCCTTGTAGGAGGGACCAACCTCGTCAGCAGCGTTGACGTCCTCGACCTTGCCGACGTAACCCTTCTGCGTCAGCTTGTCGTACTCCTCGAACGTGGCGACGGTCTCAGCCTTCTCAGACTTCTCACCGTTGTA